>PABB01000012.1 GCA_002702655.1 Planctomycetaceae bacterium
CCGTCGAATATGACCGTCACGGCAGACTGGTTCTCAATCCTGGCGAGACTGGCGGCTGGACCTACGGCCAACCTACCATCGCGATCTTGGACACCCAGGCTTTAAAGGCTGAATTGATTTTCCTAGACTAGGAATAGTTGTCCGCCGGATGACATTGGCCTATGTCGACGGGTGAATTTCTTGCTGCGACTGGTTCGAAGCGGTTGACGCACTGTCAAACGCCTTCAATGTCTAGTGAATGACGTAGGAGTAATTGAGTCAGTGTATTGCGAGGACGAATGACGGACTCGCTTCCGTCAAACCACCGCTGTCGGTGTGGCGAACTGAGAATTGACCGAAGTTGGACCATCGAATGGCACGTAGTTAATTCGCAAGTCGTTTCAGGATATCGGCTTTGGTTTCGTTTCGCGGCTTCATCATGTAGTCGTACTTCTTGAAACGGCGTTTTCGCAAACGAGGTTCGATGCGTCCTGGCCGATTGCCGACCTGATGAAGTGCGATGGCATCCATGAGCTGTTCATAGATCAAGTTGCGAGTGGCTCGACTGCGGTCGCGCCCGGCGGCGATGATAGGCTGAAATGCTTTAAGGATTTGCATCGTTGCTTTGAAGCTGATCTCTCTGGGAAGCTTGCCTGCTCGGCGACAGGACTGGGCCATGATGGTGCGGATCAGATTGTGAGCCAGGGCGTGCGTCCAGACTTCTTTCCTAACTAGCTCCGGAGTCTTGCACCGCAGGACGTCCATTTGCAGGGTGACTTTCAGTGACGAGAAATCAGTTTCGTTGTTCCACCTCATGCGATACAGGTCGGCCAACTCGGGCGCCGAGACTTCACGCGGGTCAAGCATCGTCGTCACGATGACCACCTCCCGAGAGCGAAAGCCGGGATGGTCCACCCAGAATCGGCACTGCCGGATGGTGAGGGAGTCGGGAATCGCTCGACGCTCTTGCCGATTGAGGTCTCGAATCCACGGCTTCTTCCAACGGACCAAGCGATCGTTCTTTCCCAGTCGCCGGCCCTTGCGAAAGTCTGACGTTCTCTTGGACTTGTTGAGTCGGGTGACCATATCCACGCCGCGCTGCTGCAACCAACTCAAGTTCTGGTAGTTGGACATCAGGGCGTCGGTGAGGACGACGTCTCCGGGGCGAAAGAGATCCCACAGTTGGCGGAACAGAGTGACTTCGCCTTGGCCTTTGCCCGAGTACCGCGCGAATGCGAGATCAAGGATTGCTCCGCACGAGAGCGAGAAGATCCCTGCCACGCGGGCCAGCGGAAAGCCCACCCCTGGCGTTTGTTTGTTCGATTGCGGATAAGCCTCCTGGTTGCCCGGCGTATCCGGCATGGAGATCGTCGTGCCGTCAAACATGTAAACGTTACGATTCCGCCACTGCCACTGCGGTTCGGACGCCTCGTGAAGAGCTTTGCCGACGCCCCGAGCGACGTGGGCGACGAACTCTTCAGGCAATCGTTTTCTTGCCTGGCAATAGGCGCCCGTATGAGCAGAACACGCTCGCTGGCCCCGCGAAACTCGATGAGCGATGAACCGAGCCACGGCGGCTCGACAGGAATGATCGGCGCATAGCGCTTGCCCTAGAAAGATCCAGAGCGTAACCAGCGGCGTGTAGACTCGGTCTTTCCAGACCACGCCGGCGACCGCCAATGCTTGCGACACGAGGTCGGCTGACAAGACATCCGTGAACGGCAAGTCGCCATCCTGAAGGAACTGACGCCGCAGCAATCTCACTTGCTGCCGAAACCGCATGGCATGAGGGCTGACCATGAGAAGGCCTCCTTGCTGCTGATGGGTTCTTTGACAAAACCATCTGAGCAACGGAGGCCTTTCCTGACGATGCCTGCCCGGCAGCAAGCAATGCTACGACAGCGGTGCTTAGCGTATGATGCGAAAGAGCTTATCAAAAACTACGTGCCATTCGTTGGACCATCACCAGCGGCTTACGTGCGATTCAAACTCGCGGAGGTGTGCCTCCGAGAAACATACCGCCAGCAGTTCGGCGCGGTTCGTCGGCGCATAGAGCGATGCAACTTCGTTTAGTTCGCGGCTCGGCTAACCGCTGGCGGTGTCTGCCCCTTTGTAGTTATCTGCGCGGGGCTTTGCGGCGAGGTCCAGACAGTCGGATCCTATGCCCTGAGATATGAACTTGCATCTGCGCACGAGCCGACTATTGCATCGCCAAATTAGGCGATCCGGGTTGACTTTGCGGCCAGGAGCCATTTCGGATAAATTGACTTGCTCGGATTTGACGATGCCTACCAACAATAGTCGCAATCAGAGTCTGCTTGGGCATTCCCATGTTTCCACGTGTCGACAATCTGAAGCAGCACATCGCCGTTGCGGCGATCCTGCTATCATTGTCGACGCTGGCCCAGAATGCCGGGTTCTACTGCGCCCTCGGGGCTTGCCGCACAGGTGAGGTTGCTAGCTCAGCCGAGCCTGAATCTTGCTGTCACAAGCGTGTGTGTCATTCAGACGAGAAGCCGGCGCCTCAGCAAGGCCAAGAGCACCAGCATCGCCACGATTCCTGCCCCTGCCCCGATAGCTGCTGGTGCCATCAGGCCCCGCAGCCGATCGAGTTGCCCACGTCGTTCGACGAGACTTTTGAGCTGGCTGTCTTCGCGATCTGCAATGACCTCGTTGCCGGCGGCTTGTCTGACGAATGGACATCGCTGACTTGGTCCGCGCCTCCCGATTTGGATGACGAATCGGCCCTTCGGCGCTGCGCGAAGCTCTGCCGCTTCTTGATTTAAGTTCTCTTCTGCGCGAGGCCCTCTGCCTGCGCAATGCAAGCCTGAGCGGTCGCTGTTAGCTGACCTTTCGCTCTCAGGCATCTGTCGTCTTCCCACCTTCGGTTGCCCCTGCGCGCGGTTGCGTAGGCATGCGGCCGCCAGAAGTATCCATATCAGTTGCATGGAGGAATCATGCGCGAAAAAGCTAAAAGCCTAATCGCCGCAGCCGTAATGATCGCCGCCGCATCTTCGACCGCGTTCGCCCAATCGCCTGCACACCAACCGGGAGACGGCGAAGTGCAAGTCATCGCGGAAAAGATGTGCTGCAAGGGCTGCGCCCAGAAGGTTTCTGGCCAGCTTTATACGCTCAAAGGTGTCAAATCGGTGGGGGTCGACCTCTCGACGCACACGGTGAATGTCACGCTGCCCCCTCCCAGCGCAACGACACTAGGGCGAATCTGGCACGCTATCGAGCAAGGTGACGGTGGTCCTACTTCGTTGAGCACGTCGACTGCCGCATATCAGATTGTTCGTCCCCAGAACGAACAGGAACTGCGTGCTGTTCAGCAGATGGGCGCCACACAACACATTGTCATTGACAACCTGCATTGCAAGGGATGCGCCCAGAAGATCGCAGCTCAGCTCTACGCCCTGAAAGGGGTTACTAAGGTGAGCGTGGATATGGAGCGCGAGACCTTGATCGTCGAAACGAACCCGAAAACGCCGGTCTCTCCGTGGCTCGTAATCGATGCGGTCTCCGCAGCAAAAGAGCGTCCGGTCGCGATTCGTGGAAACTACGGAACTTTGGTGATTACCTGGGCCACCGAAGCCGCGCCGAAGTCAAACCATCAAGCTCAACAACCTGCACGTGGAGGAATCCAAAGATGAAATGGACTTACCTAGCACTCTTGGCATTCGCGCCGGCGCTAACTGGTCTTTCTGGTTGCGGCAACGCACCGGCTACCGAGTCGACCGCACAATCTGATATCAATGGAAAGCAGTTCCTCCTAAGCGAAGAACCCGACGGTGCAGTGGGCGTAATTGCTGCCCGCGAGTCTGCCGAGGATGGCGCGCCACTTGTGATCGTCGGTCGTGTCGGCGGCTCCGCCAACCCGTGGATCGACGGCCGCGCGGCCTTCATGCTCCTCGACGCGTCGATGAGTGTCGTTGCTGAGGGGGGAGACTCCGCCGAAGGCGAACTGTGCACGGGCGATTGCTGCGCCACGGAACGTCTGGCTTGCACGACGCTGGTAAAGGTCGTGGACGCCGGCGGCCAAGTGGTGCCGGTCGATTCACGCAAGCTGCTCGGCCTGAAGGAGTCCGACATGGTAGTCGTCGAAGGCACTGCCAAGAAGGATACGAGCGGCAATTTCTCGATGCTCGCCAACCGCGTGTTCATCCGCAAATAGAGGCAGCCGCGTCGGCTGCCAATTGGAGACTTTCACCATGCTCGGATCAAAACTCCTGCCCTGGGACTACGGCGTGCGGAATCTGTTCCGCCGTCCCTCACGCAGTGCATTGACGTTCGGCGGTCTGACGATCGTCGTGTTGCTGGTGCTGGTGGTCGTGGGTTTCATTCGCGGTCTGGAGAAGTCTCTCTCGGCGACCGGCAATCCCAACGTGGTGCTCGTGTATTCGTTGTCTTCTGCGGCGGACATTGAGAACTCGTCGATCCCAGGCAGCACGGCCTCGCTGCTTGCGGCGAGCGTCGATGGCGTTCGCCAAGGACACGGCGTCGAGTACATCTCCCCAGAGTTGTACTTGGGCACGCGGATCACGACGCAGAGCCTCGAAGAACCCGGCATGGGGCTGGTCAGAGGAGTCACAACAAGCGCCCCCTTGGTGCGTGACCGGGTTCAGATCGTGGAAGGCTCTTGGCCGCAGGCGGGCGAAGTCCTGGTGGGTCGCCTCGCACATTCCAAGCTAGGAGCACGAGACGAGGACCTGGCGGTTGGCAGCGAGATCAAATTCGACGGCAGGACGTGGAAGGTCAGCGGGAGGTTCACGGCCGCCGGCTCGGCGTTCGAGTCGGAGGTGTGGGCGCCGCTCGCGGACCTGCAGACAACGCTCAAACGTCAAGACCTGAGCCTGGTCGCGGTCGGCATGGAGTCGCCTCAACAGGTCGCCGACATCGACATGTTCTGCCGAGAACGCGTCGACCTGGAACTCAAAGCGGTGGCCGAAAGCGCGTACTACGCGGCTCTTCAAAAGCACTACAAGCCAGTGCGCATGTTGGGCTGGGTCGTTGTTGCGTTGGTTGCGGGCTCCGGAATCTTCGCCGGTCTGAACACGATGTATGGTGCGGTGGTTGGCCGCGTGCGAGAGCTTGCGACGCTGCAGGCAATGGGATACCGACGCCGCGCAATCCTGCTCACCCTGGTGCAGGAAGCGACGCTACTCGCATGTGCCGCCGCACTCGTGGCTTGCGTGCTAGGACTGCTGTTGGTCGACGGCGCTGCTGTGCGTTTCACGATGGGCGCATTCATGCTGCGGGTCGACAGCGTCGGCATCGCGGTGGCCTGCACCGTTGCGGCGCTGCTGGGCGTTGTGGGAGCGATCCCCCCGGCGGCGAAGGCAATGCGGCTGCCAGTCGTGGAAGCAATCAAGGCAATCTAGCGGCGGGGAAACTAGCCGGAGCCACATATATGTCACAACAAGATTCAAAACTCGACCTCAGTCAATTGGCTGTCGACCGCAGCGCGCCGAAAACGGCGAGATTGAAGAAGAACCGGTCGTGGCTGACGCGATATGTCTTGCCGCTGGCGATCCTGGCAGGGTTCGTTGGACTGTTCGGTTGGGCGGCGCGCGAGAGTTTCCTGCCGGCCCACCCGATTACGATCACGCCCGTGGTCGTCAGCAGAGCGGAGATCAAGCAGGAGGGCACGCCGCTGTTCCAGGCGGCGGGTTGGGTCGAACCGCGTCCCACGCCGGTGCTTGCCTCTTCGCTTGCTCCAGGCGTGATTCGTGAACTGCTCGTCATCGAAGGCCAGCACGTGGATCAAGGTGAGCCGGTGGCGACGCTAATTGATACCGATGCGAAGATCGCTTTAGCGGATGCCCAGGCCCGTCTCGAAATGCAGAAAGGAGAACTGGACCGCGCCGAGGCCACCTTGGTGGCGGCTCAGACGAACTTAGAGAGGCCGGTCGTCTTGCAGGCGTCGCTGGCGGACGCCGACGCGCTACTGGCCAAGACGCGACGAGAACTCGATAACCTGCCGTACGCAATCGAGGCCGCGAAGACCCGTCAGTCTTTGGCCGCCGAGAACGTCCGCCGTAAAGAACTCGCAGGGGACGCGATCACCGGCCGCGTCCTACGCGAGGCCCGCGGCGAACTTGCGACCGCCAACAATGCTGTCAAAACGCTCGTTGCGAGGCGTCCGACGCTGGAGTCTCAACTGGAGTCCTTCCAGCGAAAACGAACGGCGCTCGCCGATCAACTCACGCTTCTCACCGAAGAGAAGCGAGGGGTTGCCGAAGCGAAAGCAATGCTCACGATCATTCGCTCCCGCGTCGAGCAGAGTCGCCTCGCGGTCGAGACAGCCCAGCTGCAGCTTGAACGTATGACGGTCCGCTCGCCGATTAACGGCTGTGTCTTGAGCCTGGAGGCTCGCCCCGGTCAGTGGCTGTCTGGAATGGGCGCATCGTCGCAGCAAGGCTCAAGCGCCGTCGTCGGGCTCTATGATCCGCAGAGCCTGCAAGTGCGGGTCGATGTGCGGCTAGAAGATGTGCCCCAGGTACAAATCGGCCAGCCGGCGCAGATCGAGACCGCGGCGCTGCGCGAAGCCATCGCTGGAGAAGTCATCTCGGTCACCACCCAAGCAGACATTCAGAAGAACACACTGCAAGTGAAAGTCGCGGTGCAGAATCCGCCCACCGTTATCAAGCCCGAAATGCTCGCGAAAGTCACGTTCCTGGCTCCCCCTTCACCGGTCGTCGAGGAAGAGCCGGGTGAGTCGCCGCTACGGATGTTCGTTCCTCAATCTCTCGTTAGCGCCACGGAAGGCAGCGCCACCGTCTGGGTAGCTAACCTGACCACGGGACTCGCTGAACGGAAGTCGGTTGAGGTTGGGCGCGGGGCCACTGAGGACGGATTGGTAGAAATCGTCAACGGACTCGTCCCGACGGACAAACTCATCGTCGGCGGCCGAGAATCGCTGTCCCACGGCATGCGGGTGCGCGTGACCGGTGAAGATCGTTCCTCCCCCGGCGGTTGGTCGCCGTCAACTGGCGCTGCCGCGAGAACCGCACAGGTCGCTGAAACAAACAGCTAGTCGAAGAAGGAGCCCTGCCATGTCCCTGGTTGATGTGCTGAACGTCACGAAAGAATACGCCAACGGCGAGGAAACAATTCGTCCGCTCGACGGAGTCAGCCTGTCGATTGAGGAAGGCGACTACGTGTCGCTGATGGGCGCGAGCGGCTCCGGCAAGAGCACGCTGCTAAACCTCATCGCTGGCATCGACCAGGCGACCTCGGGTGAGATCAACGTCGCCGGAACTGAAATCACGAAGCTGTCGCGTGGGAAGCTGGCCGACTGGCGGGCGGCGCACATCGGCTACGTGTTCCAGACGCACAATCTCATTCCGGTTCTCACGGCCTACGAGAACGTGGAACTGCCGCTGCTGCTGTTGCCGATGTCTGCGGCAGAACGTCGGAAGCGGGTTGAGATCGCCATGGAAGCCGTCGATCTCACATCGCGGGCCTCTCACTACCCCCGACAGATGTCTGGTGGACAGGAACAGCGGGTTGGCATCGCCAGAGCCATTGTGGCTAATCCAACTGTCGTCGTCGCCGACGAACCGACAGGAAGCCTGGACGACGAAACGACCGAGCAAATCCTGCAGCTTCTCAGTCGCGTTAACGACGAGTTGGGAATGACGCTGCTGATGGTGACCCACGATGCCGACGCCGGAAAGCGGGCCAAGCGACAGATCCGCTTGGAACGTGGTCGGCTAATGGAGAACGGCAAAGAGACGACCTCCGCTCACTTGAGGACGGCCTAAACATGTTCAAATTCGTTCCCTACGTGCTCAAAAGCCTCTGGAGGCATCGCGCGCGAACACTACTGACCGTGAGCGGTACAGCCGTTGCGCTGCTCGTGTTCTGTTTCATCGGCTCGGTGCAGCAGGGACTGCTAGCGCTTACCTCCGACGCCAGCGCCGACCGGACGTTGATTGTCTTTCAGGAAAATCGCTTCTGCCCGCAGAGCAGTCGCTTGCCGCAAGACTACGGCGGCACGATCGCCAAGATGTCGGGGGTCCGCGACGTGGTGCCGATTAAAGTGTTCACGAACAACTGCCGGGCGAGCCTTGACGCGATCGTGTTCCAAGGGATGCCGCCCGAGAAACTTACCACGGCGCGCGACTTGTCACTCACATCCGGGAGCATGGGCTCGTTTGCTCAGCAGGACGATGCGGCGCTAGTGGGAGCGGACGTGGCGACAAGACGCGGGTTAGCCGAGGGAGACAAGTTCACCATTGGCGACGTGTCGGTCGTCGTGCGGGGCGTGTTTCAGTCGAGCGTCGCAGCAGAAAACAACCTCATCTACACGCACCTGGAGTTTCTGCAACGAGCCCGCGGCGCCAACGACGTGGGCACCGTGACGCAGCTTGAGGTCCACCTGGCGGATGGCGTCGATCCTGATCATGTTGCTAAGCAGATCGACCAGGAGTTTCGCTCCGGACCGGTGGCAACGACGACTCGGACGAAAGGGATGTTCCAGGCGGACACGCTCGGCGACCTGGCGGAGTTGATCGGCTTCGTCCACTGGCTGGGCTATGCTTGCGTCGGCTTAGTACTCTCGCTGGTAGCGACAACGACCGTCATGTCGGTCCAAGACCGCATCAAGGAGCACGCGGTGCTGCAGACGCTGGGACTACGTCCCCTGCGGGTGTTTCGTCTGGTGCTCATCGAGAGTGTCGTCCTGAGTACGCTCGGCGGAATTCTAGGAGTCGTCGGCAGCGTCTTAATCCTCTCATCCACAGGCATGTCGGTCGCCGCCGAGGGCGTCACCATCGCGTTTGAGCCGTCGGCTGTGCTAGCAGTCCAAGGGCTGATTGTTTCCCTGGCTGTTGGAATACTCGCGGGGCTGGCGCCGGGCTGGCATGCATCACGAACCGAGATCGTCCCCGCCCTTCGGCACGCGTAACAGTACACGGTGACCGACGAATGGTGGCAACATTGATCGATGAGGCAAGGAGGTCAAGGATGACCGCAACCCATATAACAATCTCGTTCGCGCTGCTGTTTGCGGCGGGCTGCGCTTCAGGTCCGCGCGAGTTAGCATCAGGCTCGGCGGCTGCGATGACCTCCGACAAAACACCGCAAGTCGTGCAGACGGCCTACCAGGATGAGAGCGATTCCGTCGAGCTAGCTATGCCGCCGAGCGTTGAAGGGCCTTCGCAGGTGGCGGAGGAACTCGTGACGCCTACGCCGGTAGCTCAGAGTGAAGGGCTTACGCTCCAAGCCCTGGAGCAAATGGCGATGTCCACTAACCCGGCCGTTGCTCAGTCTTCGGCTCGTGTGCGAGCGCTGCGAGGAAAGTGGGCGCAGGTGGGACTTCCTCCCAACCCAACCGCTGGATACGTGGGAAGCGAAGTCGGAAACGACGGCCGCGGAGGGCAGCAAGGCGGGTATGTGGGGCAGACATTCATCACGGCTGGCAAGCTCCAGCGTGATCGGGCCATCGTTGCTGCGGAGATTACGCGGGCTGAGCAACAACTTGCCGCCACCCAACGCCGTGTTGTGACCGATGTTCGGCACGCTTACTATCAAGCACTACTTGCACAACGTCGCTTGGAGTTGGCCGAGGAACTGCTCCAGGTAACTACCGAAGCGGCCGATGCGTCCAAGTCGCTCGTCGACGCGGAAGAGATTCCGCTGGCGGGTCTCCTGCAGACTCAGATTCGTCAGGAGAACTCGCAGGTCTTCTTGCGGACTGCAAAGAACGCTCAAGACCAAGCCTGGCGAAGACTGTCGGCTGTGGTGAGTGGGCCCGAGTTGCCGAAGCAAAGTCTCGAAGGCGATGTGACTCGGCTGCCCGAAGAACTCAGCTGGCAGGAGCAACTGCTAAGGCTTCAGACTGAAAGTCCGGAAATTGCTGCCGCAGTTGCAGACATGGAGCGTGCTCGGCGCGCACTCAACAGGGCTAGTGTGCAGGCCGTGCCAGATATCGATACTCAGATGAGTGTTCAGTATGACGCTGCCTCAGAATACACCATTGCCGGAGTCCAGGTTGGAATGCCGATTCCGTTGTGGAACCGAAACCAGGGGGGTATTCGGCAAGCCCAAGCGGAGATCACGGAAGCCGAAAGGAACATCCAACGTGTCGAGCAGAACCTGAACCAGCGGCTTGCCGACGCCTTTCGCAGCTATTCGGACGCTCAGGTCACCGCCACGAACTACGCCGCGGACATCCTGCCCCGGTCCCAGCGGACGCTGGACTTGGTGCGTAAGGGCTATGAGCAGGGAGAAGTCGGATACCTCGACCTGCTCGCAGCCCAGCAAACGTACTCTCAAACGAACCTGGCCTATCTTGATGCGTTGGGGGAACTTTGGCGGAGCTACGTGCTGATCGATGGACTGCTGTTGGATGGGAGCCTTAGCGCCGCGCCAAATTGAGGTCCTTACTCAACGAACAACGGCATGCCCGATAGGTGGTTGTCGAACAAATCGATCGAATAGCGGTCAAGTATTATGGAGACGCATGGCCAAGACGAAGCTCGAACTGTCCTTTTTACTGCCCGGAGTTCCGGACGCTAGGGACCGGTGCGTCCAGCGCCTCGCCGAAGAACTGACGCAACAGGATGGATTTGACGACGCACACATCACCTCGACTCTCGGTGACCAACAAGACCGACTGTGCATCCATTTCGATCCTGCGTTAGTGTCTCTTGCAGACGTGCGGGATATCGCCCGACGAACCGGAGCCAAGATTGAAGCACGCTACGGGCATCTTACCCGCCGCGCCGAACCAATGCACGCTCGGCGAGCATCCGCCATCGAGTCGCGGCTAAGTCGCGTTGCCGGCGTCTTGGAGGCCGTCGTTTCACCGGACGGAGCCGTACGAGTCGAGTTTGACCGCACAATCGCCACGGAAGCCGAGATTTCCGCCGCTCTTAGCGATTGGGTCCGACAAAGCGAGCCAGAACCAGAAGAGCAAACTGATCATGACCACGATGGCGGAGGATCCGACGACGCCCATGCCGCCGCCGGTCACGACCACACACACGATGGCATCCTTGGCCCGCGAAGCGAGTTGTACTTTGCCATCTTCTGTGGCGTCTTCCTGCTTCTTGGCTGGTTGCTGGAGACCTTCACAGAAGTAGCAGGCTGGGTCCCTTTGGGGTGCTATTTCGCCGCCTATGGCTTCGGAGGCTACTATACGGTTGCAGAGGCCATCGAGAAA
>PABB01000013.1 GCA_002702655.1 Planctomycetaceae bacterium
GAGGCGGACTGGCAACGATGCGTGGTGCACTGGTATCGCAACGTCGGCGCGGACGTGCCGCGGCATCGGATGAAGGAGGTGATGGCGATGCTCAAGGCGGCGGCGGGCAACCGAGTAGGTTTTCGAGGATCCATTTGCCGCGGATGACGGGCGAAGTTCGCGTAGGATAAGAAGTCACGCACAGGATGCTCGCCTGTCGCAGCAGCCCGCCCCGCTGGTCTTGCTCGTCCAGCGCGACGCGCCGGAAGTGGCTGCCGTACACGTGGGGAATGCCGTAGTGCTTGGCCAGCCGCTCGTTCAGATACGCGTCGTCGGCGTCAATCAAGTCCAGCACGCTGCGGTCGTCACGGACCACGCTGGAGAAAAACAGTTCGGTTTCCTCGCGAAAGGCCTGGCGGAGATTGTCGTCGAAGTCCGGATACAACCGCATGTCCGGCGTAAACGAATTGAGATTCTGCAAATAGAGCCACTGCGCTGCAAAGTTGTCGGTCAACGACGCCGAGCGCTCATCAGCAAGCATCCGCGCGGTCTGCGAACGCAGTATCTCGGGTTCGCGCAATCGCCCCGCCACGGCCAAATCGAGCAGTTCATTATCGGGGATGCTGCTCCACAGGAAAAAGGAGAGCCGCGACGCGAGTTCGACATCGGTGACGGGATAGACCTCGCCGGGCGCCGCGGACGGGGGCTCGCGCTGCACGCGGAAGAGAAAACTTGGATTGACGAGAATCGCAGCCAGCGCCTTCTCTATCCCCGCGTCAAAACCGCCGTTTTGGCGCCCTTGTGCGAAAAACTGCAGCGGCTGCTGCAAATCGGCCTCATCGATCTCACGGCGGTAAGCGCGTCGCAGCAGGGGCGTCAGGATTTGCTCCGCGCACCGCTGCTGGTCGTCGGGCGTCGCAGAAATGCCGGCAAAAATCCGCCGCCGGCTGGGCGTATCGCGGGGAGTGCTCCCGTGAAACGGCCCGCGGACGGTGATCTCGTACACGGCCGGTTCGATCCGCGGATGGCGGTAATAATTGTAGTGGACGTTGAGCGGCTGACGTACGGTTTCCACGACCGACGCCTGGCTGCGCAGAAACACCGCGCCCACCTCGTGCGGACCGGCGCTGACGTGCACCCGCGTCAGCAAGTTCTCATCGACGGACTTGTCGATGGCGCCAACGGGCGGGCGCTCGATCGCAAAGGCGCCCGCGCGCCGGCGATCCAGCAGAATTTCCAGCTCGTATTTCCCCGGGCGTCCCTCAAGTTCTTCATTGCGGTCGCGCATCAGCCGCGTTTGCACTTCGTACTGCCCGTCTTGCGGGAAATAGTGACGCACCACCAGGCCGCCGCGGGCTCCCAGCGGCGTGCCCGGGATGTGCGCATCCTGAGTCACGTCGGCGCGCACACGACACGTTCTTTCAGCAGCGGTCTCGGCGTCGCCGCCGACCGCCAGTCGGCTGATCTTTTGCGCCGCTGAGATGTACCGCTCAAGCAACATCGGCGAGAGGTTCACGACCGTCACATTGTCAAACCCGTGACTTTCCTCGTCGGCGGGCAGCAGTTCGTCGACCGCCACGTCGAGCGCGAGCAGGTCGCGAATTGCATGGCGATACTCGGTGCGAGTCAGCCGCCGAATCGTCTCGGTGCGCCCTGGACGCGGATTGGCCAGCGAGATCCGATCGAGTTGGCTGGTGAGCAGCAAGCCGACTTGATCGTAAGCGGCCTCAGACGGACGCGGTTCGCCCGCCGGCGGCATTTGGCGGACCGACAATCGACGGGCAACGGCTTCCCACTGTTCGGCATGCTCGGCGAGCGGTTCCTCCAGCAGTTCGTCGATCGCCAGTCCCCCCTCCCGCACGCCGTATCCGTGACAGGTTAGGCAGTACTCGTCTGCGAGCTGCCGGACGCGCGCGTCGATGCCGTCAACCGCGAACGTCAGCGGCGAGCACGCCCACGCCGCAACAACTGCGAGCGCGGCGATGCACCGGCGGAAACTGGTCGAGTGGGACGGCATAAGCGTTCCACGCGCTTCGCGACGCCTTCACGCGGTCCAGCGGCGGCAAGCAACGCAGGGTTTGACGAGGAGGTTTTTGAAAGGAGAACACGGGGCGCAATCGCTCGCCCGGGCAAATCGTCGACAACGCCTGAACGCTTTTCAAGCCCGCGCGAAATCGGCGCCGCATGTCGCCGATGCAAAGTTGTGGGGCGAAATTCGACCCGCCGATTGTAACGCAAAAACTGCGACAACGGAGACTATTGGCGGAGCGCCCGCCCCTGGTTCGTGAGTTTCAACACCATGTGGGGGTTATTGAGAACCGCGTACACGGCCCCGCTGGGATCGCACGCGACGTCGCGCACCCGGCCGGCGCTCTTCAGCAGCACGTCTTGGTGAATGACTCGCCCCTCGGCAATCACCAGCCGGCGAAGTTCTTCGTGGGCCAGCGCGCCGACGAGCAAGCAATTCCGCCATCGCGGGAACTCGTCTCCCACGCAGAACCGCGTGCCGCACACGGCAATCGACGGCGCCCAGTAAGAAACCGGCTGCCTTGTGCCCGCCACGGCGAGATTCTCGGTGATGATGCGGCCGTCGTAGTTGATGCCGTAACTGGCCAGGGGCCAGCGGCCAGCCGTAGTTCTCGCCCGGCAGAGCCAAGTTGACTTCGTCGCCGCCCATCGGGCCGTGCTCCGTTTCCCAGATTTCGCCCGCCTCAGGGTGCTCCGCGAGTCCCTGGGGATTGCGGTGGCCGTAAGAGCAAACCGTCTTCGACCCGCGTTTGCCGTCAGCATATAGATTGTCCTCAGGGATGCTGCCGTCGGGCCACACGCGGTGGATTTTGCCGTTCGGACGGATTAAGTCTTGGGCAAGGTCCTGCGCGCCGCGCTCGCCGATGCTGAACAGCAAATGCCCGTCGTAGTCGAATGCAATCCGGCTACCGTAGTGATGTCTGGTCCCGGAGTACATTCCTTAGCGGCCGCGTTGACGTCTTGGGATTCGACCCAGGCGTTGTCACGAATCTTGCCGCGCACGATGCGAGCCATCGCTTGCACGTGTCCTCGGTCGTCGCGCCACGGGTCGCTATAGCTCAGGTAGACCCAGCCGTTGTTGGCATAGTCGGGATCGATGGCCACATCCATGTAGCCGACTTGGCCCTCGGCGACGGCTCGCGGCCCGTGCCACGGTCGGGATCGCCCGTCCACACACCCCCCACCCGCCGGATGGGAAGCGGCGAACCGTGCTATGGAGCGACTGCATGGCCAGGGCGACTTGGCGGAGGTTATTTTGGCATGTCGCTCGCCGCCCTGCCTCTCGAGCCGCCTGGACAGCGGAGGTACCCAACCCGTACCTTCATAACAGCTGGTACAGAAAACCAATGCTGGTCAACGAGCAATTCAACCAACGAGAAGCCGTGTTGACGTGACTGGAATTTCAGACGCTGCACGCTCGGATCGAATCTGGCGGGCGCACAAAAGGCCTCATGGCGAATGCGGTGAGGGGAGTCTATGGCGGGTCGTCTAGCCTTGCTCTGGGTGAGCGTCTTGGCTGGGTTCTTCGTGTCCTTGTTTCTCGACGGCTGCGCCACGGCCCGGTGTTTGGACTGCTGAAGAATGCCACATTCGGGTGGTGAGATGCGCTATCGTCATTTCATATTCCATCCATCAAATAGCTGCAACTCACCGGAGTTGGTGGCAGGTCCTGTTCCATTAATCACATGGTTGATGCCTCCAACCCGACCGGCAAAGGTGGAAATGTGAACGACGCGGATTCCGGGTTTATCTGGCACTTCCATGGCATTCTCCAAGCGGACCTTGTTTCGGGCGGTCTCTTCTCCACGGAAGAAAGAGTAGATGCCTAATCCCCAGGCCTGATGCTCTTCGACTGCATCAGCCACCTTGTAGGAGGCATAACCGGGTTTGCCCTTGTCGTTCCAGACGTCGTTGCTTGGCGGTTCATAGGGAATTTCGGATTGGTAGAAGTACGTTCGCCCGCGTTCTCCATTCCATAACGTCTGGTAATGCTGGAAATGCTCGTTGAAGAGTCCGTAGATGGTCACGTTGTCGCCATTCACCACCAGACCGTGCTCGCTTCGGTTCGTGCGCCAGTCTGCTCCTCGACCGTGATCGGCGCGCCAGAGCCACAAATGGTCCCCAATCACATCGTTGCTGTTGATTTCCACGCACGTTTTCGCTGTTCCTTCAATGAAGCCTCCAATTCGGCAATACAGATCGTGGAGGCTAATCGGGTTTGCACTGTGATCTGCTTGTGAATGAGCGTCTCCAATCTGCACGAGCAGGTCCGATGCCTTCAACCCGGCATCCACGATGAATCCGGCGAGTATGATGCCGCCCTCATCGGCCGTTTGGATGGCGGCATTGCCCTGGGTGGGCGTCAGTGTTGGCAGTCCAAGACCCAGAACGACTGTATTCGGCTGGTCGATACGCAGCGGTTCATCGAGGCGGTAGATCCCAGGACTGACGAGCAGATGTTTGCCCGATGCGAGAGCTGCATTGAGATCAGTCGCATCGTCGTCGGGCGTGGCAATGTAGAAGTCATCGATCGGGATCGAAGTTCCCTTTTCATCTCCAAGCTTCCAGGTCACCCCGGAGCAGTCGCGCTGGACCTCGGGAACAAAGACGGCGAACTTCCCTGTCTCGTCCACATGCAGAAAAGGCTTGTCGCGGATTACCGGAGCCGAGCTGAGAATCGTGACCGGTACGTCAGGCCAATTGTCTTCCGGGGCCCCTTTCACTCCCACAAAAACTCTGTTCCAGTTGCCGCCCTCCCACAAGCCGAGTTCCGAGTTCCGGGTGAACCACTGCTGGCCCGAGGTCAGTCCGGCTCGTCCTGTGACGATCGAATTTGCCAAAACTCCGCCGCTGGCCCAGGCGCCCTTATCGAAGTTGAGATTTCCGACAATGTGCATGCGTCGCATCGGGGCCGCCTGTGACACCGCCCACAGCATCCATTTTTCCGAGGCGTCGGGTTCGACTCTTAGATTCTCCGCCCCCCTCCAGAATTGCGTGGTCACGTGATTATCCGAACGTGACCAAGTGGATTGCACAGCCCCCTTGATGACGACGTGATCCGGGGTTCGACCTAAACCAAGGACCTGCACGTAGTAGTCGACGGTGACTTCGAGGGCGTAGGCGCCTGGCTTGAACAAAATGGCATATCGCTGATTCGTGAATTCCTGGCCGGCTTGTTGTTCGTGCACCCAATCGAGAACCGCCTGGATGCTGTCGGCGTCCATGGTCTCATCAAACAGCAGGACGCGCTCTCCGAAAATGGATTGGAATGGCGCAGTATCGGGCTGCGCACTCGCGGAGTGAACCAAACCAAACGTAGCCACGAGTGCGAGTGTGAAATGCCTCATGCTGGTTCCTTTGGTTTCTCAGAATTCGGCGCCTGACCCGAGCTGGATAAGAGGAGGCCGCCGAAAGGCGGCGTGAGATTGCTCGCCAAATCGCTCGAACAGTTTAACATGAATCACTCGTGCTGCTTGGCGCCAGTTTTCAACGGATGTGCGTCTTGTGACCTCGGCGAACTGCCCGAGGCGCTGCCGCCGAAGGAAGACCTCAGCGAGTTTGCCGACGGGCAAACTTGCTAAAGCTGGTCGAGCTGTCAGATCGCCAGGTCCTGCTTCCGCAGCAATTCGCCTGTTTACGATCTCTGGATCCGCGCACAGCGCGGGCCACGGGCGAGAATGAGCTCCGTTGGTCGGCCGGTATGGTGCAACGTCGGAGTGGACCTGGCCGCGTCGCGACCATGTTGCGCGCAAGGACGGCATCAAGTGCGAGAAGGCATCGTGAATCCGGCGCATTCGCACCGTAGGCCTGGGATTTGCGATCACCTGCCCTGGTGCGCTAGACTTGAAGATGGTTCTCAAGTGGTTGCGGCGTACTCGCCGCAGCGACTCCTACTTTGCATTCCACCCTGGGCGTGACCTGTCCCCAGGTAAGGAACCAATCATAAAGTTAGAGTTGGGCTTGTCCCAACGCCAGCCTGCTTCGATCGCTGAGGCGTAGCCGAAGCGATCGAAGCAGGCTGAATCGCTTCCGGGGCGGGGGCTCGGTAGCCTTAGGAACTGTGAGGGCGGACCGTGTTGTACGTCCGTCGCCACCGCTCGATGAGAACCTTCGCCTCCAACAATGTGTCGAACTGCTCGCGAGCCAGCAGCTCGTCGCGTAGCTTGCCGTTGAAGCTCTCGCAGTAACCGTTTTCCCAGGGTGAACCTGGTTCGATGAACAGCGTCGTCACGCCGCGGCGGACGAACAGATCGCTTAGCCGCTCCAGCACGTCCTCGCTAGCAAGCCGCCGGGCGACGTCGATCGCCAGGCACTCACGCGAGTGTTCGTCGATCAGCGTCGGCTGGGCCGACATTGACGACAGAAACAGCAACGCCGCCAACATGAGTTGCGTCGCGCCGACCCGACCGGCGTCGCGGAGGTCCCAGTGCAGCTCGCGCAGCGCGACCCCGGCCGTCGGCGCGAGAGCCGACAGGACGTAGCTGGCCACCAGCAGCCATAGGATATGACGGTGGATCCACTCGGCAAGCCGTATCATGTCGCCTCAGGCGTTGTTTTCCATCTGCGAGTCTTCTCCCCCTTGGCCCCAGCGGTCGCCGGCGCCGATGCCGAACGCACATTCGGACAATTCTGTCAGATTTCTTCCAAGTCCCGGCCCGGTCGACGATTGCGATCGCTTGGCGGGGGGCGGCGGCGGCTGACGATTGCCGGATCTCGCCGCAACTTGCTGCGCATTCCGGCGTATTGACGCCGTTCTCGCAATCTGGCTTTTGGTGATTCCATCGCGCCCCGCCGAGACGCTTGGCAATCTGCGACGATGGCCAGCGCGGCAAACTTCCCCCGGCCCGCAGAGAGGGCCTGTAACGCAGCTACAGATCGCGTGTTTCTCGCGCAAAATCGTTTGCAATTGAGTAGCGCAAAGCCCAGAATGCACGCGATTTTGCGGACAACCCCGATTCACAGGCCGCTGGAGAGCCGGGAGCAGCAGGGCGCGTGGACGAAACAACCATCACCGTCGACAAGGTCGAGCAGTTGCTGGCCGACTTGCGAGCCGGCCGCTCCGAAGCGCGAGGCGAGCTGATTGAAGCGGCCTGTGACCGGCTGACGGCGTTGACCAAATCGATCAAGCGTTCCTTCCCCCAGGTGGGGCGGTGGGAACAGACTGAGGACGTTTTTCAGAACGCCTCGCTGCGTTTCTACACCGCGTTGGCGGATGTGGAGATCAACGACGCCCGGCATTTCTTTCGTCTTGCGGCGCTGCAGATCAGGCGGGAATTGCTTGACGCGGCACGGCGATTCAACGGCCCCATGGGATTGAACCGGAATCACCAATCTCAACCGCAAAATCAAGGCGACGAGAGTCGCCTGACGCCGGTCGAGGCGGTCGAGACGACGAACGACCCCCAAGCGGTGGCCGAATGGGCTGAGTTCCACGAAGCCATCGACAAGCTGCCAGAGCGTGAACGCGAGGTCACCGAGCTGATCTGGTACCACGGCATGTCGCAGCAGGACGCCGCCGAGGCCCTGGAGGTCGACGAGCGGACGGTTCGGCGCCGCTGGCGATCGGCTCGTTTGGCCCTCAGTCAATTGCTCGTCGGCGTGATGCCGGCCATGTGACGGGTCACGCAGGGCTCTTCCCCTTCGCCGCTCGTAAACACTTCATTCCGTTGACGTTCGATCATGAAGACGACCCAACACTTTCGCACGCGCGGAGCGCAGCCCGCTGCTGATTCGGAATCGCTCGACGAGTTGCTTGACTGTTGGGAGATCGCCCGAGAGCGAGGCGAGGAGATCTCTCTGGAAGAACTCTGCAGCGAATCGCCCGAGTTGCTCGAGCCGCTCCGCGAGCAGGTCAATCGGTTGCTGGAGATCGACGAGCGACTCGAGTTGCCGGACGCCGAGATGCACAGCGGATCGGGTTACGAGGAGATTGACGCCCAGGCGAGCTACGGCCGCCTGAAATTGCACGCGACGGGCGGATTGGGGGCCGTCTACGCTGCTCAGGACCTGCGGTTGCATCGCCCGGTCGCGCTGAAATTCTTGCGTCGCAAACTGCTCGCGGACCGCATGAGTCGCGGGCAGTTCGAAATGGAAGCCGAGATTACCAGTCGGCTGGAACACCCCGGCGTCGTCCCGGTCTACGGACTCGGCGAAACGGCAGACGGGCGCAGCTTCTATGCGATGCGTTTTATTCAGGGGCGCACGCTCGACGATGCAATCTCCAGCTTGCATGCACAAGTCCGTCAGCAGGGGCTGGACCCCCACGATCGGGCCTTCCGGGCATTGCTCACGCACTATGTGGCGCTCTGCAAGACCATCGCATACGCCCACAATCGGGGCATCATTCATCGGGATATCAAACCCGCGAACGTGATGTTGGGGCGGTATGGAGAAACGCTGGTCGTCGACTGGGGGCTTGCCATGCCAATCGGCCGCACCGAGAGCTTCAAGCATCACGACGAGGTTACGCTCAAGCCCTCCGGTTCATCGCGAATCCACTCGTCCACCGGCATCGTCGGCACGCCGGCCTACATGAGTCCCGAGCAGTTGTCCGGCAGCACGTCGTTGCAGCCGGCGACCGACGTCTACGCGTTGGGCGCCACGCTCTTTAAGCTGCTCACGGGCAGGATCCCGGTCGACGGCTCCACGCTGTCGGAAATGCAGCAACGGGTGATTCGGGCGCAGTACGCCCGCCCGACGCAGTTGTGCCGCAGCGTGCCGAAGCCGCTGGAAGCCATCTGTCTGAAGGCCATGGCGGTCGAGCCGCAGCACCGCTACGCCACGGCGCTGGAATTGGCCGAGGATGTCGAGCGTTACATGGCCGACGACGCCGTCGAAGCGTACGATGAGCCCGCTGGTCGCCGGATGGCGCGTTGGGCTCGCCGGCACCGTCGGGCCATGCAGGTTGCCGCGCTGTCGACGTTGGCGCTGGTCGGCATGACGCTGGCGTTCTCCGCGCGAATGGCCTCGGTGGCGCGCGAGCAAGCGCAAGCGCGCATGGCAAGCGAACGAGCCTCGCACGAGGCATTCGGGTCCGAAGCGCGCGCCGTCGCCATCGCTCTACGATTCCAAATCGAGCGCCGACTGGACGCAGTTGAGTCGGCCGCGGCTGACCGCGGGCTGGCCCAGGCCGTGGCCGAATTGGCACAGGCCGATCTTCAGGGGCTCGCCGCGCTCGACAATCCCCAGCAACGGGCCAGCTTCCTGCAGCAGCACAAAGAGGCTGGCGAAGCGTTCAGCGTCCTGAACGACGAACTTGAAGCACAGCACGTCCATTGGAACGAGCGACGCGGTTTCGGCGCGGCGTCGTGGTTCGTCATTCTCAATAACGGCCGCCAGGTCGGCCGGGCGCCGTTGCATGACGGAAACGGCGACGTGGTCGATTCCCTGGGTAGGTACTTCGGCTACCGACAATATTATCGCGGAGGCGGCCCGGCGCCGCGGTCGCGGGACTTCGACCCTGCCTCCCCTCCGCCGCCGATCGCCAAGTCGTTTCTCGCGGCGCCGCATGAAAGCACCAATGGCGGAGCTTTCGTCACCTTCACGACGCCTGTGTTCGAACCGGACGCCGGCAATCGCGAGCATGTGGTCGGCGTGCTGGGGCTCGCCGTGCCCGTGTCCGATCTGACGAATCTCGACAATATGTTGTCAAGCTCGGCAGGCGCCCAGTCGCAATTGACGATCGCCTACATGCGCAGCGACTACTACGACGAAAACGAGACGAAAACCGGCCTCATCCTGCAGCACGATGCCTTTCGACCTCGCGCCAATGGACCGGGGCGATTGGCGTTCACGCCGCTATATGTTCCGGCTGCCACGACAAAGCGGATTCGAGACGGCATCACGTTGCTGGACGACTACCAGGACCCGCTGGCGAGCGAATTTGCCGACTACGACGGCGATTGGCTGGCAGCCTTCGCCCCCGTCGAAGGCGAGGCGTATCAATCTCGCCGCGACCCGACCTGCGCCGAAACCGGATGGTGCGTCATCCTCCAACGTCGTCCGTAGTGGCGACCTGGCCGCAATCTGGCAGGCGGGCCCCGGTTGGCGCCGGATCGAGTTGCCTTTGACGCTCGCTCCGATCACGACGAAACAAGTCGCCGGGTTGCTGGATGAGGTTGACGCGTCTCCCTGGAACGAGTTCGAGTCGGAAGCGACGCTTCGGGCGTTTGGGCGGTACGCTGGGAGACAGCGCATGCATCGACCGCCCCTTGCAGGAGACTTCGCTAAGGCGCCTCACGCGGACGATCCAGAAGTTGGTCCACTCGGACAAATTCGTAGCCACGCTCGTGCAGTGCGTCAATCAGCCGAGGCAGCAGCGGCGGTAATCGATCACGCCGAGTGCTTCCAAGATGCAGAAGCAGCAGATGCCCGTTCAAACCATCGGGTGCAGTCTCCTCGTGCGTCAGGATGTCCGCGATGATCTCTGCCGACGGGCGAAAAGCGCGATGCCCTTCGGGGGCGAAATCACGGTGGGAACCGGAGCCCGGCGTGAAGTTAAACATGCGGCAGCCCGCGTTCATGGCCCATTCTGCGTGCCGGGCGTTGTGCCACTCGTAGGGCGGGATGAACCACGCCGAGTCGTCACTGGCAGCGCCGAGCGCCCGCAGCTCGTCGAGATTCTTGCGTAGGTCCCGCAGGAATTCGTCTTTCGTGAGGAGGCTGCGCTCGCGGTCGTCCCAGGGGGCGTATAGCGGGTGCGAGTGAGAGTGCGGCCCCACGTAGTGGCCGCGAACGGCGGCCCGCCGTGTCCACTCGGCCATGTCGGGTTGCGCGAGGAAGTCCCCTGTCAGGAAGAACGAAGCCTTCACGCGGCGGTCCGCGAGCGTGGCGAGGATCTCTTCCGCGCCATCCGCATGTTCCCCACCGGTAAACACCAAAGCGATCTTGGGCTCGGTCGTAGGTCCGCGGACAACCGCGCCATGGACAATCTCCAAAGCGGCCTGCGGCTCCCCAGGCTGGGTCGCATCTGCGCCGTAGTGCGCCATGAAATAGATCGCACCGGCGGTGCCGTCCATGGTCGGCTCGTTGGTCGAGTAGTCCCCGAAGTCATCGTGGTAGACGACGTGGTCGTTTTGGAATTCCGCGTACTCGTCCGATTCGTTGAGGTGGATGCCGATCAGTCCGTCGAACACCGATCGATAGACGGGGCCGTCAACGAGCCCCCCGGGGACGTTGCGGCGAAACAGCTTCCAGATCCCCGTGTGCACGTCCAACGGCGCGTCGCCTCCGCGCGGAATGCCGGTCAACATGGTCGTGCCCCACGGGTTGCGACCCAGCAGCCAGTCTCGGTGCCGGGTGGCGTGCTCTCGGTATTGCGTATCGCCGGTCATTCGTTCGTACAACAGCGCCTGGGTGATTAGGGCGGTCGTCAGATTGTTAGAGCACCAGATGAACGGGACGCCGACCCCGTAAACGTTGGTCCTCGCCCGAGCGACGGTCGCGTCGAGTCCGCTGCGGTAGTAGCCCGCCAGCTCCTCCTGGAGCTGTGCATCGACGTGCGGGAACAACGCGAAATGGCCGACGTTGACGAACGGGTAGTACTCGTAGTGGCCGGTTTGTTCATGGTGCATCCAGCCGATGTCCCCGGCTAATCGAGCGTACTTCTTCGCTTGCTCTAAGTAGTCCAATTCGCCGGTCTCTCGGTAGAGTTCCGCGGCGCCCCATTCCATGTCGTCTGCCCAGGTGATCTCGGCGTAGCGGTACGGAGCGCCGTACGAGTTCCCTTGCTGTACGCCCTCGGCGGCCGTTCCCATTGCGTACAGTTCGCGAGCGGCGACGAGGCAACGTTCGGCAAAGACCGGATCTCCTTGTTCTTTCCAGATCCGATGCCCCATCGCCATCGCGGCAGCGCACCGCCCGGCCAAGTTGGCGATCCCATCCGATGCGCTCTTGTATTGCTTCAGGCCTTGCGGCTTGCCGTCGGCAAAGTAGAGGACGCGGTAGCTGTTGGGGCCCCAGCCGTAGTCGGACGTGTCCGCGTCGGGCGACTTCCAGCCATTGTGGTCGCGATCGTCGGCGACTTGGTGGTAGAGCTGGTCAGGCGTCGGATGCAGCTTGTGGATCCAATCGAGGCCCCAGCGGGCCTCGTCGAGGACGTCCGGCAAACCGTTTGGATCGGGTTGCCCCATCCCGTCGACACGGTCGGCGAACTTCGTTGGCTCCAGTTCGTATGCCAAGAGCATCCTCGCCGTGGCGTTGCTGGCGGTCAGCAGGTACTTGAGCTGATCGCCGGCGTCATGCCACCCGCCGCTGGCGTCGACGAAGGTCCCCGGCGGCCGAGGTCCGTAGGCAGTCCGACCATCGCGTTGGTGGCAAAACATGTCGAGCAGCGGGTTGTAGCCACATCGCTGCTGCCGCATGAAGCCAATGAGGTCTTCAACATGGTTCGCGAAAGCGTCGGAACCGATCCGAAAGGCTCGCGACTGAGCCCCGCCGCCCTCAAATCGAAGCACGTACCGGCCCGGAGTCGTCAGTTCGGAGAAATCGAGGCGGGAGTGGTAAGCGAAGGCGTTCCAATTGGGCTCGCTCGCGGGTCGAGAGACTCCGCTATAGACGATCCGCTCGCTCTCGACCTCGACGACGTGGAACTGCGCGTCGATTTCTCCGTCGCTGAAAGCGATCGCCGACTTTGGGTCGGTCGCCAAGTATCCCAGTTGATTGGTCCGGATGTGGACCGGTTCCGCTGCAAGAATAGAAGCGCAACCCACGGCCCACGCCGCAACGCACGAGAGTTCCGCCAGCCAGCGCGGGTTGGGGCGCATACGGAGCCAAGCCGTCGGTTGGGTCATCGTTGACACTCGTCGATTCATCCTCACAGCTTACCTGCCGAGCATGCCGAGCGGTATATATCACTGCCCCGAGCTCGGCGCCATAAGTCTGTGCGAAGGCGTCGAGGAGTTGCAGTTGGAGCTCATGGCGACACGGCCAGCCGCGACGGTTTCGGACATCATCGCCACGAAGACGACTTCCGTGCGGAAACCTGGATGCTGACGCGGATTTCGCGAACAGGCAGACGCCTCGGCATCGCCCTGTGGGCCGCGGGGCGTCTCCGCGATAGCGTCCCCAAGCGTGTCCGTGTCGCTCGAGAAAGTGGCAAGCCCTTCGGCGCGCCCGCAGGGGGGCGTCTCCATGGTACACTGACGGCAGAGGCAACCCTGCCGCGACTGGCTTGGTGCGTGCTCGGCGAGCTTCCTGTCTCTCGCCGCCGAGCGGACTTGACCGGCCGCGCTGGGCGGACTCGACTTTTCTCCGGTCATTGAGCGATGGGTGCCACATGGGCGAACAGGGCGACCCGACCTTCGCAGCGATGGTCGCATGGCTTGGAAGTCTAGAAAGCGACTTGGACCAGTCTGTCGACGCTCACGACGGTGCTGCGATGAAGCATGCCGTGGAACTCTTTCAAGCGTTGGCGGACACGCTGCCTCTGAATATTGCGGTGAAGGATCTACAGGGACGGCGCGTGTTTGCAAATCGCGGCTATCTGGCGTTGCATAACCGGGACCGCGCGAGCCTCATCGGGAAGACCGACTTCGACCTGTTCCCCGAGCCAGTCGCCCGCAAGTACCACGCGGACGACCAACGCGTGATTCAGCAGGGCGTCACGCTGCGCGGCGTCGAAGAGCGTCCGCAGCCAAGCGGCGAACTGCGCTTCATTGAGCGCATCAAGCAACCTGTTCGCGACGCCCGCGGCAACGTCGTGGGAGTCCAGGTCGTCTTTTGGGACGAGACGGACCGGGTCGAAGCGGAGGCGGCATACGATCGCGAACGCGATTTGCTGCGCTCGCTGCTGGATCATATCCCCGATGCGATTTACTTCAAGGATCGCGAGAGCCGCTTCATTCGCATCAGCCGTGCCCAGGCGCTTCGCTTTGGCATGTCGAGCCCTGAGGAGGCTGTCGGGAAATCAGACGCGGACGTCTTCTCTCTGGAGCACGCGCAGCAGGCGCTACAGGACGAGCGCGAGATTATGCGCACGGGCGTTCCCGTCGTGGGACAATTGGAGAAGGAGACTTGGCCGGACCGCGCCGACACCTGGGTGTCGTCGACCAAGATGCCATTGCACGACGGCGACGGAGCGGTGATCGGCACGTTCGGCATTTCGCGCGACGTGACCGAACTGGTGCGCACCGAACAGCGCCTGATTCAACAGCGAATGGAAGCTCAACTGCTGCATCAAACGACTGCCATCGCGGCTCAGACGGAACGCTTCGAAGACGCGCTGCAGCGCTGCGTCGAGGCGGTGTGCCGGATGACGAATTGGCCGGTGGGCCACGTGTACCTGGTTTCCGACGACCAAACGGTGCTCGAGCCGACGACAATCTGGTATCTGGAAGAAAAGGAAACGCAGCCGTACCAAGCGTTCCGAGAGGTGACCGAACGGACGGCGTTTCGCCGCGGCGTCGGTCTGCCGGGGCGGATTTGGCAATCGGGCGAACCCGCCTGGATCGTCAACGTACAAACCGACCCCAATTTCCCGCGAGCGACGCTCTGCGATCAGATCGGCGTCAAAGGGGCGTTTGGCTTTCCGATCAGCATTCAAGGCGAGCTGGTCGCCGTGCTGGAGTTCTTCGCCGACGAGGAAACCGAAGTCGACGAGAGCCTGCTGCTGATGCTTCGCAGCGTCGGCGAGCAGGTCGGCCGCGTGCTGGAACGGCAGCGTGCGCAAGAAGAATTGCAGGTCGCCAAGGAGGCCGCCGAGAAAGCCAACCGCGCTAAGAGCGAGTTCCTGGCGAACATGAGCCACGAAATTCGCACGCCGATGAACGGCATTCTCGGCATGACGGAACTGCTGCTCAGCTCGGACCTGACTGAAGAGCAGCGGGAGTACCAGTTGATGGTCCAGAGCTCGGCCGAGTCGCTGCTGGCGTTGCTGAACGACATCCTGGATTTCTCCAAGATCGAGGCCGGCAAGCTTGAACTCGACGAGCAGCCTTTCGCCTTGCGCGATACGTTGGGCGGCGTGCTCCACACGCTGGCAAATCGCGCTGCGCATAAAGGCGTGGAGTTGGCAGCCCATATTGCGCCCGACGTGCCGGACGACCTGCTCGGCGATGCGGGACGTCTGCGGCAAATCGTCGTCAATCTGGTCGGCAACGCGATCAAGTTCACCAGCGAGGGCGAGATCGTCGTGCGCGTGACGCCGGTCGACGTCACCGCCGACAAGGCGGTCCTCCGGTTCGCCGTCCGCGACACGGGGATCGGCATCTCCCCGGAACAGCAGGCCAGGATCTTCGAAGCTTTCACCCAAGCCGACGCGTCAACGACCAGGGAATACGGCGGCACGGGGCTGGGACTGGCGATCTCCGCCCAGTTAGTGCAGGTCATGGGGGGCCGTTTGCACGTGGACAGCCAGCTCGGTTTGGGGAGCACCTTTCAGTTCGTCACGGAATTCCCCCTAGCCCCGACTCGGCCGGCCGCCGAACGGACGCAGTTGTCGACCCTTCATAATTTGCCGGTGCTGATCGTCGACGACAATCGGACGAACCGCATCATTTGCGAAGAGATGATCGGCAACTGGGGAATGCGGGCCACGTCAGTGGCCGGCGGCCGCGAAGCCTTGGCGACCTACGACCGTGCCGTGCGCGACGGCGTTCCTTTTCGGCTGGCGCTGATCGACGTGATGATGCCCGGCATGGACGGCTTCGAGTTGGTGCGGCGGCTGCGCGAGCGTCCCGAGGCGAAGTCGCTGACGATCATCAT
This sequence comes from Planctomycetaceae bacterium, assembly GCA_002702655.1. Classification (GTDB taxonomy): domain Bacteria; phylum Planctomycetota; class Planctomycetia; order Pirellulales; family Lacipirellulaceae. Next base: position 15,709 of record PABB01000013.1, read on the forward strand.
GCTTTCCTCCGCCAACCGACCGGAAGACAAATCGCACGCCCGGTCGTTGGGCGTGGCCCGTTGCATGACCAAGCCCGTCACGCAATCCCACGTGCTCAACGCCATCACGACCGCGCTGGGCGCCGCGCGGGCGGACGACGGCCTGTCGGACAGCGCGATTGCACGACGGCCCGAGCAATTCGTGCCGCGAAAGATCCTGTTGGCGGAGGATGGCGCCGTGAATCGCCGAGTGGCGGTGGCGCTCCTGGAGAAGCGGGGACACCAGGTCACGGCCGTGGAGAACGGGCAGGAGGCGCTCGAGGCATTGGCCGTCGAGCGATTTGATTTGGTGCTGATGGACGTTCAGATGCCGGTGCTGGACGGGTTTGCCGCGACGGCCGCGATCCGCGAGATCGAATCGACCGCGGGCCGGCGAACTCGCATCGTGGCGATGACCGCCCACGCTATGAAGGGCGACCGCGAACGATGCCTGGAGGCGGGGATGGACGACTACGTTTCCAAGCCGTTCCGCCCCGCGGAGTTGTTCGCCGCGGTCGAGGATTTTGAACCCGCGGCCGCCAGCGAGTTGGCGTCGCCCGACGCGGAACAATCGCTGATTGCCGACCCGGCCGCGGTCGCGAAAACCGGAAACGGCGCGACCTCAGCAGAGCCTGTCTGGGATGCCGAGCAGGCCCTGGAGAATGTCGGCGGCAGCGAGGACTTGCTCGCCGAGATGGTTGAGTTATTCGCGGAGGAATGCCCCAAGCAGATGGCCGACATCGAGGCGGCGTACGCCACGGGCGACGCCGACCAGGTGATGCGTGCGGCGCACACGCTGAAGAGTTCCGCGGCCCTGCTAGGAGCGGGCCCCGCGGCGTCGGCGGCCAAGAAAATCGAATATATGGGACGCCAGGGGCAGCTCAACGACTACCCCGGCGCGTGGGATGAGTTGAAAGATCGCGTCGAGCAATTGTTGCAGCATTTGCGCAAAGACGCTGCGGAATAATCCGATTCTCCGTAACGAAATCAACGGACCGATGAAAGTCCTCATCGCCGAAGACAACGCTCTGTATCGCGCGGTGCTGCAGCGCCACATCGAAAACTGGGGGCACGAGGCCGTCGTCGCCAAGGACGGAACCGCGGCCATGGAGATTCTCAACCGCGACGACGCGCCGCGGCTGGTCATCCTCGACTGGCAGATGCCCGGCATGGACGGCATCGACGTGTGCCGAGCGGTGAAACGCGACCCCGACCACCCCTTCACCTACGTCGTGATGCTGACCAGCCGGGATGCGCAAGAAGACATTGTCGCAGGCCTGGACGCCGGCGCGGACGATTACTTGACCAAGCCGATCGAGCCGGCGTTGTTGCGAAGCCGGCTGGCCGCTGCCGAGCGGATCGTAAAGTTGGTGCCGCCGAAGGAGTGGGCGGTTCCGCGCATCGACGGCTACGATGTCGGGGAAATGATCGGCAAAGGGGTCTTCGCCACCGTCTGGAAGGCCGTCCGCCAGGCGACAGGCGAAACGGTGGCGTTGAAGATCATCCGCGTGGATCTGGCCACCGAGGACGTGTTTGGCCGCTTTGCGCGTGAAATTGAGTTGATGAAGCGGCTCGACCATCCCAACATCGCCAAGATTTACGACAGCCAGATCGACAAAACGCTGGGCTTCTACGCGGTCGAATTGATCGAAGGCGGCACGCTGGAAACGTTTGTCAAGCGGCAATCGCCCAAGCCGGCGGCGCTGCTGGTGCTGGTTTCCAAGGTCTGCGACGCCCTGGATCACGCACACCAACAAGGCGTCGTGCACAGGGACTTGAAACCGTCGAACATCATGATGACCGCAGACGGCGAGCCGAAACTGGTGGATTTCGGACTGGCCCGCTCAATGTTCCGGGCTGCCGATTCCCAATCGGCCATGCACTCCATGGAAGGCACGGTGATTGGCACGCCGTTGTTCATGTCGCCCGAGCAGGCCCGCGGCCGGAACGAATCGATCGACGGGCGAGCGGATGTCTACGCCCTGGGAATTATTCTCTACGTCATGCTCTTGCGGAAGCATCCGCACAAGGTGAAGCATCACGATCCGTGGGAGACGATTCGACGGATTGCCGAAGAGCAGGCTCGGCCGCCGAGCGAATTGATGCCGGGGTTCAATCGAGACATCGAGCGCATCATGATGAAGGCGCTCGCCTCGAAGCCGGAGGATCGGTACGCCACAGCCGGCGCATTTGGCAAGGCGATTCTTGATTACTTGAAACAACAGTTGCGCGAGCAGAGGCAAAAGTCACCCAAATAACGCGACCGATGCATCGACCGCAACGCCAGCGCTCCGGCGTCGTCAGCGAGGCCGCACAAGCGTTGCCGGGCAGGCAGTACCGGCGACTGCTGTGATGAGCTAAAATGGCGTGCGTCGTCGACATAACGCGTCGACGCTCTCGCTCTTCCGCTTTTTTTTCGTGGCTCGACTTCACCTTGGAATCAGGTGCGCGGCGGCTCGCCATGAGAGTGCTGATCGCAGAAGACAATGCCTTGATGCGCCGAATGCTCGTTCGGACGCTGGAAGAGTGGGGATATGAAGTCGCCGCCGCCGCCAACGGCGAACGCGCCTGGCGGCTTTTCCAGCAACAGCCGTTCCAGCTACTGCTTACCGACTGGGTCATGCCGGAAACGGACGGCCTGGAACTGATTCGCCGGATTCGCTCCTCCGACTACCGACGCTACGTGTATATCTTGCTGTTGACCGCGTTGTCGGAGAAGAGCGATCTGGTCGAAGGGATGGAAGCCGGCGCCGATGACTTTCTCGTCAAGCCGGTCGATCACGACGAGTTGCGCGTGCGGTTGCGCGAGGGGGAGCGAATCATCGGGCTCGAGCGCGCGCTGGCCGAGCAAAATCGTCAATTGCGAGACACCCAGGCGGCGCTCGTGCAGAGCGAGAAGCTCGCCGGGTTGGGACAGATGGCCGCGGGCATGGCTCACGAACTCAACAACCCCATCGCCGTGGTGTCGAACAATCTGGCCGTGCTGCAGCGCGACGTCACTGCAGCCCTGGAGATCCTCGCTCTCTATCGATCGGCAGACGAGCACCTCCGCCGCGCCGCTCCAGAACTGGCCGCCCGGATTGCCCGCCTCGTTGACCAGTGCGACCTCCCCTGGATCGAATCCGAATCGACAAAGTTGTTCGAGCGGTCGTCAGCCGGGCTGAGCCGGGTGCGGGACATTGTGGAGAACTTGCGAAATTTTGCGCGACTCGATGCAGCCGAATCAGACGCCGTGGACGTGGCTGAAACGCTGCGGGCGGTTGCCGATATCGTGCGGCACGAGTTTGAGTCGCGAAACGTGGACCTGGTCGTCGACGCTTCCGGCGGGTTGATCGTCGAGTGCGAGCCGGCGAAGATCCAACAGGCGGTGCAGAATCTGCTCGTCAACGCACTACAGGCAAGCGATGCGGGCGCGACGGTGCAACTGCGCGCCGCCGCCGCCGCGGAGGGGGCGATCATCGAAGTCGAGGACGCGGGCTGCGGCATCCCAGCGGCCGACTTGCCGCATCTGTTCGATCCATTCTTCACCACCCGCCCCGTCGGCGGCGGACAAGGCCTGGGGCTCGCCATCGCTCATGGAATCGTCCGCAACCACGGCGGCGAAATCGAAGTCGACAGTCAATTTGGAACTGGCAGCACGTTTCGCATCCTGCTGCCGCTGAAGCCGCCGAAAACCGAAGCAAATTCCGGAGTCCTGCGATGAGCGCGAAACCTGCGGTGCTCTTGGTCGACGACGAGCCGGATATGCTGTCGTCGCTCGTCGGACTGCTGCGGCGGGAGTTCGAGGTGCACACCGCGGAGTCAGGCGAGCAGGCGTTGGAGATCATCGCCGCAAACGAAATCGACATTCTCATGACCGACCAGAGAATGCCGGGCATGACGGGGTCGTCGTTGCTGCAAAAGGTCTGCGAGCAGGATCGCGTACCAGTGCTGATCTTGTTCACCGGATACGCCGACATCAAGTCGGTGGTGGACGCCGTGAATACCGGACAGTTGTTTCGCTACGTCACCAAGCCGTGGGATCCGGACGACCTGACTGAACTGCTTCACGCGGCCGCGACGGAGCGCCGGCAACGAGTGGTCGCCGACCGCCTGGATGCCGAAGCCAGCCAATGCGCCGCGCTGGGGCGCGATCTGGTTGACCAACTGCGCGGAGCAGGCGACGTCGCCCCGATCACGCTCGAGCGGTTCGTCGGGAGTTGCGATCGTTTGGCGGAGCTTTGCACGTCGCCGGACCGCGACAAGACGGGAGAGTGACCGCCGTGGCGACGCGCGAACCCGTCATGCTGATCGTGCTCATTGAAACGGGCGAATTCCGCTGGTATGCGGCGGGCGTTGACCGCAACAGCGAGGTGACGCCATTGGTGCGATCGCCATCGAACGACCTTTCGCCCTACGTCGCGCAGCCGTACGACGAGCAGGTCAGCTTCCTGCGACATCGCCTGAGCGGCGTATTGCAGCGCGGCTGCGACCGCCTGTTTGGCCGCGGCCAGAAGCCGGCGCTTATCGTCCTTGTCGCCGACGGGCTGTTCCTCGAAGCCGTCCCCGAACTGACGCAGCGCGTCGCGGATCACTTCGTCCAGTGGATGACCAACCCGCCTGTGGTCTTTCTGGTGCTGGGCCAATCCCGCGCGGACAAACGCGTCATCGCCGGGGATTGGCCCGCCGCGGAACGTGCCGCGTTCGAGAAGGCCTGGCCGGCCTTGGCGGCGGCGCAGTCTCAAGAAGACCTGTGGGAGCTGATTGAGACCCGACGCTGAGGTGTTCGGACTTCCTGCACACGACGCCGGGCCCCGCAGCGCGGTCCCTGTTGGGGGCGGGCTGGAAAAGAATTCGCACGTTCAACGGGGGGCCAGGACGATCTTTCACAAGCATCTCGCGTGCAAAGCGGCGCGGTTGCGGGGCTGGCGAAATACTCACGCCAGAATGGAATGCAGCCGGCATTGCCTGTGGCAACCCGATTCTTGAGTCGTTGGTCGCGCCGTGGGCGTTTCTCGGCCAAGCTCACGCAGGGCGCTAGCGGTCTGCCTCAACCATGGCAGTTCGACGGGCAATGACGAAGTCGGCCTGCAACCGGGAACTCACCGAACCGATCCTCGGCCTAACGCGTAGGCGATGTCGACGAGTCCCTCGGGGCCTAGTTTCGCGACCTCGACGGCCCCGTTGTTATGAAAGTGCGTATTGTCTTTGAGTCCCTCGGGGTACTTGCCCCATTCGCCGGGCTCCAGGTTCACGAAGTACCGCCAGTGGACTTGCTCTTGACCCTGTGCGGTGAGGAACTCCATCGAGCGCTTGTGCAAATCGAGTAAGGGAACCTCGATCCCGGCAGCGACCTCGGCGACGCTTCCGGGAAAGCCCTTGTGAGCGTGGCCAAGCACGCCGTCTTGCCAAGGGGCGTTGCGTGCGGCGGGCGTGACCAAGATTGGCAGAGCGCCTTTTTCGAGCGACTGGCTGACGTACAAGCGCAGGCGCTCCTTGAACCCAACGTCGACGAATTCGGGATGCCCGCGTTTCCTGTCGATTTCTGGCAGCCTGATGGAGGCGTCGTTGTGTCCGAACCGGATGAGCACCAAGTCGCCGGGAACCAGGCCGCGGTAGGCCGTGCGCCAACAGCCTTTTCCCGCTGCAAAAGTCCCGCCACCGTCGCAATGAGAGCCAGCCCGGCCTTCGTTGGCGACATAATTCAAAGCGAACCAGAGAATCTGCGTGCGAACCTCGGCCCGCGACGGGCAATCTGGCGACATTCGATCGCCGGTCTTTTCTGAGAGCGCATTCATCACGGCCTGATACTGCACCGCCGTTTCGGGGACGTGGTTCAATGGAGTGCGAGAAGTGACTTTCGGCTTGTCTTTCCGTCAAGCGGCGTGCTAGCTTAAGGACCTGTAGCGGCGGCAGGCGAAGGCTGCCCGCCTCGTCTTCTGGTCGCAACTCAGGACCGCAATGCCAAGCCAAGGTCGTTCACTGCGCATCGCGCTTCTGTCGGTGCTGCTGCCTTGTCCGCTGCTGCTCGCGGCCGACCCCCAGCCTGCGAAGATGTTTCGCAGCGAAGGCAACCCCATTCTGGGCGACGGCAGCTACTACTCGGCCGACGCTGCGCCGCTGTCCGTTGACGACAAGCTTTACATCTACGCTGGCCATGACGAGCCGCCCCCGCACGCGGGAGGCTTCGTCATGCATGACTACGGAGTGTTCGTCACCAGCGATCCTTCGTCAGGCAAATGGCAGCTCTACCGCAACAGCCTTGATGCGGACGAGGTCTTCTCGTGGGCGACGGGCAACAACGCCTACGCCGGACACGCCATCCGCGGCCGCGACGGCAACTACTATTGGTATGTGCCGGTCGAGTCGAAGGATGCCGAGGCGCCCAACCGCATGGCGATTGGCGTGGCCGTCTCGGACAGCCCCGTCGGTCCTTGGAAAGACCCGATCGGCAAACCGCTGCTCGCCTGGAGAGACGTGTTCGGGGACTCGAGGCGCGGCCAGGAAGTCATCGACCCCCACGTGTTCGCCGACGATGACGGCTCCGTTTTTCTGTACTGGGGCTCGTGGGGCGTGGCGCGGGTTGTTGAGCTGGACCAATCCATGACCGCCCTCCAAGGCGAGATCGCCGTGATGTCCGGCCTCGAGGCGTTCTTCGAAGCCCCCTGGGTCTTCAAACGCAACGGGACCTACTACTTGGCGTACGATTGGAAACGAGGCGGCTCGCAATGGACCCCGTCGAATTATCAGGCGGCCGTTGCCTACGCGACCTCCTCGTCTCCCACGGGTCCTTGGGATTTTCAGGGGATCATTCTCAGCGGCACTTCGGCGACAACCGTGCATCCGTCCATTGTTGAGCACGGAGGACGCTGGTGGATCACCTACCACACGCGCGACGCCGCCAGCGGCGGGCATTTCCGACGCTCCGTCGCGATCGACGAAGTTCAATGGGACGGCGACCGCATCCGGCCGGTCGAGCAGACCTGGGCCGATCCGCCGGCGCTCCGGCTGACAAACAACCTCGCCCCTGAAGCGAAGGTCTCGGCGTCCTACACGGAGCAACCGCCGATGAGCCTGCACGCCCTGAACGACGGCCGACCGCCCGCTGTGCGGCTGCCTCCCGACCAGTGGGGCAACTACCGCGGCAACGAGTCGTCGAACGAGTCCGACTGGGTGCAATACGAATGGGACGTCCCGGTGCGAATCGCCGGCGTCGGCATTCAGTTCCATCGGGATCCCAACTGGATTCGCCCGCCGGCGAGTTGGAAGATTGAATATCGAGCCGACACGGGCGACTGGCGGCCAGTCGAAGTCGCCGCTTTGCCCACGCAACCGGACCGGTGGCTTACGGTCGACTTCGAGCCAGTTACCGCCAGGGCGATTCGAGCCACCTTCTACGGACGCGAGGAAGGACAGTGTTACCACTCAGTGTCCGTGTCGGAGTGGGAGGTCTATTCGGCGCCTGCCGTCCAATTGCCGACGATCCAAGTTGCCACGACAGTCGGCGAACCGCCGGAGTTGCCCGCGACGGTTCCACTGACGTTTCCCGGCGGCGAAACGCTTCCGACGCCCGTAACCTGGCGCAGCGTGCCCCCAGAGCAGTACGCCCAACCCGGGGCCTTCACCGTTGAGGGCAAGGCGGCGGGCCAGGCGACGGGCTACGTCGTCGCGCAGGTCGTTTGTCAGGCCGCACGCCCCGCGAAATCCTCGTCTGTCTCCCCCATTCGGAGCGCACCGTGATATCTTCCCGCTCGAAGTCCCATGGGCTATCCGCATTCTTATTGACGCTGCTGGCGCTGGGCCTCGCGGCCCCCGCGGCTGCGCAGGACGCCTCCCATCAGGCCGGCGCCGCCCAGGACGCCCTTGAGTTCGACACGCCGCAGTTTCGCCTGAAGCTGGACCCGCGTTCGCAGAACGTCGTCGCCTTGGAGCCGAAAGGGGCCGACCCGGGTTGGGAGGGCAGCCCCTTCGACTTCACGCCCTCCGACCAGCTTGGCGTGCGGAGCGAGAATGGCTTCCACCACCTTGGCGACATGACGCTGCTTACCCGTGTCGGAGAGGACGGCGAGTGGCACACGTTTGATAGCAGTGCAGAGCGGCGTCCTGTCAAGAGCGTCGCACGCGAAGGGACGCTGGCCACGGCCGACCTGACGCCGACGTTCGGCGAGGACTTTCCGCTGACGGTTGTTCGTTCCTGGCTGGTCGATGCCAGCGGTGTTCTCGCGATGCGGGTCGATTTGACCAATGACGGCCAGAAGCCCGTCACGGTGGGCGGATTGGAATTCCCGGCCGTGTTCAACAACATGATTTTCGACTTCACGAAGACGAGGCCCCGCTCGCTCGAAGAGGCGCACGCCGTCTGCTCGTTCGTCGATCCCTACATCGGCCAGGACGCCGGTTACCTGCAGGTGTCGAGACTGACAGGCACGGGGCGAGTGCTGTTGGTTGTTCCGTCGGACAAGCATCCCACGCCCTTGGAGGCATTCCGGCCGGTGCGGGATCGGTCGCGGCGGGGACAGACGTTTGAAGGAATCAGTTCGTGGGTTGTTTACAGCCGGGCGTGGGCAGAGACGCAATGGCAGGAGGCAGAGCCCTGGAACGAGCCGACGTCGGTAACGCTTCAGCCAGGCGAGACGGTCACTCATGCGCTGCGGTTTGTCCTGGCCGACGAGCTGCGGGATATCGATCAAAGCCTGCTCGACGCTGGACAACCGCTGGCGCTGGGCGTGCCCGGTTACATCGTGCCGATGAACCAGGATGTGCAATTATTCCTCAATCCGGCCGGCCGTTCGATCGCGTCGGTGTCGAGCGAGCCGCCCAGCGCGCTGGCAATCACACGGGGCGAGGGGGAAGCCAACGGCTGGATGCAATTGACAGTCCGCGGCGACAAATGGGGCCGCAGCCGCGTTCGCGTTGCCTACGACGACGGCGCCGAGCAGACGGTGCACTACTGGGTGACCAAACCTTTTGCGGAAGCATTCGATGACCTGGGGCGATTTCTTTTCACGAAACAGTGGTTTGACGACCAGAGTGATCCGTTCGGCCGGGCGCCCTGCATCATCACCTACGATCGCGGGCACGACCGCCAGGTCACGCAGGAAACACGCGTGTGGTTTGCCGGGCTAAGCGACGAGGCCGGCAGCGGCTCGTGGGTCGCCGGCACGATGAAACAACTCGGCCGCCCCGACCGCGACCAAGCCGCAAAGCTTGCTCGCTTCGTCGACGAGACCGTCTGGGGCGGCATCCAATACGACCAGGGCCGGCGCAAGTACGGCGTGAGAAAGAGCATGTTCTACTACGATCCGGATCTCCTGCCGGACTTCGATTATATCGAGGGCAATTGGGGTTCGTGGACGAGCTGGGACAAGAAGCACGCCGATGACACGGGGCGCGCATACAATTACCCGCACGTCACCGCAGCGCATTGGACCATGTACCGATTGCTGCGCAATCACCCCGGGCTGATCGACAACGCCCGGCACGAATGGGACTGGTATCTCGACAAGGCGTTCAACACCGCCAAGTTCCTCGGCGGCGGATTCGACGTCGGCGTCGGCTGGCGCGATATGGGCCTGATGGAGGGAAGCGTCTTCAAGCACGTGCTCGACGACCTTCGTCACGAAGGCTGGGATGAGCAGGCCGACGAATTGCAGTCGTTGATGCGCAAGCGAGCCGAACATTGGCAGGAGCGGAAGTATCCGTACGGCTCGGAAATGGCCTGGGATTCCACGGGGCAAGAAGAGGTCTACACGTGGTGCCGACATTTTGGCTTTGACGAGAAGGCCGAGGTCACGCTCAACGCCGTACTGGCCTACATGCCGACTGTGCCGCATTGGGGATACAACGGCAACGCGCGCCGGTATTGGGACTTCATCTACGGCGCCGCTCCGGGCCAAGGCATCGAACGCCAGATTCACCACTACGGCTCAGGCCTCAACAGCATCCCTGTGCTCGACGCCTACCGACGCAACCCGCAGGACTTCTATCTCTTGCGCGTTGGTTACGGCGGCAGTTGCGGCGCGCTCTCGGCAATTGACCAGGACGGCTTTGCCGCCTGTGCTTTTCACTCGAACCCGGCTCGGCTTGAATGGGACGCCTACTCCGGTGACAACGGGCCAAACTTCTTTGGCCACGCCACCACGGTCGGCAGCTACCTCGTCAAACATCCCGACCTGGGCTGGCTCGGGTATGGCGGAAGCGTGCGCACCGAAAATGGCGTCACGCTGACTCCCTACGACACGTTCCGCCAACGCGTCTTTCTGGCGCCGTTGGGACTCTATCTCACGATCGACGCGGGTCGGTTCGAGTCTGTGCATTACGAACCAGCAGACGGCGTCGTGAAGCTTGCCTTAGACCCAGCCGGAGATTTCACGTCACAGGCCATGCTTCGCGTTGAGCAGCCTGCAGCGCTTGACGGGATCGGGCAGTATAGGCTCGACGGCGACTTCCAGCGACAGCGCGACGCCTGGGTCATCCCGCTGGGGGACGCGTCGACAACCGTGACGCTCCGCGCAGCGAACTAGAACCCGCCGGGCAGCGGACTGACTGAAGAGAAGCTGCGCCCAAGCATGCGGAACCGGCGGACGCGGCGCCCCAACTCGCCCTGGAGGATTGTCGGAGCGGCTCGTGGCGGCACGGTCCGAAGAAAGCCGACTGAGCGGAAGGGGAGGACGATCGGACGTCGTTCGAGCGTTCTTCCTGATATCCAGCAGCGGATTCTCCGTCGGGCGCTTTTTGGGGCTTGCTTCGCGTAGCAAGCATCGTCGACGCGCTGGCGTTCGGCAGACCGCGGAGAGATGACGGACGATTTGGCGTCGACCGATGCACAAGACGGCTCTCTGTGGATGGTGCGATCGCCGACCATTGCTCGCGGTATTCGTGGCACGCGCTGCTGCAAAGAGATCTTCCCGTTATTGCGGCGAGTGGAGAGGATCGAGCCGTGTCCCCTTGTGGGACGTTTCCGGCGCAGCGTCAGAATGCAAGCCGAGGTCGCTTCCGTTTTGGGGCCGCGCTGCGGGCCCCGAGCAGCGATAAGAGTGCAGAGGCGGCCAGCGCCCAACTTCGTGGCTCCGGAACTTGGATCAGCGCAAACGCCATCTCGTAGCCATCTAGTCGTTTGCCGCGCGCCCACAAGAAGCTGTCGTCGATAGCGACAATGTCACGAGGATTCGCCACTCCGGATGTGACTCCGTTCGGCGAAATCGCCAAGGAACTCCATCCCAGCAAATCGAGATCCCCGTCGACCAACGACTCGAGGTCATGGAAGCCGTGTGCGATGCTCCAGTAGAAATACCGTTTTGAACTCTCATCGCTTTCGGAGTAAGCATCGTACTCGCCCAAAATTACCCCGTCGTCGGACAGGTACGCAATCTGCGAGAGCGCTCGCCCCTGGGAGCTTTGGGAGAAGATCAGGCTGTGAGTCTCGCCGGTGTTGGAATCGTACAGCCACGGCGTATGGTCGCCGTTCGCTCGTCGTTCGTTGCTGCCGAGCACAAGTCCAGTGTCGGTGAGTGCATGAATTGTAATTTCCTTTTCGGTGAATTCGTCACGATAGTCGAACGCCGCATGGGTTTGGCCCGTCTCATAATCAAAGAGCCACACTTCGTCGTCCCCGGCGTACGTTCTGGTTATGCCGACGACCTGACCGTGTTCGTTCAGAAAAGAAGGAGAACTCCGGCGTGCATCCAGCGTCCGGATGAACTCGTCCGCCACCGGAACTGTTTGTTCGGTGATCGGATCAAAGAACCATGGTTTGACGTCCACATGCAATTGCGGATAGGAAATGCCTACTGCTTGTCCCGACGTGTTGATTGCCAGGCCGCTGGATAGCTCGGGCGGCTGGCCACGCGGGGCTTGGAGCCCCGCAGCGGCGACCGTGCCCGTGACGGGAGAGTAGATCCAGGCGGTCGTTCTGCCCGTGAGACGACTGGGACCGTCCCTGCGCGTCGAGTCGCCCAATACGAAGCCGGTCTCCGAGTAGTCTTTGACAGTGCTGCGCGTCGTGCCGTCCTCGAGCACGTGGCTGGCATCACGCAGACCGACCACCGTCGTCGTTCCTGTGGCATGGTCAAACACCCAATTGAGCTGCGACTCGCCCATCGTGGAACTTCCGACCGCGTGATTGGACTCGGTGAGCAGCACATTGCCGTCGCGATACGCTTGGCCGTCCACCGGGTCCGCCAAGCCGATTGCCGTTGTGACGGCAGTCGAGCTGTCGTAGATCCAGGCGCCGATGCTGTTGCCATTCATCTCGGCGGCGAATTCCGATCGACCAACGACGAGGCCGTTTGAGTTCGATTCGTCGAAATAGGAGATCTTCTGCAAATCGCTGCGGGTGTAGCCGCCGTCGAACAATCCGATACGCTCGCTCTCCGCGGCGCCAGGGCGATGAACCCAAACTGCAGTTCCGTGGAAGCTGCCAGAGGGGGTTTGATTCCGCTCAGACGTGCCAATGACCAGCCCGCTTGCGGTCACAGCCTCGACCGTCTGCGAGATTGGTCGACCGTCCGGGCCGACGTCCACGGAGTTGGGCAAGCCAATCGATTGAGTCGAGCCGACCGTGGGGTCGTAAATCCACGCCCAGTGGGGTGCACCGCTGGTCGACGTATCGCTTGTGCCGACGGCAAGACCACTTTCCAGGAGATAGCGCGGGCGGTCTTCCACCTGCGAACTCGCTCCCGCAACCGTGCTGTACCCGATTCGCGTCGTGTGCCCGGTGGCCGGGTCGAAGAACCAGCCGTGGTCGCGTCCCGCGCTGCTGGTCGGATCTGTCGACGTGTATCCAATCACCTGGCCCGCGTCGTTCACGCGCGACACGCGCGACCGGTGGATGGCGAGGCGGGGGGCGGAAATGTAGTATTCCGGTCCCAACAAGCCCAGTTGCTGAAGCTGCGGATCCTCTCTGGTGAACAGCCACGCGTCTTCGCCCGCGGCGTCTCTCGTGAATCGGCTTGAGGTTCCGGCGACGCCGCCTTGCGAAATGCCGTAGCCAGGATCGCTGTTGATCGACGTCGGTCGCGTTCCCCCGGGATACGTGTGCAGGGGGTCGTCAAAGCCGAGCAGATGAATGGAGAACCTCGGCGGTCCCGCCGTTTCCCCTGAGTCTGGCTCACCGGCTGCGACGCGCGCGTTGAGCGAAAGGGCCAGAATCGCCGACAGAGCGATGCTCGGCAAAACGAGCGACTGACCGCGTTCGTCGCATGATCCCTCGATGTCATTCACGAGTTCGTCCCTAACTTGAGAGATTATTGTTCACTAGGTGATCGGCGTCGACGAGACCAACGGCCGCCCCTGTCCGATTCTGTGCGTCCTAACACGGCAATAAGACAAAACACGCCAATGGCAGAGCAATCGCCCTCATCGTCGCCGAGTGCTACTTTCCGCGGCGTCGCGGTTCACTTGTTTTTCGTGCTGATCCGTTGTTGCCTTTGCTAGGAGCGGACTTCTGTGATTCTCCTCCCACGTCGCAGGCGTCGTGAGAGAAAGCAGCATGATGCAGCAGCTGCAAGCAAGGCTGAGTGTGGCTCGGGAACCGTTCCTTGAGCGGTCCCGCTGAGAGCGGTCCCGCTGAGAGCGGTCCCGTAGTTCTCTTGCCAATCGTCGATGGCATCCCGATCGGACATCGTCTGCCACGTGAGAAAATCGCTGCCGTCCACGACGAGATTCTCGTCGAAATCCCCGGCAAGTCGGGCCCCCGTCAGCTCCACTTGCTGATCACCGTAGATCACGTCGAAACGATACAATCCCGCTCGCACAGAATCGACGGCATTCGCGAATTGCCCGACGATCGAATCGGCAGTGAGAACGAGGAAACTGTCGTCGACAGCGGGATGAAACCCGTCGAGTAACTCGACGACGAGATTCCCCGTCGCAACGTCAACCACGCCGTCGACGGCAAGGAGATCATACTCGGCGTCAGCGACCGTTCCTGCGATTTCGACCAGCAGGCTGCTCTCGTCGGCAAACGTAAGATCCCCGCGGACCTCAAGCCGACCAGTCGAAGCGCCCGGCGCCACCTTGGCCCCTGCTGAAAGCGTAAAATCGCCGACAAGTTCGCCGTCGCCTGTCAGGGCCGCGTGGTCGCCGTAAATTGGTAACGGGAACTTGCCACTGTTGATCGTTGCAGTCAGCGAGCGACCTGCTTCGGCGATGATTGTCACTCCTTCGAGGTCGAGCAGATCGGGCAGCCCGATGAAATCGATCGACGATCGTTCCGAACTTCCACGTATCGTGCCCGTGATCCCCAGCGAAGCGGTGAGCAGGTGCCACTGGGTGTTGACGCCCACCAGTAGCTCGCCGGTGATCTCGGTTCGATGCGGCGGGAGGGTCCCCGCGATCGAGCCGGTTTCGTTGGTGACGCCAAAAACTCGGCTCTCGTCGCTCAAAACGACGGATCCGGCGAGTGTCAGGCCTGCAGAGTGAATCCCGTCAAGATAACCGTGCGCCGACGAGCCAATCACGGCGTCTCCGTTCACGGTGATCAATCCCGTGGCGATCGATGCCACTCTTCGGGACGTCGACCCGACGGGAACGCTGTACAGCATGCCTCCATCGAGCACGATGTCATTCGCAACGACGAGCGTTGGCTGATGATCGTATCGGACGCCCAGGATCAGCCTCCCCGCGGATGCGACGGTGATCGAGGCGTCGCCAGCGGCGTTCGCTTGACCGATCTTCAGCGCTCCCGACTCGACCGCGATGTCCCCGTGGTAGTCGGCGCCGTCCCCCAGCAGGGCCACAAAATCATCTGCGTACTCGGCATTCCTGCCCCGAATCGTGAGATCGCCCGTCCCGCGCAGCGTGCCAAACATCTGCAACTGGCCGAGATGTGCAAGCGTCGAGTCTTCTTCGACGTTGACGAATCCCCAGTACGTGCCGTCGTTGAGCGTCCCGCCGCGAAGTACGATCTGATTCTCATCGACGCCTTGCCCGAGCAGGCTCAATTCGCCGCCGTCCACAAAGTACGTGGAATTGGGTAACGCGTCCTGGTCGACTTTCAACACGCCGTCTTGCACGAGCACATTGCCCGTGAAGTCTGGCGACGAAAAACTCCTCATCTCCACCGTTCCGCGTGTGGTCTTGATGATTTCGCCGGCGCCGACGAGCGGGGCCTGAAATCTGCCGTCTTCGAGGAATAAGCGATCGATTTGGAGGTCGGTGATGGCCGAACCGACGTCCCCGCCATCGCGGAGATGCAGTTCTTCAAGCTCGACCACGCCGAACGGCAAGTACGTCAAATCGTAGTCGCCGCCGTCGACGTACACGCGATCTCCTTGCGGAATTGCCGATAGACTGCGCGGTCTGAGAACAGTTGAGTTGGAGCTATCGCCGACAATCCACGTGCCGCCCGAATAACCGTGATTTCCCCACAGCCAGAGAGTCCCCTCGTTCACTACCAACGAAACGCTGCCGCCGTCGGGGTGATCGATGATGTCGGCCCGAATTTCGTCGCCGTAGTGCACAATCAACTCGGCGTCTTCGCCGCGCCCGGCCGTCAGCCGTCCCCCGTCGATAAAAGGAGCACGGAAGAGACCGCCCGATTCAAGAGCGAGCAGGTGTCCGTTGAGATCGATCGTTGAGCCGAACAGGGCGCCGTTCAGCGAGGCAACCGACACGTCGCGAGTCAATGTCTGCGAGTCCTGGCTCATGACCACATGGCTCGATGGCGACGCGTCGTTGAGCAAGATCTGTTCGCCAATCAGCGTCTCGATGCGTTGACCGTCAGCCGACACGCTTGCAAAGCCCTGGTCCACGATGGCCCAGGGGGCAAGCATGGCGCCGTAACGATTGGATTCATTGGGCAATCGCACCGCTTCCGACGAGCCCGGCAAGTCAAATTGCAGGATGGCGCCGGGAGCCCGCTCGAGATTTGTTACGGTGAGGTATCCCGTTCCCGAGGCCAACAGACTGGTCACGCCTCGTTCCAGGCGAACCGACCCGAGCGTCTCGCCTCCTTCTCCGTTGGGCTGGTGGTAGTTGCGAATTGATCCGCCGCGCGACCTGATCAGCAGATCGTCTGCGACCCGGTCGCCGTCGCCAGTCTCCGACGCTAACAGATACAGGCCGCCGCCTCGGTCCAGCAGAAGCTCGATGGCCCCGCCCAGGCTCCCCCCCTCCATAATCGCGAGGCCGCCGCCATGAACTCGCAGGACGCCCCCCAGCTCCGTTTGCGGTGACGCAATTCCCATTTGACTGTAGCGATGGGTCAGATTGTTGCCGGTGAGACGCCCGGCCACGACAAAGTTCCCGATCGTCGTCGAACCTTGGTCGCCCACGTCGATCCGACCGTAGAACGTCGCGTCCGATGCATAGTAGCTGTGCTTGAGAGCTCCCAATTCGGAGGAATCGCCGTGCGTATTGTGCAGGAAGATGTCGGCGTACACTTCGTGTTGGGAATCGTTGCTGGTTCCCAGCTTGAGCGTTGCATGCTCGTAGACGTGGATTTCGTTGCCGTTAAGACTGCTTGATGCGCTGTCCGAGAGACCGAGTATGCCGTTCTTCACGACGATGTCGCCCGTAAACCCGCTCATGTCGGCGTCGATGCCGAATGCGCGCGACGTGCTCGTGATTGTCCCGTTGCCGGTGATGCTGCCCAATTCAAACGGTGCGGAGCCGATTGTACCGCCGAAACGCGGGTGATAACTCTCGCCAATGTCGAGGACGCCGGCGTCGGATATCGTGATATTCGACGCGCCGACGGAAATCATGTCATCGAACGAGGCGGACGCGTTGACGTCGAGTTGCCCGCTGTACGCGACCCACAAGCTCAAGCTCTGCGGCGAGTCCAGAGAGATGGTTCCCGGACGCGTTGGATACGTCTGACGCTGGTTCGCCAGGACGTACTGCTGCAATGGCGCGTTAGCGTGCAGAGTGCCGCCCGTGACGAACGTCCCGTATTCGGGGATCGCGCCGGCAACGTTGGCATGGACGCGGCCGCCTTCGATCTCAACGCTTCTCAGTTCCGGATTGGCGACGTTGAGAACAACATCGTACTGGTCGTTCGCGATTGTCAGCGGTCCCGTCCCGACGATGGGAGCATTGAAGACTCCACCTTGAATGGCCACGTCTCTCGCGTCATCGGCAATCGTTACGGGCGTGACGTACGTCGCATTGCCCTTCAACGCAGCACTGCCCTCGTTGCGTCCCAGAGTCAGCCTGTTCGATACGGCTTGGCCGTCGTTGGGAAAGTACAGCGTTCCCCTCTCAACGGCAATGTTTGGCGTTCCGGCGGGCATCGCATTCAGGGCAAGCTCTCCGCCCGCCACGCGAATCGTCTCCGTTCCGGCGAAACCGTCGGCATGGTTCAGCGTGACCGATCCGTCAATTTTCGTCGCGCCCGTGTAGGTGTTGGCCACGTTCACCGCGCCCGACATGGCAAACGTCGTCGCGCCGTCGTGCGTCAGCGGCGCGTCGACATTCACGATGCCTTCAAGCCGCAGGTCGCCGGCTCCGTGAATTCCGCCGCGGAACGACGTTGTGTAGTTTCTTCCCAATACAGTTCCCTCGTCGCCGTCGAGCAAGACCGGAAACTCAATCACTGGAGTGTCAGGCAATACGATCGTGCCGTGCTCCAGGACAATCGAACTCGCAGGTGTCGCACTGTTCGTGCTGACAATGAGAATGCCGTCGTCGACTCGTATGTTGTCAGCGGTCGCTTCTCGCAAATCGAGCGTTCCGCCTCGAACGGTCGTTCCCTGGGATGCCGACCCGAGCCCCTCCGCAGACAGAACGACCGCTCTGCCGGCATTGATGTAAGTATGTCCCTGGTAGCTATTGGCGCCTGAGAGATGCAACTCGTCCCGCGACGCGTTTTCAATGATCAAATCACCAGCGCCGGCAATCGTTCCGCTGACCTCTGTCGGTCCGCGCACGATTTCGTAGTTGCCCGAGCCAATTGGATTGGTCGGCCGAGAAATGGTCGACTCGCTGGCGATTGTTATGGGGCCTGTGTAGCGACCGTATGCAGTCTGTAGCGTGCCCCCGTCCAAGGCAACCGACGCATCGGACGAAAATGGCAAGACCAACGTGCCGCCCGATGTGACCGCAACCATTCCCTCGGCCAGCACAGCCTCCGACTCGGCAACGACGGCTCCCTCTTCGACGATCAGGCCGATTCCATCCCGCCACGCGACGCTTCCGTTGAGCATCAACTCGCCCGCGCCGCGCTTGACGAGGGCGCCCTGCGGGGAAGCAAAGCCGCCGTCGAAATCAACGCGCGAGTCCGCAGCGACATTGACAATGAAATCGCCAGTCGTCGGATTCACGACTTGCGGCTGAACTTGCAGCAATGGGCTGGCGCCGGTGACAGGCGCGAGGAGCAGCGTCGGCTCGCCCTCGGCGTCAGCAGCAAAGACAAGCGGATCTTGACCGACCAGAGTGAACTCGGTGGCATTCGATACGATGTCGAGTCGTTCGAGCGTGATGCTCTCGCCCATGGTGACGAGGACAGTCGCCGCCGGCGTGACGGTCAGAGTTGCCTCGTCGCCGATTCCGTTGGGAACGCCGTTGCTCCACAGGTCCGCTCGGTTCCATGGGCCTCTGGTCTGATCGATCGTGCGCTCGCTGACCGTCTTGCCGACTGCTGGTGCGAGCCCCAGCGTGAGAAGCGTGAAACCGACATAGCAGCCGATAAGCCGCCATCGTCCAGTCGACTTCACGGCGAGTTGCCTCATGTGCTCTGCCATGACTCAGCCTGTTCCGTTTGAGAGGCTTGACGCGCGTACATGCTCTTCAACTGCACACGCGTATCCAGAGATTCTACTCGAGTTGCCCGGCCGCAACTACGTAGGAAGAGAGTTTTCTCTCAGCGAAATTTGGGGTGAATGCGCGAATCCGGGCCGAAGCGAGCCGTTCCTCGCGATCCCAAGGAGCGCGCGGCAGCGGCATACGGCGTAGAGCGTGCTTGCACCCCGCTGCGACGCTCCATCACGTGCTCGCCCACGGCGGCTCGTGGAAACCGACCTGCTGGTCGTCCCCCACGCAAGCCGGTAGAAAACGTCCAACTGCGTGAGGCGACATCCGCCGTCGCATTTTCCGTCGAGAAAAAAGGCTGCCCGACGCATCGGCCTCCGGCGACACGGAGTTCTGATCGCCAAGCAGAACGGAAAAATTCTCAAGCAAAACTCTGCGTTCCGGCGCTGCGCTTGAGGACGCAACTGTCTGTTTGGTAGCGTGTTGAGCCAACCGCCATCCCCCGCCGGGCGGCAGTTCGACTCGCAGAACCCCTGGGAGGCCGGGCAAAACTCGCGACGCCCGCCGCCATTGTCACGCGGAGGGTTCTCTGCCGGGCTTTGCCACGAAGTGCGGCGATCCGGGCCCTCCTTTGTACCGGATGCAGTGGCTCAGTTTCGAGCGGAAAATAGCGGGCGAAGTTGACGCTCTACTGCAGACGGGCGGGTTCCTAACCGTCCAGGCGGCCAAGCTTCGCAACCTCGAAACTAGCAACGCGGCTGCGAGTTCCGTCGGCTCGCCATCCGCCACAGGACGTATCCGCCGAGTATCGCTGCGGGAACAAACGCGCTCCGTGCAATCCACGGCGCGACATCCAGTCGCCTAGCTGCGACCGCGACGGCGAGGAACACGGCGAGTGCGATCCAAACGGCCGCCGTCGCCGAGAACACGATCCAGGCGATCCTGCTCCATCGGCTCGCGAGGGTGCGGTGTTCGCGGCCGCCGAGCGACCACGCCAGCAGCGTGGCGCCAAGGCTCGTCGTCACCGCGGCCAGCGCCAGCCAACTCCCGCCGAACCAAACGCCGAGGTGCACGCGGCGATGCTCGGGATCGGTGATCTCCGGCGTCACAATCGATGCGTGAGCATACTCGAAGACGAACCAACCGTAGGGCCAGAAGACAACGACGGGCAGAGCCAGCAAAAGCAGGCTGGCCCAAAACGCTTTCTGCCTGTGGCGGGGGTAGTACTTCATGACGGGGTCTGCGCCGAGTGAATGTCGCCTAAAGTCTACAGCATCACGCACTACGCCAGGACCCCGCGGGCGTGAACGGGCCAACAGAGAGCTGAACGTTGGTTGGGTTGCCGTTCGCCCGGCAGCCAAGCATTCTGCTATTTCGCCGCCGTCCGTTGGGTTCCTGGCGGACCCGGAGTCCAACCTTTCACACTGCCCCCGCGATGGCAATGTCATGGCCCCGCACACCGGGGGGCCGACAGGCGCCAACTCCAACAGAGTCAATCGTCGTCTGCCGCGCGGGAGTTCTGCGCCAATGCGTCGACGCTTTCATTCAGGGCAGGTAGAATGCAATGCAGCCAACGGCGAGTCAATGGAACGATCCGGTTGTGCAGAAGCTCCGGAACGATTAGTGCAGCGGGCGTGCAGCACCGTTAGTTGTGCCGTACGATTGGCGACAGTTGGGGCCACCATGAACGAAGCGAAGGCTGAGGCAGCTTCGACTCGCTCCGCATGCGAACCGCAGTACAAGACGTTGACCTACGTCCTCGTTGGCGATTGCTGCAGTATTGCCAGTCTCGCTGCGTATTTCGCGATGGCCTTCGCGATCAGCATCGCGTTCGCCGAGGCCACCTATGATGCCAGCGGTGGCGTTGGTTCGTGTCCACCTGAACCGCGAGCCGTTTCATTCTTCGGCTACTTCTGGGGTTCGTGCATGATCTTTGCAGTCGTCAGCAGACTCTTCAATCCGTCAGCGGCCACTCGTTTCATCGTAGCCGGTTCTGTTCCGATCATCGTCTTGCTCTGTCTTCAGACGTGAATGGCGTTTTTCCTTATGTGACGCATCGAGGAACTCGCTCTGGTTGCCGCGACTTCCAGCGAGTCCGAAGAATTCCTCTGACGGAGCGGGTTCTAGAATGAGCCTGCACCGCCCTCATCGTCCGACGGCATGCAGGCGTTTCATGCCTGCCCAGCCTACGTGTCGCTCGCCAGGAGGTCCGCGACCGCAGTCGTCGCATCGATAGAACTTCGCCTGCATCAGGCGAATGCACGGGCGGCGGGCCGATCATCGGCTTGTTAGCAGTGGATCTCCGGCTGCTTAGTTTCGCGCTGCTTGCGGGGGAACTCCGCAGCGGCGAAGCGTCTTATTCGAGGAACGGCGGCAAAACCTGGCGCACCGCTACGGCGACCGAACCTTGGCGCGGTCGGGTCGCACTGGCCTAAGCCGCCAAGGACTCGTCCGTTGTCTACGCTTCCGCCCAGATGTCTTCGGGCGAAATCTGGCGATCAACCGATGGCGGAAAGACCGACAAGACGCGCAAGAGCAACAACGATAACGGCGCCCCGGCCCAGTATCTGGGAAAGCAGGGATGGTACGACAACGTCGTCTGGGCGGGAGACCCGACGAACTCCAATCTCGTCGTCGGAGGCGGCATCGACCTGTGGCGGAGCACCGATGGCGGCAACAAGCTCAAGCGGATTAGCCAATGGAACGTCTCAGCCTCAGTGCATGCGGACCATCACGCCATCGTCGAACACCCGGGGTACGACGGCTCGACAAACAGAACCGTGTTCTTCGGCAATGACGGCGGGGTCTTTCGGGCAGACAACGTAAAGACGGCCGGCAACGACCCCGATTCCACGAGCGGGTGGACCAGTTTGGTCAACTGCTTCGCTGTGACGCAGTTCTACGCGGGAGCCGGCAATGCCGCGACCGGCGTGATCGTGGGCGGCGCTCAGGACAACGGCACGCTTGCCTACCATTCCTCGTCGGGAGTCAACGCCTGGAGAGAGATCCTGGGGGGGCGACGGCGGGTACGGCGACTCGGACACCGCGGACGATCGCTATTTCTGCGGCGAGTATGTGTACCTCGAGCTGTATCGCAACGACGACGGAGCGACCACCAACGACAAATGGCGGGAATCAGCACGCCGCAGGCGGTTGAAACGGCAAACGCGATGACGCCCATGCCAAGGATCTTCAGCGTGGCGGGCCGCAGGAACGTGTCGCTATTCTTGGTGATCCCGACGCTGCTGCCGAGAAAGATCGTCACCAGGTTGATCAGTTCGTTCTGCGCCGCACTTGCCAGGCGCTCGACAACGGATTGTATCGACAGCCAGCGGACGCGCCGCCGCCTCCTACATGCCCTCGGGTGGCGACGGCTCGTTCCGCCTTCCTGCCAGGGAACGAGCGAAGTTCTGCAGACTCTTCAGCCAATCCCGGGCCCAGACGAACTCGACGCCAAGAACGGCCAAGCCGCAAGCCAGCACCAACGAACCGGGTCCAGGAAGGGGGATGAGAATGGCCCCCAGGACAACGATGGCCCCCGCCAAGAGCAGCTACGGCAGCTCGCCTGAGATATTTCACTGCGAAGTCCGAACCCATTTCCGGCGTCGCGGCAGTTTGTCCGGTGACACGCTCTCGATCGGAGCGCCGGTCCACATAGCGAGAAGCCAGCATACCAGCTGTAAGTACGCTTCCGATAACGCCTAGCGACGCTGCGTTCGAAATTGGAACGACGTGGGCTGTAAGCATCTTCAAGCCCACGAAGCCCAGAATGACGATCAGGCTGGTTTGAAGATAGCGGAAGCGATCCAACATCCCCGCGAGCACGAAGTAGAGCGAGCGCAAGCCGAGAATCGCGAAAATATTCGAAGTGAAAACGAGAAACGGATCTCTCGTTACGGCGAAGACAGCGGGAATAGAATCGACGGCAAAAATGACGTCCGTGGTTTCGACGACGACCAGTGCCAACAGCAGCGGCGTGGCTGCGAGTCCGTCGGGCGTCCGCGTGAAGAACTCTTCGTCCGCACCATCGGTCGACACCGGGAGCAGCCGTTTCACCAGCCGCACAACGGGATTGTGGTCTGGGTCAAACTCTTGGTCGCGTGAAACGGCGAGTTTCACGGCGGAGAAGATCAGCAGTCCGCCAAGCACGTACTCCAGCCACGCAAATCGTTCGAGGAGCGCCACGCCGCCAAAAATCATGGCGGCCCGCAGTGCGACTGCGCCCAAAATGCCCCAGAACAGGACGCGGTGCTGGCGTGCGGCAGGAATCTTAAAGTAAGAAAAGATCAGTGCGATGACAAAGATGTTGTCAATCGACAACGATTTTTCCAGCACGTAGGCCGTCAGGAAATCGACCGCCGCCTGAGAGCCATTGGCGGCCGCGCAGGCGAACGTGAGTCGGGGCGGCTGCTGTTCGTAGAGCCAGTAAACGACGCCGGCGAATGCCACTGCCAAGCCGATCCACACGGCGGACCAGGCGGCCGCGGAGCGGATCGTCGGCGCGACGTCACGCCGGTGAAAGACGCCCAGGTCGAGCGCCAACATCACGGCCACGAACGCCACAAACCCGACCCAAACCAACCCTTCCATAAAGGCTCCACACGCTCGACGGCTACTTGAAGACGGGCTCGTCGGCGAGCTATGCAAGTTCCGCGCCGCGGGATTCTCTCATGGTCGGCCCGATTCAACGCATCGCACGTGTCCAATCAGTGTTCAGGCTGTTCAGTTTCTGAACTGGCGGCGGGGGACTGTGGGCCCCCTTCGGCGAGCAACTGCAATTTCGCCCGCAACGTCGTCCGCGAGATGCCCAGCAACCGACTTGCCTCGACCTGATTGCCGTCCGCCGCGTGCAAGGCTTCATCGAGTACAATGCGATCGACAGCTAGCAGAACCTTTCGATAGATATCATCCTCGTGCTGGCGCAACAGACGGGCGACGAATCCGGTTAAATCGAAGCGGGTGTCCCGCAAGTGATCGAGGCCGCCAGCACTTCCCGCTCGGACCGCGTCCGGCAAGCAGTCGGGGGTGATCACGTCGGACGTCGCGTTGACTAAAGCCGATTTGACGACCCCCTGCAACTCTCGCACGTTGCCGGGCCAGCAATACCCGCTTAGCACCTCGAGAGTTTCCGGTGCGGCCCCCTTCACGTCGCGGAGCACTTCTTTGGCGTGCTGCTTGATGAAATACTCGACAAGCGCCGGCAAGTCGTCGCGTCGGGCTCGCAGCGGCGGCAGGGCAATCGTGTAGGTGTTCAGGCGGTAGAACAGGTCCTGGCGAAAACGGCCAGCCGCGACCAATTCCGGCAAATTTTGATTCGTCGCGGCGATAATCCGGACATCGGTTTGGATCGTCTCGCTGCCGCCGACGCGCTCGAACCGCTGATCTTGCAGCAGCCGCAGAACTTTTGCCTGCGTGGCCGACGTCATGTCGCCAATCTCGTCCAGAAAGACCGTGCCGCCGCTTGCTTGTTCAAACCGTCCAATGCGCTGGCGTTCGGCGCCCGTGAACGCCCCCTTCTCGTGTCCGAAGAGTTCGCTCTCCAGCAGCGTCTCAGGAATGGCGGCGCAGTTGATGGCCATAAAGGTTCGATCGGAGCGGGCGCTGTGCTGGAAGATCGCACGCGCAACTAATTCCTTTCCCACGCCGCTTTCGCCCAGCAGCAGGACGTTGACGTCCGAAGCGGCGACCCGCCCAATGGCTTTGAACACCTCCTGCATCGCGGAGCTGCGGCCGACGATCCAATCGGTCGGCGTGGTCGGGGGAGCACTGGGACTGGCGTTCAGCAGCGGCCGGCGGGCGAGTTGACCGGCTTCAATTGCTTGGGCGACCACCAAGCGTAACGTCGTCAGTTCGAAGGGTTTGAGCAGGTAGTCGTAGGCGCCGCGCTTGGTTGCCTCGATGGCGGTATCAGTCGTGCCGTGGGCGGTGATGACGACGACCATCAACCGCGGATCGATTTGCCGGATGGCCGTGAGCGCATCGAGTCCCGACATGTCCGGCAAGCGCACGTCGAGCAAAACCAAGTCGGGAGCTTCCTGCCGAATGGCGGCGAGCCCGGCCGTGGCAGTGTCGTATCCGTCCACCTGCACGCCGCCGCTGCCCAGAGCTTTGGCGAGGGAGAAGCGGACGCTCGATTCGTCGTCGATCACGCAAATACGAATTGAATTCTCCAAGTCACTATCTTCCTTCTACGCGGAACCGACTGCTCCGAATGGCAAGACAATACGAAACACGGCGCCGCCGTCAGGTAAATTGGCGGCGGTGAGCGTACCGCCATGAGATTGGACAATCCGTCGCGAGACGGCCAGGCCCAAGCCGACGCCCGTATCCTTGGTGCTCACGAACGGCTCGAAAATCCGTTGAATGACATCCTCGTCGATCCCCGAGCCGTCGTCGACGACTTCGATGGCGACGGCATCCTCTGCTGCGACAGTCGAGTATCTCAAACGAATGCGTCCCCCCGCGGGTTGGGCGTCGATCGCATTGATAAGCAGGTTCAGCAACACCTGCCGCAGCTGTTGCGGGTCGGCAGAGATGCGCACCTGCGGGTCGTCGTGCAGCTCGATTTCGATCCCCAATCGCCTAGCACGCGGACGCGCCACCTCCACAGCCTGGCGGCAGAGATCATCCACGCCCACTTGCCGCATGGCGGGTTTGGGCGGCCGCGCGAAGTCCAAAAACGTCTGCAACATCTGTTGCATGCGCTGGATTTCCTCGGCGATCACCCCCAACTCGCGTTCATCGAGCCCCGTTGACTCGTCAAGCGCCGAATCAACCAAGAGCTTGATCGCCGTGAGCGGGTTACGCAATTCATGCGCGATGCCCGCGGCGAGCTGCCCGACCGCAGCCAGCTGGTCGGCGCGGGCGGCAGACTCTCGCGAGCGCTCCAATTCCGTGACCATCCCCGCAGTCTGGTTTCGAACATGACTCATCGCGGCGATCAACTCGCGCAGTTCAGTCGGTGGTCGAATCAACGGGTCGCCTTCGATCAACGAGTCGTGGAGCGAATGGACTGCTCCGCCCAGTTCCTCCACGGATCGAGCCACGCCGCGAGCGACGCCGAATCCGGCGACGAGCCCGGCCGCGGCTCCGCAAACTCCCAACAACGCAACGCTTGTGCCGACTCGACCGGCGAGAGCACGATTCTGACGGCTGTCCTGCGTCACCGCCTCCCGCTCCGCTCTCAGCGCGGCGACGGCGTCAGCCAGCGATCGTTCAACGACGTCGCCGCCGATAGGTTCCGCGTCGCTTGACGTGGTTGCTGAGGAGCTGGCGATGTGTTCAGCCAACTCCTGCAACTCCGGGATAAGTCGCTGAGCGATGCCTTCGCTGCGCTCAGCATCGAGACTGCGCGCATGGTCCAACGCCCGCGCGACCGCCTCCTCGGCCGCCATGCGAAACTCCGATTCTCCGGAAGCGGCAAAGTGCTCGAGCTCCAGTCGCGTGTCGCGAAGCGCCAAGACAAGCTCTTCCGCGGCAAGAACGGCGGCGACGCGATCATCCAGTTGCTCAGAGACCGCCGCGTTCCACCGGTAAACGTAGACGGCCATTCCCAGACCAACCGTCAGCAGCAGCGTACTGACGACGATGGTGGGCAGGATCATCCGCCACAGCAGCGGGAGTTTCACAGTTTGGCAGTCTCCTGTACAGGTTTTGAACGCGACATTCGCACGGGGCAAATTATCGGCGAGTCACAGCGGTTTGAGAATGGCCGCGAGCCGCGGAATTGGCCCGACATGGACTCATTGGAGCCCTCGGGCCCAACACGGGTACGGCAATTGCACCGGGCCCGGCGTGCTTCGGCCCTGCACCTTTCGAGTCTCAGTCATCAGGGGCTGTCTCCCGCGCGACAACTCACGATGTCTCAAGAACGGTGGGCGTCTCGACTTGGGCTGGTGTTGGCGATGGCGGGCAACGCCATTGGACTGGGCAACTTCCTGCGATTTCCGCGCCTCGCCGCTCAGTACGGCGGCGGCGCCTTCATGATCCCCTATCTGATTGCGTTGCTCCTGCTGGGCATTCCCCTGATGTGGTTGGAATGGTCGATGGGGCGGATGGGAGGGCGGTACGGCCACGGGACGACCGTCGGCATGTTCGGTCGGCTCTGCAATCGGCCGGCAGCGCGTCTGCTGGGGACGCTGGGGGTCTCGCTCCCGTTGTTGTTCGTCGTTTTCTACACGTATATCGAGTCGTGGACCCTTGCTTACTCGTGGTATTCAGCGGTCGACGCCCATGGCACGTCCGCCAGTTCGCCGGGCGAGTTGGCGCCGCCCGTCCGTGGCGTCAACGCCCCTCTGCTGCGGGCGATGCTTGCGGGCCACGATGAAGACCACGATCAACGGCTTTCTCAGTCCGAATGGACGGGCCCGGGCGGCGCATTTGCGGAGTTGGATCGCAACGGCGACCAGATTGTCGCCGCCGCGGAAATGCAGCCGGTTCTCAATCCGCTGGCCAACGCACACACCTATCGTTTCCTCCGCGAGTATCAGGGCGCGGCGCCGCCCGGCGAGCGCACTTATTTCCACTCGCTGCTCCCGGCGGCTGGATTCTGGTTGCTGTCGGTCGGCATCAATGTGTGGATCATTTCACGGGGGATTTCCGGCGGAGTCGAACGCCTGGCGCGAGTCGCGATGCCCCTGCTGTTTGTGTTTGCGGTTGCGTTGGCGATTCGCGTGCTGACGTTGGGCGCGCCCGATCCCGCCCGCCCGGAGAACTCGGTCTGGGCCGGTCTGAACTACATTTGGGAGCCCAATTTCGCCGCACTGGCCGATTTCGGCGTGTGGCTGGCAGCGGCGGGTCAGATCTTCTTCACGTTGTCGATCGGCACAGGGACCATTCAGTGCTACGCGAGTTACTTGCGCCCCGACGACGATTGCGCCCTGACCGGTCTCACGACCGCCGCGACGAACGAGTTTGCGGAAGTGGTCCTGGGGGCCACGATTGCGATCCCCGTCTCCGTGGCGGTCTTCGGATTGGCCAATACGCAGGCCATTGCCAGCCAGGGGTCATTCGACCTCGGTTTCGTGGCGATGCCGCTCATCTTCGAGCAAATGCCGCTGGGCCGCTTGTTTGCGACGTTGTGGTTCGCACTGCTGTTCTTCGCCGGCGTTACGTCCTCGGTGGGGCTATGCCAACCCATGATGGCGTTCCTGCAGGAAGAGATCCGCCTGACGCGGCGCTGCGCCGCCGGCGTTTGCGGGGCCCTGATCATGGCGTTGGGATTGCCGATCCTCCTGTGGTTCGGGCACGGATACATGGACCAATACGATTTCTGGGTCGGGACCTTCGGACTGGCAGTCTTTGCCTTGCTGGAGGTGATCGCATTCGCCTGGATCTATGGCAGCGACGGGAT
Organism: Planctomycetaceae bacterium; assembly: GCA_002702655.1. GTDB lineage: Bacteria > Planctomycetota > Planctomycetia > Pirellulales > Lacipirellulaceae. The sequence goes on from PABB01000013.1 coordinate 43,748, forward strand.
GTGGCGGGAACTGACGCACGGCGCCCAGATCAGCATCCCGCGCCTTGTACGCCCGGTGATCAAGTACGTCGTGCCGGGCTACCTGATGGTGCTGCTGGCGGGTTGGACTTACCAATCGTGGGGCGAGGCCATCCGGCTGGAGGACGTCCCGATCGAGGACCAGCCCTATCTGTGGCGGGCTCGATGGTCGATCATTTTGGTTATCGCCGGCGTCGCGGGCCTGGCCGCGTGGGCGACGCGCGTATATCCGCCGGCGTCCGACAGGAGTGTTTCATGACCCTCGCGGCCGTGCTGTTTATGGCTGGAACCTGGGGACTCGTATCCGGCGTCGCGGGCTGGTGCCTGTGGCGTCTGCTGAGATCCTGACAGTCATCCGCGAAGCGGTCGCGATGCGCGGCGGTCGAACATGCCATGAGTGACTTTCACGAGCTTTTTCTGCCCCTGCTATGCCAGCTGGCCGTCATCATCGCGGCGGCGAGGATCGGAGCGGTGGCGTTTCGATCAATCGGCCAGCCCGAGGTGGTGGGGGAAATTCTCGCGGGATTGCTCTTGGGGCCCTCGTGCCTTGGCCGGGTGGCGCCGGAGTGGCTCACGCTGGCCAATGACGTTGAGACACGGTTCGCATTCCGCGTGCTCAGCGAACTGGGATTGGTGCTATTGATGTTCTTGGTCGGGTTGGAGTTCGACTTCAGCCACCTGCGGCACGTCGGGAGGACCGCGGGGGCCGTCGCGGCGGCGGGGATCGCCGTCCCGTTCGCGCTGGGCGCCGCGCTGGCTGTCGCCATTCATCCCGTCGTCGCGGCCGACGTGCCGCGTACCGGCTTCGCGCTGTTTCTTGCCACGTCCCTGTCAATCACCGCGATCCCCATCTTGGGGCGCATCATGATCGAATTGGGAATTCAGCGCACTTCCCTCGGTACGCTGACAATCACAGCCGCGGCGGTTGACGACGTGGTGGGCTGGGTTCTGCTGATCGTCGTCGCGTCAGTCGTCGGCGGGGAATTCTCCTGGGGGGCCCTGGCAGCGACGGCGGCGGCGATCGTCGCGTTCGCGTTGTTTGTGTTTCTGGTCGTCAAGCCGCTCGCCTTGCGTTTACTGGGCGTGGAGCGAAGATCCCTGCCCGGCGAGCCCTCGTCGTCGGTGCAGGAGCAACCGCTCTCGACTGGCAAGTCGGCCGTGTTGTTGGTGCTGGTGCTGCTGTCCGCGGCGGCTACCAGCGGCCTGGGCATCTTTGCCGCGTTTGGCCCCTTCATCCTGGGGGCGGCCCTATCAACGAACCGACAGGTGGCGCACTCCGTGGCCGCCCAATGGCGTCCCCTGGTGTTTGCCATGCTGCTGCCGGTGTTTTTTACGTACACCGGGCTCCAAACAGACATTGGTCGGCTGGAAGGAAGCCGGATCTGGGGCATCACGGCAGCGGTCGTCGGCGTGGCCATGGCGGGCAAGTTGGTCGGCTGCGGCTTGGCCGCTCGGCTGTGCGGACGCTCCGTGCGAGACAGCATCTGCGTGGCCGTCATGATGAACACGCGGGCGCTCATGGGACTGGTCGCGGTGAATCTGGGACGCGAGATGGGGGTCGTCCCGGACGCTGTCTATTCCATGCTTGTCATTATGGCCATCGCAACGACCGTACTGACCACGCCCGTGTTGCGGCGTCTCCTGCCCGGTATAGCTTCTGAGCAGCCTGTGCAACAGTTGAACTCGCAAGGCGCCGGGGCCTTGCCGGAGGCCTCAAATCAGACCTGTTTTGGCCGGGCACAACCACGCCCTGACGGTACGGCACGCTGATTGCATTGGGAGGTTCGCACCCGCGCAGACCGAATCGGTTCCTAAGCGACGCGGCGTCCCTGCTGAGAGCGAGAATCGTCTATGGCCCCTATGCACGCCCACAAGGCTCCCGTCGTTGAGATCGCGCAGGCGCCGTCGACAGGCGCCTCGGCGGCCGCTTCCCCGCCCGCGATGACGGTCTCCGGTACGCTCCTGGACAAAATGGTGACGTGCGCGTCGCAGGGTCGCTACGAGCAGGCTCTAAAACTCGCCCGAGGCAAGGGAGGGCAAAGCCTGGACGTGCAAAACGCTGAAGGCGTCTGCCTGATGCGCCTGGGACGGCACGAGGCGGCTGTGCATCTGTACCGCGGTCTCGTTCTCAATCCAGGCTGCACATGGATGCGCCGCGATCGTCCGGCCCATTACAAAGTGAACTTTGCGACTGCTCTCTTGCTGCACGGCCTGACAAGCGGATGCCTGGAAATGTTGGGCGACCTCAATGGCGAGACCACTCCGATGGTCGACGCAATCCACCAGGCGATTCGAAAATGGGAGCAAGGCTTGCCCTTGCTCGCTTGGCTCAACTGGAAGATCAATCGCGTCGCTCCAGCGTCGCGGCCCGTGCCGCTGGGCTTCCCGCCAGGCGATTTCGGCAACGCGCGCCCGTTGCTGACTTGAACTGGCTTGTTAAAGCTGGCGGAGTGAGTGCCAGAGGCCCAAGGTTCGGAAGCGTGGTATGACGTGGGAAGCTGCGGTGACGCTGGGAGTGCTGACGGTTCTCCTCGTCGCACTGATGCGGGAGTGGTCCGGGCCCGACGTTCTGCTGGCCGCGGCGGCAGTCGGGCTGGCAGCGATTGGTGAATTTGCCGGATCGTCCCGGTTGCCCACGATCGCCGAAACGGTTGCCGCGATGGGCAACCCTGGCCTGGCAACCGTCGGCGTCCTATTCGTCGTCGTGGCTGGTCTGACCCACACCCGGGCCATGCAGCGCGTCGCCGGAGGGCTGATTGGCGCACCGCGGACGCCGCGCGCGGCCCAACTGCGGTTGCTGACGCCCGTGGTCGGACTGAGCGCCTTCCTCAATAACACGCCAGTCGTGGCGATGTTTCTGCCCGTCGTCGACGAATTGAGCAAGCGGTCGCGGATCGCGGCCTCGCAGCTCTACATGCCGATGGCGTTCGCGGCGACCTTTGGCGGCATCTGCACGCTCATTGGCACCAGCACCAATGTTGTCGTGAATGGGCTGTGGATGAAGGAGACTGGCGGCCCAGGGCTGGCCATGTTCGATTTGGCATGGGTCGGCGTGCCCGGCGCGGCCGTGGGGCTCGTGCTGATGACGTGGCTAGCGCCGCGAGTGCTTGCGGACCGCAAGCCGGCGATCGACGCCGATTCCGAGCGGCGGCAGTATTTTCTCGACCTGGTGGTGACGCCGGGCGGTCGGCTCGTCGGCAAGACCGTAGAACAAGCCGGACTGCGACGCCTGGCCCAACTGTTCCTGGTGGAAGTGCAGCGCGAGGGCGAGGTCGTCGGACCCGTTTCGTCGCGTTTTCGACTGGAGGCTGGCGACCTGTTGGGATTCGTCGGGGACGTTGACGCCGTTCGGGAACTCACTGGCACGGCCGGCCTGACGGCTCCGCCGTACAGTGCGCACCCCACGCCACGCAGCCGGTTGATTGAAGCGGTTGTCTCGCCCCGGTGCCCGCTTGTGGGCGCGACCATTCGCGATGGCCAGTTTCGCGCCCGGTACGATGCGGCAGTCGTGGCTGTGGCACGGGGTGCGGAACGCCTGTCTGGCCGCCTGGGAGATATCGTACTTGGCCCAGGCGACACCCTCCTGCTGGAAGGGGGCGAGGATTTCGTCCCACGGTTTGGACAATCGCACGACTTCTATCTGGTCAGCGGCATCGATGGTTCCGACACGCCCGCGACCAGCCGGGCGCCGGTCGCGATCGGCATTCTCTTGGCGATGGTGGCCGCAGCCACGCTGGGATGGTGCGATCTGCTCACGGCTGGCGCCCTGGCGGCGGCGGCCATGGTCGTAACGGGCTGCTGCACCGTGGCGCAAGCCCGCGCGTCGGTCGAGTGGCCGCTGCTGGTGGCGATTGCCGCCTCGCTGGGTATCGGATTGGCGATGCAGACCAGCGGGCTCGCCGACGCGCTGGCCGGCGGCGTGATTGGCATCGCCGGCGACTCGCCCTGGCTCGCGCTGGCGGCCGTCTATGTCGTCACGATGGTGCTCACGGAACTCGTCACCAACAACGCCGCCGCCGTGCTCGTTTACCCGCTGGCGATGTCGACGGCCCGATCGTTGAACGTGAGCGAGATTCCGTTCGTGGTCGCCGTGATGGTGGGGGCTTCCGCGGGCTTCGCAACGCCCTTTGGGTATCAGACCAATCTGATGGTCTACGGACCGGGCGGCTACAAGTTCGCTGACTACCTGCGAATGGGAGTGCCGCTTGACCTGGCATTTGCCGTGGTGACAGTCGGACTCGCCCCGGTCATCTTCCCTTTTAGCCCATGACGGTGAGGCCAGCGATGGCCGGCCGCCCGGCGCGTAACAGGCAAACGTAGATCACGCCGATCGAACCGTCTCGGAGTCGCCGGCAGAGTGATCGACCGGTGCGGCAATGACCTTCAATCGACGCCGTTCGAACGCTTTGCCCAGTGGGCTGAACAAGATCGCCGGCAGCATGACCAGCTCGGCAACAACGCCGGCAACCAGGATCGCAAGCATCAGCCACCCGAACCGCTGCGTCGGCGTGAACGAACTGGTTGCGAACACCGAGAGCCCCAGCCCGTTGATGAGCGCCGCCTGTAACGTCGGCGTCGCGGACCGCGCGTACGCGGCCTCGACCGCGGCTCCGCGATCGCCCAGCCGGACCAAGTCCTCGCGGAACCAGGCCAGAAAGTGGATCGTGTCGTCGACCGCCACGCCCAGGGCAATACTGGCCGCCATCATGGAACCAATGTCGACCGGCACGCCCAGCCAGCCCATGCCGCCAAACACGACCAGCACCGGCAGCGTATTGGGGATCATCACGATGGCGCCCGCGGCCAAGCTGCGGCACACGAACATCATCAGCGGCGTGATCGTGGCAAACGACCACCATGTGCTTTGTATCAGGCTATTGAGCAGTTCGCGCTGGGCCTTGTAAACGATCGGGACGGCGCCCGTGTAGACCACGCCCACCCCGCTCCCGTCCGCTGGCGCTAGCTGAGAGTCTCGCGTCGCCAAGACCTGGATCTCCGCGTCGTTGAGCCGCCGCTGATCGTCTGCCGGCAAAGTGCCCGAAACGATGGCGCCGTCATAGCTCTGCAGCGAGTCGATTTCGGCTTCGGTCAACGCTCCGATCGGCTTCACTACGCCGGCAACTTCAAACCGCCTGCCCCTGAGCATTGATCCCAGCGATTTCATCCACGCGTCCGCTCCGCTGGGGCAGATGACGGCGACGCGGGAGCCCCGCGGCAACTCGTCGCGGCGGGCAGCGAGAGCTCGCACCGCGTTGTCGCTGCTGCGCTGTGCCGCCAGCACAGGTTCGACTGCGCCCTTGAGTCGCTCGACCAGCTGGCCGTGGTCGATGCCGTGAAACGCGGCCACGCGCAGGCTAATCCGCCACAGTTCCTCGCCCGTGGCAGCGTCCTCATACAGATAGCCGGACTCGATCAGCCGGTGCCGGTGCTTCAGCAACTCTTCCGCCACCACGTACCGCTCAATTCCCTCCGCAGCCATTGTGTCGTTCGGAGCGGACTGAGCAAAGGTAGCGGCTGAAATGCAGGCGCCTACGAGGTCGTCGCCCCCTGGGCCAAGGCGATCCAAGACGCTCGTCTCAATCAACTCGACCAGATGGAGTCGTTCGCGGAACGACTGGCTGCGAACCAGTTGTGCCAGCGTGGCATTCGTCGAGAGCGATTCCTGCCGGACGTCGCCGGGAAAGCGAACCACCACCTCCATTGGCACGAGCCGGCCGAGATGTTCCTCAAACCAGCGGTAATCGGCGACCAGTCGCGCGTCTGAACTGAACAGCTTCAACAAATCGATCGTCGTCGAGACTCGAGGCAGGCCGGCCATTAGCAAGACGATCGCCGCCAGGCTTCCGCCGATGACGAGCCATCGATGCTGGGCGATGCGATGAGTATACCTGGCCCAGAAACCGCCCGGGCCGGAGGATGCGGCGGTCGCTGACGCCGCATCCGGAGAGCCCACGGGCGGCTGCCAGGGCCAGACACGCATTATCGCCGGCAGGATCACGAACAACACGGCCAATGTCGCCATCACAGCGGCGGCCGAGTAGAGACCGAAGCGGCAAATCGGCACAATGTCGCTGGTGGCCAACGAGGCCAATCCGATGGCGGTTGTTACGCTGCACAACAACGCGGGGCGCCACGCGTGGGAGACCGCGTGATCGACCGCCCTCTGCAAATCGTTGTCGGCCGCGGCGAGGCGATAGTAGTTGATGAAATGAATGGCGCCAGAAACCGCCAGTACATAGACCAGGGCCGGCATCGACATGAGAATGGCGTCGACGGCCCCGCCCGTCAGCGGCACAATCGCCAGCGAAAGCCCGGCGCACGCCACGCCGCACGCGAAGACGACCACCGTCATTTGCAGACTGCGCAACGACCACCACGCCAGCGCGGCGCCGAAACCGCCCGCCAGCAGAGCGAGCCGCACGAGCGTTCGCTCGCCTTCCTCGTCAATCGACACGTTGTCGATCGGCGGCCCGCCAAGCCGGACTTCATCGGGACGGATGCCAGCTTGCGCCAGTGCGTGATAAAGCGGCGAGAGCTTCGCCTCCCGCAAGCCCAGCGGCCCCTTTGTCGGCCTGCCCACCACGTCGCGCAGGCGGTGCTCCGTCGATTTTGCAAGCGTAGCGAGCACGCAGGTTTGCTTGCCGTCTGGCCCGATGAGCGCACCCCGCAAACGCTCGCGTGCTTCTGCGTCCGACAAGCTCAAGGGCGGGCTGGTGAGCGCGCCCAACGCTTGCCGACCGGTCGTGACCTCGTCGAAGCAAGCAGGTCCCTCTGCAGCGCCGTTGGCAGGCAGGCGCGCGTTCCGCAGCGCTCGGACCAGTCGCTCGATCCGCGGGTCGTCGGCTAACCCGTTGACCGCATCGCCGACTGTACAGCCATTCCAACTAATGATCACAAATTGGTCAGCTGCGAACCGCTTGCGGACCCAGCCGAGCTGGGCGGTCTCCTCGTAGCTAGCGGGGAGCCACTCTGACATGTCGTTGCGATTGCTCTTCACTGCCCGGCCGGCCAAGAGCACGACAATCGGCGAGAGAAACGCGGCCAACAGGAGAATTGGCAGGGCGTAGCGGGACGACAACCTTGCGAGATACATGGTGCTGCGACGTGCCAATCTGGCGCCCGCTAAGAACGTGTTTTGAAATTGCCTGATTGAAGAAAAACAGCTACGGCTCCCGTCCTTTGACGCCAATCTCAGGGAGGAGCCGTAGCATGAAGATCAA
>PABB01000014.1 GCA_002702655.1 Planctomycetaceae bacterium
ACCTCCCGGATTTGGGGACCGTCGCAGTATGATAGGCAAAATAGGAGGGCGCAAGAGGAGGCGCGCTAATTCAAATTGGAATGCGTATAACACCTGCGCTTGCGCGGCAGCGGACGGCAGCGCCGCCAGCAGGATGAAGAACACCGTCGGTCGTAGTCGCACAGATCCTAATCCACACGCGGGGAAGCCGCGGCAACGAAGGGGCCGGGCGTGATGAGTTGCCTGCCAGCCGAAGACCGGCTTCCGACGGAGCAGCCAACGCCAGAGTCAGCGCTCGCTCCTTTTCCATTCTACTTGCGATGCGCGATTTCTCGTCCGCAATCACGGACTGCCGCATTGCAATCTGGCGAACTTCTACGAACCGTCGAGGCAGACACTTGCACGGCAGGCGCTGGCCCGGGGCGCATTCGCTCGACGTCGCCGACGGCTCACGCGGCGCCCGGCTGCAATGCTTGCAGGTGCCGACTGAAGTGTTCGCACAGCACCTCGCTGTAGGTGTCGGGATGGCTCCGCAGGACGTCGACCACCGCCTTGCCCAATGCCGCGTCGGTCAATACCGAGCCGAAGGTGCAGTGCAGAATTTGCCGACCGGGGGCCGTGAACCCCACGCCCTGCGGCACGTCGCACCACCGCTCCAGATACAGTTTCTCCAGTTCCTCGGCGGCGCCCACCTCAGACTGCGGCGGCGCCGAGTCGTTGGTCGCCGACACGTGGTAGGTGGCCTTGTCGGTCGGGTACCGCTCGCGGCTGAAATCGACGATTTGCCTGAACAGCGACTCATCGTGCCGCAGCACGACCCGCAGCGCTTCCAGATAGCTGGTTCCCGCGGTCTTCACGTGGAACTGCCCGTCGGTGGCGCGAGCCAAAGCGCCGTACATGGACAATTTGTCGGAGCCCGAGTGCAGGCTCAGCTTGTACGGTCCCAGCAACTTGGCGATCGCGGCATGATTCTCGAGCGACTTTTCCAGCGCGGCGACGTCACCCTTGTAGTCGACGCCCTTTTCCAGCTCGCCGATGAACCGCGGCGCCAGCGAGACCAGCTTCATGCCGCGCTGCAGGCACTGATCGGCAATGATGTAGTGCTCGGCGAGCGTTGTGGGCTGGTCGGTTTCGTCGACGCTCAGTTCGATTTCGTAGTCGCGGCCCAGTCGCTCGTGAACCTGCTTGATGTGGTCGGCCAGGGCGACGGCCCGTTCGATCGCCGCGCCGTACTTTACCGCGGCCCGCTGGACCGCTTGCTCGTCCAACTCGATCGTCGTGCCGGTGGCGAGCGCGACGCTGCGGCCTTGATAGGCGGCAATCCACGGCAACTCGGCCGCGACGGCGGCAAACTTCTGCTGCACCGTGGCGGCGTCGTAGTCGTCGGCCCGCTGATCGACGTCGTCGGACGGATCGATCGTGAAGAAGGTAAATCCCGCCGCGGCCGTGCAGTCGACGTCGTCGGGAGTCTTCAGATGGTCGGCGTCGGCGCCGTGCGGCTCGCTCCAATTCGCATCGGCGAGCGCCCGCATGGCGTCGCCCATGACGCCCTCGGGCGTGCGGCTGGTTCGCGTCATTTCGCGAATCGACTGCTGGGCGAAGATCGGGGCAATTCCCCCGCCCGCGCTGCGCAGGGCGGCCAAGTGTCCCGGCGTCGCCAGACCGATTCGATCGCCAAATCCAAACGACGGGGTCAATCCCAACACGCCGGGGGCCGGTACGCCGTCAGCCATCTCGATCACCAGGGTCCTTTCCACCGTGGGCGCCTGCCGCGCCGCACTTCTTCACGCCAATTCGAGCGTCGCGGCTCGGTGGCTTAGCAACTCGAACCGCATTTCGCCCTCATGCTACAAAAAAACGCTCGCCGCCGCTGCTGGATAAATTCAGCTCAAGCGGCGGCGAGCGCGTTGGTCATCAACTCGTCGACCGTCGAGGCGATCAGCCGCGACGCCTCCGGCATGCCGCACCGCACAGGACGGCGGCGACCGCCATCAGCATCCCGGCGGCCGGTTCGGGAACAGCCGCCAGCGCGCCGCCGACGCCGCCGACGTTCAACCAACCCGTACCGGACAGCAGGCTGGTGGTGTTGGCGGCTCCGCTGCCGGGGGCGCCCCAGATGCCGTCGGCGACCGAGGTGCCGGCCAGCACCAGATGCTCCACGATATCGGTCCCCGCGAACGACAAGTCGAGCGCGGCGCCGCTGAGGATTTCGACGGTCGAGTCGTCGTCCAGAAATGCGCTGGTGATGCTCAACACGCCTTCGTCGATGATCGTGTCGCCCGTGTAGGTGTTGGCGCCGCTGAGGATCCACTTGCCGCTGCCGGTCTTGTGGATCGCCACGACGCTGCCGGCGGCGGAGTCGCCAATCGCCGAGGCAATCGTGTTGTCGCCGGCATTGGAACCGGTGAGCGTCAACGTGCGTTCGACAGGCCCGAACACCAACTGAGTGCCCGTCTTGTAAACGAACGAATACGGATCGCTAATGCCGACTTCGTTGCCGTTGTCGCTGACGCCGGTGACGGTCGTGCCAGCGGGGATGCAGTTCGATCCGCCGGGTCCGCACCCGTCGTCGACGAATCCGCCGGTCTGCGGATCGCTGACCGTCATACCGATGATGATGTCAGAGGTATCCGACACGTTGTAGAGCGCCGAGGGGTCTTCTTCCCAGTCGTTCAGATCGCCGGTGATGGTGGTCGATACGTCGCGCATGGCCACCGCGCCGGCGTTGGTGAACATCACGGCGCCGGCGCCAGATGAATCCAGCGTTCCGCCGCCGGTGCCAATGGTGAACAGTCGATTGGTGCTGTCGCCCGCGCCGATGTACCGCAGCGTGCTCCCCTGCAGATAGAGATTGGCCGCATCGCTGCTGGCGGCGCCAATGCTGCTGGCCGCGCCGCCGTTGGCCAAGTCGTCAACGACCAACACGGGAGCGACTTCCTCGTAGAAGACGCCGTCGATGTTGCCGGCGTTATTGGCCTCTGCCCGAGCCTGCTGGGTGCTGAGGTACTTGGCCAGAACCCGCGTGGCGCCGGTGTAGGTATTGTCGCCAAGGAGCTCGACTTCGCCGCCGTTGCGAACCTCGACGGAATTGGCTCCAGAGAGCTGCGCGTTGGGCAAAGTCAACTTGCCGCTGCCGCCGCCCAGGCCGTAGGTCGAGTTGGCCGGGGTGATCGAGCCGGTGAAGGTGAGACCCGTTTCCGGCGCCGCAACGGTCATGTTCGCGGCGTTGGCCAGCGCGCCGGTGAAGTCCAGCGAGGCCGCGGCGTCAGAGGCGGCCAGTTGCAGGCCGCCGGTGCTGTCCGGGTTGATCTTGCCGAGGAACGTGGCGCCTTCGGCGCTGGTGACGCCCGTGTCGATGCCGACGGCGCCGCCATAGGCGATGATCTCGCCGACGCCCTGATTCAGGGACTTCTCATTCGCATAGTGCAAGTTGCCCATCACGACGCGGGTGTCGCCGGCGTGGCTGTTGTCGCCCAGATTGGCGACGTCGATCACCATGGCGCCGGTACCCGATTTTTTGATGATCCGGAGATTGCCCGCCGGTTCGGAGAACTCGTCCGGCGTGCCGCGAATGACGCCCGTCAGCCGGGTGTTGCCGCCGCCGTCGAATTCAAACTCGCGTTCCAGCGCTTCGTCATCTTCCCAGATGTCGAGCCGCCCGCTGAGAATCAACTCGGCGCCGTCGGTCAACAGGTTGGCGAAGCCGCGGTTGTTCGTCTGCGTGACGTGACCGGCCAGCTCGATGGAATTGTCGCCGCGAATTGACTGCCATTGACCGATGATCATGTCGTTGTTGAGCACCAACTTGCCGCCGGTCAGCGAATCATCGCCGGCGATCAGGTTGTAGCCGAACTGATTGGCAGGCCCGACGTGCCGCAGCGTGCTCGTGCCCAGGCCGTTCGGATGGTTGACGACCACGTTGGTGCGGCTGAACCAGGTCGAGCCGCTGTAGGTGTTGTTGTTGTTGAGGATGACCGATCCGAGCGACTCTTGGCCGTTGGCGGGCACGCCGATCTGCACGTTGCTGGCCGTGGTTTCAGTGATCTGACCGTTGACGACGATTGTGCCGTAGGAACCGTTGGCGGTGTTCAGGCCCAGTCGGCCGAACATGGTCGTGGTTTCGAGATTCGTCAGATTGATGTTGCCGTCGATTGTCATCGTGCGACCGTTCGTCAGCACGCTGACCGAGGCGCCAATCTCGTTCTCATCGACGGCTGCGGGATTGCCTTCCCAGGAGATGGCCCCCGTGACCGTCAGGTCGGAGCCGCCGATCATCTGCAGATCTTCGTTGGCCAGCCGGACGTTGGTCGTAATCTGATTGATCGACCCGCCAACGTTTCCGGTGATGATCTGCGGAATGCCGCCGGCCAGCCCGGTGGCGTTGGCGCCGTAGTTGTCGGACCAGATCATCAGGTCCGTGGCGTCAACCTTGACGTCGGCGTTGGCGTCGCCAGTCGCGTTGGTCGGCGGGGGATTGGTGATGCCAAAGCCGCGCTGCCAGATCAGAAAATCTTGGCCGTCGACCACGGCATTGTTGCTGAAGTCGGCGCTGGCCAAGTCTTCCGTGTAGTCGTTCTGGAAAACAATCGTGGCGTTCGTGCCGCCGATGGTGGTGGTCACGGCGCCGGCGGAACCGCCGATGCGCAGGCCAGCCAGCGTGATCGTCGACCCCGTGTTCAAATTCACGGTGGCGTCGCCGCCCAACGGCTGCGACAGGTCAGCCAGGTGGTCCGAACCGTCGGGGAAGCCAGCGCCGCCCCAATTGGCGGCATTTTGCCAAGTCTGCGTGCCAGCGCCGCCCGAGTAGGGGAACTCGGTGATCTGACCAAGCGCAGGAGTCGTCAGGGCCGTCGCGATGGCGGCGCCTAGGGCCAATCCTCTGAATCGAACGCTACACATGGTTGCGTACCTGCCGTTGTCTGGGGGAGTTCCCTGTTCGAAGAAGGTGCGGCCGCTCAGCGCTGTTGCGGCTGAGGCCGCTCGTCTCGACGCGGCGGGCGTCCGCGCCGGCCGATGAGGAGACGAGTGTTGTTTCTGCAGTTCCGATAATGTCCGTGCCGCCGCGACGCGAGTCGCGGAGACCGCCGTCCCGATAGCGCAGCTGCCCCAAGCGCGTCGATGCGGGCATGACGCGGCGGATAAGTCCGCACCCGCGAGCCGAAGCCCGCGGGTGCGGCGAAAATCGTCATTGTCCGTCCGGAAACGGATCGTTGGCGCTGGCGCCGCTTAGCGACGACGACGAGCGGCCATCAGACCCAAACCGGCCATCCCCATCAGGGCGATGGTGGTCGGCTCGGGCACCGTCACCAGAGCCGGAGCGAACGGATTCGCCGTTCTGGCCAGTCCATCCCAAGGGCTCGACGAATCGTTGATCACGTCGGTGTACTCTTTGGGATTGAACAGGTAGTTGAAGTTCAACCAGCCCGAAACCGGATGATCGGCCGCGTGCGAGACGCCCATCACGACGGTGACCGTCTGGTGAGCCGTCCCCTGGGCCGCCACGATTGCCTGATGCAGCGGGCTGTTCGGCGGCAAGGTGGTCAGCGTGAACGGCGTGCCAATCGGAATCCAGCCATTGGCGCCAATGTCGTTCGGATCAAACGACTGGCTGCCCAGATAGGTCAGGCCCTGCGTCGGCGTGCCGATCGTGCCGGTCGCCTTCGTGTAGAAATCGCCGTCGAAGTCGTAAGCCGGGGCGTTGGTCGGCGTGATCGTCGCTTCATCCCAGTCGGCGCCCTGGTTATCAAACGGATCCGTAGTGGTGCCTTGCTCGGCGTCAGTGCCCGGCGCGATCGTCGGGTCCATCACGAAGTAGTCGAAGCCCGCGGTGGCGCCATTCGACACGAAGGGATTCTCGATGCGGCCGGACGAAAGGTTGTTGTTGCGAACCGTCGTGCGAACCGTGATGTCGTTCGCCAGCTCGTACGGCGTGATGTTGGCGACATCGAACTTCAAGTAGATGATGCTGTTTCGTCCGCCGGCGCCGCTGATACGCGAGGCAATCTCAGTGCCGGTGCCGCGGGCCGTGGTCGGCTGCGACTCGCGCAGTTCGGCGTCAGCGCCTGCGCCGTCGGCGGTCGTGTAGATCGCCGCCGGCGCGCTGGTGGCGAGCATCGCCACGGCGGCCAGGCCCAGCAGGCCTTTCGTCATGTGTTGCAACTTCATTAGACAACTCCCGAAAAGATAGGTAATGCCGACAGACCGCCTGATGGCCTACCGATGACAACTCACAGATAACAGCAGAGCGAAGTTGGTTCGTCGCCCCCTCAGGCCGCACTGTCGCCAGCGCGAGGGTCCCGACGGCGCCCGTTGCGGTGCGACATTCTCGCGCTGCAACGAACCGGCGGAAAAGCCAGAAACTGACTGACTGACAAGTTCGGGGCATGCCGGGCGGTTCCCCACACAGGGCCAATCGGCATAGCTCCCTCATTTGATGGTAATCGCTACCCCCGTTTCGTAAACAAATACTCCTTGCAATCTAGTTCCCTGAAAACGAAACTTTGTTCTCCCGCTTGCAAATCGACCGCTGACTGGCCTTGTCTCGCCTTGGGAACGCCTCCCAAGGGACCGCCGGGCGGACGACTCGCGGCGGCTCGTCCCCCCTAAGAACGAACCGTTCGGCGGTATTCGCGGGGACTCATACCTACGTCCTGTTGAAACGAGATCGCCAACTGCTTGGCCGAGGAAAAGCCGCTCAATTGGGCGATACGATAAATCTTTTCCTCGGGTTCGTCGATCAACAACCGCCGCGCCCGCGCCAGCCGCTGACGCCGTAAGTATTGATAGGGAGTCTCTTCCAGCGCCTCGCGAAAGGCGTACTCCAACCACCGTCGCGAGACGGTTGCGTGCCGCGCCACGTCGTCGATCGTGAACATTGGCTCGTGCAGGTGATCGTGCAGGTACTGCATGGCCTCGCGCAGCCGAGGGTCGCTCACCGCGAACGTCTGTGTGGACTCGCGCTCGACGACCTCCAACGGCGGCACCGGCGACTCGACTGGGGGCGCTTTCTCGCCCAGCATCATGCGATGCAAGGCCTCAGCCGCGCGAGTTCCCTGCAGGCGATTGTTGCGGGCCACGCTGCTGAGCGTCGGCCGCACGTGCGAACAGACCAAATCCTCGTTCCCTACGCCGACAATCGCCACGTCCTCGGGAACTTTCAGGCCCAAGGAGCGACAAGCGTCCAGCGCCGTGCGAGCCCGGTAATCCGAGACGGCAAACAGGCCGATCGGCTTGGCGATGGTCTGCAGCCACTCGGCCAGCGAGCGGCTTTGCTGAAGCCAATTGCTGCCGCGGTGATGATAGGTCGGAAACGCTAAGAACGCGGTCGACGGATAGCCGGCTTCCGCGGCCGTCTCCTCGAAACCGGCCCGACGTTCGTCCGAGTAAGTCACGTCCCGCAGGCCGTAGTAGCCGAGATTGCGAAACCCTTTGCTGATCAAGTGCTCCGCCGCCAGCCGACCCATCGCCATGTTGTCGATCACGCAGGAAGGCACGGGGGACTCGGGCAGCGCGCTGGAAATGTTGACGATGGGGATCGACATGGCCGCCGCGCAGGCCGCCTCTTCCTTGGTGTTGATCGCCGCCAAGATGCCATCGCCCGGCCAGTCGACCAAATCGACCACCGAAAGCACATGCGACTCCAACGCGGCCACGTAGTTCCAATCCAGGTGGTGCTCGGTGGCGTAAGCAAGCACGCCTTCGATGAGCACCTCCAGGTGTCCGCCTCGGGGGAAGGCGAGGGCAACTTCGCGGGTCGGTTCCATGGCATTTCCGCACGCCCCGCCGCGTATGATACGAGAGCAACCATCAGGGCCCTCGCAACCTTGCGGGAGGCGAATCTGAACGAGGAGAAGAACGGCAGCGGCAACGCCCGCTGCGACGAGAGGCGCCAAAGTTTCGCCTTTCAGCCCGATTATTGCAAGAACTGGGGCTGGGGTGCAATGTTACCACCGCCTAAACTTGAAAATGGAGGCGCGGCGGTCTTTTCGTTGCAAGGCAACCGCCAGACTTCTCAGACACCTTATTCGAACTTCTTTTGCCGGAACCGCCTTTCGACTGTCGCCTGCGCGGCGCGTTGATCGCGTTTGTTCCTGGACTACGCGACGGAGATGAAGCGCATGTCTCATCGGAATTCGTTTCGCCCGCCCGTGCGCGGCGCATTCACGCTCGTTGAGTTGCTGGTTGTCATTGCCATCATCGGCGTGCTCGTGGCGCTGCTGCTCCCGGCAATCCAAGCGGCGCGGGAAGCTGCGCGACGGACGCAGTGCAAGAACAACCTCCGCCAAATCGGGTTGGCGATGCTGAACTACGAGACGGCTCGCAAGGAGTTTCCCGCCGGCGGCTGGGGATTTCGCTGGATGGGCGATCCCGACCGCGGCGCTGGCAAAGCCCAGCCGGGCGGCTGGCCGTTCCAAGTGGCGCCCTACTTCGAGTAAGGCGCCGTCAACCTGCTGGGCGGCGGTCTCACCTTTGCCGAGAAGCGAAAAGCCCTGGCAGTGCAGCGCTCGGTCACAGTACCCATGCTCAACTGCCCCAGTCGCCGCTCCAATGCGGCCTTGCCCGCGGTCGAGATGGCCTTCAATGCCGATTTGCCCGACGTCGATGCAAAGACCGATTACGCCGCCAGCGGAGGAACCCACTCCTTCAGCACCGGCCCTGGGCCTGGTCCCAACTGCCTGACCGACTTTCCGAATTGCAACTGGACGAACGCCGACACCACGCTCGATGGCGGAATTGACCCCGGCTCCGGCTTCGACGGCATCGTCACCGACCACCGCGGCGCCAAATTGCGTCAAGTGACCGACGGGACGGCCAACACGATCATGGCAGGCGAAAAGTGGCTGCCGCCGCGCTACTACGAAGACGTGATCGCGCCCGGCGATCCGCCCACGGGCGCCAAGAATCCCGGCGACAACAACTCGCTATGGGAAGGCTACGACTACGACAACGTCCGCTGGCCCAACCAAAGCAATCTGCCGTCGAAGGATACTGACGTCGATCCCCAATTCCCCACCACGACCTATTGGCAACTGCGGATGGGCAGCGCTCACAGCAGCGGCATGAACGTCGTCCATGTGGACGGCTCGGTTCACACGGTCGAGTACGACATCGATCCGCAAACCTGGGACAATCTGTCGAAGCGGAACGACGGAAACGTCTCGACCGACTGACGCCGGCGGCGAGCCGCTTGGCGAAGTCGCCGCGAGAGATTGAACATCGGGCGCGTTGCGGGGCAATCATCCGCAGCGCGCCCGTTGGCATTTCAGCGCGCCTGGCCGATCGGCGTCGTTCGCCACTGGGAGCGCGGCGGCCGGCACTGCTGCATGAGCAGCCCGGCCAGTGATGAGTCATCGGCCGCCAACGAGCACCGCTGTTCGGCGGGGCTTGTCACGGTGACGTGCCGCAACAGCGTCTGGCGGCAGTTTTGCAGCAGGCAAGTCGGGGCTTGGGTCTCGATGGCCGAGTCGAGCAGCGAGAACTCGCTCGCGTCGCTCAGGTGCAATGCGCCCGCCGCGGTGATTTGTGCGTCTGAGATTTCCACGCGGGTCGCCGGACTTTCGGGGATGCCTTTCACCTTGACCGCGTAGCCGCCGCAGGCGCCGTCGACCTGCCGGATTGTCACGTCGCGGTAGTACGGGGTCAGCGGCGTCAGCGCGCGCGGCGGCAGGCGATTGGCCAACTCGCCCACGAACATGGTCGATCCCAGCATGTCAAAAAAGATCGCGTGATCGCGGGCCGTGAATCGCACCCGCTCGACCGAGAGCTGCTCGCCGCCCCCGCCGCGCGGCCGACGGGTTTTAAAGTACAACGCGTATTTCACGTCGTCGAACACACAGTCATGCACGTGCACGCGGCGAATGCCGCCGGCGGTTTCACTGCCGCAGGTCACGCCGCCGATGCCGCCGGTCGCCAGATTGCGGCGAAATACGACGTTTTCAACCGGTCGGCCGGTCCGCACGCCGTCGGCGTTGCGTCCCGCTTTTAGCACGTAGCAATCATCGCCCGTGTTCACGGCGCAGTACTCGACCAGCACGTTGCGACTGGATTCCACGTCGACGCCGTCGCCGTTGACCACGCCGCGGCTGTCGATCGTGACGCCCCGCACCACGACGCCGTCGCACATGATGGGGACGATATTCCACATCACCCCGCGGCGCAGCGAGACGCCCTCGATCAGCGCATCGCGACAATCCACCAGCGTGATGAAGTAGGGGCGAAAGTAGTGCCGCCCTTGCTGGCCGTCGAAGACGCGATCTTCGACCGGCGAAGCGGGATCGACCAACTGGTCGGACAGCCCGCGACGGGCTTCGCGCACCGGTCCGGACTCCGGCCCCACCAACAGCCCGCGGCCCGTGATGGCAAAATGCTCGGCCCGGTGGGCGTAGATCAGCCCGCCCAGACCCATGATCTCCAGCCCCTCGTACCGCGTGAACACCGGCGGCAGGTAGTCCTCGATCTGCCCGCTGAAGTGCAGTTCCGCCCCCGCGGCCAGATGCAGGTTGACGTGCGAGCGCAAGATCAGTCGCCCGACGTGCCACTTGCCCGCGGGCGCCACGATTGTGCCGCCGCCGGCGGCCGACGTCTCGTCGATCAGCCGCTGCAAACGGGCCGTGACTGGCGCGTCGGGGGCCAACGCTCCGTCCTCGCCGAGCGTCACGATGCGCTGGGCAAACTCTGGCCGGACGGGCGTTGCCATGTCAAACGGCGCGGCGATCGGCTCAATCTCGGCCGGCATCGCGGCCGGGCCGACGGCGGCGGACGTGGGTATGGGCGCCTCGCTTGCTCCGCCAGCGGCCGTGGCCATGAGCGTGAGCAACGACGCCGCGGTCGCCGCGATGAGTCGATTCCTCACGGCAACTGCTCCACCAACCACTGCACCAGGACGTTGGTCGCATCACCTGCGGCGCCCGCCGTGGTTTCCAACTTCCCGGCGGCGCCAACAGCAGCATAAGCGTCGGCCGCCAACGGCAGATCTTCACGCCGGTCGCCGACGATCAGCATGGGGCGCGGAGCCGCCAGCGACAGGAGCCCGGCCAGGTCGCCGTACTTCACGGCGCCGGGGAAGAAGTCGGCGTCTTGCCACGACTTCAAACTCGCGAATCGAAAGCCGTCGGTCTCGAGCGCCGCGGCCGCAAACGCGTCGGGAGACATGGCCAGCGCCGCGGCGGCCCACGGGCACGCGTCGGCGGCGGCGAGCAGTCCCACGGGGTGGGGCTCGGCGCCGGACGCTCCCAAGATGCTGGCCACCGCGACCAGATCGCCGGCTCGTTGGGCGAGCAGCGTGAGATTGTAGCCGTAGGTGAACTCCGCCAGCTGGCGATCACTGTCGGTCAGGCGGTTGCCGCCGTCGGGGGCCGCGCCGGCTGCCAGCTCGCCCTGGCCCAGCGCGTCGACGCCCGCCACCGCGACGCCTGCCTCCAGCAATGTCTTGACGCTGGGGAGTGGCTGTCCGCTGTCGTCCAGCAGACCTGATTTGCCGCGCGAGTCGGCCCACACGACCCAACGACCGCCAAACTCGGTCGGCCGCAACAGCAGCACGGGAATCCTCGCCCCGCGCGACGCGTCGGCGACCACTGCGGACTGAGCTGTGGCGCCGTCGGGCGGCGGCAGTTCGCGCACGTCCTGGAGCGCGCAATCCTCGGCCCACGGCGCCGGGCCGAGCAGCGCTTCGTAGATGCCGGCCCACTCATGCTCGTAGCGTGCCGCGGAGGCCGCATCGTGCGGGTGCAGCTTGGCCAGTTCCTGCTGCGACTGCTCGGTCATGGCCTGCAGGACCGCCCGCTCGTGCGCGAATCCGCCCGGCGGCGCCGGGTGCTCGTCGTTCCACACCGACATCTCTTGGACCGACAGCGGCTCGTAGTCCTGCTCGACGACGGGCGAATCGCACCCCAAATGCAGGTGCGTGTTGAACCACTCGTACATGGCGCCGCGCGTGGCAGAGTTGTAATTATGCGGAAACTGCGTCAGCTTCGCCAAATGCACGTTTTGCGGCTTGCCAAGCGTGCGGAACAGTTGCTGCAGCTCGGGGTAGCCCTTCTCGTGCAACTCGACGGTCCAGTCGTTGGCGCTGGACATGCCCAGCGGCTTAGGGGCCATCAGCGCGGCGATCCCCACGTTGCCCATCACCGTGCGCAGGCAGCAGGCGTTCTCACAGGGGCAGCCGCCCTGCATCGCGGTGGAGACCATCACGGCCTCGAACGCCGCGGCCGGTCGGTCGTCGACCCCACAGACAAACATGGTCTGAGTCGCCCCGCCGCTGCCGCCGGTCACGCCGATCCGTGCGGGGTCGACGTCTTCGCGCGACGCCAGCCAATCCAACGCGCACAGCGAGTTGTAACCCTGCAGTCCGTAGATGCTCTGCAGTCGCAGCTCGGCCTGGGTGCTGAAGAACCCGTAATCGCGCGACCCCTCGCGCTCCGGCCGCGGCGCCTTGATCGCATGCGCCACCTCGTTGGCGATTTGCTGACTGTCGCCGTAGCCGACTGCGTCGTAGATGAAGACGATGCACCCCATGCGAGCCAACTGCACGCAGCGGGCTTGCAGCGGATGTCGCCCGCCGCGCTCATACCGCTCGGCGCCCTGGGCAATTTGCCTGGCGACTTCCTCGGCGCCCAGATCGCCAAACCGCCCGCCTGGCCAGTGGCCGTAGGGCGAGAGCACCGCCGCGTGCCGTCGGCCGGCGGTCGTGGAATCAGCCGGGCGATAGAGATTGCCCGTGACGAAGTGCCCCGGGTAGCTTTCCAGGTACACCTTTTCGACCACGTAGTCGCCGCGGTCAACGGCGCCATGCACGACCGCCCGCGGCGCCGGCCGCGGCGGCAGGGGCCACAACCCGGCCGCCACCAGCAGTTGCCGGCGCAGCACTGGCGCCAACACGTCCCACTCCGCGCGCGTCGCCGGCGGGTGGAACGGAAAGTAGTCTTTGCGCAAACTCAGCGGCGGCCGCAGCCGCGCGTCGGCGGGGGCCTGTCGCGGCGACGGATCCGCAGCTCCCGCAGGCCCGGCACTGCTGAACGTTATCGACAGCGTCGCCACGCAAGCCAAGAATTGCATCAAGCGCATCAGAAACCGCCTCCCGTCGTAACGCCAACCTCGCGTCAGATATCATCCAATCGTCGGCGCTGCATTCTAACGGCTCCTGGCCGGGCCGCCACGCGGGCCGGGACAGCGCGGCGAGGCGCAACGCTGCTGCGTCCCGGACGGCGTGGCCGTCCGGCTAGGATGCCTACACCACGCTGCGTAGCGGCCCCGCGACATAGCGCTCACCGCCGACCGCGGCAAGCAAGGACCGCACACGACAGCGACAGCACAGCACACAATGCGAGCGCGCTTGGCTCGGGAACGGTCGCAAAGTTCGCCATCAAAGAGGGCGGCGTGCCGAATTGCGACTGCCAGATGGCAAGATCGTCCTGGTTGACCGCCCCGTCGCGGTTCGCGTCGCCGTGGCGAGGGGCCGCGCTACTGGTCAGTCCATTGCCGCGCTGCCAAGCCAGGAAGTCAGCGCCATCAACAGCGCCATCACGATTGAAGTCGGCGTTGCCGTCCAACTGCACGAGCAACTCGCCCGTGGTCAACAAATGGAACGTATTCCATGTCAGTCCAGGACTCAATCCGGGTAGACTCACGCTCGAAAACGAGCCGGTTGCGTTGTTGAAATCGAGAATATCGAAGACGTCTCCGTCGCCCGGCGTGAAACCGTCCAATAACGACACGACCAATTGGCCTCCTGCACGAAACTCGTGATCGACGACAACACGGTCATACTCGCCAGGACTCGCGCCCGCCAAATCAATCGCCAACTCGCCAAGCATCCACAGTCCGGCATGAACCGCCATCGCGCCGACCTCGCTGGCCACGGTAACGACACCGTCAGGATTGAAATCGGCGATGTCGGCAGGGGCGACCCGACCGCCGACGATTTGAAGAAACCCGCCGGGGACCGGGTGGATATTGACGACTTCTGCCGAAAGCGTGCCTCCGGTCAGGACCTCCAGCCTGCCCCCAAGTCCGATGCTGATCTCGCCGGCAAACAGGCGCCCCCCCCGAACAGTGACTGCGCCGCCCCCGCCCTCAATGGGAGCGATGTTCAGCTCATTGGCGACTTTGAGCCAACCGCTTTCAACATACAGATCGGAGGAGCCGGACGCTTGCCCAACAGTCAACGTTCCGGCGTGCTGACCAACGGCGTCGACAGTCACAAGTCCCGGCCCAGACGTACCGCCGATCACGACGTCATCGTACCGCGACGGCTGCCACTGCGACGCGCTCACCACATTGCCGGCGCCCTGGATGTTGATCGTCTCGCCGAAGACGCGCCAGTTGCCGATCTCGGCGTACCGGCCGTTGCCGCCGGTCCACTCGACCACCCCCGGCGCGGGCCACGCGGCGACGTCGTTGAGGTACTCTTCCAGATCGGTGTAGCCGTCGCTGTCGAAGTCGGCGTTGTTGTTGGCCACCGCGGGGTTCAGGCCGTGCGCCTCCTCCCAGAAACCCGGCATGCCGTCGCCGTCGGCGTCCCACCCGGCCGCACGATTGAAGGGCGCCGCCCCGGTCGACGGGTCGGCCCGCAATGCGAGCAAGTCGCGCCACTCCTGCCCCTCGTTGGGATCAAACGGCTCGGGGGCGCCGGGGTAGTCGTCGTTGAACGGGTTGTCGGCCCAGGCCATGATCTTGCCGGTGCCGGTGTAGGTTTCGTGGACGAGCCGCTCGTCGGGCGTGTCGATTGCCGCCGTGTTGCCCAGTTGGTATTCGTAGTCGCGCTCCCACCAGCGGGCGCCCATGTGCTGCAGCACGTCGTCAAACGCGGCCTGGGCAGTGAGCAACGCGCCGCGGTCGACGTCGTAAGCGGCCGCTTGGATATTGCCGGAAAAGCTGGCCGTGGTCGTGTCGTTCGGATCGCCGTCTTTGTTGGTGTCTTTCAGATTGCCGCTAGCATACACCCGCGTCACGGAATCGCCGCTGAAGATCCCCGTGCCGCCCGACTGGGTGACGGTGACGCCGATGTCATCCAGCGTCCGCGTGCGGCCGTCGGGACCGGCCAGTTGGCTGACGTCGTCACCGCCGGGGCCGGCGAGGTAGAAGTTGCTCAAGAAGTTGTTGAAGCTCGGCTGCCCGCCGCCGCCCGTGCCCGCGGTGCCGAACCAATTGTAAAAGACGTTGTTGCGAAAGTCGTTGTACGGGCCGGTCCCCTCCTCGCTGCCGACGCGCGGCAGGCGGCCTTTCTGATGGGCGTACAAATTGTTGCGGACGCTGATTTGGGCCCCCGAACCCGCCTGCAGCAGCGAACCCAACGCATGCCCCGTGTACCTGACGGAACTCGATTCGGCGTCGGCCTGCGGGTAGTTCTGCCCCTGGGAGATATTGCTGTATTGAATGGTGACGTTGTCGGCCAACTCGTTAGCCGAAATTGTTTCGTCGGTGGCGTACAGCGTTGTCACGTGGTCGATCATCACGCCCGCACCGCTGATGTCCAGCGCGTCGTACGTGTAAGAGTCGGGGAAGTCGCCCGCTGAGGGGTACACGCCTTCGTCGGGCTTCTCAAAGCCCCGCATGCCGTAGCCCGGGGCGATCGTCACGTTGCGGATCACCACGTTGTCGCCATTGGCTTTGACGACCCCGCCCATGATATTGACGGGCCCCGGCGCGGTTTGCCCGGCGATGGTCACGTTGCTGCCCAGGTTCAGCCGCGACTGCGTGTCCCAACCATCAAAGTGGCCTCGCTCCGCGCCGTAGCGCCCCAGCCAAAACGTGCCCGCCACGTCGAACACGATCGTGCGGTGCGTGCCGGGGGCAAAGTTGCCGTCGCTCAACCCGTACCGCAGCGTGCCTTCGACGTTGTCGTTGAAATTCTGGTCGAGCTTGGTGACGTGATAAACGACGCCGCCGCGGCCGCCGGTGACGTCGCCCCCCGCGCCGCCGGCGCCAGGGAAGGCCGGCAACTGCGCGTGGCTCGCTGCGGGGGCCGCTGCGGCCAACAGGGCCATGACGCCGATCCGGCGGCGCCAACAGTTCGATCGCCAACAGTGCATCGCGATTGCTCTCGCGAGAGAGCCTCAAAATCGTTCCGGGACATGAGAGGATGAGCAGTGCGTGCCGGGCTGCGAGCGGCCGCCGCGACTGTTTCCATTGAACGCCCCAGCTCTGTTGCAATCAAGCTTCTCAACCCGCAGAGTTCCTCCGATTCCTCGCACGGCTGCACCGGGCCCAATTGTCCCGTTGCTCGCCGCGCCACGAGAAACGCAGCACCAACCGCCAGTCGGGGTGGCTGCGGACTTGGGGCGCTCTTTTGCAAGATTCACTCGCTGTTTGCAAACTGGAGCCGTCATAGATTAGACCAGTAGGCTTGTGGCTGCGTCGCTCCGAGCAGCGCTGCGGCCGCCCTCTCCTCCCGGAATCTCAACTCGATCGCAACGCCATGACTGCCAAATTCAATCTCGCCCGCGCGGCCTGCTTGGTCGCTGTGACACTCGTCGGATCGGCCCCCGCGCCGGTTCGCGGCGACGACGCCGCGGCGGGCTGGGACGCCCTGCCCGCGCTGCTGGAGAAGATCACTCCGCCCACGTTTCCCGATCGCGATTTTGTGATCACCGATTACATCCGCGAAGCGGAAGCGGGCAGCAGCAAGCAAGATGTCCTGCCGGCGATTACCGCCGCGATTGCCGCTTGCCACGACGCCGGCGGAGGGCGCGTGGTGGTGCCCGCGGGCGAGTGGCGCGTCGACGGCCCCATCCACCTGCGGAGCAACGTCAACCTGCACGTGCAGGCCGGCGCCACGATCCGGTTCAGCACCGACGCGACCGACTACTTGCCGCAGGTGCTCACGCGGTTCGAGGGGACCGAGTTGATGAACTTCTCGCCGCTGGTTTACGCGTACCAGCAAGAGAACATCGCGGTGACCGGCGAGGGGACGCTCGACGGCGGCGCGAGCAAGAAGAACTGGTGGAGTTGGACCGGCCGCGGCGCGGTGGGTCAGGAAAGCCCCATCCAACAACTGGGCCGCATGGCCGACGAGGGCGTGCCGCCGGCGGAGCGGGTGTTCGGCGAGAAGGAGCAACTGCGGATCAACTTTGTCCAGCCGTACGACTGCCAGAACGTGCTCATCGAGGGCGTCACGGTGGTCAACTCGCCAATGTGGATTCTGCACCCGGTCCTCTGCAAGAACGTCACCGTGCGGGGCGTGACCGTCGACAGCCACGGTCCCAACAACGACGGCTGCAATCCCGAGTCGTGCTCGCACGTGCTGATCGACGGCTGCACGTTCGACACGGGCGACGATTGCATCGCCATCAAGAGCGGCCGCAACGCCGACGGCCGCCGGATCGGCGTGCCCAGCGAATCGATCGTCGTGCGCAATTGCCGCATGAAGGACGGCCACGGCGGCGTGGTGCTGGGCAGCGAAATGAGCGGCGGCATCCGCAACGTATATGTCGAGAACTGCCAAATGGACAGCCCCGAACTGGAGCGCGCGATCCGGCTCAAATCGAACTCGATCCGCGGCGGCTACCTGGAGAACATGTTCGTCCGCAACATCGAGGTGGGCGAGGTAAGCGACGCCGTGGTGCGGATCAACCTGGAGTACTGGAACGAATCGGGCGACCACCCGCCGCGGGTCCGCAACGTGTTCATCGACAACGTCACGTCGAAGAAAAGCAAATACCCGCTGTACCTGGTCGGCCTGCCCGAGCGACCGATCGAAAACGTGCGGTTGACGAACTGTTCCTTCGCCGGCGCGAAGAAGCCGAGCATCATCGAGAATGTCGCCAACTTGGAGCTGATCAATACGGCCATCCCGCGCGAGGATTGACGCGGAGCGCAATCGCGTCGCATGGGCGCCGCGGCCGTGTGCGTTGCGGGATGAATGGAACGCGGATCGGCGCCGGAGTTTGAGACAACTTGACAATTAGCACGTAGGCAGTGCCGTGAACCAGAGAAAACACCAACCGCCATCGCAGCCGCAGTGGCGGTTCAGGCCCGCCATCGTGGCGTTGCTCGTTGTTGGCACGCTCGCGGCTTCGGCCGCTCCGGTTTGTGCTGAAATCGCCGTCGACCTGAGCCTGACCAGCCGGCGGAAGGACACGCGGACGCCCGGGTGGCACACCTGGGAGGTGGCCGACGGCCCCAGCGCGACGGCCACCTTCGACGGCGTGGAAATCACGCTGACCGCTAAGAATGGCGACTTGAAAGGCGACTGGTACAAGCCGGGGCTGGTTACCGGCGCCACGCTGCTGACCGACGGCGTTGTCGTCGTCGACGGATCGGGGCCACGCGTGCTGGAGATGACCATTGCCGGTCTGCCGGCCGGACGGCACACGCTGGTCACCTATCACAATGCGCTGGGCGAAGCGCCACAGCCACCGCTGAAAGTCACGGTGGACGACGGCCCGCCGGCGACAGTCCAGCCCACCGTCCGCGCGGCGGACAACGACACGGGCGCCTCAGCCTTCCTGGAGTTTGCCGCAACGGACGACCAACCGGTCATCGTGCGAATTGCGTCGACCGGGAGTGATGAATCGGCGGCCGTCGTCCTCAACGGCTTTGAAATCGACGCTCCCGATCCGCAGAAGCAAGCCCGACGACCGCAGCCGGTCGATCGCGATTGGCACGCCGATGTCGATTCGGGGCTGATCGCCTTGTCGTGGGAGCCGCCGGCCGATGCGGTCGAGCAACAAGTCCACGTCGCAATGGACGAGTCGCCGGAAGCAGCCCTCGCCGAACTGGAAACCTCGCGAGGTTTCGCGGCCAAGCTGACTGACGACCGCGCCGCCTTCACCTTCGATCCCGCCGTGCCGCCTGAGCAGCTCAGCCAGTCGCACGTCCGTTGGCGGGTCGACTCCGTCGACGCCGACGGCAAGGTCACCCGCGGCGACGTGTGGGCGTTCCGCCCGCGGCATCTGGCCTTTCCCGGCGCCGAAGGCTATGGCCGGTTCGCGATTGGCGGCCGCGGCGGGCAGGTGCTGCACGTGACCACGCTCGCCGACAGCGGCCCCGGATCGCTGCGGGCCGCGGTCGAGGCGGAAGGCCCCCGCACGGTGGTCTTCGATGTCAGCGGCCGCATTGTGCTGGCCGACCGATTGGTGATACGCAACCCGTATCTGACGATCGCCGGGCAATCGGCGCCCGGCAAGGGCGTCTGCATCAGCAACTACAACCTGGGCATGCTCGGCGCCCACGACGTGATCATCCGCGACATCCGCGTCCGGCCTGGCGACACCGCGGGCAAGACGCTCGACGGCATGGGCATGGCCAGCAGCGACCACGCGATCATCGACCACTGCTCGATCAGTTGGACGCAGGACGAGGCGTTCAGTTCCCGCGGCGCGGGGAACATCACGCTGCAGCGGACGCTCATCTCCGAGGCACTCAACGTAGCCGGTCACAAGAAATACAAGCCCGGCACGGAACACGGCTACGCAGCCAGCATTGGCGGCGACATTGGCAGCTTCCACCACAACCTGCTAGCCCACTGTGCGGGTCGCAACTGGAGCCTGGCCGGCGGCGTCGACCAGGCGAGCGTCCATTCGGGGCGACTCGATGTGCGCAACAACGTCGTTTACAACTGGGCGCATCGCACGACCGACGGCGGCGCGAAAGAAGTGAACTTCGTCAACAACTACTACAAGCCGGGGCCGGCGTCGCGCGTGTTTCACGTGTTGATGCCCCAGCATGAAAATCCGTTCGGCCCGCAGCGGTACTACATGGACGGCAACGTGATGGAGGGCCGCTACGGCGCCGACGAGCGCTACGCCGGCTTGCGGGAGTCGCGCAACAAGCAGTGGGACGAGTACATCGTCGACGAACCGTTTTTTCCGTCGCACGTGACGACGACCTCGGCGGAAGCGGCTTACGAAGATGTGCTCAGCGATGTCGGCTGCAACGTGCCGACGCTCGACGAGCACGACCGCCGCGTGATCCAGGAGGTCCGCGAGGGCGGCTTTGCGTACTCCGGCAGCGTGAGCGGTCTGCCGGGGTTGCCCGACTCGCAAGAGGACGTCGGCGGGTGGGAAGAGTACCCTGAGGTGCATCGCCCGACCGATTGGGACAGCGATGGCGACGGCCTGCCGGGCGAGTGGGAACGGGCGCACGGCCTGAATCCCTACTCCCAACTGGGCGACCTGTCCGACGCCCACGGCGACGCCAACGGCGACGGCTACACGAATCTGGAAGAGTACCTCAACGAGCTGGCGCAATGATTCGACGACTCCTGCTCACGTTGCTTATCGGTTTGACCGCTGCGCCGTCGATGCTGCTGGCAGCTGAGCAGCCGGCCGACGAGGCGCTGCTGTTCACGTCGTTCCGCGGCAACGGCGAGGACGGCCTGCGGCTGGCTTACAGCGAAGACGGCTACCACTGGACCGACATCCCCGGCACGTTCCTCAAACCGAACGCCGGCAGCGGCTTGATGCGCGACCCCAGCCTGGCCCGCGGCCCCGACGGGACGTTTCACCTGGTGTGGACTACTGCCTGGCGCGGCGACAACGGCTTCGGCCACGCCAGCAGCAAGGATTTGATTCACTGGAGCGACCAGCAATTCGTGCCGGTGATGGAGCACGAACCGACGACCGTGAACGTGTGGGCGCCGGAGCTGTTCTACGACGGCCGGAACAAGCAATTCGTCATCCTGTGGGCCTCGACGATCCCCGGGCGGTTTCCCGACCACCAGGAGGAGACCAACAACAACCACCGGATGTACTCCACGACCACCAAGGACTTCCGCGAGTTTGCACCGACGGAATTGTTCCTCGACCCCGACTTCAGCGTCATCGACTGCACGATCGTGCGGCGCGGCGAGCAGGACTACGTGCTGGTGCTCAAGAGCAACACGCGGCCGGAGCGGAAGCTGCGCGTGGCGTTTGGCGACAATCCGCTGGGGCCGTGGCATGACATGTCCCCGCCGTTCACCAAGCACCTGACCGAGGGACCGACAGTCGCCCGCGTCGGGAACGACTGGCTGATTTACTACGACTCGTACGGCGACGGCACGTACGGCGCCGCGCGGACGCGCGACTTCAAAACGTTCGAGGACGTCTCCGACCAAATCACGCTGCCCGAGGGGCACAAGCACGGCACGATTTGCCCCGTCCCGCGGTCGCAACTGGACGTGCTGCTGAAGCACGCTCAAGCCGCGGCGGCCAGCGCCCCGTCTGACTCATCCGCTGCACAGGATTCGCCATGAAAACGCGATTGAAAATGGACTCGCCGACGCTGGGCGTCATCGTCGGCAACCGCGACTTCTTCCCCGATCAACTGGTCACCGAAGCCCGCGCGGACATCGAAAAGCTGTTCGGCGAGCTGGGCATCACGCCGGTGTGGGTGTCGCCGGAAGAGACCAAGCTGGGCGGAGTGGAAACGCACGCCGAGGCCCGCAAGTGCGCCGAGCTGTTCCGCAGCCGCGCCGCCGACATCGACGGCGTGCTGGTCACGCTGCCCAACTTCGGCGACGAAAAGGGCGTGGCCGACGTGCTGAAGCTCTCGGGGCTCGACGTGCCGGTGCTCGTGCAGGCCTACCCCGACGACCTGAACCAACTGGGCGTGTCGCGCCGTCGCGACGGATTCTGCGGCAAGATCTCGGTGTGCAACAACCTGGTGCAGGCGGGGATCAAGTTCACGCTGACCGACCGCCACGTCGTGGCCCCGCTGACCGACGAGTTTCGCGGCGAGTTGGATACGTTCCTGCGGGTCTGCCGCGTGGTCAACGGCACGCGCGGCGTGCGGCTGGGCGCCGTGGGGGCGCGGCCCGGGGCGTTCAACACCGTGCGCTACAGCGAAAAGCTGTTGGAACGCCACGGCGTGAGCGTGACCACCGTCGACCTGTCGGAGTTCATCGCCATCGTCGAGAAAATGTCCGACGACGACGCGGCGGCCAAGGCCAAACTCGACGAGATTCACAGCTACGCCCCCGCCCCCGGCGTGCCGCCGGAAAAGCTGCTGCAGATGGCCAAGCTGGGCGTCGTGCTGGAAGGCTGGATGGAGGAGAACGCGCTCGACGCCACCGCCATCCAGTGCTGGACCAGCGTGCAGCAGAACCTGGGCTGCAACGTCTGCACGCTGATGAGCATGATGAGCGAGGGCTTCATGCCCAGCGCGTGCGAAACCGACGTGACCGGCGTGCTGACGATGTACAGCATGCAACTGGCGGCCGGCTCGCCCGCGGCGCTGGTCGACTGGAACAACAACTACGGCGACGATCCCGACAAGTGCACGCTGTTCCACTGCGGCAACTGGGCCAAGAGTTTTCTACCCGACGCCAAGGTCGCCACGGCGCCGATCCTGGGCAGCATCATCGGCGAGGAGAACACCTACGGCGCCATGGAAGGCCGCACCCCCGCCGGGCCGCTGACCTACGGCCGGGTGACCACCGCCGACGCCGACGGCGCGATCCGCGCGTACGTGGGCGAGGGCCAACTGACCGCCGACGAGCTGAACACCTTCGGCACCCGCGCGGTCGCCCACGTGCCGGGCCTGCAGCAGCTACTGCGGTTCGTCTGCCGCGCCGGGTTCGAACACCACGTGGTGATGACCGGCTCGACCAGCGCCGCGGCGTTGGAAGAGGCGTTTGAGAATTACCTGGGCTGGGAAACCTACCGCCACGGCGCGTGACGCGCATTGATTGAACCGCCAAGGACGCCAAGTTCGCCAAGGAAGGTGGAATCAAGGCAACAGGATCGCAGGATCGGGAGGATGAACAGGATCGGGAAGCTGTTATCGGGCAAGCTCCAACTTGTTCAATCAACCTGTCAATCCTGCGAATCTTGTCGATCCTGTTGTCTTGACTTGGCGTCCTTGGCGGTTCACCTCTGAAATCGACAATTCCATGCTTGCGACTGACGACTTGCGACTGAAGACGATCCAGCTCCGGCGGCTCACGCTGCAGTCGATCATGACGGCCGGCGCGGGGCACACGGGCGGCAGTTTGTCGTGCCTCGACATCTTGGCCGTGCTGTACAACCGGGTCCTGAACGTCTCGCCCCAACGGCCCGACGACCCGGGGCGCGATCGCTATGTGCAGAGCAAAGGCCACTCGGTCGAGGCGCTCTACGCCGTGCTCGCCGAGCGGGGGTTCTTCCCGGCGGCGGAGCTTGAAACGCTCTGCCGCTACCAGTCGCCGTTCGTCGGGCACCCCACGCGGAAGATCCCCGGCATCGAAATGAACACTGGCGCCCTGGGGCACGGCCTGCCAATTTGCGTGGGGATGGCGCTGGCCGGCAAACTGGACGACGCCCCCTGGAGGGTGTTCACGCTGCTGGGCGACGGCGAGCTGGCCGAGGGCTCCAACTGGGAGGCAGCCATGAGCGCCGCCCACCATCGGCTGGACAACCTGACGGCGATCCTCGATCACAACACGCTGCAAATTACCGGCCCCACCCGCGACGTGTGCAGCAACGAGCCGGTCGATGATAAGTTTCGCGCGTTCGGCTGGCACGTTGAAACGGTCGACGGGCATGACCTCGACGTGCTGGAGAAGGTCCTGTCGGCCGCCAACCCGGCGGGAAAGCCGAAACTGGTCATCGCCAACACGACTAAGGGCCGCGGCGTGAGTTTCATGGAAGGCGTGCTGAAGTGGCACCACGGCGTGCCCAGCGACGAGGAGTTCGCCGCCGCCATGGCCGAGTTCGACGCCGCCGAGGCCACGCTGCGGGGGGCCGACCAATGAGCGCCCCCGCCCCCAGCATGTTCTCGCCCGCCGCGATCGAAATGATCCAGCAACTCGGGCTGAAACAAGGCCGCGCCAATTTGGAAGAGTTTGCCACGGCGCTCGAAGAACTCGCCGCCGCCGACCGCGACGTCGTGGCGGTCACCAGCGACTCGCGCGGCAGTGGCAAGCTCGGCCCGTTTGGCCAGCGGTTTCCCGACCAGTTGATCGAAGTCGGCATTGCCGAGCAGAATCTGGTAGGCGTCACCGCCGGGCTGGCCGCGTGCGGCAAGAAGTCGTTCGGCGTGTCGCCCGCGTGCTTCCTGACAATCCGCTCGCTGGAGCAGATCAAGAACGACATTTGCTATTCGAACGTCCCCGCCACGGTGGTCGGCATCAGCGCCGGGGTCAGCTACGGCGCCCTGGGCAGCACGCACCACTCGCTGCACGACCTGGCGGCGCTGCGGGCGATCAACAACATGGCCATCGTGGCGCCGGCCGACAACTTCGAAACTCGCGAGGCGGTCCGCGCCGCCGCGGCCGCCGACCGGCCGGTGTACCTGCGGTTCGGCAAGGCGAAGATGTACGACCTGCACGACGCCGACGCGTCGTTTGAAATCGGCAAAGCGACCGTGCTGCGCGAGGGGAACGATGTTGCGCTGCTCGGCACAGGCGAGACGGTCGTGCATTGCCTGCTGGCCGCGGCGAAGCTCGCCGAGTCGGGCCTCAACTGCCGCGTGCTCAGCGTTCCGACCGTCAAGCCGCTGGACGAGGACGCCATACTGGCCGCCGGCCGCGCGTGCCGCGCGATCGTCACGGCCGAGGAGCACTCGGTCCACGGCGGCCTGGGCGAGGCCGTCGCCGCCGTGCTGATGCAGGCCGGCGTGTTCGTCCCGCTGACCATCCGCGGCATCCCCGACGAAGACACCGTCACCGGCGCCCAGGCGGACATCTTTCGGCACTATGGTCTCACCATGGAAGGGCTGGTCGAAGCAGCGACACTTCAATTGCAGAAATTGTGTTAACCACGGAGGCACGGAGGACACGGAGCTGGGGTGAGTGACCAAGCACCAATGACCAAGAAACTCTGTACGCCGGACCCATTGGTCATTGGGACTTGGTTATTGGTCATTTGATTATCGTCTTCTCCGTGCCTCCGTGGTTCTTTTCATCGACGATCGACCAAACGCCATGCCTCTGCTCATCGCTCTGGATCAAAGCACCTCGGCCACTAAGGCCGTGCTCGTGGACCACACGGGTCGCGTTCTCGACAAGACCGCCCGCGACCATCGGCAGATCTATCCGCAATCGGGCTGGGTCGAGCACGACGCGGCGGAGATTTGGGCGAACGTGGTCGCCGTGGTGCGGGAGCTCGCCGAGCGCAACGCCGACGCCTTGGACGAGTTGGCCGGCGTGAGCATCGCCAACCAGCGCGAAACGTTTGTCGTCTTCGATCGCGCCACGGGCGAGCCGCTCCACAACGCCATCGTCTGGCAATGTCGCCGCGGGGCGCCAATCTGCAGCGAGCTGATCGAAGCCGGGCACGAGCCGCTGGTCATCGAGCGCACCGGTCTGAAGCTCGATACCTACTTTCCCGCTGCCAAGATCTCCTGGCTGATGCGCGAGCGGCCTGAGCTGGCCGAGCAAATTCAAAACGGCGCCGCCGCGGTCAGCACGATCGACGGCTACCTGGTCCACCGACTCACGGGCGGCGACACGTTTGCCACCGATCACACCAACGCCAGCCGCACGCTGCTGTACAACGTGCGCACGCTCAACTGGGACGACGACCTGTGCGACCTGTTCGGCGTGCCGATGACGGCGCTGCCGGCGGTGCGCGAGAGCGACGAACCGTTCGGCGACACCGACGTCGCCGGCG
Organism: Planctomycetaceae bacterium; assembly: GCA_002702655.1. Taxonomy (GTDB): domain Bacteria; phylum Planctomycetota; class Planctomycetia; order Pirellulales; family Lacipirellulaceae. Next base: position 25,488 of record PABB01000014.1, read on the forward strand.
CCCTGCCCCGCCCCGTGCCGGTGTGCGGCGTGATGGGCGACTCGCAGGCGGCCATGTTCGCCCAGCGGTGCTTCCAGCCCGGCAGCGGCAAGGCGACCTTCGGCACCGGCACCAGCGTGCTGCTGAACGTGGGCCACGAGCCGCTCCCCTCGACCGCCAGCGCCGTGCTGGCCGTGGCGTGGGTGCTGGAGGGCGCGCCCACGTACGCGTACGAAGGGCTCATCAACTACTCAGCCGCCACGGTGGCATGGCTTCGCGATCAGCTCGGCCTGATCAAGGATTCGGCCGAGTCGGAGCAGGTGGCCGCAGAGGTCGACGACAACGGCGGCGTGTACCTGGTCCCCGCGTTCGCCGGCCTGAGCGCCCCGCACTGGCGCCCCGACGCCCGGGCAGCGATCGTCGGCATGAGCGGCCACACGACCCGCGCACACATTGTCCGCGCGGCGCTGGAGTCGATCGCCTACCAGGTGCGCGACGTGCTCGACGCGCTGCGCACCGAAAGCGGCGTCGCCCCGGCCGCGCTGGCCGTGGACGGCGGCCCGACCCGCAACAAGCTGCTGATGCAACTGATCGCCGACATCGCGCGGGTTGAATTGCACGCCGCCGACATTCCGGAAGCGTCCGCGCTGGGCGCCGCGCAGGCGGCCTGGCTGGGACTGGGTCTGCGCACCATGGACGACCTGGCCGCCGAAGTCCGCGAGCACGCGACCTTCAAACCGCAGATGCCCGCCGACGAAGCCGACCGCCTGTACGCCGGCTGGCAACAGGCGGTGCAGCGGGTATTGCTGTAGGCGAGCGCGGGTCCCCCAGGTTCTCGAACCTGGGCGGCGCAGCCGCAAGAGGCGCCGGGCGACGCTCTACCAGACGCCTCCTGTCGCCTGCGGCGACCCAGCTTCACGACCGCGGAGTCCAGTCTCTGGTTAGTACCGAGTGTGCGTGGATGTGCCACCCGGCGCCGTTCCAGCTTCGGCCGAATGGGATCGGGAATGTTCGCCCATCCTGGAAGTCGTGGCGTTGCCTGCTGGTACGGCGAAGCCGTTTCGTCACCGTAGCCCAGGGTTGGCGAATGCGAGCCCCGCGAGCGTTTGCCTACCCTGGGTTCGCGATCAAATCCATCCGTCGGCCGAGCCGAAGACGGTGATTTCCGACGGGGCATTGCCGAGGCCGAAGCCATGCCGCGGATCGATGCGGCCTCGGCAAGACGCCGATGGATGCGACGCCGATTGCTCGGCCGCGGGGCTCGGCGCCGCGAACCCAGGGTAGCAGCATGCTCGCGACGCTCGCCTGGCTGCAACGCTGGGCTATGGTGATGAAACCGCTTCGCGGTATCTGAAAAGACAGGCGCTCTGGCAAAGGCAAACCAGCCGCACCGGCATCGTCTGAAGCTGCTCAGGGGTTTCACGCCGGTGCGTCGAAAAACTGGTCTGAAAGTCGCTGAGTTGGGGCACACCAACGTTCGCTAGGGGGCTGCCGACAAGCCTCAGGACGGCTGAGTTCACGCGGCGGGCGCGTAACGAGTCAATTCCGAGTCTGGCATCCCGCCCGCTCGCGTGGAACGCCTGGTTCTGCCCTATCAATGGTTCGCCGGATCAATGTCCGAGTCGGACAACCAAAAACAGAAAACAAATCCGGTGTCGGGACAGAAGACAATCGTCGTGTGTACACAGTCTTCTATGCTCGTAGAACTCTGCATCCGGGCGGATTCAAGACTAGGAAAGCCAACGCCGTAGAGCTGACGAAACTTCGTTTCGTGGGGCCAATCCTGCCAATGGTCGATTTCAGTGATGTACATCGGCTGCGCGTTCTCGATGTCAACAAAGTGATACAGTTTGTCAGGGGGAACAGCAAATCCGAGGTAGAGCCCGCTGCCCTTGAGATGTTTGTAGTGATCTTTGCGTAGGTCACGTGCGTAGGTGGGTATCGGCCTGTCGAAGATTCTTTGGAAAGCCATGTCGATCGATGGACCGTGCCGTAAATCGTAGATGACCCACGACACGAAACCAACGACCGCAACCATGACGACAAGCAGCAAGTGCCACCGACGCAGTGTCATTTGCACTCAACCCTCCGGAGTGAATAGTTGTGACGACAGAACGGCAGCAATCACCCGGTCGCGACGAGAGATTCTCAATTGCCAAAACGCCCGACTTCGCGACCCGGGTGCATTGCGTGGTTCGCCGTGTTCTGCAATCGGACCAGGATCAGTGCGCAGCTCGCCGAAAGATGTAGACGGGTGGATAGATAACCTTGGCCTCGCCCGGTCCGGTTATTGGAACATTTCGACCGCCTTCAACGGCAACCAACTCCCAGCCATCAGCCGACAGTATGTTCAGACCAGCCTGAAGCGCATCAGTACTGTTGACAAGCAGCAACTTGTCCTTCTCGTGCCCGCCGAGTTCATCGATTTCATGACGGAACATCGTCCGGTAAGTCGGCTTCGCGGTGACTGCAGCCCCGTCAACGTTTTCCTCCGCTGAACTTGAGAGAACTGAAATCCCCGATGTCATCAAAACAAGAACCGCGACAAGAGGGAATAGTTGTGTACGTTTGGTCATGGCAGGTCCTCTAGTAGGTTGTTCGGCGAACTTGTCATTCGACACAAGAATGTGGATAAGTGGTCCCTCGATTGTAGTCGAACCGCAGTTTCCCTTGCCGCCGAACGTCTAACGGGCTGGCAACTCCTACTGCGATCTGACCGGCGTCCAACTAGCGTCGGTTGTCACAACTTCGCTCAGATTCGGGGCCCGCAAGGCCGCACCGGCTTCATAGTCCAGAGTATCAGCGTTGCGGGGCTTTCACCGGAACCGGGCCCCGAAGCGCCCGCCCCCCGTCACGCTCATTCGTTGGGTTCGCCGTACAGCAGGATCCGTCCGCAGTTGACGCACATTCGCGCCGCGACCTTGCCGGCCAGGTCGTACCGGCCCCGGAACCAGCTCCGCTCCGCATCGGCGGCGGCGTAGCTCAGTTCGTAGTGCGCGTTGCCTTCGCCCGCGCGCTCGATCAACCTAATCGGCTGCAACCGCCCCTCGCAATCGGGACACACGGTGCGCGCACTGCGTGATCCGGTCGTCACGCGCGGCGCTGCCGAGAACCCCGCCTCCTCGGCGTGCCGCTCGGCGACTTCCTCCAGTGCCAGTTCGTCAGCCGTTTTGAAGTCGGGATCCGGCGTACCGTCGCGACTGGTCCCGCAGTTCCAACAGCGGTCGAACATCCGCTCGATCGTCTCGCGACAGGCGGGGCACGCCCAGCCGTCGGCAGCGGGGGCTTCGAGGGAAGCCGACTCGCCAGGCATCCCGGCAACTTCTTCCTTGGCGGCGGCTTCCTCGGCGGTTTGGCTGCTCTGCGGCTGGAGAGGTTCGTCGCCGTCGGCCGGGTCGGCGTCACTCGGTTCGTCGGGCGTCTGGCCCGCCGGCGGGCTCTCGACAATCGCGCCGCAGACGCGGCAGATCTTGGCCCCGTCGCGGACTTCGCTGCTGCATTTCTGACAAACTCGCATCGGCTATCTCCGACGCCGGTGTGTTGCGACGCACTCGCAGGTGCGTTGGCTATTGCTCAAGCCGATCGCTTCGCGGAGCCAATGGGTCCCCCAGGTTTTCAAACCTGGGCGGCGCAGCCGCAAGAGGCGTCGGGCGTAGGCTCGTTGCGACGCCTCTCGTCGCCTACGGCGACCCAGCTTCGAGAAGCTGGGCTACCCCTAATTTACGGTTTGGACGACCAACACCCAATCCGTCTCGCGCGACGGCGGGGTGAAGGACTGCCCCGTCGTGCCGTTGCGGCGCTCGTCCGGCTCGACGGCGTCGGCGGCGGCTGGGGCGTCGACCGTGAGCTTACCGTGGCTGTTCGCCGCCGGCTCGCCCGTCTTGGCGTCAATCCACTTCGACTTGTACGTCCCCGGCGGCAGGTGCAGGTTGAACGGCTCGCCGTGCGCCGCGAAGACCAGGTACTGCTGGCCGACCTCCGCCAGGCACCACGCGCGGTACGGGTCGTGCCGAGTGAGCAGGTGGTCGCTGGGGACCATGCTGGCGAAGTCGACTTCGCTGGACATCACGTCGAACAGAATGTCGATGTACGCGGCGGCGGTCGTGTACGGGTTATCGTCGCCGTGAAACGGAAGGCCCTCGGGGCCGAACGCGGTCATGCCGTATTCTTTGGCGTGGCCGTTCCAACAGAACGAGCTGGCCGCGGTCACGCAGCCCCACGCGGCCTGCCGCAGGTCGTCCTGCGTGGCGCCGGTCCGCTCGGACCAGTAGCGCCGCCACAGGCCGTTGCCCTCGCTCATGAACACCGGCTTGCCGGGCACGTAAGCGACCAGGCACGCCATGTGGTGCGTCCAGGCCGTTTTGTGGTAGTTGCGATCGATCGGCTTTTGGGGCGCGGCGATGCGGTGATTCTCGATCGCGGCAAACGTGTACGGCTGGCGCTGGTACTCGTTGTCTCGCGGGTGCTCGTCCTGGTACGTGCGCAGGTGATTGAACACGTCGTACCGCGCGAGCCGTTGGGCCAGCCCCAGTTCGTGACTTTCGCGCGGGCCCGGGTCCTCCCACACGAAGTTCCACCCGGCAATGTTCGCATGCGGGGCCAAGCGGGCGACGACGTACTCCACGAACCGGTCCTTCTGCTCTTCGTTCATCGCGTCCCACGAGGGGCCGTCGTTCTTGCGGCCTTCGAATCCCAGAAACAGGTGCACACCCACGTCGCGGTCGTTAAGCCACGCCAGGTGCCGCTCCATCAACTGCCACGCGTGCAGGTTCATGGAGCTGGGATCGCCCTCTTCGTACAGCGCCAGATCGGTGGTCGAGGGCGCCGGGCCGTCCTCGTAGTACTGGCCAAAGCAGCACAGCGACAGCAGCCAGTTGACCTGCAGGTGGTTGTACCCGCGGTCGATCAGCGGCTGGTACACGTTTGTGGTCACCCAATCGAACGGCTGCGCGATCGAGCCGTGGCCCGTTTCGTAGTAGGACTTCAGCAGCACCGGCTGCGTGCCGTTGTAGGCGAACCAGTGCGGGTTCTGCTCGTAGGCGCGCAAGACGCCCTTGCCAGCGTTCTCTTCGGTGCAGTTGAAACTCCCCGCGCCGCCCGGCGTGCCGTCGCTCCACGCGTACTGGTAACTCCACTCGCCCAGTTCGTCGGGCATGAACCGCAGCTTCCAGACATTGCCGTCGGTGCGATCGCCCCCGCCGGCGCCGTCGCCGTCGAAGAAGCCGGCCAGCTCGATCGTGCGCCCGCTGGGAGCTGTGTAAGTGGCCCGCAACTGCACGTCGGCGAACTTGTCAGCGTACGGCTTGTCGTTGTGCACGACCGCTTCAAACACGCGGTACTGGCCAACCGCCTCCGGCGCCGCCGCGTGAGCGTTGCCGTCGCCGACTGCCAACGCCCAACCTGCTAGACCGACGACCGCGACCGCTCGCACCAATGACATCACCCACACCACGTGTTGCAGACCAGGAAGAGGAACGCCGCTGACGGCTGAAAGACCCTCATTGTGGCCCGGGAACTGATCGCGAGCAAACCCTGATGCTCGTCTAATGGGCGACAATTAGTCCGCCATTCGAGTCTCGGCGAGACGATTGCAGCGGAGAGGCTGTGCCGATTCAAAATGACGGACGATCAGACACGGCGCGACGGCGCGAGCTACTCGTTGAGCGCCGATCCAATCAGCTCTTCCTGCCACTGCGTATCGGTGTCAGCCGCTTCGTCGACGGGCTGCCGCGTTGGCGCCTTCCCATCGACTGCAACCGCAACGGAATCTGCGTCAATGTCCTCGGCAGCGGCCGTCGGCGCGGGCTCGGCCCACAATTGCAGCACCTCCTCGGCCAACGGCGCGTCGACTGCAACGGCGTCCGGTTGCAGCCACTCGAGCGCCATCGCGGCATCAACGAGTTCGAGCGCGGGCGGCGCGGCCGTTGCGGCGACCGCAGGCGTCGTCTGGCCGTAGGCCTGCGTCCACTGATCCAGGTCGCCCGCGTCGACATCGCCATCGCCGTCGCTATCACCGTCGCCCGGTTGGGCGCCGGCGATCATCCCCGCGCCGCGTTGCCAGGCCAGGAAATCGCTGCCGTTCACTGCCAAGTCGCCATTGAAGTCGGCGTTGGCGTGAACCACGATCGGCTCGACGCTGTTGTTCAACTGCCTGGGGTCGTCGATGCGGCCCATGAACGCAATCGTGCCGGTGATGTTGTCGCGAATCATCAGGTGGAACGGGCGATTGAAAAAGAACTCCGGTTCGCCGCCACAGTTGTTGTGGACCCAGACGGCAAATCCCCACTCCTTACCGCCAACGAAATACGTGTGATGATCTGCAACGCGGAGATTGTAGACGCGTTCGTTCTGCTGAGTGAACTTCACGGCTTCGACCTCGGCCCAGTCGAACGCATTGGTCGACAATTTGTCGCCGGGGCGCAGATCGCCGGCCGCCGTCCAACCTTTGCCGTAGGCAAAGAACGGATGCGGTGCAGTCGTGCGGATGACCTGGCCGCGAACCGTGAGTTCCAAGATGTCCGCTCGGTTATGGTGGACCTTTTCAATTCGCTTTGGCTGCAACTCGCCCTCCAAATTGGACTCGTCGCGAGCGAGCACGAGATCGCCGGCTTGAAGCTCCTCGATAGGCTTGGAGCCGTCGGGGGTCACGACAGGCGTGCCCTTGGCGAAGCAGATGTAAAACTGAACTTCTGTAGCCGCGGTGGCCGTAGTGCCCTCTTCGTTGATCCTGAGCGTCGCCTTATGCCCCACTTTGCTAATGGCGATGTCGCCTGGAGTCATTCCCGAGAAATCGGCCGCGCCCAACTCAAACGCCGTGGGCATGCCGAGCCCCTTGAGCAGCGAGTTGAGGTTTGTCGCGACGGCCGTGTCGATTTTTGGCAGACTGATTAGAACGTCGTAGGCGTACGGGCCGCTGTCGAGCCAAGCGTCGATCTGCGAGAACACGGCAGGCGTCAGGCTGGTGTCGCCCGTGGTCGGCGGCAAGACCAGCACCATCGAGTAGTCGGCGTCATTGGCGCCGGAGTCAAACGGCATTTCCAGCACGCCAAATCCATCGATCCAAGTGCTGGGCATAAAGGTTTCAGTGTACATCGTCGAGACCGAGATCGACCCGCCGCCAGGCAACGTGAAGGAATCCTGGGCGGTATAATCACGGTCAAACGGCAGTTCCCAATAGCCATTGAAGTATGCGGCGTTGGTCAACACCATGACCGTTCCCCCGCCGAGTTCATCGATGAGTGCGGGAATCTTGCCGTGTGTTTTTTGAGACACCCATTGGTTGATCGTCGCTTTCGCTTGTTCTGGATCGCCGTAGTTGAGGGTTTGCACGTGGCCGTCGTATTCCCCTTGCATGATGTCAAGGAATCCTTGCTCGACCGCCAAACTCGAGTCTGGCCAGATGGCGTTGGCAATCGACAGCTCATGAGACCCGACCGTACCGTCTGTCGGCCACCAATCGGGCGGATCTCCAGGTAGCGGCCATGGCAGCGGGTCCGATGGCGCGACATAGGATTCGTTGTGCGCCTCAATCGAGGCAATCAACTCGCCAAACGACTCATGAATCCCCGGTTCGGCGCCCAGGTGCAGAACCTGCTCCATTTCGGCGGCGGTTTGGCCGGCGGCGCCGGCGTAGGCCATGGCCAGCGCAGTGGCGACGCTCAGCGGCGAAAAGAACAGGTTGCCCTCTTCGCGTTGCATCTGCTCGTACACGTCCATGGCGAACAGGTTCACGGCGTCCGACGCGCGGGTCGCGCTGAGCAGGCGGCGATCCTCCAGGTGCTCCACGGCAAGTCGCCGGGGCCGCGAGTCCGAGGACATTGGCGAGTGAGACCGCCGCGTCGCACGTGCTGCTGCCGCCATCGTGCCGTTCCTTCTGCAGATGATACCTGCCCTGACTGGGGCGAGACCGCCGCACAACGCACACGCGTGCGTCGCGCATTTGTTCATTGTCGACGCTTTCACGGCTGGTGCAAATCAAATTGGCGTGGAAGCTCGAATCGACGGCGGCAAACGACGGCGTCTCTCGGCAGCGCGCCAGGGGCGGCCAAGATCCGCGGCGCGCGCCATTCCGACCATGGATCGAGCGACTCTGGCACAAACTCACAGCGGCCGCGGCGGCGGGACTACTCCTCGCCCGCCGGATCAATCAGCAGCATCACCTGCTGGTCGTAGTTCTGCGACGAGCGCATCGTGCCGCGGTTCCACAGCAGCGCCGTGCGACCGATTTGCCAGCGGGGAATAATGGGGCGAAAGTTGTCGGCCGCCGAGTTTTGCGTGACGGCCCGCCACTGCCAGGTTTGCCCGCCATCGCTCGACTGGCCCCGATAGAGTTCGTGGTGCGGGGTCGTCTCGCCCGACTCCGGATTGATCGGCGTGGAAATGTAAACCGTGTCCGGCGTGTTGGGGTCGAGCGCCGCCAGGCCGGTGTAGTCTTCCTCGCGGTCAAACAGCCGCGGCCCGGCCTTCGCCAACGGCCACGCCTGCCACCGGCCGTCGCGGTACGCCGCGTAGAAGAAGCGATGATCCTCGACCGATCCCGCGGCGCGGGTCTTGAATACGGTCGCGAGCACGCCAGCGGGGTAGCTTTCGAAATCAATCATCCACGCGTGATTCATCGTCACGCCGTCGACGACGGCGCCGGACTTGAACACCGGCGTCAGGTCAACCGCCGTGGCCGTGGCGTCGCCGTCAAGCTGCTCGTCGACGACGGTCCCGTCCGCGCGGTGCAGTTGGCCGCCTTCAAGATAACCGTGATACAGGCTGTTGCTGTAGTTGCGCGGGTGCCGCTCGGTGGCCAGCAGGTCGATCCGGTCGCCGCGGCCGGCGTACTTGAGGTAGCCGTTGACGTACGAACCCCGCTCGCCCTCAACCGCGGCCGGCGACAGCAACTGGCCGGCGTAGCGCCACGACTGCCCGCCGTCGGCGGAGACGATCACGTTGGGGCAGCGATTGTGATTGCGCGAGATGTTGACGATGGCGCCGTCGCTCGGCAGCAGGAACAGGTTGTTGTAGGTGCAAGCGAAGCTGCTGCCGCCGGGGATGGCGGCGTCCCAGTCAAAGACCCGCTCGTCATCCCAGCTCTTCGACTGCGGGTCGAACGTGCGGAAGAAGGTGCGGGCGTCGTTGTTGTGTCCCGTGTAGGCCGCCAGCACGCGGCCGTTCGGTAGGACCAGCAGCGACGCCACATTGTGGTCATCGCCGGCGCCGTATGACGTGAGGCCGTGATGCAGCACGTCGATCGTGGTTTCCCCCGTGGCCAGATCGACGCGTGTCACGTCGACGTCGCCGTCCCGGTCAACTCCGCCGGCGCCACGTTGATTGGCGAGCGAGCCGACGTAGAGTACGCCGCGCTGAGCGTCGATCACCGCCCGTTCGTCGCCGAACCAACTCCACCCGCCGTTGGGATTGATGACCCGCGGCTCGTCAGCGACGGACTGCGCGCGTGCGTCCAGCACTGCCGCAGTAGCAAACGATGCGACAAGGCAAGTGAGAAATCGCAAGCTGAATGATCGGCGCATATCAATACCCGTGGAAGAAAAGCAGTTCGAGCGTAGCTGTCGCCGCGGCTCGGTTGCGGCGAACCGGCGCGGCTGGCCCATCATCGGGGAAGCCCGCGACAACTCGCCCCATTCTGGCCGCTGCGTCGTTCAGCCGCAATCGTGGTCGACTGCCGCACGGCTAGTTGGGGCATGCCACCGTTGTGCGCGTCACATTCCACGCCCCGTTGCGACTCGCTGCGGCGGATCCGCGCATTGTTTTTGCGGCGAAGGCCCGCACGAGGTACCCTTGCAGGCGTCCTCGTCGAGCAACTCTCTTCTCGCACTTCCTACGGAGCGCTGGCCGTGAACCGATCTTTGCCGCTGATTGCCGCTGTGTGCCTGATCGCCACGCTGGCACTGGCTGCCGACCAGGAGACGCCGCAGTTCGCCCGCCAGCGCGACCTGCTCTCGCTGCACTACGACCACGCTCCCGACAAGGACGACGGGCACAGCGCCGCGGCCGACCGCATGATCCTGCAGTCGCTGTTCGGCGAGAAGTGGATTGCCAAGCACGCGGTGGCCGTGTCGGGCGCCTACGGCAAGAACGCCGACACGTTCAACGACAAGTCCGACGCCGTGATGGACGCCGCGTGGAACGATTGCGGCGGCTGGCTCGACGGGCATGCGGACCACGACAAAGTCGTCGCCGAGCTGGCCAAACGCTGGCAGGCCGCGCTGGCCGCGGGCGGCGACGTGTGGGTCAAAGAGGGCGGCCAGTCGGACATCACCGCCGCGGTCGTGCGGGCGATCCGCCAGAAGTCGCCGGACATCGACACCACGCGGCGGATTCACCTGATCCAGCACAGCCGCTGGAACGAGGAGCAAACCACCGACGAAGCGCTGCGATATGTCCGTGGCGCCACGCGCTACGTGAAGATCCGCGACGCGAACGCGTATCTCAACATCCAAGGCGGCGATGATGCGTTCGAGGCGGCGGCGCTGGCGCACGGCGACTTCGGCCCCGCATGGCGGGCGGCGTTCGCGTACTACGACCCCGCCGAGCGGCTCGACTTCTCCGACACGGGCGAGCTGCTGCACATTCTGCGGCTGGGCGAGTTGAGCGTCGACAAGATCCGCGAACGGTTTCTCGTGGACGACCGGTGACGCCCCGGGCAGCGATCGGTGCGCCGCTCTCGCCATCTGAAATTGCCCATGCCGCTTTTTCGTCGAAACGTCGGCCATCGTGCGAGCAATCGGAACTCGCCTGCGTGTTTCACGGCGTGACGCGCACGGGTTGGCAGTTTATAGATAGAGGTCTTCTCCCGTGCGGCGTCGCGGCCGCGGGCATTCTCGCTGTTCCCTGCTGACCGACGACGCCCATGACCGACACGCCTGCCTCGCCGCGGCCCCACGCGCCCGAGACGCTCGTCGAGCGGCTCGATGCGCTGTACGAATACGAACGCGAGCCGGTCACCGCCGACAAACTGCACGGCTGGCGCACGTTCATCGCGATGTTCTCCAGCGAGCACATCGCCGGCACCGAGTTCGTGCTGGGCGTACTGCTGGTACAACACGGCGTGACGGCGTTTGACGTGTTCGCGGGGCTGGCGCTGGGCAACTTGTTGGCCGTGCTCAGTTGGGCGCTGATGTGTGCGCCGATCGCCGTGAGGGAGCGGCTGACCGTCTACTGGCAGATTCGCAAAGTGGCCGGGCCGTACCTGACGGTGCTGTACTCGGGGTTGCTCGCTCTGATCCTGTGCCTGCTGGCTGGGGCCATGGTCAGCGTGTCGACCACGGCGGTGGCCAAGACGATCGGCGTGACCAGCCCCGACTACGCCGCGGGCGATCGTGTGCCCAGCGCCCCGTGGATCGCCATTGCCATTGGCGTGGGAACAGTCATTGCGGTGCTGGCCGTGCTGGGGTTCGAACGGCTGGCGCACTTCGCCAAGGTGGTGGCGCCGTGGATGCCGTTCGTGTTTCTCGCCGGGGGCATCGCGTCGCTGCCGAAACTGGGCGTAACGAGTTTGAGCGACTTCTGGGAGGTCGCGAACGAGAAGATCTGGACCGGCCAAGCCGAATCGGGGCACATGCAGTACGGGTTCTGGTCGTGCGTCGGGTTGGCGTGGCTATGCAACATCAGCCAACACATGGGCATGGGCGACGTGACCATTTTTCGCTACGCCAAGAAATGGCAGATGGGCTTCTGCTCGGCGTTTGGCATGTTTTTGGGTCACTACATGGCGTGGATCTGTTCGGGGATCATGTGCGCGGCGTTCAAGGAAACATCGCTGGCCGCGGGGATCGCCAACCCGAACCCCACGCCGGCGAACATCGCCCTGCTGGGCGCCGGCTACGCGGGCATTGTCTGCGTGCTGCTGGCCGGGTGGACCACCGCCAATCCCACGCTATATCGGGCCGGCCTGGCGTTTCAGGTGGCGACTCCCAACTGGCGCCGGTGGGTCGTCACGCTGGTGGCCGGCGTGCTGATGATCGTCATCGCCTGCATTCCCGCGGTGCTGCACTTTCTGGATCGCATCGTGGCCTACTACGGGTTGTTCTTTATGCCGCTGGGAGCGTTCATCTTCATCGACTTTTGGATCTTCCCGCGGCTGGGGCTGACGCACTACTACGCGGAAAAGAAACGCCTGCTGGTCAGTTGGCCCGCGGCGGTCGGGTGGTTTGGTTCGTTTGGCATCTGTTTCGTGCTGTACGCCAAAGACAACTACCAGTCGATGGCCTGGATCAACGACCGCCTGCCGGCGCGGTTGGCCAGTTATCACGCCGACCTGTTCTCGCAGGTGCTGCCTGCCTGGATTCTGGCGGTCACGCTGTACACCGCGTGCAGCTTGGTGCAACAGAAACTGCAACACAAAGACGATCTGTCCCGTTCCGTGCCGGAGACCGCGCCATGAAAGCTGCTTTGAAGTTGGTTTCCTACGCGGGGCTCGCGCTGACAATCGTGCCGGCGGTGCTGTTGTATCACGGGCGAATCGACGATGCGCTGTACCGCAACCTGATGGTGCTGGGGATGCTGGTGTGGTTTGGGTCGGCGATTTTCTGGATTCGGCCGGATCATGCAGAGTCATAGGATCGCCCGCGCGATCGCCGTTTCCATCGATCTTTCCTGGGGGCTCCCTTCGGTCGTCCCCAGCCACCCCGATAAGCCAAAACCGTGTCTGCTGAAGTCGTCATCGACCGTCTGCGTTGCGAGTACCTGGTCGAACCGCTGGGCATTGACGAGCGCGTGCCGCGGCTGAGTTGGGCGATGCGGTGTAGCCGGCGAGGGGCGCGGCAGACCGCTTACCAGGTGCGCGTGGCCAGCTCGCGCGAGGCGCTCGCCGCTGGCAAGCCGGACTTGTGGGACAGCGGCCGCGTCGCGAGCGACGCGAGCACGCAGATCGAGTATGCGGGGACGCCGCTGGGCTCGCGCACGCCGTGCCACTGGCAAGTGACCGTTTGGGACGAAGCAGGCAAAACCACCGCCAGCGAGCCGGCGCTGTGGACGATGGGGCTGCTGGCCCCGGACGATTGGCGAGCCGCCTGGATCGCCTGCCCCGCGGAGGTCATCCGCCGCGATCCCGACGCGCGCGAGGCGACCGAAATCGCCCCGGGCGCCGTGCCGCTGTTTCGCAAAGCGTTTGCCGCGCCCGACGACGTGCGGCGGGCGACGCTCTACGCGACTGCGCGGGGGCTGATCGACTTGTCGCTCAACGGGCGGCCGGTCGCCGATGACCTGTTCGTGCCCGAGTGGAGCGACTACCACCGCCGGCTGCAGTACCGCACGTTCGACGTGACCGAGCTGCTGCACGCCGGCGGCGACAACGCCCTGGGCGTCATGCTGGGCGACGGCTGGCACAGCGGCTTCGTCGGCTGGCAAGAAAAGCGAGGCCAGTACGGCACGCTGCAGAACAGCTTGCTCGTGCAGTTGGAAATCGAAACGGCCGAGGGGCAGCGCATCGTCGTGGCGTCGGACGAGACCTGGCGGTGCGAAACGGGGCCGATCCTGTCATCCGACTTCATGCTCGGCGAGCACTACGACGCCCGCCGCGAGCGCACCGGCTGGAACGCCCCCGGGTACGACGACGCGGCCTGGTTGCCGGCGGAGCGGGTCGCCCCGCCGCGCGTGCATGTGCCGTACTATGCGTTTTCCAAAAACGCCGAGGTCGCCGGCGACACCGACCAACCGCTGCCGCTGGTCGCCCAGCGCAGCGAGCCGGTGCGAGTCGTCGAAACGCTGCGGCCGATCGCCGTGACCGAGCCGACGCCCGGCACGTTCGTGTACGACTTGGGGCAAAACGTCGCCGGGTTTGTGCGGCTCACAATCCACGGCCCGGCAGGCACGCGCGTGCAACTGCGGCACGCCGAGCGGCTCAATCCCGACGGCACGCTCTACACCGAAAATCTCCGCCGCGCCGACGCGACCGACGTGTACGTGCTGCGCGGCAGCGACGCCGACGATCCGGAGGTATTCCAGCCGCGGTTCACGTTCCATGGGTTTCAGTACGTGGAGATCACCGGCTTGCCCGCGGCTCCGCCGGTGGAGGCCGTCGAAGGTTGCGTGGTCATGTCGGCCACGCCGCCGACCGGGCATTTCGAGTGCAGCGAACCGCTGGTGAACCGGCTGTGGCAGAACGCCCTGTGGGGTCAAAAGGGCAACTTCCTGACCGTGCCAACCGACTGCCCGCAGCGCGACGAGCGGCTGGGTTGGATGGGCGACGCGCAGGTGTTTCTCCGCTCGGCCACGTACAACATGGACGTGGCGGCATTCTTCACCAAGTGGATGCAGGACGTCGTCGACTCGCAGGACGTGGCGGGCGTGTTCCCCGACGTGGCGCCGCGGCTGCGCGAGGGCGCCGACACGTTCGTCGGGCTCGACGGCTTGGGCGGCGGCGCGGGGTGGGCCGACGCGGGCGTGATCATCCCCTGGACCATCTGGCGCGTGTACGGCGACACGCGGATCGTTGCGAGGCACTTCGACGCCATGACGCGGTGGCTGTCGTGGCTCGAGCGGACCAACCCCCGCGGCATCCGCGAGAACGAACTGGGCAACAACTACGGCGACTGGCTGTGCATCCCCAGCGATCGCGAGTTCCGCACGCACTCGCCGATGAAGATGCTGCTGGCCACCGCATACTGGGCCGACGACGCGGCAAAGCTGGCCGACATGGCCGACGCGATCGGTCGGCCGGCCGATGCACAAAAGTACCGGGCCGTGTTCCACCGCGTGCGCGACGCGTTTCAGCAGGAGTGGCACCAGGGCGACGGCCGCCTGGCCGTCGAAACGCAGACGGCGTATTTGCTGGCGCTGGCCTTCGACCTGCTGCCGGAGCACGTGCGCGACCGCGCCGCCGACAATCTGGTCGCCGCAGTCGATCGCGAAGGGGGCCGGCTCAGCACCGGGTTCATCGGCGTCAGCCACCTCAACCCGCAACTCACGCTCGCCGGTCGGGCCGACGTGGCGTACCAGTTGCTGCTGTGCCGCGATTACCCCTCGTGGCTGTACCCGGTGCTGCACGGGGCGACGACGATCTGGGAACGCTGGAACGGCTGGACCGCGGAGGACGGGTTCTTCAACCCGCTGATGAACTCGTTCAACCACTACTCGCTGGGCTCGGTGAGCGAGTGGCTGTTCCGCCACGTCGCGGGAATCGAACTGGACCCCGCGTCGCCGGGCTTCCAGCGGTTTGTCATCAAGCCGCACGTCGACCCGCGGCTGGAGTTTGCCGAGGCGAGCTACGACACGCAGTACGGCGAAATTACCAGCCGCTGGCAACGCCAGCCGGACGGCAGCGTGGAGCTGCGCGTAACGGTGCCCGCGAATACTTCGGCGATCATTTGCGTGCCGGCCAGCGACGGGGCCGCGGTCACCGAAAGCGGCGTCGCCGCCGCTGCGGCCGGGCTGGAAGAGTTGCAACGCGATGCAGACTACGCACGCTACTTGGCGCCTCCCGGTCAATACCGCCTGCTTTCTCGTTCGTAGCAGAGCGCGTGCATGCTGATGCCCGCAAAACGCTCCCGTCCCGCCGCTCGCCAAGATACACTCGAAGGCAGACCCGAATGCGGCGGCGCAGCGATCGAGTTCATGGGGCGGTTGGCGGGAAGGCGCACGGCGATGGCCACAACTGTCAAGAAATGGTCGGCGATCACCTGGCTGGTCGTGCTGGGCGGCTTCACCGTCGGTGCGTTGGGGAATATCTCGCTGTGGCTATTCGGCTACTACGACCCCGTGCAGGATGACGGCGTGCCGCCGGAGCAGTTGTGGTTGTTTCGCGCAGTGAACGTCGCGCTTCCCCTGCTCTTCTTCGCGACCTTTCGCAAGGCCATGGCCTGGGCCAATCCACCTCAACAGAACGAGAACTCGGGAGCCTGATTCACGCTTGCCACCGTCTCTCTCACAATCTTCGACAGACTGATGCGGTTGCCAGCCTTATACGCATTCTAACTTGAAGTAGCGCGATCGAGGCACGTCGCGGCGCAGACGGTTTTCATCAGTTGGTCGTCCATCGCGA
>PABB01000015.1 GCA_002702655.1 Planctomycetaceae bacterium
AACCGACGCGCCCGGCACAAGCCCGCCCAAGATCCGCAAAGCAACCAAACAACAGGTCAGAATCGCTCAGGAAATCAAAGGGTTAACGGCGTAGGGTGCCACTGGCGTGTCGCCAGTGCGAAGCAGGCACAGACTCGACCGTTCTTCGACACTGGCGACACGCCAGTGGCACCCTACGCAGTTACCGCCCTGGCAGCTTCTCCGGTGCGAGGACCGGCCGGCCGTCTTTCCAGTCGATCGGCACGACGGACAGATGCCAGGTTCGTCCGCCCGTGTTGTTGCCTTGATAGAACAGGTAATCCTGCCCGTCGTCGTCTTGAAACAGGTAGGGATGGCCCGATTCGCTGGAGTTCCAACTGCCCGGCTGGCCGTTGGGAACCAGGGGCGTGTCGGACAATCGCTGGAACCGCAGGCCGTCGTCGCTGACCGCCACGCCGATCTGTTGAGGCTCGTTGTTGTAGCCGCCGGCGTAGAACATGTAGAGCCGGCCGTCGTGCCGCGCCATCGCCGCCGCTTCGATGCACTGCTTCTCCCACGCCAAGTCCAATCCCGGCTCGTCCAGCTCCGTCGGCACGGTCGGCGCCAGGATCGGACCGTCCGTGTTGAGCTGGGTCCAGTCCTCGCGCCCAAAGTCGCTGTCGAGCGGCGCCGCCGACACGCCCTGCATCTGAATCGTCATCGTCGGGTCGCGCGTCGCCCAGTACAGCAGCAGCTGGTCGCCGTGCGGAATGACGTCGGCATCGATCGCACGCCCCACCGTCCAATCGCCCGCGGGGCGGAACACCGGGTTCGTGGGATTCCGCGTGAAGTGCAAGCCGTCGTCCGAGCGGGCATGACAGATCGCGTCGCGCTCGCCGGCGCCGTAGGTCTGATAGAACAGATGAACCTGGCCCCGCAGCACGATCGCCCCGGGGGCCGTGAACCCCTTGGCCTCCGCCGCGCCCGTGTTGCGTAGTTCGCCCACTTTCGACCAGTCGACCAGATTGTCGCTCGTCGCGACGCCGATCGACCACCCCGCCGTCGGCTTGCCGTCGTAGGGCGGCACGGAGTAGTACAGCCAGTACTTGCCCTGAAATCGCACGACCGCCGGGTCCTTGGAGTACGGCGTGCCACTCACATCATCCGCAAAATACATCCGCGGCGCAGCCGGCGGCGCGTCCGCAAACGTCGCGACGCCTGACAGACAATTGAACGCGGCCGCGATGAACATTGTTGACTGTCTCAGCATCTTCTTTCCTGATTCAGTCGGGGCGATCGGCGAGCCTGATATTCGACGCGAACGATGAAGGTCAATGGATAAGTCGTCGCGCGGCCTCGCCATCGAAAAGACATGGCGTCAGACCGACTGTTAATGGTAGCAAAAAACGCCGCATCGGCGGCAGGAAGGCTGAATGTGGCGGCATCTGCATCGGGCACTTCGCCAGCAACTGAAGCTGCTGCGACACCGATGCTCGCCAGAAATTCTTGGGGGCCCCGAACCTGCGCCGGCTTTCTCGTGTTACGCGGTTCTCCCGCGATCCCATTCGGCGTGCGGGCGATTCACAGCGGCGATTCATCGAAGTGGCGGCCTTTCTTTTGATCTGGCACGACTCTGCCTCATTCGCAGGTTGGTCCTTCGACGAATCGCAAATCTTGCAGCGTGCAAAGAATGCACGATAATTGGTCTGTTTGTTCACGGCTTGAGCAGACACGCTTTAGGCCCGTTGATGTCAGGCAGTATTGAGCTATTGATCGTGATTGCCATGAAGACAATCCTGCTGCGCCCGCTAGCGATGTTTCTTGTTCTGGGGCTGTTCGCCACGAACGTCTGTGGGCAGGAAACCTCCGAACCAGTCACCGCCATCGATATATTGCTTGAGCCAGACGCCACCATGCTCAAGCACGCTGCCGCGAACAACGAACGGCTGCGGGAGGTCTACCCGCAAGGTTTTTCGCTCGACGAGGCCCACCGTCCGCACATCACTTTACTTCAGTGCTTCGTCCGCACCGCAGATCTGGACAACGTTTACGCCGCTGCGGGCAAGGTGCTCGCCGACGCCCATGTCAATGACATGAAGCTGGAGGCGTTCAAGTACTACTATGCTCCCGCCGATGCGACGACAGGGGTGGCTGGTATCTGTGCGAGGCCGACGCCCGCCATCCTCAAGTTGCAGGCGGACATCATCGCCGCTGCCAAGCCGTTCATGGTGAACACGGCGACCGTCGACGCATTCACCGCCCCGCACCCGACTGCCGAACTGGACGCAGCGCTGATAGATTACGTACGGACGTTCGTTCCCAAAATGTCCGGCAAGAACTTCAACCCGCACGTCAGTACCGGAGTCGCCCCCAAGAACTACCTGGACGAAATGCTGGTCGAGCCATTTGATGACTTCACGTTTTCACCCGCGGGCGCGGCGGTTTACCAACTCGGGCCGTTCGGCTCGGCGGCCAGGAAGTTGAAGACTTGGAAATTCAAGTAGCCACGGGGTTGCGGCACACGTGCTCAAGCGGTCACTTCGTCCACTTGTTCGACGGCCACGCATTGGCGCACTTGGCTCGCTGACCTGCATCCGCTTCTTCGGCTGATGCAAAATTCGGCATGCCGTTGGTCAGCTCTGCTGCGAAGAATCGCGACTGGGTCGTATGACGTGCCGCTGGTCGGCGTCGTCTGCGTCTGTCAATGAAAATCCCGCGACTTGTGTCGCAAGTCGGCCAGTTCGACTTCCATGTCGTCGATCCGGTTGACCACCACGTGGATCACGCGGTCTTTGCGTTCCAGCCGGCCGCGGACGACCAGCGCTTTGGCCCGCCGGGCCGGCAGTTCGAACCGCTTCCACACGCCCGGGTGGACCACGATGTTGGCCACGCCCGTCTCGTCCTCCAGCGTCATGAAGGTGATTCCCTTGGCGGTCCCCGGGCGTTGCCGCATGAGCACCAGCCCCGCCACCTTGACCGGCCGGCCGTGCTCGTGCGTGGCCAACGCGGCGGTCGGCTTGACGCCCAGGGCGGTCAGCTCCTCGCGGTAAAACGCCAGGGGGTGTTCCCGCAACGTGAGCCCCGCGGTCAGGTAGTCGGCAAACACCTGCTGCTGGGGCGACAGCTCCGGCAGCGGCGGCGCCAGTTCGTCGTCGGCCGGCAGGTCGTCAAACAACGGCAGCGACTCGGCCGTGCGCGGCTGGGCCAGCGCCTGCCACAGCGCCGCCCGGCGATCGACCGCCAACGATGCGAACGCATCGGCGTCGGCCAGCAGCTTGACGACCGCCTGCCCCAATCCGGTGCGGGTCGTGAAATCGCCAATCGACCGAAACGGCCCGCGGGCGATGCGCTCCTGCTCGATCCGCCGCCCGGCGTCCTCGGCCAACCCGCGCAGCATCCGCAGCCCCAATCGCAACGCGACGAGTGGCTGGGGACGGAGCGCAGCGGAGCCCCCAGTGGCGCCGCCCTGGGGGCTGGGTCCCCCAGGTTCTGGAACCGGGGCGGCGGGCGCCTGGGGACGCAGCGCAGCGGAGCCCCCAGTGGCCGCATCCTGGGGGCTCGCTTCGCTCGTCCCCAGCCACCCAGCCGTGTGCCCCTGCTGACTCGATTGTTTGTGCCACTGCTGGCTTGTCCAGCAGTGGGCGCCGCTCGCCGGGTTCGCACTGCTGGGCAAGCCAGCAGTGGCACGCAACTCGGCGCCCATTCCGCGACCAACGGTCGCGGCTTTCTGATCTCCGACCTCTGACCTCTCGCCTCTTTCCACTTCCAACGAACAATCCCAATCGCTCGCATTGACGTCCACGCCGCGGACCTCGACGCCGTGCTCGCGGGCGTCGCGGACCAGTTGCCCGGGGGCGTAAAACCCCATCGGCTGGCTGTTCACCAGCGCCGCCGCGAACGCCGCGGGGTAGTAGTGCTTCAGATACGCCGACACGTACACCAGCTTGGCAAAGCTCGCCGCGTGCGACTCGGGGAAGCCGTACTCGCCGAAGCCGCGGATCTGCTCGAACAGCCGCAGCGCGAACTCCTCGGGGTAGCCTTTGGCGCGCATCCCGGCGAGCAACTTCACGCGGAACTTGTCGATCACCCCCGTCTTGCGCCACGCCCCCATCGCGCGGCGCAGTTGGTCGGCCTCGTCGGCGGTGAACCCCGCGGCCACCATCGCCAGTTGCATGGCCTGCTCCTGAAACAGCGGCACCCCCAGCGTGCGGCACAGCACCTGCCGCACCTCCTCGCTGGGGTAGCTGACCGGTTCCAGCCCCCGCCGCCGCCGCAGGTACGGATGCACCATGTTGCCCTGGATCGGCCCGGGCCGCACGATCGCCACCTCGACGACCAGGTCGTAGAAACAGCGCGGTTTGAGCCGCGGCAACATGCTCATTTGCGCGCGGCTTTCGATTTGAAACACGCCGATCGTGTCGGCCCGCTGGATCATGCCGTACACGCTGGGATCTTCGTGCGGCACGTTGGCCAGCGCGTACTGCCGACCGGTCGCGCGGCGGATCAAGCCGAACGCCCGGCGGATTGCGGTGAGCATCCCGAGCGCCAGGCAATCGACCTTCAGCATGCCCAAATCTTCCAGGTCGTCCTTGTCCCATTGGATCACGGTGCGGCCGTCCATGGACGCGTTTTCGATGGGCACGAGTTCGCACAGCGGGCCCTGCGTGATGACCATGCCGCCAACATGCTGGGATAAGTGGCGCGGGAAGCCGATCAGCTCGTTGACCAGCGCGACGAGTTGCCGCCCGGTGCGCGACTGCGGATCGACGCCGCTTTGCACGCAGCGCTCGTCGCCGAGCGTGCGCTCGCTGCGGGCGTCGAAGTTTTTGGCCAGCGCGTCAACCCGATCCAGCGACAGCCCCAGCGCCTTGCCCACGTCGCGAATCGCGCTGCGGGCGCGATAAGTGATGACGGTGGCCGCCAAGCCGGCTCGCTCGCGGCCGTACCGCTGGTACACGTACTGCAGCACCTCCTCGCGCCGCTCGTGCTCGAAGTCGACGTCGATGTCCGGCGCCTCGTGCCGTTCGCGGCTGACGAACCGCTCGAACAGCAAGTCGTGCCGCACGGGGTCGACCTCGGTGATCCCCAGGCAAAAGCAAACCGCCGAGTTGGCCGCCGACCCGCGGCCCTGGCACAGGATTTCGCGCGAACGGGCGAACCGCACCACGTCGTACACGGTCAGAAAAAACGCTTCGTAGCGCAGCTCCTCGATCAGCGCCAGCTCGTGCGCGAGCGAGTCGCGCACCTTGTCGGGCAGCACCGCCCCGTACCGCCGCCGGGCGCCCTCCCATGCCAGCCGGGCCAGGTACTGCATCGGCGTCTCGCCGGGCGGCGCCAGTTCCTCCGGGTACTCGTACCGCAACTGGTCGAGCGAGAATTGGCAGCGGTCGGCAATCTCCATGGTGCGCGCGATCGCCGCGGGCGCCGCGGCGAACACTGTTTCGATTTGCTCGAGGGTGCGCAAATGCCGCTCCGCATTCGCCATCAGCCGCGCGCCCAACCCCGCGACCGTCGTGCCATGGCGAATCGCCGTGAGCACCTGCTGCAGCGGCATCCGCGCGGCCGCGTGATAATGCACGTCCCCCGCGGCAACCAAGGGGACCCTCGCTTGCCGGCTGAGCGCCGCCAATCGCTGCAACTTATCGGCATCGTCAACGCCGTAATGCAATTCACCCAACAGATAGCAACGCCCCGGGAAAGCCTCGCGGTAAGCGGCCAAGGCGCGCTGCGTCTCTGCCAGTTCGATGGCGCAGCCATCGTGATTGTCCCCCTCCCCCCGGCGGGGAGGGGCTAGGGGAGGGGGGTGAGCAGCGCCATTCGCGTCGCCCCCCTCAAACACCCGCAGCGAAGCGGCGGTCCCTGAATCGAGCGAGGCGCCCTGGCTCAGGGTGGCTGGGGACGAGCGCAGCGAGCCCCCAGTGCGCTGGCCCTGGGGGCTTCGCTGCGCTGCGTCCCCAGCCACCCCGGCATACGGCAACACCCCCGCCACCAACCCCGCGGCGTGTTCGGCCACGTCGGCCAGCGTCAACTCGCACGCCCCCTTCGCCGCCCGCCGCCGCCCCACGGTGATCAGCCGCGACAGCCGCCCGTACCCCGCCCGGTCGGCCGCCCACAACACGACCGGCGGCGCATCGACGGGCGTGATTTCCGCGCCGACCAACAGCTTCAGCCCCGCTTCTTTTGCCGCCACGTGCGCTCGCACCACCCCGGCCAGCGTGTTGCGGTCGGTCACCGCCAGCGCGCGATATCCCAACTCCGCCGCCGCGGCCACCAACTCGTCGGCATGCGACGCACCTTCGAGAAAGGAAAAGTTGGTGTAGCAATGCAGCTCTGCATACGCCGGCCCCCCAGGCGGCGCAGCGCGGCCCTCGACGACCAACGGCTGACGCTTCGGCAAATACGGCGCTTCGGGCATGGCGGGGGAGGGTGATCGGTTACCGGTGACCAGTGACGAGAGCTTTTGCACCCCAGGCCCGCCAGCAACCGCGATAAGCGCACGCAAATCGCAACTGTTTGCTAAGATCACGCTGGCATCGATTTCACCGCCGCGCGTGAGACCACACACCTGCAGTTACGGGTAATCGACCGACTTTCTTTTGCAATCGAGCCTGAAGACATGTGCATGTCGGCAAATGACGAGAAATCAAAAGTCGCGACATACCTCTTCCTCGGTTTCGCGGCGTTGGCGGCATTTATGCTGTTGTTTGGATGGTCATACATTTGGTTTTGGCATGACTCCACTCCCCGAGGCATTCTTGTATCCACGGCGGATTGGCCTGATGCGGTTCAACAGCTTCACGAGAAACTGGTCGCAATCGACCCAGCGATTGACGTGGATGGATACTTAACGCATGGCCAGCCTGGACCGTTTTCCGTAAGCGAGGCCGCGTTCCGAGTATGCCACTCATCGCCTGAAATTGTGGATGCGCTGAAAAATGAACTGAAGCTTGTTTCTATTAAATCAAATCACAGACTTGCGGGATGGGGTCAAGTGGTCATTGATAAAGCGTCAAACGAATGGTGGGCATCACCAAGATTTAACGACACGCAAATATTTGCTTCTCAACCTTTACTCGATGGCGAAGAGGGAGACCTCTACGTTGTCGCCTACGAGTCTGCAACCAATACGATTTACATCAGCTACCACTTCAATTTTTAGGCCGCTAGGAACGATTTCAACGTCCGCAATTTCACGCTTCCCCGCATTCCGCGATCACCGGTCGCGCCAGCCGACAATCGCTAAAATCAGGTCGACGCTGATTTCGCCAGCGTGCGAGGCTGCATGCCGGCGGCCTGCAGGCGATTGGCGAAATTCCACAGAACCACATTCGTACGCATGGCATCATCTCTGCAAGCGTTCATTGAACGCGTCCTTGCATCGGGACTGCTGCAACCAGCCTTTGTCGAACTTGCTGATTGCGGAGCTCAGGATGCGGATTTTGCATCTGCGCCGCCATTGCCTGAGGAACTTCGGCAACTGCTATCGTGGCGCAATGGTTTGAACCTGGATGAAATTCGGCTATACGGACTCGGACGGCCAGCGGGGCGTCGAATCGAGCAGATGAAAATTAACGCCGAAGGCGAGGCGATTCTGTTCGCCTCGGATCCGGCCGGATTTCAATATCTCCTTCGGGCAGACGGAAGCGTGATTTCATTCGATCACGATGGCGGTAAAGTCATAACGGTTGCCGAGAGCATTGAGGATTTTCTCCGCAACTACGTGTTCGGTGCGAGGGCTGCTGAATTTGGTGGCGAGGAGTGGGCAAATGAAGTCCGGACAGCGTTAGAAGATAGCTAACAATTGTTCTGAATCGCTGTCACCCCTCCCCGACCTCCGACCTCTCGCCTCTGACCTCTCCTTCTCAATCAAACCAGCCGTGTAAAAACCACGCTCCGTCGCCGCGGCGGCGGAAGAGCCAGGCGCGCACGCCCGTGGCGGTTTCCACGCGGTAGTAGTCGCGGCGGATCATGCGGCGGCGTTGCCAGCCGGTTTCGATCCGCTCGGGGCCCCAGTGGCGGACGATCTGGTGGTCCTCGCCCGCAAAGCGGAACCGGGCCGGCGGACCCTCGGGGGCGATCGCCAGCACCTCCAACGGCTGGGGGGCGGCGAGCACCTGCCAGGGGCGGTCCAAGGGGGCGGCGGTGGGCGGCGCGGGGGTCGTCGTGGCCGACGACGCCAACAGCGGCGCGGGGGCGGCGCGGCGACGCGACGGGGGTTTGCGGGTGGCCGGTTGTGCGTGACCCGACGGCGGCGTGTCGATCAGCGGTTCGCGGCGGAACGCGTGCTCCGGTTGCGGGTCGCGCTGGAGGCGGTACCGCACGACTTGCCCGGCGCCCAAGCGACTGGTCAAGCGGTTGACCAACCCGGCCAGTTGCGGCGACTTGTGCGGCCGCTCCTGACCGTCGAACAGCGACCGTTGCTGCTCGCCCAACCGGGCGGTCCGCGCGGCCGTGACCGCCGCCGCCTCGACCGGCCCGGGCAGCCGCAGTCGTTCTAGGTGCATGGCGATGACCTCGCCGATTTGCCGTGGGTCGGCCGTGGGCTGATACAGCCCCGCGGTGAACTCGGCGGGGGGCGCCTCGACGCACTCCAGACGGCACGTGACCGCCAGCGCCCCAGCGCTGCGCCGCGCGAGTTGCCAGGCCAGTTGGTCGATGAGTTGCCCCACGATTTGCTCGATCAAGCCGCGGTCGGCGAGCGGGAACTCCAGCAGCCGCTCGGCGGTCGCCTGCGGCGGCGCGGGCACGGTGTGCAGCGGCTCGTCGCTGCGGCCCATCGCCTGGTCGACGCGCCACAGCACCTCCGGCCCCAGCCGCGTTTGCAGTTGATCGCGGGGCAGGGCGAGCAGTTGGCCGACGCACCCGATCCCCAGGTGCTGCAATGTTTCGACCAGCGGCGGCGACAGCCGCAGCGCCGCGGGGGGCAGGGGCGCCAGGGCCGTGCGGCTGTCACCGGGGGGGATGATTGCGGGCGGCGGGAATGGGGTGGCTGGGGACGCAGCGCAGCGGAGCCCCCAGTTGCGGCGCTCTGGGGGCTCGCTGCGCTCGTCCCCAGCCACCCGGTATTCGTTTGCAGGGGTTTCCGCGACCAGCGGTCGCGGCTTTATGGGGAACTTCACCACGGCCAGGGCGGCGGCGGGGGTGTCGGCCACGGCGATGCGGGCGTGCAATCCCAGCCGCTGCAGGCCCGCCGCCACGGCCGCGGCCCAGGCCGCCTCGCCGCCGAACAGCGGCCCCAACTTGGTCCCGTCCAGCAGCAGCGCGTCGGGGGCGTTGCCTTGCTGGGCGCCTTCGGCCATTTCCCAGCCGACCGACGGGCTAAAGCGATGACACCACTGGGCCAGTTTCTCCAGCGCGGTGCGATCGGCCGCCTGATCGTGCGGCAGCAGGTGAAACGCGGGGGTAACTGGGGGCGAGCGAAGCGAATTCCCAGAGCGCCGCAACTGGGGGCTCCGCTGCGCTACGTCCCCAGCCACCCGGCTCGATTCTCGGAGAGAATCGGCCACGCGGGATTTGCCAGGCGCCCGCGCGGCGGCTTCCAACAGCACGGTCGCTTCGGCCAGCGGCATGTCGGGGCGCAGGCCGGCGGCGGTGGCGGCGGCGCAGCAGGCGGTGATCGCCTGCCCGCGGCGGCTGGGGGCGTACAGCGCGACTGGCGCGGCGGTCAGTTCAGGCTGTTTGATGGCCAGGCGCTGCAGCGGCCAGTTCGGCAACCACGCGGCGAGTGTTCGTTTCATGGCACGATCCTGTGCGAGAGTCCAATTCCACCTGCAACGTGCGGGCGTGCAGTCGTCCGCGACTGCGTAACAATTCGATCTGCAGGCGCCAGGCGGCGCTAAGCGGCAAGCCTGTTGCGACCGGGAATAAGGGCTGCGCGCCGTGCGGCGTGACTTGCATTCGCACGACGGCCCAGGTCGGTTCGCTGCGCGCGGCGGCGGGGCGCAGCAGCAGCCCCAGGGCGCCGGTCGCCTCGGCCGCCAGTTGCCAGCGGCGGAAGTTGCGGCCGTCGACGCTGCGGGGCGTGGCCAGCACGGCCGCCGTGTGCGGGCAGCGCAGCGCCTGGTCAATCGCCCACGCCTCGTCGCGCGGCGTGGCGGGCAAGGCGACGATGGTTCGCGACAGGTCGACGCCCCACGCCGCCAGCGCGGGGGGATAGAACGTGCCGCCGCGGTCGATGATCACCAGGGCGCCGCCGGTGCGGCAGGCTTCGCGGGCGGCCAGCAGGGCGAGCGCTCCCGCCCCGGCTCCGCGGCCGGCGGCGAGCCACTCCACCAGCCAACCGCGGCGAAATCCGCCATCGGCCAGGGCGGCATCCAATGGCGGAGCGCCACTGGGGACGACCTCCACCTCCCCGCCATCGGGGGGCGCCGACCACCGCTCCAGCAGTCGGGCCAATTGCCGCACCTGGGTCACCGGGGGCTTGGCGGCCGGCGCCGGCTTGGCCGATTTCGGGGGCTTCGCGGGCGCTACGGGCCGAGATTTGGTGGCGAAAACAGGCATATCCAGTCCCAATCGAGCCGAGGAAATACGCAGCGGCGTGCTAGCACGCCCTTACCATCGGCCAGTTAGTATACGCACGTACACCAAATCCGCAAGAAAAATTTCGGCGGCCCGGGGAACGCCTCTTCGAACCGCCGGCTAACGAGATGGGTTGTGCTGATCGAGCCGCGTGGGCATCGCGATTTCGGACTGAATTCGCATGTCCACGAAGCTACCACTCCGTGGACATGGCACCCCAATTTGAGAAAAGTGGCCGCGTCGAACGGCGCCCGCTCCCAAAAACCGCGTAGCAAATCCCCGCCCCCAAGCGACTCACTCTCACGCGGCCGTGGTGAACGATCGCCCCCTGCGTGCGGTCGGAAACTACGTGAGCCAGCCCACGCTGCGGCGTGACAAGCCGACCGCGACTGCCACAGCGCGTCGGCTCGTCGCCGCCGCGAATGCGTATAGAATGGGTCGCACGTTCGCGGCCGTCGGCGGTGCGGGCGCCCCTTGCCCCCAGCCGCCCCCGCCTTTGCCGCACCTTGCCGAGAAAGAGTGTTTGCTATGTCTGTTTCGCTGCGTAGCGTCGCGTTGGTGGCGACGCCGCTGATTTTGGTGGGAGGTTATTTGATGGCTGCTCCGAGCGAGAGCGACAAGTCCGACGACGCGACCACGGCAGCGCCCGCTGCCGCGGACGCCGACGCCAAGAACACCGAGAAGCTGGAGCAAGCCACCTTCGGCGCCGGGTGTTTCTGGTGCATCGAAGCGGCGTTCGACCAGCTGAACGGCGTCAAGTCGGTCGAGTCAGGCTACAGCGGCGGCCGCCGGCCTAACCCCAGCTACGAATCGGTCTGCACCGGGGCCACCGGTCACGCGGAAGTCGTGCAAATCACCTACGACCCCGCGGTGATCACCTTTCCCGAGCTGTTGGAGGTGTTCTGGAAGATCCACGACCCGACGACGCTCAATCGCCAGGGTCCCGACACCGGCACGCAGTACCGTTCGGTCGTCTTCTACCACGACGACCAGCAGCGGCAACTCGCCGAGAAGTACAAAGACAAGCTCGACAAGTCCGGCGCCTATCCCGACCCCATCGTCACGGAGATCGCCAAGTTCGAGGCGTTCTACCCGGCCGAAGACTACCACCAAGATTTCTTTGCCAAGAATCCGACCAATGCTTATTGCCGGATTAATACGCTACCTAAGCTCGATAAGTTGAAAAAAGCGTTTGCGGATAAATTGAAGGGCGCTAAGCCGCAAGCGGCGGACAACGCGGCCGCGGGCGGCGACGCGGCGGCGGTGGATTGGAAATCGATTGACTGGAAGGCCAAGCTCACGCCCGAGCAGTATCGCGTGACCCGGACCGCGGGCACCGAGCCGCCGTTTCGCAACGAGTTTTTCAACAACCACCGCGACGGCACCTACTCGTGCATCTGCTGCGGCACGCCGCTGTTTTCCAGCGACGGCAAGTACGACAGCGGCTGCGGCTGGCCCAGTTTCTTTCAGGCGCTGGACGACAACCGGATCAAGCAGATCGAGGACCGCAGCCACGGCATGGTCCGCACCGAAATCCGCTGCGCGAAGTGCGACGCCCACCTGGGTCACATCTTCGACGACGGCCCGAAGCCGACCGGCGTGCGGTACTGCATGAACTCGGCGTCGATGAAGTTCAAGGATGAGAAGACGGGCGAGGTGGTCGAGGGCGGGCAGAAGTAGGTCAGGCTTTCCAGCCTGACATTAGCAGTACGATTGGTCGGAGGCCCTCAATTGACCTCCTCGCACGGGCCGCCAATCTACGCAGCAGCCCAGATTTTCCGCCCGTAGTGCAGCGCCAGGTCGATCCCCGTCTTCAGCAGCACCAGCATCACGACCGCGGGCGTCGGGCTGCCGGCTTTCAGGCAGACGAACGCCCCCAGCACGACGACCAGATGCAGAATGACCACCCGCACGTACGGCCGGAACAGCAGGTCGCTGGAGGTCTTGTCGCGCCCCTCGCCGCGGACGAGAAAGTCGTTGTAGAAGTCGAACAGGTGACTCACCACGATCCCCAGCAGCGTGAGCGCCAGCCATGTGGGATTGATCGAGCCCGGCTCCGGCGGCGGGGGCTGCTCGCCCTCCGGCAAGTCGGCGTGCCCGACCAACCCGACCAGCACCAACAGCCCCACGGCATGCCCCACGGCGAACGCGCCGTAGTGCACGAAAAAGAACGCCATGTTCCGCAGCTTCTCGAACTGCGTCTCTTCGCCGGTGCAGGCGAACATCTTCAGCAGCGTGACCAGCCCGACGACCACGTTCTCGGCCCAGTACAGAAAGAGCACGACGCCGGTGCTCCAGCCCAGAAAGAGAACGCCCAGCAGTGGAACCAGATTGACCGCCACGGCCAGCCACACGGACTGATGCCAGGGGGCGGACGGCTGCGCAGAGATCGGCATTGAGGCGGCGGGCGGCTTCACGGCGAGCGTATTGTGGCGTGCCGCCGTAAATTGGACAACGGAGAAGCGGGGCCGAGATGCCGTCCGCTACACGCGCCACGCCCGGCCGTCGCTGTGCGTGACGACAACAACGGGACGGTCAGAGCCTGCCTCCAAACCGAATGTCAGCGGCAGCGCGACGCTGGCAATGGCCGTGTCGCCAACCGTCGCGACCGCCGAGCCTGTCGTTTTCCCATTGGCAAATTTCAGCAGTTCGAGTCGCCACGGCTCGCGATCGACGATCAGCAGTTCGCGCGTGCCGACCTCGGCGTAAAAACTCACCTTGTCCCGCGTGCGATCGTGCCGACTGACGATCTCGACGGCCAGATCCGGCCCGCCGTGGTAGAACGTGTCGCAGTCCGTCGCTGGATTGCCGTTGAGGTAGACAGCCAAGTCGGGCACGCGAAAGTCGTGCTTCCAATCGTCGGCATTCCGGGCGACGTTCACGCCGGGGTAGACCTTGCCGAGTTTACCCGCCACAACTGTTTCGCGGAGGGCCAACGCGAGCCCCAACAGCAAATCCTGGTGCTCGTTGTTCGCGACCGGCGCCATCATGTACGTGCCCTCCCACACCTCGTCGTGGGCGTCGAGACCGCGAGCGCGGCGCTCGTCGATGAGCTGCTGCGCTTCGCGGGGATCGAGAATGACTGTGGTCATGGGGATTATCCCAAAACTCGCATCCAATAGTGGGCAAAGGTATTATACAGTCGGGAATTTGCGATCTGTCAGTTGAAGCACCAGAATTCCGGCTCCGTCATGCCTGAATTGATCCATCATCAACCTTGCCGACGTCAGATTCTGCACGAATCTCCGGAGGCCCTTCCCACTTGGCTTATCACACAGCGAGGCCAATCGCCAATCCTGACCATCCTAGCCTATTGTCATCTTATTCTATTCTGCACGATTGCAGGGGCCGTTATTGACCGCTGCAAACACCTCAGTGTGGAGCTCTGGGAAATCCGGCGATATATTCCGCCTCTGGGCCAATTGTCCGATGGCACGATTGCCCTCGCGAGTATCGCCATCATCCTCATTCCCCTCGTTCAAGCGGGATTTGCCTGGCGAATCAACCGATCAGGCCAGAAACTCAATCCGGCCGAGGATCGGAATCTCGGCCTCGCAATGATTACGATTCTGGCGGCAAGTGTCGTCGCGGCAATTCCTGGCATTCAATGAAGCGCCTCACGCCCCCGGTTCGTACCCCAAATTCGGCGCCAGCCAGCGCTGGACTTCTTCCAGCGACATGCCCTTGCGATCGGCGTAGTCTTCGGCCTGTTCGCGGCTGATGCGGTCGACGGCAAAGTACCGCGCCTGCGGGTGGGCGAAGTACAGGCCGCACACGCTGGCCGCCGGGTGCATGGCCAGCGATTCGGTCAGCGTGATGCCGGCGTGGGACTCAGCGTCCAGCAGCTCGAACAGCGTCCACTTTTCAGTGTGGTCGGGCTGCGACGGGTACCCCGGCGCCGGGCGGATGCCGCGGTATTTCTCGGCGATGAGCGCTTCGTTATCGAACGTTTCGCCGACGCCGTAGCCCCACTCCCGCCGCACGCGCAGGTGCAGGCACTCGGCAAACGCCTCGGCCAAGCGATCGGCGAGCGCCTTGGCGAGGATGCTGTTGTAGTCGTCGTGATCCTCGTCGAACTCGGCGGCCAGTTCGTCGCAGCCCACGCCCGCGGTCACGGCAAAGGCGCCCACGTGGTCGGCGATCGGCTGGCCAGCCGCATCGACCGCGCCCGCCGGCGCCACGAAGTCGGACAGACAGTAAAACGTCTCCTGCCCCTTGCGGCGCCACTGCTGCCGCAGGCCGTGCAGTCGGGCCGCTTCGTCGGTCCGCGACTCGTCGGCGTACAGCACGATGTCGTCGCCCTCGCTGGCCGCGGGCCAAAAGCCGTACACGCCGTGGGCTCGCAGCAACCGCTTCTCGATGATGCGGTCGAGCAGCTCGTTGGCGTCGTCAAACAGCTTCTTCGCTTCGCCGCCGACATTGGGATCGTCGAAGATCGCCGGGTACTTGCCCTTGAGTTCCCAGGTGCGGAAGAACGGCGTCCAGTCGATGAAGTCGCGCAGCTCCTCCAGCGAGAAATCCTCCAGCACCCGCTTGCCGGTGAAGTTGGGCGCGGGCACGTCGACGGTCGCCCAATCGCTGGTGAAGCGCTTCTCGCGCGCTTCGGCGAGCGGGGCCAGATCAACCGCCTGCCGTTTGGCAAACGACGCGGCCAGATCGGCCTGCAGTTTGGAGTTTTCCGCGGCAAACTCATCGCGACGCTGCGGATTCATCAGCCGCTCGACGACCCCCACCGATCGCGACGCATCGAGCACGTGGGCCACGCAGCCATCGTACGCGGGGGCGATCTTCACCGCCGTGTGTTTGGCGCTGGTCGTGGCGCCGCCGATCAATAGCGGCATCGTCATCTCGGCCCGCTGCATCTCGCGCGCCGCGTGAACCATCTCGTCCAGGCTGGGGGTAATCAGCCCCGACAGGCCGATCATGTCGACGCCGTGCTCGGCGGCCGCTTCCAGGATCTTCTCGCAGCTGACCATCACCCCCAGGTCGATCACGTCGAAGCTGTTGCAGCCCAGCACGACCCCGACGATGTTCTTGCCAATGTCGTGCACGTCGCCCTTGACCGTGGCCAGCAGCACCTTGCCGCGGGATTGACCCGTCGTACCGGCGGCCTCCTTTTCCTCTTCCATGAACGGCGTGAGGTACGCGACCGCCTTCTTCATCACCCGGGCCGACTTGACCACCTGCGGCAGAAACATCTTGCCGTCGCCAAACAGGTCGCCGACGACGCTCATGCCGTCCATCAGCGGGCCTTCGATGATCGACAGGCAGCTCGGGTACTTCTGGCGAGCTTCCTCGACGTCTTCGTCGATGAATTTCACCACGCCCTTCAGCAGTGCATGCTTCAGCCGCTCCTCGACCGGCCCGTCACGCCAAGCGTCGTCGGCCTCGGCCTTCTTGCCGGCCTGGTCCTTCACGGTCTCGGCGTACTCGATCAACTGCTCCGTGGCTTCGTCGTTGCGGTTCAACAGCACGTCTTCGACGAGTTGCTTTAGCTGCGGGTTGATCTCGTCGTACACCTCCAACTGGCCGGCGTTGACGATCCCCATGTCGAGCCCCGCATGCACGGCGTGATACAGAAACGCCGAGTGCATCGCCTCGCGGACCACGTCGTTGCCGCGGAAGCTGAAGCTGATGTTCGACACGCCGCCCGAAACGTGCGCGCCGGGGCAGGTCCGTTTGATTTCCCGCGTCGCGTTGATAAACGCCACTGCGTAGTCGTTGTGCTCCTCGATGCCGGTGGCCACGGTCAGGATGTTGGGGTCGAACACGATGTCCTGCGGCGGGAAACCGATCTGCTCCGTCAGCAGCTTGTAGGCCCGCTGGCAGATGCGGACTTTCTCGCTTTCGCTAGCGGCCTGGCCCTGTTCGTCGAACGCCATCACGACGACCGCGGCGCCGTACTGTCGGCACAGCTTGGCCCGGCGGAGGAACTCCTCTTCGCCGTCCTTCAGGCTGATGCTGTTGACGATCGGCTTGCCCTGCAGGGTCTTCAGCCCCTCTTCCAGGACCTCCCACTTGCTGCTGTCGATCATCACCGGCACGGCGGCCACGTCGGACTCGCCGGCGATCAACCGCAGGAACTTCTGCATCACGGCCACGCCGTCCAGCAGCCCCTCGTCCATGTTGATGTCGATGACGTTGGCGCCCCCTTCGACCTGGCCGCGGGCGACGTCGAGCGCTTCTTCCCACGCCTCGGTCTTGATGAGCCGCTCGAACTTCTTCGACCCGGTCACGTTGGTCCGCTCGCCCACCATGACGAAGTTGCTTTCGGGGCGCAGCGTAAACGGCTGCGTGCCCGACAGCCGCAACCAGGGCTCGGCCTGGTGCGGCACGTGCGGCGTACAGTCCTTCAAGCGCTGGGCAATCGCGTGAATGTGCTCGGGGCTGGTGCCGCAGCAGCCGCCGACGATATTCACCCAGCCGTTGTCGGCGTATTCGCCGACCATCTCGGCCATGGCGTCGGGGCCCAGGTCGAAGGCGCCCATCTCGTTGGGCAAGCCGGCATTGGGGTGGCAACTGATAAACACGTCGGCCACTTCCGACAACTGCTCGATGTGCGGCCGCATCACGTCGGGGCCCAGGGCGCAGTTCATCCCCACCGACAGCAGCGGGAAGTGCGCGATCGCGTTCCAGAACGCCTCGATCGCCTGCCCCGACACGAACGTGGCGCCCCCCTTGTCGAACGTGCCGCTGACCATCACCGGGACGCGGTGGCCCGATTCGTCGAAATACCGCTGGATGGCGAACAGGCACGCCTTCAGGTTGAGCGTGTCGATCACCGTTTCGGGCAGCAAGATGTCGACGCCCGCTTCGACCAGCGCCTGCACCTGGGCATAATAGGACGCCTCCATTTCGTCGAACGTCGTCGCCCGGTACGCAGGGTCGTCGACCTTGGTGCTGATGGCCGTCTGCTTGGTCGTTGGACCGATTGAGCCGGCGACAAACCGCGGCCGCGACGGGTCGGCGGCCGTCACCGCGTCGCATGCCGCCCGCGCGCAGGCAACCGCCGCGGCGTTGAGCTCGGGAATCAACTCGACCGGCAGGTCGAACTCGTCCATCCCCACGGGGCTGGCGCCGAAGGTGTTCGTCTCGACGATGTCGGCCCCCGCCTCCAGATACCGCCGATGGATGGCCGTGATGTCGTCGGGCCGCGTCAGGCACAGAATGTCGGCAAAATTCTTCAGATCCTTGCCGTGGCCGGCGAATCGCTTGCCGCGCACGGCCGCCTCGTCAAGTTTCAGGGCCTGAATCTGCGTGCCCATCGCCCCATCGAGAATCAGGATGCGCTCGGCGAGCAGGGCGGTCAGTTCGGCGGTACGGTCGACAACGGCTGGCATAAACTCAATCGGGGGTGAGTAGCAAAGGGCAGGGCGGCAAGAAACACAACATCATACACGCCATGAGCTAGACCGACGAGGCGCCCGCCAAGTTCGGCGACAAGCCCTACCAACCGGATTTAGCCCCGCCACTCACGGCGGGGGGGTGCGGAGCAGGCTCCGCGGCAGAGTCGGATATGCCTGCGCGGCGGCCCCGAAATTCCTACCAAGGAATCTGCTTGACTCTCCCCCAACGGGAGGTCGTAGACTGCCAGCAGCAACATCCAACGGCCCCGAAAACGAGTCGCAAGTGAACGAATTGTTCAGCATCGGAGAGTTCTCCAAAATCACCGGCCTGACGGTCAAGGCGCTGCGGTTTTACCACGAACGGGAACTGCTGGTCCCGGCCCGCGTGGAAGCCGGCTCGGGCTATCGCTACTACGACCATGACAACGTCCAGGCCGCGCGGGCGATCGTTGCGTTGCGCGAGCTGGGGTTCAGCGTCGCCGAGTTGGCCGACATCCTGGCGGACCACCAGGACGAAGCCGACATCGTGGAGTTCCTGCGGCGCCGCAAGCAGCAACTCGCCGAGCAAATCGAAACCGACCGCCAACTGGTGGCCAACTTGGACCGCATCATCCAACAAGAAACAGAGGCGAAAGCGCTCATGTCCACGCCGCAATTCGAGGTGGAAGAGAAACAGCTGCCCGCGCTACTGGTGGCCGGGATCCGCATGCGGGGCCGGTACGACGAGTGCGGCCCCGTGTTCGGCAAGCTGTGCCGCGCGCTGGGCCGCCACATCGCCGGCAAGTGCATGTGTTTGTACTACGACGGCGAGTACCGCGAGGACGACGCCGATTTCGAACCGTGCGTGCCGGTCAAACGCGCTGTGGAGATGGAGGGCGTGGCCGTCCGCGAGTTGCCCGCCGGTCGCTGCGTGTCGCTGGTGCACCGCGGCCCGTATCAGCAGTTGGGGCGCTCTTACGAGCGGCTGCTACAATACGTCAAGCAGCGCGGCTACCAGATGCAATTGCCAACGCGGGAAGTCTACCTGAAAGGCCCCGGCATGATCTTCCGCGGCAACCCCAAGAAGTATCTCACCGAGATTCAGATTCCGATCGAGGACAGCTGAAACGACAGGCGACGGTAGACTCGCGATCCTCAGGCCCGCATTGCCCCAGCCGGCGGTCTACGACCGCCGCCGTCAAGCTGCGCGAATCCAACTTGGACAGCGGCGGTCGTAGACCGCCGGCTAGTGGGGAATGTTCTGCGATTCCCCGTCATCGCATGCGAAGTCGCCGGCGCGACCTCGCCACGAGCAGGGCCGCCGCGGCCAGTGCGATCAGCCCCCCCGCTGCCGGCTCCGGCACGCTTGCCGCGGCGACGGCGCTCGCGGCCGCTCCCCACTGCTGCTGCCACAACTGCAGGTCGTCGGCCGTGAGCGTTCCCGCGCCGCATGCGCGCTGCCACGCCAGAAAGTCGCCGCCATCGATATCGCCATCGTCATCGAAGTCGGCCAAGGGGACGTCGGCCACCCACTGGAAAGTCACCTCCGCCGGCTCGTAGCCCGGCGTCGGCTCGCCGGTCGTCGCGTCGCCGATGTACACGCGATAGCTCGCCTCGTAGCGCGACCGCGTGGGATTGACGACCGCGTAGGCGTTGTGCGTCATCGCGCCGCTCCACTGCCAGCGCAGCGAGCTGCCGGAGTTGCCAAAGAGCGGGTCGTACGTGCCGGAGACGGGAAAGATCGCCTCGTACGTCAGCAGCCCTGGCGTGGCCTCCAGCAATTCGACCCACACCCCCGCCCCGGACGGCGGCGCCCAGAAGCCGCTGGGGTTCCAGCCGTACTGGAAGTTGTGGTTCGTCCCCTCCAGCGCCGCCCACGGCATGTTGGGGTCGAATTGATCCTCCGGCGCCAACGACCGCAGTTGCGGCGTGGGAACCGTTTCGTCGAGGCGGACCACCAGCGCCGAACCCACCAGCGTGACGTCGGCGTGCTTCATGGGGGCCTCGCTTTGGCCCGCCGTTCCGCCGCCCAATTGGGGAACCATCGTCGCGCCGACGGCTGGGCCGGCGCCCAGCGCCGCCAATAGCGCCGCTGCCATCCATGTCCGTCGGGCTGCTCGTGTCTCGTTCATCTTGGATATCGCATGAAGTGGGAAGTTGTGAATTGGAATCAGCAGCCGCGGCGCAGCATGGTCAGCGCCGCGGCTGCTGCTCAGCTTGCAGGTCGTGCGCGTCTCGACGCCCGGCGACTACCGCCAACGCCGCGTCGCCCAGCCGACCGCCGCCAACCCCGCCAGCGCCCACGCGGCCGGCTCGGGGACGACGTGAAACTGGAAGGTGGCCGTCGCGGGGGTATAGGTGATGTCCTCCGCGCCGCTGAGGTCGCCGACATACACGCGAAACGACATCGCGTAGTCGCCCGGCAAGTCGCCGGTGTAGTAGTCGTGCTGCATGACTCCGTCCCACTGCCACGAATCGCCGTCGGTGGCGTAAATCTCGTCGAGCGTCCAGAACGGCATGCCCTCGCCGGGGATCGCGGTCATTCCGCTGCCGGCTTCGTAAACGCGAAACTCGGCCCCGGGGGGTTGCGTGGCGGCGGTTCGCTCGATCCAAATCGCCCGGTCGGTCGGCAGCGATATGAATCCGTCAGCCAGCCAACCATGCTGGGCGTTGAAGAACTTGCCTTCCAGCACGTCGAACCTGGCCGGCTCGTAGTCGGCGCCGTGGCCGGACATCATTTCCACCGGCGACGCGGGGCCTTCGGGCGGTTCGCTCACATGCACGTGCAGGGTCGTGCCGGTCAGGCTGATCAATGCGTGTTTCATGCCGGCGTCGCCGCTGCCGCTGGTCATCGGCGGCATGGGCGGAGTCACGGCGGCGGCGGTCCCCGCAATGCACGCTGCCGCTGCCAGGGAAACGCAAAAGCTAATCCGATTCATTGGTATCTTCTCACGAGATGTTGAAGTTCAATGCAAATCCCCTCCCGCGCGGGGAGAGGCACAAAGTCGTCAATTCGCCCCGGAGCGCCGCATCACGGCTCCGCCGCGTGCTGGGGGCACCACAGGTCAATGTCACGCTCGCGGTCGAAGGTGTCCTCGAACTGCTGCGTGCTCACGTGCCCGTCGACCCACAGATAGTTGGCCACCCCGGCGTGTCGGGTGCGGGCCACTTCGACCTCGCCGCCGTAGTACCACAGGTGGGCCATCATGTGATCGGCCGAAGCGCCCGTTTGCAGGTCCGCGGCCAACACTGTGCGCGACGTGCTGGGCAGGTTCCGCAGCTCCCAGAACGTCGGTCCCCGCGGTTCGCCGAGCACCGGGCCGGTCTCAAAGTCCTGCAGTTCCAGCCACACGTTTTTGCCGTAGCCGTACAGCTGCTTCGCGACGCGGTCGGGGCGGTCGTCCTCGGGACAGTGGTACGCCTGCTCCAACAGACTCGCCGGCAGCGGTCCCGACTCGACGACCGCCGTGGGATCCAACCACGGCGCCAGCGCGTACCCCCAGGGCGCTTCGCGGAACGCCAACGCCGAGTGCGAGCTGCGCGGAAACTGTTCGTCGTTGGCGTCCAGGTACATGTGAAACGCCAGACCAATCTGCTTGAGATTGTTCGCGCACTGCGTGCGCCGCGCCGCCGCCCGCGCGGCTTGCACCGCGGGAAGCAGCAACGCAATCAACACGCCGATCACGGCGATCACGACCAACAACTCAACCAGCGTAAATGCACGAGATGCGCGCACGGCGAACCTCCCCGCGTCAGCGGCCCCAGGTAGGGCGAGTGAGCAAGATGGAACTTCGCGTCGCGCGTACTATGGCTCTGGGAGTCATGACAGACCACGCGGATTGGACCGCGCAGCGTTGACGCCGCGCGCGAAATTCCCTCAGTGGAACAAACGATCCACGGCGCGCCGTAGGTCAGGCTTTCTAGCCTGACACCAAGCGCGCAGAGGCGATGTCAGGCTAGAAAGCCTGACCTACGCAATGGGATCGCCTAAGCGAGCGCCTGCGGCGGAGGGGTGGGGATCGCCGGGGCCGGGCCCTCGACCGGCAGCGGCAGCAGAGCGCAGAATGCGCTGGTAGATTGTTCCACAGAGGCCTCAAACACCGGGGGGACAATCACCGCTCCCAGCGTCAGCCACGTCGTCCGCAGGCCTCGACAGGCCAGCGATTGGAGCATGTTCACGTGCGACGCAGTCCGCCGCACTTGCGTCTGTTCCGGAGGTTCGCTGGCGGCGACTTGCGAATCGTCGCAACTGTTGCCGCAACAGCACGACTTTGCCGGAGCGGATTTCACCGGCGCCTTCACGGCCGCCACCGTCGGCGGAGCCTTGGCGCCGCTGCGGACTTCGGCCCAGTGGGCAATCTCGATTCCGGCGCGGCGCGCGTCGTCCAGCGCAAACTGCGGCGGACGGACCCCCTCGCGACGGGCCCATGAAAGCCGCTCAGCGGGTGCAAAGCAGCAGCAGTCCCGCCAGCAGTGCTCGGCCGTCGCGCAGCCGCAACCGCAACTTTCGCAGGGGAAGCGCTCGCCGCTACGCACAGGCGCGGTGGGGGCCGGCAGGGGCACGCCGAGCGCGACCGCCGTGAACCAGCCCGAAACGAGCGTCGAGAGTGTGCGGGAGGGAACCACGCCAAAACTTCAGCAAAACCATGGCAAGTCGCAACAGTGTACTCGCCGCGCGCGGACGCGTCCACCAGCGCGCCGGCGCAGCACACCGTCTTTCTAGCCGGCGGCACACTTGCCGCCGGGAGAGGAACGGGACGCCCTTGCTTGCGCCTCCCGGCGGCAAGTGTGCCGCCGGCTAGGGCGACGCGTTTGGGCGCCGATTGAACGTGCAGCCGTCACTCTCGCTCTGCTTCAGAGCGAGCAACGGCTCCGCAACTTTACTGATCCCAATGCTCAGCATTGGGCTTGCCGACGCCTTCAATTTCTCTCGGGAATGGAAAACTGGTAGCGGCCAGATGGGAGGTCCGCCTCGATCGTTGAGTCTGTCACTCTCCACGTGGCGTCAGTCGGACCGCGTTGCCTCGAAACGATCGTCGCCAGTTCGTCCTCATTCTCCGCCGGCTCGGGCAAGAATCGGCGTTCGAGCACGAGCGTCGCCCGAGAATTCGCCGGGATCTCGACGGCCAGGTCCACCATCATCTCGCCGCGCTCCCACGCGACGCGAATCGGCCCGCGGATGCTGTCGTAGATTACCTCGCAGTGGTCCAGACTCGGATCAAACTGCGGTCGCAACTCGATCGTCTGGTACGCCACGCCAGTGCGGCGGATGCCGCCGAGGTTCTCGACCATCCAGCCGTACACGGCGCCGAACGAATAGTGGGCGAACGAGTTCATCCCCACATCCTGGAAGCCCCGCTCGGGGGTCCAGCCGTCCCAGCGCTCCCAGATGCTGGTGGCGCCCTGCTTGATCGAGAAGCACCAGCCCGGAAACGTGTCCTGGTGCAGCAGCTTCAGCGCCACGTCGACCTCGCCGATCTTCGACAGCACGAGCATCAGGTCCTTGGTGCCGATGAACCCGGTGGACAGGTGCCAGCCGCGCTCGCGGATGTCGTCGACCAGGTGCTGCCTGGCCTGTTCTTCTTGCTCGCCGTCGAGCAGATCGTACGCCAACGCCAGCACGTAGCAACACTGCGTGTCGCCGCGAATGACGCCGTCGTCGCCGACATACGTCTCGTTGAACGCCCGCTTGATCGACTCGTAATAATCGCGGTACTTCGCCGCATCCTCGTCATGGCCAAGCGCCTCGGCCGCCTGCGCGGTCACCCGGGCCGCGTTGGCGAAGTACGCGGTGTAGATCACGTCCTTGGGCGTGTCGGCGTTGATGCTGAGCCAATCGCCAAAGCAATGGTACCCGTCGGGCGGAAGCACGCCGTCTTTTGAGCGGTTGCGACAGAACTCGACAAACCGCGTCATCGACGGATATTGCTGCTCCAGCAACGTGCGATCGCCGTACACCTCGTAAATCGTCCACGGGCAGATCACGCCCGCGTCGGCCCACGCAGGGCCGCCGTCGTCCAGCCCCATGACGACCGGCGCCACCTTGGGAAATTGCCCGTCGCCGCGCTGGGCGTCGGAGAGGTCGACCAGCCACTTGCGAAAGAACGCCTGCACGTCGCAATTCATGCAGGCCGTGTTCACGTATACCTGCGCGTCGCCCGTCCAGCCGAGTCGCTCGTCACGCTGCGGGCAATCGGTCGGCACGTCGATGAAGTTGGCCAACTGCGTCCACAGCACGTTCTTGTAGAGCCGGTTGAGCGTCGGATCGGAGCACTCGAACTCGCTCACGATCGGCGTCGCACTGGCCAGCGCAATGCCGGTCACCGCGTCGAGCGTCGGCTTCTCGTCGAGCCCCGTGACTTCCACGTATTGAAAACCGTGGAACGTGTGCCGCGGCTGCCAGACTTCCTCGCCGTCGCCCCGACAGGTGTAGCGGTCGATCACCCGCGCGAACCGCAAGTTGGTCGTGTACGGCGTGCCGTCCTCGTTGAGCCGCTCGGCGTACCGCAATTGGATCTGCTGCCCCGTGCGGCCGCGGACTTTCAGCCGCACGACTCCGGCGAAGTTCTGGCCCAGGTCGAAGACGTACACGCCCGGGGCCGGCTCGGTGATTTCCTCGGCCGGGAATTCGGCGACCTCCACGACCGGCGGGCCCGGGTGCCATTGGATCGTGGGCGACACCTCGGCGCCGGTGCGAACTCGCAACACGCGCCCGCCCTGGGGCTCGGCGGCGTTCCAATCCTGCAACTCCGCCCGCGCGTCGTACTCCTCGCCGATCAGGATGTCTGCCAACTGGGTCGGCCCGTCGACGGCTGTCCAGGACTTGTCGGTCGCCACTGTCTCGACCGAGCCGTCTTCGTACTCCAGCCGCAGCATCATCCGCACGCGGGGCCGCTTGCCGTAGACGTCGCGGCTCCCGCCCCAGCCGATGCGGCCGCTGTACCAACCGTCGGCCAGCACGATCCCCAGCAGGTTGTCGCCGGCGCGGACCGCGTCGGTCACTTCGTACGCACGGTAGTAGACGCGCTTGTTGTAGTCCGTCCAGCCGGAGGAGAAGTAGTCGCGGTTGACCAGCTGGCCGTTCAGATACAAGTCGGCCCAGCCCAGCGCGGTCAGATAAGCAGTCGCGCGGCGGACTTCTTTCTGCGGAGTAAAGTCGCTGCGCAAGTACGCCGGCGGCGCTGTGGCGTAGGCGCCCAGCTTCACCTCGCCCCACGGCTGGCTGCCGGCGGGGCCCTGATCGCGCACCGGCTTGGCGTTGACCAGCGGCATCGTCCGCCAATCTTGCCCAGCCGGGCTGGCGCTGCGCCATGCGTCGTCGGTGACGACCGACAACTTGTCGCCCGCGGCAGTCTCAGCGTCAATCGCCAGCAGCAACCCCGCCGGTCCCGCGCCGTTGGCGGCGACGACGCGAACCTCGTTGTCGCCAGCTTGCAGGTACGGCCGCACGTCGGCCCGCATCGGCACGGGCAACTCGCGCGTGAACGCGACTTGATGACCGTTGACGTGCACCGTGCAATTGTCATCCGCCGCCACGGTGATCGTGGCGGTCGCTAACTGCACATCTTTGGGCAATTCCCATGTGCGGACGAACACGCGCTGCTCGCGAGGCGGCTGCTCGGGATCAGCGGCGTGCCAAATCCACCGCGCGTCGCCAAAGTCGGCGACCTCGGCTTCCACGGGG
Organism: Planctomycetaceae bacterium; assembly: GCA_002702655.1. Classification (GTDB taxonomy): domain Bacteria; phylum Planctomycetota; class Planctomycetia; order Pirellulales; family Lacipirellulaceae. Next base: position 25,486 of record PABB01000015.1, read on the forward strand.
CGATCCTGGTCGTTGCCGATCCACTCGCCGGTCCACTCCGTCGCGTCGAGGATCCCCACGGTCCACAGCGCCGGTTCGCTCCACGGGCCGACGTCGCCCGCGGCGTCCCACGTTTGCACCTTCCAGTAACACTGCTGATGCGACGCGAGCGGCTGGCCCTCGTAACGCACGCCGAACGTAGCGTCCGACTCGACCTGCCCCGAGTCCCACAGGTCGCCTTCGTCGGCGGCCAGTTTGTCGGCGGTGCTCGCGACCAACACGCGATACGCCGTTTGCACCTGGGCCGCTTCATCCGCAACGACGATCCAGCTCAGTTCGGGGTGGGGATTGTCGACTCCCAGCGGCGCCGTGCGATACTCGCACCGCAAGCGCTGCGGCGTCAGCGCGCCGTCGTCCGCGCTGGCCTGCGTCGCCGGACAAACTGCCGTGGCCGCAATCGCAACACTCGCCAACCACAGCCCGCGCGTCACCCGCGGGCGGGCGGCGACTTGATTCTTTGAGCAAAACATGAGATGTCTCAAGCACGAGAAAATTTGCAGACAAGCAGAGCCGTCGACGCGCCATCGTCGTTGGGGAAATCCCAAAACGGCGCGGGACGCACTCCATCGGATCGGCTGCCCGTGCGGGTGTCAAGCAGACTCCGCTGCGGGGCGTCGCGGCAAAACCGCCGACACACACAGCAGCTCAGCGGATTTGCCCATCGCTGCACGGTTTTGGCGTGTACAATCAAAGGAGAGCACGTACTCGTGGCATCCATGGCGGGAGGGCGCAAGCGATGATCAAACGCATTCTGGTCGGACTGGGCGATCTGCCCCATGCACGCACGGCGACCGCCGCGGCGGTGGAGATCGCCCGCGCCACCGGCGCCGAAGTGACCGGCGTCACGCTCTTCGACCCGGCCAGCCTGGAGTGCTGCGGTCCGGTCCCCATCGGCGGCGGCGCATATGCCCGCGAGCTGGAGGAAGCCCGCATTAAATCGGCTGGCGACGTGATCGCCGCGGTGACCGAAGCGTTTGTCGCCAGTTGCCAGCAGGCCCGTTTGAAACACTCCGTCGTGAACGAAACGGGCGACCCGCTCACTCAACTGGCCGCTGACTCGCGGTACCACGATTTGACCATCTGCGGTCTGCATGGCCTGTTCGAACACGGCGTGATCGCCGAACCGGCGGACCAGATGGCCGCGATTGTAAAAGCGGGCGTGCGTCCCCTGCTGGCGGTGACCGGCGAGGAGCGTCCGGTGCAGCGCGTGCTGATCGCCTACAGCGGTTCGGTCGAATCGGCCAAGACCATGCGACGGTTCGTGCAGAGCGGCCTGTGGCGCGACGCACACCTGCGGATCGTCACCTTCCAAGAGGACGCTGAATTGGGCCGGCAGTTGCTCGACGATGCGGCGGCGTACTGTCTGGCCCATGGCCTGCAGCCGCACACCGAGTGCGTTCCCCAGGCGCCCGACCATCACTTGCTCCCCTACGCGGACCAGCACAAGAGCGACCTGATCGTGATGGGCAACAGTGCGAAGAACCTCCTGTTGCGCAAGATTTTCGGCGAGACGGCGCTGCACGCGATGCGCAACGCCGACCGTCCGCTGTTCTTAGCGCAATAGAGCGTGCGATTACGCACGGGGGGCTTGCTCCCGCGCCGAGTGCCGCTTTGATTTCCGCGATTCAGCCGATCAGATTCAGCGACCGGGCATGTCCGTCGACGTAAAACCGTCCTCACTGGGCCGCTTTCGCCCCGCTGGCGGCGCGATTACACTCTAAGCTTTCGGCGAAACCGCCCGACGCGCGTCGGCTGACGGCGAATTCTGCCTGATCGACTTTTCCGATTTCCTGCTCGGCCCGAGCGCGTTCGCGAGGAGTGTGCCTTGAGTCCCATTTCAGTTCGATTGTCGGTGATGATGTTCCTCCAGTTTTTCACCTGGGGGTCGTGGTTCGTCACCTTGGCATTGTGCATGGGCAGCAGCGGGCTAGACGACTTTATTGCGGACGCGTACAGCAGTGCGCCGATCGCGGCGATCGTCGCGCCGCTGTTTCTGGGGCTGATCGCCGACCGACTGTTCCCCTCGCAAATCGTGCAGGGCGTATTGATGCTCGTCGGAGCCGGGCTGATGGCGCTCGCGGCCAAGGCGGTCGAAGCCGGCGACGGCGGCAAAGCGGTGTGGCTGTTCATTGCCCACATGTTGTGTTACATGCCCACGCTGGGGCTGGGCAACTCGATTGCCTTCGCCAACATTGACGACCAAAACAAATTTCCCGCCATTCGCGTGTGGGGCACCATCGGCTGGATTGTTGCCGGTTTGCTGGTCGGCGGTCTGGGCTGGTCCGACAAGATCAACATCCTGTGGCTCGGCGCGATTGCCTCCGCGGCGTTCGGACTCTACAGCTTCACCTTGCCCCACACCCCGCCGCCTGCCAAGGGCAAGCCGCTCGACTTGAACAGCCTCTTGATGGTCGACGCGTTTGGGCTGCTCAAGAGCGTGCCCTTCGCGGTGTTCATCCTCTGCTCGACGCTGATCTGCATCCCGCTGGCCTACTACTACAGCTTCGCATCGAAGCTGCTCGACCAGACCGGTTTTGAGCAAGTCGCGTCAACGATGACGCTGGGGCAGATGAGCGAGATCATCTTCATGCTGCTCATCCCCGTATTTTTCCGCGCGTTGGGCGTCAAGTGGATGATCCTGGTCGGCATGGCCGCGTGGGTCGTCCGCTACGTGCTGTTTGCTTTCGGGGCTCCCGAGCAGGTCACTTGGATGCTGCTGCTGGGCGTGCTGCTGCATGGCATCTGCTATGACTTCTTCTTCGTCACCGGCTTCATGTACACCGACAAGAAGGCCCCCAAAGACGTCCGCAGCCAAGCCCAAAGCATGCTCGTGTTCTTCACGCAGGGCATTGGCATGTTTATCGGCTTCTGGGTCGCCGGCAACCGGCTGGAAGCCACGATGACCAAGCAGGGCGACCTGGCCGGAGCCATCGCCGAGGCCCGCGGCGCCCAGGAAGTCGGCTTCTTCGAGTCCTTCGGCAAGATGTTCAGCAAGTCGATCCCCGAGGGGGTCGACGCCCAACTGGTGACCGACACGATGGCCCAGTGGAAGCAGTTTTGGCTGCTGCCCGCCGGCATGGCGGCGGCAATCCTGGTGTTGTTCCTGGTCGCCTTCCACGAGAAGCCGGAGATCGACGAAGCGGTGGCCGAAGAGGTGGAAGGCGAAACAATCGCCGAGACGCCGGAGATGCAGGCTTAACCGACGCCAGTCGCATTGTCCCTGAGTTTCATGGAGCTCCGCCCCGGGCTCGGCGGAGCGCATGCGCAAACCTGCGTCTCAACCAGGTCAAGCCAGCGGCAATCGTGACCAGCACTGCACGGGCGGGTTCTGGAACGACTGCCACGAGGCCCGCCACCGTTTGAAATTGCGAAGGCGCGTCTTCAACAAAGTGCGTCACGAGAGCGCCGTCCCGCGATACTTCGAATCCGACGTCCCGGACGTGTAACACCGGTTTGTTCTCCACTGTGAAATACGAGCCAAAGATCCGTCCCGATCTCGGCTCGACGAACACGTCAGATCCGTGTCCGGGCAATGCAAGCGTGTCGAGGTAGGCTGGCATCCCGAAGGATATGTCGTAGACATGCACAGCATTGCCGGAACCGTCGGCCACATACAACTCGCCGTTGGCCTCGTTGATGGCAATGTCGGACGGATTGTCCACTTCGGGAATCGCGAAGTCGTCCACATGCGCGCCATTGGCCGAGAAACGGAAGATTCGATTGCCCACCCCAGCGCCTGCGTTGTTGAGTATGTACACGTCGCCATTCGCCGCAGCGTCGATCCCACGGGGAAAGACCAGTTCGGGGTGAGAGAACGACTGCGCGACGCTGCCGGAGGCGTCGAGGCGAAAGCTGGTCCGCGGAAGCGATGATTGCCCGCCAAAGTTCACGTAGATGCTGCCCGCGGCGTCAGTTTCCAGATTCTGACCGCGCGCATTGGCGCCGGCCAGGCCGCTAACATCGGCAAATTCTCCCAGATAGCCGCCGTGGAAGTTATAGCGCTCGATCGCGCCGGCAAACTCGCCGACGAAGAGGCTCGCACCGTCGGTCGCGAGCGAGAGTCCGTAATAGGATTCAGGGATGTCCCACCGCTGCTCCATCGGCCCCGTCTCGCTGAACCGATACAACTCGCTAGGCAATCCGACCGCTTCGGCATGTGTCTTGAACCCGACTCCGAACACAGTCAGCGCCACAGCTTCGGGCCCCTCCGACAAGACCGCGAGGGAGACGACGGTGATCGCGACCACGAGCTTTCGCTCGTTGCTCAAACGTACGATTGATGCCAATCTGCTGTTCATGAGACACTCCCTTGGCCAGCCCAATCCCACCTACTGGCGAAGGTCGCCCCGGTACGTAACACCGCTGGACGTATTTCCCCCCATTCTCAGGGCGCAACGGTGCTGCCGTCAACTTGGAAAGAGACACGCCCGTTTCTCGTCAGGCAGAGCGGTGCAAGAGTTACCGCGGACGACATAGAACGTGGCGTGTTCAATTGCGGCGGCATACACTGCGGCTTTGTAGGGCTCGAATGACCGTGAGCTCACTGACCGCGGTCAACGCATGCTACGGATTTCCGTCGCTCTTGGACCGCGACTTCAAATTCCACACCGGCCCGAACAGCACGCAGGCCGCGAATTCGCCGATCAGCCCCGAGATCAGCAACGTGGCTAGCGTCGGCAGCAGGCCTTTGTCGGGCCAGAGATACACCGACGGCAAGAACAGGCACAGCGACACGACAAAGAAGGTCAGCGCGCCGAGGTCCTTGGCCCGCTGCGACTCGGCCGAGGATTGGCGCCCGGTGAGTCTTTGCGCAGCGTTGGCAGCGCCCGCCATGGCGGACGGATAGCCCAGCACGATTGCGCCGACAGCGGCAAGCCAGAAGATGCTCATAGGACGGCGTCCCACGGGTGGAGAAGACTCGCCAGTAATTTTGACCGATAGCGGTGCTGGCGTCAAAGGAAATTGCCGCCGCGGTCGCTGCCAGTAGCGGATAGTTCGGCGAAACCGGTCATAACGGGGCGGAAATGCCCCAGATCGGCCGTTCGGCTGCCTTCCGGCGCCATATCGAGCGCCCCGGCTCGTCATGGACACTGAGCCAACCGTGAGCACGTCACGCGGAGGCGTCGTCGCTCCAACACCGGTACGTCGCCGAGATTCCCGACCTGACGACCGCGCGAGCTACCGCAAGCGTGCGAGAATCGCTTGCTGCACCGTCGGGCCGTCGGCGGAATCGCTTGCCGTGCACGACAGGTGGCCGAAGGACAGCACCTCGATATCCGCCACGCCGGCCAGGCGGCCGCGTTTCACGGCGACGACTCCGTCCCCCTTGCCGTCGACCAGCTCTTCCATGTCGAGCAGCAGATTGTTGAGGCGGTCGCTCGCGCTGCGCAATCCCGGCAGGCGTCCGCCGGTGACCTCGACGGCATCGCGAATCCAATCCATCTCGTCCGCGCTGACGCTGGCGTCGGTTCCCAACAAAATGGCGTACTGCACATCAGGATTGCGCGGGCGAGCGTTGAGCGTGGCGAGAAACTCCGAGCCCGGGACCAGATCGTCGGCCGCCTCGCCGAGGCCATCGACGATCGAATCGCGCCACCGCGTCCAGGGGGCGCCCCCGCGACGACCGACCCAGTGCTCCCACAGATCCGTGGCCACCGCCACATGGGCGAGCAATGTGCCCTGATTCGGCGGGGCGATTTGGATCAGTCGCGTCACGTTGCCCGGATCGAGCGCCGGATCTTCGACGCACGCCCGCGCGACCAGTCCGCCCATCGAGTGCGTCACCAGCGCGATGCGGCGGTTCGGATGCCGGCGAGCCAGCGCCTTCAATTCTCGTGAGAGCCGCGCGGCCGACTCGCGGAGCGTGTGATCGTTGGGGTAGGCGAACCCGGCACAGGGAAAGCCAGCTTCCCGCAGCGGAGCCAGAACCCCGTCGTTCTTTTGCGGCGTGGAGTTGAATCCATGCACGATCACGACCAGCGGGAGGTCAGCGCTGCACTGCTGCCAGTTGTCGTCGAACTGCAGCCCGTACCGCTCGTCGTCGCTGGGTTTGTAGACGCGATGCCGCACCCAAGACCGCCAGCCATAATCGGCCGCTTCGCGAACGAGAGTTTCGCCGATCGATGGCGCCTCGTCGTCCGCCGCGCGGACGTCAGTCGGCCCCAGCGTGATCGCGAGTGCGGATGCGAGAAGCAATCCGTGCAAAATTCGACGGGAGAGTGTCGGCGCGCGGAGATCGTGCGGCGGCATCGGCGCGACTCCCAAACGGCGGGTCCAGCGGGCAGAACTGCAGGAACAAGCGCAGCGGCTGCGTGAATGGTACGGGCGTTGGGGTTGGTACGCAAAGAATTTGCCGGTTGTTCGGCGGGAAGCCGTAACTGCCGCTGTGACAATGGTCTACGCGTTCCTGTTGCGCCCAATTCAGCTGCTGGGAACTCCGGGCGAACGCTTCGGCATGTTGCCCGGTGCGGAACGCCCCACAGGCTGTGCCGTGTCGTTGGGAGCGGAGTCTTGCGTGGATGGGCGGCGTTGCCGCCGCCGCTCACGCGGCGGATGGTGGAGCCGTTAGAACTCGTCGCCTTCTTCGGCGTCCTCGGCCTCGGCGGGGGTAGGTTTGACGGTCATCAGATCCTCGAAGCCGCCGGCCTCGAAGATCCTCTGCTTGATTTCCTCGGCGACCTCGGGATTCTCCTTGAGGAACAACCGCGCTTTCTCCTTGCCCTGCCCCAGTTGTTCGTCGCCGTAGCGGAACCAGGCGCCGGTGCGGGCGACGATCTTCTTGTCCATGCCCAGGTCAAGAATGTCGCCTTCGTAGCTGATCCCGTCGGCGTGCATCATGTCGAACTCGGCCACGCGGAACGGCGGGGCGACCTTGTTCTTGACCACCTTGGTCCGGACCCGCTGACCGACGACTTCCTCGCCGTCTTTGAGCTGGCCAATTCGCCGCACGTCGATCCGGCAGGAGCAATAGAACTTCAGCGCTCGGCCGCCGGGCGTGGTTTCAGGACTGCCGAACATCACGCCGATCTTTTCGCGGATCTGATTGATGAAGATCACGCTGGTCTTGGCCTTGGCGATGGCGCCGGTGAGCTTGCGCATCGATTGGCTCATCAGCCGGGCCTGCAGGCCGACGTGCGAGTCGCCGATTTCACCGTCGAGTTCCTTCTTGGGCACCAGGGCCGCCACCGAGTCGACCACGATCACGTCGACCGCGTTACTCTTAATGAGCATCTCGGTGATGTGCATCGCCTCTTCGCCGTTGTTCGGCTGGCTGACCAGCAGCGTTTCCAGGTCGACGCCTAGTTTTTTGGCCCAACTGGGGTCCAGGGCGTGCTCGGCGTCGATGAACGCGGCGATGCCGTCGTTTTTCTGCGCCTGGGCGATCACGTGCAGGGCCAGGGTCGTTTTGCCGCTGGATTCGGGGCCGTAGATCTCGATGATCCGCCCCTTGGGGATCCCTTGCCCGCCGAGGGCAATGTCCAGCGACAGGCTGCCGGTCGAAATGCCCTCGATTCGGCGGATCTGGTCGGCCCCCAGCGGCATGATCGACCCCTCGCCGAACTGCTTCTCGATCGCCGCGACCGTGTTTTTCAGATCGGCGCTATTGGCCAGCATCCGATCGGCCGGGGTCTGCGGCGCCGACTTCTTGGCTGAGGACTTCCGACCCGAACTCTTATCTTTCTTGGCCATGCCATTTCTCGCAGCAGCGGTGGTCACCATAGGAAGCCTCTGGTTGTAGCAGAAGGAAAGTCGGTCGGAAATCGCCCGCGGATTCGCGCCGGAGAGCACGAACTACTGTACGCACGGATACTATATCGACGTACAGTATGCGGGACAAGAACGTTTTCGGGAAAATTGCAGATTCAGGGCCAAAGTCGCAGTCAAACGGCCCCGGCCGATTGATGTACGCTCTGGTCCTGCCCAAAGTTTTCCCGCAGCCGGAGGAACTTGCCGCCATGTCGCACGCCCTGTCCGACCACAGCGAATCCTATTTGTCGGAGCTGCGGCTATTTATCGAGGACATTTGCTGCGACCTGTGCTTGTTCGACGACGCGCTGCAGGGCGACGCCTGTTCGGGAGGGATCCGGGTCGACCGCGAGTTCCATCTCGGCGCCCCCAGCACGTTTGCCGACATTCGCATCGCGCCAGCCGGCGCCGCGCCGTACTTCATCGAGGTGAAGGTCGGTTATTCCGACGCGGCCCTGGTGCGGCATCTCGCGCGGAAATACTCGATCGACACGCCGCAGGTGAACGAGGCCGACAAGGTCGTGCTGGTCGTCGACGCGGAGGACCGCCCGCGCTGGAACGAGGTGGAGGCGGCGCTCCGCGCCCAGTTCAATCCGCGTCTGCAGTTGGAAGTGTTCGACGAATCGTCATTGCAGGCGGCCGTTTTGGAGCGGCTGGGGGTGAACGTCGGCGCCATCACCGAGCAGCAACTGTTGGACGTGCGCGATCGGATCGAAAGCGCGCTGGGGTTTCAGGCGTTCGGCGGCGAGTCGATCGATTCGTATCGCAACGATCCGCTGCGGGCGGAACTGCTGTGGCATCTGGGCGCCAGCCGCCTGTGCGAATTGCGGGCCCGCGGGCGAAAGACGGCGCGCGAGATCCTGCCGCCGAAGCTCTATCGCGGCGTCGCGGTGCTGATGGCCGACTTGTCGTCGTTTTCCAGCTTTGTCCGCGATACGCCCGACCCCGATGTCATCCGTGAAAGCCTGACCAACTTCTACACGAAGAGCCGTTACAAGATCGTCAACGGCGGGGGGATGCTGTACCAGTTCGTCGGCGACGCGGTGATCGGTTTCTTCGGCGTGCCCGAGGCGAGCGCGTCGCCAATCGACGACTGTCTGGACGCGGCGCGGGCCCTGTTGGACATCGGCCACTCGGTGTCCGACCACTGGCAGCGACAGATCGATCGCGTGCAGCCGATGGGGGGCGCCCACATTGGTCTGACCATCGGCGACGTGGAGGTGCTGTCGTTGCGGCCGTTCAGTCGGACCCGCATCGGCGCGGTGAGCGACTCGATCAACATGGCCGCCCGCTTGCTGTCGGCGGCCGACGCGGGACAAATCGTCGTCAGCAACTCGTTCTATCACAAGCTGGACATGGACCGGCAGCGCGACTTTGTCGAACTCAAGCCGCTGGACGCCCGCAATGTGGGGCGGATCAAAGCGTGGAAGTTGGACTTGTCCGAGCGGTACGCCGATGCGGGGTCCGCGGGAAAGTGAGATATCCTTCGACGCGCCGCCGTTCCCGATGCGAGCGGCGGCGTTAAATCCCGTTCGGAGTCGCCACTCCTGGGCGGCAACCGGCGCGCGGGAAAATTGACAGTCGCGGAAGCCATCGGTAGCTTGGCCGCCAGGGGACTCATTTCTCGTACTGTTCGCGTCCCAGCCAGATTCCGCAACCCGGTTGATGTCTCGTGAAGTCGCCGGCGGCGCCCGCCGCCCTTTGCCACCGCAGGGAGTTCGTCTCATGAAGGCCGCCAAGTCGGGCGTCGCTATTGTTGCTGTAACTCTTCTTTTCCCGGCCGCCGCGGTGGCCCAGTTCAAGATTCTAGACGGCCAGGGCTTCGAGGCGCCCGCGTACTCCCCCGGCACGCTCACCGGACAGACGGCGCTAATCGACAACGGCGCCAGCACGTTCGCCTGGACCGAGTTCGGCGGCGCGAGCACTGCCGTCGTGCAATTGGGCGTGGCCAGTTCCGGCGCGCAGAGTCTGCAGATCAATCGCGCGGCGAACGACGATCACCGCTGGACCGCCTACACGCCGGGCTACCCCGCCAATCAGTACGTGACCGTCGAGTGGGACATGCGGGTCGAGGACCCGAACCTGATCGGCGTGTTCGGGCCGTTCTTCGGCGTCGAAACGTACGACGACATGGGCGGCGGCGTGTTGCGCAGCGGGATGTTCGGGGTCGATGCCGCCACCGGCGAGTTGTTGTACGTCGACCGCAATGCGGGATTGTTGCCCACCCCGGGCGGCGAAACGGTCGAGTACGGCCAGTGGAATTCGTTTCGGATGGTCCTCGATTTCCAGAACAACGCGTACCAGGGATACTTCAACGGGGCGCAGGTCTTCACCACCTCGTTTGAAAATGCGGGCGTCGACGAGTTCACCGACGCCGACATTGCGGCGCTGGCCGCGGCGGGGGACGCCGCGTCGCAGGGGGCGACGGGCGTGGCGTACATTGACAACTTGGTCGTGTACGACGAGCTGGTCATTCCCGAGCCGGCCAGTCTGTTGTTGGCATGTGCCGGCCTGCTGGGCGGCGTGCTTGTCGCGCGCCGGCGACGCGATGGGTGAGCGGTGCTGCAGATCGAGCGACGAGTTGTGATACCGTTTGAGGGACGCGACGGGGTGGCTGGGGACGTAGCGCAGCGAAGCCCCCAGGATTTCCTCTGGGGGCTCCCTCCGGTCGTCCCCAGCCACCCCGATTTGCTTCACATCGCATCATCACCGAGCGGCGGGGCGAATTGACATGGTCGAAGCGGCATTGGCAATTATCGAACTGCTCGCGTTGTTGGGCAGTTTCGTGTCAATGGCCTACCGCACTGGACGGCGTGGGCTGGGCTACCCCGTCCCCGAGCCGCCGACAACGCACTTCAGGCGGGCGTCCGACGTGGTGGCCGGCGTCATCGCGGTGGGCGTCGTGTCGGCCGTCGTGGTTCTCCTGGTGATCTGGCTGACTGGCGGGCCGTGACGTCAGACGAAGTGCCGCGTTCCCCGGCAACAGCAGTGACGGCGATCTTGTCTGATCGAACTTGTCTGATCGAAGACAGGTTTTTCCTGGTTCTTTCTTGCGAGGATCTGCAGTGAGATATTTGAAAGCGTCGTGCGCAGTGCTCTTGGCCTGCGCGGTCATCTGGGTTGCTGCGGCGCAATTGGCCGACGGCGGCAGCGAGGGCGAGTTGCCGGCGGCCGATCCGCCGCAGTTGCAGGTCGTGGCGTACCCGAGCGGTCTGACGGGATTTTTCGATCCCACGACAAGTCAGCTTCATGTTTACGGAGCGGACCTGAAGACGCCGTTCATGAGCGTGCAGGTGGAGAAGCTCGGCGAGCCGCTGAAAGTAATGAAAGAGCCGCCGCAGTGAGTGCGTGCCTTTTGTAACCGTATGGCTGAGCGTTACGCGGGCGCCCAGACCGCTCTATTGCTCCGCGTTTTCGCTCAGCACATCCGCGTACTGCTCGCTTAACCGGTCCGCCTCGGCTTCGGCCGTGGGCGACTCGGGCTCGAGCGAGCGCAGCAGTTCGATGGCTTCGCTGAGCAGCGGGCGCGCTGCGGCGGCGTCGCCTGCTTTGGCGGCGCACTCGCCCTGCACCGCCAGCGCCAGGGCCAAGTCTTCACCGAAGAAAATGTCGTCGGGCACTTCGGTCACGATGGCTCGCAGCACCGGAGCGGCGTCGGCGGCATGGGCGGCGGCCGACTCGAGCTTGCCCAGCGCCAGTTGCGATTGGGCCAGCCGCACGGTGCTGGTCAGCAGCAAGTCTTCGTAGTCAATGACGGCGGGGTTTTCCTCGTGCAGTTGGGCGAAGGCGTCGTAGGCGGCTTGCAGTTTCAATTCGGCGGCGGCGTGGTCGTCGGCCGCGGCGAGCAACTCGCCCCACATCTGCACGTTCTGGGCGAGTTGTTCCTGCGCGTCGAGACTGCGCGGCGACAAGTCCAGCGCGCGACGAAACGCCACATCGGCATCGGCCACGGCGCTCAACGCGAGCTCTGCCTGCTCCGAGTCGCGATAGAGCCGCGCCAGGTTGTTGAATCCCTTGCCCAAATCGACTTGCTGGGCGAAGTCATCGGGGTCGTTCAGTGCGTCGCGCCGCACCGTCTGAGCGGCCTCGAAGAACGCGATTGCCGCGTCGGTGTGCTCCGGGCCGCTGGCCAACTCGGCCAAGCCTTGGTTCATCAGCGAGTTGGCGAGCTTGCGCTGGTACTCCTGGTTGCCCGGCTCGGCGTCGACCAGTTCCTGCCGCAGCGTGGCCGAGCGGGCGAATTGCTCGCGGGCGTCGGCGATCTGCCCCGTGGCGAGTCGCGCGCCGCCCAGGGCGTTCACCGCATTGGCAAGCAGCATCTTCTGGGCGTCGCCAGGAGCCGCCTGATAGGCCGCGTCCGCCAGCCGCACGGCCGTGGCAAAATGTTCCCCGGCCGCGTCACGCTCGCCCAGGTCGTGCAGGATGCGGCCCAGGTTGTACTCGGCCGCGGCCAACTCGTCGCGCAGCGCGGGGTTGCTTTCGTTCTCCGCCAGGAAATCCTCGTAGTAGGTCTGCGCGGACGACAGCAGATTCTTCCGCAGCGTTTGCATGCCGGGTTGGTCCAGCAGCGTGTCTTCGCTGACGTTGGTAAAGTAGTCGTCGACCGCCTGGCGGGCCTTGTCGAGATTGCGTTCCGCCTGGGTCCGCAGCGCCGACTCGCGGCGTTGGGCGGCCTGCGACCAGACGAGCCCCACGGCCAACGCCGCCGCGGTGACCAGCAGCGCCGCCAGCGTGCTCATCACCAGCGCCCGGCGACGTTTCATCCACCGCCAGGTCCGCACCCGCCATGGCTCCTCGTAGGCCGTAACTGGCTCGTCGGCCAGATAGCGTTCCACGTCGTCGGCCAGCGTGCGGGCGGTCAGGTAGCGTTCGCGCGGGTCGCGGGCCATCGCCTTGAGGCAGATCGCCTCCAACGGGCGCGGAATCGACGGCAAAACCTCGCGCGGCGGCTCGAACCGGCCGGCGCGGACGTCTTCCAGCAGCGTGCTGCGGTCGCTGCGGGCGAAGGGCGCTTCGCCGGTGATCAGGTGGAACAGCGTCGCTCCCAGGCTGTAGATGTCGGTCGCGGGCCCGAGCTGGTCAATTTGCCCCATCGCTTGCTCGGGGCTCATGTACGCCGGCGTGCCGACGATCAGCCCCATTTGCGTGGCCGTGGAATGCTCGGCCGCCATCGGCCGCACCGGCAACTCGACCGTGTCGGTGGGGCCGATTTCCTCGCCAATCACCTTGGCCAGGCCCCAGTCGACCACCAGCGTCTCGCCATACTTGCCCAGCATGATATTGCCGGGCTTCAGGTCGCGGTGCAGCACGCAACGGTTGTGGGCGTACTCGATCGCGTTGCAGACGTCGATAAATCGACCCAGCAGTTGGCGGAAATGCAGTTCGCGCTCGGCCCCCGTGCCGCCGGCCTGGCCGCGGTGGTATTCGTCGATCGCGATCTGCATGTTGTCGCCGCGGATGAACCGCATGGCGTAAAACGGCCGCCCGTCGGCATACTGGCCCAGGCCGTACACAGGCACGACGCCAGGGTGCTCCAACGAGCCGGTGATCTCCGCCTCGACCAAGAACCGCTGCCGCGCTTCGTCGGAGTCGGCGTGTTTGGCCAGGATCTCCTTGAGCGCCACCTCGCGGTTGAGTTCCACGTCGCGCGCCAGCGACACCATGCCCAACCCGCCGCGGGAGAACATTTTGAGCACCGAGTACCGCACGGCCGCGGGGGTCGATAGCGGCACGTGCCCCTCGACGGCGCCGCGGACTTCGACCTCGCGGCGATTGGGCGCGGCGGGCTGAGCGATGGTCTCTGAATGCGGGGAAGGAACATTGGTTGAGTCGCCCGCGCGATCGCTGGCCGCGTCGGAGTCCAGCGCCATCGGCGCGCCGGTGGCGTGAGGATCGTACGCCGCGGGCGCCAAGCTGAGCGTTTGCTGCCAATCCTCCAGTCCGGCCGCCGTGACGACGTCGCGCGTGGCGCCAGTTACGTCGAGCGCCGCCAGGCTGGCCGCCGCGTCGCCCGCGTGCCGCGCCAGATGCGCGTCGACCAGCGAGTTGAGCAGCTTGGATTCGGCGTCGTTGAGCGCCCCCTGCTGGGCGAGAATGTCGGCCAGCGGCGTGTCGCGGCGGCGACGCCACTCGGTGCTGGCGGCGAGAAACTGCTCACGCGTCACAAAATCGAGTTGCAGGGCCAGCATCCCGGCGAGCAAGTTGCGATCGGCGGCGGAATCGCTCACGGGCAGTTCTCCACGACGGCCCGTCGGCGGCGGCGGGCGGATGGCAGCAGGCGCACGCTATCATAGGCGGCCCGGCCGGACGCCGCAAAAGCGCTTTGCGGACCGGGAGGCGGCTGGGACCGTCGCGTGGCCGTGGTTCGAATCGCCCAGCGGTCAGGCCGTCGCCTGCACGGCCGGTACGATGTCCTCGCGCGACTCGCCGGTCTCGCGCGCCTGCCACACGTGCCCGGTGCTCGGCTCCAGCGCCGTGAGCCACTCGCCGCCGCAACAGTACGTGTCGATGCACACCAGGTGCCCCAAGTTGACGATGCGGCCCTGCTTGTTGGACGAGTGCCCCAGGACGGCCGTCTTGCCCGAGCGGTGCGGCCCGGGCGTGTGCCACTTGAGCGACTGCCAGCGCAGGTCCCGCCAGGGCTGCCGGTCGAGCGCCCGCGTCGCCCAGTAATTTCCGTGGGCAAAAAACTCGCCGGGCGTTTCGTACACGTCGACCCAGGTGCGCATGAACGCCAAGTGATCCGCATCGATGGCGTCGACCCCCTTGCCGTGGCCGTAGGAGTCGAGCGTCTCGGCCCCGCCGTGATACAGCCACTCCTGCACCGGCATATGCCCGTCCACCGCGTCCAGCAACATCTGCTCGTGGTTGCCCATGATGCAGACCAAGTGGCACCGCTCGCGCAACACCAGCAGTTGCTCGATCGCGCCGTGCGAATCGGGTCCGCGATCGACCACGTCGCCCAGCGCGACAATTGTGTCGCCCGCCTGCGGCTGGATCATCTCCAACACCGTGGCCAGCGCCGTGGCGCAGCCATGCACGTCGCCCACGGCAATGGTGCGTCCGGCGACTTCGGTCTTGGAGGCGGTCTTACGCTGCGGCACGGGCGAATCAGGCGGCGGTCAGCGGTGGCGGGGGCGACTCCCGCCAGACTGCGCGGCGGGAACGGCACAAAGCGCTTGATTGTTTCGCGAATGCTCGCACGTGGCAAGCTGAGTCGCCTCCTGGCAGATGATGCTGCTCGATGCGCGCCGATCGCCGCGGCGCGGTCAATTGACAATCCCCCCCGCGCCGATAGGATGAACCGTTCCGGCTCGATGCTAAGTGCAAGGGCCGCTTGAGTTTCCAGTCAGTTTGTTCGTCCAGTTCGGCGCTCGCCGCGGCGCCGTTTGCAGGAGGTCGCGATTTCCACAATGGCCGCACCGATCACCCAGCTTGAGCACGCCCGCGCCGGCAACGTCACCCCCGAAATGGAGTTCGTGGCGAAGCGCGAAGATCTGCCCGTCGACACCGTGCGCGAAGAGGTCGCGGTCGGCCGGATGGTCATCCCCGCCAATCGCGTCCACGCGGCCGGCCGGCTCGAGCCGATGGCCATCGGCATCGCCGCGCTGTGCAAAGTGAACGCCAACATCGGCAACTCCGCAGTCACCAGCGATATCGAGTCTGAGCTCGAAAAGCTGCACACCGCCATCCACTTTGGCGCCGACACGGTCATGGACCTGTCGACCGGTAAGAACATCGACGAGATCCGCAAAGCAATCATCGCCGCCTCGCCCGTGCCGATCGGCACCGTGCCGATCTATCAGATGCTCGAAGAACTGGGCGGCGACATCGAAGAGATGCAGCCGCAGCACTTCCTCGACATGGTCGAGCATCAGGCCAAGCAGGGCGTCGACTACATGACGATCCACTGCGGCGTGAAGTACGAGCACCTGCACCTGACGACCAACCGGGTGACCGGCATCGTCAGCCGCGGCGGGTCGCTGATCGCCAAGTGGATGATGGCCCACCGCAAGCAGAACCCGCTGTACGACCACTTCGACGACCTGTGCGACATCATGCGGCAGTACGACGTCACCTGGTCGCTGGGCGACGGCTTGCGGCCCGGCTCGCTGGCCGATGCCAGCGATGAAGCGCAATTCGCCGAACTCGACGTGCTGGGCGAGTTGACCCAGCGCGGCTGGGATCGCGGCACGCAGGTCATGGTCGAGGGCCCGGGCCACATCCCCATGGACGAGGTGGCCATGAACGTCGAGCGGCAGATCGAGATCTGCAAGGGCGCCCCGTTCTACGTGCTGGGGCCGCTGGTCACCGACTTCGCCCCCGGCTACGACCACATCACCAGCTGCATCGGCGCCGCCATCGCCGGGCAGGCGGGCGCGGCCATGCTGTGCTACGTGACGCCCAAGGAGCACCTGGGGTTGCCCGAGCGCGAGGACGTGAAGCAGGGCATGATCGCCTACAAGATCGCCGCCCACGCCGCCGACATCGCCCGCAAGCGCAAGGGCGCCCGCGATCGCGACGACGCGCTCTCCAAGGCGCGGTTCGAGTTCGACTGGAACGAGCAGTTCCGGCTGGCGTTGGACCCCGAAACGGCCCGGGCGTACCACGACGAAACGCTGCCGCAGGACACGTTCAAAAGCGCGGAGTTCTGCAGCATGTGCGGCCCGAAGTACTGCTCGATGAAGATCACCCAGGACATCCGCAACATGGCCGACGCGGGCGAGTTGGTGCAGCTTGACGCCCCCGCCGAGCCCGCCCAGCAGGGCGGGTAAGCAATGCGGCCGCCGAGGGCGTGCCACGGCTGTGTCAGCCGTGCTGCCTTCGCAAAGCGGCCGTTACCCGAGCTTGAGCCCCGCAAGGGGCGGCGCTACGACAGCCCAGGGCGCAGCCCTGGGAACACACACCACAGTTGATCGAAAGCCCCAACGGGGCGGCGCTAGCGCCGCCCCGGCGCCACAGGCGTGCCGTGCTGCCTTCGTGCGGCGGACCGCCACATCAAGTCCGCACGGCTGACACAGCCGTGGCACGCGTCACCTCACCTTTGCCTTTCTTCCCAGCCGAGCCGCTGCGGCGATTTCTTTCCCGCCATTTGAGACGACCACGACCATGCAACGCCTCTCCCGCCTCGCTCTGCTGCTCGCCGTGACCTCCTGCTGCGGCTGCACCGATTCCACCACCGAAACGCCTGAAACAACCGCGGCCGCCCCGGCGCCGTTCAATGTCGAAGGCCTGCCGACTGTCGAGATCAGCGTGCCCGACATGATGTGCGAGCAGTCGTGCGTCCCGAAGGTGCGCAAATCGCTCGCGTCCCGCGCCGGCGTGAAGGACGTGCAAGTCGACCTGGAGACCAAGACCGCGGTGGTGGCCGTCGATGAAAGCGAGTTCGACGTCGACGACGCCATTGCCGACCTGCTGGACCTGGGCTTCGACGGCACGCACGTCGCCGGCGTCGAACCAGTCGACCCCGCCGGCCCGGCGCTCACGCCGCCGGAGAATTGAGGTCGCCAACCGTGTGCTGCGGCCCAATCTTCGGTCGACTCGGCAAGCCGTTTGTCATCCTGCAGGCGGCGGGGCTGCTGTTCCTGGGTTGCTGGATCATCTGGCACGGCGACGAGTTGACGGCATTCATGCTGCATCTCGTCGGCGAGGAGGCGGCCCTGGGCGAAGCAAACGTGGTTCGCGACGCCTCGGGAGGCGTGCTGCTCACCAACCCGGCAGCGATGGCTCGCTGGGCGGTGCTCGTCTACGGGGCCGCAACGCTGCTGATTGTCGCCGCGGCGACGCTGCTGGTGCTCGTCGCGCGAGATTCCGCGCACGTTGGGCGGGACAATCCCGCCGCCGCACGGTCGAGCGAATGACTTAGGGTCGGGCACTCACTTCGCCGGCAGCGCTTCGCTCTTCGGGTGATAAAACAGCGCCACCGGCAGCATCATCGCGGCGATGAAGGCGAACATGGTGCACCGCGGCCAGCCGTTGCTTTCGATGAGCGTCGCCAGGGCCGAGTACAGCACGCCGGCCAGCACGATGCCGACCCAGTTGACCAGGTTCATCGCGGCGATCATCCGCCCCTTGAACTCGTCAGGCGGGTCGGACTGCATGAACACCTGCAGCGGCACGGCGAACATGCCGGTGAACACCCCCAGGGCGATCAGCACGCCGCCGCTGCCGTAGTAGCCCAGCCACTGCCGCGTCTCGCCCACGCCGGGGCGGCTTACCAGGTCCTCCATGGTCATGTCGCGCGGCGGGCCCCACGACGGCACGGCCAACAGCGCCAAACAGACCAACATTCCCACGGCGCCGATCCGCAGCACGCGGAAGTTGACCGAGTCGCCCGACGCCAGCCCGCCGATCGCCCCGCCGGCGGCAATGCCGATGCTCACCACAGCCAGCAAATAGCTGGTGTCCTTGGCGCCAACATACAGCTCGATGATGCCCAGCGCGTTCACGGCGCCGGGGACCATGCTGGCCAGCATCCAGAAAATGCTGGAGACGATCAGCGCCGCCAGCAGCGGCTTGTCGGCCAACAGCAGCTTGCGCAGATCGGTCGGGATCCAGAGCGCGGACGGCTCGAACTGCAGCGTCGGATTCGCCGGCGGCAGCTTGCGGACCCACAGCGACGACAGCGTGCCGATCGCCGCGATCACGATGCACGCCGTCGAACCGATCCACAGTTGATCGCGAAAATCTTCGATGAGAATCCCCGCCACGAACTGCCCAAAGATGATCGCCATGAAGGTGGTGGTCAGCATCACGCCGTTGGCCCGCGGCAGGTCGCTGGCGCGGAGCATCTCGGGCAGGATGCCGTACTTGGCCGGGCCGAAGAATCCGCTCTGGGCGCCCATGAAAAACAGCACCACGTACAGCGTCGCCAGGCTCTGGTTCTGCGTATAAACCCAAAACCCCACGGCGCCCGCGGCCATCACCACGATCTCGGCCACCTTGCAGGCGATCACGATGCCGCGTTTGCCGAACTTGTCAGATAGGTAGCCGGCGAACCCCGTGGTCAGGATGAAGGGCAGGGCGAACATCACGTTGGCCAGCCCCTGGCGGTCCGTCACGGCCCCCGGGTCGAACGCCGCGGCCGCGAAGACGAACAGATAGGGAATCGCCCCCGGCGACACGGCCGCCAGCACCAGCGGCCCGCCGAACAGCCACATCCCCATCGCCGGGGCGCTGCCCAAACTGTCGATCGCCACCGGCGCGATCGACAACAGCAGCACCAACTGCTTGAACAGGTTGTCGTTGAACGCCCCCAGAAACTGGGTGACCGTCATCCCCCAAAACCCCGCGTCGCGGCTCAGCGGCGGCAGATGGTCGTGCGGCCCGGGCGGCGCAGGGGCTTGCGAGTCTGGATTGTCGCCCGATGCAGCCGCGGTGTCTGGGGAGTTCATGGCAGGGATTATCGAGCCATTCGGGCCAGCCGACAAGACAAGCTGGTAGAATGCGGCGAGCCCCCGCGACGCCCGAGCGAATTGCCCCATGGTCAACACAGAGCAGCGCCGGCAACTCGCCCAAGACCTGCGGCAATTGGCCGCGGGGACGATCGCCAACGAGGATTTCGACGACGCGTATTACGGCGAGGGCGACGGGGACGGCTACGTCGATAGCGCTGACCGCGCGGTCGTGGAAACCGCTACGCGGGGCTGGGCCCTGTACAGCGACATCCCGCGATATCGCCTGCGGGGTCGCCACAAACTGAGTGCCGAGACGCGGCGCGAGGTGACTCGCTGTGTACTCTTCCTCGGCAGCGGCCGCGAGTACGAGTGGCCCGAAGAGCCCAAGTACCCACTGTGGCATAAGTTGGCGACTGTGACCTGTGCGGCCTACCCCGCCGCGATTGCCGTGCTGCTGATCGAAATCATGCTGTTGGTCACGCACACCAAAGATGTCGGGTTCATGCACCCGATCGGTCTCGTCGCAGCTCTGGCCCTCGCGACGGCCGTCTGGTTCCGCCGCCGCGGGCATGATCGGTTTTGGAACTCGCCGGCGATGAAAGCCTGGCGCGACAGCGGCGACTACGACGTCTGGCCATTTCTGCGGCGCGAAGACTACGACGCCGCCCGGCGGGCGCCGCGGCTGCTGGCGGGCGCTACTGCGTCTCCGGCGAGCGCGCCTTGATGCGCTCGCGGACCTCCGGAAGCGGGTAGTCGATGATCCGTTCGTCCCGGCCGGCGAGTTGCTTCAGTCGCCGCCAACCGCGGGTGACAAGCGTCTCGCGCTCGCGGACGAACACGGGATCGAGCGCGCGCTTGTCAAAATCCCCCTCGACCGTCACCGCGGCAAAGTCGTCGTCCACAATGAATTGCGCGAGCGTCGGGTTGCACCGCACGTGCCGCTCGGGCGTCGTGTGCAGCACCTCGGGATCGAGCATGCCGATGACGTACCGCAGGTACAGATCGCTGTCGACGAGCTCGGCAACGTCCTCGCCGCAGACTTCGCACAGGTAACCTTCGTCGCACTTGGCCATTGCGTAGGAGCTGTCAGCTCTCGGCTGTCAGCTATTAGCTTGTTGATCGTGTTTTCGAACTCTGAATTCTAATCGAGGGTTGCCGGGGACTCAGTCCCTAGCCGGACCGCTACGCGGGCCGGAGTAAGCTGAAACGTGTCGAACTCAGCACACCGGCCCGCGTAGCGGCCCGGCTCTTGGGAAACGCAATCGCGCCGCAGGCCAGATTGCGCACATCGACAGCAAAGCTGACGGCTGACAGCCGATCGCTGACAACTTCTACAGCCCCAGCACTTCTTGCATGCCGTACATGCCCGCGGGTTTGCCCAGCAGCCATTTGGCGGCCATGAGCGCTCCGCTGGCGTAGCAGTCGCGGTTGCTGGCGGCGACGCGCAGTTCGATCGTTTCGCCCAGCATGCCGAACACGATCGTGTGCTCGCCCGGGTTGTCGCCGCTGCGCACCGCGTGGTAGCCGATCTCCTCGCGGGTGCGGGCGCCGCAGCGGCCCTCGCGGCCATGCACGTGCTCGCTCAAACCCATCGCCTCGGCGACGATTTTGCCGAAATGCAGTGCGGTGCCGCTGGGGGCGTCTTCCTTGAACCGATGGTGCCGCTCGATGATCTCCACGTCGACGCCCGTGGGGATTTTCTTCAGCACGCCGCCGGCAATTTCAGTCAGCTTCATCACCAGGTTCACCGCCGGGCTGAAGCTGGGGGCGTAGACCATGGGAATCTTGGCGGCTGCCTCCTCGACGTACCTGCGCTGGTCGGCGTCGAACCCGGTGGTCGCCATGACCAGCGGTTTTTCGTACTCCAGACAATGGGAGACCACCGCGACCGCCGCGTCAGGCAACGAAAAATCGATCACCACGTCGGCGTCGCTTTCGCCCACGACCGCCAGCGGCACCCCGATCTCGCCCACCCCCGCGACCAGCCCGGCGTCTTGCCCGAGCTTGGGGTGCGTGGCCGACTCCAACGCCGCGACGATCTGCACCTCCGGATCGTCATGGGCCAGCGCGGTCACCCGCTGCCCCATCCGCCCGGCCGCTCCGTGAATGGCTAGTTTCATGGCTCGCTCCTTCTGGTCAGGAAAGACGCTGCGAGCAAATCGAAAGAGCCCGCGAAACAACGCTGATTATCGCGAATTCGGCGCAATTCGTCGACGACCGCCCCAGACAATTCGCACGCCTGGCGAATCAAACCGGACGACCGGCGACGCTGCGGTTCGGCCAGCGCGCGGCGCCGCTGTCGTCTCGCCCCCTTCGCGCTATTCGCGGGCCAAGAACACTCAGCTATTCAGCTGAATCGCCTGCACGATCTCGGCCAGGTCGTTGGCCACCTTGACCGCGCGATTGGCGAACGCCGCGCGGCTCACGCCCCGTTTGCCCAGGACGCGTTCGAACTCGTCCTGATCGGTCGTGTGATAGGCGACCGTGGCGGTGGGATCTTTCAGTTGGTGGCCGGTCAGGATGCAGACCACCCGGTCGCTGGGAGCGATCACGCCCTGCTCGCGCAGCATCTTGGCGCCCGCCACGCTGGCGGCGCTGGCCGGCTCGCAGCCCAGGCCGTTGGCGCCCACCTGGGCCTTGGCGTCCAGGATCTCCTGGTCGGTCACTTCGCGGACCACGCCGTCGCAGCACTCCAGGGCGCGGATGCACTTCATCAGGTTCACGGGGCGGTTGATTTCGATCGCGCTGGCGATCGTGTCCGCCTTGGCCGCCGCGGCGTCGAGTTCCGCGTAGTACTTGTCGACAACCTCGGTATTGGGATGGCCGTGGTTGTAGCGCAGGCCGCGGTTTTCGTACAGTTCGTACAGCGTGTCGGCGCCGGCCGCGTTGATGACCGCCAGCCGCGGCATGCGGTCGATGAGCCCCAGCTCGTGCAACTCGTGAAACGCCTTGCCAAACGCGCTGCTGTTGCCCAGGTTGCCCCCGGGCACCACGATCCAGTCGGGAACCTCCCAGTCGAGGCTCTCCAGCACGCGGAACATGATCGTCTTCTGCCCCTCCAGCCGGAAGGGATTGACGCTGTTGACCAGGTAGATGCCCAGCTGCTCGCTGACCTCGCGCACCCGCTGCATGGCGTCGTCAAAGTCGCCTTCAATCTGCACGGTCAGCGCGCCGTAGTCGAGCGCCTGCGACAGCTTGCCGTAACTGATTTTGCCCGAGCCGATGAAGATGACCGCCTGCATCAGCTTGCTGGCGCAGCAGTACAGCGCGAGCGACGCGCTGGTGTTGCCGGTCGACGCACACGCGGCCCGCTTGGCGCCGATGGTGTGCGCGTGGGTGAACGCGGCGGTCATGCCGTTGTCCTTGAAGCTGCCCGAGGGGTTCATGCCCTCGTACTCCAAGTACAGCTTACCGGCGTCCAGGCCGATGTACTCGCCCACGCCATCGGTCAGATGCAGGGGCGTTTGCCCCTCGCCGATGGTGACAATCTTCTCGGGGGCGGCAAAGGGGAGCAGCTCATGGAACCGCCACACGCCGCTGCGGCAGAGCGGCTCGTTGCGGCGGGCCCACTTCCGCTCGAACCACGACAGCGAATCGGGCACCGGCAGGCGGTCCCAGTCATAGGCCACGTCCAACAGACCGCCGCACCGATCGCAGGCCGTGCGGACCTCGCCCACGTCGTACGTGGTGCCGCAGGCGGGCGAAAGGCATTTTTGGTAGGCCAGATCGGTCTTCACGTTGCCGAGGGTCGCCACGGGGCGGTCTCCAGATCGCGCGCAGAGTTCGGGGGTCGCTGGGGGCCTTCCACGCGGAAGCCTCCCCGGCGCCGCCGAAACATAAGCTGCAGTTCAGTTTAGGTCCAGCTTACTGTGCCGCGCCCGCACCGACAACGAGCGTCGCAGCAGGGGCGGGGCGCGAGGGAGCCGAAAGGACGCAGTCCACGAAATCCCTGGCCATTCCAGCGCGGGTCCTCCGTCGCTCGTCCGGCCGCTCCAGCCAGCCCGTCGGACCGCGCGGCGCCCGCCGGGGGTTCGGCAATAAGCCACTTCGGAGCGGGCGCAAAGTCGCCGTCCCATTCAGGATTTGCGTTGCCATTGCAACAGAACACGTTCCCCGCGGCCTTTGCGGCGGGATGCCGACAATTCGCCACAAACCCCTCTCAATCAACGCGTTACGGCGATTCACTCCGCGCGGCCGCCGTTTGACGAATGCACGCGTAACGGCTAAAATCAGGGGTCTGTCCCCCGGTCGCCTGCCCTCGTCACTGCGGCGACCAACCCCGGAGGAGCACCATGAAGAAAGCTGATATGAAGGTGTATCGCGAGCGTCTGCTGTTGCTGCGGGCTCGACTTCGAGGCGACGTCACCTCGATGGCCGACGTTGCCCTGCGGAAGTCGGGCGTGGAGACCGCCGGCGGCGCAAGCATGCCGATTCACATGGCCGAGTTGGGCAGCGACAACTACGAACAAGAGTTCACGCTGAGCATCATGGCCAATGAAGAAGATCAGCTGGGGCTCATCAACGACGCATTGCAGCGGATCGAGGACGGCACATTCGGCAAATGCACCGATTGCGGCGGCGTGATCCCGAAGACGCGACTCAACGCGATCCCCTTCGCGCCGTGTTGCATCAAGTGCGCCGAGGCCCGCGACCTCAACGGCGGCCGCGCCGCTTCGTAGCAATCTCGTTTTGCCGCTGGTCTTTCGTCCGCCCGAGCGTCGCCGCTCGGCTCACCCAGCACGGTACGTCGCGATGGATCGCCCCGGCGCCGCTGGTCGGCAACTGCTCGTCTTTTTTGCTCTCGCCGCGGCGGGTTGCGGCGCTGATTTGGCGACCAAGCACTGGGCCTTCTCCCGCGATGATCTGCTCGCCGGCGGCGTGCGGTGGGTGTGGACCGGTCATGCGGGCCTGCAACTGAGCCTGAACGAAGGCGCCCTGTTCGGCATGGGACAGGGTCGCGTCTGGTGGTTCGCGGCCTTCTCGCTGGCCGCCTGTGCCGTGATTCCCTGGTGGCTGTTCCGCCGCGGCGGGGCCCAAGATCCGATGCTGGTGGCAGTGCTCGGGTTGGTCATGGGCGGCGTGCTTGGCAATCTGTACGACCGGCTGGGACTGCATGGGCTGGACTGGGGCGCCTTTGTCCCCAGCCGCGCAGGCGAGCCGATTTACGCGGTACGCGACTTCATCCTGCTGGCGGGCCGCTGGGACGCCGACCCCTCCAAGCGGCTTGTCTGGCCCAACTTCAACGTGGCCGACTGCCTGCTGGTTTGCGGAGCCCTCACCCTGCTGCTGCTGTCATTCCGCCACCCGACGCCGGTGACGGACGAGGACGACTCGGCCGAGTGACCGCCAGTTCGTTCGCGCGAATCGAGTTAACAGGGGTCCGCCGGCACGGTTTCCCCCCTGGAAACCCGACACCTGTCACCCGCTCGGCGTCGATCATGAAGCTCTCCCGCGCCGCACTTTACGGATTGCATTGCCTGCTCCAACTGGCCGAAAACGACCAGCAAGGGCCAGTTCCATGCCGGGCGCTGGCTGAGCGCGGCCGCATGCCCGAGCGGTTCCTGCTGCAGGTGCTGCGCACGATGGTCAACGCCGATTTGCTGGTGTCGACGCGAGGCGTGGAGGGAGGCTACCGGCTCGCTCGGCCCGCGGCGGAAATCACGCTGCTGGATCTCGTCGAAGCGACCGAGGGTAAGCTGACCCCGGAGCCGCCGGACGTCGGCAATCTCTCACCGGCCGTGTCTGCGCAAATCACCGCCGGTCTGGCGGAGGCCGTGGACGCCCAGCGGCGGTGTCTCGCCGGCGTGACCATGGCCGAGTTGTTGGCCGCCGAGCCAGAGCAAGCCGATCAGCACGCCGTTGCCGGCTGAGATTTGTGAAGTCGCCGACAAGAGTCGCTGATGGCCCGGCAGCGAATCACTGTGCTTCGGCCCGGGAGCCGTTGGTCGACATCACGATCGGCTGATTCTGATCCACGGGCCACACGGCCAGCGCAATGTCGCGTTCCCACAGAGCTTTCTTCAGCGACCTTAGTTCGTCGTAGCTGTCAGGATAGACCCAAGCCAACACCGGCGTCGTATTCGCGGGCCGGCGGCTGAGGGCCCGCATAAGGGGCGAGCCCGGTAGCAACGCCTGCTCCATCGGCTGGCCGACGTCGTCCGCTTCGGGCAGCAGTTCGGCGCTCATCACGTTGGAGACCCGGGCCATCCCCGGCCCGACCGTGCCGGGGACCGCCTCGGCGTACCGCTCGACGCGGAATCGCAAGCGAAAACCGTCCACCGGGCCGAACAGATCAGCAGCCTCGTGACGCTGACGCAGGGCGCCAACCAGATAGTCCCGCGACTCGCCGCCGAAGACCAGACTGCGCAGCTCGACGACCGGCACGACGGAAATGTTGCCGTGTTTGATCCGCACGTAGATCGCCTCCTCTTTCACGGTCGAGGCAATCGGCGTGGGAGTCGACTCGATTTCCTCCACATCCAGCGGCTGCGAGACGAGCTGCAACTGCTGCTGCGTCAGCCTGCTCAGCTCGATTTGCGCTTCGTTGATTTCGCGCTGCACGTCGAACTCGCGTTGCCGGGCGGCGTCAAGCTGCTCCCGTCGCTCGGCCAACTCCCCTTCAGCCTGGGCCCGCAGCACTTCCATCTCGTGCCGCTGGCGATCGACGAGGCTGGTTTCCTGATAGGCGTTTTGCGCGCGGGCGGCGGTCTGCACGATTTCTTCGCGCTGCAGCAGCGACTGACGGCGCAGTTCCGCCACATGCACTTCCAGTTCCTCGGCAGATACCGTCTCAACGACTTGCGGAGCAGGTGACATCGCGCCCTTGCCGGCGCGCACGCCGACCACCATCACGAGAATGATCAGGATGCCGACCATGTTGGCGATGATGTCGAGAAACGAATCGCCGCCTGGGGTCACGTCTTCGGATTCAGCGCGTCGCATGCGGCTCCTCCGTCGTCGGGCTCTGAGCAGTCTGGGGCAAGCGGACGTCGATGCCGCTGCCGGCGAGCAGTTGGGCCAGCTTCTGGGCGTTGGGCTCGGCGCCGGGAGCGACGCTCAGCACCAGGACCGGTCGCCAATGCAGCCCCTTGCCAGCCAACCCCCAACTTTCGATGTGCCGCCGCACGGCGGTCACCAAGTCGTTGACCGCGTCCTCGGTGCTTTGATCGAGTCGCACCTGCTGCACGGCGGCGTCGACGCCCGGATCCACGCGACGCGGCGGCAGGACGTCGATCGAGTCCTTCCGCATGACGGCTTGCACGGGGCGAGTGATGGCGGCCGAATTGTGACTGGCAATATTCAGGGCCCAGTCGACGCCGCGGGTGGCGGCGAGGCTCTGCACCGGCTGAGTTGCGCCGGCGGGCGCCGAGTTCTGTAGCGTGATTTGCGGGACGATCTGGCTGGCGTTGGCTGCGTCGGCTGCTGGCGACCCCGCGGCGGATCCGTTCGCGCTGGAACCTGAAGCACTCGTGCTGCCGGAGGCGGCTAGTGCACTGGAATTGGAACTGGAACTGGCGCCTGTGCTGCACGAACCGGCGGCCTGGGCAGACGCCCCGCCAGCACCGCCGGCGGCCCCGGAGCCTGCCGTTTGAGTTCCGCCCGCTGCGCCGCCCTGGGCGCCTGAATCGCCATTCGCGGCGCCGTCGGTTGACTGCTGTCCGCTGGGGCTGCCGAATCCTGTGTCGGCCGCGCCGCCGCCCCCCGCGCCTGGACCGCCATTGCCGACAAACTCGCCGTAGCGGCCCGTCATGTCGACTTGCCCATCCCCGCCGGTCGCATCGTCGCCTGCACCATTGGCGTCCGCTCCCGTACCGACCACGCTGCCGCCGGTGGCGCCTGCTGCGCCCGCTCCGCTGGCGAGCCGGTCCGCTTCGAGCACTTCGCGGTTGAACATGCCCGTGTGCAGCGGAGGCGATGCCGTGCCGCCGGCGAGCGAGCCGTCGCCGCCGCCGGCTCCTTCCCCCCAACCGCCGCCGGACGACGCGCCCCCGCGGCCGGCGCCGCCTGAGCCGCCCGAGCCAACCAGACGCATGCCGAATCGTCGCGGCGCGGCGGCAGCGAGCGCGGCCATCCGCTCGCGCGACTGGAACACGGCGTGGTTCATCACATCGGCCAGCACGGGGTCGAACGTCCCAAACTCCAGGTTCCAGTCCGAGTCGACAAACTCGTAGCCGAAGTCGGCGTCCCAGGCTTGGATCGCCTCCTTGGCGCCGAAGAAGTACTGCTTGCCCTCGGGCCGCACGATCAGCAGCGGGTAGGCGTTCGGCAGATCGGTTTTGCCAGCGGCCCGGGCGTCGCTGTTGAGCCGCTCGCGCGCCGCGCGGATCGCCGCCGCCAGCGGGTTGCCGGCGCGATTGGCCATCAGGAAGTCTTCCTCGGCCAGCTTGATCCCTTCGGGCTGAATGACGACGCCGTCGGCCGTGCATTCCACGTAGATCGGGCGCCGGTACGTGCCGTTCTTGCCGCGAAACGGAATGATCGCGTACGTCTTCGGCCCGCCCTCTTGCTCCCGCAGCGTTTCCAGCTGGTCCTCGGTATCGGCGATCAGTTGCTGCAACCGCTCCAGCTCGGCCTCGGCCTGATTGCGATCGACCGCTTGGTTGTTCTCCGTCTGTTCGAGCTGCTTCAGTGCGACCAGCAGCTTCTGCAGTTCGAACTCCAGCTTCCGCTGCTGCTCTTCGCTGTTGGCCAGCCGCGCCTGCTGATCAGCCAGCATGTCGTTGGCCTGGCGGATTTTCTCGGCGCCGTTGGCCAGAGCCCTTTCCAACTGCGCCGCTTCTTCAGCCAGCGCAGCGACGCGGCGCAGCTCGTCCGCGTCGGCCGCCGCGACCGCGGTCGGCTCGTCGGCAATCGGCGCGCGCTGAGCGGCTTCCGACAGCACCACCAGCAGCACCAACAGGCCGCCCATGGTGCACAGCAGAACTGCCAAAAACGGAAACAGCGCGATCGCGTCGGCGGGTTTTGCGGCCCGTCGCTTGCTCATGCGGCTTGGCTCGTGGTGGTGTCATCGGCGTCGCCGGCACGGCTGACGCCCAGCGGGCGGCCAACGCGGCTGCTCAGCAATTGCAGCGTCGCCGAGAGGCTCGTGAAGAGTTGTTCGAAATCGTGGACCGACGCGAGCTTGGTCAGATTGCTATTGAGCGCCTCTTCCAATTTGCGGACAGCGCCGGTCGACTCGACGACCCGCAATAACACGTCGCTCTGCTTGATCAGTTGCTCTTGCTGGGCGACTGTGGCTCCGGCAGCTTCGACCAGGGCGACCTGCATCTCTTTGAGCAGTTCCTCGCTCTGGCTGATCAGCTTCTCCTGGCGGGCGGCCGACAGGACCATCGCTTCGCCCAGGGCCGACTCGACGTCGCCCAGGTGACGGCGATTTTCCTCAGCCAACCGAGTTTCTGTTTCGGTCATCACGCCCACGTGATGCTCCAGCGCGTCGGCCAGCGCGGCGCCGTGCGCCTCGATGCTGTCGACCAGCGCGGCCAGTTGTTCCTGGTTGCCGTCAACGAACGTCTGTGCATGGCTGTCGACGTTCTCGCTGAGAATCTCGGCGTGACGCACGAGCATTTCTTGCATGTCGCTGGTGTGTTTGGCGACGCCGTCGTTCAGGGCGCGAGCGTGTTCGGCCAGCCCCGATTTCAATCCCGCGGAGATCCCTTCGCGCAGGATGTTCGCGGTCGTCGCCGCCGTGTTCTGCCAGGCCGAGTTCGCCGCTGCCAGCGAATCGCCCAACAGCGCCGTTTGCCGGTTAGAGGCCGATTCGATCGCCGTGAGCATCTTCTCGCTGCTGCGCTGGATCGCCGCAACGTGCGGATCGTGGGCAGCGCCGTATTGACGGAACCGCCCGCGCAATTGCCGATTGACCCGATCGTCGACCATCGCGAGCAGCCGCGCGTCGAAACGCTCGACGGCGAACTTGATGAATAGCAGGATGATCGACAGCGCGAGCGCCTGAGCCGTCGTGTTGAACGCAACGCTCAACCCCGCGATCACGTCCGGCAGGCTCTGCTCCATGGCTTGCCCGGACAGCTTGGCAATGGCCAACGTGATGCCGATGACCGTGCCCAGGAAGCCGAGAATCGGAATCGTGGAGGCGATCACTCGCACGGTCGAGTAGCTCTGATTCATGCGATCCAGGTCGACGTCTTCGAGCCGTTGCAGTTGCTCGTCGATCATGTCGGCCGTGCCCTTCTGCTTCACGTACAGCAGCGCGTGCCGCAGCCGGCGGATGAAGTAGCCGTCCTGCAAACCCGCCGGGGCGTAGTCGAGTTCGTCCAGCAGCGCGTCGGCGTCTTCGACCGTGTTGCCGTCGGCCGGCGGGTCGGACAGGCCGGTGCGTTCCAGGGCGCCCGACTGGACCAGCAGGCCGATCGCCCGGATCGTCAGCGCGGCGACGCCCACGAAAAACAAGCCGGCGGTGGCGTACTTGACTTGCCAACCGTCGCCGTCGAAATACTGGGCGATGGTGCTAGCGTCGTCGGCCGGTTTGACCACGAAGGCATAGAACGCCAAACAAGCCAGACCGCCCCAGACCGCCGCCTGACGCAGCAGCCATTCGGATAGCGAGGTAATGCGCGACACGACAAGCTTCCTTTCTCACGACGCCCGCGGGCGCTGATCTCGACCGAGGATCTTCACCGAGGAGATCTGCTCGACGGTACACGCAGCGCGCACGCCCGGAGCAAGTCCTCCCGTTGTTCCCACAGAATCGGCCCAACCGGCAAAGTTTGCTCAGTCAAAATCGGCAAAAGCCGCCGCAGGTGCTAGCAGCAACGGCCAATTCCTTGTGCAAGTGAGCGCAACGCGGCGGCACAAAGGGTGCGACGAACGCGGCGCGTGCCACGGCTCTGCGAGCCGTGCTGCGGCACACTGGGACTGCCTGCAATCGGGTTGCCTGGGAACATGCCAAGATAGAGAGTGTGCCACTGCTGGCTTGCCCAGCAGTGGGCGCCAGGTACGCGCTTCAACTTGCTGGACAAGCCAGCAGTGGCACGCCATTCGTTCGTCGTGCCCGTCGTGTCGTCGTGGTTCAACCCATCGGAAATTGTTGTCCGAATCCGATTGAGCCATTTGTCCCGCGCCAGGCGCCGTCGGAACATTCGGCAAAGATTGCCAAAGCTGCCAGCGGTCGTTGGTCGATAAGCTTTCTGCTCGCAAGTCACGACATGCTCGACCGGCCGCCTGGTTGCTGCAAGCCGTGCTCTTGAGCCGCTGACGCACAGGGGGAAGCTTCTCTCGCGGCAGGCCGCAAAGCAGCCACGTGGCGTGAGAGAAACGCGACGGCGCTCGCGCGAGCTTTATCGCACATCCCAGGGGGGACGGCAGGTTCGCGCCGATTTCGATCGGCCGAACCTGCCTTTTGTTTTGCGCGCGTGAGAAAAATGTGCCACGGCTCTGCGAGCCGTGCTGCGCTCCATGGGGGTGGCTGGGGACGTAGCGCAGCGAAGCCCCCAGAGGCGTCCACTGGGGGCTC
This sequence comes from Planctomycetaceae bacterium, assembly GCA_002702655.1. GTDB lineage: Bacteria > Planctomycetota > Planctomycetia > Pirellulales > Lacipirellulaceae. The sequence goes on from PABB01000015.1 coordinate 56,137, forward strand.
CCGTCGGTCGTCCCCAGCCACCCTCGCTTGGCACGGCTCACAGAGCCGTGGCGCGCCTACCCCGGCTGGCCGGCCGCCGCTCTCACAAGCGGACGATACGGCAATCGCCACTTCAACACGCCCGGGTGATCCAGCGGTCCGCCGTGGCCCACGTACAACGTGCGCGTCGCCTCGGCCAGCACGCGATCGATGCTGTCGTAGAGCTGCGGCAAGTCCTCGGCAAAGTACGGCAGTCGCGGCCGAGTGGGCTGCAGCAGCCCGCCCAGGAAGCCGCCGATCAAGACGTCGCCGGCAATCGCGTCGCCATTGTCCAGTACCAGCGTCACGGAACCGGCCGAGTGCCCCGGCGTTTCGATCACGCGGGCCGACACGCCCCACGGCCCCAACGACATCCCCTCGCTCAGCGGCGTGTTGATCTCGAACGGCTCGAACGGCTTGTCGACCAACGGCAACAGCATGCGGTGCCGCGGCCGCACCGGATGCAGATTGCTCATGCGACCCGCGGCGATCATGGCCTTGTCGCCCACGTGAGCGGCAATCGGAGCGCGGGTCAGCCGATGCAACTCGGCCGCAGCGCCCACGTGGTCGGCGTGCCCATGGGTGGCGACGATCAGCGCAATGTCGTGCGGCTCGACGCCGTGGCGGGCGGCAAAGTCAAGAATGCGCCCCGCCTCGCCGGGACTGCCCGCATCGACCAACACCGGCTTGTCCCCCAGCACCAGAAAGGCGTTGGAGAGCCGCAGGCGAATGGTGTGAATCTCCGCAGCCATGCCGTGACAAAGGGGGCTCGTGGACGGTTCGCCAACAGGGACGTCGCGCCGTGCATCCTACCGCCGGATCGCCCGCGACAGAAGGCGACTGGCGCTGATGAGCAGCGACGGGGTGGCTGGGGACGACCGGAGGGAGCCCCCAGTGAGCGTCTCTGGGGGCTCCGCTGCGCTGCGTCCCCAGCCACCCGGGTCGGCGCCGCCGCGTGGAAGCTGAAAGCGGCCCCCGCGGCAACTATACTGAAAAACTCGCCCCCCTCGCCGCCGTTCAGCACCCCGCGCATCGCCCGCCATGAAGCTCCCCGAACTGTTCCGCTCGCGCACCCGCAGCGAACCCGCGGCCGGCGCGCACATGACCTGGGCGTCGCGCACGTTCACCAGCACGATCTCCCGGACCCGCGAGTTCCTCAGCCGACGCTTGTGGGCCTGGCCGATCATCGCCGTGACGCTGCTGCTGCTGATTGGCTGGTTGGTGCGCGGTGCGGTCGAGCAGACGATGAAAGACAATCTGCAGTCGCAGTTGGAAACGCTCCGCGACGTGGAAGTGGCCATGCTGCGCACCTGGATCGACTCGCAGGAGCGCAATCTGGACAGCATCGCCGGCGACGCCTCGCTGCGCGGGCTGGTAGGCGAGTTGCTCGACGCCGAGCGGCACGCTTCCGACAACCAGCAGGCCATCGCCGACATCACCGAGCAGATCGCCGACGAGCTGGGACCGGCGATGAACTCGCACGACTACCATTCCTACTTCATCGCCAACCGCGAGCTGCAAGTGATTGCCGCCACGCGCAGCGAAGCGATCGGGCTGACAGCCCCGTCGTCGCGGCGAGCCGACTTCCTGCGCGCCGTGGCGGGCGATGCCACGGTCACCGCGCCGTTTGCCAGCCAACTGCGGCTGGTCGACGCCGACGGCGAACTGCGCGCCGGCGTGCCGGTGATGTACGCTCTGGCGCCAATCCGCGACGACAACTTGCAGGTCGTGGCGATTCTGGGCATGCAGGTGCGTCCCGAAGACGAATTCACGCGAATCCTGCAGCGAGGTCGCTTGGGCGACTCGGGCGAAACGTACGCCTTCGACCGCGACGGCCTGCTGCTCTCGGGGAGCCGCTTCGACGAGGAACTCATTCTGCTGGGACTGCTGCCGGATCGCCCCGGGTCGCGGTCGATCCTGGAACTGTTGGTGCGCGACCCGGGCGGCAACATGCTCGACGGCTTTCGCCCCCAGGTGCGGCGGTCCGAGCTGGAGCCGACGCGCATGGTCGCTGCAGCCGCTGCGGGCGAGTCGGGCGTCGACGTCGCCGGCTACCGCGACTACCGCGGCGTGCCGGTGGTGGGCGCCTGGACCTGGCTGGACGACCAGGGCTTCGGCGTCGCCACCGAGGTCGACTACGCCGAGGCGTTCCGCCCGCTGACCATCCTGCAGCGCACCTTCTGGGCCCTGCTGATCCTGCTGGCTCTCAGCAGCGTCGCCATCTTTGTGTTCACGGTGATGGTCGCGCGCCTGCAGCGGCAGGCCCGCGAGGCCGCCATCGAAGCGAAGCAACTTGGCCAGTACAAACTGGAGGACAAGCTGGGCGAGGGCGCCATGGGCGTCGTCTACAAAGGCCGCCACGCCATGCTCGCGCGACCCACGGCGATCAAGCTGCTCAATGCCAAGGACCTGTCCGACACGGCAATCGGCCGCTTCGAGCGCGAGGTGCAGATCACCAGCAACTTGAACCATCCCAACACCGTGGCGATCTACGACTATGGCCGCACGCCGGAGGGGATCTTCTACTACGCCATGGAGTTCCTCGACGGCATCGACCTGCAGCAGTTGGTCGACCGCTACGGTCCCCAGCAGCCGGCGCGGGTGATCTATATCCTGCGGCAGATTTGCGGCTCGCTGTACGAAGCGCACAGCAACGGGCTGGTCCACCGCGACATCAAGCCGGCCAACATCATGCTCAATCGCCGCGGCGGCGAGGGCGACGTGGTCAAAGTGCTCGACTTTGGACTGGTCAAGGCCCGCGACGACGCCCATCCCGCCGAGGGCGGCATGGCCGGCACGCCGCTGTATATGTCGCCCGAGGCGATCCAGGCCCCCAATTCGGTCGACGCCTGCAGCGACATCTACGCGGTCGGCGCGGTGGGGTACTTCCTGCTCACCGGCCAACCCGTGTTCGAGGCGCACAGCTTTGCGGACCTGTGCCAGATGCATGCCTCGGAGCCGCCCAAACCGCCGTCGGTCCGCCTGGGCCGCCCCGTGCCCGACGACCTGGAAAATGCGATCCTGGCCTGCCTGGAAAAGAGCCGCAACAAGCGCCCGCAAACGGCCCGCGAACTCTCGCAGCGATTGAGCCGCTGCGCGGACGCCACGGCCTGGACGCTCGACGACGCCGACGCCTGGTGGGGCCGTCACGAACGGGGCCAAGCCCAACCGGCGCCACAAACGGTTGCCGCAAACAACCCCCACGCGGCGACGATCGACCAGTAGCCGTGCCGCGCCCTGGCGAACCTGCGCCGCACCGCCGGCGCCAAACTCTCTCCCGCGACTTGCCTCCTGTTCTGCACTTTTGCACGTTGGCAAAAACGTAAAATCCGCGAGCAAAACCACGCCGTGCCGCGGCGGCTTACTTTGATCGTAGTCGTTACCGGCTTTCACGTTGGGCAGGATTCCGTCGGCTGGCGACCGCCGAGTTTTGCGAGCAAAACTCCCGGGGAGCGTGCAAAACTCGTCGCCGACGCCGCGTCCGCGCGGGCGGCGACGGGTTCGGTTCCGAAGCGCCCGACCCTGTGAAACCGCCACCTTGGGTTGTACGCGAAATCGCGGCCAATTGCGACAAAATTCCGAGCGACAAAAGGACGCGCCTACTCAAGAAACGCCTGCCCGAGTTTTGACAAACTGACGGTTGTCGACGACACTCATCCAGACGAGCCGCAACGGGCAGTCGTCCTGCCAGCGGGAGCGTGCCTGGGATCTTCACGGCACGGCGACGAAAAACTTTGTAACCCTAATTTCAACCACGAGCAATCGCTCCGATCCGATTGCCTGACGGGCCCAGTCACTTATGTTCGAGAGATCTTGTCGGCCGCGTTTGTGTGAACTGTTCCGCACAGCGCCTCGCACTCTCAGAGAGACACGAGCAATGTCGTTTTTCACCCGTTGTCGGTCATTTGCATTTGGCGTGATAGCCTTAGCGCTGATAGCAATGGCCCATCACGCGACGGCCGACATCTACGAGTGGGCGTACATCGATCCCGCCCAGCCACACCTGGGCAAGCAGGAGAGCGCAATGTTAACGCCGGACGGCGCCGGAGTCATGCCTGGGGCCGGCGTCGATCTCAGGTCGCTCGATCTGACGATGGCGTACCTTGTTGGCAGCGATCTGTCGCAAGCCAACCTCGCCCATGCGCAATTGCCTGCCGCCGACTTGAGCGGAGCGACGCTATTCGACGCGAACCTCCATAATGTGACCGCTTCCAGTACGACGTTTTCCGGCGCCAACCTGCGCGAAGCCTACCTCGGCGCCGCCGACCTGATTCAAGCTGATCTCACAAACGCCGATCTGCGCAATGCCTATCTCTCCAATGCCGACCTGCAGGGCGCGGATTTTTCCGGGGCTCGTATCGAGGGCGTCAATCTCGGGCCGGCTACGAGATTTGGTTGGACAGAGTCGCAATTGCATTCGACGGCCAGTTACGTAAATGGCACACTCGATCGAATCGACTTTGGCGCAAGCGACCTGAGCGGCTGGGACTTGTCCGGCCAGTCGATTGCGGACGCCGTCTTCTTTGGCGCAACACTCGCTCGTACCAACTTCAACGGGTCCAGCGTCGTCCGGGCAAACTTCGCAAACCCACATCTCGACGATGCGACGTTTGTCAACAGCGACCTTTCCGACGCTTGGTTCCAGCATGGCACGGCGCGACGAGCTGACTTTGCCGGCGCAACACTCGTAGGAAGCTCTCTCAGCGGCGACGTGACCGACGCCATATTCAGGGATGCCAATCTGACGAATGCTCGGATGGGAACAGCGACGGTCACCGGCGCCGATTTCGAGAACGCCATTGTGGCGGGGGCCTCGCTTCGCGGCGGCCCGAACGGCGGCTTGACGGCGGCCCAACTGTACTCGACGGCCAGTTACCGCAATCGCGAACTTCAGCGCCTCAGCGTGGGCGATGACGCGTCGGGATGGAATTTTGCGCAGCAAGATTTGACGGAAGCGAGTTTTAGCTACACGAACCTCGCTGGCGCCACCTTCGCCAATGCGAATCTTCCGCGAGCAAATCTACAATACACCCGCCTGAGCAACGCGGACTTCTCTGACGCCAACCTCACTGACGCGGACTTTTATCGATCCGAGGCCTTCGAGAACGTCAATCTATCTCGTGCCAACTTGACCGGCGCTTCGTTAGAGCAAGTCGATCTCAGCACTGCGAATTTCACAAATGCCGAAATCGAGTATGCGAAGATACCTGCCATTCCGCACCAGTCACTGTATTCGACGGCAAGTTATCAGCGAGGCCAGTTGCGCGGCGTTCGCATTGAAACCTACGACTCATCGACGCTGGACCTGTCGACACAGGATCTGCGGGGAGCGACGCTGGGCGGCTGGCTGGGCCTGATCAACCTTGCCGGGGCGGGCATTCGCGGCATGACGCTGCAGGCGCCGACACTCTTGCCAGGCGATCCGTTGGCCCTGACCCCGGAGCAGATTTATGCGACGGCAAGTTACCAGGCACAGGACATGGAGGGCGTCGTTTTTCGCATTAGGACTCTGCCGTCGATTGATTTCAGCGGGCAGAATTTGGCGATTTCGACTTTTGAGACGACGGACCATGGCAACTCTAACTTCTCCGGCGCTGATTTAAGAGGAGCCGTTTTCCCGGCCGATCCGACTCGCACACGACTTCCGGCTCAGAATCTGGTCAACACGATCTTCCCCGACGGATCCGTGTTCGGCCTGAATCTCACCGAAAGTCGGACGCTGGTCGTACGGGATCACGATGGCGGGACTGTCGCGGGCAGTGGAAGGATTGGCCCCCGCTACGTGCCGCCGACGCCCATTATGGTCCAAGACGAGTTCGTGATGGACGAGTCCGGAACACTCGTGCTTCGCTTTGATGACGACGAGTGGGACTCGACGATCTCGTTCGCTCGGTCCATTCCCGTGCAACTTGGCGGAACTCTCCAACTCACATTCGCTGACGGCGTGAACGTTCTTGACCAGGTGGGAAGGACCTTCGACGTGTTCATTTGGCCGAGCGTCGCGCCCAGCGGCCGGTTTGCAGTTGAGAGCGACTACGTATGGGATCTATCGAACCTCTACTCGCTCGGGGAAATCACGCTCGTCGCTGTGCCAGAGCCGGCTGCCATCGGGATCGCGTTGGTCTGCTCACTCGCGCTGCTCGTTCGACATCGTGGCGGCTGATGCCAGCCCAGGCCGCGCGTACAAACTCGTGTGCCCCTGCAACAGCCGCACGCGAAACCAGTGCAAAATCGAGTGATCACGACGCCCGAACGTCAGGGATTGCATGCGACTTGCGATCCTATCGCGACGCCGCAGGCGCCGACATTTCTTCGGCCACCTCCTCCACGCGCCGCATCACGCGCAGCAGGTTGCCGCCGAGGATTTTGCGGATGTCGTCCGCCGAGTACCCGCGGTCCAACAGGCCTTGGGTCAGCAGCGGATAGCTGTCGGCGGTCTCCAACTGCTCCGGCAGCACCGACACGCCGTCGTAGTCCGAACCCAGGCCCACGTGGTCCACGCCGGCCAACTCGACGATGCGGTCGATGTGGTCCAGCACGTCGTGGATCGTGCCGCGGGGCATCGGGTGGGCGGCGTTCCAGCGGGCGACCGCGGCGTCGATGGCCGCCTGGTCGTCGCCGTGCTCCGCCTGCAGTTCGCGCTTGTACGCCATTTGCTTGATGTCGCGCTCGGCCGCCGCGGGGACAATAAACCCTGAGAAGAAATTGACCATCACCACCCCGCCGTTGTCGCGGACCAGCGGCAGCACGTCGTCCGGCACGTTGCGGGGGTGATCCGCCACGCCGCGGGCCGACGAGTGGGAGTAGATGACCGGCGCCTTGGTCACCGCCAACGCGCGTTTCATCGTGGCGGGCGACACGTGCGACAGGTCGACCATCATGCCCAGGCGGTTCATCTCGCGCACGACGTCTTCGCCAAAGGGCGACAGGCCGCCGGAGATGGGATCGTCGGTCCCCGAGTCGGCCCAGTCGAGCGACGCGCTGTGCGTGAGCGTCATGTACCGGGCGCCCATGCCGTACAGTTGCCGCAGCACGGCCAGAGAACCTTCGATGCAATGGCCGCCTTCCACGCCGATGAGCGAGGCGATGCGGCCCGCTTTGTGAATCCGCTCAATATCATCGACGGTCAGCGCCAGCTCGAACGTTTGCGGGTAGCGGGCGATCATCTTCTCGACCAAATCGATCTGCTCGAGCGTGGTCGAGAGCGCGGCGCCGCGCCGGGCCGTGTCGACCGGGACCCAGACGCTCCAGAACTGGGCGCCGACGCCGCCGCGGTGCAGCTTGGGGATGTCGGTCTGCAGCGTCGGCTGATCCTGGGAGATGTCGAGCTTGGCCAGCGAGCCGCCCGCCTGGCTGCGAATCTCCCACGGCATGTCGTTGTGGCCGTCGATCACCAGGCAACTGCGGTGCAGCGCTTCCGCCTGCGGGGTGAGGACAATCGGTTGGCGCTCGCTGCCCCCCTCCCTTGCAGGGAGGGGTTGGGGGAGGGACTCATCGGCGGCGGCTGATTCCGCGGCGACTGCGATCGCGGTCGACCCTCCCCTGGCCCCTCCCTGCGAGGGAGGGGAATCGGCGAGCGAATTGCCCGCGTCGAGTTGGTTCCACGCCCAGCGGTACAGGTTGCGGGAGTCGGCGTACCGCGAGTCGCTGGCCGCGGCCCCCAGCACGGCCATGATGAGCCGGCGCCCGTCGCGCTCGCACCCGGACACCAGACATGCGCCCGCGGCGCTGGTCGTGCCCGTCTTGACGCCGAAGTAGCCCGCGGTCGGCAGCAGGCGATTGGTGTTTTTCCAGACGACGTTGCGGTGGTAGCCGCCGGGTCCCTCGACGGTGGCGCCGTGCTGGCGGGTCGACACGATCTTGGCGAACAGCGGCAGTTGCAGCGCCCGGCGGGCCAATTCGGCCAGATCGGCGGCGCTCGCTTTGTGCTCCTTGGCCGTCAAGCCGTGCGTGTTTTCGAAGTGCGAGTGCTGGAGCCCCAACTCGTCGGCGGCCGCATTCATCGCCGCAACAAACTGCTCGTAGGCGTCGCCGCCATCGCCGTCGGCGGGCGCGACGCGCTTGCCGAAGTGCTCGGCCAACGCCACCGACGCGTCGTTGCCCGAGGGGAGCAGCAACCCGTACAGCAATTCGCCGACCGTGGTTTTCTCGCCGGCCTTCAGCTCGCTGCTGGAGCCGATCACGTCGTCGGCGCGCTGGGAGAACGTGATCGTTTCCTCCAGCACGTCCGGATGGTCGGCGGCGTAGTTGATCACCACGTAGGCGGTCATGATCTTGGTGGTGCTGGCCATGTCGAGCGGGGCGTCGTCGTTGTCGCCGAACAGCCGCTCGCCGGTGTCCGCGTCGAGGATCGACCACGCTTTGCAGGTGACGAACGGCGGACCGTCGAGCGCATCGGCGGGCCGGGGGGGCAACGTCTGAGTGTTGATCTCCTCCGGCGGCGGCATCGGCTGCTCGTCGGTGACCAGCGCGCCGAGCGCCTGCCACGTGGCCGCGTCGACCACCCCGTCGTCCGGCAGGTCGTGGCTGCGCTGAAACGCCATCACCGCGGCCTGGGTGGCGGGGCCAAAGTCGCCATCAACCGACAGTCCCGGCGACGGCTTGCTGCGGGCGTTCAGAGTGCGCTGCAGCGCCTCGACCAGGTCCCCCGCGGCGCCGGAGGCGAGCGTCTGCGGCCCCGCGCCTTCGGCGGCCTTCTCGCTGGACGAGTCTTGCGACGTGAAATGCCGCACGGCGCGGCGCGCGATGCGGCCGCAGAGAATCTCCGCAGCGTTCTTGTCGCCCCAGCTCGTGTCGGCGTTGTTGGCCGTCAGCACGCAAATCGCCAGCCGGCCGCCGGGCAGGTCGATCAGGGCGGCATCGGTTCGGACCTTGTTGACCGCGCCGGTCTTATGAGCAATCTTCAGTCCGTCGCGAAGAGACCGGGCGAGCTTCGAATCGTCCTCGCACGCGTACAGATGCGCGAGCATGGCTTCGCTCGACTTGGGACTGACGAGTTGGCCGGTGGCCAGCAGTTCCAGCAGCTTGACCTGATCGGCGGCGGTCGTGCTGCCCAGGCCGTACTGCTGGCTCCGCTCGGGGAACAGCGACGTGTCGCGGCGGTAGACCAGCGAGTGCAGCTTGGTTTCCGGCATGCCCAACTCTTCCATGTACTTGGCCGTCTCGGCGAGCCCCACGGCGCCGGCCACCAGGTTGGTCGCCGTGTTGTCCGAGTGGCGGATCATCAGGTGAATCGCGTCGTGCAGCGACAGGCGGAGCCCGGGGGAGAACTGCTCGGTCAGGATGCCCGAGCCGGGCACCTTGTCCTCTTCGGCCAGCGTGAGCATCTGCTGCGGATCAAGGCGCCCCGCGTCGACCGCGTGGTAGACGGTCGCCATCAGCGGCAGCTTGATCAAGCTGGCGGTCGGCATGGGGACGTCGGCGCGGTACGCGAACGACTCGCCGGTGGGCAGGTACTTCAGCGCAATCGCCACGTCGCCGTCGTGCGACTCGGCGAGTGCCGTCAGCTCGCTCGCCAGATCGGCGCGGACAGTCAGGGCGCTGCACGCGACCGCCAGGAGCAGGACGAACATGACAAATCGGCGCACGCCCGCAGCGGCACTGGCTTGAAACGCTGATTGGCGACGATTCATCGGAAGCCCTTCTACGCTTGTATTGCGAAACAGTGTCAACCGTCAGCAGAAAAGACCGCGGATCAAAACGAAAGGATCGGGCGCCAAACTGCGGCCATGTCCGCATGCCAGTAAGAGAACGCTCATCGTCGCTAATCCTCGCTAATACCAATTAGTGTGAATTAGTGGACATCAGCGATTTGGCCGATCTGCGTCTTGGTGCGGTTTCGCCAGAGACTTCACTTCGGCAGTAGTTCGACGCCCGTGCCAGGGGCGTCGGGGTAGAGGCAGCGGCCGCGGATCACCCGGGCGCCGGTGGCGACGTCGCGGGCCAACAGCGCGGCGCCGTCCATGTCGACAAAGTCCAGCATCGGCAGCAACTGCGCGATCGCGGAAATGCCGACCGTCGACTCGGTCATGCAACCGACCATGGTCTTCATGCCCAGTTCGCGGGCCTCGGCGATCATCCGCCGCGCGGGCGTCAGGCCGCCGCATTTGACCAGCTTGACGTTCACGCCGTGGAAGTGGCCGCGGCACTTGGCGACGTCCGCTTCGCAGATGCAGCTCTCGTCGGCCACGATCGGCAGCGCCGACTCGCGATAGACGCGCTTGACGCCCTCCCAGTCCGCGGCGGGCAGCGGTTGTTCGATGAACTCGACGCCCAGTTTGGCCAGCTCGTGCGATTTGCCGATGGCTTCTTCGGCGCTCCAGGCGCAATTGGCGTCGACGCGGAACACGGCCCGGGTGTGCTGCCGCAGCGCGCGGACAATTTCCAAGTCGTGGGGCGTACCGAGCTTGATCTTGTAGATGGGCCAGTCGGGCATTTCCTGCAGCTTGGCGACCATCTTGTCGATCGAGTCGATGCCGATCGTGTAGTTGGACGCCGGCGTGCGGTCGGTGGTCAGGCCCCACAGTTTGTAGACCGGCTGGCCCTGCTGCTTGCCGAACAGGTCCCACGCCGCCTGGTCCAGCGCGCACAGCGTGAAGGGATCGTCGTCGAGCTCTTTCTGCAACTGCGACCACAGCAACTCAGGTTGCAGATCGCCGACGGCGGCCAGCACGGGCCGCGCCTTGTCGAGCGAATCGCGCATCCGCTCGCGCGTGATGCCGTAGTAGTTGTTGGTGGTCGCTTCGCCGTAGCCGCGCAGCTTGCCGTCGGTCAGTTCGACCACCAGCGTCGGCTGCACGGAGGTCGACTCGCGCGAGATGGAAAAGACGTGCCGCAACGGCAAGTCGTATTCGTGGGCAATGGCCTGTAGCACGTACTGCTCCCACAACTGACGGCGGTCCCCGCGGACGCGGGGCGCGTGACATTCAATCCTTCGAGCGACCGACGCAACGCCGCACGACCGGCGCGCCTTAGCTCACGGCCGCGGGCGCCATCTGCAGCACCGCCTCGGCCAGCGCGTCGGGACCGTCGCGGAACACGTCGCACACGGGCAGCCCCAACAGGTTGCCGACCTTCTCGCGTTCGGCTTCCGCTTCGTCGGGCCCCAGTCGCCGGCTGTTCATGCCGACGCCAATCACCCGCGAGGGCCCCATCAGCGACGCCATCTCCTCGTACACGCGAACCAGGCGATCCAACGGTTGCAGCGGAATGTGCTCCATGCCGTGCACGGCGGTGCGGCCGACTTCGTAACACATGATCATCCCGTGCGGGACGCAGCCGTGCAACAGTCCGAGCGTCACGCCCGAGTATCGCGGGTGAGCCAGGCTACCTTGGCCCTCGACCAGCAGGATTTCGTGATGCTGGTTGGCCAGGATCATTTTTTCGGTCGAGCCGCTGATGAAGTCGCTCACCACGCAGTCGATGGGACAGCCGTCGCCTTCGATCAGGATGCCGGTCTGGCCGGTGGCGATGAACTTGGCGTCGCGGCCGCGCTGCTGCAGCGCCCGCGTGATCTCCAGGGCGACGACCATTTTGCCGACGCAGCAGTCCTGTCCGACGGTGTGAATCCGCAGGCACTCCTCGCGGAGTCCCAGCCGGTTGTTGACGTCGCGTTCGTTGTTTTTGCGAACGTCGACCAACTCCACGCCGTGCTGCTGGGCGGCGGCGACGAAGTCGGGGTCGTTGCTCAGAAAATCATGCAGCCCCGACACGACATTCATGCCCCGACCGATCGATTCGAGAATGATCGTCCGCCATGCCGCGGGAATCTTGCCGCCGGAGGGGGCGATGCCGATCATCAGCGTGTCGGCGCTGGGCGCCTCGGCCAGCGTGGCGACGATCGGCGTGTCGCCGCCGACGTTCAGGACGCTCGCCGCCGTCTTGCCCGCTTCGTGCGAGTCGAGCAGCGCGACCACTTCTTCCGGGCGATAACGCAGCACGCTCACCGCGGTCTTGCCGGTGATCGGCTCGGTGTTGCCTTCAGTCAGCAAGACAATGCGACGCGAAAATGACTCGGGCACGCGGCTCTCTCCTTCTGTCCAGACGAATGCGAGTTCGCGCGAGACGGCAGCTCAATCCAGCGGCCGAATACCGGCGCTGTCGCGGCAAAGGAGCAAACCGTGCGACTCGCTTTCGAGTGTAGTAACTCGCTGTGACGAAATGAAGTCAACGCGCATTGAACTTTGCGAAACGATTTCGCGCTGCGGCGCTGACTGGTCGGATTTCGCGCAAGGCAAACTCGCTGCCGCGCAGCAAGCAGGGTGCATAGGGGCTAGGGCGCCGCGGCGACCCGGGTCGACTGACCGTCAAGGTCAACCCAGCAGGCACTCAACCAGCGCGCGCTGGCTGGCCCCCACGTCGCTGTAGGTGCACAGCGAACAGCGGGCGCCCGCAAGCGATTCCAGACCAATCGGCGTCCCCAGACAGGCCAGCACGACGGCGCGTTGCGGCAGCAGATCGCTGAGCCACGCGGAGGCCGCGGCGGGCAGACCGAAGTGATGCCACGCAGCGGGCTTTACCACAATCGCGGCCAGCACCTGCTCGGCCGCCAGTGCGCGGCTGGTGAGCTCGTCCCAACGCTCAGCCGATTCGTCGCCCCGCAGCTCGACGCACTCGGCATGCGGCAGCCGCTCTTGCAGCGCAGTAAAAAGCTCGGGCGTGTCAGGATCGAGGTGCGAGCGGTACGGATTGACCAACACGGCCAGCAGCGATTGGCTGGCCGACAGCGGCAGGTGCTCGGCGCCGGAGCGGACTTCGATCGCCGCGGCGGCGACCTCCGCGGCGGCGGCCTGAGTGCGATCCTGCAAGTCGGTTTCGTTATCGGGCTCTGGGGTGGTTGCGGCGCCGCCGATGTTCCCTTCGCTATTGATCAGGACCATTTGCTTCAGTCGCAGGACACGTGCCACGGCATCGTCGACGCGCTCAAGGGGCAAGTCGCCGCGCTGCACGGCTTGCTCCAATTCGGCCACGGCTGCCACGGGGTCGCCCACGTCCAACAGCAGGTCGACGCCCGCTTGCAGTGCGCGGAGGCACAGGTCGGGCTCGCTGGTCGTCTGCTCCATGGCGCCGGCCATCAGCACGCTGTCGGTGATGATCGCCCCGTCGTAACCCAGCTCGCCGCGCAACAGGTCGGTCAGGATGGGCCGCGACAGCGTCGCGCACGTGCGGGTGGGATCGAGGGCCGGGTAGCTCACATGGGCGGTCATCAGCAGCGGCGCGCCGGCGGCGATCGCGGCCTTAAACGGCAACAACTCGCGGCCCCGCAGCTCCTCGGCCGACAACTCCACGGTCGGCATCTCGTGGTGCGAATCCTGGTGCGTGTCGCCGTGCCCGGGAAAGTGTTTCGCGCACGACAGCAGCCCGCCGGCGCGAAAGCCTTCGATGGCCGCAGCGGTCAACTCCGCGCCGCGCGCCGGTTGCGTGCTGAACGCGCGGGTCGAGATGATCGGATTGCGGGGGTCGGTGTTCACGTCGGCCACGGGGGCGAAGGCGATATGCACCCCGGCTCGCCGCGCCGCCAGGGCGGTCAACTCGGCAAACTGCCGCACCGCCGCCGGCGCCGCGTCGCCCATGTGGTCGAACGCCATCATGTGCGGGAACACGGGGAACGGGCGGAATTGCTGCCCGTAGCCGCGTTCGATGTCAGAACCGACCAACAGCGGAATGCGGCTGGCCGCTTGCACCCGCGCCAAGGTCGCTCCGCTGGTGGGATGCAAGCCATTGAACAGCACCAACCCGCCCAGCGGACACTCGGCGAGCAGGTCGATAACGCGCTGCTCGTCCTCGTCGGCGGTGCGGACCGGCGGCATGTTCGAGCCGATGCGCACGATCATCAACTGTGCAAGCTTCTCGGCGAGGGTCAGGTTCATCGCATCAGACAAAGGGGACGTGGCAAGCACCGGCGAACATCGCTAGCTGGCGTGAGGGGCATTCTCGCGGCCGAAACTCTCGTCCAGCGGAATGAAGTAAGTCGCGATAAAACTGGGCAGCGTGGCAATCATGATCCACATGAAGAACCGCTGGTAGCCGATCAACTCCTGCAGCCAGCCGCTGACCATTCCCGGCAGCATCATCCCCAGGGCCATCAGCCCCGTGCAGAGGGCGTAGTGGACCGTCTTGTGCTCGCCCTGGGCGACGTACATGCAGTACAGCATGTACGCGGTGAAACCGAAGCCGTAGCCGAACTGCTCGATGCCGACGGCCAGATTGACGACCCAGAACGCTTCCGGCTGAAAGGTGCTGAGCACCAGGTACGCCAGGTTCGGCAAATTGATGGCCAGCACCATCCACCACAGCCACCGCTTCAATCCGTGCTTGGCGGCGACCAGGCCGCCGACGATGCCGCCGATGGTCAGCATGGCCACGCCGACGGTGCCGTACACGAAACCGACCTCGCCGGTGGTGAGCCCCAACCCGCCCGTGTCGCGCGAGTCCAGCAGAAACGGCGAGGCGAGCTTCACCAACTGCGCCTCGGCAAATCGGTAGAACAGCAGGTACGCCAAGATCGCCACGATGCCGGGCTTGCGGAAGAAGCTCACCAGCGGCTCGATCCAGCCGCTGGTCGACGCGATGGCCACGCCGTGGGACTGGTCCTCGGCCGGGCGGGGCAGGGCGAACCCGTGGTAAATGGCCAGCAACAAGTACGCCGCCGCCATCAAGTAGAACACGGTCACCCACGCGGCCCGCACGTTGCCCGAGCGGATCTCAAACTGGGCGTCCGAGGTTGCATCGAGCTTGGCGTCAGCTTGGACGACGGCGACCATCGGCTGCTGCCAGTTCTCGGCGGTCACCACGTAGCGGCCGCCTTCGACGATCGAGAAACTCTTGTCGCCGCCGGCCAGGTCGAACTGAACCACTTGCCGGGCGCCGGCGGGGATCGCGCGGGGGTACCGCATCACGACCGCCAGCAGATCGCCGACGCGATCGCTCTGCTCAGCGAGCGGCGCCTGTTCAGGTCCAAACGTGGTGCGGATGAACTCTTCCAGCCGCGCGACCCAGCCCGGCTTCTCGCCCTCGGCCACCGGTTCGGCCTCCTCAGGCGGATTATAGAAGCCCTGCGCGATGTTGTACCGCTGGACCTGCTCGACGAACTGCTTGGCTTCGTCAGCGCTGCGGCCCTGCAGGCTGATCGCGGGCGCCGAAAGACTGACGGCCACGAGATTCTCGTCGTTCGCTGGCGCCGATGCTGCTGGCGACTCGTCCCAGTCGGTCGACAGTTCGGCCGCGGGCTGGTCCGCCGCGGCGATCGTCAGTTCCGTTCGCGGCAACCCGCTGGACGTTTCCAACCACCCGGCCAGCATGACCAGCAGGCCCTGCCCGGCGATCATCGCAAAGCGGTAGGCGGTGCTGCGAATGCCGACGAACCACGCCTGCTGATGCGTGTTGAGGCCCAGCAGATAGAACCCGTCGGCCGCGATGTCGTGCGTCGCCGAGCTCACCGCCAGGAACGTGAGCGTGGCCAGCGTGTAGCGAAAGTAGTCGCCCAAGTTGAGCGCCAGCGCCGTGGCGGCCAACCCCGCGGCCAGCAGCCACTGCATAACGACCACCCACCGGCGCCGCGTGCCGACGCCTTCGACGACCATGCTCCACAGCGGCTTGACCACCCACGGCAGGTACAGCCAACTGGTGAACAGCGCAATGTCGCTGTTGGAGACGCCCAGCCGCTTGTACATGATGACGGCCACCGTCATCACGACGACCAGGGGCACGCCCTCGGCGAAATACAGACTGGGCACCCACCGCCAGGCCCCGCGATCGGGCGGCGCAGTCGGCGGCGTCGGGGCGGGGGAGCTCACGATGCGGTCAGTCTCCCACCGTCACGCGCACCAGCTCGCTCTCGCGGCCGTTGCGGCTGACCGCGGTCACGGCCACTTCGTCCGCCGGGCCGATCAACTCGCACGTGCTCTGGGAGCCGGGCACGATGGTGAAACTCACCCCCTCGCCGTGAATCTGCCGCACGGCCCACAACCAGGGCGAGCTGTCGTCGGTCAGCCGCAGCGCCACGACGCGGCGGTCGTCCTTGACAGGCGCGACCGCTATGACCGGCGCCGGCGGCGTGTCGTCAGGCAGCCAGTCGCAAACCGGCACGAGCGCCTGCTGAGCGTACAACCCCTCGCGGAGCTTCGTCGCGACGCCGTCGCGGTCCGCGGCGAGCGCCTTCATGCTGAAGTGCACCTCGCCGGTCGCGCCCGGCTGCTTGCGGGTGAGTTCGATCTGCCGAATGATCTCCTCGGCGGGCCAGACGGTGCGGCTGGTCTCGGCCTGCGGGTCGGTCCGCACCCGCGAGGTGAACAGCCCCGGCCACAAGTGCCGTCGCTGCGTGTTCTCGTCGGCCCACCAGGCGAGCAGCTTGGGGTAGCTCTGCGGCGAGTCGATCGGCCAGTAGAGTTGCGGCGTGAAGTAATCGACCCAACCCTCGTGGTACCACTTCCGCGCGTCGGCGTACAGGCTGGCGTACTGGTCAAACCCGGTGACGCCCGGCGGGTGCTGCGGCCGCCAGATGCCGAACGGGCTGATGCCGACTTTCACCAGCGGGCGAAGTTCTTTGACGCGGCTGTACATCAGCTCGATCAGCCGATCGACGTTCTGCCGCCGCCAATCGTCTCGGGACAGCGTCTCGCCGCCGGCGACCGCGCGCGCGTAGCTGTCGTCGTCGGGGAACGGGACGTGCTCGCCCGCGTCGTCGTTGATCGGATAGGGATAGAAGTAGTCGTCGATATGCACCCCGTCGACGTCGTACCGCCCGACCACGTCCGCGACCACGGCCAGGAAGTGATCCACCGCGGCCGGTTCGCCCGGATCGAACCACTGGTAGCGGCCGTAGGTGCGGACCAACTCGGGCATCGCCTGGCTGGCATGGTTGGGGGACGGCGTGACCTTCGAGTCGGCGTGCCGCACGCGGTAGGGATTGAACCACGCGTGCAGTTCCAGCCCGCGGGCGTGGGCTTCGGCCACGGCAAACGCCAGCGGGTCGTAGCCGGGCGACTGGCCCATCTCGCCGGTCAGGTACTGCGACCACGGCTCGAGTTGCGACGCGTACAGCGCGTCGGCGGCGGGGCGAACCTGGAAGATCACGGCGTTGAGGTGCAACTCGGCGCACTGATCCAGCAACTCAAGCAGCTCGGCCTGTTGCTGCTCGGCGGGCAGGCCTGGCTTGGACGGCCAATCGATGTTTGCGACCGTGGCGATCCACGCGGCGCGAAATTCGCGCGGCACGGTTATCGCAGCGTCGGTCGGCGTCGCCTGTTGAGCGAACGCTGCCACGTTGCCGAACGTGACCAGCAATACGGCGGCGACAACGGCCCGAGTCGCCGAGCGCGCCAGGCGGCCGGGGCACAACGAATTCAAACGAACAGATGCGTGTGTCATGCTTGCCATCATAGGACCCGACGGCACGGAAAACACTGGGGGCTGCGCAATCGCTTCACGCTTTTGCGAACAGGCGGTCTCGTCCGCCCGCACAACTTTCCTCCCCTCGCGCAGGATGCGACTTGCCGCGGGCGCGCGGGCCGCCGATTCATTGTCGAGTTGCCCGCGGCCTATCTATAATCCAGGTAGATCTCCCTTGCCTGCGGAGCGACGCGCCGGAACCGTTTCTTCCGCGCACGCCCCGCGTTCTCGTTCGACGACAGAAACGCTCCGCGCCGGAGCGGCAACCCACGAGCGGCCCTTGCGAATCGATTCGATCACCCAGTGTTTTTCCTGCAGGCGCGCCCAGGCGTCGTTGCTGACTTGCATCGCCGCGCTGGCCGCGTTCGCCGGCAGCGGGCAGCAGTGCCACGCTCAGCGCGTGCTGGGCATCGACGTTTCGGCCTGGCAGAGCGGGATTTCGCAGACCGATTGGAATTCGGCCATCAACTCGGGCAATCGGCAGTTCGTCTTCATTCGCTCCAGCCGCGGCGGCACGACCGGATACGATTACCGCCACGACGGGCTGTCGCCGACGACCAACGCCTACACCGGCTCGCAGCGGTACGACGATCCGTACTTCGGTCAGAACATCACCCGAGCGACCAACGCGGGACTGTTCGCGGGAACGTATCACTTTGCCCGGCCCGACATCATTGCCGGCACGCTCAACTCCAACGGCACGGTCAACCCGACGGCCAACACGGGCGCTGACGAGGCGGACCACTTTATCCAAATGGCCAGCGCCTGGATGCGGCCCGGCTACTTGCCGCCGGTGCTTGACCTGGAAGTGGGCTTCAGCGATCGCACGCCCGACGAAATGCTGCAGTTCTCGCTGGACTTTTCCGATCGCATCTACGAGGTGATGGGCATCCGCCCGGCGATGTACACCGGCGGGTCCAATTCGCTGACGCTTCAAGGCGCCTCGCTGTCGTTGCGCCAACAAGTCGCCCAAGTGACCACTGATCAGCCCAGCGTGCTCAACCCCGCGTTCAGCGCGCTGTGGAACGCGCGGTATGTGAATCAAGACGACCCCGAGTCGATCCCGATCCAGACGAGCAACCCCAAAGCGAGCTACAACGGCTTCTACGGGCCGTGGGACGATTTCGGCGACAGCCAGCCGTGGACGTTTTGGCAGTACGCCAGCACGGGCGAGGTGCCGGGGTTCATCAATCATGGCAAGCGAATTGATGTGAACGTCTCGCAGGGCGACATCGAGGTGGTTAAGGATCACCTGATCCCCGCCGTGTGGCTCGCCGACGCCGACGGAAACTGGAGCACGCTGGCCAACTGGAACAGCGGGCAAACGCCGGTGGCGCCGTTGGTGGGCCGCAATCAAACGCCCGTACAGGGAACCACCGTGCTGCCGACGGCACGGCTTCCCGGGGCGGCTGGCAGCGGGCCGACCGCCGGCTCCAACGACACGGTGATTCTCGAGCGGCCCGACGCCGACGTGACCGTCACCGTTTCCACCGGCACGCACAATATCCGCAAGCTCTACATGCGCGAGTCGCTGGCCATCACCGGCGGGACGCTCACGGTCAACTACGACCCCCACTACGTGTCCGACACGGTCAACTATCCCGATGCGACCCGCTCGGGACCGCTCTCCGCGCAATTTTCCGGGCCGGTCACGCTGAGCGGGGCGGGCAATCTCAACGCCCACACCGTGCAGGTCGACGCGCAGCAGACGTTCACCGTCGGCGGCGCCGGGACGCTGTCGTTGGCGCAGCTCAACTTGATGCCGCACAGCACCAACCCCGCGCGGTTGCTGGTCAGCGACACACTGAACTTCGACCCGCTGTCCGGCGCAGCCGCGGTGGTCGCCAACGGAGCCGGCAGCGGCGCGGCGGGCAAAGTGGACCTGGGCGGCGGCCAACGCACGATTCACGTGGGCGACGGCGCCGCGGCCACGGACCTGCAGATCGCCGTGCCGGTGGTCAACGGCAGCCTGGTCAAAGCCGGCCCGGGGACGCTGTCGCTCACCGGGGCCAACGCTTACGCCGGCGACACGGCCGTGCAGACGGGCACGCTGCGACTGGGCGCCGCGGCGCTGGCCAACTCGGGGGCCGTGGCGGTCACCACGGGGGCGTCGCTCGACTTGGACTTCGCCGGCACCGACACGATCCGCTCGCTGGAAATCGATGGCGCGCCGCAAGCGACCGGCACCTGGGGCGCCGTCGGCTCGGGCGCCGAGCACACGGCCGCTTGGATCACGGGCGGCGGGTTGCTGAACGTGACCAACGCCGCGGCGCCGTTGCCGGGGCTGGGCAGCCTGATCGACGATTTTGAGACGGACGAAGGCCACTTCGGCTGGGCGTACAACTACTCGCCGGGATCGCAGACGTTCGGGCTGACCGGCGACACCACGATCGAGCGCGTCACCACCGAAGCCCACACGGGCGACGCGGCCCAAGAACTGCAGTTCGTCGCCGAGGGGGGAGCATGGCAGATTCGCCACGTTTCGGGCATCGGCGCCGCGGCCGCCCCCGAGGGCAACGTCGAGATCAGCACGACCGGCTCGATCGGCTTCTGGCTGAAGACCGACGACCCCGGCGTCACGGTGCAGATTGCGGTCGACGACCCCACGTCCGCCGACCGCGGGCTCTCGCAAGCGGTGATTGCCGACGGCCAGTGGCATCTGTACCAGTGGGATCTGGAAGACGATTCCCAGTGGGAAGGGTGGGCCACGGGCGACGGGCTGATCACCGAGGCGACGCTCACGATCGATTCGATTTTCTTCGCCGGCAACGCCAGCGCGACGGTCTACTTGGATGACGTGTCGCACAACCCGCTGGGCGCGTTGGCCGGGCCCGCGGAGGCCGATTTCAACGCCGACGCGAGCGTCGACGGCGACGATCTGGCGGCGTGGCATGCCGGTCTGGGCATCGCGGCGGCGGCCAATCGGAACGACGGCGACGCCGACGGCGACCGCGCCGTGACCGGCGCTGACTTTCTGATTTGGCAGCGCGGTTCGGCGGCCGCCGCGAGCGCCGCAGCGCACAGCGTGCCGGAACCCGCGGCTCTCGCGCTGATTTTGATGGCTTTGAGCGTCGGCGCTGCTGGACGATTCGGCTCGCACCGGCCAAGCTAACTGACTTGCGCCGCCTGGCGCGCTTCATGCTTTATTGACTGCCAAACTCTCCCCCACACGTTTGACGACCAGTATGACCTCACTCGCCGCCGACAATTCCGTCGCAGCCGACGTCGATCACGCCCAACTCCAACGGCGCTACGCCCGGTTCGAGAGAATTCCGGTGTCCGTCTACCGCCATGCCGGCGAGGCGAGCAAGGCGGTCGCCGCCGAAATCGCCGCGTTGATCCGGCAGCGGGCCGAGCAGGGGCAGAATTGCGTGCTGGGCTTGGCGACCGGCAGCACGCCGGTGGGGGTCTACGCCGAGTTGGTCCGCATGCACCAGGAGGAAGGGTTGTCGTTCGCCCACGTGGTGACGTTCAACCTGGACGAATACTTCCCGATGCAAATCGACGAACTGCAGAGCTACGTGCGGTTCATGAACGAGCATCTGTTCGACCACATCGACATCCCCCGCGAGAACGTGCATATCCCCGACGGCACGCTCGCCGAGGAGCAGGTCGAGGACCACTGCCGCCGTTACGAAGAAGCGATTCGCGAGGCGGGCGGGATCGACATCCAGTTGCTGGGCATCGGACGCACGGGCCACATCGGCTTCAACGAGCCGGGCTCGGGCCGCGACAGCCGCACCCGCATGATCACGCTTGACCGGATCACCCGCCGCGACGCCGCCAGCGACTTTTTCGGCGAAGAGAATGTCCCCCGGCGGGCGATCACGATGGGCGTCGGCACGATTCTCGAAGCCCGCAAAGTCGTGCTGATGGCCTTCGGCGAAGGCAAGGCGGGCGTCGTGGCCAAGGCGGTCGAGGGCGAGATTTCGTCGATCGTCGCCGCCAGCTACCTGCAGGAACACCCGCAGGCGCATTTCGTGCTCGACGCCGCGGCGTCCGAGGGGCTCACCCGGCGGTCGTCGCCCTGGCTGGCCGGGCCGATGAGCTGGGACCCCCAGATCATTCGCAAAGCCGTCATCTGGCTGGCCGCCAAGGTCGACAAGCCGATCCTCAAACTCACGGAAGAGGACTACAACGAAGAGGGCCTGCAGGACCTGCTGGCCAGTCGCGGGCGGGCGTACGACATCAACTTGGAAGTGTTCCGCGCATTGCAGCGGACCATCACCGGTTGGCCGGGCGGCAAGCCGAACGAGCAGCGCCGCGAGAACGACTCGCCGGAGGTCGACTACCGCACGTTCCCCAAGCGGGCGCTGATCTTCTCGCCGCATCCCGACGACGACGTCATTTCGATGGGCGGCACGCTGATCCGGCTGGTCGACCAGGGGCACGACGTGCACGTGGCGTATCAAACGTCCGGCAACATCGCCGTGTTCGACGACGACGCGGTGCGGTTCATGGACTTCACCGCGGAGTTCAATCGCCACTTTGGCATCGACCCGCAGCGCACCGCCGAGTTGGAAGCGCACATCGAAGCGTTCGTCAAACACAAGCAGCCGGGCCAGGTCGACAGCCCCGAGGTGCAGTGCATCAAGGGACTCATCCGCCGCACGGAAGCCCGCGCCGCGACGCGCTGCTCCGGCGTGCCGGAGAACAATTTGCACTTCCTCGACATGCCGTTCTACGAAACGGGCCGGGTGCGCAAGAAGCCGCTGGGCGAGGAGGACATCGCCATCACGGTCGAGCTGCTGCAGAAGGTGCAACCGCACCTGGTCTACGTGGCGGGCGACCTGTCGGACCCGCACGGCACGCACCGCACCTGCCTGTCGGCCGTGCTGCAGGCGTGCCAGCGCGTGGCCGACGACGAGTGGTACAAGCAGTGCGTTGTGTGGCTGTACCGCGGCGCCTGGCAGGAGTGGGCGCCCGACCAGATCGAAATGGCCGTCCCGCTCAGCCCGCAAGAGCTGTTGCGCAAGCGGGCGGCGATCTTCAAGCACGAGTCGCAAAAAGACCGGGCGCTGTTCCCCGGGCCTGACCCCCGCGAGTTCTGGCAACGGGCCGAGCAACGCAACCGCACGACCGCCGAACTGTACGACGCACTGGGCCTGGCCGAGTACGAAGCGATCGAAGGCTTCGTCCGCTGGAAGGGCGACCTGGACGCCGTGCTGTAGGGGGCCGGAGGCGTGCGACGACATGAAATGCGTGCCACGGCTCTGTGAGCCGTGCGCGCCTCCGCGTCGCTCTGCACTTCACAGGACACGGCTCGCAGAGCCGCGGCACGCTTTGAATCCCCGCGTTTACGCCCCGTACTTGCCCAGTCGCCCCGCGTTGGCCAGGGCGACCATCATCAGGTGCTTGGCGGCGAACGTGCCCAGGCCGCCGCGCAGGCATTGGCTCTCGCCGAAGCTCTCGCAGGCATCGGTGCGGCAGTTCTTCGCCCACAGCAGCGTGGGCACGGGGTGCCAGCTGTGGCTGGCCAGCATCGACGGGGTGCTGTGGTCGCCCGTGGCGATGAACACGTCGGGGCCCAACTCCATGATCTGCGGCACGGCCGTGTCGTAGTGCTCGGTCTTCTGCACCTTGAGATCGAAGTTGCCGTCCTCGCCGCTGGAGTCGGTGTACTTGTAGTGGATGAAGAAGAAGTCGTACTTGTCCCAGTTCTCCTTCAGCACGACCATCTGCTCTTCCAGCGTCTTGGCCTCGCCGACTACGTCCATGCCGACCAGCGACGCCAACCCCTTGTACATCGGGTACACGGCGATCGCCGCGGCCTTCAGGCCGTAGACTTCTTCGTAACTGGGCAGCGCCGGCTTGTCGGCCACGCCGCGCAACGTGCAGCAGTTGGCCTTGGGCTGATCGGCGAGGATCTGCCTGGCTTGCTTCATGAACTGCTTGAGCACGTCGACGGTCTTCTGGCTGCCCGCGGCAGTGGCGACCGGCTCCAGCGGCGGCACGCCCGTGGCCTGCGGGTCGGTGTCGGCGACGTTGCCCTCGAGCCCCTTGCCGCGGAGCACGATCACGAAGCGGTGCTCCTTGACCGGCTCGACGAACACTTCGACCCCGGGAATTTTCACCTCGCGCAGCTTGATCGCCAGCGGCGCGCTTTCGTCGGTGGGAATTCGGCCGGCGCGGCGGTCGGTGATGTTCCCGTCGGCGTCAATCGTGCAGAAGTTCGCGCGAATCGCCACATCGCCCGGCTCCAGGCGGAAGCCGATGCCTGTGGCCTCCAGCGCGCCGCGGCCGATGACGTATTTGATGGGGTCGTAGCCGAACAGACCGAGGTGCCCGGGGCCGCTGCCGGGGGCGATGCCCGGCGACACCGGAATGGTGCATCCCAACACGCCCTCGCGAGCCAGCTTGTCCAAATTCGGCGTGTTGGCCGTCTCCAACTCGGTCTTGCCGCCGGGCTGCTGGGGCAGGCCGCCCAAGCCGTCGCCAACGTACATGACGATCTTCGAGTCGTTTTTCAGGAACAACTGACGCGAGAGCTTGTGAATGTCCATGGCAATCGGGGGGGCAGGGGGGCAGGGACGATAAGCCGAGGTCGCGGCGGCCGGTGCGGCAGCCAAGGCCCCCCATCGTACCGCGCAATGCCGCGGCTCGGCAGGGGCTGCACGCACCCGCAGACTTGTGCCGACGAAGCGGGCGACGCGGGGCGAGTTGGCGATTCCCCGCGTGCTGAGGTCTTGCGTGCGGCGGCTCGATGGGGACGATTGGCACTTGGCGGACGGCTCGCGGCGCGGACCGGAGTAGTGCATGACTTGCCGTTCGATGCTCGCCCTGGCGGGCGAGGCGATTGCCCCCTGTTTTGAGGAATTCCACCTGTGGCTGATCCGCTGATTTCCTACGATCCCGCCGGCGTTTTCATTCCCGAGCACGGCATCACGCCCGAGGACATTGGCCGCATCGCCGGCGACCTGGACGAAGCCCGCGACGAGGTGCTGGCCGACGCCCAGTTATGGGCCGACGGCGTCGAACCGCCCGCGGCGAAGCAGCCGCTGGACGCCGGGTTTCACGAACTGCCCGAGCGGCTGCTGAACGACTACCGCACCAACGGCGCCGCCAGCGAAGTGGCCCGCCTGCAGGCGACCGCCGACCGGCTGGCCGCGGCATGCGATCGAACCGTGGTGCTGGGCATCGGCGGCAGCTACATGGGCGCCCGGGCCTGCCTGGAAGCGTGCTGTCACCCGTACTACAACGAGCTGTCGCGCCAGGCACGCGGCGGCCGGCCGCGGATCAGCTTCGAAGGCAACAACGTCGACAACGACGCCATGCAGGGGCTGCTCGATCTGGTGGGGCGCGGCGCCGAGCCCGCCGGCGTCGACGACCGCTGGTCGATCGTCGTGATCAGCAAAAGCGGCGGCACGCTGGAAACGGCCGCGGCGTTTCGCGTCATGCTCCGCACGCTGCGCGACGCCTGCGGCGGCGACGCTAAGAAACTGGCCGAGCTGGTCGTCCCCGTCACCGGCACGAGCGGCAAGCTGTTCGACCTGGCCACGGCGTTGGGCTGCCCGGCTGAGGAAATCTACGAAGTGCCCGACGGGGTCGGGGGGCGGTTCTCGGTGCTCAGCGCGGTCGGGCTGCTCCCCGCGGCGATCATGGGACTCGACATCGTCAAGCTGCTCGAAGGCGCAGCCGCGATGAACGAGCACTTCCGCAACTGCGGTCCCGAGTCGAACGTAGTGCTGCAGTACGTCGCCGTGTGCCATCTGCTGGAAACCATGCGGGGCTGCGACATCCGGCTGCTGAGCACCTGGGGCAAACGGCTCGAGGCGGTCGGCCTGTGGTACGACCAACTCCTGTCCGAAAGCCTCGGCAAGCAAGAGCGCGGCGCCATGCCGCTGACCGTGGTCAACACCCGCGACCTGCACAGC
The DNA here is from genome assembly GCA_002702655.1 of Planctomycetaceae bacterium. Classification (GTDB taxonomy): domain Bacteria; phylum Planctomycetota; class Planctomycetia; order Pirellulales; family Lacipirellulaceae. The sequence continues at coordinate 81,417 of PABB01000015.1, forward strand.
CGCGGCCAGCAGCACCAGGAAGGCAAACGCGACAAGCTGGTCACCAACGTGATCGTCGACAGCTTCGATCGCGAGCCGCTGGCGATCGGCTCCAGCGAGTACAACCAGGATCAGCTCAACGAACTGGCCGACAAGACCCTGCCCGACATCCTCGACGCGGCCACCAAGGGCACCAATCAGGCGTACCGCGAGGACAACCGCCCGACCGCCGACCTGCACCTGCCGCGGCTCGACGAGCACGTGCTGGGCCAGATGCTGCAGATGCTGATGCTGGCCACCGTGGTCGAAGGCCGCCTGATCGGCATCAACCCCTACGGCCAACCGGGCGTGGAAGCGTACAAGAAGAACATGAATGCGATCTTGCGCGCGTAGCTGACGCCCGGCAAACCAGTATTTAGCCGCGGGGCTCGCCCCGCAGTCGCCGCCAGCGGCGACGCTAAACATTTTTGGCGTCGCCACCAACCACTTCGTGAAAGGCGTCAACGCCATGAAACTCACCTGGTACGGCCACTCGACGTTTCTATTGGAAACCGAATCTCACGCGGTGTTGATCGATCCGTTTTTGGACGACAACCCGGCCTCCCCGGTCAAGGCGGCCGACGTGGCGGCGGACTACATCCTGCTGACCCACGGTCACTTTGACCACGTGGCCGACGCGGCGGCAATCGCTCAGCGGACCGAGGCCACGGTGATCGCCAACTTTGAGATCGGCCAATGGTTGGCCAAGCAGGGCGTCAGCGAAGCAAAGATCATCGGCATGAACACCGGCGGCGCGGTGGCGACGAAGTTCGGCCGCGTCAAGATGACGCTCGCCCACCACAGTTCCAGTTTGCCGGACGGCAGCTACGGCGGCTCGCCCGGCGGGTATTTGCTGGAGGTCGACGGTCAGCGAATCTACGTGTCCGGCGACACGTGCCTGTTTTTGGATATGAAGCTCATCGGCGTGGGCGGCGTCGATGTGGCCGTGCTGCCGATCGGCGATCTGTTCACCATGGGACCGGCGGATTCGCTGGAAGCGGTGAAAATGGTCGGCGCCAAGCGGGTCGTGCCGTGCCACTTCAACACGTGGCCCCCGATCGAGCAGGACGCGTCCAGTTGGGCCGAGACCGTGCGGCAGCAAACGGCCGCCGAGCCGCTGGTGTTGGAGCCGGGCGGCAGCGTAGAACTCTGACGGGGCGAGTTCGCCTGATCCCAGGGGTCGCTGCGCTCGTCCCCAGGCGCCCCCGACGCGGAAAATGTCCGCCCGGGATTCTTTCCCCAACGGGCCCAGCCCCCCATAATAGAGTGCTTCTCTGGCGGCCCCGTTGCGCGCGTGTGCCGTGGTCGTCGTGCTGGCCTGTTCATCACCCCTCACACCTGCGGGAAACCAATCCATGTCCTTCTCCCCTCGATCGCGTCGGTTGCTGTTGAGCCTGTGCCTGACTGCGCTGGCCCTGCCGACGACTCTGCAGGCTGCCGAGCCGCTGCGCTGGAAATTCACCGCCGGCGACGTGCAGCACTACAAGATGACCCAGGACATGCAGATGACGATCGAGTCGGGCGGTCAGAAGATGACCACCGACATGAACCAGGACCTGCACATGACCTGGGAGATCAACGAGGTGCTGGACAACGGCAGCGCCAAGATGGTGCAGAAGATCAACCGCATGAAGATGACGATGAAGATGCCGGGCCAAACGCTGGAGTTCGACTCGGCCAACCCGGACAAGGCCCAGGGCCCGCTGGCCGCGCAGGTGGGACCGATGTTCAAGGCGCTCACCAGCAACGCGTTCGCCGTGACGATGTCGCCCCGCGGCGAGATCACCGACGTGGAGATCCCGAAAGAGCTGATCGAAGCGCTCAAGGCGTCGCCCGGCGCCGCGGCGATGGGCGATCTGGCCTCGGAGGACGGCTTTAAGCACCTCGTGCAGCAGGGCTCGCTCACGCTCCCGGAGGAGTTGACCGAGGGCAAGCAGTGGACCACGAAGGTGGATGTGAAGAACCCGATCGTCGGCACGCAGACGATCGAAACGACCTACGTCTACAAGGGCTCGCGCGACGTCGAAGGCGAAACGATGGAGATCTTCGCGCCGTCGATGGTGGTCGATTTCGCGGCGGGCGCCGGCCCGGTGCAGATGGAAGTGGCGGGGCAGGAGTCCGAGGGCGAGATCCTGTTCAATCGCGGCGCCGGACGTTTGGAAAGCTCCAACATCAACCAGGGCATGGACCTGAAGGCGTCGGCCGCGGGTCAGGAGAGCGCGCTGAAGATTGACCAGAAGATCAAGCTGCAGTGGATCAGCCCGGAAGAAGCGGAGAAAGAGGCCAAGCAGTAGCGACGCGACCGCGGCGTGCGGCGTGCGGCGGCGGTCGCTCAGGCGGCCCCGCCGTCGCGGAGGCGGACTTGGATGTCGTCGCCAACGACGCGGACCTCGAAGGCGTCGATCTTGATCCGCGGGTTGTCGCACCACGTGCCGTCGGTCACGGCGAATCGCCAGGCATGCCACGGGCAGGCGACCGCGCCGTGCTCGTCGACGCACCCCGCGCCCAACGACGCCCCCATGTGCGGGCACAGATCGTCAATGGCATGGTAGGCGCCCTGCCAGTGGAACACGGCCACCAGCCGGTCGCCGACTTTGAACGTGCCCCCCTGATTTTCGGGGATCGAGCCCACCTTGGCGACGGTCACGAATTCGGACATCAGCACTTCTAGACAACAGGATGACAGGACTCACGACATTTGGCCTCGCCGCTCGCGGCGGGGCTCGTGCAAGTTACTCCACCAACCTAATCCCATCCTGTCCATCTTGAAAATCCTGTTATCCTGTCCATTCGGCGTTTCCGCAGTTTGAAGCCGCCCCAGGCCCCCCCGCTCTATGTCCAACCCCGCTGACATCTCGTTTCGCCAGTTGCAGTCGCTGATTCGCGGCATGTACCACGACAAGGACGTCGCCCGCGGGATCGATGGCACGTTTATGTGGCTGATGGAGGAAGTGGGCGAGCTGGCCGCCGCGCTGCGCGAGGGCACTCCCGAGGAGCAGGCCGCCGAGTTCGCCGACGTGATCGCCTGGCTCACCACGATTGCCAACGTGGCGGGGATCGACCTGGCCGACGCCATTGCCCAAAAATACGGCCAGGGCTGCCCGGGTTGCGGCCGCCTGGCCTGCACGTGCGACGACGCGGAGAAGCCGTGAGCAAACCGCCATTGCAGCGCGACGTTTCCACCCCGACGCCACGGCGGTCTGCACTGCGCGTGGCCATCGTGCTCGCGGCTGCTGTGGGAGCGCTGACTTTCACGACATGCGCCGCGGCTGCGGACGACCCCGAGATTGTGTCGATGCGGGTCGGCTTCAACGGCCTCTACAAACTCGGCTGCTGGACCCACGCCGAAGTCACTCTGGCCGGCGGCGATGAACCGCTCGCCGGACGGCTGCAGGTCACGGCCGAGGACGCCGATGGCATCCCTGCCGACACCGTCACGCCCCCCACGCGCATGGTCGGCCTGGAGCCGGGCCGGCAGACGACCGCCACCGTCTTCTACCGCCCGGGCAAGTCGAGCGGCCCGGTGACCGTGCGGTTGCTGGCCGACGACCGGGTCCGTGCGACGACCACCTTCCGCCCCTCGACCCAGTCAGGATCTGCATCGATCAACTATCCGCTGTCGGCGACCAACGAGCTGGTCGTACTCGCCGGGCCGCCGGCGGGAGTCGCGGACTTGATCCGCGCCGACCGCACCGGCAGCGAACTGGCGGCGACGCACGCGGCGCGGGTCGAAAGCGTCGAGCAGTTGCCGCTGGAGTGGTACGGCTACGAATCGGTCGACGCCGTGGTGCTGACCACGACCGAGCCGGAGTTCTACCGCCCGCTAGCCCAGAACCGCCGCCGGGTCGAGGCGCTGCTGGAGTGGATCGAGCGCGGCGGCCGCCTGGTGCTGTTCTGCGGCGCCCAGGCCGAGGAACTGCTGGGCGAGGACGGGCCGCTGGCGCGATTTGTGCCCGGTGAATTTGTGGGCATGGCGCCATTGCGCGAAACGGCGCCCATCGAGAGCTTCATCGTCACGGACGATCCGCTCAACCGGGGTCGGATCAACATCCGCGTCCCGCAGATTGAAAACCCGCAAGGGCAAGTGCTGGCCTACGGCGGCCGCAACGAGCAAGAGTTGCCGCTGGTGATCCGCTGCCGCCGCGGCTTCGGCGAAGTCACGTTCGTGGCGGTCGACCCCGACGCCCCGCCGCTGGCCAACTGGTCCGCCCGGCCGGCGTTTCTGCGTCGCGCACTGGGTTGGCGGCCGCGCACCGCGGCCGACGATCAGGCCGAAGCCGCGCTGCTGCAGGGCGGCGGTTACGACGATCTGTCGAACCAACTGCGCGGGGCGCTGGATACGAAGTTCACCGGCGTGGAAACCGCATCGTTCGGCCTGGTCGCGTTGCTGGTCATCGCGTACATCGCGGCGATCGGCCCCGGCGACTACTTTTTCGTCAAGCGCGTGCTGAAGCGGATGGAACTGACCTGGATCACGTTTCCCGCAACGGTCGTCGTCACGTCGCTGGCCGCGTACTGGCTGGCCAACTACTACAAGGGCGACCAGCTGCGGCTCAATCAGGTCGAGATTGTCGACGTGGACGTGGCCGCCGGGCAGGCCCGCGGCGTCGCCTGGGCGCACCTGTTCAACCCGCGGGTGCAGCGCTTTGATTTTCGTCTGCAGCCGAAGCTCGCCGGCGACGACGTGGCCGACGCCGCCACGCTGGTCAGTTGGCTGGGCCTGGCCGGCGACGAGCTGGGCGGCATGCAAGGGCAGGGCGCCGGGGGCTTTGCCCTCCGCGGCAACTACGCCTTCACCCCCGCGCTCGACGCCATGCTCCGCACGCCGGTACCCGAGTGGTCCACCAAAACGCTCACCGCCCGCTGGTCGGGCGCTGCGCCCGCGATGATCGACGCGTCGCTCGCCGCGGTCGGCGACGGCTTGGTCGAGGGCGAGATTGCCAACCGGTCGGACGTGACGTGGGACGACTGCATCCTGCTGCACGGCCGCTGGGCGTATCGGCTGTCGCAACTGAAGCCCGGCGCCACCGTCACCGTGGACGAGGACGTGCGGCCCACCACGGTGCGAATGCGGCTGACGGCCGCCAACGCCGGCGACGAGACGGCCATCGGCGCCGCGGACGACGGGACCGTGCAATTCAATCCGCTGGAGGGGGACGTCACTCGACTCGCCAAGCTGATGATGTTTTACGACGCCATCAGCGGCTCCGACTATGCGTCGGTGATGCACCGCTATCAGAAGTTCGTCGACCTGAGCGATCTGCTCGAAGGCCCGCAGGCGATCCTGTTGGTCCGCGCCCCGGCCCCCGGGTCGCAGTGGATCCGCAACGACGAGCCGCTCGGCAGCGACCAGGATCGCCGTTGGACCTTTTATCGATTTATCATCCCGCTGGAGGATGCCGGCGGGTAGGTCGCCGTACCACGCCCCGCCGCCGGCGACGTCGCCACGTCGCGGCTCAAAGACTCATCAGTCAAGAATTACCAATCACAAGTCACCGTCGCCTTCCCGACCTCCGACCTCTCACCTCCCGTCTCTCGCCGTGATCGAAGTCCACGACCTCACCAAAAAGTACGGCGAACTGTTCGCCATCCGTGCGATCGAGTTGAAGCTCGAAGCGGGCGACGTGTTCGGCTTCATCGGCCCCAACGGCGCCGGCAAGACGACCACGATGCGGATCCTGGCCACGCTGCTCAACCCATCCTGGGGCGAAGCGTACGTGGGCGGGTACTCGATTTACACCAAGCCCAAAGAAATCCGCCGCATCATCGGCTACATGCCCGACTTCTTCGGCGTGTACGACAACATGAAGGTGGTCGAGTACCTGGAGTTCTTCGCCGCCGCTTACCGCATCAAGGGCGAGAAGCGCCGCAAGATCTGCGACGAGGTGCTCGAGCTGGTCGATCTGACCTACAAACGCGACGCGCTGGTCACCAGCCTGTCGCGCGGCATGACCCAGCGGCTGGGACTGGCCCGCGTGCTGCTGCACGATCCGCAGGTGCTGCTGTTGGACGAGCCGGCCAGCGGCCTGGACCCCCGCGCCCGCATCGAAATCCGCGGCCTGTTGAAAGAGCTCCGCAACATGGGCAAGACCATCATGGTCAGCAGCCACATCCTCCCCGAGCTGGCCGACATCTGTAACAAGATCGGCATCATCGAACGGGGCGAGCTGATCGTGAACGCCAACGTCGACGACGTGATGAAGCAGGTCCGCCAGCAAGCCGTCCTGCTGGTGGACGTGGTCAACGACCGCGACGGCGCGGCCAAATTGCTCGACGATCAGCCGATCGTCGAGGCGGTCGAAACCACCGCCAAGGGCCTCCGCGTCACCCTGACCGCGGGCGATCACGACCACAGCGCCCTGGCCAGCCTGCTGCTGGAGCGCGGCCACGGCCTCAAAAAACTGGCCGAGGAAGAAATCAACCTGGAAACGGCGTTCATGGCGCTGACCAAGGGGATCACTTCCTGAGCGGTCAGCGATCAGCTTGCACTGCGGCAAGCCGCGGAGCCTCCACCCGCGCCCAGCCGCCCCCCGCAGGCGCCAGGCAGGCCCCGGTTGACAGCCGACGCAAAACCTCAAAAATGAGGGGCCCAACGAACAATGCCCCGTTCGTCTAGTGGCCTAGGACACCGCCCTCTCACGGCGGCGACAGGGGTTCGACTCCCCTACGGGGTACTTTCTCTCTCCCGCAGGTTTCGGCCTGCGGGGCGCCGCTCGCCCAGCGGGCTAGCGGCGCATCCGGCCCGTTTTTCGCGAGATCCAGGTCCCCCCAACCGCCGCGATCGCCTAGCATTCGTGGATGAGTGCATCGCAAGAGACGATCTGGTGGCACGTGTATCCCCTGGGATTCTTCGGCGCAGGGGGCGCGGCCGAGTTGCCGCCGGGCGAGGTGTATCACCGCCTGGGGCAGTTGGAGCCGTGGCTCGACTATGCCGCCCAGCTCGGTTGCACGGGGCTGGCGCTGGGGCCGATCTTTGCCTCGGAAACGCACGGCTACGATACGATTGACCACGCGCGGATTGATCCGCGTTTGGGCGATGATCACGATTTTGACAAGCTGATCGCCGCGGCCCGGGCCCGGGGCTTGCAGGTGCTGTTGGACGGAGTGTTCAACCACGTCGGCCGCGGGTTTGCGCGGTTTGCCGACGCGGTGCGCGAAGGCCCGGATTCGGACGCAGCACGGTGGTTTCACCTGTATTGGCGCACGGACGGCCGCCCGCCCGACGCCGAGGTGTTCGAAGGACACCAGTCGCTGGTCAAGCTCAATCACAACGAGCCGGCCGTAGCCGACTATGTCGTGGACGTCATGAAGCGGTGGCTCGACCGCGGGGCCGCCGGCTGGCGGTTGGACGCGGCCTACGCCGTACAGCCGTCGTTTTGGAAGCGCGTGCTGCCGCGCGTTCGCGCCGAATTTCCCAACGCCTATTTTGTGGGCGAGGTGATCCACGGCGATTACGTGCAGATCGTCGCCGACTCGACGCTCGACGCGGTGACTCAATACGAGTTGTGGAAAGCGATTTGGAGTTCGCTGAACGACCGCAACTTCTTCGAACTCAAGGCGGCGTTGGAACGACACGAGGGCTTCCTACAGCGGATGACCCCGCTGACGTTTCTGGGCAACCACGACGTGACGCGGATCGCCAGCCAACTGCAGGACGAGCGCTACCTGGCCCACGCGTTGGCGGTGCTGATGACGGTGGGCGGCTCGCCGTCGATCTACGCGGGCGACGAGCAAGCGTTTCGCGGCGTGAAGGAGCATCGCCACGGCGGCGACGACGCCATCCGGCCCGAGTTTCCGCCCCAGCCCAGCGAGTTGGCGCCCGAAGGCTGGCCTACATACGAACTGCATCGCGAGTTGATTGCGCTACGTCGCGCGCGGCCATGGCTTGTGACCGGTCGCACGCAAATCGTCAGCCTCACCAACACCGGGCTGATCTACCGCACGAGCTCTCGCACCGACGCGGACGCGGTCATCGACGTCGCGCTGAACATCGACGACCAACCGCTACGCATCCCCGGGCCCAAGTTCGAAGTGATCGCCGGCGCGCTGCACGGCCGCCGCAACGCTGTCCCGCCGCATGGCTGGGCCATTGGCCGGATTCGGTAGCAGTCGCGTTCCCCGCCGCGCCGGCAACGCTCCATATCAACGTGACGCGCCGCCGCGTTGACGCCCGCGTCACCAGTTCAACCCGGCGCCGGCATTGAAACCGTAAAAGCCCAGGGCGCCGTCTTCGCTGGAGGCGTTCCCCGCGCCGTGCCAAACCTGGCCTTCCATCGCCAGCGACAGCAGCGGGCGGAAGACCTGCCCGCGGCGGGGCGCGCCTTCCCAGCGGAAGCCGACCTGCAACTCGCCCACCGGCAGCAGATCGTCGCGGTACGTGGTGCGGGTCGTCGTCAGCGCGGAGGTCAGCGTGGCGTCTTCGACGGCCAGCAAACGGCTGGAGCCCTCGCCGAACAACGCCGAGCCCCGCGCCTTGCAGAACACGCCGGCGTCGGAGAAGAATCGTCGATACGCGTCCAACGAGACGGTCGGCCCATAGCCGTCGAGCTTGTGGCTGTAGTCGATTGATCCCAGCTCGGCGTCGGCGGCGTCGGTCACCGCGGCTCGGTAGGATTGCTCGACGCTGGCGTAACGGAAGCCGCATCCCACGCCAATGTCCCAGACGCGGAACGACTTGGTTTTGGTGAACTCCAGGTCGATCGCGTACACGTCAAGATCGGCGGCCGCGGCGAACACGTCGGTCGCAGCGCTGGAGGAGATGTCCACCCCGCCCAGCGCCGGATGGGTGATGCTGCCCAGTCCGTTCGCGGGCGGACTGGTCGAGGCGGTCGCCGCCCCGTTGTCGAATTGCCACCACGCGGCCCGCACGCCGACGCCCTCGGAGTTCTGCCAGCCGGCAAACACGCGCGGCGAGAACTCCAGGCCGTAGTCGAACTCAGTCGTCGAGAACGATTCAAAGCTCGCCCCGTCGGCGTTCATGGTCGTGTACGCTTCGTTGCTGCCGTAGCGGGGTTGCACCATCACGGCTTCAAAGCCGCCGAACCAACCGCCGCAGCGGCGCGGCGCGCACGGTTGGCAGGGATCGCAGCCGCAGTCGTCGGGAATTCCGCACGTCGCGCAATCGTCCGGCACGCCGCAAACGGCGTCGCCGCAGCCGATGTCGCAATAAAGGTCGTCGCAGGGGGCGTCGACGTAGCTGGCGAGCTGAAGCGACTCGTCAATGAGAGCGTCGCTCACGGTCGGAGCGGGCATCGTTAGACGCGGCTGAGCGGCCCGGCGTTGCGGCGCGCGCAAAGTCGTCTCGCGCACCGGCTCCAATCGACCGGTCGCCGTGTTGCGCGCCAGTCGCCGAGCAGATTGCCCCCGGGCTTGGGGCGCGTCGATCGCCCAGCCCGTTGCTAGCAACGCAGCAACGACGGTCACGGCAGTGCGGATGACTTGGCGATCCATAGCAAGTCCCTCGGCGGCAAACTTGACGAGCACGGCGAGTGCGCACGCCGGCCGCTGCCGGTCGCGGTGCACTACATGCAACAATCGGTAGGATGCGCAAAGAAATCCAATCAAACTGACTTTGCCGCCTGCGGCTTCTGTGACAGGGGAGGGGCCGGCGGCAGAACAGCTTGTCAGACGCCACTCAACGAGTCGGCCTGAGTGCGTGCGAACGCTTGGGAAGAACGGGCGAACGCGCTCGACGGCCCATCGACCCTAACAAGGCTGCGGGCGACCTGGTCGTCGCAGGGGGAGCATCGCCGCCGCTGCGATTGCGAGGCCCGCGCACAACGCGGCCGCCGTCGGTTCGGGGACGGCGGCCAGCGCGGGCGACGCTCCGGCCGGCCCTTGTCGCTGCTGCCAGACGAGCAGGTCGCCGCCGTCGACCAGACCACTGCCATCGGCGTCCGCGGCGCCGCTGGCGCCGAACTCGCTCTGCCAGACCGCCAGGTCCGCGGCGCTCACGGCGCCATCGCGGTTGAAGTCGGCCGGGTCAAACTCGGCGAGCACCTGATAGCCCAAATCGCGCAACAGCGCCGCGTCGACCTGCGTGAGGTACTTCCGGACGCCGCGGGTCGAGTTGGGATCGAGCAGCGCCTCGGAGATGATCTCGTCGTCGCCCCAGACGGGCGACTGCACATTCGCAGCAAAGTGCCCGCCGTCGCCCGGCACCGGTCCGCCGTACGCTGCCACAAGGTTGTTCCCATTGAAGAATTCGTCGCTGCCGTCGAATTCCACGCCCACATACGCGTCCATATTGCTGTCGCTGGCGCCCAACGCGTGCAACAACTCGTGCAGCGTGGTGCCGTACAGGTCCGTGCGATTGGTGGCGGTCAAGTCAATCGAGGCGAGTTGAAATCCCTTCCAACTGTCGGTCGTGGTCGACCAATCCCAATTGTCGCTGGCGATGTCGGTGGCCGGGGTCTTGTCGGGATCTTGCTCGCCGTAATCGTCGCGCGGATCGACCCCGGGTTCCGAGCCCGTGTGCCAATTGTTGCCGCTGTCGAAAAAGACGTAGCCGCCCCAGGTGTTGAACTCGGCGAGCGCCAGCCCGGCGGCGTTGCGGCGATCGTCGCCGCGCCAAATTGCCTTGGCGTGGGCGGTCGTCCCGAAATCGAACTCAAAGGCGCTGACGTAGACGACGTATTCGTTGGCCGCCACGCTCGTGCGATTCGTGACCGGAATCGTGTAGGAGTAGCCGCGGCCGTCGCTCTCGGCGGTCCCCGCCAGCGGCTGCCCCGACAGGTCGAAGATCGAACTCGCGTCGATGTCGCTCAGCCCGAGGGTCGAGCTCAGACTGGTCACCGGCCCCCAGTCGTCGTTGACGATGATTGACGAGAGGAACGCGGCCGCCGAGTCGACCGCCGCACGGCGCGCCGCCCCCGCCGGCGTGTCGCCAAACCAATCCTCGTTCATCGCGTCGAGGGTGTAGTCGAGCGTGATGTTGATGGCCAGTGCGCTTGGCACTGCCCAACCCAGGACGCCCGCCGCGAAGAGGAAGACGGCGGTGCGGCGGAACCCGCCGGCAGAGGTTCTGATCATTGTGTTGTTAGGCAAGATCGCGATGCCGTGCGTTCGGAGTCAACAGCGACGGGGCGAAAAACGGCTGGCCAGCCGACGCCAGCCATGGGGCCTGCGCGGGCGCGGCACGGACCTCGGTAGTCGTTGACACGCCCTGTCAGCGATCTAGAAGCTCACGGAATCGATGATCTGCCCGTCGTCGGGATTGCCCAGGTACATATGCGTCCGGTGGTCCAGGTCCTCGCTCAAGAAGTGCACCGATCCGTCCACGAACACGCACATGACGCCGCCCGGGTGCCAGCCGTAGGCGCAATCGTTGACGTCGCTGCGGTTGCGATCGTCCAGATAGCTGTGCAACTTCTCGGCGGCAAGGGTGACCTCGGGGTCGACATTCTCTTTCCAAAACTCCTTGGCCGTGCCGAAACTGCAGTTCAACGTGAACTCGGTCTTGTAGAGCATCACCTCGTCCCAGTCGCCGCCGGGCGTACCGATCCACATGGGCCAGCGGGCGCCGTATGTGTTTGTTTCGATCGCGTAGGCCGCCTCGCCCGCGGCGATCGTGTTGCTCAGGCCGTCGGGAATCTGCTTGAACTTCAACTGCGTGAAGGAGGGTTGCTCGACCTCGATCGCGGCGCCGCCGTCGTCAGGTTTGTAGGTGCGGACCCGTCCGACGTCCTTCGGATCGGGACGCACCAGGACGCCCCGGCGACCGACGCCTTTGGAACCCTTGTAACTGGTTGTCGCCAGGCCCACGGCCAACTCGTTGGTCACGTCATTGGGTACGGTCAGCGGGAGCGCCGACGAAGGGCAGACGAACGGTTCGATGATCGTGTCGGAACCGGGAATCACCTGGCCCAATGACGCGGCATACTCAAACGGCCGATAAAACTCCCACGCCGAGCCCGCGAAACCGGGCGGTTTGAAGGCGGCGATTTGGTCGTAAATCGGCCGCTGCTCGATGTAGGGCAGGATTTTTGTCATCCATCCCAGGCCCTGCGAGTTGTCCGTGGCGTTCTTGCGTGGATCGCCGTAGACCCCCTGGGGCAACGCTTTCTCCGCGTCGTGAATGTTTTGCAGCGCCAGCCCGATCTGCTTGAGATTGTTCTGGCACTGCGCACGACGGGAGGCCTCGCGCGCAGCCTGGATCGCCGGCAGGAGCAGTGCGACCAAAACGCCGATGATGGCGATCACGACCAGCAGCTCGACCAGGGTGAAGGCTTGCATCGCACGCGACGCGGCGGGTCGTGATCGGCCGAGCGAGAATTTCTTGAGAACTGCCATGTCTACCTCTTCCTTGGGACTCGCCGGCGCGAGCGCCGCAAGCCGGCGCCGGCGAGCCCGCTGAGCATCAACAACCACCCGGATGGTTCGGGGACGCCGCCGGCATTGGCGCCAGCCGACGCCCCGGCGCCATAGTTCTGCTGCCAATCGGCCAGATCGGCGGCGTCATAGGTTGGGCCGAAGCCGCGTTGCCATGCGAGAAAATCTTGCCCGTCGACGTCGCCGTCATTGTCAAAGTCGCCGCCGAGTCCGTCCAGCCCGAGTCCGGTAATCGCGGCAACCCCGTCCCAGTTTTCGATGTTCCATGCGGTGGGATCGTCGAGGTAGGACAGGCCTGTCAAACCGTTGATCACGCGATCGCGCACGTCGGCTGCCGAGGCGCGCAGCGTCGTCAGTCTCGCTCCCGCGGAGGCAAACGTGATTGTACCGCCGGCGTCGACGATTTCATCGCCCGCGGTGGAACCGCCCAGCAAGGTGGCGATCGACGATCCGTCTAGCACCAGGCTAATGCCTTCCTGAATTGCGTCCGCCGCTAGCGTCGAATTGCCGGCTAGCGTCAACGTCGAGCCTTCCGCCTGGGGACCGTTGAATAGGTCTTCCACGTCGCCCGTGCCGTCGTTGACGTTGATGTCGGTGTCAGTCACCGTGAAATCAATTTCGTATCGGAGCCCCAAACGATCGCGCGACACGAACGAGGCGTTGCTTACCGACGTAACCGAGTTGTCGAGCAGCACGTTGTCAGCCGCAATGAACGTGGTCCCGTCGATGATGGCGTCGACGGCATCTTGAAACTCGATGTCGTCGCCAAGCGACTCGATCGTGCCCCCCGATAGCAGCGTCGTGCCGTGGAAGAAAATGTCCTCGAACACGGTCATCGTCGCGTCGGTGAATTTGAATCCCGAGCCAAACAGGAACTCGACCTCGTCGACCGATTCGGGGAAATTCAGCACAGAGCCGGGAGTCATTTCCAGGCTGCTGCCCGACTCGAAAACGGCTTTGCGACCGAGCCCGTTGGCGGGCGTGCCGGACGACACCGTGTCGCCGTCAATGACTAGCGCGTGTTGGATGCGCTGGCCGGGTTCGATCGTCCCCGCGGGGGCGGCATTGCCCGTGCCGTCCGGTTGGTCGTTCCAGTTGTTCTCGTCGAAGAAGTCGCCGCCCGAGGGGCCCACAAAATAAAACGGCGAGGGGATCAGCCCCGCCTTCTCGGTGGTGTCGACGACGTACAGATCGGTCACCCCGCTGGTCGTGAGATCGCCCAGGTAATAGACCTGCGACGAGTCCGGCGTGAAAACGATTTGGCCGCCCTCCTGGCCCGTGATGCCCGAGGAAATCGACACGTCGAAATCGCCGGAATTGATCGGCGCCGGGTCGCTGATGCGAATGCTGTTGCCGACGCCCCCGGTGACGGGGGTCAAGAACAGCTCGGAGTTGGCGCCCAGGTTCTGCCCAGCGACGTACGCGACCTGCGTGCCGTTGGGCGCCAGGGCAAAGCTGGTCACGTCGCCCGCCCAATGCAGGTTGTCGCTAATCCGGGTGGGCGTGCCGCCGGTGATGGGGACGGAGAACAGTTCGCTACGACCCAGGCTCTCGTAGTCGCCGATGAAAAACACCGTTTGGCCGTCCGCCGACACCTGCAGTTGCTTCTCGATCGAAAAGTCGTGCGCCACGACCGGCATGGGAATCTCGATGGCCGTGCCGCCGGAGGTCGGGATTGTGTAAAGCTTAGGGCGGATATCGCCGCGGTTGATCCGGGCGGCGATTGGGTTGTCCGGGGCGAACACAATCGACGCACCGTCGGGGGTGACGTCGAACAGCCCCACGTCGATGTCGCCATCGCCGGGCGCCGTGACCGGCGTGACGACCCCCGCCGCTGTGCGTTTGTAAATGCGGTCCCAGTCGGGGCCGCTGGAAAACCAGGGCTGCGGGTCGTCAGGCACGTCGAAATCGGGAATCGCCGCCCCGTCGAAGCCCGAGTTGTTGTTGATGAAATACACGTCCGACCCGCTGTAGATCGGATGGTGGTTGCCGTCGCCCGGCCCAACCAGATTGGGGTCGGCGCCGAAAAGCCCGGTGAAATTCGAACTGCCCTCGCCGGTGATCGGCATCGTGTAGATCGTGTTGACCGCCGTGGAGTTGCCGTTGTGCGAGAACAGAATCGTCTGGCCGTCGGGCGAGATCACCGGCGCGAACTCGACATCGTAGGAATTCACGAGAAAGCTGTTGGTGCTCAACTGAGCGAGCGCCGCCACGTCGTTGGCCGGATCAGCCGGCACGGCCAGCGACCAGACGCGATCGCCGCCCGCGCTGAACTGTCCTGTCAAGACGATCGTGCCGCCGTCGGGCGTCAAAGCGATATTGTCAAACTGCCGCGGGGTCGCGCCGCCCGTGGCAGGGTTCGTCATGATTCTCACCGCCCCGGCATTGCCAACGAGCAAGCCGACGAGCGAGATGATGGCCAATGGCCCGATCAAGAAAAAACGCATGAATGACTCTCCAGACGCCTGCTTCTCTGTGCGGCCGACCCGCTTGGCGTTCCGCAAGACCAAAGTTGGGCAGCGCCGCAAGCGGCGCTGCCCAGCCGTCGAGTGTTTGCACACCGATCAGAATGCTGTCAACTCAATCGTCGCGGCCCCAACTCACCGGCGGCGTCGCATGCCAAACAGTGCCAAGCCTGCCAGCGCAAGCATCGAGGTCCCGGGTTCCGGAACGATTTGCAGCGATACCGCGCTGAAACCGTCCCAGTTGGTGACGTTCCACGTGCTGGGATCGGTGGCGTAGTCGACTCCGGTGATCCCATTGATCAAGAACGGGCGCGAATCGACATACTCCGCGGCGAGGTTGTCGAGGGCCACAACGTTCAACTTGGCGCCGGGCGTTAACATGGTGATCGTCGATCCATCGGCGGTGATTCGCTCTTCAAAATGCACGCCCAGCGTGGCGACCGACGTGCCGCCAAGAATTAGATCGGCTCCTTCTTCGACGGCGTCAGCTCGCAGCGTCGAAGCTCCCAGCAACGTCAGCGAGGATCCGATCGCGTCGCCGGAGAAAACATTCTGGATGTCTCCGCCCGAGGTGCTGCCGTTGGCGTCGATGTCGATGCTCGTGTTCGTCATGACGACATTGGCCGTTCCGTCGCCATCGTCGCGCAGGCCGAACTGGTCCACGACATTGAACACGGCGTTGGCAATCGAACCGGGCGTCGGCCCTTCGAACTGGACGGTGTCCTGCGCATTGAAGGTTGTTCCGTCAATGATCAAGCTGATGAACTGATTCTGAAACACAATGTCGTCGGTGACCGATGTGACGACGCCGCCGCTGAAAGTGCTCGTGCCCTCGAAGTTGATAATGTCGTTGACCTCGAGCGTGGCGCCCGTGAACGAAAAGGTCGAGTCGGAGTTGATGTCCAGGTCGTTCCCAGCGCCGGTGATGCTGAGCATGGAGCCGGTCAATAGCGTGAGCGATCCGGGGCCGAAATCGACCTCGCCGGCGGCCTCCACAGTATCGCCGTCGATGATCAGGTCGAGAGTAATCGCATTGGTGGTACTGTCCTGGATAGGATCGCCAGCCGGGATGGAGCCCGTGCCGTCCGACATAGTGTTCCAGTTTGCTTCGTCAAAGAAGTCGCCGCCCGCGGGGCCGACGAAGAAATACGTTTGCGCTTGCGCGGCGGGGGCGAGGGCAAAGCAGGCCAATGCGGCGAGCATACACAGTTTGTTTCTCATTAGGCTGACCTCAATAACTCAAAGGTTGTCGAAAACTACGTCAACGTCATTCTAGCCGTGCTCGACAAATCCGGCCGTGCCCGGCGTCGAGCGCCGCAGAACGCTGCGAAGCAAACAGCCGAAGCCTTCTCAAAGACAAACGGCCCACTGTGACAATCTGGGTTCGGCGAGTCAACAAAATTCGCCGCGAACTTCCCCCGGGCTTTCTCGGCGGCGGCGGGCGATGGCCGCGGCGACGACGACGATCGCCGCCAAACTCCACGTTGTCGGCTCGGGGACGACTCCGGCGGCGACCGCGGCGGAGCCGGCGCCGTACGTCGATTGCCAGGCCGACAGATCCAACGCGTCGACCGTACCGTTGCCGTCGGCGTCGCCTTGCGCCTTCGTGGCCCCCGCGGCCAGGCCCGCGTTTTGCTGCCACGCGAGGAAGTCGGCGCCGTCGACCACGCCGCTGCCGTCAAAGTCGGCGTCGATCGCCGAGGTGACGAACGTGACGTCGCCGGTCAGCACGGCGCCCGTGTCGGCGGCGCGGTACTCGAACGAGAGCTCCTGCACGCCCCCGCTGGCGAACGCAGCGCCCAGCGACTCGACGCGGCCGGGGCCGAACGTGGAACTGCCCAGCAGAAACCGCTCGGACAGCACCGAATCGCTGGAACCGCCCGTCTCGTCCCACGTTTCGCCGATGCCGTTGCCAATCGTGCTGTCGCCGTCGGGGCCGTCGATCGCGTCGAGGGCCTGGTCGCTAAAGCTGTTCCAGCCGGCGAAGTTCAAGTCGCCCGTGGCGCTGGTGATCGTGTAGCCGTCGATCTCAAACGTGGCTGAGGAATCGTTGCGAATCGAAACCGTGTTGAGCGTGGTGTTCACTTCCAGCGTCAGCGCCGAGGCGACTACGCCGGTGGGATCGTCGGTGGTGACGTACAGGCGGTCGAGGTCGAAGAATTCGCCGACGCCGCCGAAGTTGTTGTTGACGACAAAGCGGACCGAATTGCCGTCGCGCGTCGATGAGATGCTGCCAACGCCCAGCGATGCGAATCCCTGGTTGTTGTTGTTCGCCAGGATCTCGTACGAGTTGGCATCCTTGTCGAGTTTCAGCACGAATGTGTAGGGATCCGACTGCGAAAGCGACAGTGGCGACGCGGAAATGGGCGTGCCGCCGCCCAGGGCGGTGCCGGTCACTTCCAGACCGCCGCTGGAGTTGCGGCCGATGACCGCCTCGGCCGTCACGGTGCTGCCGCCTTGTTCGCCTCCGTCATTGTCCAAAAAGTCGAACCGAATCTGCTCCAACTCGCCCGGATTGAAATCGGCCGTGTTGGCCGTACCCGTCGCGAAATTCCAGCCGGCGATCTCGGCGACGATCCACGCCTGTCCGCTGGTGATATTGGGGATATCGAGAAAGTTCGTCGCGAACAGATCGTTGTCGTTTTGGACGCGAAATACGCCGTTGAGAACCGAAGAGTTCGACAGGTCCGCGTCGACATCCCAGTCGTCGCCGTTCGTGCCGCTGTTGGTCGTGTCGATCAACTGCGTGCCGTTGGGGTCGTTGAATTGAAAGTCTTCGAAGATGGCGGCCTGAGCGGCGACGGGCGTCAGCAGCGTGAGCGCCGCGGCCAGCCCCAACCACAGCCCGGCGCGATGCAAGCGTGATCTGGTCATGTCGGTCTTCTGGGGCAAGGGGGAGTTCACGGTGCGAATCGTTGCCGGCGCGAATTGCCTGCGGGCCCGAGCGGGCGTGACGGAGCGGACGACAGCCAGCGAAGCAATCGCCAGCACGCCCAGCACCCACGCGGTCGGCTCCGGCACCGCAAACAACGCGGCGAACGCGGCGGCGCCGTTGGCCGCTTCGTAGGCGGTCTTGAAGGCGCCGAAGTCCGCCAGATCGTTGACGCCGTCATTGTTCAAATCGCCCAGTTGATAGGCCTGCGCGGGCGACAACGCCGACAGGTCCATGTCGCCCCCGGCCACAAACAGCGTCCAGTCGGCGGCGGACAGCGAGCCGTCGAAGTTCAGGTCGCCCACCTCGAACCGCTCGCCGCCGTTGCCGACGAAGTTGACATTGGCCGTGCGGGTCACGCCGCCGGTGAAGGTGAGCGCGATCGCCAGATCCTCGGTCGGATTCTTGATCCACGAACCGCCGGCCTGGCTCAACACGACTTGCTGGTTGTTCGCCAGATTGCCGCCATTGCCGCCGACGACCGCTTCGGACAGCACGCCCGTCGTGGAGGTCGACACGGCCCAGTCGTCGTCCGCGTCGACCGACCCGTCGCCGGGCCCCGCGGCGTTGTCATAGTTGTCGGTGATCGTCTTCCAGCCCGCGGCGTCGAGCGCACCGCTTGCCGAAGTCAGCGTGTAAGATTGCAGCCCCGCGAGCGAGCCGCCGCTGGTGTTGATCAGCTTCATGACGCCGGTCGTGCGGTCGACTTCCAGCGTGAGCAGATCGGTCAGCGGGTTGGAGTCGGCCACGGCAAACCGATCGATGGCGAAGAACTCGTCCCCGTCGCTGCCGAAATTGTTGTTCACGACGAATCGGACCGAATTGCCGTCCCGGCCCGAGGAGACCTGCCCGGAGCCCAGCGATTGCGACGGATTGGAGCCGTCCTTGTAGAACACCTCGTACGTGTTGGACGTCTTGTTCAGTTCCAGCACCATCGTGAAGTCCGCCGACTGGTCGGTCGGCAGCAGCAACTCGGTCGCGATGTCCGTCGAGCCGTTGCCAATCGCGTCGCCGCGCAGCTCGATGTTGCCGGACGTGTTGTCGCGGGAGATCTGCATTTGGGCGGTCACCGTGCTGCCGTCCGTGCCTGTGTCTTCGTTGATAAAAGCGAAGCGGATCTCCTCCGGCTCGCCCGGATCGGCATTGCGGAACGCCCACCCCGACATCGTGGCCACCAGGAACCGCGAACCGCTGGTGACATTGTCAATTTGCAGGAAGTTGTCCGCGAAATTCTCGTTGTCCTTCGTGATGAAAAAGTCGCCGTTGAACGTTTCGGCAGGGACCATGTCGTCGATGTCGACCGACCAGCCGTTGCCCGGGTTGGCGGTGTTGGCCACGAAATCCAGTTCGATGAAGTTGCCTTCGTTGAATTCGAACGATTCCAAGTCGACGGCGCGGCTGGTCGAGGCGGACCAGGCGGCGAGCACGAGGGCGGCGGCAAAAGGGGCGAATCGAGTCACGGTGGAGGTCTCCCGAAATTCAGCGATGGCGACGCGCAGCAGCAACGCCGGCCAGCGTTGTCGATGCGAGGGTCGCGAGAGGAAGGCTTGTCGGTTCCGGTACGCCCGCCAACAAGGCGGCCAGCGCCGCGGGGCCGTGGGCGGTGAGGAAGGCGGACTTAAACAGGTCGAAATCAATCAGGTCGTTGAAGCCGTCGCCGTTGAGATCGCCGGCGGCGTAGGCGTCCACCGCCGACAGTTGCGACAAATCGGCGTCCGCGCCGGCGAGGAACAACTGCCAGTCGGCCGCATCCAGGGCGTGGTCGAAATTCAAATCGCCCGCGATCCGCAACGTCTGCTCAAACGCCAAGCCGAGGTTGGCGCCCAGCGCCAGGAAGCGATCGATGTTCTCCCCGGCCAGAAACTGCGTTTCCAGCGTGATGGAGAACTCGGCGTTCAACTGATCACGGCCGAACTTCGCGCCCGTGTCGTCCTGCAACAACGCGGTGAGCGTACGGACGCTCGGCTCCAGATCCAAAAAGTTCTGCCACAGCGGATCGGACTGGTAGGCCGGCAACACGTAGCCGAAGTGACCCTCTTTGCCGTTGACCGTCGAGTGGAAGTCGATGACGTAGTCGACATCGCCGCCGGTGTCAGTGAGCGCCGCCGTGGCGACCGTGCGCACTTCGTCGACGCTGTCGTACAGCGGCGGGTCCCAGGCGCGATTAGGGTCGACGGTCGGCGATTCAACCGTGCTGCGGTTGTAGCCGGCGAACCGCCCGTCGGGATTGACCATGGGGTACACGTAAAACTCCGCCAACCGCCGCAGCCGCGCCGCCTCCGGCGAGTCGCCATCCAAGAAATCGACCAGTCCCTCCAGCGTGTAGTTGCCCAGCGTCTCGTTGGCATGCACGCCGCCGAAGAGGACCACCTTCTTCTTGGTCGTCGCCGGGGAGGCGGAGTCCGTGAGCTTGTAGCCGTACAGATCGTGCGGGCCGATCGTGCGGCCCAGGTCATCGATGCCGCCGGGGGATGCGCCGATCACCAGCGACGCGTCGCCGGTGGTCGTCGGCGACACCCAGGGGCTGCTCGCGCGGCTCTGCACGTCAGCGGCGACGCGCTCGGTCGGGTAGGGCAGGCCGTACGCCACGTAGACCGAGTCGCCGTTGAACGGCTGCTGGTTACTGAACGCGAACGTGTCCTGCGACGTGCTGAGCGTGTTGTTGTCAAAAAACTCCCAGCTCTGCTGGTCGTAGCTATAGACCATCGCGTGACCCGCCAGGCTGCTGGCGCCGGTGTTGAAGTTGTCGCCAATGCGGAATTGCGGGGTCAGCCCCGCCACGCCGTCAGCGCGGAAGTACAGCCACTTCCACTGCCCCGGGTTGAAGTTGTCGCGTCCCGCGAGCGTGACCGTCGTGCCGGCGACCGACGAGTTGGCAAGATCCAGCCCCCCCTGGTCGAAGTCTGCGCTCAGCGTGATCGCGCCGTCCGCGGTGCGCATCGTCAGCGCGGCGGCCGTCAGGGCTAGCAGCGCGAGGCGTCGCAGAGATCGCAGGGCAGGGGGCATGGCGGGACGGGACCGGAACAGGTGAGTGCGTAATCTTGTGCGGCGGGTCACTCGGCGGCTGCGGCGTTCGTGCGGCGGGGGTCGGCCACGCCCAAGAGCGTGCCGTCGGGCTGGTACTGCGCGGCGTTGCCTCCGCCGAAATAGTGGCCGTTTCGCCGGCGGGGTTTCATCCGCCAGCCGCGGCGCTGCATTTCCGCGACCCACGCGGCGTCGGCGTCGTCTTCATAGTCGACCACGTTGGGCGGCTGTCGCGAATTGTGCGGTCGCTGCAAATGATACCGCGACGCGGCCAATGCTTCGTCCAACGGCTGCTCGCGCTCCAACACGCGACAGAGCAGTTGCAGCGTGGTGGTCGGGATTCGCTGCCCGCCGGGGATGCCCAGCGCCAGCACCGGCTCGTCGCCGCGGGTCACGATCACCGGCGCGATCGTGCTGCGCGCTCGTTTGCCGCCGCCGGCGTGATTCACGGACGCGGGATCGTGCGTCGAAAAATTGCTCATGCTGTCGTTCAGCAAGACGCCGGTGCCCGGCGGCACGACCGCGGCGCCAAAGTGCAGGCTGAGCGACTGCGTCAGGCTGACCATATTGCCGGCCGCGTCGACCACGACCAGGTGCGTGGTGCTCGCGTCGGGCAGGGCGTCGGCGCTGGTCTCGATCGTCGCCGGCTCGGATTGGGCGTAGGGCGCCCGCGGGTCAAGTTCCGCCGCGTGCGCCGCGAACCGCTCGGCAGCCGCCTGCCCGGCGAGTTGCAACGCCGCGGCCCGCGCCGGGGGCTTGTCGCCGATTGCCTCCTGAACTTCCGGATAAACGCACTGCAACACGCGTCCCAAGCGGTCGGCCTGCGCGGCTTCGATGTTTGCGTCGCTCGAGTCAAGCGGCAACTGATTCAGCGCCGCGAGCGCCGCGGCGACCGTGGCGCCGCCGTTGAGCGGCGGCGGGCACGTGGCCACCTGATAGCCGGCGAAATCGACCAACAACGGCTCGCTAACTTCCGCTTTGTAGGCGGCAAAATCGTCGACGCTCAAACTCGAGCCGCCGGCGCTGGCCGCAGCGACGATCGAACGGGCAATGGGGCCGCGATAAAACGCATCAACGCCGCCAGCGGCAACGGTGCGGAGCGTCGCGGCCAAGTCGGCGTTCACCAGCCGCGCTCCCACGGGGGGCGCCTGGCCGTCGCGCAGGTAGATGCTGGCCGCTTCGTCGTCCTGCCGCAGCGAGGAGACTTTCGCGGCGAACATGCCGTGCATCACGTCGTCGATCACCACGCCCCGCTCGGCCAGGTCCGCGGCCGGGGCGACCAACTCGTCCCACGGCTGCGAGCCCCACCGGCGATGCGCCTCGTCCAGACCGGCCAGCAGCCCCGGCACGCCGGCCGACAGGTAGCCGACCTCGCGCCGCGTCTTGTGCAGTTTGACAAACTCCTCGGGATCGAGCGCTGCCGGCGATGTGCACAGCGCCACAATCGACGTGATCTGCCCGCTGGCGCCGTCGCGGTACAGCAAAATCAACTTGCCGCCCAACCCCGAGCCGTACGGCTCGGCCACGCCCAACGCGAGCGACGTGGCAATGGCCGCATCGACGACGTTGCCGCCGTCGCGCAGCACCTGCAGCCCGATTGCGGTCGCCTCGGGATGCCCGCTGGCGACCGCGTAGTGCGAGCCGCGGGCGACCTGCTGGGCGCTGCTTGGCCGCGACCCCAGCGAAATCAGCAGTGCCAATGCGACGCCAGCTGTAGCAACGGTTCGCAGAAGAAACATGGGCGGGCAGCTTCACGCGCCTGGCATGTCACAGCGGCGGGACGCGGCCGTCGGATGCCGAGGGCAGGAGGTGGCAGGCATCTGCGCATCGCAGACGCCGATAGCATGCAAGGCGGGCTCCGCCATCGTGTGCGAAGCCCGCCCGCGAGAATTCATGACCGCGCCGCCGCCTCCGTTGCGAAGGCGGCAACGCTGGTTAGTCAGCGGCGACGGCGGCGTGCCACGGCCATGCCGGCCAAGCTCAAACCAGCCAGGATGACCGTCGACGGTTCGGGAATGCCGGGAATCAGCCCCGGGTACGGATTCATGTCTGTCAGGTAGATCCGATCGATCAACACGCTGTCCTGCGACAGGTCGTTGTTGAGCGTCAACCGCAGCGACTCGACGCCCCGCGTTGGATCGAGAATGCCGCCGGTGAGCGTGGTGAACGACGCCCCCCCGTCCTGCGAGAAATGGACTTCCATCTTGCTGGTGTCCAGATTCGCGGCGACCACGGCGATCAGCGAGGTCTCGGTCATGTTGAGCAGCGCCGACGGCGTATCGACTGCTCCGGTTCCCACGGCGTTGCCGAAGATCGTGACGGTGTTGTCGTCTTCGCGTTGGATTTCAAATTCGGCGGTGACGAAGGTCGACCGGGGATCGAACTGAATGAGCGAGATGCGGATCTCTTCGTTCTCCGCCGTGTCCAGCGAATTGGGGTCGAACGCAAAGCTCAATTCCATGACGCCGTACAGGCTGCCGGTCGAAAAGCTGTCGGTGTCGACATACGTGGTGCCAAAATCGGTGTTGGCCTTCAGCGACGCGTCGAGTTGCCCCGAGCCGTTGGTCTTCACGTCGACCAAGTCGGCGTCAACGTCCCACAGATGGCCGGTGCCGGCGTCGTTGGCGGCTGCTTCGATCGCTGTGCCGCTGGGATCGCTGAATTGGAAGTCTTCCAGAATGCCGCCATGAGCGGCGGCGGCGGTGAGCGTGGCGAGCGCCAGCGCGGGCAGGCTGCGCGCAACGGGACGCAACCGCCCCAGGGTCGTCGAAATCAGATTCGGCATGAGATCATCTCCAAAGCGGCCATTCGAAGTACGTGCCTCCTCCCCCCCGAGCGCGCGAAACGCCGGGAACGCTGTGATCTTAGTCGCCTGGTGCGGGAAACGCCAAAAGATTTGGCGAACGCCGCGAAAGTACTTGAAGCTTGTGAAAAAATTCACAGGTGCGGTGCGACCGATAACGGGCAATTGGTGCGCAAAAACGACAGAAACGGGGCATCCCGCGCTTGCCTGCGGCCGGCAGAACTGGCTAAGATCAGCGCGAGGCGTCGTGGTCGTCAGATGGTTCTTGCTGCGTGCGCTTGCGCGCCCATGTCGAGTTCGACGGGAGTCCATGCTATGAAACGTTCGTTGCCGCGTGGTTTCACGCTGGTCGAATTGCTGGTGGTGATCGCCATCATCGGCATTCTGGTGGCCCTGCTATTGCCTGCGATTCAGGCCGCCCGCGAAGCGTCGCGCCGCTCGCAGTGCCAAAACACGCTGCACAACCTGGGGCTGGCGGCGCTGAACTACGAGTCGTCGCGCAAGACGTTCCCGCCGGCGGACGTCCGCAGAATTCCTAAAGAGGGATCGGACAACCCCAAATCGTTTGCCAGCTGGGTAACCGAGACCCTGCCGTATGTGGAACAGTCCGGCATTCTCGAGGCCACCGATTGGAAAGGCGAGACGCTGGAAGATCGTGTGGAAGCGAAGGACACGACGCACCACCAGTTTATCGAGTTTTTATTGTGTCCCACGGACAGGCCGGACATCGGCATTGTCAACGAGTTCTACGGCGCCCGGTCCAACTACGTCGCCAACGCGGGAATGGGCGAGTACTGGGCCGAAGATCTCACGCCTGAACAGTCGCTCGAGAACGGCCATCTCACGGCGCTGGGCCCGTTCCGCGTGAATCGCGGCATGCAGTTGCGTCAGGTGACCGACGGCACGTCCAATACGATCGCCATCAGCGAGTTGCGGTTTGTCGAGGGGCAGGATACCCGCGGGGCGATGCATTTCGGCCCCGCCTCGCTCTACATGCACGACTATCCGCCGAACGCCCCCGAGCGCAATCCGGCTCAGCCGACCCAGCGGTGGGACGATCGCACGCGTCACTGCGAACGGGAACTGGCCCGCGACTTTGCGCCGTGTCGCCCGGTCTCCAGCAACAGTTGGAAGGGACTGTGGCACCACTCCGCCCGCAGCCAACACCCCGGCGGCGTCAACGTGGCGATGGTCGACGGCAGCACGCACTTTGTCAGCGACGACGTCGACCTGATCGCCTGGCAAGCCGCGGGCACGCCCGACGGCGGCGAGGTGATCTCAGGCGACTTGTTGTTCTAGCGGCGGATGCGGCTCGGCGCACTCTGTTCGAACCGACGTTGGCTTACCTGCGTACGCGTACCTTTCGCTGCATTGCGACGAAGGCCAGCGCAGCGGCCGCCAGAACGATGGCGCCCGGCTCGGGGATCGCGCTGCAACTGACCGCCGGCGCGGCGGCGGCAGTCTGCCAAATCGCAAAGTCGGCGCCGTCGGTCACGCCATCGCCGTTGGCGTCCGCCTCGTCATTGACTCCGTAGGCCGCTTGCCACACGGCCAGATCCGCGGCGTCGACCGTGCCGCTGCGATCGAAGTCGCCCGGCAGCGGCGCCGTGGGATTGGAGAAGTTCAGCGCCGGCGAGTTTTCCAGATAGATGTCATCGATCAGCAGCGGCCCGAACTCCCCGCTGCCGCCGCTGCCGGTCTTGATGTAGAAGTTCTTCAGGTCGCTAGCCGTTGACGCGCGAAAGCCGAACTCGTCGACGAGCGCATCGCTCAGCAGCTTATCGGCCGGCAGCGCCGTGACGCCCGGCTCGTCGTTGAGCCACACCTGCGACGTGTTGCTCGCGTGGTCGACCAGCACCCAGGCGTTGTACCAGATGTCGGGGGCGAGCGTGGCGATCGTGTCGTAGACGCCCGCCGTATCGCCGTTGGCGATCCGCAAGTTGGGGCTCGTGTTGACCAGGCTCAGCTCGACGGCAAAGTCGCCGAATTGCGACGGCGCCGCGTACGGCGACAGCCCGAACGACGCGGTGAGTTGCTTCTCGAAGCGAAACCTCAGGAACAGCATGCGGATGGCGCCCGCGGGGATGAGCGTCGGCGTGCGGGCGACGACCGACTGCTCGGCCACCGACAGCACCTGATTGGCGGCGTCGACCGGGTCGGCCGCAACCAGCACGCCGCTGCTGGCGTGCCAAGCGGTTTGGCCGCCGATTTCGCCAAGCGTCAGTTGGTCGAAATCCTCGATCAGGTTGAACCCCGCCGGGGCGTCGGCGGCGCTTAGCAAGACAGTCGCCAAAGCGAGCCCGCAGCTCGCCAGCATGTTTCGCACGTTCATCGTCGGGACCTTTCTGGACAGGGCCCGTGACGCTGGCCGCCAGGTTCGGGCGGGCCGGCGTCCGGGCGTTTGACGATTGCCCCCGGTCTCGCCCGCGTTACGAATCACAGCTTGGCGGCGCTCGCTGTGCGATTCCAAGCCGGGAAATCCGGCGGCAGCGCCCCCGCTGCGCCCAACGGGCGGAGGCGCGCCGCACGGTCGTCAGATCGCGATCAGTTCAAATGCGCGGTCACGCGCTTGCTGCTGCGTGCCGTCTTGGGAACCGGCGCCGGCCTGACCCGCCTGCGGTCCGGTTTCCCCGTCGCTGGAGACGATCGCAACATACAGGGCGTCCAGGTCGCCCAGTTCCGCGTCATCACCGACCATCAACACGGGGTCGTAGACGACGCCCAGGGCATCCAACTCGCCGGTGAAGGCGCGCAGGTGATTGCGCGACCCCTTCAACAGGTTGTCGTACACGTTGGCGACGTCCTGATGCACCACGTCGTCTTGGCCACGCATGATGTCGAGGATGTCCCACTCTTCGACGAAGGCGCCCACGGCCAGCGCCGCTTCGAGCGACGCCGTGCCGCCGGTCAGCTGCAAGTCGACGCCCAGGTAGCTCAGGTCGACGACGTCGCCGCTGGTCAGGTCAGCAAACAACTGCTGCAGCACCGGGTTGGTGAACACGCCCACCTCGTCGCTGATCACCGGGTCGTCGATGCCGTACTTGTCCAGCAGCGACCCGACCGCGTCCATGTGCGACTGCTCAGAGGCGGCGATGTTGTCGAACAGGGGAAGCGTCGTCGTACCGGCGAGCGTCAGGTACACGTCGCGGGCGAGCTTCTCTTCTTCGCGCACGAACGTGAGCGTGGCGATTTCAACATCCGTGAGCGCCTGGCCCACTTGATCCTGCTGCGGGTCGCGCTGCCGCAGTTGCTGCTGGTCGCCCTGCCGTTGTTGCTGCTGGTCGGCCCGTTGCCGTTGCTGGAGTTGGGCCTGCTGCGGCGATGATTGAGCGTCGCAGTCCTGCGATTGCAGTCGCTGTTGGTCGCGTTGCTGGTCCTGCAGCTGGTCGCGTTGCTGGTCCTGCAGCTGATCGCGGTCCTGTTGCTGCAGTTGGTCGCCTTGCAGCCCCTGTTGCGGGTCGCAATCCTCCTCCTGCAGTCGCCGCTGATCGCGTTGCTGATCCTGCAACTGATCGCGGTCCTGTTGCTGCAGTTGGTCGCCTTGCGGCGTCTGCTGCGGGTCGCAATCCTGATCACGCAATTGCTCGCGGGCTTGCTGCTGCGTTTGGTCGCCGACCGCCGCGGCAGTCCCCTGTTGCTGGTTTTCCTGTTGGGCTTGCATCTGAGCAGCCGTGCCGTCCTCCGCTTGCGAACCGGCCCCGTTCTTGACCTGGGCTTGCACGAACGCAGCCTCGCCGCGAGGCGCCGGGCGGAACGGCGTCCCTGGTCGGAGTGCGGCCTGAACCTGTTGTTGCACGGCTTGCGCCGCGTCCTGCGACTGCACCTGGACCTGCGCCTGCGTCTGCACCGGTTCGCACAGACCGCAGTCGACCGCGCCGGCGACGGCGCCTTGGTTGCCCAGATCGGCCGCGAGCAGGTCGCGTCGTTCCAGCGTTTCGGCGGCGAACCGCCGTCGACTGGACTTGTAACGAGGGGATTTCATGAGAGTGCCTCCATCGTGTGTTGCGACGAGGCGCCGGCCCCTGCGTGGCGCCAGGTCGTCGCGAACTTGCCTCTAAACTAGTCCTGAGTTCGTTGATTGCGTCGAACGACGTGGGGTCATTACCACCGGCCGCCGCGTCCACGCCCGCGACCGCCGCCATAGCCCGCCCCGGCGCCGTAGCCGCGGCCATAGCCGCGGGCCCCGGCTGCGGCTTGCTCGTCGGCGTAGCGGTTTTGCTGCCCGCGTCCGTAACCTCGACCGTTGCCGGGGCCGTAGCCCGCATTGGCGGGAATCTGCATACACCGGCCGCCTCCTGGTCCCGGCCCCCAGCCGCCGCGGCCTTGACCGTTTCCGGGGCCCTGTCCCCGGCCGCGACCTTGTCCGCTGCCCCGGCCCATGCCGCGGCCTCCCGCCCATTCGGGTCGCAAGGCCTCATTCCGCAGCGCGATTGTCTCGTCGCCCACAGCCACCGATTGAGCGACATACTCGTCGTTGCCAAGTTTGTCCGTTTGAAACGCCTGGGCGGTGATGGTGTCGCCCACGACGACCTGTTCGGTCACCTGCTTCACCGCGTCGGCGGGGCCCAGATGCAGATTGATTTGCTCGCCGTAGCCGGTGCTCAGTAGCAGGTGCGCGCCCTCGGCGGCGCGGCCGGTGGTGCGTTGGCAGGCGCCGATCTTGATCTCTTCGACCGTGCCGGTGATTTCGACAACGGCGGGCTTGTTGGCCTGACGGGCAATGCCCTGGGCCTCTCCGGCGCCCCGTTGAGCCGTGGCCGTTGTCGCCCAGCATGCGGCGGCGACTGCGGTGAGCACCAATGTCCCAGTGAACGTCTTCATGGCTTGCCTCCTTCGCTCTGTCGCGAATTGGATATTGCGATTCGGCCCCAGCGGTACGACTCGTCTGGCTGAGATGAAAAGCAAAGAGCGGGCCAACAGCGCCGCACTCCGCCAATCCCCGTGTTTTTGAGGTCGGCCGGGGCCGCTGTCGACGCGGCGCTCTGCACGGGCTGCACGCCGCCGCGCGCGGGGGCGCGCAAAAATTGCAGCGCTCAGGGCGTGGAGGTTGACGGGAACCAAGTGTGCCACTGCTGGCTCGTCCAGCAGTGGCACGCAGACATCGATCTTGCTTAACTCCTGCTTAGACCGTGATGCGGCTCGCCAAGTCGCAGCCGTCGGTTTACGATCGACAGTAGCGGGCGAGTTCCGCGCGCCGCGGCACGCCGTTCGCACGCACGCGTGTCAGAGCTTCGCTCGCGCGGAGCTCCCGTCAGTCGGGAATAACGCCATGGTCGCCAGCAAATTCAGCACGTGGTCGCGCGGGACGGTCGGCGCGGTCGTTGTGGCGGCGTGGTCCGCGTTTGCCGCCTGGCAGTACGCGGGCTTTCGCCACGAGCGGGCGATCATTCGCGATGCGCTGTATCAACAGACCGGCGCCCTGATGCATGCCCTGATCGGCGGAGCCGGTTCGCATCGCCGCCGCGGGCAGTTTTACGAAGACCAGTTGCAGGGCATGCTCAACGAACTCGTGGCGGCAGGAGACGTGTTGGCCGCCGCGATCCGCTCCGGCGACGGTTCGATTATGGCGGGCGCGGGCGAGGAGGATCTGCTGGGCGATTCCGCCGCGGACGCCGAGAACGCCGCGTGGGAGCCGGCCGGGTTCCGACTGGTCGAACAGTTCGAGTTGGCGCCGCCCGAGGCGCCCGGATTGGGGGGACCAGGTCGCCGGTACGGTCGCGGCCAGGGACCGCGGGCGCGGATGATGCAGCAGCTCGCCGACGAGCAGGCGGAGGCCGGCGAACCCGTGCAGTACACGGCCGCATTGCTGGTGGATCGCACGCGGGCCGACGCGCTGGTGCAGCACGCCGCGCAATCGCACACGCTGGTCGCCCTGGCGGGCGCCGCGGTGTTGGCGCTCGCGGCGTGGGCGTGGCGGGCCGCGGTCGCCACGGCCGCCGCGCAGGGCGAAGCGCAGCTGCTGCAGAAGGAAACGCGGTTCCTGCGAAACTTCAGCCAGGCGGCGGCAGGCTTGGCCCACGAAACGCGCAACCCGCTGGGGTTGATTCGCGGCTGGACGCAGCGGCTCGCGCAAACGGAGTCCGATCCCCAGCGGCAAGAGCAAGCTCACGCCGTCGTCGAAGAGTGCGATCGCCTGACCGCGCGGATCAATCAATTCCTGGCATTTGCCAAACCGCCGGAGGTTCGCCTGGCGGCCGCGCCGCTGGCTCCGCTGCTGGACGAGTTGAAGCTGCTGTTGGAACCGGATCTCGACGACAAGCAATTGCAGGTCGATTGTGCGATCGGCCCGGAGTGCAAGACCCTGCAAACCGATCGCGAATTGCTGCGGCAGGCGTTGTTCAACTTGCTGCAGAACGCAGTCCACTTCTCGCCGCCGGGCGGCACGATCGCGATTGAGGCGTCGGCAGCGCCGGGAGGCGACTGTCAGATTGCCGTGAACGATCGCGGCCCCGGCGTCCCGGCCGAGCAGGCGCCGTCGCTGTTCACCCCGTATTTCACGACGCGCAGCGAAGGAACAGGATTGGGACTGGCGATCGTGCAGCAAATCGCCCAAGCTCACGGCTGGCAGGCGGAATACGCCGATCGCTCCGGCGGCGGGGCTTCGTTCGCACTTACCGGAATCCACGCGGAGAGTCATGACTGACCAGCCACGCACCGTGTTGATCGTCGACGACGACCCCGCGCAACGCGACCTGCTGGGCAGTTTTGTCGGCGGCCTGGGCTACGCGGTCCGCGAGGCGGAATCCGCTGAGGACGCGCTGCGGTTGTTCGCGGCCGAGCCGCCAGCGATGGTGCTGCTGGACGTGCGGTTGCCCGGCATGAGCGGCATTGAGGCGCTCGCCGAAATCCGCGAGTTGCAGCCAACGTTGCCGGTGTGCCTGATCACCGCTCACGCCGACTTGCGGCAAGCAATCGAAGCCGTTAAAAGCGGGGCCGACGACTATCTGGCCAAACCGATCGATTTGGACGAACTGGCCGCCGCGATGGCGGACGCCATCGGCCCGGCAGAATCAACGGGCGCGGCGGCCGTGCCGGCTGCGCCGTTGCCCGATTGGTTCATTGCCGTCAGCGCGCCGATGCAGCGGCTGGTGGACACCGCCGCGGTGGTTGCCGACTCGGCCGCGCCCGTGCTGATCAGCGGCGAGAGCGGCGCCGGCAAGGAGGGCATCGCCCAACTCATCCACCAGTGGAGCCCCCGCCGCGACGGCCCGCTGCTGACGGCCAACTGCGGCGGCTTGCCCGACACGCTCATCGAAAGCGAGCTGTTCGGCCACGCCAAGGGGGCGTTCACCGGCGCCACGCAGTCGCGGCAGGGACTGTTTCGCGCGGCCGACGGCGGGACGCTGTTCCTCGACGAGATTGGCGAGTTGCCGCTGCCGTTGCAGCCCGCTCTGTTGCGCGCGCTGGAGTCGGGGCAGATCACCCCCGTAGGGAGCGACGCCCCGGTGACCGTCGACGTGCGGCTGGTCGCGGCCTCAAACCGCAATCTTGAAGCGGCCATCGCCGACGGCGAGTTTCGCGAAGATCTGTACTACCGCATCAACGTGGTCGAACTGATCGTCCCCCCGCTGCGGGACCGACGGGACGACGTGCTGCCGCTGGCCCGGCGGTTCGCCACCGAGTTCGCCGGCGGCCCGACCCGGCTGTCGCCGCAAGCCATGCAGTGCCTGCTGGCGTACCATTGGCCGGGCAACGTGCGCGAACTGCGCAACGCCGTGCAGCGGGCCTGTCTGCTGGCCCGCGGCGACGTGATCCTGCCCGAGCACATGCCGCCGAAGATTGCCACGCACTGCGGCAACGCTCCAGCCGCCGAGGAGGACGGCAATCGCCTGTCGCAGTTGGAGCGGGCCGCCATCCTGGCCACGCTGGAGGAGACCGGCGGCAACCGCACCCAAGCGGCCAAGAAACTGGGGATCTCGCGCCGGACGCTGATCTACAAGCTGCGCGTCATCGAGGGCGAGTCGGCGGAGCGCGCGGGCGAGTCCGGCGAGCCCGACGGCTGAGGCAGCGGCCAGTCACCCGCCTTGTTGCTGTGTGAAAAAGGCGCCGGGCGGGGGCGCCGGGGCTGTGCAGAATCTGCGCGCCGTGGATCGGGCCGCACGACGGAATCGCAAGGGCCGTCCACCTCTCTGCAGCACAGTTGGCGGTTTGTCACGACCAGCGAACTTGCAGGCTCCCCCGACGGTGCAGCGGCGCGGCGTTTGCTCCTACTGTCTCTTGAGTTGCGATTTCATCCCCCGTCTTGCTCGCGAGGCTTTGCTGTCATGTCGTCGCCCGTGCTCACCACCGCTCGAACGAACTGCCCGCCCGATGACGCTGCCATGACCCGCGTCGGTCAGGCCGCCAGCGCCCGCTTCAGTCTGCGGGCGTTCACGTCGCTGCTGCTCACGGCGTCATTCGCCGTGTTGTGCGTGTCGGGCGTGCTGCTGTTTCTCACGCCCCGCGGCCGCACGGCCAACTGGACCGGCTGGACGATGTGGGGGCTCGACAAACACGAGTGGGGCGCGGTGCATGTGAACAACGGTTTGCTGTTCATTGCGATCGCCGTGACACATCTGGCGCTGAATTGGTCGGTGCTCGTGCGTTACCTGCGCAACAAACGGGTGGCGGGGATCAACAAGAAACGCGAACTCGCTTTGGCGGGCCTCGTGGCCGCGGTCTGCGTAGCGGGGCCGATCTACGGGATCCCCCCGTTCAGTTCGCTGATGTCGGCGGGCGAGCAGATCAAAGACTACTGGGACGAAACCGCCGCCGCCGACAATGCCGAACCGCCGGTGCCGCATGCCGAGGAGTTCACGCTGGCCGAGTTGGCCGAGCACGTGGGACTGTCGGCCGATGAGATCGCCGCGGCGCTGGAGCTGGCCGGTTACGACACGGCCGACGAGGCGCAGAGCGTCGGCGAAATCGCCGCCCAACAAGGTGCGACGCCAAGCGAGCTGTTGGCGTTGGTCCGCGCCGCCTATCCGGAGACCCGCGGCTGGGGGCGCATCGGCGCAGCGCATGACGAACCGGGCGAGGCCAGCGATGAGCAGGCCCACGGGCCGGGCCGCTGGTCCGAAGGCGCCGGGCGCGGCATGGGTCAGGGACGCGGCATGGGCCGCGGACGCGGAGCTGGAGCAGGAGCGGGGCAGGGGCGTTGGAACACCGGCGGTCACGCGGAGTGACGGCCGCGAGTCGCTCGTCTGGCCACATTGCCCCGGCAGGGCGTCAACGCTTCCTGGCTGCTCGCCACGCCAGCAGGCCGACCAGCAGCAACGCGGCCGTCGCCGGTTCGGGGACGGCGGCGACCGCTGCGGGGCCTTCCAGCGGTGCGGGCGGGGTAAATTGCCGCTGCCAGGCGAGAAAGTCGCGGCCGGTCACTTGGCCGTCGAGATTCTCGTCGCCGTCCGCCTTCTCGGCATCGAGCGCACCGTATCCGGCCTGCCAGTTGGTCAGATCGTCGCCATCCACGTCGCCGTCATCATCGAAATCTGCCGGCAGGCTCGACGCGATGCGGAGCGTGAAGTGGTCGGCGCCATACAGCGGTTGCCAGAAGCCCGCCGACAGCGTCGGCAACGCCAGCGTCGAGAACCCGCCGCTGACCGCGGCGGCGGAGATGATTTCAAACTCGTCGCCCACCGCCGGCTCGAACAGGCCGCTGCCCAGATCGACGAAGCTCACGCTGAGCGTTCCACCCAGCGACGCCGTCCCCGCAACCGACAGCTGATCGTACTGGCTGCCCGGCGTCGTGCCGCCGAGCTCAATGAAAAACGCGTTGGCGGTCGTCAGGGACAAGTCGCCGCCGAAGCCGATCGCCCTCGGTCCGGCGCCCGGTGCGTAGCTGCCGGCCATCGTGACCGTCCCGGCGCCGGTAAAATTGCCGCTGCCGGCGACGTCGCCCTCGAACCGCACGTGGCCCCCCTCCGCGTTGACGGTTCCGTGGTGCTGGAAGTCGCCGTGAAACTGCAGCGCGCCGTTGGTCGCCTCGACCAGGCCGTTGTTCTCGACGGACCAGTTGTCATGCACGTGCGACGTGCCGCCGCCGGCCGACTTGCGCAGCGTTCCGTCGATCGCAAGCGAGCTGGCGACTGCGCTGGGATTGGAGCCCGCGAAGCCGTCGCTCAGCCCGGCGTCACTCGCCAAATCAAGCAGGCCGCCAGCGCCGATCGTCACCGTCGCCGGGGTGGCGCTGGAGGCGAGCGAGTCGATGTTCGACGTGGAGGTCACCAGCGCGGTTCCTTCGATCGTCAGCGCGGCGCCGTTGCCCAGCCGTTTGGAGTTGCTGCCCGAGACGGTCATTTGGGGGGCCGTGCCGGTGGCGGGAACTGTGATGCCGCCCGTGTGGTCAATCCGTCCGCCGCTCCAGTTGAAATTGGCCAGCATCATCGGCGCCGTCCCGCCGAGACGACCGCCGTTTTCCAGCGCGAAGGCGCCGCTGCCCGAGTAGCTGGCGCCGGGGGCGACATCCAGTCTGCCGCGGACGGCGATGTCGCCGTCATTGGCGATGGCGCCGCTGACGGTTTGCGCCCCCGCCGACGTGGCGGGATCGATGACCAGTTGCCCGCCCGCCGCGACGTTCCAGGCGCCCGTGCTCAACCCGCCGCCCACGGCCAACGTCGCGCCAGCGGCGACCGAGGCCGTGCCATCGTTGTTGAAGTTCGACGACGCGCTGCTGAACCGCAGCGTGCCCGACTCGGCCGCAATGACGCCCATGTTGTTCACCGACCAGTCGGCGGCGATGCGCGTCTCGCCGGTGCTGGTCGTCTTCTTCAACTCGCCCGCGATGGCAAGCATCCCATAGCGGACGAAGACGTCCGAGTCGTTGGCGCCGTCGGTGAAGTCCGCATTGCTTTGCAGGTCGAGCACGCCTCCCGATTCGACCGATACTGTGACCGAGGTGGCCGGCGAGCCGGCAAACGTGTCGACGTTGCCCGAGCCGGTGAGCGTGGCGTCGCCGGCGATCGACAGCGTGGCGCCGTTGGCCAGCGTGCGGGTGACCGAGCCGGTGATATCCAGCGTCGCCCCCGCGGCGACGGCGACTCCGGCATTGCCGATTTCTCGTCCCTGCCAGATGGCCGCGGTGGCGACGGTGACGATCTCCGGTCCGCCCAGTCGCGAGCTGCCCAGCAACGCTAAACCGTCCACGGTGATCGGCGCGTCGACGGTCGCGAGGCCGCTGGCGATCACGGCGTCGTAAGTTGTCGCGCCATTGTTGGGGGCCGTGGGCGTATCCCAACTGGCGGGATCGGACCAGTTGGCGGTCACGCCTGCGGCGGTCCAGGTCGAAGTGACGTCGGCGGCCCGGCTGAATCGGCCGCAGGCGCAGCTCGTCACGGCGATCAGCAGGCAACTCAATCGGCGCAGTTCGGTCGCGTTCATCAGGGCGTGTCTCTCTTCGGCGGTCAAGCGAGCGACCGCGGCGCACGATTGCGGTGCGCCGCCACGAATCAGCGGACAAGCAGGGTGCACCCCGGCGGATCAGTCGTCGTCCCGACGGCGGCGCTGGTTTTGTTCGGCCAGTTGCGCCAACTCGGCGGGGTCGTCGGTGGGCAGCATCTGCCGCAGCAGACGATGTTTGTTCGTATCGCTGCCCAGCATGAGCGTCTCGCCGCCTTCGGCGCCCAGCCGACCGCGCAAGCCGTCGAGCAACTCGCGGTCGCTAATCAAGCCCAGCCGGCGATAGGCGACCATCTCCGCCAGCGCGGCGAGCGGGTGCATGGCGTTGGCGTCGGCCAGTGCCGCGAGGCGCGACACCGCGTGCCGCGGACGCAATGCTTCAGGCAGCGGCTGCGGCGTGAGTTGATCGGCCAGGAAATCGTCGAGTTTCCACTGGCTGGTGCGGTAGTCTTCGTCGCGGGCGAGTAAGCGCAATCCGGCGGCGGAGGGCGTCCACACGACACGGGGCAACTTCAACACGCTCTTGCCGCGGGCCAGATCGAACAGTTCACAGTCGACAAAAACCGCCGTGCGCGATGCGCTCTCGCCCGCCTCCAACAACACCAGCACGTCGACCGCGTTTTCGATGGCCAGCGGGATCAGATCGCCGCGTCGCCCGGCGCCCAGATAGGTCACAGGACCATGACTCGCAGCGCCGTCTCTGGCGTCTGCGGGAGCTGCGCTGGTTGCCAGCTCGGCAGGCGACAGTTCGGCGGCGTGTTGTTCAATTGAAGCGAGCCACTCGCGTCCCGGCTGGCCCACGGCTTGGCGGGTTGGCTCGCGCAGGTCGTCGTCGGTCCGTCGCCGACCCGAGCGATTCGCGTGGCCGGCCAAACGCGTGGTATCGCTCAGCACGCCGACGCCAATGTGCACGGCGGCGGCAGGGCGCTTGAGTGCGGGGATCCACGAGAAAGTCAGACAGGCAGCGTGCCGATCGGCGATGTCCGCCGCGTACAGCAACCGCAGCGCGTCGCCGACGCGGTGCAGACGCCACGCGGCATGGGCTCCGCGAATGTAGTCAGCGGCCAGCGCACTGCCTGACGGCGACGCTGTCGTCGGCGCCGGCCGACCGGCGCGTGGTTGCGTCGACTCGGCAGCTGCCGCCGTTGTCGGCCTGGGCCCGGACGCCGTGGCGCCGGCTAGCTTGGCGATCAATTTTTCGTCCAGCGGCAGACTCACCGAGTAGGAGCTGACTGCTTCGCCGCCATCAACAGTGAAGATCGCCCGCAGCGCGTCGGCAGACGCGGAGAGCGGCACGGCGCCCCCAATGCCGCCGCCCCACGCCACCAGGGCGTGCCCGCCGCGCAACTGGCCGGCGTACGCGGCCAGCGACTCGCGGGGATCAAAGTCGAAGTCAGCCGGCTGGGTCCACGGCTTGGCGAGGTTGTCGTTGGCCTCGATGACGAACACGGTGTGTTCGGGCCCGTCTTCCATGCGACGCGGATGCAGACCGCGGACGTTGCCCATGGCCGAGCTGCCGCTGAGCGGCGCCAAGAAGTTGGTTGTGTCGTCAAATCGCTCGGGCGATTGGTATACCGCGGGGATCAACGGCAGCAGCTTGCGGTTGGTCGGGCTGTTCCACGGCTCCTCGAGATTGAACTTCTCGTACAGCTGCTTATGTCCCAGATAGGGCAGCAGCGCCACGCGCCAGCTCAGCAGGGGCCCGCCGGCGGAGTCGGTGATGGCGTAGCCGGGGTATTTGCCGCGATCCTGCAGGTAGGCATCCAACGCGGCGGCGATCTGCTCGATGCTGTGCGCCGCGGCGCCAGCGCGCTCCGCCGGGCTCAGCGGCGCCGCCGGCGGGGTGCGGGTGTCGCTGAGCGATTGACCAGCGGACTGCGGCGCCGGTGCGGCCGCTGCGGCTGCGGTTGACGGGGGTTGCCCCGCGGCGGCAGGCGCGGGCGAATCTTGGACCGCCGACGGACTGGGCGGGGCGGTCGCCGCGATCTGGGTCGCCGGTTGAGTTCTCGGCTGTGAGTTGGCAACAGCCGATGCCGCGGGAGCGGCCGCCGGGGTCGACTCGTCCTCCTCCGGATCGCTGTCGCGTTTGATCGCGTACTGGCGCATGTCGGAGGCCGACATGCCGTAGCCGCACCCGCCGATGCCGGCGATCGTTGTCAGCAGCAGCAGCGCGGACGTCGGCAGCCGATGTGGTCGCTCTGATTGCGGCACAGTTTTCATGGTGAGCTCATTCGTCCCGTTGCAGGCGCTGCAGAAACCCGAGTTGATGCGCCAGTCCGCCGCAGATCTGCAGTTGCCGAGGTTTGAAGGCGGTCTCGGCGGCGAGTTGGTCGGTCGCACGGTGGATGGACGCTTGCAGGCGGTCCAGCTCGCCCGCGAGGGCCGCATGCAACTGGTGCATCGCCGCCGCGCGATACGGTTGGCGCCGCAGCGTTTCGGCTTCCTCCAGCGGCAGTTGACGGTCCGCCGCCACGGCTTTGTCGAGCCCTTCGGTCCCCAGATACAGGCCGCGGCACCACAGCCCGGCCGGGGTGAACGCGACCAGATTGAACGTCGACGCTCCCGTCTCCAAAAACGCGCGGCCGGCGACGTGCTCGGGCATGGGGGCGGGCGGCGGGGCGTGTTTGCCCTTGGGCTTCTCGTCGCCAACGTCCAGCGGACCGACCAGGCCATTGGCCAACGCGACGCTGTCGCTGACAACCAACAGCTCGCCGGCGCCGGAGTCCCGCCACGGCTCCATCCGCTGCGCGACATGGTTCCGCGCCGCCGCGACCAGCAGCACGCGGCGCATCATCGCCGAGGGGGCGTCGTCCGCGTCATCGGCCACGGGCGACCAATGGAAATCGTGCAACGCTTGATCTTCAGCCAGCGGGATCCGCGCTTTCAGCTCGAACGCCACCGCCTCGCGGAACTTGTCGGGCTTGGGCGCGGGAACCGCGAAGATGCGCACCAAGGTTTGCGTGCTGGGCAGATTGATCGCCACCGTGCAGGACGACAAATCGTGCTCGCCGACAAACTGTGAGATCGCCTCCGCGGCGTCGCCCGAGCGGGGGAGCGGCGCGTGGTGGACGCGCAGCACGGCGAGCTGGCCGTCGGCCAGCCCCACCTGCACGGCCTTGAGCATGCGACTGCCCACGTCGACGCCCCAGCCGGTCGGCTGCGTCTTGGTCGATCGCAGCTTGGGCGCCAGCGCCCGCCACGTCCCCTTTTTCTCCTGCGGCGTGAGATGCAATGGGTAGCCCGCTTGCCCCGCCGCTTGCAGCGCCAGCCCATAAGCGACCAGCAGTTGCGGCCCCAGCTCGCGCCGGAACCCCGGGGCGGCCAACAGCGGCGTCGGCGTCGGCGTCAGGTCGACCGGCATTCCCAGGTTGTTGCGTTCGGGCGGCTTGGCCCACGCGGCCGGCCGAGCGGCGCCGGGCTGATTGCCGGCCGCATAACGCTGCTGCGCCGACGACGCCATCTTCACGATCCGCGCGTCGCTCGGCTGCAGCTTGGCCAGTCGCTCGGCCATCTTGACCACCACAGCGGTGGCGTACGGTTCGCGCTGCAACTGTTGGTAGAGGAAAGCGCGTTCGCGAATCGCGGCCGCCTTGGCGGCCACCGCTTCATCCGCCAGCACGTCGGCGGGGATCTTCTCCACCGCGGCGCCAGCGCGGGCGTAGTCGCACTTGGCGATTGCGGCCAGCGCGGCCTGCAGGTATCGCGTTCCCGCGGCGGCGTCGCGTTTGCGCTGGTAGTGCTGGATCCGTTTGAGCAACGCCTGCGGCTGCGGGTCGTCGGGGTAGAGCGACGCCAGCCGCTCCACCTGCGGCAGCAGGCCGTCGTACTGCTTGGCCGCCAGCGCCGCGGCGATCTCCTGGCGGAGTTGTTTCGCTTCGGCGACCAACTGCCCCAACTCGCCGGCGAGCTGCTTCATCTCCGGCGTGTGAAAGCCGACCGGCACGCGCTGCAGCCGGGCGTGGGCGGCATCGATCCTACGGGCCGCCAGCAGTTGGCGAACCTCCTCGGCGGCTGTCTTAGCGTCTTTGATCGCCTGCTCGCGCAGAGCCGGGTACTCCGCAATCCGCCGCCGCGTTTCCGCGACCTCCGCGGCCAGCGCCGAGTGCTCCGTCAGTTCGATTTCTTCGACAATCCTCGCAGCATCAAGAAACCGCCCCACCGCTGCCAACGGTTCCGCTTTCGCGAGCGCGGCGGCCATCTCGGCGCGGCGCGCTTCAACCATGGCAACCAGATCGCCGCCGCAGGCGCCGCAGAACTTCTCGGCAGCGGCGTTGCGCTCCCCGCACGCCAAGCACGGATCCCACAACTGCGCTCCGCACTGGCCGCAAAACCGCCTGTCGGCAGGCGCTGGGGCGTTGCAGGAGCTGCAGAGCATCGGGAGGGAAGCGCCCGCCGCGGGCGCCGAACTGCGGGTGGTAGCGGAGGAACCGGTCATCAAGCAGTCAGGTCGAGCAGAGCAAAGGTCGTGAAGCCGCAATCCTGGCCGGCGACTACAGTAAATCGTCTTCGTGAAACCAGTGAGTCGTGAATTCGACGCCCAGCGTGAGCGGCTCCAGGTCGGCCCGGCCGAAATCGACCGACACCTGGCCTTCGGTCGCGCCGCGGCAGACCTTTTCGGGGGCGTCCGCGGGCACGGTGACTTCCAGGCTGTACACGTTGCCCTTGGCGGTCGCCCGCGGCGCCAGGCGGGCTTGCAGGAATTCGGGCTTCGTCGAGATGGTCACGTCGCCCACGTTGCGATCCTCGTCGTAGATCTTCACCGTGAAGCGGCGGAAGTGCTTCTTGCCGACCGGCAGCACGCCCAGACGAATGACGCCATCCTTGTCGATCCCGTCTCCATAGACGGCCACCTTGCGCAGGACTTTGCAGGAGACGGGCGTCTCGATCCGCTGCGGCTCGCCGCCGGGCAGGGTCGCGGTGAAGCTCAGCGAATGGCGGTATATGCCGTGTTGCATGCCCGCGGGGGCGGTGAAGGTGACGAGGTAGCCGCTTTTCGCGCCGAGCAGTTTCAATTCGCTGGGCTCGGCCGGTTCGACGGTCCATGCGGCCCCCTCCAGCGTGGTTTCGCCGTCGGTCAGTTGGAACGACTCCCAGATGTCGCTGACCACAAAGGCGATCGTCTCGGCCGGCTCGTCGCTGCGGATGCGCGGCAGTTCGATCTGCGGCGGCATCACCGTTAGGCGACGCAGCACCACGCCGCTGGCCGCCAGCTGCAGCGTCGGCACGCGGGGGTCGTTGGTTTGCAGCTCAATGGTTTCGGAGAACGGCCCCTCGCCGCCGCTCGCCGGGCGTCGCAGCGTGAGCTGGATTTGCTCGCCCGGCGCCACCGACGCTTCGGCCGGATCGACCTGGATGCGGCCGGCGCTGCCCGCGGTTTGCGTCAGTTCCAGCGGGGCGTCGCCTGTGTTGGAAATGGTCAGGGACTGCTCGCCGACGCCTTCGGAATGCAGCTCGGCGAAGTCGATTTCCCGCTTGTCCCACGTCAGGCGCGGCGCGGGGCCCGCGAGATTCTCGGCGGCTTCGCGCTCGGCCAGGCGGCGCTGGACTTCAGCGCGGCGCTCGGCCCACGGGTCGCGAAAACGGCGTTCTTGCTCAGCAGAACGATTACAGCCTGAGGGCGCTGCGAATAGCGCGACGGCCAGCGCAGTGAGGCAAATTCTGTGATTCATACGCGGTCTTGGAAGCAAACGCTTCGTGTCGTGTGTTGAAGTCGAATAAGCGCCGGCAGCCCCGACCGCGCGGGTCGAGGCTGCACGACGCCGTTGTCGTCGTCAGGCAGCGTTCA
The DNA here is from genome assembly GCA_002702655.1 of Planctomycetaceae bacterium. Lineage (GTDB taxonomy): Bacteria > Planctomycetota > Planctomycetia > Pirellulales > Lacipirellulaceae. The sequence goes on from PABB01000015.1 coordinate 122,150, forward strand.
GCAGAACGCTGCCGCGCTGGCGACTCAGTCCTCGAACGCCGAACGCTTCGACAGGTTCACCAGGAACACGCCGCTGAAGACGTCCTTCGACGGCAACTCCACGGCCGAGCTGGTGTAACCGACCTTGGCGTACACGTCGGGCGTCTCGCCTTCGGGGACCGGGAAGCCCGGGTTCAGGAACTTGTCGCCGTCGGAGTCGCTGAACCGACGCACGCTGCCGTCGGCGAACAGCAGGTTCACGAACGCCTGGTCGCTGCCGCCATGCACGGCGAACCAGTCGCGGGTGTCCTGCAGGTACAGTTCGTTCGCGCCGGGACCGTTGGGCTGCCAGGCGCCGCCTTCCAGTTCCTGAGCGACCTGCGCGCTGAGGTCCGTGCCAGTCGGGATCAGACGCACGGCCTTGCCGCTGCTGTCGTAGTAAGCCGGGCCGTCGTTGAAGGCTTCGGTCAGCAGTTCGTTGGCCTGGACGAAGGTTTCCGTCTCGGCGCTGCCGTTGGCGAACGGATCGGGGTTGCTGGTGCCCAGCAGGTTGGGACCGTAGCCGATCGTTTGCGCCAGCAGGGCTTCGTCGATGTCGCCCGGGGCGGCGTCGCCCAGCAGGGCCACGCGCGACGACACGACCGGGCCGCTCTCGACCATCCGCAAGGTCAGCGGACCCTGGGTGCCGGCGAGGCCTTTCATGCCATTGGGGCTCGAAATGATCGCAGCGGGCGAGACGCTGTCGTCAAACTCGAACTTCGGCGCGCTGCGGACAAAGTGCCAGCCGGCAGCGTAATTCGTGTTGTAACCGCGAGCGAAGAACGCGCGGGCGACGAACGCCGCCCGTTCGGGGGTGCTGGTGGCGGTGCCGCCGAACCCGGGCGAACCGGCCGGCGAACCGTTCCACGAATCGGAACCGCACAGGCCTTCCGACAGGCGGGTGGCGTCGACGCCGTCTCGGCCGTCGGTCGTGTCACGGCCGAGCAAGTCGTTGGTCTTCTCGGAGGCCCGCAGCGGGTTGGTCGGGCACAGCATCTGCTGGGGATTGGCGGCGCCGGTGTTCACCAGGTCGGCGACCCAGCCGTACTTGTCCCAGGCCCCATCGCGACGGAAGTCCGCGGCACCCGTGCACATACGGCCGTTGGGATCGCGCTCGGCGAACATGTGAAAGCCAATGCCGAACTGCCGCAGGTTGTTCATGCAGGCATTGGCCCGCGAGGCCTCGCGAGCACGGGAAATGGCCGGCAGCAGCAGGGCGACCAGCACGCCGATGATGGCAATCACCACCAGCAGTTCGACAAGGGTAAAACCGGGGCGTTCCGCGGAACGCCGGGCGGTCTTCCGTTGCTTCCGGCAACGAATCTCAGTTAAACTCATAATGTGGTCCTTTACCGGGCCGCTCCGGGTGCGGCCGTCTTGATGAAACGAATTGGGTAGGAAGACGAAACGAGCGTGGCGCCTGTGGGCGCCTGCAGGTTGCCGCGGCTGTCATTGAGCCGATCGCCGCGGCGGCATGTTGACTTGCCAAGTCCGTGATTCAGGGCGACGCACCCTCCTTTTTTTTTGTGATTTCATCGCGGCCTGCCGGAGCGCGTCCGCGGTTGTTCGGTATCCGCCAAGATGGCATCGGTCTTCGGACGCTTCGAGGCGTCCTCTCTGTGGCTTGGCGTCGTCTCCACAAGGCGACGGGCGACGGGGCGACCCGCGCGTCATAGTCCGCGCAGCGCTGCTTTGCTGAACAATTTCGAGTTCTTGTACTCGATCTCGTCGCTGGCGAAGCCGCCGCCGCTGGTCGCCAAAAAGCCGTTGTTGATGAGCCCGTCGTCGTTGGAATCGTCCAACGGCTGGACGCTCCCATCGGCCATCAGCACGTTGCACACGCCGCGGTGCACGGGGCTGAATCCGCGATAGTCCTGCCGGACCCGCTTGGTCCACGCGGCCCACCAGCCGTCGGAGCCTTCGCGCTTCGTGCCGTCAGGGAACTCGGGGTGACTCATGTCCTTGACCAACACCGGACCGCGCGTGAATGACCCGGTGGTTGGCGTCCCGGCCGCCAAGTCGCCGACGTTCATCGACAACGTGCCGGCCAACGCCCCGTCGCCCAACAGCGGCACGATGCTCGCGGGCGTCCGGGACGCGTCGACCACGCGCAGACTCAGCGCGCCTTGCGACGCTTCGCGAAGTTTGTAGTCAGCGGGGCATTCGGGCTTGTCACTCTTGAGATTGCCGCTCTTGTCCAATCGCGGCCCGCCGCGCACCAGCAGCCAACTTGCGGTGAAGTTGGTGTTGTAGAACTTCTCCAGCAGATGATCCGCAACGACCTGCAAGCGTTCGGGGCTGCCGGGCGCCAGGTTCTCTTCGAGGATCTTCCGGCATGGATTGATGATCGGCTCGCCGTCGGGGGCGACCGACGGCGGGCTGCCCAGCGGCTCGATGCACGCACTGAAGTCGGACCGCTGCAGCGACAGGACCTGATTGACGGTCTCGGCCGCTTGCGCCGGATTGCTCGGGCAGCGGATTTCGCTCACCGGGATCGTTTGCCGGACGCAGTCGGCCACCCAGCCGAAGTCGACGACCGAACCTTCGTGCTTCCAGTCGAAGGCGCCGCTGCAAAGTCGTCCCTGATGGTGGTCGGCATGAGCCTGCATGCCCACGCCAATCTGTCGCAGATTGTTCGCACAGGCCGTGCGACGGCTCGATTCGCGCGCCATGTTCAAGGCCGGCGTGAGCAGGCCAATCAGCACCCCGATGATGGAAATCACCACCAAAAGCTCCACCAACGTGAAGCCGGGTTGCGTGCAGCAGAAGTATGGGCCTGAAAGGAATCGTTCCTTCGGGCGCAGTAGGCAGCGGGGCGTGTCTAGAACGTTAGCGCCATCGTGGCGACCACCCATTCTCGTATTCTCCGTGGTCAGGCCGCCCGCCGTCCGCGGGCGCCTCGGCCCCGCTGGCAGCGGTTCGTTCGGATTGGCAAGTGTTTTCTTGCGACTCGTGTTCCGTTCGGACGCGGAGTGTAGGGAGGCGCCGTGAAGAGACGGTGAAGAAATGAGACTCGAATGCGCAAATAGGTATGAAGTTTCGGTGAAGGGACGCGCGGACTCGAAAAATGTCGAATCGCCGTGCCGTCGCCCAAGTACGGGGAGCGGGACGAACTGGAGCGCCACGCCGCCGCAATTGGTGTAGGCTGCCCAGAGTGGAGAGTTGGTTCGCTCATGCCGGACGGTCCGTTGATCGTGAAACCATGCGCCAGTTTCAGTCCTTTGCGATCGTTCCCGGGGCCGGGCGAAGTCGGCGGATGGGCCAGTCGAAATTACTGCTGCGGGTCAAGGGTCGCCTGTTGATTGACACGGTTCTCGAGGCGTGGATCGACAGCGCAATCACGCACACGATCGTCGTGGTGCGCGCCGACGACGCGCCGCTGATCAAGCAGTGTCGGCAGCACGCAGTTCAGGTCGTCGAGGCCGATCCGCCGCCGCGCGAGATGCGCGACTCGATCGAAATTGGGCTTCAGGAGGTCGCACGGCAATTCGCGCCTCGCGCGCACGACGCCTGGATTGTCGCGCCGGCAGACTTGCCCGGTCTGACCCCAGCTGCGGTCGACGAGGTCGTCAGCCGCTACGATCCTGCAACGCCGCGGATCGTCATCCCCTGCCAAGGCGGCCGGCAGGGCCACCCCGTCTTGCTCCCGTGGCGTGCAGCGGCTTTGTTTCTGGACGCCAGCGATGCTGGCGGATTGGATCGCTTTCTGGCCGCACAGCCGGTCGAGCGACTGGACGCGTTCGAATCGCCGGCCGCCCTGGTGCAGGCCGACCTCGACACGCCGGAGGACTTGCGCCGCTTGTGAGACGACATACCGGAGCGAACGGCGGTGATTTGCGTTGCCATCGGCCGCTCGCCTAGACTACCGGGCGCAGGCGTCGTCCGCCGGATCTTTTCAGTTGGCCGCGTCGACGCGGAGTGATTCATGCCCGACACATTCACGATTCGCGTCAACGGCACGGAGCACGCGGTCGCGACCGACGCCGATCGCCCGCTGCTGGACGTCCTGCGCGAAGATCTCGCTCTCACCGGGACCAAGTACGGCTGCGGCGAGGGCGCCTGCCGCGCCTGCACGGTGCTGATTGACGGCGAGGCGACCCAGGCCTGCATCACCTCGATCGAGACGGCCGCCGGCAGCGAGATTGAAACGATCGAGGGGCTGGCCGCTAGCGGGCAGCTTCATCCGGTGCAGCAGGCGTTTATCGATCAAGCGGGCATGCAATGCGGCTACTGCGTGCCGGGGCAAATCATGACCGCCGTGGCGTTGCTGCGCAGTAGCCCGCAAGCCACTGACGAGGAAATCGTCGCGGAGATGACGGGCAACCTGTGTCGCTGCTGCAATTACGAAAACATTCTGGCCGCGGTTCAGCAGGCGGCCGGCCGGGCGCCCGACGCGTCCGCCCCCTAGTCCCCCGGCCACCCCGGAAGCTTGACATGACCAACCGGCAAGACATGACTGCGCAACACGAGTTGCCGAGTCTGCTGGACGACGACCCGGCAGTTGAGTTCGAACGCTACGAGCTGCGCGAGCCGCCGCGCTACGTCTTTGCCGTCGATCGCCGCGAGTTCGTTGGCGCCTTGGGGGCGGGACTGGTGGTGGTCGCGTGGCCGGCTGACGGTCAGGCGCAACGGGGCGGTCGACAAGCCCGCCGCGACGAGCGTCTCGCCGACCGGTTGCATATCGGCGCGGACGGTGTGGTCACCGTGCTGACCAGTAAGGTCGAAGTGGGCCAGGGCTCGCGGACGCAGCTCACGCAGGCGGCCGCGGAGGAACTGCAATTGCCGATGGATCGGGTCCGCCTGATCATGGCGGACACGGCCGCGTGTCCCGACGACGGCGGCACGGCCGGCAGTCGCACGACGCCTTCCACGGTGCCGCGCGTGCGTAGCGCTTGCGCTGCGGCGCGGGTGCAATTGGTCGAACTCGCCGCGGCCAAGCTCGGCGCCCCGGCGAGCGACGTGCGCTACGAAGCGGGGCGGTTCACCGTGTCGGATGGCGCCGCGACGACGCTCGCCGACTTGGCGGCCGATCGCGAACTGGTTGCCACGTTCGAAAGCGCTTCGCCGGCCGACGTCGCGCTGCGTCCGGTCGAGGCGTGGCAGGTCTTGGGCACGCCCGCCGCGAAGGTCGACGCGGCCGCGGTTGTCACCGGCCAGCACCGCTACCCGTCCGACATCCGGTTGCCCGACATGGCGTACGGCAAAGTGCTGCGCCCGCCGTCCTACGGCGCCACGCTGGCCGAGATTGACCTGCGGCCCGCTCAGGAGATGGACGGCGTCATCGCCGTGCGCGACGGCGATTTTGTCGGTTGTACCGCGGCCACGTCGTGGCGCGCCGCCCGCGCGGTCGAGGCGATCGAGTCGACGGCTCGCTGGAACGAGCCGGCGCCCGACGAGCACGTCCACAGCGACCAGTTGTACGAACATCTCAAGCAAACGGCGGCCGAAGAAGGGGGACGACGCGGTCGCGGCGGGCGCGAGTGGGGCGACCGGCAAGCTGCTCTGGAATCAGCTCCCCGCCGCCACCAGTCGACCTACCACATCGCGTATATCCAGCACGCGCCGATGGAGCCCCGCGCGGCCGTGGCCCAGTGGGACGAGGGCCGCCTGACCGTCTGGACCGGCACGCAGCAGCCGGCCCGCGTTCATAGCGAGTTGCAGAGTGCATTTCGCCTGGGCGCCGACGCCGTCCGCGTCGTCGTTCCCGACACGGGCGGCGGGTTCGGCGGCAAGCACACGGGCGAAGCGGCTGTCGAAGCGGCCCGCCTGGCCAAAGCGGCCGGTCGCCCGGTCTCGCTGCGCTGGACGCGCGAGGAGGAGTTCACCTGGGCGTACTTTCGCCCGGCGGGCGTGATCGAGATCGATGCGGCGCTCGACGACGCGGGGCGGATTGTCGCGTGGGATTTTACGAACATCAACTCGGGCGGATCCGCCGTCGACACGCCTTATCGCACGGCGGCCGGCCGCACCCGCGTGCTCGCCGCCGATGCCCCGCTGCGGCAGGGCTCCTACCGCGCGCTGGCGTCCACGGCGAACAATTTCGCCCGCGAAGCGGCCATGGACGAACTGGCCGAGGCGGCGGGCGCCGACCCGTTGGAGTTTCGGCTGGCGCATCTCGAGCCGGGGCGGCTGCGCGACGTGCTGCTCGCGGCCGCCGAGCGCTTCGACTGGCGTGGCCGGCGCGCCGCCGGGGATTTCGTGGGGATCGCCTGCGGGACGGAAAAAGGGTCGTACGTCGCGGCGTGCGTCGAGGCAGCGGTCGAGGACGGGACGATTCGCGTGCGTTCGGTGTGCCAGGCGTTTGAGTGCGGCGCCGTGCAGAACCCGCGGAATCTGTTGTCGCAAGTGCAGGGATGCATCGTCATGGGCCTGGGGGCGGCCTTGCGCGAGGAGATTCGCTTCTCAGAAGGGCGGATCGACAACGCCAGTTTCTACGACTACGAAGTGCCGCGGATGGACGACTTGCCGGAGTTGGAAATTGTGATCGTCGAGCGGCCCGACTTGCCGTCGGTCGGCGCCGGCGAGACGCCGATCATTGCCGTGGCGCCGGCGCTCGCGGGCGCTGTCTACGCGGCGACCGGCCAACGCTGCAAGTCGCTGCCGCTGCGCGTGTAGGCGAGACGGCCGGCGCCATCTGTGGGACGCGCCACGCTGGCCCGCAATTCCCGTTGGCGGGCCAGCTCTCGCACGGCCTGCGCAAATCTGCCGGCTCGCCATGCGCAACTCATGCAAACCGCGCAGGGCGCGACGGGGAGCGTGCGATGGCTTCTGTCAACGTGCGCTCGGTTTTTGCCGACCAATTCTTGGCATGCCCGCCGCGCGCCACGGATCGCGCGCGATTCCCGCACAACGACAACTTCGCGCCTGTGGGCGCGGCCACGGACGAATCGCGCCGCCTCCGCCGCTGGAGTCGCGTTTCGATTTGGGCTATCGTAGCGGCTGCGATGCACTGCTCGTCTTGACGACTCTTTTCACGACTCTGTTCTTGCGGAGACGCTACGTTGAACGCCACCAATTCCCGCGGCGCGGCCGTTGTCTTGATCGCCGCCGCCATTGTCTCTCTGGTCGCCCTCGCACCCGCCGCCGTCGCGGCCGATGCGTCCATTCAGCTGACCGTCGACGTCGACAATCCGTCGCACGAGATCGACCCCAACGTCTACGGCCACTTTCTGGAGCACATTTATCACTCCGCGAACGGCGGCCTGTGGGGCGAGCTGATTTGGAATCGCAGTTTCGAGCTCAGCAACGGCGGCGTCGGCGACTGGTCGATCGACGACGACCAGATCGTCCAATCGGCCATGATCACCGACTGCAATTTCGTGTTCGGCGATCCGGATTGGCAGGACTACGAGTTCACTCTGCAGGCCCGCAAGGACCGGGGCGTCGAGGGCTTCATGGTGCTGTTCCGCGCCCAAGACGACGACTCGTTTTACTGGCTGAACCTGGGCGGCTGGGGTAACACCCGGCACGCCATCGAAAAGGAAAACGACGGCGGGCGCGGCGCCATCGGCCGCGGCAGCAATGGTCGCATCGCCGAGGGGCGTTGGTACGACATTCGCATCCGCTGCGAGGGCAACCATATCCAGTGCTGGCTTGACGGCGAGCGGATGATCGACATGCGCGACGAGAACCGTCCCTACCTCAGCGGCATGGTCGGCCTGGGCACCTGGGGCACGCAGGCGCGCTATCGCAACCTGAAAGTGACCAGTCTCGACGGCGCCGAGGTGCTGTTCAGCGGGTTCCCCGAGCTTCCCGCGGCGGAGTTGGCCGTGGACTTCTGGTCGCCGCTGGGCGCCGGCGAGGCCGAGCGGGTCGACGATGCGCTGAACAACGACTTCAGCCTGCAACTGACCAGCGACAGCGCCGCCACTGGCATCGAGCAGCACAACTTCCGCTTTCAGCCGCAGCGCTACACGGGCACGCTGGCGATGAAGGGCGATCTTCCCCAGGGCGTCAAACTGGAGCTGCGCGACGGCGACAAAGTCCTCGGCGAAACGGTCCTGGGTCCGCCCGCCAACGAGTGGACCGAGTATCCGTTCGAGATCGAGTGCCGCGGCGAGACGAACGACGGCTCGGTGCGGATCATGCTGCTCGGGCCGGGCGTCGTGAAGCTCGACCAGTTTCAAATGATGGGCCAGGACGCCCTCGACGCCGGCGGGTTCCGCCCCGACCTGCTCGAGGCGGTGCAAGGCTTGCGGCCGCCGATCATCCGCTGGCCGGGCGGGTGCTTCGCCTCGGTGTACCTGTGGAAGGACGCCATCGGCCCGCAACGCGATCGACGCATTTACTCGGCCTACATGTGGGAGGATCAAGACATCAACTCGTTCGGCACGGACGAGTATATGCAACTGTGCGAGAAGACCGGCGCCGAGCCGCTGCTGGTGATCAACACGGGCATCCTGGAATCGGGGTGCGGCGCGCCGGCCCAGTTCCGACTTGACTCGGAAGACGATTATCTGCCGTACGCTTTGGAGTGGATGGAGTACTGCAACGGCGACGCGTCTACGCCGATGGGCGCGCTGCGCGCCAAGCACGGCCACCCCGAACCGTACAACGTGACGTACTGGGAGTTGGACAACGAAACCTGGGCGGCCGGGGTCGAGGCCTACATCGAGAAGGTGAAGGAGTTTGCCCCGGCCATGCGGGCCAAAGCGGAAGAACTCGGCACGCCGATCAAGCTGTTGGCCTGCGGCGGCAACCGGTTCGATATGCGCTGGAATCGGGCGTTGATCGACGAGTGCGCCCCGCTGATCGACTACATCAGCATTCACAACTACGAGGACCCGGACAATTTCGACTCCGGCGTACGGCGGTACGAGCGGCTGCTGGAAACCTTGGCCGAGTACATCGCTCAGTCGGACAACCCGGACATGGAGATTTACAACTCGGAATGGAACGCGCAGTCGACCGACTGGCGGACCGGGTTGTACGCGGGCGGGTTGCTCAACGCGTACGAGCGACAGGGCGAGAAGTTTACGTTGGGCGGACCCGCGCTGTTCTTGCGGCACACGTCGGCCGGCGCGTGGGATAACGCGTTCATCAATTTCGACCACACGGGGTGGTTCGCCGCCCCCAACTACGTGGTGATGAAGCTGTGGTGGGACAACTACGCCTCGCAATTCTTACCGGTGGCCGGCGATCAGCAGGGCTGCAACGTCGTGGCCACGCGCTCTGACGACGGCGAGACGGTCGTCATCAAGGCCGTCAATCCGCAGGATCACGCGGTCAGCGTGCAGGTGAAGCTGCGGGGCGACTTCGCCCCCAGCGAAGCCACCATGCAGGTCGTGGCGCCCGGGTCGCTCGACGCTCGCAACACGCTGGAACATCCCGAGACCGTGCAGCCCGCAGCCGCAGCTGCGAAGTTGGCCGACGGGCAGTTGACGTTCGAGCTGCCGGCCTACTCGGCCGCGGTGGTGACGGCGAACTGATCGCCGCGTCTTAGCGGCTCGGGCGAGCAGCACGCTCGTTGGCGAGCATCCGCTGCAGCAGCCACGCCGTGGCCGCGGCCGGCGGGACCAGCGCCAACGAGGTCGGCTCGGGCACGGCAAACTGCGCGTCGAACGCCGCCGGGCCGTAGCGGCTGACGTACGCGTCCTTGAAAATGCGGAAGTCGGTGCGATCGACCTGGCCCGATTTGTTGAGATCGCCGGCGGCCAGCCACTGCTCCGGCGGGATCTGCTCGGCGGCCAGGTCGCGCATCAGGTTCGGCAGCATGAGTTGCCAGTCGCTCAAGTCGATGTCGCTGTCCCGATCCACGTCGGCCAGCAGGTGTTGCGCATCAAGCCAGTCGGCCATGTAGGGCTCGTTGGACGCGTCCAGCGGCTCGGATTCCTCGACCAGCCCCTCGATGAACAGCCAGTTGATTTGAAACGGGGCATACCCGGAGCGCGTCGGGTCGAGACCGCGCATCGCCTCGGTCTGATTGTAGCCGAGCGTGGCCACCGAAACGCCGTGCTGCCGAAACAACGCATGCATGTTGCGTATGTGGTGCTCGTTGAACCACGGCTGCGACACGATGAAGTCGGTCCACTCCTGCCGACTGACCTGACTGGCGAATGCGTCATGCAGGTAGTCCTGCACCAACAGCGAGGGCTCGTAGCCGTACTGCTGGGCGAATTGAGCGCCCGCCGGATCCGCCCCGATTGGCTCGTCCAGCGCGTTTTGATACCGCCATACGGGCGAAAATTCCGTGGCCAGCAGGTCCTTGCCAGCTCCCAACGTGGAGCGGGCGAACTGCATCATTTCCTGCGCTTCCTGGAGCGTGTCATAGTGCACGTGCAAGTCGACGCCCGCGACCAGCGGGTTGTCGCGCGCCAGCTGAAAGAACTCCTGGACGACCGCGCTGCCCTGGGGGCCGGCGTCGTACAGGCGATTCAACGAGCCGACGTAGTACTGCGGGCGCTGCGTTTGCAGCGCTCCGTAGTGCTGCTGCACGTAGTCGAGCAGCCGCTCGGTGAAGGTCACGACTGCCGGCGCCTCGCCCGGGGCCGGTCGCTGCAGGTCGGCCTGTCGCGTCTCCCACATCGGCTCGTTGCCCAGCACGATGTGGTTAATCGGCGCCCCGACCGCCTCGAGCGTCTCGACCGCCCGCGCAAATAACGCCGCCTCCTGGGGCGAGCCGGGCGTCGGCACGTTCTGGTTGTGATTCTCGAACGCCCACTTGAACGAGAAAATCACCTGTTGGCCCGCCGCCTGCGCCCGCCGCAGGCCGACGATATTGTCGTTGGTCGCCAGGTTGCCGACGTCCTGCATCTGCAGGATGTCAAAGAACCCGCGGACCCATTTGGTTTTGCTGAGAGCCAGTTGCGCTTCGTCCACGTAGCGCGATGTTTCATTGTAGTTGGCGCCGAGGATTTGCGCCGCCGCGGGCGCGGGCCGTAGCGCCGCCAGGCCGGCCAGCGCCGCGGCGATCGGCCCCAAGCATCGCCACAGCGAGAGCCGCTGTCGCCGCGCTTCGCGATTGACCGCGTCTGATTGAAATTCGCACCGGCTTGGATTCATTCCCGCATACCTCTTCCCGCGTATCAAGAAACGGGCGGCAACCGCTGGGGCGAACTGCGCGCCCCAGCGGTTACCGAAATTCAATCGCGATTCCCGCGCCCCTCGCGGCGGCGAATCGCACCCAGCCCCAGCGCGCACAGCGACGCCAGGGCGATCGTCGACGGTTCGGGGATCACCCCCCCGGCGTCGTTCCAGTACAGCAGATCGTTGACCGTCCCCGTGAAACTGCTCACCGGCGTCTCGTCAACGTCGAAGGGGTCGGCCACGGTCGTCCCCGCGAGTTCGCCGCCATAGCCGCCGGCGCTGGCGTTGATCACGCCGACGCTGATCGAATTGTTGCCCGACCAGTTGTCGTAGACGCCGGTCAGACCGAACGTGTTGCGGGCGATGACGCCGCCCGCTTCCAGCCCCAGCAGCAGCGTGCCGGCCTGATCCCAGGCGACGGCGATCGAGTAGGTCTCGCCCGCGGTCAGGGCGCCGTAGCTGTGCTGGACGGCCGCCTCGCCCGAAGTGCTGCCGTCGGGCCGTAGGCTCGTGTCATTGAGCGAGTCGGGGGCGTTCGCGTCGCCGGAGTTATGCTTGGCCATGTAGGTCAGTACGCCGTCCACGAGCCCCAGGTTGAAGCCGTTGGACGTGCCGCCGTACTCGAAGATCACTACGGTGCCGGTCACATCCTCGGCGCCCGGGGTGATGGTCGCGTTGACAGTGTGGCCATTGGCGCGAACCGCCGACCCGCTGCCGGTGGCCGTGCCGCCGTCGACGTACGAAAAGGCGGCGTCGCCCGGGTTCAGGTCGACAATCAGCGCCGCGTGCGTAGCGCCGCCGCTCAGCAGGGCCAGAGCGCCGAGGCAGGCGCCCACGAACAAAGTCAGTCTCATGAGTCGAATCCTCCACAGTTGAAAAGAAAGAAATCAAACAGAATTGCTGTGACCTGCATCCGCGACCCGATCATCGGCTAGCGACGACGACCGGCCGCTCCCAGTGCCAGCACGGCCGACAGAATGAGCGCGACCGCCGACGGCTCCGGAACGGCGCCCGCGGCGGCGACGGCCGTCCCGGCGCCGTACTCGCCCTGCCACGTAGCAATCAAGCCGGCGTTGGTGCGCTGCAGTTGCAGGAAGTCCAAACCGTCGACGCGGTTGTCGCCATTGACGTCGGCGACCGGGCCCGACGATTCGTAGTACTCGATGTACAAGCCCGACACCGTGACGGTCGAACCGTCGGCGGCCAAATCGAACGCGAACGTCAGGTCCTGCGTGTCCTTGGTCGTGTCGTAGAACGTCCCCAGCGGGATTTCGCCCGCTCCGGGGGCGATCTCCGAACTGCCCAGCGCGAACGCTTCGACCTTGCGGAAGGTGTCGCCGTCGTTGGAGGGGGCCAAATCCCAGCCGACCGTCGTGCCGCCGTTGCCGGCGGGGAACGAGCCGCTGCCGCCCAGTCCCGTGTAGCCGCTGGCGAGCAGCCCGTCGCCGGCGCTGGTGATCTCGATATAGTCGATGTCCCGCGCGCTCTGGCCTCGCTTCAGGCTGACCATGCCGGTGCGGGTGTCGACGCGCAAGGTGAGGTCGGCGAACACGACGCTCGACAAGTCCGCGAAACCGGCGACCACCGTATTGCCGAAGCCGGGCAACTGGTACGAACGATTGCCGCCCGTGCCGTCGCCGCCGCCCTCGCCGCCGCCCGCCACGTAGCCGAAGCCGGGCGTGAACAGATCGAGCCAGCCTTCCAACTGACCGCCGCCAGTGATCTGGAAGTAGTTCGAGCCGGGCGCCGCACCGGGGTTGGGGGGAATCGAGCTGGCCGGCGCGTCTTCGTCCGGGTAGTAGAAGTTCATGAGGTTGCCGTTGAAGATCGACGGCGTGACCGCGGCGTTGGCGTTGTTGACGAAGTTGCCCAGGCTGGCGTACAGCCCCAGGTCGCCCTCAAGTTCATCGGGGCCTTCGTACATCACGTAGAACCCGCCCGAGGCGCCGTCGAAGCTCAGGCCGTGAATGCCGGTGCGGGGCGACGTGGTGACTTCCGGGCCGAACACGCCGACTGACAAACTCGTCGAGGCGGCGTTGCTCAGCCAATCGCTCAGCGAGTCCCACCGGTCGACGCCGCCCGTGCTGTTGACGCCGAACACGCGGCCGTCAGGCACGTGCGTAAAACCTTGATAACTGCCGTACGCGGCCACGGTCCCCATCAGCGTGCCGCCGCCGAACGCTTTGCCGTCCATGGGATTGGCGCCGGTCGTGATGCCGGTAAAGCTGCGGATCTCGCCCGCGTTGTCGACGAAGTAGATGTCGGCCGCCGGCAGCGGACGCACGGTCGTCGCAGCGACCAGCAGCGCCAACAGCGCGATGCCGCACCGTCGCCGGCGCTGGCAACACACCGCGCCGACCGCCATCGCAAACAGCGCGATCGTCGTCGGCTCCGGCACGCCAAACAGCGCCACGCGGTCGGCCGGCGAAAGCAGCTGCTTGAACAAGCGGAAGTCGCCGCGACCGACGAACCCGTTGCCGGTCAGGTCGCCCGCCAGATAGCGGCCGATCCCCTCGGCGGCCGTCACGTCTGTGACCAAACCGGCGAGCACCGTGGGCCAGTCGCCGGCGTCGACCGTGCCGCTCAGGTCGTAGTCGCCGAAGACGTATTCGGGCCCCGAGTAGGTCACCAGCGCGTTGATCGAGTCGCCCGTGGACGTATCGATCTGCGCTGCCGCGTCGCTGAACGGCGACTTGACCCACAGATTGCCGAGATTCTCGGAGCCGCCCGCGGCAATGGTGAACAGGCCGCCGGCGTTCGCGGCGGACACAGTTTTCTGAGGACCGCCGCCGTCGTCGAATCCGCCGCGGCCGCCGATCAGCGCATAGCCGTCGACCGTCACCGCCGACGCGGTCGGGTTGGCAATCGTCACGCTGCCGTCGGCGCGGTTGATGTTGACCGTCAGCACGGGTTTGGCCGGATCGCTCAGGGCGAGCGTCGCCGGGGCGTTCCAAAACAGCGTGTCGTTTCCGTCAAAGAAGCCGGCAAAGTTCGCGGCGTTGTCCGCGCTGAAGGGATTGCCGGTCGCCTCGTTCAGCCCGCCGTAAGACCCGATGGAGCCCGCCAGATCGCCCTCCAAGAACGTGGAGTTGCCGTACCAGTTGTAGTTGTTGTCGGTCCCGGTGACGCGGGCCGTCTGGATGACGCCGACCTGGGCCGTGTTGTCCTGCAGCGCAACCGTAAATGTGTCGTTCGCGTCCCAGGTGGCGGCGAACGTGACCTCGTTGCCGGCGGTAAGCTTGCCGAAGCTGCTGTAGATGGCCGCCGTGTTGTCGGTGATGTCCAGGTCGTTGGCAATCAGCGACGAAGGGGGCACGTCGGCCCCGCCACCCGTTTTCAGGGCCAGCGTCGCCACGCCGTCGATGAGCCACAGGCCGGTGCCGTTGCTCGTCCCGCCGATCTCCATGATCAACCGTGTTTCGCCGGCGGCCAGATCGGCGGCCGTGGGCGTGAACGTCGCGTTCATGGTCCAACCGCCCGTCACGCCGTTGGCCGCGTCGATATTGTCCCGCAGCGCGCGACCGTTTTCGCCGTAGTCGAACTCGAAATTATTGAGCACGTCGAACGGCGTTCCCTGCGACAACAGACTCAAGTCGGAGTCAAGCAGGTTCGTCAAGTTGTCGGCCGGAGCCGGACCAGCGACGCTGCCGAGCAAGGCGACAAGAGCGACAAGAGCGGCGAGCAGCCGAGTCGACGGGAAAGACGAGCGGGACATGAACGTTGCTCCCAGTTGAAAGTATGCGGACTTCGCTGTCGTCGACGCCGGCGTTCCCGAAGCAGGCAGTCGACGCGAAGACCATGGCGTGGATGTCACAGATGAAACGGGGTCGACCGTCGCGAGGTGACCGAGGCACAAGGCAACCCAATCGGCAAGACGCCCGCGCCGCGCAACGTCAGAGCGGGCGGCCCCGAGAGGCTGCTCTGACATCGTCGCGGGCGGTCGTCCTCGTTGTTCGCTGTTCTGCGAAACGCTCGTGCCGGAGCCATTTGCGTCGCGGCGTGCCGGACGAGGCCTCGTCAGCAGGTCTCCTGATTCAGTCGGTCGTCAGTTCAAAGTTGCATTGGTCCGTTCCCTCGGGCGGAACGGTGACAGCGAGCTCGCTCTGCAGGTTGTATTTGGCGGGCAGTATTTCCTTGCGCAACACCTTGGCCGCCGCATAGTCGCCGGCCGCTTCATCGATCAGCTCCGTATAAATTGCCACGCGATGGCGGCCGACCGCCGCGCCGTCCACCAGCTCGGCGTCGGCGTCCAACGACCGCAACGCAAACGCCCCCGCGGCGTCCGTCGTGCCGCTGGCCACAGGCACGCGGCCGCGGGGCGCGCTGCCGTCGGCGAATGCTTCCAGGCAAAAACTCACGGACGCCGATTCCACGGGGCGCCCGTCAATCGTCACCACGCCCGATACCGGCGCGTACCGCGTGCCGCCGGGGTTGCAACCGCCCCCGCACGCCAGCGCCACGGCAGCCGCGGCCATGCTCCCTATCAAACTCCGCGCCCCCGGATTAGTTGAAGTCACGACCCAACTCCCCGCCGTCGTACGTCGCAGCCGCCGCCCACAACTCGGGGTCGATATCCGCCGACAGCGACGCGACGCTTCCGTCGACGACGCCCGTTTGGACAATGTTGCCGCTATGCAAGCTGGCCACCGTACGTTCGCAGACAACCAATCGCTGACTGGTCGAGGGGATGTTGCTGGAACATGCCTCGAAATCGGCCAGGCCGAACACGAACGGGTGTTGATCGACTTTTCCCGGATCGGTCGCGTCGGACAGGAACGTGTAGACGCGCCAGTCGCCCCAGGCCGGCGCCCGCTGCCCTGTCATCAGCGTGGTCGTGTGATACTCGGCGACCGCAATCGTGTGCGACGTGCCGTCGGTGATCTGGCGCAACTCGATCGGGTTGAGTCCGGCTGGCTCCACGACCAGCGGAAACACGCCGCGGCGCAGTGCAAATGCTTCGTTACGGGTGATCGGTTTGGCCGTGGGAATCGATCCGTCAGCGCCGCTGAGGATATTGACCGGCCGGCTCCAGAAGTTGTTGTTCGCCTGCACGCCCGCCATGCCGACGTACGACGAGCGCGCCGGCAGCACGGCCGCGACGTTGGTGATCTCCGCTTCCGTGCGAAACGCCGTCGCTTGGTAGTCGTCGGGCCCCGGATCGGTCGGGCAGAGAAACGTCTCCAGCGTCGTCTGGATCGCCAGCAGGTTCCTGGGCGTCGTGATCGGCTGACTGCGATCGATCAACTCGCTGAGCGACTGTTGCTCCAGATAGGGCAGGATCGAGATGCACCAGTTGCTGTCAGCCGTCAGGAACCCGGCTTGCACGCTCAGCGGCGAATGGACGTTCATGCCCCCGGGCAGCTCGCCTTTCGCCGACTCGAAGTTCAGCACGGCCAGCATCTGCTGGCGGATGTTGTTGGAGCACTGGGCGCGGCGGGCGGCTTCGCGGGCCGCTTGGATGGCCGGTAGCAGCAGGGCCACCAGCACGCCAATGATGGCGATGACGACCAACAGCTCCACCAGCGTGAAACCGCGGCGCCTTCCGTTGCGTCGATGCGAGCGGTGAGCGAGTGAGCGCATCTGCCTTCCGTTTTGAAAGAGAGCTGTCCGTATGACGAGTGCGAGCCAATCCGACGGGCGCTCCGCGGTCGCCGCGGCGAGACGCCCGCGGCGACGCGGGCCCGCCGCAACACGGCCCATGACAAGTTCCGAACCGCGGCCGGGGCTGAAGTGCTGCAGAAGCAGACCGGCGGTGCGACTCGCGGCTCTGCTACGTAATTCACGGCCACGGCGGGCTGGCTTACAGAAAACGTCAAGAAACCGGAAAAATCAGCGCCCCCCGAAAGCTCTCTCAGGAAATTGCCGCGTTTATTTCGGCATTGGTGTAAGGGCGCCGGCCTTGGCCGTGAATAACACAATGGAGATGGAGTCGCGCTGTTCCCCTGTCGCCTCGCTCCGGCGCACGCGTACGCCGCGGCGTGATTGGGGAGGCGCCTCGCGAGGTCCACAAGAACGACGCCCGACGAACGCCGCAACAACCATGGTGCAGGCGATGCTGCTGGTTTACGATGTCTCCTCCAAACGGCGGGGGCTGTAACTGGTGGCAAACGAAGGCAATCTGCAATTGGTGTCGGCGGAGCGGTTCGCCGAGTTATGGAACGAGGCCGCCGGGGCGGTCAGCGCCTACGTTGCGGCCGAAGTTCGCAATCGGCATGACGCCGAGGACGTGATGCAAGAGATCGGCCGGGCGGTGGCGCAAGGGGCCGAGCGGTACGATCCCCAGCGACCGTTTATAAACTGGGTGTTCGGCGTCGCCCGCAACCAGATTCTGCGGCACTATCAACGGCAGTCGCGGGAACGCACTGTGTTCAGTTCCGCGATCGTTGACCAATTGGCCGACGCCTACCGGGCGATGGCGCCGACCCTGGGCGAACGGGGCGATGCGCTGCGGGATTGCCTGCAGAAATTGTCACGGCGACAACGACTGGCCGTGGCGCTTTACTATCGGGACGAATTGTCTCAAACGGAAATTGCCGAACAAATGACGATGACCGCGTCCGCCGTGGGCGTACTGATTCACCGGTCGCGTCAGGCGCTCAAGGATTGCATTGGCAGGAAGTTGGCGGCAGGGGCAGAGCGACCGTGATGAATCAGTCCGATGACAAATTGCTGGCGGCCTACCTGGCGGGCGAACTGCCGGACGCCCGGCGGGCGGAGTTCGAGGCCTGGCTGCAGGAAGATCCGCAGCGCGTACGCGATCTGGCGGAGTTGATGCTCCTGGACGATCAATTGGCCAAGTCGCCGCTGACCGATGACGTGCAGCCAGCTCAGCCGGTCGCTGGCAAAGTGGACCGGAACAACTGGCGGCTGCCGGCAGCCGCTTGGGCGCTGGCGGCGTCCGTGCTCGTGGCGGCGGGCGTCATGTGGTACGACCGCGACGCCCTCCCCGAATCGGCGCCCAGCCAAGCCGTCGCCGAGCAAGCCCCCGCCAACCGCTCCGCAACGCCGGCAGCGGGGCGCGTGGCCGCCTACTTGGGACGCACGACCGATTGCGTCTGGAACGGACCGCCGTGGGACGAGGGCTCGCCGCTGACCGTCGGCTCGCAGGTGAGCCTGGCCGCCGGCGTGGCGGAAGTCATCTTCGACAACGGCGCCCGCGTCAAAGCGTTGGGACCGTGCGAATTGTTCATGGACGACGCCCAGGCCTGCTCGTTGCGCGTCGGCAACGCGTCGGTCTACGTCCCCGAGTCGGCCTTCGGGTTTAAGGTGGTCACGCCCAGCGGCATTGTCGTCGACCTGGGGACCGAGTTCGGCGTGGCCGTCGACCAAGCAGGTTCGTCGGAGGTGCACGTCTTCCAGGGCGAGGTCGCGTTTCAACCGCTGACCGCCCGGGGAGATCATTTCCAGAAATCGATCCGCCTGCTGGCCGATCGGGCGTGCGAGTACTCGATCGGCGGCACGACGTTGCGGGAGTTCGAGGCGAACGAAGCCAAGTTCCACTGGCGTAACCGCGCCCCGCTGGCGGACGACCAGGCGCCGCCGCTGCCGGTCCGCGACGATTTGGCGCTGTGGCTGGCCGCGGATCATGCGGTCGACGCGGATGAGGCGAATCGCGTCTCGCGGTGGAGCGACTTGCAGGTGGGCGGCAACGCCTCGGCGGAAGACGCGCTGCAGCTCAACCCCGCCCATCGGCCGACGCTGGTCGACGACGCCATCAATGGCAAGCCGGCCGTGCGGTTCCGCGACGGCGCATTTCTGCTGACGCCGCCGCTGGCGACCACCAACGAGCAGACCGCCTTTGTCGTGCTGGCGTTGGGCGAAACCCAGCCGCAGTTTCAGGCGCTGCTCAACTACAACGGTCCGCCGCAACGGGTCGTCGGTCCGCTGGGCGGATCGGTGTCGCCCTCGGTGTTCGAGATTTGCCTGCGCGACCGCGACCACGACGGTCAGTTTGCCGTGTGCGGCGAGTTGTTCACCGGCTGGCGCGGCGCTGGCCGCCGCGTCGACGACGTGATCAAGAATGTCGTCGAGGAGTTGCAAACGCTCAAATCGGGAGAGCCCCGCGCCGTGGCCTTCCGCTACAGCTTGGCAGACGAACAAATGGCGCTGTTCCTCGACGGCCAGCAGCGGCAAGTCGCGCGGGCCGATACGCGGATCGCCATTACGTCCCGCAAGATCATTGGCCGGCATCCCATTCTCGAAGGCGAGGCCGGCATGTTCGGCGGCGACGTGGCGGAGGTGATCATCTACAACCGCGCACTGGGGGACGACGACGTGCTGCTGGTCTTGCAGTACCTGGCCGACCGTTACGAGCTGCCGCCATGACGCTCCTGCAGATTGTCGTCGCATCCCCGCACTGCCGAACGGGGCGGGGCCGCCAGCAACGACGAACTGCCCGCCCCGTTCGCCCCAGCTTCTCGCCTCGCTCGTCTCACGTTCGCAACTCGTTCTGATCCCTGTCTGACGTCTCATGAAACACCTCTTTCCGCTGATCGTGGCGGCCCTGGCCGTCGCCTCGCAGGCCGCCGAACCGAGCGCCGACGAACTCGCCAAGGGCCTCGCCGCTCACGATCGGGCGCTGTTCGTGAAGTCCGGTTGGATTCGCGATCCGTACATCGTGCTGGGGCCCGACGACAACTACTACCTGACCGGCACGACGCCGTTGCCGGACGACCCGCGGCAGCAGAGCGACCCCTACAACACGGGCCTGGGCGACGGCAGCATCGTGGGGTGGAAAGCTCAAGTATGGCGAAGCTCCAACTTGATCGACTGGGAATCGCTCGACACCCCCTTCACGCTGCGGGACGGGATTTGGCCGCAGGCGCGACCGCGCCGCTTCCAGACCGTGCCGCGCGACAAGTGGCGGTTGTGGGCCCCCGAGTTGCACGACGTGGGCGACCGGTGGGCGCTGGTCCACACCAGCCCCAGTCCCGTCAATGGCGCCAATCTGGTGCTCAGCGCGGGTCGCGACGTGGCCGGGCCGTGGACCAGTCCCATGGGCGCGGCGATCGGCCGCCGCCACGATCCGTCGCTGTTTCACGACGACGACGGCACATGGTGGATGATCTGGGGCGCGACGGTCGTGGCCCCGCTGAAGCCGGACTTTTCGGGCTTCGCGGCCGAGCCGACGCCGATCGGTCCCACCGGCGAGATGGCCAAGATGGGCCACGAAGGCTGCCTGATGATGAAGTTCGGCGAGAAATACGTGCTGTTCGGTACGGGATGGAGCACCGGACAGATGCGCAAAGGCAGCTACAATCTGTACTACGCCGTGGCCGACGCCGTGACCGGACCCTACGGCCCGCGCCAGTTCGTCGGGCGGTTCTTGGGGCACGGCACGCCGTTTCGCGATCGCGACGGTCGGTGGTGGTGCACGGCGTTTTTCAACGCCAACGTACCGCCGATCGACGGGGAGGGGATCGGCGAGCGCGACCTTGGCGACAACGCCTACACCATCAACAACCAGGGCGTGACGCTCGTGCCGTTGGAGGTCTCCACCGCCGCGGACGGTCAGCCGATCATCCGCGCCAAGGCCCCCCGGTACGCCAGCCCGGGCCCGGACGAATCACAGCAGTTTGACTTCAACGACGACCGTGGCGGCGCAGTTCGCCCGACAGCAGGGGCGGCAGAATGAGTTGTTCGCATATCGCTATGTTTCTTTCGTTGGTAGCCGGTTGCGTCATCGGGGCGCCGCGCAGCCGTGCCGCAGACGACGCGCGGCCCAACGTGCTGATGATCCTGGTCGACGATCTCAAGCCGTCGTTCGGGGCCTACGGGGCGGACTTCGTCCACTCGCCCAATCTCGACGCTTTGGCCCGCCGCGGCGTGCAGTTCGACCTGGCGTACTGCAATCAGGCGGTGTGCGCGCCCTCGCGCAACAACCTGATGCTCAGCTCGCGTTCCACGTCGCTGGGCATCTACGGACTCAGCACGAACTTCCGCGTGGCCGAGCCGGAGGCCGTGACGCTGCTGCAGCACTTCATGCGGAACGGCTACCGCACCGAGGGCGTGGGCAAGGTGTTCCACATCGGTCACGGCAATACCGACGACCCCGCGTCGTGGAGCGTGCCGTTTCAACCCGATAAGGTCGTCGACTACGCCCTGCCCGAAAGCACGGGCGGCAAACTGACGCGTGAGCAGGCGTATTTCAGCAATCAAGAGCTCAATCGCATTGGCCAGCTGCCGCGCGGCGCTGCGTGGGAGCGGGCCGACGTGGCCGACGAAGCGTACGCCGACGGCCGAATCGCCGCGGAAGGCATTCGCCGGTTGCAGCAGGCCGCCGAGTCCGATCAACCTTTTTTGCTGGCGTTGGGCTTTGTCAAACCTCATCTGCCGTTCTGCGCCCCTGAGAAGTATTGGGCGATTTACGACGACGTCGATTTGCCATTGGCCGAATACGAGCAGGCGCCCGCGGGAGCGCCCGAGTACGCCGGCAAGCCTCGGTACGGCGAGCTGAGCCAGTACAAGCCGATCCCCAGCGGCGAGATGCTCGACCGCGACACGCAGCGGCAACTGGTGCATGGCTACTACGCGGCGCTCAGCTTTGCCGACGCCCAGATCGGCAAGGTGCTGGCCGAGCTTGATCGTCTGGGCCTGGATGAGAACACGATCATCGTGCTGTGGGGCGACCACGGTTACCACCTGGGCGACCACGATCTGTGGACCAAGCACACCAACTACGAGCAGGCCAATCGCATCCCGCTGGTGTTCGCCGGCCCGGGGGTGACGGCGGCCGGGTCGCGCACCAAAGCGTTGGCCGAAACGGTCGACATCTACCCCACGCTGGCCGAACTGGCCGGGCTGCCCGCCCCGGACGGGCCGCAGCCGATCGACGGGCAGAGCCTGGCGCCGATCCTGCAGGATCCGAGCCGCTCGGTCCGCGATCACGCCTACCATGCGTACCCGCGCTCGGGACGGTTGGGTCGGGCGATCCGCACCAGTCGCTACCGCCTCGTCGAATGGAAACCCATCGGCGCCCCGACGGCCGAAGCCGAGTACGAGCTGTACGACTACCAAACCGATCCGCAGGAGCGGCGCAACCTGGCAGCCGACCAGCCGGAACGTGTCGCCGAGTTGGCAGCCATTCTGGCAACGCATCCTGAGGCCAAATCGTCGCCCGACGTTGCCGCGCGCCGCGCCCGCCGCAACCGGCAACGGGTCGCCAACTCGGGCGGCGAGTAGCTGCCGCCAATCGCCGTGGCGGCGTCCCTAGCACGCGAGTTGTGTGATGCTTTTCGTCAAACGGTTTTGCCTGGGGGCGATCGTCGTCGGGTGTTGCGCGGCGCCGGCGCTGGCGGCCGACGCATCGACTCCGCCGCGACCGCCCCACATCGTCGTGATTCTCGCCGACGATCTGGGCTACGGCGACACGGGCTGCTACGGTGCGACGGCCATCCCCACGCCAAACATCGATCGGCTGGCCAACGAGGGGCTGCGGTTCACGCGCTGCTATGCCCCGGCGTCAACCTGCACGCCCACGCGGTACGCCCTCATGACCGGCGAGTACGGCTGGCGACAGCGGCGGCGGAAGACTTCGATCCTCGACGGCGACGCCCCGCTGGCGATTGAGCCGGGGCGCCCCACGCTGCCCGCGGTGCTGCAATCCGCCGGATACCACACGGCGCTGGTGGGCAAGTGGCATCTGGGCGTCGGCGACGGCGAGCGGCCGGTCGATTTCAACGGTCGCGTCGGCCCCGGGCCGCTGGAGGTCGGCTTTGACGAGGCGTTCTACATCCCGGCGACCGTCGATCGCGTGCCGTGCGTGTTCATCGAAGACCACGCTGTGCATCGGCTCGACCCCGCCGATCCCGTGCAGATCAGCTACCAGCGGCGGATCGGGCAGTTGCCCGTCGGTCGCGAGCGGCCCGACCTGCTGAAGTATCCAGCCGACAACCAACATAGCGACGTGATCATCAACGGGATCAGTCGCATCGGCTACATGGCCGGCGGCCGCCAGGCGTGGTGGGTCGACGAGGAGATTGCCGACACGCTGGCCCAGCGTTGCGACCGCATAATCCAGAAACAGTACGACGGTCCGCTGTTTCTGCTGGTGGGAACGCATGATCCGCACGTGCCGCACGCGCCCCATCCGCGGTTTGTCGGGAAGTCGCAATGCGGCGTGCGCGGCGATTCGATCGTGCAGCTCGACTGGCTGGTGGGCGCGGTTCTCGACTCGCTCCAACGCGCCGGGATCGCCGAGCAGACGCTGGTGCTGGTGACCAGCGACAACGGTCCCACGGTGTTCGACGGCTACGACGACGGCTCGGTCGCGGAGTTGGGCGACCATCGCCCGGCGGGGCCGCTCCGCGGCGGAAAGTACCTGGTGGACGAAGGGGGCTGCCGCGTCCCGCTGATTGCTCGCTGGCCGGGACGGATTGAATCGGGCGAGAGCGACGAAATGATCTCGCTGGTCGATCTGTTGCCGAGCCTGGCGACGCTTGGCGGCGTGGCGGCCTTGCCGGCTGGCGTCGGAGCCGATGGCGTCGACGCGTCGGCAACGCTGCTCAGCGCCCAGAGCCCCTCGCCCCGCGACCACGTCGTGCTGCAAGGCGTCGCCAACGGGTTCGCCTTGGTGGACGGCCCCTGGAAGTTCATCCCCAGCAACGCTGCCGGTGCGGCCGACGACATCGGCCGGGGCGCCAATCCGTTGGACACGCGCTTCGCCGAGGCGCGGATCGCCGAAGATCGCCTCTATCGGCTCGACGAGGACCCCAGCGAGTCGCGCAACCTCATCGCCGAGCACCCCGAGCAAGCCGTGCGGTTGCGCGCCCGCCTGCAGGCGATCCGTCGCGCGGGGCAGGGGACTGCCCCCCAGTAGCGTTGTCCGACGCCCGGGCGACGCGCTGTCTAATCAGCATCCGTCTCGACCGACGACGATGGCGAAGCCGGCGGCGGCACGGGAAGTGCGATTGGCTCGTCGCGATCGCACTGGAGCGCACCGTCGACGACGCGCAACTCGGCCAGTTGCAGCACGGACTGCTTCTGCGCGGGCGTGCGCTGCGCCGGCGGCGGCGTGGGGTAGGGCCGATTCGGCTCCACATGGTAGACGACAAAGGCCCGGTCCCCCGCCACCGCCACGCTGGGATGGCGGGCGCGGGAGTTGTCCTGATCGCGCCGGCCGGGCGCTTTGAGAATGCGACCCTGGAAGCGCCACGTGATCGCGTCGTCGCTACGGTACACGCCCAGCCCGTCGTGCGGATCGGTCAGCAGCCAATACGCGTCCGCAAAACGGAATGCGTACGGCGCCTCCTGATACCGCCAGCCGTGGACGTCTGAATTGTTGACGTCGCCCGGGCACGCCCCGCGCTGGCGCCACGTGCGACCGTCGCGGCTCACCGCCCAGTGGAGGCCCTGATTGCCGCCGAGTCGGTAGTAGATGCGCAGCTCGTCGCCGACTCTCAGCAAGCTGGCGTCGATCGGATCGGGCGCGCCAAGATCAGGCGCGCCGACCCGCCGCCAGCCGTGTTGCAGGTCGTCGGCTGGGGCGAGGTAGTGCACCAGCCGCCCGGGACCGCCCCACGGACCGCGGGCGTTGTCCTTGTAAGTCGCCAGCATGTGGTACGCATCGCCGTCTCTCAGGATCCCCGGCGCCCACCGCGTGTCGGGGTTGTCGGCATGGCCGGCGGTTCCGTCAAAGGAACAGTAGCCGACCCACCGCCAGTGGGTCAGATCCGCACTGGCCGCGATGCCGATCGGCGTGCCGACATACGTGCCCCGCGTGCGCGTCGCCCGCCGCGCCGTGTAAAAGACCCACCATTCGCGAGCCGCCTCGTTCCACACGATCTCGGGGTCGCACGAGCCGCGGTAATGCGAATCGACGAACAACGGTGCGGGAATCTGAGCGGCGGTCTCGGCGCGGGCGGTCCCCTCAACGGTCGCGGCGAGGACCAACAGGCACGACGTGAAGCGGAACCACATGAGTCGCGGTGACATGGGGGGCGACGGTGCGGTGTTTGAGAGCCGAGCCCCCGCGGTACCGCAAAGGGCGTTGCCCTCAGCATAGATTCTTCCTCGTCCTCAGCCAACCAAGGCACGCCAACGGCAGCGCAAGCGCCAGGCTGGACGGCTCGGGCGTCCAGATGCCGACGCTTGCCCGATTAAACCGCACCGGACCGCTGACGCCCGTGCCGGGATCGCCGCCGCCGCCGGCCACGTAGAAGTCGAACAGCCCGCCGCCGACGGGACTGACAAACGACGTTTCCACGGAAATATGGAAGTCGTGAAACTTCAGCGGCGGCAACGGCTGCAGCGGCAGGTTCTGCAGGTCGATGAACCCCGCCGCGGCGGTGCCTTGCACGACGATGGCGTCATTGGTGATCAAGTTGCCGTGCATGTCGCTCAAATCGACGACGATGCGGTAGTCGAGATCGACGTTGTTGCCCGTGTTGCCCACGGCGAACTCGATGTTCGTGCTGGCGCCCGAGGAGAGCTGGATGTGTTTCATGTCCTTCAGCACGTAGTCCAACTCCAGCGGGGCGCCGACCGACGCGCCCAGAATCTGCGGCAGGGGCCCGGCGTCGACTTCCACGTACCCCGCCCCGGGGATGGGGTCGACCATGTACGTGGCGGCCAGCGCCGGCGTGGCGAGCAAGACTCCGCAGACGAGCGACGTAGCGGCAAGAACGGTTCGTGAGGCGGCCATCGCAAATTCCTCCCTCAATGTGAACTGTGGCGGTCGAACCGCGCCGGCGACGCGGCTGCGCAGAGGACATCAACAAACGGCGTCGCGAGGCGACAGCTGCGCAGGGAATTCTTCGTCCGGCGGTCCGCCGGCCCCCGAAACGGCGGTCGGCCCTTTGCAGCGGGCGGCGGCGCTGCTATAGCCAAAGGGTGGCGGCGTTCGCCGCCGGGGCGGCGCCGGCTTTTCGCGCTCCTTTGCACCGGGACCACGGATCAGCGCACGATGAGTTCCTCGACCATGAAATATGACGCCGACGACATCGCCCGCCAGTTGCGGCGCACCGTGCGCGGCAAGGTGTCGTTCGACCCGGTGATCCGGGGCATCTTTGCGACCGACGCCAGCCACTACCAAATGACGCCGCAATGCGTCGTCGAGCCGCTGGACGAGCAGGACGTCGTGGCCGCGCTGCAAGTCGCGGCGGCGGCGGGACTCGCCGTCACGCCGCGCGGCGCCGCCACTGCGCTGTCGGGCCAAACGTTCGGTCCCGGCATGGTGCTCGATACGTCGCGGCACCTGAACCAGGTGCTGCAAATCAATCGCGACGAGCAGTGGGCCCGCGTCCAGCCCGGCGTGGTCCGCGATCAGCTCAACGCACAGCTCAAACCGCTGGGGCTGCAATTTGCGCCCGACCCGGCCACCAGCAGCCGGGCCACCGTCGGCGGGATGATCGGCAACAACTCCTCGGGCACGCGGTCGCTCGTGTACGGCAAGACGATCGACCACACGCTGGAATGTCGCGTGGCGCTGGCCGACGGGACCGTGATGGACCTCCTCGAGTGCAGCCCCGAGGCATGGCGAACCAAGACCCGCGCCGGCGGGCGCGAAGGGACGCTGTATCAGCGCATCGAGGAGATCATCAACGCCAACCGGGCGGAGATCCTGGCTCGCTATCCGCGCGTGATGCGCCGCGTCGCCGGCTACAACCTGGACGAGTTCGTCGACGGCGCCGGCTACACGGGGCCGATCGGCCCCCGGGCCGCGATCAACGCCGGCGTCCGCCCGTGGAATCTGTCCAACCTGATCGTCGGCTCCGAAGGCACGCTGGCCACGCTGTTGGATGCAAAGGTGCGCGTCGTCCCGCTGCCGGTCGCCACGGCCGTGTGCGTGGTGCATTTCGACAGCGAAATCGACGCCCTGGCGGCCGTGCCGCGAATCAACGAGTACGGACCTTCCGCGGTGGAACTGCTCGACCGCGGCATCCTCCGCGAAGCGCAGATCAATCCCACGACGCGCGACATGGCCGGGTGGGTCGAAGGCGACCCGGCGGCGGTGCTGCTGACCGAGTTCTTCGCCGACTCGCCCGCCGAAGCGGCCGAGCGGGTCAACGCGTTCGCCGCCGCACTGGCCGCGGCCGGGACGGGGTTTGCGCATCCGACGATGCTGGAGCCCCGCGCGCAGGCCGACGTCTGGGAGACCCGCAAGTTGGGGCTGGGGTTGATCTCGAACGTCCGCGGGCCGGTCAAGGGGCAGGCGTTCGTCGAGGACGCCTGCGTGCCCGTCGAGGTGCTCGCCGAGTATATCGAGCGGCTCGCGCGCGAGTGCACCGCGTTGGACGTGGACTATTCGATGTACGCCCACGCGTCGGTGGGGGTGATCCACTTCCGACCGGCGCTCGATTTGCATCGCCCCGAGCATCAGCAAAAGATGAAGCAGATCGCCGACGCCGCCTTCGAAATGGTCATGGGCTACGGCGGCGTGTTCTCCGGCGAGCACGGCGACGGCCAATTGCGCGGCGAGTACGTGCCGCGGCAGTTCGGACCGCAACTGTACGAAGCGTTCCGCGACGTGAAGCGGGCGTTCGACCCGGACCACCGCATGAATCCCGGCAAGATCGTCGATGCGCCCTCGATGATCGAACCGGCATCGCTGCGCTACGGCGCGAACTACCGCACGGGCCCCGTGCCGGCGGAGTTTCACTATCGCGACCAGGACGGATTTCGCCTGGCGGTCGAGCAGTGCAACGGGGTGGGCGCCTGCCGGAAGATTGGCGCCGGCACGATGTGCCCCTCCTACATGGCCACCCGCGACGAAAAAGACACGACCCGCGGCCGCGCGAACGCCTTGCGGCTGGCGATGTCAGGTCAGTTGCAGGTCGACCCGGCCGCGGCGCTGGGCAGCGACGGCGTGCACGAGGTGCTCGAGCTGTGCCTCTCCTGCAAAGCCTGCAAGACCGAGTGTCCCAACGCGGTGGATATGTCCCGGCTGAAGGCCGACGCGCTGCAGATGCGCTACGACCGACACGGCATTCCGTTGTCGGCCAAGGTCATCGGCCGCATGCCGGATCAGGCGCGGCGGCTGGCCGGGTCGCTCGCCTGGGCGCCCAAACTGCTGCAGTCGCTCCCTGGGGCGCGGCGGCTGATGCAGCGGTTCACGAAGATCGACAGCCGGCGGCACATCCCCGAATTTGCCCCGCGGACGCTCGCCCAACGGCTGGCCGAGCGGCCCGCCTCGACCGTGCCCCCGACGCGCGGCAAGGTCGTGTTGTTCGACGACACCTACGCGAGCTTCATGGAGCCGCACGTCGGCGTCGCGGCGGTCGAACTGCTGGAAGGGCTGGGGTACAAAGTCATCATCGCCAACGCCGGGTGCTGCCAGCGGACGCGTCTGTCGCAGGGGCTGGTGCGCGAAGCCAAGCAGCTGGGGGCTAAGACGCTCGCCAACCTGGACCAGTTCGCGCAGCAGAACATTCCGATTCTCTGTTTGGAGCCGTCGTGCGCGTCGGCGCTGACCGACGATCTGCCGGATTTGATCGATGATGCGGAGCTGGGCGCCCGCGTCGCCGCCAACGTGCATATGATCGACGTCTTTCTGGAGCGCGAAGGCGTGACGCTCGCCAGCGACCACGCACAAGTGCTGCTGCACGGGCATTGCCACCAAAAGGCCCTGTACGGCACCGGCGCCATCAAGCGTTCGTTTGCCGCCATCGACGGCGTCGAGTGCCGCGAAGTCGACAGCGGCTGCTGCGGCATGGCCGGCGCGTTCGGCTACCAGCATCACGAGCTGTCGGAGCAAATCGGCGAGGACCGGCTATTTCCGGCGGTGCGCGAAGCCGTGGAGCGCGGCGACACGATCGTCGCCTGCGGGATCTCCTGCCGGCACCAGTTGAAGGATTTTATGGACGTCGACGCCAAGCACTGGGTCGAGGTCGTTCGCCCCGGCGAGTAGGGGACGTTGACCTGCGACGACGAGCCGCGCGGCCCGGCCAACTGGAAATCAAGTCGCACGGCGGGGTATGATCGAGTGCTGACGCCAATACGCTCGGCATGACGCCGAGCCGCCCCTGCGCGGCCGACTTCACGAGACTGCGGGAGACGACGATGCTTTACCGATGCATTTTGCAGTGCTGCTTTGGCTTGCTCGCCAGCGGGACCCTCGGCGTCCAGCTCGCCGCGGCGCAAGACGTCGTCGATATCGACGTCGCGACGCGACGCGGTTTGGTGT
Organism: Planctomycetaceae bacterium; assembly: GCA_002702655.1. Lineage (GTDB taxonomy): Bacteria > Planctomycetota > Planctomycetia > Pirellulales > Lacipirellulaceae. The sequence continues at coordinate 151,314 of PABB01000015.1, forward strand.
CGGTCGACGTCGAGTCGCTCGGCGGCGCCATGGGCAACCGCATCAAGGTGCGCGTACAGCGGCGGGCTGGCGCCCCGATCAACGTGGTTGTCCAGCCGGGGTTGGTGCTGGCGCCCCAGGGCGCCGACGTGCAGCGGATGGCGGTCGTCAAGTTGGTCGGCAAATACGTGCCGGGCAATCAGTATCAGCGGGCCACCGTGATGGTGCTGGCCGATCAGCAGCCGCACACGTTCCTGCTGCAGGCGGTGTGCATTGATTATCACAAATCCTCGCCGAAAGCGGGGCAGCGGTACGCCGTGGTCGACGTCGACGTCCGCTGCCAGCGGATTCTCTCGGCGCCGCTTCCCGAGGGAGCGTCCGTGTGGGCGTATCAGTCCGCCATCTGGATGGACCGCGCGGGCGTCGCCAGCAGCGAACTGCAGCGGATCTTCAGCGTGCCTGCGATCGAAATCCAAAGCGCTCAAAAACTCATCGCCCGCGCCGAGCAGGTCGGCGTTGAGTCGCTCGCCCAGGTCGACGTGTCCGCCGACGTCCGCGCGCAGGCCGAAGGCGTCTTTTCCGCCGATCCGCAGGTCCGGGTCGAGGCGTACCGCCGCGTCCAAGGACTCAGCGCCGAAGATCGCCGCAAGTTGCAGGTGCTGGTCGACGTCAACGTCCTGCGCAACGGCCAACTCCCCGACGCCAGCGAACTGCGGGCCGCCAACACGCTCGAGAGTCTGCTGCCCGAAGGGCTCAATCTGCCCCAACTGCAGATTCCCGAGTCGCTGGACGCCCTAACCGACTTGCTGCAATCGCTGCCGGACCTGGTCGGGAACGAAGATGACGACACGGACGTGATCCGGTTCCCGCGGGCGCGGTTGCTGCCGTTGATGGTCGGCCTGCGAGCCCGCCGCCCGGCGGTCCGGGCGCTGACTGTGCGCCGGGTGGCGCAGCTCAACGATCCGTGGGCGGTCGACACGCTGATTGTCGTGCTGGCCGACCCCAGCCCCCGCGTGCGCCAGGCGGCGGCGGAAGGGTTGAAGCAGCGCACGGGCCAGGATTTCGGCGAGGACGCCGAGCAATGGCGCACCTGGTGGACCGCGGCCCAGGACGGCAGCCTCGCGGCGCCCGATCCCGCGGCGCCGTAGCCGCCCGCTTTAAAGACTGGTGAAGTCACCCGACCGCGTCGGACCATGTTAATCGGCGAACTCCGGTCGTCGGGCGCCGTTTGCTTGCACTGACCTCGCCCTGCCGCGAGGCGGGAAGTCTTCCAACGAACCTCTTGGTGCGCCGAGTTCCGAAAGGCCCAACTCACGCAGCAGCAGCTTGAGCTCGGTCGCGGCGACAGCGAGCTGGGCCGCACTCTTGACCTTGAATTTGGCCGTCAATCTGGCTCGATTGTTCTCGACGGTGCGAATGGACACGCCGAGTCGCCTGGCGATTGTCTTGTTCAGCGCCCCGGTCAGCAATTCGCGCAGGATCGTATATTCCCGCGGCGTCAACGAGTCCCACTTGTCTTTGAGCACACGTGCCCGCTCAGCTTTTCGATGCCGAGCCGCATCGAAACGGATGGCCGCGTGGATCACCGCCGCATCCCAGGAGGCGTTCTCGCCATATGCTTCGACGGAGAATGCGCCGCACTGCATCGCTGCGACAGCGGTTGCCACGTCGATGCGCTCGCCCCGATAGACGATGGTGAACAGCGTGCTCAATGCCGTGGCGGGTTGCAGGAGTTCCAAACCGTTGCCGTCGGGGAACTCCATCGCACTGACGACGCACGAGGGATGCGCCACCGCCGCGGCGTCGAGGAGCGTCCTGAACTCGCCTAACGAACCCAGTAAAACAGGTCGAATCCCCTGGCCGGCGCATTGTTGCGCGAGCGCCTCGCGGGCCGCCTCGCTGGGAAACACAAGATAGGCGCTCGGCGAGCTCGCAGCGTCAAGCCGCGCTGGACGAATAGTTTCGTTGCCGTCGTACATCTCGGTCCGCTCTGACTGGGGACAAAGTTCGACGTGCCAAAAGCTGAGCGCCGCAAAGACACTGCCTGGGGTCTCGCGGCCCGGCCCACGTAGGCGGAGAAGCTTTGGCGCCGAACGGGATTGCGTACGGATGCCGCCGGCTGGCATTTTGCCAGGGCGACGCAGGCGCCATTGCCTAGAGAGTGCGGCCGCCATGGCCGCGAGCGACGGGTTCATGTCGCGGCGGTGAACAGAGCAAAAACCGCACGTCGTGTCAACTGGCGTCAGCAGCCGCCTCGCCGCGCAGGATGAGCGGTCCTGGTGGGCGGCGAAACGAGAACAACTGGCACAAGCCCGCGTGAGGCCCGGTCATTGGGGGGGCCCTAGCGCATCGTCGGCGTCGATGATTGCTGCGGCAATCTCGACTAATTTGCGGTTTTTTGTGCTGGCGAGCTGTTGCAGCCTGCGATGCGCTTCGGATTCCGTGAGTCCCGTGCGGTGCATCAAGATGCCTTTGGCGCGCTCGATCAGCTTGCGCGCCGCCAGTCGTTCTTGCAGGGCCGACGCCTCCTCCCGTAGCGCGTGCAGTTCCTCGAACCGGTAGAGCGCCAGTTCGATGTTCGTCCCCAAATTCTCCTGGGTGACAGGCTTCACCAAGTAGGCCATCACATTGCCCGACTTGGCCCGCTGGATGTACTCCGGATCGTCGTATGCCGAAATGACGATAATAGGCGTCGGGCGGATGTCTTGGATGGCGGAAATCGCCTCCAAGCCGAGCATGTCGGGGAGCACGATGTCGGCAATCACGAGGTTCGGCGCATGCTGCTCGCATGCCGCGATGAGATCGTGGCCCGCGCCGACCGCAGCAACGACTTCATGCCCCAAATCCCGCAAGAACGAGGCGATCCTCTCCAGTTGGACGCGATCGTCGTCCGCAATCGCGACTCGCAATGAAGTCGACATGTTTGAGCCAGCAGAATTTCTCGCAGGCGGAACCTGCTCAGGTGCACCGCGCCCCGTCGCTACGCTACGACCGCTAGTCTGGAATCAGCTTCATCGATTGTACGGAATTCTCGAAGCGATGTGCGACGCTCCGCCAGCTTAAGCCCCGTCGCAGTCGACGCTCACGCGTTCACGCGCTCCGCCCGGCGCACTCGGCCGAGGACACTGGGGCTGTCGTCTCCGCAGCCTGAGGTGACGCCAAGCGAAGCGGCGCGTTTGCGAGCGGGCAGCGAGCTCAACGGGTTCACTATCGGCGATAAACCCGCGGCGTATCAACTAGGATTTTCCTAGTGACTAGATGAAAACAGCTTCTTGACCCGCGCGACTCGCGCGCTATGAGAGGTCAATTCGGCCTTCAAGGAACTCAACCAGATCCGACTGCATCCGGTTGTTTTCGTGGCATAGATTCTCAAACGCTTCGGCGATATCAACGCTTCCGTCACGCGCCGTGTTCTCGATGTGAAACGCCACGTGCTCGGGCACCGCCGCGCCGAATAGCTTGAAATGGTGGCGTAGGTTCGCCGCGCAAATTCGCATCTCGTCCGCGTGCGCGCCGTCCATGGCCGTTCGGAGTTGCTCCAGGAGATCGTCGGTTTCTTGGATCGTGATTTCGGCCAGCCGCCGCAGCACTTCCGGATCGCCGTCGGCCGATTGCAGTGAGACGCTCCAGTTCACCGCGCCCGGCGGCTTGGACTTGGGCGCCCTCTGGGCCGCGGCCTCGGCGGCGTCAAAGCGGGCGTCCAGTCCAAACGACTGCGCCGCGGCGGCCAGCGTCTCGATGAGGTCTTGCGTGCCAAACGGCTTGGGCAAGTAACCGTCCATCCCGGCCGCCAGACAGCGGTCGGCATCGCCCTTCATCGCGTGGGCGGTGATGGCGATGATCGGCGTATGGTGATCCGAGTTTTCTTCCAGCTGCCGGATCGCGCGCGTCGCCTCCAAGCCGTCGACGACTGGCATCTGCAAATCCATGAGCACCAGATCGGGGCGCTGGGACTGCCACAATTGCACTGCCTCGCGGCCGTCGCGGGCGATTTGCACATGATGGCGATCTCCGGCCAGCATGTCGCGAATCAACGATTGATTGGCCAAATTGTCCTCGGCCAGCAGAATTCGCAGCGTCCCCGGTTCGCGAGCTTTGCCGGCGCCGGGCGCCGAGTCGTCCGGCCGGGCGGCGTCGTCTCCTGGGACATGTTCGGCGGCCAGTGCCAATGCCGCCGCTCTTCGCAATTCGCGCTGTCCGACGGGCTTCATCAGTCGCGCCGCAACCCGTTGACTGTCCAGCGTACTGAGTTTTTCCAAGCCTTCGCTCGAACTCAGGTGAATGATCGGCGCTTGCACCCCGCCGCACAACTCGTCCAGATCGACCATCAGTCCTGGCAGTTCGGCTCCCGCGGAGCGCTCGTCGATGATCAGCAGTGGCACCTGGATTCCGTCCTCGGCAGCCGCGACGGCTTGGCGAATCGCCTCGTCCGGATCGGCCGCTTCCAGCGCCGACATGCCGCCGAATTCCAACGCCCGCGCCAAGTGCCTGCGCGTTCTGGTGTTCCGCTCAAGAATGAGCGCCGTCTTGCCCTGCAAATACGCGGGAGCTCGCTCGGCATCGCGCTCGCCCGCTTCCGGCTGCCGCGTCAGCCGCGCTGTGAAGTGAAACGTCGAACCAAATCCCTCCGAGCTGTCGAACCATAGCCGCCCGTTCATCATCGCGGCCAAGCTCGACGTGATCGACAAGCCCAGACCGGTTCCGCCGAACCGGCGCGAACTGGACGCGTCTCCCTGCTCGAACGCTTCGAGAATGCTCTGGTGTTTCTCGGGCGGGACGCCGATGCCCGTATCGCTCACGGCGTAGTGAAACGTGAGCTGGTCGCCTTCGCTGGCATCGATTCCCACATCGAGCCACACGTGACCGGTCGCGGTGAACTTCACGGCATTGCCGACCAAATTGACGAGAGCCTGTCGGAGTCGAGTGGGGTCGCCTAGCAAACTGTCTGGCGCCGAGGGGTCAATGGAGAATCCCAGCTCAAGCCCTTTGGCGTCAGCGCGAACCCCGAGAGCTTTCATGGCGGAACTGATCACCTCTTCGTGCCGAAAGCCGATGCACTCCAGCGCGAGTTGCCCCGCTTCGATCCTCGAGAAGTCCAGGATGTCGTTGATCACGGCCAGCAGCGAGACGCACGATTCGCGAATGATGCTGGTGTACTCGCGCTGTTTGTGATCCAGATCCGAGGCCAACAACAGCTCGGCAGCGCTCGTGACGGTCGTCATGGGCGTGCGGATTTCGTGGCTCATGTTCGCCAAGAATGCGCTTTTGGCATGGCTGGCGCACTCCGCATCTTCTTTGGCGTCGGTCAGTTTGACCAGGGCGTCGCTGAGCTCCGCCGTCCGGTCGTCGACGCGCTGCTCGAGCGACTCGTTCAAACTCCGCAACTCCGCCTCGGCGGCCTTGCGCTGTGAAATGTCAGCGATCGTGCTGAGGACGTAGACTTCGTCCTGCATCTCGACCGGGCTCAGGCCAATCTCGATCGGCACTTCCGTCCGGTCCTTTCGCAGGCCGAACAGATCCCGTCCCGCCCCCATTTGGCGCGCGACCGGATCGGCGGAGTAGCTCTTGCGGAGCGCCGCGTGGTTGTGCCGAAACCGATCAGGCACCAGGATCTCGACCGACTTGCCGAGCAATTCGTCGCGTTGGTAATCGAAGAGCAGCTCCGTGGCCGCGTTGACGAGCACGATGACGCCTTGGGCGTCTGTCATCACGATCGCCGTGGGCGCCGCTTCGACAGTCCGGCGAAATCGCTCTTCGTACTTGTCGCGTTCCTGTTCCGCCCGCTTTTGCCTGGAAATGTCGCGCGACGTGTGACTGACGCCCGTCAGCCGCCCCGTCGCGTCATTGATGGGCGAAACCGACACGGAGACGTCAACCAAATGTCCCTCGCGGCACAAGCGTTGCGATTCGAAGTGCTCCACCGTGTCGCCGCGCTGAATCGCCGCCAGCAGCTCGTTGAGTTCGTGCCTGCGCTCCGCCGGCACGAGCATGGCCATGTGCTGCCCGACGATCTCGTCCTCGGAAAAACCAAAGATCCGCTCGGCTCCGACGTTCCAGCTTGTGATGACGCCGCCGGTCGTCGTGCTGAAGATTGCGTCGTCGGCGGATCGCACGATGGCTGCCAGTTGCTGAGCGTCCGCCTCGGCCCGGCGACGTTCGACAATTTGGCGCTGGAGCGAATCGGTGGTCTCGGCGACTTGTTTGGCCATCGTCTGAAAGGCGTCGGCGAGAATGCCGATTTCGCCCCTCCGGTTGGACGGCAACGCGATGGCCCCGGTCTCGGAAAAGCCTTGCACGGCGGCCGTCATGTCTTCCAAGTCCCGCGTCACGCCGCGCATCACGGCGACCGCCAGCAAGGCCGCCAACAAGGCGACGACGACGCCAACGCCCAGACTGACCCAGCGAACCGCCTTCGCGGGCTCCAACAGAACGTCGCGGCTGACCGTTTTGACAATGAACACGGGCTCGCGGTCGTCCGCGCCGACCTTGCGGATCGACGCGTAGTAGCGATCGCCGCGACTGTCGTCCGTCCAGGCGTCGACAGGTTGATGTGGCGCATCGGTTTGCAGGGCCAGGGCCAGTTCGGGGAATTCGTCTTGCAGCCAGTGGGGAGTTTCGAGATCGGCGCCGAACTCAAACTCGGGCGAGGGATGCGCCAAGTAACCGCCGAATGAATCGACGACAAAGACGCGTTGATCGTCGCTGTTGGCGGAGCGCATCCGCGCCAGCATGGCCGTCGCGTCCACATTGATCACCAGCACGCCGTACAGGTCGCCCGCTGCGTTGTGAAGAGGAGTGCAGGCGCGAACGACAGGGAGGTGAGGGACTTCGATTTCCCCATGCTCGCGATTGAGCGTAATGCGGCCAAGTTGCACGTCGCCCGAAGGAGCGTTGAGAGCTCGCAAGACGTAGTCGCGTCCCCCCTTGGCCTGCAGCTCCGAGACCGGCGCCACGTGAACGGCGCCCGCCGCGCTGGTACGGTCGACGCGCACGCGTTCCATACCGCCATCCGCCATGGCGATGATCCGCGCCTGGACGTAGTCGGGATTGGCCTCCAACTGCGCCGAGAACAACTCGGCGACGTCCGACCTCAACGCAGCCAAATCCGTCTGGGCACCGGCCCCCGACGCGGCTTCGACAAAGCGTCGCACCGTCGGCGAGCCGCGCAGCGCGGCCACGTCCTCGGTGATTCCGACTAGCGAGGAGTTCAGCTCCGCCGCCAACTGGGCCGCGTGCGAGCGAATGGAGGCCAATTCATTCGGGACGACAATCCCTTCCAGCCGCCGCGCAGCAATCCACGCCTGCGCCAGCGATGTCGCGCAGACGACCAAGACGACAACGACGAGCATGCGGGTCGATAGCTTCATGGCACGAGGCAAACGCGGCTGTGACACAAAAGAGCAAGTCTTGCGGCCAGAAGAGACATCGGCCGCCGTTCGTCCGCAACGTTCGTCAACGCGACGTGATCCCTCCGCCGTCAAACAGCCGACTGTCCGCTAGTATACGAAATCAACGCGTGAAAACGGAGCGGCCCCGGGTCGCAACGGATGGCGTTTTTGGCCCCGCTGCCGACCCAGCCCGCCCAGTCGACCGCGCCGCCGATGCATAATTCGCCGGACCTCGATGTGTGTCAGGGCATGGGCGTCGCACGGCGCCGAGCGAATCTGATCCTTTCGGCGAGTTTCCAGGCTGCGAGTATCAAAGTGTCTAGGTCTGAGTCGAGAAAACGACAGGGACTCTGACGCCAGCGCCTGAAAGTGGTCCGCCGCAATATCCTGGGAATTTCCCAGTTCGCTCAGCTGGCTGTAGTGAGAGGCGGCTAAAATCGCCGAAAGATATTGCTTCATCCACCCGGCTGTGATGCCTGCCGGCTGGGTGCGTGTCGAGAGTTCATTAAGTTAAACGGTCGCGAGCGTCATCCGGCGCGGCGGCCGACGTGGGGCAGCGCGACAGCTCATCCGTCGACGACCAATGAAGAACGCCGACGCGACCGGATCGACGAGACCAGTTCCATGGCGAACTGAGCTGGAGCTTGGGTTTCGACAGCAATTGCCTACGAGGGCCCGACGCGGAAGATCATGAGAACAAGCCGCGTCGCTGCCGGCGGCGATTTTTTTCGGACGACAGCGAGGCGATGAAGCGGATCATTCGCGAAGTCGGCCGCCTGCGGACCGAATGCTTCCGCCATTCGCAGCGCAATGCGCGACTGCCAACAGATTTGACGCCATGGCCAGGAACAAGTCGGACGACGATGCACGGCCCGTGGTCTACGTCGTGGACGACGACAGGATGTTTTGCGAGTGGCTCGTCGCCGTTCTCGACACGGTCGACGTGCGAGTCGTTGTCTGTGAGACCCCTTCCGAGTTCCTCGCGACGTTCTCCAACGAAGGGGTAGGGTGTATCGTCCTGGACGTCCGCCTGCCCGAAATGAGCGGCCTGAGGCTGCATCAGCGATTGATCGACGACGGCGTGGCCATGCCGGTGTTGATTATCACCGCCTACGGCGACGTCTCGCAGGCCGTCCAGTCGATCAAGTCCGGGGCGGTCGACTACATCCAAAAACCGGCCACGGCGCAGGCGTTGCTCGATCGCATCCAGACGGCCCTGTCCTTGTCGGTCGAGCGGCAAAAGGCCAGTGCCGAACGGTCGGCGCTGCAGCGGCGATTTGCGACGCTCTCACCGCGCGAGGATGAAGTGCTCGCTCTGCTGCTCGAAGGGAAGACAACCAAGCAGATTTCCGCCGCGCTAGGGATCGGGTTGACGACCGTCGACTTCCACCGCAACAACATTCTGAAGAAGATGCGTGTCGACAATGTCGTAGAATTGGCGCAGGCCGTCATTCAGCACAATCAAACGCCGCCTGCAAACTAGCAGCACTTTGACTATCGGCTTCGCCGGATGCCGCCGCAACACGACGCACGGCCGAACGGGAGTCCGCCGCATCACGGCGGAGAGTCAGTTCGTGCCGCCGAATTCGGACTTCGCGCGGCGCTTCCACTCCAATCAAGGTGCTTCGCGACGTGACTCGCAAGACGGTGACTATGATCTGATCGCCGATGTGAATCGATTCGCTGGGCCTGCGATTCAGCACGAGCATGTTGCCCTGCAAGCTGAGTGGCTCACGAGGCGGGGAGGCCGTGTCCAGCCGATTCTGCACGGGAGGGATTTCGCGGCAACTGGAGCTTGACCAGTTTCAACTGGGAAAACGCCAGTCGTTTCGCCGTCCAGGGCGCTTGGGCAAATGCAAACCAGATTAAACACACGACACCGCGGCTACGCTCGTCGCCACTTGTGGGCCGTGCGAGCCGCCGCGCCGCCGTTCGACAGTCAGACTCCTCGCTGAACACCCAGAGTCTGCCGCGACCAGTGCGGACAGCCGCATCATTTCTCAATCGCCGAACTCCGGCTGTTATGCACCATCACTCGCGTCGGAGTCGACGCGCATTGCTTCGCTCGGCGGCTTCGGCGCTGTCACTCGGGAAATCACCAACTGCTTGTCGAAGCTGCCGGTCGACGCCACGCGCGGGTGCTGACGACCGCCCGTCAAGCGGGCGGTTTCCGCCGTCGCGCAGTCGGTCAATTCGCCCAGCGTGCTCGCCATCGGCGACGGCCGCTGACAACCAACGCCATTGTCGCCGCCAACGCCCACGTTGCCGGTTCGGGGACCGCGCCCACCGGGGCGGGCACGCTGAGATCGACGCCGAGTTGTTGCTGCCAGATGAGAAAATCGCCGCCGGCCGATTGGCTGTCACCGGTGGCATCGGCCCCAGCGCCGGCGCCGTAGGCTGTTTGCCACGTTGCCAGGTCGCTCCCGTCGACGTCGGCATCTTCGTCGAAGTCGCCGAGGATCCCGTCGTTCACAAAGAAATTGTCGAAGTACGACACGCCCGGCTTATTGATCGACTCGCTGTCGAAATACGTAGCGAGCGATGCGATATCGGCGTCAGTGAAGCTGTCGGAAGCCGTGTTCACGAACAGCTCGTCCACAACCAGATTGCCGTTGAGGAACCCCTGATACCGCTTGGCGTCAAAATCGAGAACCATGTCGAAGTGGTTCCACGTGTTGAAGCCCACGACCGACGTGGCGTACTCAAAGGCGCCGGGCACCGCCTTGTTCGCGCCCTGGGCGTACACAATGCCGCCGTTGACCGCTTCGACGCCGAAGCGGCCGAGGTATTCCAATCCATCGTCATAGGGTTCGACGCCGAAAAAGGGGCCAAAGCCTGCGCCGGTCGACTGCTGCACCAACATATCCCAGCCGATGTGCACGTACTGCCCCGTGGGGTAGTTGCTGGCCTGCACGGCCCAATAACTGTAGTCGTCGGCGCCGTGCGTGACCCTCACCGCTTGCGAACCGTCGGGCCCTACGCCGGATTGGATGGTCGCGGTGTCATCGCCGAGACCGACCCAGCCCTGCTGGCCTTTGAGTTGCCCCGCATAGCCGCCCGAGGGTAGATACGTCGTGCTATAGCCGGCAGCGGCTTCGAATCCGCGCGTGTCGACGATCGGCCCGCCGCCCCATGCCTGGCCGGCGACGGCAAGCAAGGTCAATCCGGCGGCGACTCGCATGGTGCGCAAAGCACTGCGCGCACTGCTAGTGATGCTGGAGCTCTCATGCATAGCGGTTCTCTGTTCGCAGCGGTGAGAATTGGCGGGAGGGGCAAACTACGCAGCCTTGCAGGCCATGTGCAGCGCAGTTGCGAGGTGGAGGGCCATAGACGCCATAATAGATGCGTTTTGCCAACCTGACAACAAATTGCCTATTCTGCAAAACGACCGGCATAACCCGTGAAATCGGCAAACTCCGCCCAAAACGTATGAACTTGCTCCGGACGGGGCGTCGATACCTCCTGCAAGCCGAGTTTTCACTCGCCGGGCGTCTGCGCTCCCCGTGGGGGGGCGCCCGCTCAGCGGAAATCGCCTTTCCCGGTTTCGCACCATGTCGACCACTCGCCATTGCCGCCGACGCCACACGACGCAGCCGCACCGCTTGCACAGCGGCCTGGTTGTCGCGCTGATGGTCTGGCTTGCGGCGTCGACCGGGTGCACCGTTTGCCGACACGCCAAGCGCACGCTGTTCGACGAGCCGGCCGAGTACTCGGCGCGTCGCGACCGCCCGCGCAGCATCAAGCTCTACCGCCAGTGGGCCGAGGAGCAGTGGCAGCAGTTCTCCGGCGACTGCGGAGAAGGCGTCGAGCGCGAAGAGTTCGGCGCTGGTTTCCGCGACGGCTTTGTCGACTACGTCTACGCGGGCGGCACGGGCGAACCGCCGCCGGTCCCGCCGCGCAAGTTCTGGAACGCCGCCTGGCGCAACGGCGAGGGCCACTCGGCCTCCGCCGATTGGTTCAGCGGCTATCGAGTCGGCTCGTCCGTGGCTCGCGACGGCGGCTTTCGACGGGCGGCCATCGTGCTGTCGTCGTATCAGGTTCCCGGAGCGATGCCGTACTTCGATCACCAAGTCCGTCCCGAGGCCGCTCCGTTGCCAGCGGGAGGAGAAATGGTGGCTCCGCCGCGGCCTGAGTTGCTGCCGCCGACACAGGCGCCGCCCTTGCCGACGCCGCAGGTCCAACCGCAATTGCAGGCCCCGGCCGCCGATGAATTCTCAAACACTGAAGACACCGTTCCTTGGAACGATCTGGCCGTGGAACTCATTCGCGATGCAAACGCCCGCGACCAGCGGCACGCCGCGCAGGCCGCGGAGCCGGCGCCGCAGGAGTCGTTACCGCGCCGCGATTACGTCCTGTCGGACTCGGCTGTTCGGGCCGTCAGCAGCGAATCGCGGGCGAGCCAGATCAAACTCATCCGGTAGCGACCACAGCGGACCGCCTGTCGTACGTATTCGAAAGCTTCCCGGACAACAACTGCCGTCGCATCCTTCTTCAAGCCCATGGCCATCAGTGCACCACCCGTCGACTCGCCCGCTCGCAGCCGTTCGCGGTTGGCGGTTCTTGCGTGTGCCTGCGTCGGCCTGCTGTCGGCTGGCTGTGCGGCGGTCACCAACCCGGTGGCCAACGGCATTCCCGTGCGGATTCTCCCCGAAGAACTCAAGGCGGAATCACGCGAGGGATTTGAACGCATCCCGTTGACGGCGCTGCGCCAGCCGCCAGCCGAAGAGTACCTGCTGGGACCGGGCGATACGCTGGGCGTGTACGTGGAAGGCATTCTCGGCGAAGCGGAAACGGCCCCGCCGGTCAATTTGCCCGAGCAGCCGGAACTGCCGCCGTCAATTGGCTATCCGTTTCCGATTCGCAACGACGGAACGATCTCGCTGCCTTACGTCGGCAGCGTGAACGTCAACGGCCTGACGGTCGAGCAGGCCGAGCAGAAGGTGATCGACACGTACCTGCAGCAGCAGATTCTCCGCGCCGAGGACCAGCGGATCCTGGTCAGTCTCCTGCGGTCGCGCACCGTGAGGGTGCTCGTGCTGCGAGAGGACTCGCCCTCGGGCCAGGTGCAGCTGCAGAACCAATCCTTGCTGGGTCTGGGAACGACGACCACCACCATCGGCGGCGGCGGTCGGGCGACCGGCGACGTCATCGAGTTGCCCGCTTACCAGAACGATCTGCTCAGCGCGCTGGCTCGCACCGGCGGTCTGCCGGGGCTCGAGTCCAATCAGGTGGTCGTCATTCAGCGTGGCTATTGGGACGGAACACAGGGGGGCGAAGTCGGTTCGGCAGCCGGTCTGCGGGAGGTTGGAAGTCAAGACGGCGAACCAAGAACCATCCGGATTCCATTGGAGACTCGCCCGGGGGCGCCGCTGCCGTTCGATCCGCGCGACGTCATCCTGCAAACTGGCGACATCATCTCGATCGAAAGCCGCGATCCGCAGTTCTACTACACAGGCGGGCTGATCCCGTCCGGCGAGTATCCGCTCCCGAACAACTACGATTTGACCGTTGTCGAGGCGGTGCTCAAAGCTCGCGGACCGCTGCTCAACGGCGGCATCAACTCGAACAATCTCAACGGCGCCATCGTGGGGGCGGGCATCGGCAACCCGTCGCCGAATCTGGTGTCGGTCCTGCGCAAGACGCCCAACGGCGGGCAGGTGATGATCCGGGTCGACCTTGACGAGGCGCTGCGGGATCCCCGGCAGAATCTCATCGTGCAGGCCGACGACGTGCTCATCCTGCAAGAAACCCCCGACCAGTCGATCGCGCGGTACATCAGCCAGGTGTTCAGCTTCAACTTCGTCGGCCGAGCGCCGAATCATCGGGACGCCACAGGAACCACAACGGTCAACGTGCCGTAGCAGGAGATGGCATCGGCGGCGGTCCTTCGGCGCATTCTGCACACAAACAGCGGTTGGCGCGGCAGTGCGGTGTGCTCAGCGTCGTGCGGGCCGAGACCGCGAACAAGCAGGGTCCCCGGCGACGGCACAAAAAAACGACCAGACCTTGCGGTCTGGTCGTTGGTGTCATTCAACTTTCTTAGGCGCCCCCAGAGCTTTCGGGGGAAAGCCCGCCGTTAAAACGGCGGACGCGGCGGCGGCCGGAAGGGGCTGCGCGGCGGCGGGCGATACGGCGGCGGTGCAATAATCACCGACGACGCAGTCGACGGAGCCGACGGTTGGACCGAAGAGGTCGCCGTCGATGTCGCGGTGGCCGCTGCTGCAACGGCCACGGCCGCGGTGTCGCTTGCCGCGGGCGCGGCAACGACAGTCGGCGTCGAAGTGGCGCTGTCAGCCAAAGCGACCCCGGCATCCAACGTCACCGCCGGCAGGCCGAAGGGATTCGAAGTGAATCGATTCCCCAAGACGATCCGGTACGGATTGACGTAGACCCGACGCACGGTGCGCTGCTTCTTGCTCCGACTCAACGTCCGGAACGGCGAGGACCCCTCTTCCGCCCCGGCGTTGCAGGCGGTGACGCCTACCACTGCCGCAATCATGAGTGAAAAAACTCGGCGTAGCATGTCATGCCTTGGTTAGGGTGTAGCGACCGCCAGGCAGGCGGTCAAAATCATAGGTAAGTCGATCTTCGATACAGTCTAGCAATTCCGTGCTATCAGGCCAAGCGACGGCGCCAAGCCAAGCCGATTAGGCTCATGGCAGCCAGAGCCAGCGTTGCCGGTTCGGGAATGCAGGCGCCCTCATGGACCGTGTAGTTGTCGAAGTAGGCCGTCGCGGTCAGGCCGTCGAAGGCCGGACCTTCCGAGACAGCCGTAATATCCGCATCGGTGAAGAACAGCGCTCCTGCGTCGACAAAGCTCTCGACGTTGATCAGTTCGCCGTTCAAGAAAGCGGTGGACGTCTTGGCGGTGAAGTCGAGTTCGATGCGGAAGCTGTTCCACGCGTCGAACGCCACGTCCTTGGCCGTGTCGGTCAGCACCAAGTTGCCCGTGCCGGCTTCGCCGACCAGGACGGTCCCCGACGTGGCGTCAACGCCGAACGACGAGTGCACCGTCAGGTTTTGATCGTAGTAGGTCTCGATGCCCATGAACGGACCGAAGTCTGTGCCGGGCGTGCCACCGGACCCAGGCGAGGGGATCATCATGTCCCACTCGATGCAAATGAAGTCTTCGCCCTGGCTGGGATAAATGCCCGTACGGACGCCCCAACGAGCGTCGGTGTCGCCCTTGTAAACTTCAACGGCTTGGCTGCCGGCGGCGCCGAGCGGCGAGTTCACGCCAGTGACCACAGTCGCGGTGCTGGTGCCGGTGCCGCCAATCGGAGTCGACCACAGATCGACGTCGCCGACGGCCTGACCTTCCAACTGTCCGGTGTAACCTACGCCCGGCGAGAACGTTGCCGAGAACCCGCGGGCCGCTTCAAAGCCGCCCGCATCGTAGATAGTCAACTGTGCCGAGGCGTTGGCGGCGCCAAACGCCACCAAGGCCGCTGCGCTGCACAGCCCGTGCAGAGCAAAGCGAGTAAATGTACGAGTCATTAGCGGACCCCTCACGGTGAAAAAAGGTGAATCAAAAGATGCAAATACTGCCTGAAAGATCGTTCGCCACGGGCACAGACCTCTCAATCCGTCCCATCCGCATGCACGGACATAAACCCGAGACTAAGCGCTGCGGCTCTCCGCGTCAACGATTTTCGCGGAACCTTCACACGACTTTTTCCAATGGTTTCGCCCCAATCCGGAAGGCGCCGTTCGAAAGGGAGCGGCGTGCGCAAAATCGATGTCGAATGACGCGATTTCGCGTCCCTGGCCCCGGAGGCGGGGACGGAGCGGCCGCCTGGCCCCTCAAAAAAAAAACGCCGACCGCTGTGCGGTCGGCGCGGGGGACTCGAAATTGGGCTGCTCCCGGCGTGCGCGAGCGCCGCTGGTCGGCAGTGACTAGCCGCGACCCAGACGCCGGCGGCGGCTCAGAACCACCGCTCCAGCGACCAGACCGCCGAAGAGAAACGATGACGCCTCCGGTACGGCGACCGTGTAGCGATTGAAACTGGTGAACGTGACGTCCCCGGTGAAGCCCGGGTTGCCGCTGGAAATCCCATCTCCGAACGCCTCGTCAGAGCGGAACGCCGACCCGGAGATGTAGGTCCCTACGAAGCTGATCGTACTACCGGGAGAAAGCCCCAGCGACGCGAGCGACGTGCTGAACGTGTGCGTCGGTGCTGAGGGGTCGCCGGTGGGCGACAGGCCAGCCGAGTTCTGGAACCCGTGCGAGCCCGTCGACAGCGACCACAGCCCGGCAAAACCGGCGTCCAGAGCGATCGCATAGTCGGCTTGCATACCGCCGGCGAAGGTGACGACAGATCCGCCGCTGCCGCCGCCAGTGATTGCGGTCCGCAGGGCGTCGGCGGTGTCGGTGAACGAGCTCGTATCCGCAAATCCGCCCGACGCGGCGTCGATGTACAGCACCAGTGCGTCGTTGAGGTTTCCGCCGCCGCGGCTGAACGAGAAGTAGAGATTGGTCAGGTCATTGGTGATTTCCAGGCTCCCGCCCCCGACGGCGCCTCCAAACCCGGAATTGCCGTTGCCGGTGTACAAGTCGCCGCGCACATGCGGGCACAACAGGAGCAGCGTCGCCGCAGCGAACACGCAAGAGCGAATCATGTGAGTACCTCATCGTCTGAAAAGTAGCCACGATCAAGCCATCGTGGCGCCGGACAAGGGCGACGCGCAGGACATCCGCCAACGACCGATGCGCAGCGAGCACTCCCCGTTGCATCAGATAAGTAAGGTCGCCACAGTGCGATTCTGGTATCGAATTCTCGGAATTTCAACGCTATTCCGGTCGCGGGCCGTCAGCAACGTCGACGGCAGGAAGCCGCCAGAGACGAGCGCAAGACGCGCATCGTGCCCTAACCTCCCGTCACGTGAGAAGTTGCGCTTGAAGGTCCGCGCTCCGGCAGACATGCCGGCTGGGGCCCGTCAGACGCCGGCCGCCAGATGCTGGGAGCCCGACTTGGCGCCGGCGGGACCGGCAGACTTCGTCGACGACGATGGCGTGTCCGCAGCGCTCGGCTTCTCGGCAGGCGAGAGCCGGTTGACAATCTGCTGCATTTGATCCTGCAGCGGCTGCATGTATGCGGCCAGCATTTCCAGATCGGGGCCCTCCTGCGAGCCGGGCCGGCCGGCCAGGGTCAGTTTGCCCACGGCTTGGCCGCCGCAGTACAGCGGCATGACCAGTCGCCACGGCTCGTCGCTCGATTTCCCCGGGGCGTCGCGCAGTCGCCAATTGCCGTAGAACGCTTCGTGGAGGCGGGGAATGTTCACGTTCAACCGCAGACTGCAGATCCCGTACTTGGGGGCCGACTCGCGCATGGCCGTCCACAGATCATCCCACTCGCGGCTGCCCTGAATGGGGATGGCGTGGTCCGTTTGGCCGCCCACGACGGCATTGCGTCGGACGCGTCGCCACAGACCGCCCCACCCAGTGCGGGCGTGGGTGGCCACCAGACGGGCCTCGGCGTGGCCGAAGATGCGCAGACTGGCCAGCCCGCCAATCACGAAGGCGACCGACACCATCGCCGGCCAATCTTGGCGGAAATAGTAGCTCGCCAGGGCGCCGACGCAAGTGACAGCCGTGAGCCCGGCGGCCAACAGGGCCGTTTGGCCGACGCTCAGCCCCTTGAGCAGCAGCGCGTGATGCAGATGCCCCCGGTCGGGCGTGAAGACGCTCTGTCCGGTCGTGATCCTGCGGACCAGCGCCGCCACCACGTCGAGGATCGGAATCGCACAGACGGCGATGGGCACGGCCAGCGCTGCGGCCGCTTGCTGTTTGATGCTGGACTCGACGGCCACGAACGCCACGATCAGCCCGATGAGCATACTGCCGGTGTCGCCCAAGTAGATCCTGGCGGGCGCCCAGTTGTAGGGGAGAAACCCAGCCACGGCCCCCGCGGCGGCAAAACTGATCGTCGCCAGCAAGGCATTGCCCTGGGCGGCCGAAATGGTGCCCAAGGTCAGCAACACGACAATGCCGATCGAGCCAGCCAGGCCGTCCGAACCGTCGATCAGGTTGAACGCGTTGACGGCCCCCAGGATGAAAAACACCGAAAACGGCAGGGCGAAACTCCCCAACTCAAACGGCAATCCCAACAGCGACAACGAGTGGAACTGCGTTCCGCCAGCAGCCAGCATGGTCGCCGCGAGGACCTGGCCCACAAGTTTGTAGATTCCCGTCAGGCCGACAAAATCGTCAATCAGGCCAACGACCAACAACACGGCAGCCGCCGAGATAAGGCCCGTGAGCAGCAGACTCTGGTTCCCCGCACTCGCCACAGGCGGCGAGCAAGTCAGGATGGTCAGCGCGCCCACCGCGGTGCACGCGGCAACGGTCAAGCCGCCCCCCAGCGGAACGGCCGAGGCTTGGTGTTTTCGGCCTCCGTCGGGGGCGTCGATGGCGTTCAGCCGCAACGCGATGCGAATCACCACCGGCGTCAGGGCCAGACCCGCGATCAACGCGAGCAGAAAGGCAGCAAACAGGCAGGCTGGCGCCATGGAGAATGAGTTCTGTCGAGGTGTCGATTCAGAGGGCAGGTCGCCCCGCCAAATGGGGGCGACATTCGCGGCCGGGGAAGGGCGTCCTGGGGAGACCGCTGGGCGGGAGCGGGGCAGGCGTCGACCTGAGCCCCTTCCCCTGCATTAAAAACTCCCGCGACGCTCGGTCAAGAGTTTTGTGCGCTTTTCCGCTTATCCGGCGGAATCTTCATCTTCGCGAATCGGTGCAACCCGCACGCCAAAACCGCCAGTGGCCACCGCCGACGACCGGCGAGACAGGGGACTCACGGCGTTCAACAGCGGGGTGAACCGGACTGCAAGCAGGCGAAATCTGGCCGAATTGGCAGGCGCCAATCCGCGACCAGATTGCCGGGGCAAACAAAAGCGGCCCGCCAAAAAGGCGGGCCGCAGTGAAATTACGCAATCTCAAGCCGCTGACGCGATCCGCCCAGACCTAGGTGCGGCGTCGGCGAGCGTAGCCCACGGCTGCCATCGCAACGGTCAGGCCGCCGAAGAGGAACGACGATGCCTCCGGCACGGCGACCGCATTGATGGTGATGTTGTCAAATCCCATCGCTTCGCTGCCCGAAGGCGTGCCTTCCCAACTGATCCTAATATCGAGCGAGGTTCCCGACAGACCAGCCAGCAAGACCGACGTGTAAGTGTCGAAATTGCCGGTCGATGCTACAGACTTATCGAGCACTGCGGCCGCGGTCCCGCTGCCGTCGATGAACAGCTCCAACGGATCGTTGTGCGAAGGGGTGGTTCCGTCGTCCATTGCTCGATATGTGTGGCTAATTGCTTCGTTGGTTCGACCGAGAAAAATCGTCGAATAAGCGTTCGAATCCACACGTGCCTCGACTCGAAATCCGTCTGTTGAACTCGCTTCGAAATCGCCCATTGCAGCAATGTCCATTGAGATGCTGGTCAAGGACAGTGCCGATGCGATGTTAAACGTCCACGTTGCGTTGTTGATCGTCGTGGCGTCAGCGTCGTTCATTGCGAAGAAATTCGACGTGTTACGACCGGCGATCCCCAATGAATCCCCAGGGTTTATCCCGCCGCCGCTTACGTCTGCGGCCGAGTCGTCGGCGACATCGAACGGCATGGCACCGGAGCCTTGTACAAGGCGTCCGAACACATCACCCAGATTGCCGTTTGAATGGGGGTAATCCTCTACATTGGCGGTACTCGACAGGTTTACTGCTCCGCCGTCGAAATCTTCAAAACCAACAACGGTGGCGTCTGCGGTTCGGGGAACGCAGACTGCCACAATGACCGCGACCGCAACTGTCCTCAACAGAGTTGCCTTCATATCTTATGACTCCACGGCGAAACACGTTCTTAGAGGGTACTGCAAGTTTGCACGTTTCATGCTCTTCTTCGCTGAATGCCGGCTATCTTCGACGTCCTCCAGCCTGCCGTCAAGCAAATCCCACTGACCTACTCGAAACTTTCATAATCCTGCCGGAGTGCACAGCAGACCAGACGCCGCAAGACTCTCGACCAGGTGCGCATATCTAGCTTTTGAGCAGCAACCCGCCCTCCAATGGGCGGGCAACTGCTTATCGCCATTCCCGACATCGGGAAAAAGACACATGTTGGGGGCTAAGTTGTCGAATTATTTCCGACGCCGGGCGAAACCGATCCCCGCCACGGCGGCGATCAAACCGCCAACGAGCGTCGAGGGCTCGGGGATCAGCGTCGGGTTGGCCGAGCCGAACGTCGTGAGATTCACGGTCGGGTCGATGTCGAACGCGGCGCCGCTGATCTCGGCCCCACCCGACGCGGCGAAGACGCCGACGTGCTCGGTGGGCAGGCCAAAGTCGACCGTCACGGTCTGGTACCAGTCGCCGGTCACTTCGTCGCGGAAGACGCTCAGCGGCTCGAACTGGCCGTTGTAAAGGATGTCGACGCCGCCCAGGATCGCGCCGTACAGGGTCGCATCATCGCCGGCATCATCCGAGACGCCGACCGCGTCCAAGATCGCCCCGAGGGTTGACAGATCGAGCGTGCCGTCGTCCAGCGGATCGATGTCGGTCGAGGTGTCGCCGGTGAACGAGTCGGTGAGAATCACCGTGTTGGAGGGATTCTCCAGGTCGCCGATCGTCACGACGGCGCGGCCGGCGGCATCGTACGAACCAGTGACGTTGCTGAACCGGTCGACCAGGCCGTTGTAGCCGTCGTTCTCGATCGAGAGGATCCAGAGGTCGAACGCGGCGTTGGGCGTGCCGAGCAGTTCGACGTCCTGAGTGACGGGATCGCCGCCCGCCGGGTTCGGTTCAAATTCGCTGATGAAGTCGGCCCGCGCCGACGCGGCGCACAGCAGCGCCAGGGCCAAAGTCGCGATGGTGTGTCTCACGAGAACTTCCTCGGTTCGAGTCGTAGGTGTCAATTTCGGAACAGCAAATCTCAACGGCCGCCCCGGGCAGCAAAGCACTGATCCTAACCGTCATTACTGGGGCGTTCAACAAAATCGGGCTCAAATCGCGCAGAAATACCCACGCGATGGCAGTCCACGCTGAGCCGTGTGATTGGCGGCTTCAAGGCGAGCGTCGGTGACGCCCAGCGCACGCATTTGCGCTGCGAGACCGAGCCAGGACAGCGTTGCAAATCGAGCGCCAGTTTCACAGTCAGCGGCGTCGCTGTGGTATAACTCACGCTGTGGGCACGAATTACGATCTGCGTATCTGTGAGGGTTGAGTCGAATTTCCCGGACCGGCGCCGAATCGGAAGGCAGACGTGCCCCGACTTCAGGCACGTCCAGGGGGCAGGCGTCGGGCGCCGCTTGCTAGAATGGAGGGATTCGCCGCGATTCCCGCCCAAGCGCCAACAAGCGGGTCGGTCGTGCCTGTCGGCGGCGATTTTCCATCGCGTTACCCATCGCCATTGCCGTTCCCGCGCCCATTCTTCGCTTCGATGTCCGAACCTTTCTCGTATCGCATTCGCCGGTCGCTGGCCCGCTGTTGGGAGGGCATGGCCGGTTTTGGGCGCGCGCTGGTCAGCCCGTTTGAGCGATTCTTCGCTTGGCTGGGCGATCTGTTGGTCCGCGGGGGGGGCGGCGGCGGACAGGTCGAATCCGGACTGGTCCGGCTGCTGAGCTGGCCGTTTCGCGCTGTGTGGAGCCTGCTCGCCGCCGCGGGACGGTTGTTGTTTCCCGAGTCGTTGCGCGACGGTTGGCATCGACTGACGTCCGGCATCGCCAACGGAGCGGCCAGACTCGTCGACGTCCTCAATCTCGACGGTCCCGTGCGGTGGATCGTCTGGGCGACGCAGCCCCTGTGGCGACCGATCGCTGCGGTCGTCGGTTTTATCTACGCGTGGCTGTCAACGCGGCCGTACCGGCAAATGGCCTGGGGGCTGCCAGCGCTGGTGCTGCTGATGCCGGTCGTCGCGGCTGGCGGCTGGCGGTTGATGCGCGGCCCGAAGAGTTTCGCGAAGGCGTATCGCGTAGCCGCACGCGAAGCGCTCGAGGCGGACGATCGCCAGACGGCCGAACTCTGGGAGCGCAAGCTGGGGCAACTCGGCGTCGACAACGATCGGTGCGATTATCGCGCCGCCCTCACGCTGCTGGAGGACGACGACGAAGAAAAACAAGAGCTTGGCCGCCAGCGCATGGAGCTGCTCGCTCCGACCGATCAACCTGGGTATCCGGCGGCGCATTTCTGGATGCTGCAGCAGTTGCTCTCGGGGTCCTCGGAAGTGCAGGGCGCCGAGCGGCTGCGGTTGGCGGAAGCCCATCTGGGCTGGTTGGACGAATTGGGCATCGAAGGCCCGTCGGTCGACATGCTGCGTGCCGTGTGGCTCATGCAAACCGGCCGCCTGGAGGACGCAGCCGAGCTGCTGGAACCGCTCGCCGACGAATCGCCGCAAGCCGCCGCGCAACTGATGCTGGCGGATGTTGAGTTGCAGCGCGTCGATGCGGCGCGGCGCGATGCCGCGCGGGTCCGCGACCATCTGTTGGACGCGCAGCGGCAGGGCGTCGAACTGGGCGTCCGCGATTGCCAACTGTTGGCCACGGCGTGCCAGATCATCGGCGACGCGCAGGGCCTGGAACTTGCGCTGCGTCGCTGGCTGACTCTCGTCCCCGACGCCCCCCAGGCCCAGCGGCCCCTGGGCCAAATCGTCGCGGCGCAGTTGCAGCGGGCCGCGGCGTCGAACCAGATCGAGTCGGCCGAAGTGGCCGACTTGCTCGTCGAGACGGTCCGGCTGGCGCCCGAAACGCCGGCGGTGGAGGCCGCGCTGGAGCGGATTGATCGTCGCCCTGATGCCGTCGACGTCCGCGCCCGTTTGGCCGAGGCGTTGCTGGCCGACGAGACGGCTCCCGGTGCATTGCTCATCTCGCTGGGCACGCGGGCGGCGGTCCATGGCGATTTCGATCTTGCCGTTCGGCTGTTGGAGCGGGCGACCACGGCCATGCCGGAAAGCGCGCCCGCCTGGAACAATCTGGCGTGGGCGCTCATGTCGGCCGATGATCCGGCCCAGCGCGAGCAGTCGCTCGCTGCCAGCAATCGAGCTGTGGAGTTGGAGCCCGACAGCGTGAGCTACCGCGAGACGCGCGGGCAGATCCTGGTCAAGCTGCAGCGCTGGGACGCGGCCGTGGCCGATCTCGAGTACGCGCTGAACGGCTTGCCGGATTCCAAGCCGACCCACGCCGCGCTGGCGACCGCCCTGGAAGCGCTGGGCGAAAACGATCAGGCGGCGGATCATCGAGCGCTTGCTGACTAACGCGATTGCCGCCGGGCGTCTTCGCGACGACGCCCAGGCATTGACTGACCCCGAGGGAGACGGCCGTGCGACGCTTTGTTTTGACCGCCCTGGCGATGCTGGCCGTGACGCCGGCAGCGCGGGCTGCTTTGGCGCCCAACGAAATCGCGCTGGTCGTCGCCCGCGGCAACCGCGACTCGCGACGACTGGCCGAGTACTATTGCCAGGTCCGCGGCGTGCCGACCGAAAACATCTGCGAAGTGTTGGTCCCCAAGGAAGAAACGTGCCCTCGCGACACGTGGACGTGGGCCATCCGCCCGGAGATCCAGAAGTGGCTGGCGGAACACGACCCCGACCGCCGGCTGAAGTGCCTGGTGACCACCTGGGGCGTGCCGCTGAAAATCGGCCCTGCCGAGCCCGCTGAAAAAATGCAGGTCTACCGCACGTTCTTGCAGGCGGAGCTGGCGGCGCGACGCACGAGCCTGATCGAGGCGCTCGCCACGTTCCGCGACTTCGGCGATCCGACCAAGAACCTGTCCATCGAAGCGGGCGATCCGGCCAGGGCGGATTTGCCGACGCTGGAGAAGCAACTGGAACAGGCGCTTCAGAACGCCCAGCAGGAAACCGGCAAGATCCCCGACGCCGACCGTCGGCGGCAGCGACAGGTCCAGGTGCAGCAGCTCGCCTCGGCCATCGGCGGCGCCAACATCCTGCTGCAGGCCATGGGGCAGCAGGTCACGAACAATCCCGACGCGCCCGAGCAGTTGAAGGTCGAATACCACGTGCTCCGCGGTCGCAACGTCGGGCTGGCCGAGGTTCAGGCGCTGCTGGAGCGGCAAGCGTCGTCAATCGAGCGCGATCTGATCCGGTTGAGCGTGCTCGACCGCGCGGCGGGTTGGCTGGGAAGCAGCAAATGGCTCGCCGAGCAGCTCGCCGTGGTCGACAAAAACGAAACCGGGGCCAGCTTCGACAGCGAGCTGTCGCTCGTGCTGTGGCCCGAGGACTACGAACTGCTGCGGTGGCAGCCGAACTACCTGGCCGGCGCCTCGACCGACACGCCCATGCAGTCGGTCTATCCGACCATGATGGTCGCCCGGCTCGACGGCCCGTCGCTGACGGTCGTCAAACGAATGATCGACGACGCGCTGGCCGCCGAGAAGACGGGGCTCGTCGGCAAGGCGTATCTCGACGCCCGGGGCATCGGCAAACGCGACCAAACCGACGCCGCCCCCGGCAGCTACGCCGACTACGATCGCGCGCTATTGGCGACGGCCGAAGGATTGAAGGGACGCTACGGCATGGACGTCGTGCTTGATGAAAAGCCGGCGCTGTTCCAAGCGGGCGACTGCCCCGAAGCGGCGCTGTATTGCGGCTGGTACAGCCTGGCGAAATATGTCGACGCCTTCGAGTGGCAGCCCGGCGCCGTGGCGTACCACCTGGCCAGCGGCGAGGCCAGAACGCTGCACGACGAAGACAGCCAGGTCTGGTGCAAACGGCTGTTGGAAGACGGCGCCTGCGCCACGCTGGGGCCGGTCTACGAGCCGTACCTCGTGGCGTTTCCGCGGCCCAATGAATTCTTCGCCCAACTCGTCCAGGGCGAACTGACGCTGGTGGAATGCTACTATCGCACCAAGCCCTACAACAGCTGGATGATGACCCTGCTGGGCGATCCGCTGTACCGGCCGTACCGAACCAGCCGCCGGTAGGTCATCGCCGCGCACCGGACGAGATCTTCGCCGGACGATGAAGCCTGTGCCGATTAGCACGTTCCGCATCTGACCGAGGTTGTGACATCCCCATAGCAGTCACCGACTGCAATTGGCCGAAAGGCTACGACGGGTCGGCTGGTCCAACTTCATTCAGTTCGAAGCGAGCTGTGCTGATTTATTGCGTCGTTCTTGTGGCAGCTCTGAGCGTCACCTCAGTTGGGCATGTCTAGGCTCCCACCCCAGGAACCAATCAAGGCTCGGACGAGTGCTCCGCCGCAGGTGCATCCGTCGCGGCAGCCGGACTGCCGATGAGGATTTAGTTCATTGTTGTAGTCTGAGTCGGTAAATAGACTACCGATCGTCCTGGGGCGTGAGGCCAAGCCCTGGTGGTAGATCGCGTTGAGGCGCCTAATCCGCGCGAGTTCCGCAGCCCGAGGGTCGACAGGCGCGGTGCTTACCTGTCTGTCGCGCTTTGCAACGGGCAGCACTCGCCCTTCATGCACCGTGCCCCAGACAGAGATATCCTTGATGGCGTCCGCTTCGCAGGTGACGGGGTTGTCGCCGAGGATGGTGAAGTTGGCCAACTTGCCGGCGACGATGCTGCCGATGGCGTTCTCCATTTTTAGTGAGTAGGCGGCATCGAGGGTGACGGCGCGCAGAGCGGCCTCGCGGCTGACCCGCTGATCGGGCGCCGCGACGCGGCCGGAGGTAGTGATACGGTTCACGCCGCACCACATGAGGAAGAGCGGATCGGCCGGGGCCATCGGCATGTCGGAATGGTAGGAGAACGAAATGCCCAGCCGCTGCACGTCGCCCATGCGGACCATCTGGTCCGCCCGTTCGGGGCCGAGGCCGATCTTGCTGTAGTTGTCCGCCAGAGCGCGCACGTAGTAGGGGTTCCCGCTGACGATGCAACCGAGCCGCTTGATCCGGTCGACCTGGTCCTTCGCGCTGACCGCGAAGTGGACGATGGTGGTGCGGTGGTCGAAGCGGGGTTTGCGGCGGAGGTTCTCTTCCAGCGTATCCAGAACTCGGTCCAGTCCGGCGTCCCCGTTGCAGTGAATGTGGATCTGGTAGCCGGCGTCCCAGTAGATGCGGAACGCGCGTTTGAACACATCCAGATCCGTCAACCACTCGCCCTTGTGGTTGTCGAGGTAAGGCTCGCGCAGCACCATGAGCTGCGAATAGATGGCGCCGTCGGAAAAGAGCTTGACCGTCTTGTCGGCCTGGCTGGTCATCCCGGTATACCAGGATTTGAGTTTCTCAGATTCCTCCAGCACGCGAGCGTCATCGTCGTAGGTGTCGCACATGGTCTTGCCATCCACCATGAAGCTCCACCGGAACGGCATCGTGGGCTGTGAGAAGACAGCGTTGACGCCATCCTGAATCGGCTTAACCATGATGCCACCGGGTTCGTTGCCGAAGGTGATCCCCTTGGCGTGCATGTAGTCGCGGGCGATTTTCAAGCCCTTCTGCAGTCGCTCGGGTGTGGCGAGCATGGTGGCCACTTTCGTGGTGAAGACAGCAAACATACCCTGTTCCCAAAATCGCCCCTCCTCGAAATTCGATTGCTCCTTTTCTGACTTGGTCCAACTACCAACCAACTCCTGAGTGACGCCGGCGGTCTGCATCGCAGCGCTATTCACGATCACTTCATGGCAAGATCGAGCCCAAACGACAATTGGCCGGGTCTTGCTGAGTTTGTCGAGATCGGCGCGCGTGAGCTCACCAAAAAAGCTGGCGTGATAGCCCCACGTCACCAGGGGCTCGTCCGGGTTCTTTAGCTTCTTTTCCGCCGCCGCGAGCCGTTCGATGAAGTCAGCTTTGTCTTTGACCGCAGGAATCGTTCCTGTCTGCAGTTCCCAGTCTTCAATGGCCAGAACCTCTGAGGCCATCGAGAGAGCGGTCAGCACCGGATGGTCGTGCTGGGCGATGAAGCCCGGGACGATCACCTGGTCGGCAAAGGCTTCGTCGACCCGGAATTCCTGATCGCTCGCGCGCTTCTTCAGGTCCTCGAGGTCACCCGTGGCGAGGATGCGATCACCGACCACCGCCACCGCCTTGGCAGTCGGGCGCTCCGGGTCAAGGGTCACGACTTCCTTGGCGGGATAGATCGTAATGGCAGGGAGTTCCTTCCACGAGGCGGCCCCGACGTCCTGGAGGGAATTTGTCTGGGCATTCAGGAGTGGAACCAGTTGCGGCATCAAGCCCGCAATCGCGCACATGGCCACGGATGTTGCGTATTGTTTGAGCTGCATCGCGGTGGTTCTCATGGCGGTGGCGTGGCGAACCAACCCGCTGCGATTGTTGGTGAGCATTGGGTAGACTCCGCAGAAGACGATTGAAACGGGACACTGCTTCGACGCTACGCGTCCGGAGAAATCCTCCCTGGATCCTATAGGGCGCCTTGGCGGTGTGGGAAGTGTTTCATTGAGAGATTGGGCCTTGATCGGCAAAACGAGCCATAAAGGAAGGGGTTTCGGTCGAGGCCCGTTTGCGATCACTTCGCTCCTATTCGGGAGTGGCAGGTCCGCAAACGAAGCATCCCCGGGATCCCGGGCCTGCCGACGCAGGAGACACCGACAGCGGTTCTACGTTCTATGAATCCGCATCGGTTGCATCGCCCGAGGTGAATTCGATTTGGGCCCAGCGCGCAACGGTGCTCGTCACCGCGGGCACTTAGCCGGAAGTCGTCGTGCCATCGGTGTGCCCAAGCTCAGCGACTTTGATTCCCTCTCTTCGACGCACGGGCGTAACTCCGACGCTGACAAGGACGCTACAGAAATCTCGCATCGGCGTCGGAAAACGCAATTCGCAAATGGACCGGCGCTGCACGCGCTTGCCGTTGTCCCTGAGCGACTTGAATCGATGGGCCGCATTCTGCTGGAAATTGAGCCACGGTATCGCGTAAAACGGATGTGGCGAGTCGCGCCCAATCTCCGGAGCGGCCCGCGCTGACGGCGGGGGGGGACTGGTCACGTTTTGCTGAGCAGAAGTCGGCTTTTGCTTGCAGAACTCGTCCGATCGCGGGCGGTTTGATCGCGCGCAACTCGTTTGCGGGCAAGCGGCTACGCCGGCGACGCACCGAATGTTAAGGGCGCGTTTTGCTGCTGCTTTTTTGTTTTCGCCGGGCGTGCAAAAGAGCAGAACGCGAGGTCGCGCTTCCGGCGCGCGACTTGGTGGCTGGCGGCGGCTCGGCGGGAGCCGCGCCCTCCAGGAGCGCTCGCTGCGCTTCGTCCGAATCAAATCAACAAGACACTCAGAAAACACACTCTCCACAACGAACCTCGCATCCATGAAACACCTATTGATTCTGCTGCTCGCGCTGCACGCGAGCTTGGCCGCGGGCGCTGAGGCCCCCGGCGGGTATTTGTTTGCCACGTTCCGCGGCGAGGCGACGCCGATGACCGAGCAAATTTACTTTCTGCTCAGCCGCGACGGCCGCCAGTGGCAGGCGCTCAACGACGGCGAGCCGACGCTGGTGAGCACGCTGGGCGAGCGCGGCGTGCGCGATCCGTACATCTTTCGCAGCCACGACGGGCAGACGACCTACCTGATCGCCACCGACCTGTCGATCCACCTGAACCACGACTGGGGTCGCGCTCAGACTGCGGCCAGCAAGTCGATCGTCGTGTGGGAGACCAACGACCTGGTCAATTGGTCCGAGCCGCGGCTGGTGCAGGTGGCCCCGGAGAACGCCGGCTGCACGTGGGCGCCCGAGGCGGTGTACGACGAGGCCCGCGGCGAGTACATGGCGTTTTGGGCCTCGAAGACGGCCGACGACGATTTCCGCAAGCACCGCATCTGGGCGGCGCGCACGAAGGACTTCCGCACGTTTGACGAGCCGTTTGTCTACATCGAAAAACCAACCACCGTGATCGACACGACCATCGTCCGCGAGAACGGCGTGTACTACCGCTTCACCAAGGACGAGTTGCACAAGGCGATCACGATGGAGTCGAGCCGCGACCTGATGGATGGCTGGCAAGACGTCCCGGGCTTCACGCTCGCGAAGCTGACCGGCTACGAGGGGCCGACCTGTTTCGCGCTGCAGCGGCCGCGCGGCGGCCAGCCGGGTCAGTGGCGACTGCTGTTAGATTGGTACAGCCGCGGCCGCGGATATCAGCCGTACGACACCGACGACCTGAGCAGCGGCCAGTTCGCCCCGGCCGAGCCGATGGAGTTCCCCTTCGCCCCGGTGCGGCACGGGTCGGTGCTGGAAATCACAAGCCAGGAGTACGAGCGGTTGCTCGCCAACGACGCAGCACCGTCGCCGTGAGAACCAACGTCGGGTCGAACGCGAGCGACGGCGGGCACGTCAGTCGGCCCCATGCTGCACGGCGCGCTCGATCGCGTGCCGGCAAGCGTTCCAATGGGCCGCGACTACCGGCTCGGCCGCCGCGTCGCTGGTCGTCGCGATGCGGTCAAGCAGGTCACGCAGCTGCAGCAACTCGGCGAGCGCCAAGCTGCGGGCGTCGGCGGGAAAGTCGTTTCGCTGGCCCGACAGATGCTGGTAAGCGAGCTCCTTGGCGTCCGACGCTTCGGTGCTGTCGACGATCTCGACCAACTGCTGGATGTGCATCCTCTGCAAGTTGCGGCGCGTCTTGTCCGGCTGCGGGGCGCGCCCCTGCTGGGCGTCGGCCGCGGCGGCGCCCCAAATCGCTTCGTGGCACGCCTGAAACACCTCCGCCAGCGTCAGCGGACGCTCGTCGTCGCTCGACATGGCCAGGTTCGTTTCGACGCGCCGCAGGCGATCGCCGGAGCCCAGCAGCTCGCTAAGCGCCACCTCCTGCACCGCGGCGACGAAGTCGAAGTACGACACGCCCACCTTGCCTTCGTAGGCGCTGGAGTCGACGCCCCAATGCGACCACTGCTCGGTCGTCATCCGGCGGAGGAGTTCCGCGCGGCGGGGAATCGGCTCGTCAACCAGGATCTCCTCGGCGATGAACCGCAGCGCGTCGCGCTGCAGCGCCGCGGGAACCGGCTGCAGCGGTTCGCGGGCCTCCGGCGTGCCGCGCACGTCGTGGGCCACCCAGCGGCCGCCGACGTAGCGACTGGCCAGGAAGGCCGCGTCGCCGAATTGCCGCCACAGCACCAGCACCGCCGGCCGCAGGCGCTGCCATGACTCGCCGTCGCTGACCAGGCGGTCTTCGATGTCGTCCAACCCCTGCCGCGCCAGTTCGACGCGCCGGCGGGCGAACTCGAGCGGCTCGGCGCCCAGGTCGTACTGGTTCACCCGCGGGTCGTGCGCGGCCGTGTAGTCTTCGTCGGAACCATACGCCAACTGCGGCTCGGCGGACCGCGCGGCGATCCGTTGCAGCTCGGCTGCTTCGTCCTCCGGCGGGATCTCCTTGTAGGCGTACTCGATCGCCCAGTAGTCGTAGGGGCCCAGCGTGGCGGTGGCGTAGTCGCCCTGCTGCTCGCCCCGGCCCGCCAGATTGAGCGGGGCGTAGTCCATGACGCTGCCGAGCAGGCCGTCGTCGAGGGCCGCCTGGGCGCCGTACAACTCGGCAAGCGCGTACCGCCCGCTGCCGCGGAAATTATGCCGCAGCCCCAGCGAGTGTCCGACTTCGTGCATCGTCACGGCCTTGATGACCTGCCCGATCGCTTCGCGCGGCAGTTCGCCGCCGGGCGCCAGCGCGTGGGCCATCGCCAACTGCTGCTGCAGCGTGGCGGCGTACCGGCAGGAGCCGGCCCCGCCGCAGGCGTCGCAATCGCGGTTCGCGGCGGCCCGGGCGGCGCGAAACGCCGCATGCAGCGGGCTGACCAGCTCGTCGCCGGGCGCGCCGCCGGCCAACGCCGCCGCCTTGGTCCCCACGAGGTACGCCTGCTCGCGCTGCCAGTAGCGAATCCAACTCGCGTCGAACAGGATGTCGCCGTCGACGATCTCGCCCGTGATCGGATTGGCACGCAGATTCGACATTGCGTAGCCGTACGGCGACGCGATCCAGCGGAACGTGCAGTAGTTAACGTCCTCCGGCGCGAAATCGTCTTCCGGCCCCTGCCACCGCACGGCGATCGCGTTCTGGTACCCAAGCCGCTCGAACGCCTTATTCCACTCCAGGATGCCGGCTTCGACGTACGGCCGGTAGACCAACGGCACGGTGTCTTCGATCCACCACACCAGTTGCTGCTTGGGGGGCGAAAGTTCCGCGTCGGGGTCGGATTTCTCCAGCCGCCAGCGGTTGATGCGGCGCTCGAACAGGCTGTCGGGATCGGCCGAGTCGAAGTTCTTGACCGCGCTGACAAAGTGCCCCAGCCGCGGGTCGGCCAGGCGCGGCCGGTAGCCGGGCGGAGGCAGTTCGACCAGGCCGTAGTGCAGGATCAGACTCACGCCGCGTTTGTCGACGAAGCCCAGATCGCCGTTCTTGCCGCTGCCCGCCGGGACGGGGCTGCCGTTGAAGGTGGCTTCGACCTGCAGTTCCAGATTCTTGGGGTACGCCTGCACGTCGTACCACCGCGATTTGCTCTCCTCGAGCGAGCCGGTGGAGAAGTCGGCAAAGTTGGAGAAGAAGATCTTGCTGAGGTCAACCAGAATCGCGCCGTCGGGCGCATCGTCGCTGACAATCTCCAGCATCATCAGCACCGAGTCGCGGTAGCCCTGCGCCACGGCCTTGGCCAGCGGCGAGTCGTCGGGCGCCGTGTAGCGGACGTTCTTGCGGAGAAACTGCACGCGATCGCCCGTGCGGCGAAAGGCGACGATCCACTGCTCGTCAAAATTGAACGCCATGCCTGCGGCGCCCGCGCCGGAGGCCACGGCAATCGGCGCCAAGAGCGGCTTGTCGAAGTCGGCGGGCCGTAGCGCCGCGTACAGGCGCTGGTCGTCGTGGTATAGGTCAATCAGCCCGGGCAGGTGTTGAGCGTGCTTGACGACTTCTGCGAACTTCTTGAATTTCGACGGCTCGTGGTTGTCACCGTCGGCGTCTTGGGCTGTGGCAGCGGACACATCATCGACGGGCTGTGCCGTGTCGTCAGCCGGCGCAGCACTCGGCAACGCCGCCAGCAGCGCACTGGCCAACGCCCACCGCCACGACTGTCTATGCCCGCTTCGACTCACTGCTGCCATGTCTTTGATCACGATGTGCCGCTTCTCAGAAAACCTAAACTCTCATTCTACCTAGCAGCTAACGCTGCCGGAGGAAGCGCCGCTCGAAGTGTGCGACTGCTGGCTCGCCCAGCAGTGGACGCCTGGTACACGCTTCACGCACTGCTGGACGAGCCAACAGTGGCACGCAAACTCCCATTCAACGGGCCTCCCGCCCGCGCAGCGGGCTGGCTTGCCCCGCCGCGGGGGCGGCGTTAGGATCGCCGCGGACCACTCGTATCACTCCCCGACCGTCTTGCCCCATGACCGCTTCCGCCGCCGCTGGCCGTGATCCGATTATCGTCGTTTCGGGGCTGCCCCGGTCGGGCACCTCGCTGATGATGCAGATGCTGGCCGCCGGGGGCGTGCCGACCATGACCGACGGGCAGCGGGTCGCCGACCCGGACAACCCGCGCGGGTATCTGGAAGACGAGCGCGTCAAACGCCTGCAGCAGGACGCCCGTTGGCTGCCGGAGGCGCGGGGCCAAGCAATCAAGGTCATCTCGCAATTGCTCACTGCGCTGCCCGCCAGCGAAACGTATCGCGTGATTTTCATGCGGCGCGACCTGGAGGAAGTCCTCGCTTCGCAGGCGAAGATGCTCGCTCGCGCCGGGCGCCCCGGCGGCGATCCGGCCAAGCTGCGCGCCGCGTTCACAACGCATCAAACGCGGCTGCAGGAGTGGCTGCCGGCGCAGTCGCATTTGACTGTGTTGGAGTTGGACTACGCAGCGGTCGTCGCCGACCCGGGGTCTGCCGCAAGCCAGATCGCCCAGTTCCTGAGCGCGCCGCTCGACGAGGCGGCCATGGCGGCGGCCGTCGATCCGCAGTTGTATCGGAACCGGGGCCCCAACGGCTGACGCCATCGCCGCGGCGGTCACGATTGCGGCGACTGTTGTTCGGGAGCCTGGTCCGCGCCCTGGCGCTTCAGCCGCGCGTCGGGCCCGGGGAGCGGCGTGGGATTCTCGGGCATCTGCACCTTCTCCTCCGAACTGCATCCGGCCGTGGCGCCCAGCATGCCCAGCGCGCCTGCGAGGCACATGGCGACCACGAGCCCGTCCAAAAACTTCCGCATAATCCAAGCCTTTGCAGGTTGACGCTTGTTCGTTGGTCAGTTGGCCGGGCGCACCCTACAGCGCGTCGGCATCGGTCGTTTCACCCCCGCCGCGCGTCGAGAGCGTCCAGAACACTTCATCGTCGATGTCTTTGGTGAGCGTCCGGGCGGAACCGTCGACAAAGCAGAATTCGACCACTCCGCCGGTGTGCAGCGAGCCGTAGTAGGACCACTTGGTGTTGTAGACGGCGCCGTCCTTGTTCTCGGCCTCCACGTCCAATCCGAACGCCGTCGGCAGGGTGCCGAAACCGGCCCACGCGTTACCCTGGGTGTACCCCGAAAAAGCGCCTTCCTGAAATTCGTCGGTCATGTTCAGGCCGATGTTCCCCGGCGCCTCGCCGAACATCAGGGTGTTGCTGGCGCCATCGGACACCTGGGCGAGTTTCGTCTTCGAGCGGACGTTGAATACGCCGAGCAGATCGTCGTTGACGTTCAATCGTCCCTGCGGCGTGTTGAAGACAAGGTGGGGGGAGACCTCGCCCCAAATGCCGCTGTTGCCCATGTAATGGGTCAATCCCAGGCCCGACTGATCCGGCTTCCACGCGTCGGATTGCAGCGCCAGGAAACCGCCGCTGAGCACGCCGTAGCTCTTGTCCAGGATGGCGTTGGTCGGATACTCGCTGGGCACGGTGGGGCACAGCAGCGTGGAGAGTCGCGCTTGCGCGGTGGTCCAAGCCGTCGGGACCCGGTAGTAGTTCTCGTCGCGAGCGTCGATCCCCAGATTCAAGTCCGCTTCGAACTGATCGAACACGGCCGTGGCTTCCAGGTAGGGAAGCAGAAAGACAAACACGCCGCACATTTGGTGACGCCCCTGGTCGTCGGACTCGTTCTCCGGCCGAACAAAGTTGCGGCCGGCCAGGTACCCCGGCGGCAAATGCTTGGCGGACGATTCGTAGTTGAGCGCCGCCAGCCCGATCTGGCGAATATTGTTCGCGCAGGCGGTGCGGCGGGCCGCCTCGCGGGCCGCCTGCACGGCCGGCAGCAATAGCGCGACCAGCACGCCGATAATCGCCATCACGACCAGCAACTCGACCAGCGTGAAGCCGCGGCTGCCAGGCGGCGTCTCATTGCATATCAGATTGTCGTGCGGCCGTCGCATCGCCACTCTCCGCATGTGCTGTCTTGTGAGCCCGCCGCCAAATGGGAACAACGCGTCCCTTCCATTCAGGGAACGCGAACTCGCGGGGCCACCTGAAGCTATCTTCATCGTTCTGCGGCGTCAATTTCGCCGCGGCTGACCGTTTACTGCAACGCCATACAAGTCGCCCTGTTTCATTTCATCATCCCCTGAGCCCGCAGTTCCGCCGCCATGGC
Organism: Planctomycetaceae bacterium; assembly: GCA_002702655.1. GTDB lineage: Bacteria > Planctomycetota > Planctomycetia > Pirellulales > Lacipirellulaceae. The sequence goes on from PABB01000015.1 coordinate 185,115, forward strand.
GTCTTCGCGGCGGCCGAGGTTGCGGTAGGCAGCGGCCAGCGACTCGTGCGCCGCGGGGAACTTCGGCGCCTGCTTCACGCACAGCTCCAGCGCCTCCACGGCCCCCGCAAAGTCGCCCAGCGCCAGCCGCGCTTCGCCAATTACCAGGTGCACGCGCGGGAAGTGATGCACCAACTCGGCCGCGGCCAGGCCGTGGTCCAGCGCCGCCTGCGGCTCGCCGCGCGCCAGCTCGGCCCGCGCCAAACCGGCCAGAGCGATCGGACTCTCGCCGTCGACCTGCAGCGCCCGCGAGAACGCCTCGACGGCCTCGTCGTAACGTTTGACCGTCAGATACACCTCGCCCAGTTTGTTGTGCAAGTCGGGCAGCCGCGGCTCGGCGGCGAGCACTTGTTGATAGTGCGCTAGCGCCGCCTCGTGGTTCTGCTCGGCAAACTCCAGCGTGCCGAGCATCATGTGCCACCGCGGCGACTGGTCGAGCCGCTCGGCGTGATTCTGCAGCACGGCCCGCGCTTCGTCGCGGCGGCCGATGGCAATCAGGCAGTTCGCCTCCAACAGCGCCAGCGACGCGGCCGATTGCGACGGCTCATCGATCCCCCGCAACACCTCAATCGCCGCGGGAAACCGCTGCGCATCCATCAACGCCTGGGCCAGCGTGACCTGGTTGCAGGCCACCGTTTGGGCGACGGAGTGCTCGCCGTCGTCGCCGGGCGCCTCGATGTAGCCCAAGTCCGCCAGTTGCTCCAGCATGGCCGCCGCCTCGGCCGGATCGACGCGGGTCTCCGGCGGATGCATGCCGCACTCGCCGTCGATCTCTTCCCACGATTCGATCCTCGGCCGCAGCGTGGCATCGATGAGCACCTCGGCCAACACGCGGCCGGGCATGTCGTAAGCTGGCGGTAGCCCTAGCAGTTCGAGCACCGTGGGAGCGATCTCCAGCAGGCTCGCCCCGTACGCGCGGGCGCCAGGCTGAATTCCCGGCCCCTGCGCCGCGAAGATGCCAAACGGCCGATGCCAATCGACCGGGCCGCTCTTGCCTTCGCGGGGGTCGGGACGCAGGTGGTCGTTGTAGTAGCCGTGATCCGACATCAGGATCACCGCCGTGTCGTCGCCGGCCAGCTTCAACAGCGTTTCCAGCAGCATGTCGTGGAACCGGTAGATGCCGACCATGCAGTGCTGGTAGGCCGCGAACTCCTCGTCGCTGGTCTGCTCCATCTGCGGCGGGTGGCAGTGCATAAACTCGTGTCCGCAGCGGTCGATACCCTCGTAGTAGATGGCCGTCAGATCCCACTCGGTGGTGGCCATCAAATGGGTCGCCACGGCGTGAATCGTCGCCGTCTGAGCGATCAGTTGCTGCAGCTTGCCAACGCGGTGGCCGGGCTTCGCCAGCAGCTCGGCCGCGGCGGGAATGAACGGCAAGATGGCGGTCGCGTCGATTTCGCGGGGATGGACCCGCAGCGACGCCAGTTCCTCGGCCAGCTCCGGCGGATGCACCGCGCCGGGCGGGACCGGCGCTGCGACGCCTCCCTTGAGGTGCGACGTCTCGAACTGGTTGGTGGCCACCGCGCCGGCGATTGGCTCGGCCGGGTGCGAAGCGTACCAGCCCACCACGTTGGTCCGCAGGCCGCACTGGGTGAGGATGTTCCACAGGGCCTTGCACTGGCGACTGGTGCTGGAGCTGGGCCGCACGCCAGTTCCCTCGGCGTCGGCTTCCAGGAAGCCCAGCACGCCGTGCTCGGGGGCCCGCTTGCCGGTGGCCACGGTGTTCCACAGCAGTGGCGACAAGATCGGCCGCAACGTGGCCAGATTGCCCCAGGCGCCCTGCTCGAGCATCGCCGCGAGCGTCGGCATCTGTCCCCGCTCGATCAGCGGCTGGATCATCTGCCAATCGGCGGCGTCCCAGCCGACGAGCAGCACCCGCCGCGGTCGACCGGGGGCGATGTGGCGCTCGATCGTCATGATGCGGTGCGACGGCGTCTCATCCAGGCCACGCCAGCGGCGCCGGCCGCCAGCAGGCCCAGCGTGCCGGGCTCGGGCACAACGCCTGCGCTGGCCGCGGCCGCGGGAATCGTGCCGTAGTTGTCCTGCCAGTCCTGCAGGTCCGAGGCGTTGTAGATCGAGCCGGATCCCCGCTGCCACTGCAGGAAGTCAGCGCCGTCGACATCCTGGTCTTCGTCAAAATCGCCCAGCACCGGCACGACGCCCCGGTCGCCCGCCCGGATCCCCACGCCCGTCTGGTCCTCGTAGGCCCAGTCGTGAACGAAAAACGTGCCGGCGGCTTGATTGATATCGACGCGCACCCACGCGTAGTAAAGATCGGTCGGACCGATGGGAAACGCGAAGCCCACATAGGCGTCGGTGGCGTCATTGAAGCCCGCGTTGGGGTTGAGCGCGCCGTACGCCATCGAACCGTAAAACGTCGGCCCCAGGGCGGACGAGTCGATCAAATCTCCCTCGGCCAGGGCCGTCACGTAATACAGCCCGTCGAAGAACCCGACGATCTTGCCGGGGTAGAATCCCACGGTCGCGCCCTGATAATTCCCGCCAGGAAGAATGTAGTTCTTCAGCACAATATCGGCGTATGAATCCAGGTTGAAATCCAACGGCTGACTGGTCAACTGCGGGATGTCAATGTCGCCAGTGAAATACTGGATGTCGGCGCGTGCCGCCGGGTCGCTCACCGCGGCGGTGGAAGCACAGGCCGCGACGGAATAAGCGGCGCGGCGCGCCAGCGCCCGGGCGCTGGTCGCGTGATGTTTCAACTCGCGTGTCATCTGGTCCTCGCCTCTACCGCTTCCTTTGGGCGAATCAAAATCAGGCGGCGCACCGCCAGCCCCCTGACGATGCGACCGCCAATCGTAGCACGGCGTCCCTCACGCCCAGTGCAGGCTGCCGGGTTCGTCAGGCACGATGTGTCAGTAACCCATTACGCAGCCGAACGACGCCGACGCAGCGCCGCGACGCCCGCGGCGCCGGCCGCGAGCATGCCCAGCGTGCCGGGCTCGGGCACCGGGGTCGTGATGCCCACGCCGGGTTGATCTTCGTAGGCCCAGTCGTTGATCACGAACGTTCCGGCCGTATTGTCGATGCTCACGCGGACCCAACCGTAATGGGTGACCGCGTTGATCGGGAACGCCAGTCCGATGAACGCCCTGTCGACGCTGTTGAATTGGGCGTTGGGGTTGTTGCCGCCGTAGGCCAGGGAAGCCTGGAAGGGACCGCCCGCGGTGGTCGCCGCGTCAATGACGCTCCCCGGGCCGAGCGCTGACGCGTAGCCGAATCCGCTAAAGAAGCCGACGACCTTGCCGGGGGCAAAGTTGACGTAGGCGCCCTGGTAGTTGCCGCCGAGAAACACGTAGTTCTTCAGCAGGATGTCCGCGTAGGCGTCGCCGTCCAGGTTGAGATTCTGGGAATTGAACTGGGCGATCGAAATATCCTGCGGGCCCGACTCCACGACCGCCGCGTCAGCGTCGGTCGCGCCGATGGCAGCGGCGGCCGCCATCGTGTAGGCCGCACCGCGACGAGCGGCCTCGGGGACGAACTTCTTGGTCGGCTTCATGAGCGGAATTCCTCGGAGGGGATCTCAAGGTGAGTGGAACTTAGCCGCAAAATACCTGGACGCCCGCACGTCGTCGATCGGGAATCGGACGCGCGATGACATGGTAAGAACGATCGCACCAACGAGGACTCCGCCCATCCCCGCGATTGGCAATATAGTTGGCCGGCGCGATCGTCTCAACGAAAACGCTGACGGAATGCGCAACGACTCGGTGCGTTTCGCGCACGCCGCACTCGCCCGTACGCAAACAACCCGATCAGCGCAACGCAATACGCCCCAGCGCAAGCGATGGCCGAGGGTTCCGGGACCGCCGCCGAGGCGCCGACGACGCGGCCGTACTCGCGGCCCCAGGCGTCCAGGTCCGCCGGCCCCAACGCGCCGGCAGCTTCCCGTTGCCAGTGGAGGAAATCCCCGCCGTCGACAGCGCCGTCACCGTTGAAATCCCCCGGCAGGCCCGCCGCCGCGGTCGCCAGCGACAGATGGTAAAGCTGCACGTCATTGGCGTCGCCAAGGATGCGTGCGAAGTACGTTTTGTCCTGGTTGAGCAGGATTCCCGACAACAACTCCGGCTGCCCGACGGGGGCCAAGTTGGCGGTCGCCACCAGTTCCGGCTCGCCGCCATCGCTCTCGTAAAGTTCCAGCGAGAGATCACTGATGCGCGACGAGCGCGTCAACTGCAGCGAACCGATCCCGGTGGGTTTCTCGAAGTAGTTGGGCCCCGTGGGCGTCAGCGTCACGTCCAGCGAAGCCGCGGCGGGCACGGTGAATTCAAACCAATCTTCATCGACGTTGTTCGCAATGCTGGCAAAATCCGTTTCGGTCGGCAGCACGGCCGCGCCGCCGGCGCCGTCCAAGCCAATGGTCAGCGTGGCGCCCGGCGTCAACTCGCCCAGCATTGTTGCCGTCGCCGCGGCGTTATTCGGCCCGGCGGGGGTGCGCTCCCAAGCGTCGCCGTAGAGAAAGTGCAGGCCGCGAATGTCGTCGAGCTGCGGACCGTCGATCGTGTCGTCGCTGAACGGCTCCATCAGAAACGCCGCGTTGGTCGAATCGATATGCCCCAGGCCCAGTGCGTGGCCAATCTCGTGGGTCAGCGTGTTGCGAAAGTCGAGCGAGTTGCCCGCAGGATTGCCGAAGAACGCGCCGTCGCCCGTGTCGACGGTGATGTCGCCGTTGTCAAGAAACCCCGTCTGGGCGTTGGTCCCGCCGGGGCCGTCCAGCAGCACGCCGCCGATGCGCACGTCGCCGCGCGTGCCAATGACGCCGGCAAAGCCCCCCAAATTCACCCCGTCGTCCGCCGGCTCGTAAACAAATGACAGCCCGCCCAGCTCGGTCCAGCGGTCGAACGACTGCTGGACGAGCGGAAACCAGACACGTTCGGCGACCGTGCCGCTGCCGCCGCCGAATAGGCCGTCCATGAACGCCACGAAACTACTCGTCCCGCGGCCGGGGATCGTCGTGCCGTCGGGGACGAGACTCCAAGTGACCGTCACCGGCGAGCCGAGCGGATCGGTCGCGCCATCGGTGGCGGTGTGGCTCCAGCGACCGTTGGCGAAGTAGCCGCGCGCAGCGGGGGCGCAAAAAGTCCCGATCGCTACCACGATGAC
>PABB01000016.1 GCA_002702655.1 Planctomycetaceae bacterium
GACGCCGGCGTCGCTTCGTGCTCATCTCTACAGGTCTCCTGGCCCGACGGGCGATTGAGACCTTCATAACCGATGGATCAGAAATTCAATAGCAGGCCAGGGGATCTGGGAGATCATGGAGAGCATCGGGAAGACACCGACGAAGATGGTGAGTCCCGAGGGGACGTTTACGTCCAAGCCGAAGAGTTAGTTAGAGGAAATAGAGAATAGAGAATGGGGAATAGGGAAACCTGTTCCTCGTTCTTCATTCTTTGTTCGTCATCAATCTTCAACCACCAAACTGAAATCATCAATCTAATGCTACTTCCCTGGGGATACGGTGTTCGCAACTTGGCTCGGCGGCCGATGCGGACGGCATTGACGCTGCTCGCGCTGGCGACGGTTGTCATGTTGGTCTTTGTCGTTGTCGGGTTCATCCGAGGTTTGGAGCAATCATTGACCGTCAGTGGTGATGAGGACGTGGTTTTGGTGTATTCGGTCAACTCCGAAGAGAATATTGAAAACTCGTCGATCGCAGCTCGGACGCCTTCGCTGCTGACGGCGAGTTTGGATGGAGCCGCGAAGCGATTCGGAGTCACGGCTGTTTCGCCTGAGCTTTATCTGGGAACGCGAGTGAGGACGGACGCGGGCGATGGGGGCTTGGGACTCGTTCGCGGCATTACGCTGTCCACTCCGCTGGCCCGCCGCCGTGTCAAACTGGTCGATGGCGACTGGCCGGGCGACGGGGAAGTGATCGTCGGTCGCTTGGCCGCCGCGAAATTGGGCAGCACCGATGCCGCGATGGCCATCGGTCAGATGATTGAATTTGAAGGCCGGCGTTGGAAGATCAGTGGTCGCTTTGCCGCAGGCGGTGCTGCCTACGAGTCGGAGATTTGGTGCAAGTTGGGTGACTTTCAAACAGCTACCAAACGGCAGGATTTGAGTTTAGTTGCGATGCTGCTGACGCCGCAAAGTTCGGCGGCGGAAGTCGAGTTGTTCTGTAAGGAACGCACCGACCTTGAGTTGCGAGCGATCCGCGAGACGGACTACTACGCTTCGCTTCAGCAGCACTACAAGCCGGTCCGTGTGTTGGCATGGTTCGTAGTCGTGCTGGTTTCAGGAGCAGGGATTTTTGCTGGGTTGAACATGATGTACGGCGCGGTGGCTGGACGAATTCGCGAAATTGCAACCTTGCAGGCGGTCGGGTATCGACGGCGGGCGATCTTGATCAGCTTGGTTCAAGAAGGTGTATTGCTGGCGGCTGCCGGATCGTTGCTCTCCGGCGTGGTTGCTTTGACGATGCTCAATGGAATGGCGGTTCGCTTCACCATGGGCGCCTTTACGATTCGTATCGACAGCGTGGCGATCTTGATCGGTTGCGGTGTTGGATTGTTGCTAGGTGTCGTAGGCGCTTTGCCACCGGCATTGAAGGCGTTGCGAGCGGAAGTCGCAACGAGTTTGAAAGCAGTCTGAGGCGATTGTTGATTGCAGATTTGTTTACAGAAACCCTCTTTGGAGAAGTTTGAGATGAAAATTTTGATGTCGTTGGCTGTTGTAGGATTGTCGATTGCGATGATTGGATGCAAGGACGGTGCCACGGTTGCCGATGGGCCGAGTCACAACCGGTACGACTTGGAGTCCGGTAAGACGCAATACGAATCCGAGACGGAACCGGCAGGTGCGGTCCCGGTTGGCGAAGCTCGTCAGAAAGCCGAAGACGGCAAGGAAATCACCCTGGTCGGTTTGATCGGCGGATCGAGCGAGCCGTTTGTCAAAGGCTTGGCGGCATTCACTATCGTTGATGCCAAGGTTCCGTATTGTGCTCCTGACGAAGGCTGCCCGACGCCGTGGGACTACTGTTGCGAGACGGACGCCGTGAAGGAGAACATTGCCACGGTCAAAATCGTCGACGATGCGGGCAAGCCGGTGAGCCAGGACGCTCGCGACTTTTTGGAAGTCAAGGAATTGTCGACCGTCGTCGTCAAAGGCACAGCCAAACGTGACGATCAAGGCAATTTGACTATCGCTGCCAACAAGATCTTCGTGAGGAAGGACTAACGATGAACCGTCCTTTGGACCTCAGTCAATTGGCGCTCGACCGCTCGCCGGCGAGTGAATCCTCCCAGGCGGTGAAGCCCCGGCGAAAGCCTTGGGTTTCGCGGTACGTACTCCCGTTAGCGATCCTGCTCGGCTTTCTCGGACTGCTTGTCGCGGCGGCTGGGCGTCAGTTGATGCCACAACCCAGCGTGACGGTCGTGCCGGTGATCGTTAAGCGAGCGGAGGTCCAACAGGCAGGCACCACACTGTTTCAATCTCCTGGGTGGATTGAGCCGCGACCGACAGCGATTCGTGTCGCGGCGTTGGCTCCCGGTGTGATTGACGAGCTGTTGGTGGTCGAGGGGCAACGCGTCAAGAAAGACCAACCGATCGCAAAGTTGATTGCGATTGATGCCGAACTGGACGTCGAGCAAGCGAAAAATTCACTGGAGATTCGCGAGGGAGAGCTGAATCGCGCGATTGCCGAACGCGATGCGGCAAAGGTGCGGATCGAGAATCCTGTTCATCTGGAGGTACCACTGGCCGATGCCCAAAGCACGCTGGCCAAGTCGAAAACGGAGCTGGAAAAACTACCGTTCTTGATCCAAGCCGCCGAAGCGGAGGTGAAGTACGCGCACAGCAGCATGGAGGGGAAACGCGAGGCCAAGGATGCGATCGCTTCACGAATCGTGCGACAGGCCGAAAGTGAACATGCGACGGCTCACGCGAATCTGCAAGAACTACACAAGCGACAACCGAATCTGCAATCCGAGGTAGACACGTTACAGAGGAAGGTCGACGCGTTGCAGCGACAGCGAAACTTGCTGATCGAGGAAAACCGTCAGCTCCAGGAAGCGGAGGCGAAGGTGCAGTCGGCGAAGGCGCTCCGAGACGAGGCGAAGCTGCGGGTGCGGCAATCCGAATTGGCGTTGGATCGCAACATTGTCCGCGCGCCGATGGACGGGCGAGTCTTGAAGCTCGTCGCCGCACCGGGAACGCGCGTGATGGGAATGGAAACGACCGCTGGGCAAAGCTCGAACACGGTGATCGAAATGTACGATCCCGAGCGTTTGCAAGTCCGCGCGGACGTGCGGTTGGAAGATGTGCCGATGGTCACGCCGGGCCAGCCAGTGGAAATCGAAACGGCTTCTTCAAAGACGCCGATCCAAGGCCGCGTCCTTCAATCGACCAGTTCGGCAAACATTCAAAAGAATACTTTGGAAGTCAAAGTCGAATTGCTTGACCCTCCGCCAACGGTTAGCCCTGAAATGCTGGTCACCGCAACATTTTTGGCTCCCATCGTTGCGAACACCAAGAGAGAGGCGACGGAAACGGAGCGAATGTTCGCACCGGAACAACTGATTCAGTCGGGAGACAGCGGTTCATTCGTCTGGGTTGTCGACGCGGATGAACGAGCCCAACGGCGAACCATTGAAGCGGGTTCATCCAGTGCGGGCGGATTGGTGGAAGTGAAGTCGGGTTTGAAGGCTACCGACAAATTAGTCGCAAGCGGCATGGATGGACTAACGGAAAATAGTCCGGTCAAGGTGACCGGCGACGACCAAACAATGGGAGTAAATTAGATGGCTTTAGTAGAACTGCGTGGCGTTAGCAAGAGTTTCCGTAAAGGTGACGAAACCATCACTCCGCTGGACGATATCGACCTGGATATTGACGCGGGCGACTTTGTGTCGCTGATGGGGCCAAGCGGAACGGGAAAGAGCACGCTTCTGAACTTGGTCAGTGGCATCGACCGGCCGGATTCAGGAACCATCACGGTCGATGGAACGGAAGTAACGAAACTGTCACGCAGCAAACTGGCCGATTGGCGGGCCGCGAACCTCGGCTATATTTTTCAAACGCATAATTTGATTCCCGTTCTGACCGCCTATGAGAACGTTGAATTGCCGACGTTGCTCTTGAAACTTTCGTCAACTCAGCGGCGGCAGCGAGTTGAGTTGGCATTGGAGGCGGTGGGGCTGAGCGACCGCGCCGATCACTATCCGCGGCAATTGTCTGGTGGGCAAGAGCAACGAGTCGGCATCGCCAGGGCGATTGTGGCTCATCCAAAGGTCGTTGTCGCCGATGAGCCAACGGGTAGTTTGGACACCGAAACCAGCGAGCAAGTTCAGATCCTGCTGCAACGACTCAACAAGGAACTCGATATCACGCTGCTGATGGTTACTCACGATAGCGATGCCGCGAGCATCGCTTCGCGGCAATTGATGCTCGATCGCGGGAAGTTTTTAGAAAGAGGGGGAGACAAGGAGATGGGGAGACAAGGAGAGAGGGAGGTGGGAGTCGGGAACGCAGGAGATTCAGTAGCCATCAAGAAATTTGGCTGACTCCATTCTCCATTCTCCATTCGGCAATCATCAATCGGCATTCTCCCATGTTCACCTACGTTCTTAAAACTCTCTGGCGACATCGCACTCGAACCTTACTCACCGTCACCGGCGCGGCGGTGGCGATGTTTGTCTTCTGTTTCGTTGGTTCGGTGCAGGAAGGTTTACAGCGACTGACAACCGGTTCCGATGCAGATCGCAGTTTGATCGTTTTTCAGGAGAACCGGTTTTGTCCGACAACCAGTCGATTACCGGAAGACTACTCGCGCAAAATCAAGGAGATTCCCGGTGTTCGTGATGTCATGCCGATTCAGGTGTGGACCAATAATTGCCGTGCGAGCTTGGATATTGTGGTCTTCAACGGAGCCGACCCGCAGCAAATTCAATCGACGCGTCCGTTGACGTTAACAGCAGGGGATTGGCAATCATTTTCAACGCAACGGGACGCGGCCATTGTCGGTCGTAATGTTGCTCAGCGGCGAGGGCTGAAGACGGGAGACCAGTTCTCGATCGGTGATATCTCCGTCAAGGTTGCGGGAGTATTCCAGTCGACCGTGCCATCGGAAGAAAACTTGATCTATACGAGTCTCGCTTTCCTACAATACACACGCGGTCTCGACGCCGCTGGATTGGTCACGCAGCACGAAGTGTTGTTGACCGACGACGCCGACCCGGACCGCGTTGCCAGTGAAATTGACGCTAAGCTACGCGCCGGCAGCGTCGCGACCAAAACGCGTCGCAAAGGTGCCTTTCAAGCCAGCACGCTTTCGGATCTCGTCGACTTGATCGGTTTCGCACACTGGTTGGGTTATGCGTGTGTCGGGCTGGTTTTGTCGCTCGTTGCAACCACCACGGTCATGAGTGTCCAAGATCGAATCAAAGAATACGCGGTTTTGCAAACCATTGGCGTGCGACCGTTGCGGGCCATGCGACTGGTGCTGACCGAGAGCACGATCCTGTGTCTTGTCGGCGGTATCGCGGGGACCGCACTGGCAATGACAGCATTGGCCATTGGTGGTTTCGCGATCGGAGCAGAGGGAGCGACCATCGCCTTTCGACCGTCCATCGGATTGGCCGTCACAGGTGCCTTGGTGTCGCTGGCTGTTGGCATTGCAGCGGGGCTAGCACCCGCGATCCAGGCGGGCACCGTCCCCATCGTCAACGCGCTACGGCAAGCCTGACCGGCATTGACTCGCATCGTACCGGTGCCGATAATCGCTTCGTTGTGAAGCTCGCCATTTGACATTTCTTGAGAAGCAAACTTTTGCTGTCAACTATCATCCATTTGCTGACACTGCTGGCTTTCAACGTGCACGCGTTGGCAGGATGTTGTTTGCATCATGAGCATGCGATGGGGAATTGCGGGCACGAGTCAATGGATTGCCATGCTTCATTGGGCCATGACGGGGAACATTCCGCCGAGCACGATGAAGCCGGTCATCAGGAGAGCGTGCCTGCCGACGATCACTCTCAGCCGTGCGACGAAGGCCGCTGTGTCTATGTCGACGCCAGAATCGCTTCACCGCATTTTGATCTCCAGCCAATTGCCATCTGGACATGCGGACCGGCAAAGCGACTGGTCTCGCATCTCTTCACTTCGGCAGTGCATTTCTTATCGGCGGAAGCCGCTTGGTGTGTGACCGCCGGTGCTCGCTGCGCTTTGCTGCAATCCTGGCAAATCTAGGCATCGTCCGACGATATCTGCGGCATGCATAGCGCAACGGAACTCGCCAGGAGTTTCGGTAAATCGCTGAATAGCAACCGAACGCCTTGGTGGATTGCGCTATGGTTTTTGGGTTAGCCGCGCTACAGTTCCCCGTCTCAGCCGTTTTGACAATCGGCTGAACATCTTAGGAAGTGGCACCGGCATTCGGAACGAATGGCGGCTGTCATCCAACGATCCGAAATCCTTGGCGGCTTCGGCTACGGTTTTGGACCAATGCTAGAAATTTAACTACCCAATCAAAACTTGAAGGACATGAAGATGAAAGTTTCAAAAATGATGTTTGCCATGGCTGTTTGTGCTGCGATCTCGTTGGCTGGCGGATCGCTCTCGGCTCAAGAGGCGGGACATGAAGGCCACGACCACGCCGGACATGATCATGACGGACACGACCACGGTGATCATGCCCACGGAGGTGAAACGTTGGCGTTCTATTTGCCCGAGTGGAAGTCGATGCACTTTGACGACGCCAACAAAGCGGCTCAGCATGCCGCGACCGTCAAAAAGTTGGGCTGCGAAGTCAAACAGGACAGCCACGATGGTCACAGCGACGTGACCTACCGCATCGCCCAGTGGAAAGAGATGGAGGTAAAGGATCACAAGATGGCGGAGCAATGGGCTGGCTGGCTCAAGAAGGCCGGCTTTGATGTTTCGCACGCACATCCCGATCCCGCTTATGCCAAGGGACCCGAGGTGGTCGAGTTTCGGATGGTGCAGTGGAAACGGATGCACGGCGATGGGTCAGCGAACGAAAAGCAGATGATCGACATGCTGAAAAAGATTGGTGCTGAAGTTCGTGTGGACTCGCACGACGGACACTCCGACATCGCGTTTCGTGCCCCGACTTGGCGTGACGTTCACGTTGCCGATCACAAGACTGCTGACCAATTGATGGGCTGGCTAAAACAAAACGGCTTCGAGGCTCGCCACGAAGACGACCACGACCATTAGTCGTCGCCCATCAACGGCCCAATCGAGCGGCTTGCGGTAACGCGAGCCGCCACCGGCGATCGGTTTCCTCAGTGGCGAAGGCCGCCAAGGCTTTCGCTACTGGACACTTGAGCGAAATCTAGCAATTGCAGCGGAGATGGATTCCCCTGCACCATAGATTGCAGTGCCGGCAACCAAGATGTCAGCGCCCGCTTCGACGGCCTGTTTCCCAGTTTTGGGAGTGATCCCGCCGTCGACCATCACGCCACAAGAAGACGCGGATGAATCAATCCGCCGCCGAAGCTCACGAACTTTTGACAACGGCGTTTTAATGAACGATTGACCGCCAAAGCCAGGGTTGACGGTCATGACCAACACGAGGTCAAGCAACGGCAATATCTCACTCACGGCTTCAACGGACGTGGCGGGATTGATCGCCACACCGACTTGGGAACCTAGTGACCGAATCAATTCCACGGTGCGATGCAAATGAGCGTTGCCTTCAACATGCACCAGGACGCTGGTGGCTCCGGCGTCTACGAAAGGTTGGATAGATTGGTCAGGACGCTCAATCATCAGATGCACGTCGATCGGCAACGACGTCGATCGGCGAACCGCATCGACCATTTTCGGATTGAACCCAAAACTCGGAACGAAGTGTCCGTCCATGACATCGACATGAAACCGATCCACGCCCGCCGCTTCCACTTGGCGGACTTGCTCTGCCAAACACGTCAAATCAGCGGATAGAATGGACGGAGCGAGTTGGATAGGGTGCGTTGACAAATTGTGTGAATCCAAAAGCACTGGTTACTGCTAGCGTTCCGCTAAGACTCAGCGTGCCTGCATGATTGGTCGGTCGGGATCATTTTGAGGCGAATCCTGTACCGCCAAACTGGTCAGACCCAATTGCACGAACCCGCCGGCTGGAAAAATTGACCCGATCCTCCGGACCCAATCGTTTGTCACCGGAAATTGGTATCGCCAAGCAGTGAAGTCTACAAGACGGGTGCCAATCGAGTGCGATTCGCCGGGCGAAAAAGCGGCATTGTTCCCGCCCGCCCCGGCCGCCCCAGATCATCGGGTTTTTTGAGAAAGGTCCGCGGTTGCGGTTGACCAATGGAGCAAAATAGCTAGGCTTTGTCTTGTTGAGATTGATTCTCAACAGCATTCGGTGTTGTAGCCAGCCATGGGGAGGCCTCGTTTGGGGCGATTCTGACCTAGCAAGCAAAGCGCGAATGGTTCAAAGGCCCGTGTTTTCTCGTTACTTGCAGGTTACCAATGCCCATCAAAAACCGCAAAGCTTTGTGCCGCCGCTGCGGCTTTACCCTCGTCGAACTCCTCGTCGTCATCGCCATCATCGGCATTCTGGTCGGACTGCTGCTTCCGGCAGTGCAGGCGGCCAGGGAAGCGGCTCGCAGGATGAGTTGCTCGAACAACATGAAGCAGGTCACTTTGGCCATGCACAATTATCACGGCAGTTTCAATCAGTTCCCTTCCGCTGGCCTGTATCGCACCGACCAGCCGAGCAATTCTTGGTCTTTCCAGGCTCGGATTCTGCCTTACTTGGAACAGTCCGGGCTGACCGATCTGATCAATTGGACCGTTCCCTACGATTCCCAACGCGAAGTCGCACGTGTCCGTGTCCCCACCTACCTTTGTCCCAGTGAAATCAACGATCAATCGCGGCCCAGTCCTTCCACGGCTGACCCTGATTTTGCCTATTACCCAATGAACTACGTCATCAACATGGGCGAATGGTTCATTTACGATCCGGTGAGTCGAAAAACAGGGACGGGGCTCGTCTATCCCAACTCCAAGACAGGCTTTCGCGATGTACTCGATGGCACCAGCAATACGCTGGCGTTTGCGGAGGTCAAGGCGTTCAATCCTTATTTACGTGATGGCCTGACACCTGGAGGACTGGCAGTGGCAACGCCCAGCTTGCCCGAGGCGGTCGTCGCCTACGGCGGGAATTTTAAGATGAACTCGGGGCACACCGAATGGATTGATTCTCGCATCCATCAAAGTGGCTTCACGACCACGTTCGTGCCGAATACCAAGCTGCTTTACACATCCGGCGGCGCGGAATACGACGTCGATTTCAATTCATCACGCGAAGGAAAGACAGTCACCGATCCCACGTATGCGGCGGTGACATCGCGGAGCTATCACACCGGCGGTGTGCAAACCAGTTTGGTCGATGGCTCGGTCCGTTTCGTGACCGAGTCGATCGACCGAACGATTTGGCGAGCTTTAGGTACGCGTGGCGGACGTGAGGTTGTTTCATTAGAGTGAGTTGACGTTTGGACTTGGCCAAAAATTGCCATTCATGCTGGTGGCATTTCACCGATGTTCTGCCACAGCTCAGTGTGCCGGAGCCAAGGGCAGAGGACGAATCCGGCATAGGCCAACAGCAGCAGCACGAGCGCCGCGAGCCATAGGTTGCGTTCCTTCGCACGCAGCGTGGTCAGTAGGTACCAGATGAAAAAGTACCACACGATCGCTTCCAAGACGCCGAGCAAAATATGCCAAGTAGACATTTGCGTTTCCTCCATTTGTGAAGGTGGTAGGGATAATCAAATGGGTAGTGGAACTCGCCAAGAGTTTCTGCCTTGTCGTTCTGGCATTATCGAAAGCACCGGTGGCTTCCGCTACATGTTTGCGATGACTGCGGCTTCGTCATCCTCGCAACCTTGTTCAGACGTTTCAAACTCCAATGTGGAGTGACTGATTTCAAAATCGTGGAAAAGAGTCTCTTTGATCTGTTGTTTGATTTCATCGAAACGGTCCATTTCACTGGGCGCGATAACCACGTGCGCCTCCATGGCCCTGTTTTGTTCATCGAGTTCCCAAACGTGTAAATGATGCACGCCCTCCACGCCGTCGAGTTCCTGGATACCATCGACCAACGCCTGAACATTCAGGTCCGGAGGCGTGCCCTCCATCAGAATCCGCATCGCCTTGGGCAGCATCGCGTAGACTTGGTAGAGAATGTAAGCCGACAGGACCAGAGTGAGTACCGGATCAACCCAGTTCCACTTCAACCAAATGATCGCACCAGCTCCGATCAGCACAGCGACTGATCCGGCCGCATCCACGATATTGTGAACGAATGCGGCTCGCACGTTGAGCGACCCTTTGCTCATCGCCCACAGCAGCAGGGCAGTCCCCACATCGACCACCAACGCCAAAATCGACGCGGCTGCCATCAACCAGCCCGTGATCTCCTCAGGCTCGAAAAACCGGCGGATGCCTTCGTAAACGAGATACAAACCGATCACTGCCAACAGTGTTAGGTTGATGACCGCTCCCAATAGCTCGGCGCGGCGGTATCCAAACGCGAATCGCTCGGTGGCTTTCTTCTTCGCTATCTTGCGAGCGATGTAGGCGATCAGAAGTGCGTTGGCATCGTTGAAATTGTGCGCCGCGTCGGATAGCAGCGCCACGCTGCCGGAAAATATTCCCGCGATGACCTCTCCCACGGTCAGGATCTGGTTGATAATCACCGCCCAGATCAGCCGCAGATCGCTGACCCCGGCTAAGTCATCGCTGCGGGTCAGCCCGTGACTGTGATTCGTATCGCCCTCATGACGTTCGTGTTCGCTCATCGCCCAATGTGGGCGGTTCGCGCCCAGTTCCTGTCATGCCAACCAAAAATTCTTGGCGAATTCCGCTCCGTTAATGAAAACCCGGGTTTTTACGCTACATGTTGCATTCGATACTGCATGTGGCGTGCCATCCTCCGATGCGGGCCATCTGTCTGCGGGTTTGGACTGCCGTTTGCCCGCTACGAACCCCGCTTCTTGACAACAGCGATTGAAACACCGGAACACGACGCTGCGTATAATGCAGTAGTAATCGAGGCAGGCACAAATTCACTACGCCGCACGCTCGTTTTCGTAAGGAAGACTGTCATGACTATGTTTCAACGACTCCGCCCAGGATTACTCGCAATCATTCTGTTCGGGGCATGCGTGATTGGAGCGAGCAACGATGCACAAGCCCAGCATGGGCACCATGGTGGAGGCCATGGCTTCGGACATGGCGGTCACGGCTTCGGACACGGAGGTCACGGCTTCGGACACGGAGGTCACGGCTTCGGACATGGAGGTCACGGGCTTGGTCATGGCATAGGTCATGGAATCGGTCACAGTATTGGCCATGGGATTGGTCACAGCATCCTCCATGGTGGGCACTACGGAGGTCACGTTAGCCACTACGGCGGGCACCATGGTATCGGCCATGTTGGTATCGGCCACAGCGTGCATGGTCACGGACATCACGGACTCGGACACGTCCTGCATCCGCACATTGATGTTTATACCTCGCCCTACTACTCCGGTTACTCTTCGGCTCTTGCGACGCCTGTGGTGACACCGTACTACGACTACTACTCGAGTACACTGTCGACAATTGGCACTCCATCGACGATTGGCGCCCCGATCGTTGCTGGGGCGACCTCTAAGTCTCGTTCGCCGAGTAGCGGCACCTACTCCGCTGCCAAGCCAGCGATATCCGCAGATCCAATCGGCTCTTCGGTCGACAGCAATATTGCTAGCAACAATTCTGGCAGCGACTATCAATCGCGAGCCGAACAGGCATTCCGAAGTTCCAATTACGCTGAGGCTGCACGACTCGCCAATCACGCTTTGGTCGATTCACCCAATGACGGCAAGCTGATGCTGCTCTACGCGCAAGGTCTCTTCGCGGTTGGCGACTATCAGGCGTCAGCCGGTGCGATCCATCGGGCAGCTTCGCTGTTAAGCCCAGAGGATTGGGGCTACGTGGTTGAGAACTATGCGAAGTACTATCGGGGCAATGGGTTTGTCGACCAGATGAAGCGGTTGGAAGATTTTCTGAAGTTCAATCCGGACGCGGCATACGCACGTTTCCTTCGCGGATATCAGTTTGGCTTTTTGGGTCAGGTCGAGGTCGCGGTTCGCGACCTCAACCGAGCCTTGGAGCTGGAAAGCCGTGACCAACTGGCCGCCGAACTCGTCAAGCGTTTCGGTGGAACTCCGGTTACGGCTCTCCCAAATACAGAAACTTCGCGTGAAGAGCCCGTTCAAATGGACTCGCCGCCACCATCGCTCGATCTGTAGGCGAAGGTGGAACTTGCCGGGGGTTTCGACACTCGGAATTGCGACTGTGCCGAAGGTCGTGACGGCTTCCAATGTGAGATCGGGTCAGTGGCAACAACCGTCATTGCAGCCTCCACTTGTTTCTGCGACTTGATCGGACGGGCTTATGATCGGTGGCGGAAGTGTTTGGCCATCGACCGCGCTAGTTCGATAAGATCGTGAGTAGGCCGGATTCGTGACCGCCTGATCCAGGTAAGCCTGGTATTCAGCGGACTGCGTCGTTTCCTTTTTTCGCCAAGGCACACTTCCACATCCGGAACTGCATGCGAGTATTAGTGTCGCCAAAAGTATCGGCATTGTGCCGATTTTAAATCTTTGTATTTGCATTTTGCTATCCATAGCTTTGCGTTAGGGTTTCTAGAACTGCGGTCGTGGTCGATAAGCAACTCACCGGGCTAGGCGGCTTGTTGCTGCTTCGAGGACGTTTGGGCCTGCCAAGTCGATAGCGGAACGAACTTTGATCGCGTTTTACAGTACGAATCGACTCGGCCGCTTTCGAAGTGATAGATCCAGCCATGCACGTTCAATTGGGCCTTCGCCCTTGCTTGGATGACGCTGGGATGGGTAGCCAAGTTTGCCATTTGGACCAGAACGTTTTCCTCGACGATGGCATGAAGCCGGCTTGCAGGATCATTCACGCCATCGCGATCTAATTCGGCAAGCCGATAGTGAACGCTGACGGTCGCCAAATGTCGTTGCATTGCGGGCAGCCGAGCCGCTTGATTTGGGTGTAAGATCGCTCCCATTGCCCCACAATGAGAATGTCCACAAATGATAACGTCCCGAACTTGTAGCTCTTCGACGGCATACTCAATCGTAGCTTCGGCTGCGCGGTCACTACTCTTTCCGTCTGCTTCGTAGTGCGGCACCACGTTCCCAGCACTGCGAAGGACGAACAGATCACCGGGGTTGGTCTGAGTTAACAGTCCTGGCACCACGCGAGAATCCGAGCAAGTGATAAACAGCGTTTGAGGTCGTTGTCCGGAACGGAGTCGTTCGAATATGACTTGATAGTCTTGAAAAACACTGTCTTGGAAACGACGCACACCCTGAACTAGTTTCTGCATTGGAGTTTCCTATTGAAAAGCAGTTTCGTGTTGTGGAGTTGAAATGCTCGCAGCGGAGCGGCTTGTTTGACTTGCGAAAGATGAGGAGCGACGTATGCCGGACTACTATGCAGCAATTTGCCGCGACGAATCACTCACTTGGATAGATTCATCGTGGTTTATTTCGTTATGGTCTGTTTCGTCGACGCCGTGAACGCGCGCGTGAAGGGTTCCCCAGTCGATGATTAGGCTGCCACCGGTTTGCTCGTGTCGCTGCGCGAACGCCATCAACAGATCCATACACGCATGGTCGATATGGTCGAGTTGTTCGAAATCAACATGTACTTCGCGTCCGGCTGAGATTCGGCCAAGCGATGATGCCAACGTTGGCAAGCGAAGGAATGTCGCCGCACCGGATAGGTGTAAAATGCAATAGTTGCCTTCACCATGCATAACCAACGCGTTTAGGTGTGAAAACCGAAACAGGAGTTTGGCAACTGACAATCCGATGCCAACCAGCACACCCGTCAACAGATCAGTGGCGACAATCGTTCCAAGTGTAGCTGTGTAGATCCCAACTTCGCCCCAACCGTAGCGTTTGAGCCGTTTAATTTCCTGGATGTTGATCAACTTAAAACCGGTATAGACCAGAATGGCCGCCAGCCCGGCTGTCGGAATCAGACGAACCATCGTCCCCAAGACGGCGACAAAGGCCAGCAACCACACTCCGTGCAAAATCGTTGAACGCCGCGTCTGCCCTCCAGATTCGACGTTGGCACTGCTGCGAACGATGACCCCGGTCATGGGTAGTGCGCCAAGCAAACCGCAGACGGTATTCCCGATACCTTGGGCTAATAGTTCACGGTCGTAATCGACCGGAACGTCAGGCTTCATCTTCTCTACGGCGGTCGCGCACAGGAGGGTTTCGGCACTGGCAACGACGGCGATCAGCACGCCCGCTTGCACCAACACAGAAAAAGGAATGGATTGAAGGAGATCCAGTGACGGAAGTTGCACGGCGCTGCTTAGCGACTTAGGCATATCCACACGTGCGATCGGCAAGTCCATTGCCGCGACGACCCCAGTCGCCACCACAATTGCGATCAAGGGAGCGGGCACCAGTGCGAATCGGTGTTTCGCAAGAGTCTTCCAGGCGATTAGGCAAGCCATGGCAAGAAGACCAATTCCCGCTGCGGCGTCGCGGTGGGCGAATGCGTCGAAGGCAGCCGCTGGCATCGAAGTTAGATTAGCAATTCCGGAGTGCTTAGGTGAGTCGTCTAGCATGACGTGAAATTGACTGGAAAGTATAAGCACGCCGACACCGCCAAGCATCCCGTGGATGACCGCCGGTGAAACCGCTCGGAACCATCGGCCAAACTTCAGCGCTCCGGCAAGCATCTGCAGAATGCCCGCGACTAGCACGGACGCGCCGAGAACGATCATCCCGTGATCGTCAACCAACTGGTAGACAATCACGGTCAATCCCGCAGCAGGACCGCTGACCTGTAGCGGGGCACCGGAAAACCAGCCAACAATCAAGCCGCCGACGATGCCGGTAATCAGCCCAGCTGCAACAGGCACACCCGAAGCGATCGCGATGCCCATGCACAGCGGAAGGGCAACGAGGAAGACGACTATCGATGCGAGGAAATCCTGCTTCGCTGAACCGTAGACAAAATGGCGACTACGTGTTTCTGGGGTTTTCGTCATGAGGTTTCCAGTACGTCAATGGGATGAAACGGAACGGCTGAGACCGAGAAAAGGACCGACCGGCCGCCAGCACTCCGTCGCTCTAAAAGGCACGGCGTCCTGGCCGCCAACGGCCGGCTGGTCCTCTGGGGACTTGATGTCGGAAACGGCTTACGCACGCCTCAACGATCACTTGCAAGTTTCACTAATGACTATGTCCGGCGTGGCTCCCTCCACCGCCGCCTCCTCCCGCGGTCGAAGCGCATCCCACGGAAGTCACAGTGGCCAATGCCGCCACCAACATCAAACTCAAAAGCAACTTAGTCATGATTGAGAATCCTTTCTCAAAGGGTTGAAAGCACAGAACAGAAACACATGTGAAACCAAAGCAACGCTCACTGCGGATTCGATTGCCGATTGCATCGCGGTCCAAGAATTATCTCGACGACGAAACCGATGGGATATGGTCCATCAATCGCGATGCCAAACCCATCAACCTCAGTGATTCAACACAGCGATGGAGTGGCTCCGGACTTCGGAGATGACCGAGACCGGACGGATGAATGAACTTCGCGTGACCAGACGGGTCAGTATGCGGCGTTTAGATGAGGAAACGCGAGAGAGTGATGCAGTTTTGCTGCGACGTTCTTGCGAGCGCCAGCAATGAAAAGTTGCGTCGGTTGCTTGTGAGTGTCAACTGCGGCAGACGAGTCGACACTGCGTTGGTTCCTGTAGCCACCAACGCTGGACGGAAACTTTCGATGCGATGGCTGACGATTGCAGCCGGAACGTGCCGTTGTTCGCAATGGCAAGGACATTCGTCTGAACACTGGCACCCAAGCCGTGATATCCCCGAACAAAAATCGACACGCTTGCCATGCGTGTCATCGTGCAAATCGCTGTGACAACAGTTTGCCCTATGGGCAGAGTCATCATCCGCCGTTGCACAGCACCCGCTTTCGCCAGCACGACGGGAACAGGGGCAATGGTCGAATAGCCAAGAAGGTGTCACAAAAACCGCCAGCAACAGCCATGTAATGGCTGTTCGGGAGAGTCGTTTGTAACTTGGCTTGAACACTTGGCTATTCTTTTACCGGGATTGCAGCGCAACGGGTCTTGGGATGTTATCGGGATCTGAGGCGACTGAATTCAGTCCTTTTGGATCGCTCAAGCCGGAATTAGCGAATTTGCCGAGGGAGTGTCAATCGTGATGTCGATCGGTCCAAGGGCGTTCTGCGAAAAGGCAAAACCGATAAAACCGACACGACAGTCTCGTCGAAAGGTCGACAACGGAGGGCTGAGTCGATTTTGTTTGAGAATCCGAAGGAAACGAGTCGAAGGATATTGCAGGCTGGTCGTTTCGATTCAAGGAGGAATACTCGGTGACCACTGCACGACCAACTTCCGCGCTTTCCAAGCGGACTCGACGCTTGCTTTTATTGGCGGCACTCGGACTGACGACCGGATGCCAGTCTCTAGGGCAGCACGTTGCAATGACCAATCCCTCGCAAGGTGCTGATGTTAAAACAGCAAACAACGCATCTGCAACGTCGCAGTCACGCGTTCAGACGGTTGGCTACACAGAGATAGTAGCGGAACCATTTTCCGACAATCAGGACGAGTCGCCGCAGTCCCTGAGGGAGGTAATCGCGGTGGATCGGTCTGGAGCTGTCACGGATGCGAGTTCCATTTACTTGGACAGTCCGGTGCTGGAGTCCGGCCAGTCCATTGCGGAGAGTGATTCAGTGGTGTTTGGTTCCGCGGTACCCAATTCCGCTATGACCGTCGAGGCATTTGAGACACTTGCTTTGCAAAACAACCCGACGATTGCAGAACTTGTGGCAACGACTCAGAAAGCGGCCGGCTACCGGACGCAGGTGAGTTTGAGGGCCAATCCGAGCATCGGATACCAGGCAAACCAACTGGCTGACTTGGGAACTGATCAGCACACGTTCTATATTTCGCAGACGATCGTCACTGGAAACAAGCTCGCACTCAACCGGAGTGTGCTGGATCACGCGTTACGTGCTCAATTGCAGCATCTGGAGGCCCAGAAGTACCGAGTGGCGACGGATATCCGCATTAAGTTCTTTGACACACTGGCGGCCCAGCGACGTGTCCAGTTGATCCAAGACTTCCAGTCGGTGGCAAACAAAGGGCTCGAATTTGCCGAACTGAGAAAGCAGGCCGAAGAGGGGTCACAGTTGGAGGTCGTTCAAGCGAAAGTCCTAAAGAACGAGATCGATCTGCAACTGCGTCAAGCAATAGCTCGCTTCAACGCAGCCTGGAAGGAATTGGCTGCCTTGGCGGGAACGCCTCAAATGCCACCAGCCACACTCGAGGGTGAATTGCCGCAGGTCGCAGCGCCCATGGACTGGAACACGGTTGCCGCAAGCATTGTTGTATCTAGTCCCGAATATCAAGCGGCTCAAGCTCGTGTCAGTCAGGCGAGAGCTTTGATCTGTCGGCATGAGGCACAGCCGATTCCGAATCTGGATGTTTCGTTCGGGAGCGGCTACGACAACGGTACTGATAACGGTTTGATCAATCTTCAAATTGGTGCGCCAATACCCGTGTTCAATAAGAATCAAGGGAACATTACCGCGGCACGCGCCGAATACGTTCGCGCCTCACGAGAGGTCGAGCGGATCGAGAACTCGATCAAGGCAAGGTTGGCCAGTGCGGCTGGTGATTTTGACGCATCCATGGCCGCGGTCGAGCAATACGCAAGCGATATCCTGCCAAACGCGCAGGAAGGACTCGATCTAGCCGAAATTGCCTATCGGGCTGGCGAAACGAGCTACGTACAAGTGCTGGTCGCTCAGAGGACATACTTCGAGACCAATTTGCAGTACATCGCGGCCCAGGCGCTGCTTGGCCAGGCGCGAGCACGGGTCGACGGCTACGTTTTGACCGGAGCCTTAGACCCGATTGTCGACAACAGCGGGGACGACAGCCTTCGCGGGCTGACCTTTAGCCAGCAATGACCTTGTCTTAAAAATCATCGATTTGCTGTCTTCGCGACGGCAAACAGAGAAACCTGGGAAAAATTCCGGGAAGTCCAAATCGCTATGGACGTTTCTGCGATAATTCACGATAATTCCCTTGTCGAAATATTTTCAGGAGTTGACAAGTGCTGGCCGTTTGCAAAATCACAACCATCGTAGCCATGCTGCTGCACTCGATTTTCGGGTGTTCGCTGCATCACGCTGCGGCGTGTGATTCGCACCATCACGGCTGTCACTCTCGTGTATCGGCAGAGCACCTCAGCAGTGGGGCGGCCGAGCACGATTGCTGCTCCGCGGACGGCATTGCACACGGCGAATGTTGTGGCGGCGCTGATGAAGGTGAAATTAGTCAAGGTGAATTGACGCTGTCGCCATTTTGCCCGGGCTGTCCGTCCGGTCCTTGTGACGGGCAGTCACCTGGTTGCCATTCGATCGGCAAATGCAGCTTCGTGCCTTCCAGTCCGGTTGTATTTGCGTGTGACGTTGCGGTAGTCGGGTTCCTAACTGTCGATCTCGATCCGCACGTTGTATGCAGACGCATGCTCGCGTGGCGAAGTGATCACCGGCAGCGATTTCCGGGTGTCGTTGACCCTCTCACGCGATGCGCATCTCTTTGCGTTTGGCGCATCTAAACAAGCTTGGTTTCGGGGCTTAGTCAGCGAGTGAGCAGGTAACACTGCAAAGCACGCACTGAGTGCTCGTCTTCTGTTTCCAAGCATTAGCCTGATTCTTTTCTTCGCCCGTTGTCGCTGCGCATCGGCAAGTTCGTTGTTGGGCTACCAGGCTGATTCGTTCGCATTGGCGGTGAATACCTGTCGTTGGCCGCGCAGTCCCATAGGTTCCATTTTGTGGAGATGATATGTCAAAGTTGAAGTCATTACTGTCGAAAGCGACCGGTCCGTTGTTGACGATTGTCGCCATTCTTGTTGCTGTCGTCGTAGGTGGCTTCGCCTTTACCGACTATCCGCAACAATTCGGTTTCGTTGCGGCCACCGAAGTTTCTGGTCATGAAGGGCACGACCATAGCGACGGAGGTCACGATGATCACTCGGGGCATGATCATGCCGACGGAGCCCATGACGACCACTCCGGTCATGATCATGGACATGAGGGGCACGACGAATCCAATTCGATCGAACTGAGCGACCAGGCCCGAGCGAACTTGAAGCTGACGACGCACGCTGTGACCGTTGGCCGATTCAATGAATACATCGATGTCCCCGCCGCCGTTGCCGATTGGCCAGGAAGGACACACGTGGCCATTACCTCACCGCTGA
This sequence comes from Planctomycetaceae bacterium, assembly GCA_002702655.1. Lineage (GTDB taxonomy): Bacteria > Planctomycetota > Planctomycetia > Pirellulales > Lacipirellulaceae. The sequence continues at coordinate 19,179 of PABB01000016.1, forward strand.
CCGGTGTAATCAATGCGATCAAGATCTCGCGGGGTGAACTGATACAAAGCGGACGCCCTCTGTTTACCCTGCGACTGACGCACCAAGACCTGGTGGAAACTCAAGAAAAGTTTCTAACGTCACTCGGAGAACTGGACGTGGAGGAACGTGAAATTCAGCGACTCGCTTCGATCTCAGGAACAGGAGCCATCGCGGGAAAAACGAAACTGGCCAGAGAGTACGAACGAGATAAATTGATGGCCTCGTTGAAAGCAGCCAAACAATCGATGCTGTTGCATGGGTTGACCGGCGAGCAGATCCAGCGTATCGAGCAACGTCGTGAACTGATTCGCGAAGTCACTATCTATGCTCCCACCCTTCATGCGGATCGGTCCCTGCATCACGATTCACTCCACGGGCCGAGCGACGCTCTGAGCACCGAACAAGTTGCCAGCCTACGGTTCGCATCAATGCAACCGCCGCCGGTCCATCCAGAGCATATCGACGCTGAATTCCTTGTTACGCAACTTGATGTGAGTCGTGGTGAGTCAGTGCAAGCAGGGCAACACTTGGGGCAACTGTCTGATTACAGCCAGATTCTGATTGAAGGCCAAGCCTATCAACGCGACGGAGAAGCATTGCAGATGGCGGCAAACACGGGTGCTGCGCTTCAGGCAGTCTTTGAAACCAAGCAGGGGCCGCCACAAGTCGTCGAGAACCTGAAAATCGTCTACATCGGCAATGAAGTGAATCGGCAATCGCGAGCACTTCCGTTCTACGTTTCTCTCGAAAACGAAATCGAGAGAACTGAAAAGATCGGCGGGCAACAATTCGTTAGCTGGCGATTCAAGCCGGGGCAACGCCTGCAGGTTCGAGTTCCTGTGGCTGGATTTGACAATGCCATCGTGGTTCCCAAGGACGCTATCGCCGAAGAGGGCCCCGACCGTTTCGTCTTCGTCGAAAACAACAACCACTTTGATCGTGTCGCAGTTCAGGTGCTTGCATCCGATTCAATGAACGTCGCGATCAAAAACGATGGGCAGGTTTGGCCGGGGCAGTCGATCGCCGTAAGCGGAGCACACCAGTTGCAAATGGCACTCAAAAACAAATCTGGCGGCGCAATCGACCCTCACGCCGGCCACAACCATTGATGGTCGCCGGTATGGTAAGCACGAAAGTTTTGAAGAGAACGCCAAAGTGAGCGTCCCTACGAAGTCAGGCAATCAACAAATCATAGATGCGAACAAGTCATGTTAGATAGGATCATTCAGTTTTCGCTTAACAATCGTCTGATTGTTCTTGCGCTTGCCGCAATCATGTTGGGTGTCGGTGCTTGGCAAACGATCAACTTGCCAATCGACGTGTTTCCCAATTTGAACCGCCCCCGCGTGGTCGTGATGACAGAGGCACCGGGCATGGCTCCTGAGGAAGTCGAGGCTCTGATTACGTTCCCTCTGGAGACAGCATTCAATGGTGCCAGCGGCGTAGAAGCGGTTCGCAGTAGTAGCGGCATCGGACTGTCCGTCATCTATGTGGAGTTTGCATGGAATACCGACATCTACAACGACCGCCAAATTGTCAACGAAAGGTTGCAACTTGCGTCTGAGAATTTGCCCGACGGTGTTAAGCCGACGCTCGCGCCCATCTCGTCAATCATGGGGCAAATTCTGATGTACGGCATGTGGAGTGAGGGTGATGTGACTGAGCCGATGGAAGTTCGCACACTGGCCGACTGGGTCGTTCGCCAGCGACTTCTAACCATTCCCGGCGTCTCGCAAGTGTTCACGATGGGCGGCGGACGCATGCAGTACCAAGTGCTCGTCGATCCGGACGCGCTTCGAACCTATGGTATATCGATGGATGATGTCCACCAAGCGGTCACCCGGTCGAACCTAAATGCAACGGGCGGTTATCTCGACGAACGAGGTGCGAACGAGTTACTGGTTCGAGGGCTGGGACGAATTACCAGCCTGGAAGACCTGCGGCAGGTCACCATCACGATGCGTGATAGTCGCCCGATTACGCTCGCGGATGTAGCGCAGGTCATCGAGGGGCCTCAAGTAATGCGAGGTGACTCATCGACTTTATTGCGAACCGAAGACGGCCGGACGGAGGGAGGGCCAGCCGTCGTTTTGACCATTAATAAACAGCCCGGCAGCGACACTCGCGCGGTGGATGCAGCAATCGCTGAGGCGCTCGAAGAGCTGAGAGTCTCCCTACCGGACGATATACGTGTTGCCAAGGTCTATTCGCAACGGATGTTCATTGATCGCGCGATCGAGAATGTGGTGGAGGCGTTGGCCGACGGAGGAGTGCTGGTGCTCGTCATCCTGTTTTTGTTTCTGCTGAACTTCCGCACGACGTTCATTACGCTCACGGCGATTCCGTTATCAATCATCGCAACCTCTGTCGTGTTTGCAGCGTTCGGCCTGTCAATCAACACGATGACATTGGGCGGCTTGGCGGTTGCCATCGGCGAGTTAGTCGATGATGCGATCGTCGATGTCGAGAACATCTTTAGGCGGCTAAAGGAAAACAGACGAAGCGAATATCCCCGGCCTATTCTACGTGTCGTTTACGAAGCGAGCATCGAGGTCCGAAGCAGTGTTGTGTATGGAACCGCAATTGTCGTGCTAGTGTTCATTCCGCTCTTCGCTCTTGAAGGGATGGAAGGCAAATTGTTTGTACCACTCGCGATGGGTTACGTCGTTTCTTTAGTCGCATCACTGGGTGTCTCACTGACCGTCACGCCGGTACTCGCGTCACTGCTGCTAGTCGGCAAGAAGTTCTGGCGGTTTGTGGTTCCGGTGCTCGCTCTGGGCATCGCCGCGTTGATCATGTACTGGGTGGTACCAAGAGCCATTCACATTTTACACCTACCATTTGACCTGCCCGGCGACCCAATCTGGTGGACGATCGTATTGACTCCCGCAATTTGGGTTTTGTTGGAAATCATCGAATGGATGCTCGGCGGCGAAGAAGCCGAAGAGGGACGCTTGCTGGAAGGACTCAAAGGCATCGCGGGACTTGCCATCGGATTCAGTACACGATTCCCAGGACCAGTTCTTGGAGTGGCCGGTGTCATGGTCGCATTTGCTTTCTTTGCTGTCTTGCGACTAGAAAGCGACTTCCTGCCACCATTTAACGAAGGTGCGGTGCAGGTCAATGCACTGTTGGCCCCGGGGACATCGTTAGCCACAAGCAACAAGATCGGCGAGACTGCTCAAGAATTGTTGATGGAAATCGACTCGGTTAGATCGGTCGCCCGACGAACAGGGCGGGCCGAATTGGATGAACATGCCGAAGGTGTCAATGTAACCGAGTTGTTCTTGGAGATGGACGAAGATGCAGATCGTGAGAAAACCCTACGGACGATTCGCGAAACAATGGAAGACATTCCGGGTGTCGTCTCAAGCACCGAACAACCGCTGGCTCACCTGATCAGTCATATGATTTCAGGTGTGAAAGCTCAGATCGGAATCAAGTTGTACGGCGACGATCTGGATGTGCTTCGCAACAAAGCGGACGAAATGAAGCAGCGGATTTCTGGCGTCGAAGGGTTGACCGACGTCGTGATCGAGCAGCAAACGAATATTCCGCAATTGCGTATCGAACTCAATCGTGCTGCACTGAATCAACACGGCTTGCAACCTGCTGATGTGATGGAACTCGTTGAAACGGCGATGAATGGAACGGTGGTCAGTCAAGTCTTGCTGGGTCAACGGACCTTTGACTTGCTGGTCCGAATGGACGAACCGTATCGAGAAGATGTCAAGAAGCTGAAACGATTGGCGGTACCATTGCCCGACGGAGGCATGGTTCCGCTAGAGTCGGTTGCCAACGTATATGAAAGTGCCGGACCAAATATGATCAAACGCGAACAGGTCCGTCGTCGAATTGTGCTGCAAGCCAATGTGTCCGAGCGCGGAGTCGTCGACGCGGTGGGAGATATCAAAAAACAGTTGGCCGAAATGGAGCTTCCGCCTGGGTACTTCATTGAGTACGGCGGACAATTCGAAAGCCAGCAGTCAGCCTCTCGCCGACTCATGTTTCTCTCTGGGATTGCTTTGCTGGGCATGTTTCTGGTGCTGTACACCTTGTTCGGGAATGTCAACTTCTCCTTGCAGGTCTTGGTCGCTCTGCCGACGGCCTTTATCGGAGCGGTCGCGGCTCTGGTCATCACGGATCAAAATCTGACGGTCGCGGCGATGGTCGGGTTCATTTCCTTGTGTGGGATTGCAAGTCGCAACGGGATTTTGCTGCTCAATCATTATATCCACCTAGTTGAACACGAAGGCGAATCATGGACACGTGAAATGGTCCGTCGTGCGGGTCAAGAACGAATGGCTCCGGTGCTGATGACGGCATTGACTTCCGGGATCGGCTTGCTGCCGTTGGCACTTGCCGCTGGTGAACCGGGTAAAGAGATTTTGTACCCGATCGCAACCGTCATCGTTGGCGGGTTGTTGACGAGCACGTTGGCCGAATTCTTTGTCCGTCCGGCATTGTTCTGGACGATCGGCCAGACGGCGGGCAAGCAAATTGTGCGTCACCATCAGGAAGAGATGGAGATAGGTGACTCGAAGCCGAACATCGACAAATCGCAACAACCGGTCCCCGCAACATGAAAAAGAATGAGTTACTGACGCGAGGAGCGTTTCCTCGCAATCGTCCAATCCAACGGGCGAATTGGTTAGTCGTTTCGGTGCGTTGCCGAGGCGTTGTTTGTTTCGGAAAGACTCCCACGGAGGAATGTCAATGTTGAATGTACGGATACTAGCTGTTGTGGCATTGGTCGCGTCGATCGCCATGGGCGGCATGTTGGTTCATGCGACGGAGCCCAATGCGGCGGCTCAAGAATTGGTCGAGTACCGCTTGGAAAAGTGGAAAACGACACATGCGGAAGGTGATCAGGGTGAAAAACTGGTCGAGACGCTTAAAAAGCTTCGCTGCGAAGTCAAAGTCAGCGACCACGGCGGTCATACCGACGTGAATTACCGCTGCCAAAAGTGGCAGCAGTTGGCTTTGAAAAGCCACAAGGAAGCACACCAGTGGGAAGCCTGGCTGAAAAAGTACGGCTTCGAGACCAAGCATGCTCACTAGTTCGTGAGCGTTGAAGGAATTGGGAGTCGGTAACTTCGTCCGACTCCCAATTCCGATTTTCCTAATCCTCCTTACCCGGAAATGCCTCGATGAGAACGCAAGTATTCACCCTGACTCTCGCAATGGTCGCAGTGATCGGCTGCTCCAAAAGCGACTTGCAAACAGACGACACATCGATCGAATCCTCGGAGCCGATCGTCATGGACGAAATGCCGCCGATGATGGACATGGGCGGCCATCCTGAACATGGACCGCACGGTGGGGAATTGGTCGAACTCGGAAAGGAAGCCTTCCACATCGAGATGCTACACGGCACCGGTGCGGTCGCTATGTATGTGCTCGATGGTTCGGCAACCAAGCCAGTCGCGATCGAAGCGGACAAGTTGACGGTGAGCCTGAAGCACGATGGGGAGGTGAAGTCGTTTGAACTACCGGCGGACCCGCAAGCCGAAGACGAATCCGGAAAGTCATCACGATTCACTTCCACTGAGGTCGAGATGGACCAGTGGATGGAAGCCGGGGCCGAAGGTGCCGTCATCTTGCAGATCAATGGCAAATCATTCACAGGAAAAATTACGCACGACCACGACCATGGTCATGAAGGACACAGCCATTGAGGAACGCGTTGCTCATTCTGCTATTTGCAGTCGCCAATCCGCACTCCTCAAGTCGGTCGCGGCGTGTCGCCGCAATCGGCAGGTTCCCGGCCTCGGTTACGACTAGCCTCGTGAGGTCGGGAACCACCTTTTGCAACCAAAGTCAAACTAGTTTCGATGAAATGGATTTCAGTCGAGGAAGCTATTAACTATCGCGAAGATCGATTTTCTCCCATGAAAAAGAAGCCAAAACCAATTTGGGTTATTGCAGGGACCTCCCTGATATCAGCCTTACTTGCCGGCGGAGCGGTCTATTTTACCGCTCCGTATTGGTCCGGCGAACCGGCTGCTGAAGCAGAAACTGCCACGAGAGAGGATGAACATGGTCACGGCGCAGGCCATAAGGAGGATGGTGACGAAGAAGCCGTTGTCAGTCTTCCAAAAGAAATGTGGGAGGCATCGAAACTGAGGGTGCAGCAGGTTGACCGCCAGACAATCACGATGCAAACCTGGGCCACGGGAAAAATCACCCTGAACGAAGACAGAAGCGCCAATATCTACTCGATCACCGAAGGGCGGGCACATGAAGTCCCGGTAAATCTGGGGGATCAAGTCGATGAGGGGCAGACGCTCGCGATCATCGACAGCCGCGAAGTTGGCACGGCAAAGCTCGAACTATACCAGGCAAGGTTACAGGAAAAATTCGCCAAACAAGCCAACGCATTTGCTCAGCAGGTGAAAACCAATGCTCTGCAGCTGATTGACGCTCTCGATCGAAATGCTACGGCAGAAGAAATTGAAAAGACGCTTGGTGATAAGCCGATCGGAAAGTATCGCGAACAACTACTTGGTGCCTACACGGCCCTCGTGCAGGCACAAACCGATTTTGATCGAATCGAACCGATCGCCGGCACCGGCGCAATTGCTGGAAAACAATTGATCGAGGCGCGTGCTAACCTGAACACGGCCAAGGCGAGTTTCAACGCGGTTCTTGAACAACTCCGATTTGCCGTTCCGCAGGATGCTCTGGAAGCGGAACAGGCCGTGCAACAGGCAGAACAAGCGGTCAACGTTGCAAAGGCAAAGCTAAATATTCTCGGCTATGAGGATGCCGAACTAGAGAAGATTGAGCCCGACGAAAAAAACGGACATCTTTCGCACTATGAGGTCGTTGCCCCCTTTGCGGGAACGATCATCGCCAAAAACGTGGTGTTGGCCGAACGCGTTGGGATCGATACGGAAATGTTCCGGCTCGCCGATCTGTTAACCGTCTGGGTCCAAGCGGATATTTACCAAAAGGACCTGCCCGCCATTGCCCGTCTCGGAGAAACGCTTACCTTTCGCGCTCCAACGGCAGGTGATGGATCATTGCACACGCACACTGCCAAGATTTTTTATCGAGGTGACGTTCTTGATGCAGACACTCGCACGCTGCGGCTTCAGGCGATTGCAGAGAACAAAGATCGACACTTAAAGCCGGGAATGTTCGTTGAAATAGAAATACCATCGGCAGAGACGCAAGACATTCTCGCGGTGCCTGAAGCGGCAATCCAAGAGGTGGAAGAAAAGTCCGTTGTGTTCGTCCAGCAAAGTGAGACCGAGTTTCGCATGGTTCCCGTCGTCACCGGATCCACCTCCGATGGCGTTGTCGAAGTGCGGCAGGGACTCAAAGTTGGCGACAAGGTTATCACGTCAGGTGGCTTCGCGCTGAAGTCCGAATTGATGAAGGGAGAGATCGGCCACGGTCACTGATTCATCATGATTAATCGCATCATCGACATCTCATTGAACAACCGAATTGTCGTCCTGCTGGGCGTGGTATTGCTGGTCGTCGCGGGCATCTATTCGATGTTGCGACTTCCGGTCGACGCCGTTCCGGACCTGACCAATGTTCAGGTCCAAGTCTTGACGACTTCTCCCGCGCTGGGGCCGGTCGAAATGGAGCAGTTTGTGACCTTTCCGGTCGAAACATCCATGAGCGGTATTCCAAGAGTCACCGAAATTCGCAGCGTGACCCGATTTGGTCTTTCCAATGTCACGGTCGTCTTTGAGGAAGGCACTGACATCTACTGGGCGAGACAATTAGTTGGCGAACGTTTGACGCAGGCCCGGGCGGAAATTCCCTCGGAAATTGGCGTGCCGACGATGGGACCGATCGCGACGGGAATGGGCGAGATCTATCAGTTCGAGGTGCGAGCCGAAGAAGGTTACGACTACAGCCTGCAGGAGCTTCGTACCATTCTAGATTGGAACATCGCGTTCCAATTACGTGGCGTTCCGGGAGTGATCGAAGTCAATACCTTTGGCGGTGAACTGAAAACCTACGAAGTCCAGGTCGATCCGACCGCGATGCTCAATTACGGCATCTCACTTCAGCAGGTGTTCGATGCCCTGGATCGCAATAACGCCAATGCGGGTGGCGGTTACATTCAGCATTACGAAGAGCAACGTTTGATCCGTGCCGAAGGCCTCGTTTCTTCGTTGGACGATATCGCCGAAATTGTACTGGATAGTCGCGAGGACGGTACACCGATCTTGATCCGCGACATCGGCGAGGTTCAATTCGCGCCGCTGCTGCGGCAGGGTTACGTGACACGTGACGGACGCGGCGAAGCGGTCGTTGGCATCGTCATGATGTTGATCGGAGAGAACTCACGGGTCGTTGTCGAAGACGTCAAAGCGGAAGTGGCCGAGATTGCCAAAACGCTTCCTGAGGGGGTATCGATCGATCCGTTCTACGACCGTACCGAATTGGTCCAGCGGGCGATCGACACGGTTGTCGAGAATGTCAGCGGCGGGGCCATACTCGTCATCATCATGCTTTTTTTGCTAGTCGGTGACTGGCGAGCTGGGCTGATCGTCGCCTCGGCAATCCCATTGTCGGCGTTATTCACGTTCATGTCGATGAAATACTTCGGTGTATCGGCCAACCTGCTCAGCCTCGGCGCCCTGGACTTTGGCATCATCGTCGATGGTGCCGTCGTGATGGTGGAGAATGTGATACGACAGGTGGGCTTGGCGAAGCAGCGAAATCCGGATCTGCAGAAAGCCCCGCTGAGAGTGATTCGGGAAGCCGGGCACGAAGTGGCTCGTCCGATATTGTTCGCGGGCGCAATTGTGATCATCGTGTTCTTCCCAATCCTGTCACTCCAGGGGATTGAGGGAAAGATGTTCGGTCCGATGGCATTCAGTTTCATGTCGGCGCTTGTCGGGGCGTTGATTGTCTCACTGACGGTCATGCCTGTCTTGGCCTCGCTATTCCTGGCTCGAAAGTTCACGCAGAAAGACCCACTATTGATTCGCTGGGCCAAACGCGGCTACGAGCCGCTGCTGCGACGCAGCATGAGGCACCCCGTGGCAATCGTGGGCCTGGCAACCGCCTCACTTGCCATCGGAATTTTGATCGCCAGCCGCTTTGGCGCGGAATTTGTCCCGAAACTAGATGAAGGGGACATGGCGATCCAAGCTGTTCGGCTGCCAAGCGTTTCGTTGGAACGTTCTATCGAAATGACGACCAATATCGAGCAGGTTTTGCTGGAGGAATTTGGCGAGGAAGTCGAATCAGTGGTCTCGAAAACGGGCCGCCCGGAAATTGCGACGGACCCGATGGGTGTCGAAGCAAGCGATATCTTTGTCATTATGAAACCGAGGGACGAGTGGCGGTTTGATGACAAGCAGCAGATGATTGCCGCCATGAGCGAATCGCTCAACAAGCGTATCCCAGGAAACAACTTTAGCTTCACGCAACCGATCGAGTTGCGAGTTCAGGAATTGTTGTCCGGAGTCCGAAGCGACATCGGCATCAGCCTCTACGGTGATGATCTGGAAACACTGCAAAGGATTGGCAATGAAATCGCAGGTGTTGTTGCCCAGGTCCCAGGTGCTGCGGATGTGCAACCGGAACAGACCGGTGGGCTACCCTACATTCAGGTCAAGATTCTCCGCGACCAAATTGCACGCTACGGAATCAACGCCGGCGACGTGCTTGACGCGGTCGCGACCATTGGAGGGAAAGATGCGGGTGAAGTATTTGAAGGCCAGAAACGTTTTCCATTGATGGTTCGCCTGGCACCCAGGTATCGCGAAGATTTAGAGATGCTCAAAAAGCTTCGCATTGCCGACAAGAGTGGTCGCCAAATCCCATTGGAGCAACTTGCTGAAATTTCGGTCGGACCGGGGATTGCGCAAATCAGTCGAGACGAAATCCGCCGGCGTTTTTTGGTGCAAGTGAACGTTCGCGGTCGCGACTTGGCAAGTTTTGTCGCTGACGCTCAGGATGCGGTTGATTCACAGGTGACACTGCCGCCCGGCTATCGCGTGACATGGGGAGGGCAATTCAAGAACCTGCAAGATGCGGTGGGCCGATTGTCGATCGCCGTTCCGCTCGCTCTGTTCTTGATCGGCTCGCTGCTCTATTTGACTTTTAATTCGGTCAAGCTCGCCCTGCTCATCTTTCTGAACGTTCCAATCGCGACGGTCGGAGGAATCTTGGCATTGTGGGTTCGTGATATGCCCTTCTCGATTTCCGCGGGCGTTGGATTCATCGCGTTGTTCGGTATCGCGGTGATGAACGGCGTCGTGCTGATCGAACACGTTCGCGCGCTACGTGAATCCGGAAAGGAACTGGGCGATGCGGTCTTTACTGGTGCAGTGGATCGATTGCGTCCAGTCCTGATGACAGCCACCACTGATGCACTCGGTTTCTTGCCGATGGCGTTTTCGACCAGCAGTGGTGCCGAGGTGCAACGACCGCTGGCCACCGTCGTCATTGGCGGCGTAATTACTTCCAGTCTTCTGACTTTAATTGTGCTTCCATCCATCTATCACTGGTTTGAACCCGCTGATGATGCTGGCGATCAAGACGATCACGACACCGTTGACCTTTAACCTCAGACCCTTCATTCCCATGCCGCTTGTCGAAGAATTTGAACGATCCGGTGTCTGGCTGTTCCGATGGCGCAGCTACCTTCCGTTTGTTTTTCTACCGCTGATTTTCCTGGCTGCAACGCGTTACCCCACGATTGAAACGTATCCCAACGAGCATTTTACTTGGAGTGTCATATCCCTTTGCATCTCACTCGCCGGTTTGTTTGTCCGATGCCATACGGTCGGCCATGCGGCTGAAGGAACCTCCGGCCGGAACACCAAAAGGCAGATTGCTGAAACACTGAATACGTCGGGCTTCTACTCAGTCGTCCGGCACCCGCTTTACCTAGGAAACTTTCTTATCGCTTTGGGGATCGTTATGCATTCGCTCTCTCCGTGGCTGATTGCAATCTATACGATGGCGTTTGCCCTTTACTACGAACGCATCATGTTCACTGAAGAGCGATTTTTAAGGGACAAGTTTGCGGAACAGTATGTTAGCTGGGCTAATTGGACGCCCGCGTTTCTGCCTCGCATTCAAAATTGGCGGACGGCGGACTTACCGATGAACTGGCCCAAAGTTATCCGCGCGGAGTCCGCCGCAGTCGCTTTGATTGCCGCCGCGTTTCCAGGCTTGGAATTCCTGGTCCATCGCCTTCAACAAGGCAAGATCGCGATGGAACTTTCTTGGTACTTGGTCTTGCTGTGCGGTCTCGCTGTCTACGGAGTCGCGCGGTTAATGAAGCGCCGTTACCGTAAACGTGATCAAAACAAAACTGAGCCACGGGAGGCAACGTCATGATCGCAAGGCAAAGCTTCGGAGCATCGAAGCGAGTTCTCTCGAACTCGCAATCGATTCTCACGTACTGGCATTCGTCAATCGCCGCTGGACAGTTAACGTCCCGCGGTTCAGTGGTGTCCCCCAATACCGAGATGCAGACGGCCAACACCCAAGTGAACGCCGCCATGTCCTTGGTAGGCCGGTCGGTACGAGCGATAGCCTGGTGCGTAGTAGCCTCCGCCGTACGCCGAACCGTAATGGGGAGTGACAACACGGTGTCCCGTGATACCGTGTCCGCCATAGTAACCATGGCCGCCGGTGTATCCGTGCCCGTAGTTAACGTGGCCGCCACCATGGCCAACGTAACCATGGCCGCCGCTGTAACCATGACCACCGCCGTGATGGAAGTCAGCAGCCGTCGCGTCAGCCGATGGAATCAGGAAGGTCAGGGCAGCACCAGTGAAGGCAATCATCAACAAGCGTTTCATGTTTCGGTTCCTTTGAAAGGGGGGAGGAGTGAACGATGCATTGGTGATGCTTATTGTGTGCCAAACCGTGAAACATCCGTAAAACACCGCGTTTTGACCTTTTGCCGCCGATTTGCGATTGCCGAGCGCAGTCACATTGATATCGGGCTGTCATCACTATGGTGCCGTCGTTTTGATTGTTTCCCTGCGGACGGGGTGATCAGATGATCGAGAACGGCGGCTGGCTTAAGACCTGGAGCGGGCGGAGATTTCATCGAGCCGTGGTTTGCGTCGTCGGTGCGGCCATCCTGTTTGCTGCCTTGACCGGCCGCCGGTGCCACTGCCAAGTCGCTGGCTTTCACCACGCCGTACTAGCACCCCAGGTATCGTGCAGCGGCTGTAGCGGAACTAGCCAAGAGTTTCGGCGGGCTCCATCTTCTTGCTGCGAAGCCGAAAGCCTTGGCGGCTTCCGCTACGGTTGTTCGGAAGACTCCTGCCCGTGCGCTCCGTGTTCCTGCCATGACGCCAACCCCGTGGTGTATGCGGAATCCGTCACTTCGTCGCTGAAGCCCATCTCACCAGCGGCCCGTTCCTTGTGTTCGCCATTCCTACGGTCCACGATGCCGGTACGGGTCTGTCGCTACGACGGACGCGGTGCCATTTCGTTTGAAACCTCTCCGAAGCTTTGTGCGCGGCTTTGTCGTTTTTTGATTTGAGTCAATCTTCGATCGAAAAACGTCACGTCGCCCGGAAACGATTCCGGCATCACCACTTTCATGGCGGAATGGTCCCGCCGACGCTTCGAGGATTTTCAAATCATGTTGGTTCTTTCACGAAAAATTGGTCAGTCAATTTGCTTGCCCGGTTCTGAAACCACGATCACCATCACCAAAGCGAATCGCAATCGAGTGAGCTTGGCGATTCGGGCTCCCCGTGAAGTTAAGATTTCACGAGCCGAGTTGGAGTGGCCCGAAGAAGATGACACTGTCATCGAAGAAGATATTACGCCTCGCTGGCGGCCAAGGCCCAAGTCTCGTGCGACCCAAACCGTCGAGTCCCTGAATCGTCTTGGCCACAAGGGCTGCATCCTTGTGGCTATCACTGACTTCAGCGAACGCCAACGCTATGCCGACGCCTTCCGCAATGCTGGCTATCTGACACGTGAAGCGTGTGATGGCTTATCATGCTTATCAGCACTCCGTTCGGAATTATTTGACATGTTGGTCATCGACCAGCATTTGCTGTGGGGCAGCGGCGAAGGTGTCATTGAAATAATGCATCACGACCCATCGATCAGAAAAATCCCGGTTGTGTTGCTGAACTTTCCCAAGCCAGATGAGCCGGAGTCCGTTGTAGGCGGTCAGCGGGAGTTCGGATGTGACGAGATCGTCAAGATCGTACAAAGACGTCTTGCCGGAACCGTTTGATGAACAACTCTGCAACTGAAAAGCACTGTCGGTCTTATCCGACGGTGACCTTGTTGCTGTTGGCTGTCAACGTGCCATTGGCGGTCCTCGTTGGAGTTCTGCTGGTGTGGGACTACTACCGAGAGATGCGGCGTGCGACCGACGTGCGACGAATTACTCTCAGTGACGAGGCGAGCGTGATCGGCAATGCGCTGTTGCGATTGAGTGTTCCCGATGACGTAGCAGCAATCGAAGCATTTCTGATTGCCAGTTGTGCCGAAACAGCGGGACCGAGAACTCCCGGGCACTGGATTGACGTGCAATGGAATGGCAAGCGGTTGCATACGCACACCGACCAGGGAATCACGTCCCAATTGCACCAGGTTTCGGGCGATTCGCGTGGGGACGCCATTGTCGGTCGATTTACCGCCGGCAGCTTGCAAGTCAAAGTCACCGAACGGGTCGCCGAGATTCGGCGCAGTGCTCGGGGCGAAACGTTGATGCACCTCAGCGGCATTGTCGGTCTGGCATCGCTTGCGGCAATCATTGTCGACTTCGCGCTGGTAATGATGGTCGTCCAGCCTACCAGGCGGCTAATGGAATCGGTAAGACGAATTCAATCCGGTCAATTCGATGTGGAAGCGCAATCGTTCCTTAGTAGCGAGTTAAACGATTTGAGCATGGGAATTGGCCAGATGGCGGCGTCTCTTGGCGACATGGAAGCGGCTCGCAGCCTGGCAATGCGGCGTGCCCGCGATATCCAAAATCATCTTCTTCCGCAGAGCATTTGCGTTCCTGGATTGGCCTTCGCCACCCATTTCCAACCGGCCGAGGATGTCGCAGGCGATATATACGGTGTGATGAAGTTACGCGACAAGTCATGGTTGATCTTCATTGCGGATTTGGTCGGACACGGTGTTCCCGCAGCGATCAGCGCGGTCGTCCTGAAAATGGTAATCGAGTCGGCGGCAAGTAATACTGGCCTGCTATTGAATTTCTGATCCATCGGTTATGAAGGTCTCAATCGCCCGTCGGGCCAGGAGACCTGTAGAGATGAGCACGAAGCGAC
>PABB01000017.1 GCA_002702655.1 Planctomycetaceae bacterium
CCAATGACCAAGCCCCAATGACCAAGCCCCAATGACCAAGCCCCAATGACCAAGCCCCAATGACCAAGCCCCAATGACCAACTTGGGCGAGTCCCTGCATTGGCTATTGGAACTTGGTCATTGGTCATTCACAGTTGCAGCCCGAAAACAGCGAAAGTCCGCTCAACGATGTCAACTATCCAACCCGTTGCCGCCGCGACCGCATCCGGCTGGCCGGCCGCGCTGACGCTGGCTGAGCGGGAGTTGGTGCGTTTCTTCCGCCAGCGGAATCGCGTGTTTGGCGGATTGGGGCAGCCGATCATCTTCTGGCTGTTGTTCAGCGAGGGGCTGCGGCCCAACGATCTGGGGTACGAGCACTTCTTCCCCGGCACGCTGGTGATGATCCTGCTGTTCACGGCGATCTTTGCCACGATCAGCGTCATCGAGGACCGCCGCGAGGGTTTCCTGCAGTCGGTGCTCGTGTCGCCGGCGCCGCGGTGGGCCATGGTCACGGGCAAGGTGCTCGGCGGGGCCGCGATCGCGCTGCTGCAGGCGCTGGTGTTTCTGGGGCTCGGCTGGGCGACGTTGCCGTTAGTCAGTTCGGCGGCCGAGGTGCTGGCGGCTGTTGTCTTGATGGCCGTGATTGCGGTTGCTCTCACGGCGCTCGGTTTCTGCATCGCCTGGCTGATGGAGAGCACGCAGGGCTTTCACGCGATCATGAGCGTGTTTTTGCTGCCGATGTGGCTGCTCTCCGGGGCGTTTTTCCCCGCGGGCGGCTCTGGCTGGCTGGCGTGGATCGTACGTGCGAATCCGCTCACCTACGGGGTCGCCGGTTTGCGACATTACCTTCGCTTTGCCGATTCGGCGGGCGATGCGGCGGCCCCGGTTGCCAACCTGCCGAGTCTTGCGACATGCTGGTTGGTGACGCTTGCGGCCGCGGCGATTCTGCTGGCGGCGGCCTGGCGCGTGGCGCGAGCGCGAACGACAGGAGATTTGCTGTGAATAATTCGAGCCTGCCCTACTGGCTCACACTGGCTGTGCTGTTGGCCGCGGCTTACGGCGGCTTCAAGTGGTATCAAGTGGAGCACGCCCGCCCGCGTGGCGGCATCGAGTTGGCGGACGCTCCGCCGCTCGAGGAGTTTGAGCTGACCGAACGCAGCGGCGAGCCGTTCCGTTCGGCCGACATGAAGGGCAAGGTGTGGGCCGTTACGTTCTTTTTTTCCACCTGCACTGGTTCCTGTAAGCAGCTCAACGCGAACCTCAAGTACCTCAACGATCAAGAGGACATCGAGGACGTCACCTGGGTCAGCATCACCGTCGACCCGCAGACTGATACGCTGGAAGCGTTGCGGGCGTATGCCGACAGCTACAACGCCGACCCGCAGCGGTGGCTGTTCGTGCGGGGCGACTTGGCGTACGTGCGGCGGATCGGGCGCGATATCCTGGGCATCGACGACATCAGCTACCAGGGACACAAAGATTACGCGGTGCTGATTGGACGCGACGGGACGGTGCGCGGCATTTACGACGCGGGGCGGTATTCCGAACTGGAGCGGATCGAGAAGAAACTGGTGGAACTGCTGGCCGAGGCCCCGCCGGCCGGCACGGCCGTCGAAGCGACACCTGCTGCTGATCAGCAGGAAGCGGGCGGCGAGGCAACCGCAGAGGCCAATGCCGAGAATCAAACGCAGGAGACCGCGGCGTGATCTTGGCAGCAACTCATCCGTTGGCGCATCTCAATGCGGCGCTCAACACGCTGGCTTTGGTGCTGTTGGTCGTGGCGGTCATTCGCATCCGCCGCGGCAATGAAACGGCCCACGGCAAGACCATGATTGCCGCGCTGATCGTCTCAGTGGCGTTTTTGATCAGCTATGTGACACGGATGGTACTCGTCGGCAGGGTCGACTTTGCCCACGAGGGGTTTCTCCGCACCGTGTATTTGTCGATCCTGTTCTCGCACATGACGCTTGCGGTGACGGTGCCTGTGCTGGCGACGGTGGCGCTGGTGTTCGGCCTGAAAGCCTTGGGCTGGGGCCGCTACGCCGATTTGCCCGATGACCAGCGGCTCGCGTATCGCCGCAAGCATCGCCGGCTGGTGAAATGGGCGTTTCCGATCTGGTTGTACGTGTCCGTGACCGGCGTGATCGTGTACCTGATGCTGTACCAGCTCTGGCCCGCTGCCGAGGGGTAACGTAGAATGTTTGGAGCTGTCAGCTTCCTGCTATCAGCTTTCCGCCCGCGAGGGCGGGGGCGACTCTGCCAGTCATCTCCGCCCGCGATCATTTGAACTTGCAGGATTGAAATCGTGTCTGCACTTCGCACACCGAATTGGCGTCGCATCTGCCGCTGGGCGTGCTGCGTCGCACTGTTTGCGGTGATCGTCAGCGTGGCGGGCGATGCGCTGGCTTGCCCCACTTGTAAGGACGGCGTGGCCGAGGCGGACCCCAGCCAGCAGCGGATGGCGGCGGGCTACTACTACAGCATCCTGTTTATGATGTCGATGCCGTTCGTCATTCTCAGCACGTTTGGCAGCTTCGCGTATCGCGCTGTCCGCAAAGCGCGGATTGAGCAAGAAGTCGGCGCCGAGGGTTAAGAACCCGCACCTGCGTGCCACGGTTCTGTGAGCCGTGCTTGCGCGAGTCCATGCCAACTGTTCTTCGCATGGTTCACAGAGCCGCGGCACGCTGCTCAGCCGCTTGCCACGTTGTCTGCGCGTTCGCGCTCGATTTGTCGCCGTTCCTGATCGTTCGGCCAGGGATCCCAGCGTTCATCGAACGCGATCCAGAGCGCCCGGGCGTAGCGGAAGAACCACATGGGAAACACGATGCTGAACACGGCCAGCACCGCCAGCAATTGGTCGCTGGAAAGCGCCTCGCTGAAGTACCCGGCGAAGTACGCAGCGGTGACCAACACGGCTGTCACGCCGTAGTTGAAGTAGATTGAGCCCAGCAGATACCCGGGCGCCCGATTGAAGCGTCGCCCGCACTGTGGGCAAGGGTCGTTCATGCGGAACCAGCCGTTGAAGATGCGCCCTTGGCCGCAGGCCGGGCACCGCAGTCGCAGCGCACGAGCGAGCAGCGTCGCCTGGGTCGGTCGGTTCTGAGTGGAAGAGGCGGAAGGCATACAGGTCACCTTCCGTCATGGTATCTCGTTGGCGCCGCGGGCGGCAGGCGCCCCAGGCAGCGAAACCTTGCCAGGGGGCGGCTGTGCGGATACCGTGCAGACATGCACACTTTCGCTCGCACGCTGCAGAGCCTAGCCCTGTTCGTCATTTTGCCGGTGGCGATGATCGCTCAATTGTCCGAGAGAATCTCGGCCGGGCGGATGCTGCAATTCTTGGTTTTCGGGATCTGCATCTTTTCGATCGGCTATTTGCTGCAGGCCTACACCGGAGCAAAGAAATGAGTCGGGCCGGCGCGGGACGGTGCGTCGCCGTGGCGCTGATGCTGCTTCCCCTGGCGTCCCGAGTTATTCTCGCGCAACCGCAGGCCCTCCCTGACGAGCGGCTGGCCTCTTTGGCGCCGCCACGCGCTGCCACGGCTCCCAGTCAGATTCGGCGCCGGTTGGAGCGGCTCGAGTGGCTCATCGAGCGCAAACAGTGGGACGAAGCCGCCGCGCTGGCGTTGGAGCTGGCGGCCGAGGCGCCGGGCGTGTGGGTCGAACAGGGGGGCGAGGCCGCGGCGCCGCTGACGGCTCGCTTGCACCAACTGCTCGTCACGTTGCCCGACGAGGGAGCCGCGGCCTACGGCCGCCTAGCCGACGCTGCTGGGGCGGCGCGATTGGTCGCGGCCGTCGAAGACCGTGACGAAGCGGCGCTGATGAGCGTAATTGATCAGTACCCAGGGAGCGCCGTGGCACTGCGGGGGCTGTGGCGCCACGCGGAATGGGCGTTGGAGCGCGCCGATTGGCGGACGGCGGCCGGCGACTGGGGGCGGGTTGATGCGGCCCTGGCGAAGCTGGCGCCGAGCGTCGTCGAAGAGCTTCGCGAGCAGGGCGTGACGCCGGCGGCCGTGGCTTGTCGACTGGCGGTCGTTGCGATGCGCGGCGGACAGCTGGCCGACGCGCGGGAGCGGCTCGACGAAGCCGCCCGCCGCGGCGCCGACGAAGAGGACGTCGCCACGCTGAGACGCGAATTGAGCGACGCAGCCACATGGCCGCCGCCGCGCCCGGCAAGCCTTGACTGGTCGCAGCCGGGCTACGACGGGCAGCGGTCCAATCACGCTCCGCACCGCGGCGCCGCGGATGACGGCGCCGATTACGCGCCCCTCTGGACGGCAGCGCTCGTCACCGACGACTATGCGGACGATCAGGAAGTCCGTCGCATGCTCTCGCGATTCAACGTCACGATGCCGCCGACGGTCTTTCCGGTGATTGTCGGCGACGCGGTTTGGTGGCAGGACTCGATCGGTTTGAACGTGCGTCCGTTGGATCCGCCTGAGGGCGCCAGCCACGATGCCGACCAGCCGATTTTCGCCTGGCCCGAACCCGGTGAAACTGCGCAGCGATTCGCACCCGGTTTGCAGATCAAGCTGCCGGCGTACATGGTGACAGCAACCGACAACGCCGTGTACGCGTCGACGCATCGCGCGCTGGCGCCGCGCGGATCGCTGCGAACCGAGTCGCGGCTGGTCAGCGTCGGTGCGGACGCCGGCCGTCGCTTGCGACTGCGCGTCAGCGGCGACCAGGGCGTCACCTTTGCCGGTCCGATCGTGGTGCGCGATTCAGTCCTGGCGGTGGCCTCGTGTCGGATGACCGATGCCAGTTTGCACGTCGAGCTGGCGGGATACGACGCCGAATCGGGCGTCCTGTTATGGCGCACGCCGTTGGGAGCCGCGGGCACGCCCGCCGCGGGCCAGGCCAGCGAGTACCCGCAGATCGGCCTGTGCGCCGTGGAGGGCGTGGCGGTGGTGTCGACCAATCTCGGCATGACGGCCGCGGTGAGGCTGGTGGACGGTCGTCCGCTGTGGCTGCGGAAATACCCGCGCGTGCTGGTGCGCGACGACTACGGGGGCGTACGATACTACGCCGCTTATCCGCAAACGCCGGCGGTCTGCGACGACATGGTTGTCGCGGCGCCGTTGGACTGCGATCACGTGATGGCGTGGGACTTGCCAACAGGCGAGCCGCGGTGGTCGACGCCGATTCCCGAAGCCAATGCTCGCGTGCTGGGCGTCGACGGCGAGCGAATCCTGCTGTCGGGCGAGCGGGCGTGGGCGCTGGACGCCGCGACCGGCCAAGTCGATCCCGCCTGGGGTGAAAACCTATGGGGCGGCGCGGGGCAGGGCGCCTTGCTGGGCGATTGGCTGTTGTGGCCCACCGCGGGCAGCGTCAGAATCGTGAACAGCGACGCGGGCGAACCTGTCGGCGATTCGCTGGAATTGCCCGACGCGGGCGGCGCCAACGTGATTGCAGCCTGCGGCGGCGAGTATGTGGTGGCTGCGGGGCGGCGTCGCCTGACGGTGTTCCGCCGCACCAAATCAAACGCGACCCAGCCGGCGTCGGCCGAGCAGCCTCCAGCCGACTCATCCCCTGACGATTCGGAGTAACGTCTTGTGACTGACGCGCCCGATACCGAGGCGATCGCACGCCTGCACGAAGCTTGCCAGAATCTCCGTCGCGAGTTGGCCAAGGTCGTCATTGGCCAGACCGAGGTCGTTGATCAGTTGCTCGCCGCGCTGTTCGCCGGCGGCCATTGCCTGTTGGTCGGCGTGCCAGGTCTGGCCAAGACGCTGCTGGTGCGCACGCTGGCCGAAGCGCTGTCGCTGCAATTCAACCGCATTCAATTCACGCCGGATCTGATGCCGAGCGACATCACCGGCGCCGATATCATTCAGCAGGACGCTGTCAGTGGCGAGCGCAAGTTTCGTTTCCTGCCCGGTCCGGTGTTTGCCAACGTGGTGCTGGCCGACGAGATCAATCGCACGCCGCCCAAAACGCAGGCCGCGCTGTTGGAGGCGATGCAGGAACGCCAGGTGACCGCCGGCGGACAGCGGCGCGAGTTGCCCAACCCCTTCTTCGTGCTGGCGACGCAGAATCCGATCGAGCAGGAGGGCACTTACCCGCTGCCCGAAGCGCAGCTTGACCGGTTCATCATGGAAGTGCTGGTCGATTACCCGAGCGAAGACGAAGAACTGGAGATCGTCAAACAAACGACGGCGGACTTCACGCCGTCGGCCACCGCGACGCTCTCCGCGGCCGAGATCGAGCAATACGTCCATTTGGTGCGGCGGGTGCCGATCGCCGACCACGTGGCCCGCGAGGCGCTGCAACTGTGTCGCCGCACGCGCGTGGGGCGGGCTGAGGCGGCGGCGATCGCCGAGAAATATGTTCGTTGGGGCGCCGGCCCGCGGGCCAGTCAGCACCTGGTGCTGGCCGCCAAAGCGCGGGCGGCGATGGACGGGCGGTTCTTTGTCGACGAGCGGGACATTCGCGCGGCCGCCAAGCCGGTGCTGCGGCATAGGATCATTACCAACTACGCCGCTGAGGCGGACGGCGTGACTCCAGACGCGATCGTCGACGAGCTCATCGCCAAAGCCTAACGGGGCGCAGGCGGACACGCTGCTCATTGCTCAGCACTCACATCTCACGACCCATAACTCGTCGGCTATGTCGCTCGCAACCGCCGCCAACTTGGACCCCGCCGTCGTGGCACGCTTGGAGGGGCTTGAGCTGCGCGCCCGGCACGTGGTCGATGGTTATCTGGCTGGGCGACGTCGCAGCCGGCGCCGAGGGCAGTCGGTCGAGTTTGCCGAGCACCGCGAGTATGCACCCGGCGACGACCCGCGGTACGTCGACTGGAAGGCGTTCGGCAAGACCGATCGCATGTACCTGAAACAATACGAAGCCGAAACGAATCTCGTATGCACGTTGGCTGTCGACGTGAGCGAGAGCATGCGGTACCGCAGCCCGGCGGCGGCCCTCAGCAAGCTCGACTATGGCGCCTGCGTGGCCGCGGCGGTGGCCCTGCTGGTGTACCAGCAGCGGGACAGCGTCGGGTTGTTCACGTTCGACGACCGGGTCCAATCGGTCGTGCCTGTCGGTTCCAACCCGAATGATCTGGCGCAGCTCTCGCAAGTCCTGGAGTCGGTCGATTCAGCGCGGCGGTCGGATCTGCAGCAAGCGTTCGACGAGATCGCTGATCGTCAGCGGCGGCGCAGCGTGACGGTCGTGATCAGCGACCTGTTGGGCGATGTGGCGCGGACGTTGGCTGGGCTTCGCCACCTGCACTATCGTCGCCACGAAGTGTTAGTGCTGCAGGTGCTGGATCCGGCAGAGGTGGATTTTCCGTTCGACCGGGCAACCCGCTTTATGGGCCTCGAGAATTTGCCCCGCGTGCAGGCGGAGCCGGCCGGATTGCGTAAGGCGTATCAGGCGGCGTTGGCGCGATTCTTGGAACAACTGCAAGCCGGGTGTCGTGAATCACAGATTGACTACGAGTTGTGCCGGACCGACGAGCCGTTCGACGCGCCGCTGCGGAGGTTGCTCACTCGGCGCGCCGTGCAGGGAGGGTGAGGGAAAGCGGTGACCGGTGAGTCGTGACTGGTGATTGGTGGCCAGCGACCAATGACTGGTGCTCACGCTGCGTTCGTCATTCGACATTCGTACTTGGACATTTCTCCCTCCCCATTCCGCATTCTCCATTGCGACCTCTCGTTCCCATCGCCGCGATCGAGTTCATCAGCCCGGCAATGCTGGGGTGGCTGGCCGCGGCCGCGCTGCCTTGGCTGATCAATCTGTGGAGCCGCAACCGCTACGAGGAAACGCCGTGGGCGGCGATTGATCTGCTGCTGGAGGCGTTGCGGCACGAATCGCGTCGGCTGAGAGTGCAGAATTGGCTGCTGCTGGCGATTCGCACGGCGCTATTGGCGGCCTTGGCGTTGGCCGTGGCCCAGCCCTGGTGGCGCACGGCGGGCGCCGGGCCGATATCCACGGGCGCCGTCCACCGGGTGGTGGTGGTGGATTGCTCGCTCTCGATGGCGACCGCCTCCGACGGCATATCGCGGCTGGAGCGAGCCCAAACGCGCGCGAGAGATCTCATCGGTCAAATGGCGTCGGGGGATGCGATCTCGGTCATCGCCTGGGGCGCCGACGCGACGGATTTGCTCGGCCGTCCCGTCCAAGACAAGGCCTCGGCGCTCACGGCGATCGCGTCGATCGAGCAACAAGACACGCACAATCTCGTGGCGCCAGCGCTGGCGACTGTCGAAGCGGCCCTGGCCCGCGCCCGCGAGGAGTTGCCGCATGTGCCGGCCGCCGAGGTTGTTTGGCTGACGGACCGCGCCGAGTCGACTTGGTCCGCCGTATTGGCGACAGACGACTCGGCCCCGGGGGAGCTTGCCCAGCGGTGGAGTCGACTCTGCGAGCAGGCGAGTCAGGCGTTTCCTATGCCCGACGACGGCGTGCTCAGCAATGTCGCCGTTACGGACGTTCAGCTCGATCCGCCTCTGGCGGTTGCCGGCGCTGCCGCGAGCATCGCAGTGACGCTTTCGCACTGGGGCGGCGACAGCGCTCGCGATGTTGCCGTCGAACTGCGGGCAGGGAACGCCGTGGTCGATTCGCGATCGATCGAACTGCCGCAGGCCGAGGCGCTGACTGTCCGCTTTGCGCTTGATCCACTCGCCCCCGGGCAGCATGCGTGGGAAGTCCGGATCGTCGGTGTCGCCGAGCGGCAGGATGGATTGCTTCGCGACGACGTGCGCCGATTGGCGGCCGACGCGTTGCCGCGCGTCCGCGTTGCCGTGATTGCCGATTCGCCGGCTGCCGGGGATGACATGGCGCGGGCGCTCAATCCTGTGGGGCCAGCGGCTCCGCCGCAGACGCCCGACGTTGCTCGCTTCGCCATGGCCAATTTCGGCACGGCGCCGCTGTCGGACTACGCAGCGCTGGTCTTGTGCGATATTGCGACGCCGACGCCGCACGAGGCGGCCGTGCTCAGGCGGTATGTCGACGAGGGAGGCGCCGTTTGGCTCGTCCTGGGCGACCGGGTGGACGCGTCCGCCTATAACCAGTTGTTGGGTCCGGATGTTGGCGGCGACGCTGCGCTGTTGCCAATGAAGTTGGCCGCCGCGTCGGCAGGCGGCCCCTGGCGGCTTGATCCCCGCGGCTACGAGCACCGCATTGTGCGCCCGTTCGAAGGGCGCGAGCGGGCCGGGTTGGCGGGCGTGGCCGTTCTGCAATACATGCGTCTCGATCCGTGGAACGAAGGCGCCGGACCTGCCGCCGAAGTTGCGCTGGGATTGGACAACGGCGATCCGCTGTTGGTTCTGGGGAATTACGGGCATGGCCGCGTCGCTTTGCTGGCGACGGACCCTGCATTGCGGCGTCGCGTGGCGGCGGATTCGCCGTGGACGAATTTGGCGATCAGTCCCAGTTTCGTGCCGCTGGTGCAGCGGACGGTCGAGTGGCTGCTGATGCGAGCGCGAGTGGATCAATTCAATCTGCTGGCGGGCGAAGCGATGAACGTCCCGACCGGACTGTCGGCCGTTGCCAAGTGGCATACGCCCGCGGGGGACTTTGCGACGGCGCCGCCGACAAACACGGCAGGTTTTTACTATGCGACCTCGGATCAACCGAGCGTCGGCGCGGGTGGCGCGACCAGAGTGTTCGCTGTCAACATAGACTCGCGCGAGAGTGATCTGAGCGCGCTGGGCGCCGAACTGCTGGCGGGAGTGGACGAG
Source organism: Planctomycetaceae bacterium (assembly GCA_002702655.1). Lineage (GTDB taxonomy): Bacteria > Planctomycetota > Planctomycetia > Pirellulales > Lacipirellulaceae. The sequence continues at coordinate 9,657 of PABB01000017.1, forward strand.
CAAGCGCCAACGCAATCCGCGCCGGCAACGCCGCCATCCGTCGCCGATTCGGCGAAGCCGTTGAGCTGGTTGCTGTTGACGTTGGCGTTTGCGTTGTTGCTGGGTGAGCGCGCAGCCGTCCTCTGGCTCGGCAGGAGCAGCGCATGAACGATGCGGTTTCCACAACGCTGCAATGGCAACTCGACGCCCCGCCGTGGGCCTGGGCCCTGGCGGCTGTGTTGAGCTTGTCGTGGATTGGCTGGAGCTACCGCCGCGAGGCGCGCTCGTTTCCCCCCGCTCGCTGCGCGTTGCTGGGACTGCTGCGCATTCTCGCGGCAGCGGTGCTGCTGACCATGCTCGCCCAGCCGGCCATCGAACGGCGTCGCTTGGGGCGTCCGCGGTTGGTCGTGCTCGTGGATCGCTCGGCCAGCATGGCCACCGAGGACGAGCGTGAGGCGCACTCGGCGGACCAACGCCCCAACTCGACAACGCGCGATGAAGCAGCGACGAGTGCAGCGCAGATCTCTCGTGCAGTTGCGGTAGCTGAGTGGCTGCAGGCCGGAACACCGTCGCGATGGCAAACGTTGGCGGAGACGTACGATCTGCAGGTGTCGGCGTTTGCGGAGGCCGTTGATGGGTTGGGCGACGACGAGTCGGTCGTCGATGCCGCGACGCCGCTGGCGGATCCCGGACAGGGCACTCGGCTGGGCGATGCGCTCGCCCAATCGCTGGCCGATGGCGGCGGACCGCCCACAGCGATCGTGCTCCTGTCCGATGGGATCGTCACGGCGGGTCGCTCGCTCGCCAGCGCCGCCGAGCGGGCCCGGGCGCTGGGCGTGCCGCTGTATTGTGTCGCCGTGGGCAGCGATCGACCTCGTCCTGACGTGGTCGTGGACGGCGTCCTGGTCGAGCCAATCGTGTTCCCAGGTGATCGCGTGCAGGTCGAAGCTCGCGTTCGCTCGGCCGGGTTCGCCGGCCAACTCGCCGATGTCTCGCTCATGGTCGGCGACGAAGCGGCGGCGACGACCACGGTTGAGTTGCCCGCCGACGGCGCCGCGGCGCCAGTTCGCCTGCAGTGGCGACCGACGAAGCCGGGCCGCGTCGACGCGACCGTCGTGGTGCAGCCCTTTTGGGACGAGTCAGACACCGATAACAATGCCGCGCCGCTATCCGTCGAAGTGCGCGAACAGCCGATTCGCGTGCTGCTGGCTCAATCGGCGCCGAGTTTTGAATTTCGCGCGCTGAAAGACCTGCTGCAGCGCGACCCGGCGATTCAGTTGAGCGTCTTCCTGCAAGAGGCTGACGCCCAGTTTGCTGAAGTCGATGCGTCCGCGATCGACGGTTTTCCACTCTCAGCAGACGACTTTGCGGAGTTCGACGTGGTGATTCTGGGCGACTTCGATCCCGAGATGGCGCCCCGGGGGGCCTGGGACGCGTTGCTCGCGTTTGTGGCGGACGAAGGGGGCGGGCTGGCTCTGGTGGCCGGGCCGCAGTACCTGCCCGCGGCATATCGGGACAATCGGCCGATGAAAACGCTGCTGCCCTTGGCTGACGGCGATCGCAATCCGCTGCGACGCGGGACGACGGCCAACCAACCACTGCAAATCAAGCCGACCGCGATTGGCGCCGAACTGGCCATGCTGCAGTTGGGCGCCGATCGGCAACAGACGACGGACATCTGGCGGGCGCTGCCGCCTGTGTATTGGGTCTACGCGCCAATCGATTTGAAGCCCGGCGTCGAAGTGCTGGCGGTGGCCGAGCCGCCCGACGTCAATGCTGAGGAGGCGGCGACGCCGGGGGGCGGCGATTCGCAGCAGGCGGTGATCGTTCGGCAGTACATTGGCGCCGGCGAGGTGCTTGCGCATCTGACCGATGAAACCTGGCGGTGGCGGTGGCGCAACGACGACCGATACTTTGCACGCTATTGGGGCCAGGCGGTCCGGCGGCTGGCGCGCGGACGCGTGGGCCGCGAGTTGGCCCGCGTCTCGACCGACCGTGTCGAGTACCAAGAGGGTGACGCCGTACGCATCCTTGCCCAACTGCGCGGAGCGGCGCGGGGCGAAGCGGGTGCGCTCATGGCGCTCGTTCGCGGGCAAACGACGCCCGTGCGCCGCGTGCCGCTCGCGCAGCGGGCGACCGCGGGCGACGCGTACGAGGCGGTGCTGAATGATCTGCCGCCGGATCGCTACACAGTGCAATTGGGCGACGATTCTGCAGCGTCTTCCGTCCCGTTCACCGTCGCCGCGCCGCCGAGCGAGATGACTCGTCTGGCTGTCGATTGGACGGCCCTGCAGCAAGCGGCCGTTACCACGGGCGGCCGGGCGGTTCGACTCCGGCAAGCGGACGATTTGTTGGACTCGCTGCCTCCGCCGTCGCCTACCGTTTTGGAGCGGTTGCCCGCCGAGCCGCTTTGGAATCATCCGTGGGGCATCGGTCTGCTGACCCTATTGCTCGCCATGGAGTGGTTTGTTCGCCGCAGACATGGGATGCTGTGAGCGGAGCGCCTCCCGCGATCTTCGCGCAAGCTGTTTTCTGTTTGTTACTCAAGAACGTTCTTCCCGCAATCGAATGCTCCGTTCCGATCGCACCAGCACCGACATTGCGACACAGTTGCGCGTCATTGCACGTCGCCTGCATGTGCGACGCGTGATCGCGGCGGCGATGGCGTCGATTGCGGCCGTGGTCGCGGGCTGGGCGAGTTGCCTGGGACTGGATCGCTGGCTGCTGCCGCCAGCTGGCGCGCCGCTGCGCGTCGCCACGACGATGGTCGCGGTTGCCATTTTCCTGACGGCGATCCTGTGGTTCGTGCGAGTGGCGGGCGGGCGGCTGACGCCATTGGCGGTCGCCAGACGACTCGACGCTGGCCGCGACGCTGGCGACGGCCTGCTGGCCAGCGCTTGTGCATTCGCTCACGGCGATCCCGGTGACGCGCGGGCGGGCTCCGCGGATTTGCGGCGGGCGGCCGTGCTGCGCGCGGCTGTGGAGTTGGAAACGCTGGACACCGACGCAATGCTGCCCCGCGTCCCGGTCGGCCGGGCGGCGTTGGCACTGTTCGTTGCTGGTGGCGCGGTGATTGCCGCAACTCTACTTGCGCCTGCTCACCTGCAGAGCGGGCTGCAGCGGCTGGCCAATCCCTGGAGCACGACCATCTGGCCGCGTCGGCATCGGCTACAGTTCGTTGGTGCGCCGGCGCTCGCCCCGCGCGGGGGGGAGTATGTCGCCACTCTGACCGACGCCAATGGCCCGCTGCCCGAGCACGCGATGATCGAGTTTCGCACGCCTAGCGAACAGGACTCGATGCAGCGTGAGGAATTCACGACCGCCGGCGAACGGCTCACTTGGCGTCGACCGAACCTGCAGAAGTCGTTTGAGTTTCGAGCCGTCGGCGGCGATGACCGCACCATGCCGTGGCGCCGGGTCGACGTGGCCCCGCCGCCGGAACTGGTGCGGTGGGAAGCGACGATCGACCCGCCGGAGTACGCAAAGCGAACCGAGGAGACCACCACGGGCGCTATCCGCGCGTTGGCGGGCTCGCAGGTGACGTTGCGGGCGACGTTCTCAGAACCAATTGTCGCCGCCACCCTGCATCCGCCACTAACCGGCGATGCTGAGACGGTGACAGGCGACTTGGATGAGAACGGCGACAGAAGCGGCAGAACAATACAGAATCTGTCGGCAACCTTTACCTGGCAGCCGACCGTCAGCGGCGAACTCGGGCTGGAGGTGCTGACCGCAGCCGGCATGCGGGCGGCGACATCGCGCCGCGTCCCTCTCGAAATCGTGCCGGATCGCCCGCCGGAAACGACTGCGACGGCGCGTCTCTCTCCGCTGGCCGTTCTGCCAACGGCGGCCGTGCCCGTCGCCGTGGAAGCCGACGACGACCTTGGACTGACGGGGGTGGCGGTCGCTGCCGCGACGCAAACGGCCGAGAATGGGTCGCTCCCCATTTGGGAGCAGGCACTGGAAGTTCCCGAAAACGGAGCACTGGAGAGCGTCGTGGTGGTGGCCATCGCCGATTTGGGAGTGTCGACGGGGCAGAATGCGTGGATCAAATCTCGTGCTGTTGACTCCCTGGGGCAACAGTCGACGAGCTTGCGGCCGATCGAGTTGCGCGTGGTCGATCGCCGTCGGCTCCTTGATTTGCTTGCCAATGAGCTGGCCGAACTGGTCGACCTGTTGATTGAGGCCCAGACGCGGCAGCGGACGGCGACGATAACTCTGCAGGATGCGGCAGGAGAATCGTCTGGCGACGGTTTGGCCGAGGTCGTCGCCCTCGAATCTTCGGTTCGCGACCTCCTGCTGGGACCCGCCCTGTCAGTTCAGGAATTGGCGGAGGAACTGCACTATCGCTACGCGATCAACGGTCTGCTGGACGATGCTGTGGCGCAGCAACTCGACATCTTGGCAATTCAACTCACCACCCGCGGCGTTGATCTGCTGAATGCGATCGATCGCGATTTGGTCGCTGCGCAACAAGCGGACCAGGCGCCTGCTGCCGCGGAAGCGCGCATGGCGGCCGCGGCCTCGCAGCAGACGCTGCTCGAATTGCTCGCCGCGGCGATTGACGAGTTTCAGCAGTGGGCCACGCTGCAGCAGCTGCAGCGCGAGTTGGCGGAACTGATTGACGACCAGCAGGATTTGGTCGCGGCCACGACGGACCGCGCTCGCGCGGCGCTCATGGGTGACGGCCCGCCGGCCCCGGCGGCGTTGCGTCAACTCGCAGCGGACCAGCGCGAGGTGTTGTGGCGACTCGGCGAGGTGCTCACGCGGGCCGACGACGTTGCGACGCGGCTGGAAGATGCACAGCCAACCGATGCGACGCGATTGCGTCAACTGCGGCCTTTGGCGGATGAGTTGCGCGTCGAGACGCAGGGCGCCAACGCCGCGGCAGACCTGGCCGGCGGGCGTCTTGCCGGGGCGACGATTTCGCAGCGGGACGTCGTAGCCGGCTTGCAGGCGTTGCTCGCGGCACTGAGCGAAGTCGATCAAGACGACGCGGCTGAACGCCTGCAGCAACTCGCTCAACTGGAGGCTGCCGTGGCGGAGCTGCGGCGACAAGCGGAGGCACTCGCCAACGCCCGTTCGAGCGAGGGGTCGCAAGGCGGTGCGCCGCCCACCGCGGCCACGCCCAAGCAGCTTGCGAACTCCGCGAATCAACTGGCCGAGCAAGCTAGGTCTCAGGCCCCCGAGGCCGCCAAGCCGCTCCGCGGTGCAGCCGCCGATTTGCAGATCGGTCCGCGGGGCTCCTCCGCCGCGGCGAGGAAGCTCGCTGACGCCGAGGCCGCCATTGCCGCGGCGCGCGAGGAGCAGCAGACTCTATTGGCGGAGTTGAAGCTGCGGCGGTTGGCAGGCACGGTCGGCGAGTTGCTCGCTGCGCAGCGACCGCTCGTCGAGGAGATGAATTTGGCAGAGTCCGCCCAGGCCGTCGATTTAGCGACCCGCCAGGCCGCGATTCGCGCGGACGCCGAGGCCGCGGCTGAAACCGTCGCGGACATGCCGCTGTTTGCTTTTGGCTTGCGGTCAGCGGCGGCCGAGATGCACCGGGCCGAACTGGCGGTGGCCGCCGAGTCTCAGGAAGCGGCCGCCCAGGCCGCAGCGGCCGCCGTGCGCCGTTTGGAGCATGTCGCAGCCGCAATCGTCCAACAACAATCGGCAGCGCGGGGCGCGGGAGCAGCGAACCCCGGCGAGTCGCCGCAGGAGCGCCGCGACGCCCGCCGCCAGCAACGATCATTGGCGCAAGCGATCGCGCAAATCCGCCTGCTCCGCGGGCTCCAGGCCGATTTGCAGCAGCGAACGGAGCAGTTGCAGCAGAGTGGCGCTGTCGACGCCGCCGACGCGCTGGCGACGCTGCGGGCGGAACAGAACGAGCTGGCCGACGTGGCCGAGAAGCTCATGCGCGCGTTGGAGCAAGTCGACTGAGCGTGCGCAACGGAGCGATTCGTCAGCGGCGTCTTGGTGCGATATGATGAAACAACGATCAGGAGTTCCGCGGACGACCCGCCAAAGCGTCCGGAGGTTTCGACATCAACAACCCAACTAGCTGACGATGCAAGTCACTCGTACAAGTCCGATGATGGACGGGGCCGGTTTCGGCGGGCTCTTTGCCGCAATTGTCGTGTGTAGCTTGGTCTCAGCAATTGCGACGGGCAGCGCCGCCGTCGAGCCGTTGCCGCCAGGTTGGTCGCGCGCGTTCGGGGGGCAATCGACACAGGCGGAGGAGCCAGCCGCCGCGAATGTCGGCATTCCTCAACTGCCTGCCGCGGTTGACGATATGCAGACGGCAGGCCGCCAATTGGCCGCGGCGGCGACAATCCCCGATGCGCGGAGCTCACAGGGTTCGGCCATCGCCAGGTTGGATGCCGCGCTCGCACAGCTTCAGCAGCAGTGCCAACAGTGCATGGGCGGCAAACGCAGCAAGCCGGGCGAGCGTCCGGGGCAACCGAAACCCAGTTCCAAGCGGGGCGGCGCCAATCCCAACGGCGCTGCGGTGGCGACAGGGCAGGGCGGCGCGGGGCAAGCCGCCGCCGATGCGGCCCAGCAAGTCCGCGATCTGTGGGGAAGTCTGCCCCAGCGACAGCGCGACGCCATGCTGCAGCCGCTCCGCGAGGAATTCCTTCCTGAGTACGCCGACCAGATTGAAGCGTACTACCGCGAGTTGGCGAATCCCGATGACGCCGCAGGGTCGGCGCCATGAGCGGTCCCGCTGGTCGGACGTTGGTCTTGCTCGCGTGGCTTGCAGGCTGGGCGAACCCGCGGCTTGCGCCGGCTACGGAGCCGCTCTTTTCGCAGTCGGAACTGATCACTCCCGCCGCCGAAGAAGCGGCCGCCCGCGGCATTGACTATCTCGTCGAGCACCAACGCGACGAGGGGCACTTCGCGGTCAGTCGCTCGGGGGGGAACGTGGCGATTGTCGCGTTTGCGGGGATGGCGCTGCTGGCCTCGGGCAGCACGCCCGGCCGCGGGCCCCACGGCGAGGCGGTCGACCGGTGCGTTGACTACCTGCTGGCGAATATCGACCAACAGGGCATTATTCTTGCGCCCGTCGCCACGACCAGCCAAACGATGTATGAGCACGGTTTTGCCGCCCTGTTTCTGTGCGAGTGCTACGGGATGGCTCAGCGACCCGAGCTGCGCGACCGTTTGGGGGACGCCATCCAGGTGATTGTCAACGCCCAGAACGAGGAAGGCGGCTGGCGGTACTGGCCCGAACCGCGCTCCGCCGACGTGTCGGTCACCGTCTGCCAGGTGATGACGCTGCGAGCGGCGCGCAACGCGGGCATTGCCGTGCCCGCCGAGACGATCGATCGCGCCGTCGCCTATGTGAAGCAGTGCCAGAACGACGATGGCGGATTTCGCTACATGCTCTCCGCGGGCGACAAGACCAGCGCGTTTCCGCGCTCGGCCGCCGGCGTTGTCGCGCTGTACAACGCCGGGATTTACGAGGGCCAGGAAATTGATCGCGGGTTGGAGTACGTGGCGCAGTTTCAGCCCGGCGAGAAGGGCGCCGACGGCGTGCCGTATTACTTCTATGGGCACTACTATGCGGTGCAGGCCATGTGGCACGCCGGCGGCGATCGCTGGCAACAATGGTACCCTGCGATTCGCGATGAACTTGTCGAGCGGCAACAGGCCGACGGCTCGTGGCAAGACGGTATCGGTCGCGAGTACGCCACGGCGCTGGCGTGCATGGTGTTGCTGACTCCCAACAACTACTTGCCGATCTTGCAGCGATGACGCTCAGCGCAATCTGCCGTACGTCGAAGCGTCTGCCTCGCCAACTCGGCGCGATCGCCGCAATCATGGCGGTTTGCGGCGCAGGGACGGGGGAGGTTCTCGGCCAGTCGCGCTCGGAAATGCCGGAGCGAGAATTGCTGCTTGTGGGTCGCGACCCGGTGCAAGCGGAGTGGCTCGGCGGCGACTCCGAGACGGGGCTGCAATTCCGCACGGCCGACGGCGAAGAACGGATTGTCAGGCAGGAGCTGGTTCGCTGGGGCGGCCCGGTCCCGCGGCGGTCGACGGCCGAGGCGTGGCTGACCGACGGCACGCAACTGGCGCTGGCGGATTCGTGGCTGGGCGATCCGCCGCTGGTGTTCAATGGCCAACAGCTCAGAGCCTCGGTTGCCAAGTTGGGCACGATCCCGTTGCCCGCGGACAGTCTATCGGCGGCGTTCTGGAATCTGCCCTGCGACCCGCAGCGACGCTGGCGACGCACTGCCCGATTGCATCAGATAGCCGGCAGCGCCCGCGATGCAGACCGAGCATACGTCCTGCTCGAAAGCGGCGATGTCGTCGCCGGCGAAGTTGAGTCAATTGCCCCGTTGGATGACGGGCAGGGCGGCGGCGAGAGCGTCGTGGCCATGACGACCGACTTGGGCGATTTGCAGTTGCCGACGACGCGGTTGTGGGGAGTCCGGCTGCAGTCGACGGCCAGCGAGAAAGCTGCGCTACCGGCCCCGGCCGCGAAATACGTCGTCACGCTCCGCGACGGCAGCCGGCTGATCGCCGCGAAGATCGCTGCGGCGGACGACGGCTGTCGGATCACGCTCTTCGCCGGCGGGCTACTGCACTTGGCGAACCCGCGCGACGTCGCGGGCATTGAACTGCATGGTTCGCGCGTGCGGTACCTGTCCGACGAGGAACCGGCGTCCGCGGAGCCTTCATCGGCGCCCGGCGGCGGTTGGCCGTTCACTCGCGACGCTTCGGTGTCGGGCGGCCCGCTCGCGGTGCGCGGCCGGTTCTACCCCAAGGGACTCGGCATGCACGCGCCGGCGCGCGTCGAGTACGCCGTGCCTGCCGGAGCGGAGCGCTTTGCCGCGGCCGTTGCTGTCGACGACTCCGCCCGCGGCGGCGGCAGCGTTGTGTTTCGCGTGCTCGTGCGAAACGCCGGCAGCGACCAGTGGCATGAAGCCGCGACAACCGACGTGCTACGTGGCGACGATCCGGCGGAGTTGGTCACCGTCGACGTGCGCGACGCCGCGCAGGTTGCGCTGTGCGTCGACGCGGCCGATCGCGGCGACGAGCTGGACCGCGCCGTCTGGCTGGACGCCCGCTGGGAATTGGCCGCCGAGGATTGAGAAGACATCCCCGGCGACCGTCTACCTAGCGCCGGCAAAACAGCCAGACCACATCGCCAGACGTCGCGAGCGTCGCATTGCTATGCCGGGCGCCTGATAGCCAAGGCGAGCAGACCGCCGAGCGCCAGCCACAGCGCACCCGGTTCCGGAATCGCGCTAGCCGCGCCAGTGGCCGCCCCGCGGGTCGCTTGCCTCTGCCAGGCCAGGAAATCGCTGCCGGTGACCTGGCCGTCGGCCGTCGCGTCGCTGTGGACGGCAACGCTGCCGCCGGCGATCATGCCCAGTTCGTCCTGCCACATGGCCAAGTCGGCGGCGCCGACGATGCGGTCGCCGTTGAAGTCGGCGCTCAGCGGATCAACGACGCGCAGCGTGAGCGACTGCGGCTGATAGTCGAGCAGCCAATCGAGCCCGCCCTCCAACGCGGGCAAGTCCGTCTCGGAAAACGTGCCGTTGACGCCGCCGGCCGCTTCCAGCACAGGAAACGCGTCGCCTGCAACCAGGGGCGTGACGGGCAAATTGACCACGCTGAGCGTTCCTGACAGTGTTGCCTCGCCGGCGACGGACAGCCGAGCAGGAGAATCCTGTCCTGGCTGCTCAAAGTACGAGAGCTTTAGCCTCGCGTCGTCGAACTGCGAAAAGTCCTTGCCAACAGTCAGCGGCGCCTCAGATATCCAAATGTCGCTGGAGTTTCTCAGATTCCCGTTAATCTCCAACGGCTTCGTCGGCGCCACGACCACTTCGCCTCTGAAGTGGTTGAGGTTCATGGCGATCGTCCCCGAGCCACTGAGCAAGCCGCCATTTATCAGACTGACGCCGCCTGTGGGGGTGGGAAACGTGGCATCGCGAATTGTGCCGCCATCAAGGTACAGTGTACCGACATCGAACGTGATCCGTGTCGACGTGACCTCAAGGACGCCGCCGTCGCGAATTGTGAATCTTGCCGGGTTGTCGACCTGATTGCCCATGTCGACTCCCTCCAAAGAGAGCTTTGAACCCTGTCCATCAATGAGCACGGACGTAGCGGAATTCTCCGACGGCCACGGTCTGAGGGAAAGGAAAGGGGTAGCCATCGTTGCACCGCTCCGAATGCTCAAGGAGCTTGCGCCGATCATGTGAATCGCATCGCTGACAGACGCATAAGAGCCCTGACCGCTAAGGGTCAGCGATGCGTTTCCGAGGGGCGCTTCAGCCGGTGCTTGTCCGGCAAGTTGAAGGAACGACAGATCGATCGACCCTCCATTTGTAACTTCAACTCGACTGTTGCCGCCGCTGATTCCGGTGGCTGCGAGTCCACCCCCCGCCCATCGCGCCCCAGGACCTGACACGAGCAATCGACCCTGCCCCTCGTCGTAGGTCGTAATATAAGCTTGAGCCCGTCGTGTTGAGTTAAGTAACGTGGCGCCGTCGAGCACATCCATCTCAGCGACGCCCCGGGTGCCAAGGTCAAACGTACCGATATTGTTCCAACTCGCCCCGGGCCCTTGCATCACGATGTGCCCCGACGAAGTGTCGTTTTGGCTTCCTAATAGAACTCCGTTGGTGACTACGCGGCCGCCGTTGGTCACCACGACCTTTCCCGGCCCTGCTTTGCCGATTTGGGTTCCATACTCGCCCGAGACCGTCCAAATCGACCCGGCGCCCTGGACGACCACCTCGCCATAGCCGCTATCGATTGGATTGCCGCCGCGGCTTCGGCCGACGCTTTTGCCGACGGTGGCTGAGCTTGAGGTCAGCCGGCCGCCGTCGTCGAGGGTCACCACGCCCAGGCCGGACTGGCCTACGCTCAATCGCCCCGCAGTCACTTGCGATCCGGTCCCGACAATCTCGAGCAGGCCCACGGCCGTGTTTTCCACGCCCAAATTGAGCGATGTCACGCTCAACGACGAGCCGTTATCGATTGTTGCGCGTCCCACCGACGTTTGGCCCACGTACGCGGAATCCTGCGAGCCAGGCGCCGGGAAAAGCGACACGTCGCCCTGGCTGGTGATCTCGGCCGCGGCGGGTTGCATGGCGGTTGCGAGCGACGTCACTGCGAACAGTGCGCAGGCCACAGAACACCGTGAGCGGCCGATTTGTGCGCTCCAGCACTTGCCAGCGCGACTGCGCCGGACGGTTCGGCGGAAATCAGATCGAGTGATCATGGGAATTCACCTCCTTGCGGACCAGTGCCCCAGAACTGGAACGCGATGAGTATGGGACAAGCGGCGCCTGGGCGTCGTCAGTCGCGGCTGAGCAGGACGTTTGTGGCGGCTCCCGCAAATCGGACCTGGCCAGCCAATTTGCGGAGCAATGGCGAGGACGATCTGCTGCCGCTCGAAGCAGACAATTGCGGCTCAGCAGCGGGTGGTTTCGCCCAGGAAGAATTGGGCGCTGGCGGAAGAAATCCGCTGGAGAATCGTGAGGGCATGATGAAAAGGCTCCATGCGACCACGGTCCCCCACGTACCCGGTCGCGTCACCTCTGAGTATGGCGGATACGCCAATCGGCCGTCAAGAAAAAAATCGCGGCCCAGAAGGAGCAGCCGTCTCAGCCGACCAGAGGAGGCGAAGATCATCGTCGCGGCGCGGTCTTCGACTTCGCCGCTGCTACCTGCCCAGCGGGCTTGAGAATGCTGGCGTCGCGGGCTCGGTGGGTCGCACTCCCCTCAGGCGACCGACTGGCGGCGGCGCCTGCAGGTGCACGGGTTGCTGCGAGACGGCCGCACCCACGTTGCCAGCCTGGTCCGTGACCTCCACGCGCAGGTAGAGTCGCTCGGGCAGATGCCGCTGCAAGCGCCAGCAGAACTCGCCCGTGTTGGGCAGGTTGGCCGCCGCGGTGGACCAGGGTCCGCTTTCGTAGCTGCTGTACAGAATGGTGACTGGGCGGTCGGCGAGATAAGCGTCCGATGCGTTCCAACGGATCCGCAGTTGGTCGGCCGCGTCGCCCTCGCCCCGCTCGGCGCCCAGCAGCGTGACGCTGGGTGGATACAGGTCGACGTAGACGAACATTTCGGGTCGCGCGCCGGCGGCGGGGGGCGGCGCGGTAGCGGCATTCGCCCCATGCACGACGATTCGCATGCCGAACAGGCCGGCTCCCGGCGTCGTGACCCGCACGGGGCTGCGGCTGTCGGGGTCGACGGCAAAACTGCTCCAGGTGGCGCCGTTGTCGCTCGTGCCCCACAACTCCACGCGAGCCACGCCCCAGTCGCCCGCGGTGCTGACGTCGTAGTCGACGTCGAACGTGCGGGTGTTGACCATCATGGCGCCGGGCGGCAAGTCGCCGTGAGGACCGCGGCTGTTGCCTGCCCAATTTCCGTGCTCCGAGCTTGAGGGCGCGTCCCCCGTGTCGAGTGCAGGAGCCGCCGTGGATGCGTTGGCGAACGGGTTCAGCGGCCCCGCGGGCAGCATCGCCGGAGCTGTCAGCGGCCGCGACGCGGCTTCGCCGACCGTGGTCCGATCGTCACTGGAGAACGGATCGTCCGAGAACACCGTGCGATTTCCGAGCGACGAACGTGACGCGTGGGCGTTGTTGGTCCCCGCGTCATTCCACGACGGCGTGCGGTCCCACGACGGCTCGGGGCGATTGGCGCCGGCAGGGGCGTAGGGATTGTTAACGGGCGGCGTCGGCCGGTCGGCTGACGAGAGCGCGGCATGTTGGTGGGCGCTGCCGGCGGGTTGACCACCGGCCGCGTCGAGCACATCCGTCCGCGACGACGACGGCAGCGAGTTGCTCGCCGGCCAGTCTTGGGCCGATCTGTCGCTCGCCAACGGGTAAGTCGGGTAACGATCGTTTGGCAGCAGCGGCGTTGCGCCGAACGATTGCCCGGAATCGTCCGCCGCAGCAGGTCCCAGCGACGGACCGTCGAAGGTCGGACCTTGCAGCGCGGGGCCCTCCATCGGCCGCGGGATTAGCGAAGGGCCCGTCGCACCTGGATTCGGCGACGGCTCCACCGCCTGTTGCGTCGCGTTGGTCGAGGTTGGCTCGCGCCGCGTCGAGTCGTGACCGGCGCTGGTCTCGGCTGTTGCCACGTTGCCAGCGTGATCGGAGACCGTCGCCCGGAACGCAACGGCGCCACCGGAGGTGGTTGGCGCCCAGGTGACGCGGCCCATCAATCGATCTCCGCGGGCGACGTCCGCCGGACCGACCTGCACGCTACGCCAGGGGCCGTCGCCTTCGCGCACTTCGATTCGTAGCGAGTCCATTGCCAGTTGCAGGTCGCGCACGTCGTAGCGGACCATGGTCGCGCCCGCCGGGGCGGGCATCGCCTGCAAGGAGAGCGTCGGCTTGCTGCTGTCCACGACCACCCGCAACTGCGGCGCATCGATCGTTGCGGGCGACAAGGCCCCCCGATCGTCCTCGACCTGCACGGCGAAAAAGTACTGGCCGTCGCTGGGAGCGTGGTAGCTGAAACCGCGCACTTCCGGTCGCGCTTCCTGCAGAGTTTGCCATGTCACGCCGTCGCGCGACATCAGCAGTCGCACCACGCGCGTCGACCCCGACAGGAATTGCTGGGGATCCGGTTGGAAAGGAATGAAGAAGATCCGTTCGCGCCAGAAGCTGGGCTCGATCTGTCGCGGATCGCTCGGGGGCGGCGCGGGCGACAGGCTCGCTGCCGATGCCGTGGGGGCGACCAGCGCGAGCAGGCCCACGGACGCGACAACAACCCCGGCGCAGCAGCCAACACATCGCCGCGAGCGGGCGAGGTGTTCCAACCAGGACAAAAGCGAACGGCGGGCCATTCCGGCATGAGGGGCGAGTGTGGCGTGGGACGCGAGCTATCGCGCAGGGGAACTGCGCGCAGAGCCCGGCTCTATCTGCCCGCTATCGGCGTTTCCGGCGGCGACGTCGCACGCTTGCGGCAGGCCGCGGGGGTGGCGCAATTCGGGAAACCTCGCCGTTGACGCCGTTTATGTCGATTCACTCGGCTTGAGGACCCCGCAGCAGCGGCTCGGCAGTCGGTCCGCTCAACAGGAACCAGGCGGCTCGGCAGGAGAAATGAGCCGTCGCCAGCTAAACTGGACCGGTTGCGACGTCTGCGCCATAATGCTGGCAGCGGGCAAGCGACGGCTTTCCCGCCGCGGCGGGGGCCTAACCATCGGTGCAGAGAACGATGTCCGACGCAGCGGAAGCCATTGTGCAATCGCTCATCTTGCTGGCGGCCGTGTTGGCCGTGACTGCGATCGGCATTGCGCTGGTGCGAAAGCTGAGGGATCGCACCGGTCGCGACGAGCCGTCCAGCCACGAGATCATGACAAACTTCCGCGAGTTGCATGCCCGCGGCGGCTTGAGCGACGAAGAGTACAGTACGATCAAATCGAAGCTAGCAGGCCGCGTGAAGTCGGAGTTTGAATCGAGTCGGCCGTCGCCAAGCGAATCCGCCGAGGCGCAAGACGACGAATCGAGTTTGGATGCGGAGATTGGGCGGGTTTCCGCGCTGGATCCCACGAACCCGCTCAGTCCCCTTTACAATTCCCAACAACGGTAGGCCTGCCGGAATCAACGACCGGAGAAAGGTTCGCACCTGTTCCGCCTGTGCATGCAGTGACGCGCAAAGCGGCTGTCGGGATTGGTCGGCGGGGTGCAAGCAACGTAGCCAAACGGCAAAAAGAATGTCGATGAACGAGCCCTGTCAAGGCTTCGTATAGACTGCGACGACGATGGCTCTCTCGTGAGAGCGGCTCGAACCGAGCGCGTCATGGACGGCTCGCCAGGTAAACAGGATGGAACGGTCCCTCGGCAGGATGACCGGCGACGCGACAAGCACGCGTCCGCCAGCCTTCCGCAGGGTGAAGACTCCCCTCGAGCGACAACTCGGACAACGATTGCGGCTGCGGCGCGGGACGGCGATGCCCCGAGCCCTCCGCCAACCGCGCAAAGGAGAGTTGCATGCCCTCCGGTAGGGACTTTACGAGCGGCGGCCGCCGTGGCGCCGCTTCCAAAAAGAACGCCTTCTGTTCGTTCTGCCGCAAAAGCTATCGGGACGTCGGCCCGTTGGTCGAGGGACCCGGCGACGTGTACATCTGTGGCGAGTGCATCGAACTGTGCCAGTCGATCCTCGACCAGGAACGCAAACGCCGCGGCGCGAGCAAGACGCTGTTCGCCAAGATCCCCAGTCCGCGGGAGATCATGGCCGAACTGGACGAGTACGTCATTGGCCAGGAATCGGCCAAGCGCGTGCTGAGCGTGGCCGTGCACAGCCACTACAAGCGGCTGATGGCGGCCGAAGAGGAATCGGACGTCGAAATCGACAAGTCGAATATCTTGCTCGTCGGCCCGACCGGCTGCGGCAAGACATTGCTGGCCCGCACGCTGGCCCGCAGCTTGAACGTGCCCTTCGCCATCGGCGATGCGACCACGCTGACCGAAGCCGGTTACGTGGGCGAGGACGTCGAGAACCTGCTGCTGAAGTTGCTGCACGCGGCTGATTTTGACATCGAAGCGGCCCAGCGCGGCGTGCTGTACATCGACGAAATCGACAAGATCGGCAAGACCAGCCAAAACGTCTCGATCACCCGCGACGTGTCGGGCGAGGGCGTGCAGCAGGCCTTGCTGAAGATGCTCGAAGGCACCACGGCCAACGTCCCCCCGCAGGGCGGTCGCAAACACCCCGAGCAGCAATACATCCAGATCGACACCACGAATATCCTGTTTATCTGCGGCGGCACGTTCGACGGCATCGAGGACGTGATCAAGAAGCGGCTCGGCAAACGCTCGATCGGCTTCGGCTCGGCGGGCGAGAGCGCGTCGGACATGTCGCTGGGCGAGACGCTCTCTCATGTGACGGCCGACGACATCATCGAGTTTGGGCTGATTCCCGAACTGGTCGGCCGCTTGCCGGTGCACACGCACCTCAAGCCGCTGGAAGCCGACTCGCTGGTCCGCGTGCTGCAAGAGCCGAAGAACGCGCTGATCAAGCAGTATCAGCACCTGTTCGCGATGGAAGAGGCCGACCTGAAGTTCACCGATACGGCCCTTACCGCGATTGCTCGCAAGGCGGCCGAACGCGAAACGGGCGCCCGGGGCCTGCGGTCGATTATCGAGACCGTGATGCTCGACATCATGTTCGAACTGCCCGATCAACCCCGCGGCAACCGCTACGTGATCACCGATGACATCGTCGAGGGCCGCGAAAAGCTGTTCAGCACCGATCCGCCGGAGGCGAAGAGCGCATAGCGGAGTTTACCGACAGCTAAGATTGACCACATCAAGAGCATCAATAAATAGCGGCCCGGCAGCGTAAGCTGCCGGGCCGTTTTTTATGAAGCGGAGCGGAGAAACGTAGCTCTCGGCAGGACTTCATGCGTCGCGGCTGCGGCGACGCACCAACGCCAGGCCGCCGAGGCCAGCGATGGCCATGGCCGCAGCGGCGGGCTCCGGCACGGCCTGGAAGAAGCCGCGAATCTCGCCGCTGCCGAACGTCGACGTGTGAATGTTCAAATACGCCTTGCCGTCGGCCAACGCGCCGAGAAAGGCGTTCATCTTGTCGGCCGCCGACCCGCCGGAGACAAAGCCGCCGTTGTAGGTGGCCAGATCGGTCAGGTCGAACGTCATGTTGTACGATCCGGACGTCCCGCCCGCGGGGAAGCCGGGGTAGGTGGGCGTGGGCGTCATGACGCCGGCGTTGCCTGTCCCAGCGACCGCCGTGGGCCCGTGCACGTGCGCGGCACTGACCGTGCCGCTCAGCCCGGTGAACATGGCGTCGATGGTATACGTCGACGCCATGGTGTCGACGGTGATTTTCGCGAAGCCGGTTCCCGAGGATCCGGTCCCGGAAGCCGTGCCGTCGAGCGGCGTTTCGTAGAACAACAGTTCGGCGTGGGCTGCAGGGCCGGCCACGAAGATTGTCAAACAGCAAGCGATCGCCAATAGCTTCTTCATAATTGCACTCCAGTTCCCCTGTGCGTACGTCCAGCGTTGGTTGAGCGGGCTCTCCGCCGTAATCTTCAATGTCGCGGCCGCCGGCATAGCTGGCGGGAATCTTGAGAGAAGCCCAGAAAAACGCCAATACAGCCACGGTCCCCGCGCCGCTACGCGTGCGGACCTCGCTGGGATGCAGGTTTTTCCGCGAAATGTGAAGACGCTGCTCGCGGCGTGATCGTCGCTTGGGCCGCTGGCCCTCGACGGCCCCTGGCAGGCGCTAGCCGCGTAGCCGGCTCAGAACGTCCAGCCCGCGGGCGAGCGTTTCTTCGCTCGCCGCGTAGCTGATTCGAAAGTGGGTATCACGGGCGCTGAAGATGTTGCCCGGGATGATCAGCAACTCGTTCTCGATGGCCCGAGCCACGAACTCGCCGGCCGTGCCCTGACCGTCTGGCACTTTGGGGAAGACGTAAAACGCCCCGCCCGTGGGGGCCACCTCGTACCCGGCGTCGCGCAGGCCCGCGACGATCGTGTTGCGGCGGTCGGAGTACGTGGCCACCTGCGCAGTCATATCGACGTCCAGCGCCGCCAGCGCGCCCCACTGCAGCGGATGCGGCGAGCAGACGAACGTGTACTGCTGAAGGGCAGTCAGCTTGTCAATAATCGCCGCCGGCCCGTGCACCCAGCCGACGCGCCAGCCAGTCACGCCGTAGGACTTGCTAAAACCGTCGACCACGATCGTGTCGGGGTTGTGCGCAGCCGGGCTCGGCAGCGGGGCGTCGTAGCAGAACGTGCGATAGATCTCGTCAGAGAGCAGCGCGATATTGTGCTGGGCCGCCAACTCGGCCAGCGCCTTGACCTGCTCCTCGCCAGCCACCACGCCGGTCGGGTTGGCCGGGCTGTTCAGCACGATCATTTTGGTCCGGGGCGTGATCGCCGCGGCGACCTTATCCACATCGATCTGAAAATCGGGATAAGTGTCGATCGTCACGGCACGACCGCCGACCATCCCCACCAATGCCGGGTACATCACAAAGTACGGGTCAAAGAAGATCACCTCGTCGCCGGGATCGATCATCGCCAGCATCGCCATGACCAGCGCCCCGCTGGTGCCGCTGGTCACCAGCACCTTGCGATCGTCGTGGCCGTACTCGGCATCGATCCGAGTCTGCAACTGCTCGCGCAACTCACCGATGCCCTGGGTTTGGCTGTACCCGTTGCGGTCGCCCTGAATCGCGTCGATCGCGGCCGTTTTGATCTCTTGCGGCACCGGGAAATCGGGTTGTCCGATCGACAGATTGATCGGATTCTTCAACTTGGCCGCCAAGTCGAACACCTTGCGGATGCCAGAGCTGTCGAATTGGGCAGTGCGTTGGGCGAGCCAGGGATGCATGACGATTGTGGTCCAGCGGGTGGAGTGGGGCGCTGCGGGGGCGGCCAGGATTGGCGCCCGCGGCGACGTATTGTAGCAACGATGCCCGGCCCGCATCTCTCTGGCCATGGGAAATCGTCGGGGCGACGACTATCGGAAATCCGTTTGCTCAGTCCAGTGTCAGGGGCGATCCGCGAGCACCTGCCAGGCGGAGGATTACACGGTTTCGTCGAGCTGCGCGCCAATTTCATCCAGCAACTCGGCCAACTGCTCGGCGTACGTGGACGTCTGCAAGGCGAGGGCGGCGAGCGACGCTTCGGCGAGCGCCCCCGCCAGGGCGAAACTGCTGGCCTCGACCGCGAAATCGGCGTCTTCGATCTGACTGAGCGCCTGATAATGCTGGACGAGGGCGTCTTCGATGAGCGTTTGCGGAACATCGAACTGGTGCTTCGCGGCCGCGGCTGCCGCAGCCTGCGTTTGCGTCACCGCGTCGAGCTTCGCATCAGTGGCTTGAGCGGCTTCGTTGAGAGAGACCGGAGTCGTCGTTGTGTTGCGGTTCCGCGACTTCGTGGGCGGCACGGGCGTCGGGTGCGAATTACTGAACGGGTCGGCGGCGACATCCTGCGTTTGTCGCTCGATCCGCTCGATCTCCAGCAAGGAACGGCCGATTTGTTTACTCAGATCAGCAAGTTCGGCCCCAGACAGCAATCCGCCGGCGGCTTCGACTGTGTATCCGCGCAACTCGATCAGACGGTCGTGGATTGCGCCCAAACCGGAGTGTTCGATCCGCGACAGAGCGCGGCGGCGACCGATGTTCTGCAACTCGGCGGTGAGGCGAGCGATTTCGCTGCGCAGTTGCTCCGCCGCCGCAAATCCGCTCGGGTCGTCGCGGGGGCGATTGATGCGCTTGCCGGTCGACAGCCGCTCTAGCGACTGCTGCTGTTGCGCTGAGTGCCGGGCGGCTTGGTTGACCAGCCGCGCCGTCCCGCCGGCGATTCGAAGCGTGGAAGACATCGTGTCGCCATCATCGGCCAAATCGATCTCAGGAGTGAGGGCCCCGGCGGGGCTTCCGGTTGTGACGAATCTGCAGGGCTGCCGGACCGTCTACCTGTAGAGTCCGCGGGCCTCGATATACTGAGCCACTGCCGCCGGGACGAGATCTTGCCAGGGCCGGCCCGCGGCGATGCGACGGCGGATGTCGGTGCTGCTGATTGGCGCGGGGGGCATATGGACCATGGCGCCGCGGATCTGCTCGAGCCGCTCGGCGGTCGCGTACGGCGCGAGCACGTCGAAGTCCGGCGGCGCCTCGCCGGCGCGGGCGACGACCAGCGGCGTTGCCAGTTCGCAGATGCGCCGCGGGTCGCGCCATTGCGGCAGGTCCGCCAAGGAATCGGCGCCCATCAGAAAGAACAACTCGGCGCCGGGATGTTCCTGTGCAAGTGCGGCCAACGTGTCGACTGTGTAGCTAGGCCCTGCGCGGTCCAGTTCGATCGTTGAGACGGCCAACAGCACCGCGTCAGCTTCTTCGGCAGCGACGGCCGTTTGGACCATGGCCAGGCGATCGGCCGCGGCGGCCGTCGCCCCAGCGGGTTTGAGCGGCTGCTGCGCGGCCGGGACGAACAGCACGCGATCCAGCGCGGCCTGCCGGGCGCAGCTTCGCGCCAATTGCAGATGGCCGAGGTGCACGGGATCGAAGCTGCCGCCGAAGACGCCCAGACGCATGTCCGCCGTACTCGTTGGGGTGAAATGTCTTGTCTGCGTCTGATTCACTGTGGTGCAACTGCTGTTGCGATCGCCGGCGCCTGCGGCAATACTCGCCGCAAGCGGCCGGTTACGTTGCCGC
Organism: Planctomycetaceae bacterium; assembly: GCA_002702655.1. Lineage (GTDB taxonomy): Bacteria > Planctomycetota > Planctomycetia > Pirellulales > Lacipirellulaceae. The sequence continues at coordinate 29,761 of PABB01000017.1, forward strand.
AGATTTTACCAACCTCGTTGTTCACGCACGACAGCAGGAGATTGACATGGCGAAGAAGAAAGCCGCGAAGAAAAAGGTCCCAACGAAAAAGCCCGCCAAGAAGTCGGCTCGCGGACCGTCGCTCAACGCGATGTACAACGAAGTTTCGCGCCGGGCCGATACGGCCGGGTTGAAGATTTCTGCTGCTGAAACGCGTCGGGTGCTTGCCACGTTCTTCGACCTGCTGGAAGACTGCGATCCTCGCGAAGCGTTCGCGATCGTGGGCGCCGGGCTGGCCGAGGCCGGCAAACGGCGTCGCTAGGCGATCCTGCCGATATCTGCCCCGACCGACAGGCCGCCAGATTGGTTTTTGCGCGATCGACGACTGGCGTATGCCGGCCGACTGGCGTGATCTGCGCCTGCTTTTCTGCGGTAAAGTCCGTGATGCGCCGCTTTGGCACGAGGTTCGCCCTGCTCCGTCCTCAGTTTTCAAAGAGCCGCCCGCCGCTCCCACGAACTCGGTTCCAGGTGACGCGGAGAACTGACGCACAGGAGAAAACCAATGAATCTCGATAGTCTCGAAAAGCTTTACGTTCACGAACTCAAGGACCTGTACAGTGCCGAGTCGCAGCTGCTAGACGCATTGCCGAAAATGGCTGAGGCCGCGCATGACGACACGCTGAAGCAGGCATTCGAAAGCCATCTGCAGGAAACGCGGGAACATCGTTCGCGGTTGGAGCAGATCTTCAAGAGCCTGGAGTTCCAGCCCGGCGGTCACAAGTGTGCTGCGATGGAAGGACTGATCAAGGAGGGGAGCGAGCTGTTGGAGCAAGAGACCGAGCCGCAGGTCCTCGACGCCGCTTTGATTGCCGCGGCGCAGCGCGTTGAACACTACGAAATGGCCGGCTACGGTTCGGCGTGTGCCTACGCGGAAAAGCTTGGCAAGTACGACCACGCGGACATTCTTCAGAAGACGCTTGATGAAGAGGGAGCGGCCGATCGCAAGTTATCGCGAATTGCCCACCGTGCCGTGAACTTCAAGGCGCTCACCGCGTAGTGTGACGCGAACTGCGATGTCACGTGACTGACGAAGCGGCGCCTCGCCTCGACTGTGGAAACCTATGGCAGCTTTCCACGCCGGTCGAAGCGGGGCGCCGCTTACTTATGCGCTGCATCAACAACGTGCGTCGAAGGAACCGACTACTCGGGCAATTTGCCGTCGACCAGTTCCTGTTCCCACTCGTCCATCAGCGGCCAGTCGACGGCACAGGTCCCGAAATCGGCCATGTGCAGATAAGTCTCCAGGCGGGCAATGGTGCGATCGATCAGCGCCTCGTCCTTGCGGAATGCGGGGCCGTGGCTGGGCAGCAGCCACTCGACGTCGCTCGCCTTGATCCGCTGGAGCGATTTGATGAAATCGGGAATGCTGCTGCCGTGGTGGGCGTCGATGACTCCCACGCACCCGTCGCGGAAGAGGTTGTCGCCGGAAAACAGCAGATTGCCCAACCGGAAGCTGAGCTGCCCGTCGGTGTGGCCGGGGGTGTGCCACACTTCGACCGTCAGGCCGCCGACAGCCAGCGTGTCGCCGTCGCTGACGGTCCGGTCGATCTCCACCGGCGGCATGGGCAGGTCGATGCCCTGGGCTTCAATTTGGGCGAAGGTCGCCAGACGGTCGCCCGCCTCCAGCAGCTTGGCGGCCAGCGGATGGGCGATCACCGGCGCCTTGAGGATCTGCTTGGCCTTGGCCAGGCCGCCGATGTGGTCCACGTCGGCGTGCGAGGCGACCAGGCCGCAGCACTTGCTGAACGGGAAATCGAGCTGCCGAATCAGCTCCAGACATTCGTCGACGGCATCGTCATAGCCGATGTCGATCAGAGCCCACTGGTCGTCATCGTAGATCAGGTAAACGCTGCAGGTGAACCGGCGGCGGGCCTGATGATTCAGCTCGATCACGTGCGGGAACAGGGGCGTCCTGGAAACCATCGGCGTCGGTGCGTCTACAGCGAAAGGGGGCGGGCCGCCGGCGATTCCGCTGCCGTGGCCTGAGCTAGCCGATTCTAAAGGCCGACCCGCGCCAGCCGCAACGCCCGCACTCCGTAGCGAGAGAGAAACGCGGTGTTAACGAGACCTGTTCTCAACAGTGTCGCCGCTAGCCAAGATTGCGGCCAAGCCCTCGCGATACGTGGGATAGCTGAGCGTCGCTCCCAGTTCAGCGATCATCTTCGCGTTGCTGATCCGCCGGTTCGATGTCGCCCGCGCCGCGGCCGGAGAATCCGCCGCCGGCTCGGTGAAAGTTGGCGGCGCGGCGCCGAGCAGCCGGGCGACCTCGGCGTAGTAGTCGCGACGCACGACCGGCGTGCCGTCGCTAACGCAATAAACGTGCGGCCCGGAGGCGTCTGGGACGACGTCCAGTCGCGATTCTGCTGCGACGACCGCGGCCGCGGCGTCGTCGACGTGAATCAGGTTGAGCCACCCCTCGCTTGGCGCCGGGATCGGCTCGCCGGCCAACATTTCCGTCCGGTAGGGGATGCGATCCGGGCCATAGATTCCTGCTAGCCGAAGAATCGCCGCTCGTTGTCCCAGCGGATGAGCGGACAGTGCTTGTTCGGCCAACAGCGATGCCTTGCCGCCGGCCCTGCGGGGGGCGGGCGGCGTCTGTTCGTCAACCACGCCGCCGCCCGCGTCGCCGTACACGCCGGTGGAGCTAATGTACACGAATCGCTTTGTCGCGGCCGGCAGAGCCGCCAGCACGTTGCGCACGCCGCCGCCGTAGACCTGATCAACTCCGGGACCCACGGCGTGCCGATCGTATCCAACTGCGAAGACGACCGTGTCGAACCCGCCCAGCGGGCGTAGCGTGATGGGGTTGGCCACATCGCCGATCACCGTGCGAAGTCCCAATTGCTCAAGTTCGATGGCTCGCTCAGGGCTTCGCGTCAGGGCATGCACTTCGTGGCCCGCCGAGAGCCACCGCATGGCGACGCGGCGGCCAAGATATCCACAACCAACGATCAGTTTGACTTCGCGAGATTTGTTCATGGGTCCATCTTGCTCGCTTTCAACCAGCTCCATGCACTTCGACGGCAATTGAGTGGCTTAATCAAGGCTTTCGGGCGCCTCTTGTCCGCGCGCGCCGGCTTCCAAGTACGCGGTCAGCATGATCTGCGCGGCGAGTTGATCGATGCGGGCCTTGCGCCGCTTCTTGCTCAGCCCTGCTTCCTGCAATGCGGCTTCGGCTTCGGCGCTGGTGTAGCGCTCGTCAAAAAACTCGACCGGCACGCTTGTGATTTCAGCGAGCCAGGCGCCAAATGTCCGAGCTTCGCGTGATTTCTGACTTTCAGCGCCGCTGCCATGCACCGGCAGGCCGACAACCCACCGCACGAGCCGTTCCTCGCGGGCGAGCGTTTGGAAGTACTGTTTGTCGAGCCGCTCGGAGCGGCGCGTGTACGTTTCCAGCGGCCCGGCAATGCCCACGTCCAAATCGGCCACGGCGATGCCGATGCGAACCGTGCCGAAGTCGATGCCAGCAATGCGGGGCACGGCAATTCAACCGATGATCGAAGGAATGAAATCGCGGTGCTTGGCGGCGGATGATCTACAGGTAGTCCTTCCAGCCGCGTGCTTCGAGTTGCTTGACCACCTCGCGGACGGCTTCTTCGTCGTGCTTGTTGGCCACCAGCGTGGCATTCTCGGTGTGCACGACCAGGCAGTCCTTCAAGCCGATCGTCACGACCAAGTGCTCGTTGTTCGTGCGGACGATCGTGCCGGTCGTGTCGATGCCCAGATGCCGGCCGACGACCGTATTGTCGTGGTGATCCGTGCCCAGCAGGCGCCCCAACGCCTGCCAACTCCCTAGATCGTCCCAGTCGTAGGGCGCCTCGATCACGGTGACGTCCTTGGCGTGTTCCATCACCGCGTAGTCGATCGAGATCCCCTTGATCGCGGTGAACTCCTTGTCGAACACCTCGGCCTGCTGCGGCGTGCCCCAGGCGTCGCCGATGGCCTGGAGGTGGGCCAGCATCTCCGGCTGGCGCTCGGCCAGTGCGTCGAGAATCGTTTTGGCCTTCCATACAAAGATGCCCGAGTTCCAATAATACTCGCCGGACGACATGTACTCAGTGGCCGTGGCGGCGTCGGGCTTCTCGCGGAATTGCCGCACGACGAACGCCGGAGCGTCGTCGGCGGCCACGTCGATTCGGGCCCCACGCTGGATGTAGCCAAAAATCTCCGCCGCGTACGTTGGGCGGATGCCGAAGGTGACGATTCGCCCCGGTTCCGCGTCGACCAGCCGCGCCGCCTGCTGCAGGGCGTCCTGAAAGCGATCGGCAGAGCGGATCACATGGTCGGCCGGCAGTACGGCCATCGTGGCGTCGGGGTCGTCGCGACTGACCAGCAACGCCGCCAATCCGATGCAGGGCGCCGTATCGCGTTTGCAGGGCTCGCCGACGATCGACGCTGCGGGAAGTTCGGGAAATTGGGCAACGATCGGATCGACCAGCCGCTGGTTCGTCACAATCAGCGTCTGTGCAGGGGTGACAAGGTCGCCCAGGCGGTCGACGGTCTGGCGGAGCATCGACTCGTTGCCGGCCAGTTCCAGCAGTTGTTTCGGTTTGGCGGCGCGGCTGGCCGGCCAAAACCGGGTGCCGGAACCGCCGGCCATGATGACGGCGTGAAGCATGGTGACTGTGTATTTTCGAGGTCGTTAGTCTGGTGCGGGTGACCGATAATTCGCCGCGTGGCACGAGGTGATTTCCGCGCGACGACAACTGAGGATACCACGATTGCGGCACAAATCGCAGTGTCGCCGTAGCTGACAATCCGCATTTCGCCCCGCCGTTCACGGCGGGAGCGGGGCGAGCCCCGCAGCTAAATGTCCGTCGCGCGCGCCGCGAGTTGGGCTTGAAATGCGCGCACAGCCGCCGCAGGGTCGACTGCCCCTGTGACGGCCGAACTGATCGCAACGCGGCCAATTCCTGTGTTCAGCACGGCGTCGATATTCGTCGCGTCGATGCCGCCGATGGCGAATGTCGGCAGGCGGATGTCCGCGGCGACTTGCCGGAGATAATCGAGTCCCGGGAACTCGTCGAACGACTTTGTGCGGGAGGGAAACGTCGGTCCGGCGCCCAAATAGTCCGCACCCGCCAAGACCGCGGCGCGGGCCTGCTCGATCGAGTGGGTCGACACGCCGATGAGTTTCCCCGGGCCGAGAATGCGGCGGGCCTCGGCCAACGGCAGGTCGTCTTGCCCCAGGTGGACGCCATCGGCCTTGGCGATCGCCGCGATATCGGGCCTGTCGTTGATGATCGTCACGGGCCGCGGCCCCGATCGCGGCACGCTCCCCCCGCGTGCCAGCAACGAGGCCCGGATTAGCAGCGAGCGATCGTCGAGTTGCTTGTCGCGGAGTTGGATCATGCCGACGCCCGCTGCAGTCAGCTCGCCGATCAGGCTGTCGAATTCCTCCAGGCTGTCTCGACCGTCGACCAGCACGCACAACCTCACGCCCTCCAGCGTTGGCTGCGAGGTCCGCGTCAGCGCCGCCTCGATCCCATAGAAGCGGTACCGTAGCGATTCCATTTGCAGGGCGAACGACTCAGGGGCGACGGAGCCGTCGGCGGGGGGCAGGTCAAGGCACTTGCCGAATTCCTCCAGCGTGCGAAGCGATTGCTTCACCCGCTCGCAATTCGCGCGGCACACGTGCCGGGCGTCGGTGCGGGCCGCCTCGCTGTCGGTGGCGATGGCCGTGCCCACGTCGCCGGGCGTGTCGCGCATTGCGTGCCGATCCGCCAGGGGAATTGCTTCGCTTGCGGCGGCGGCCAGTTCGTGTCGCAACTCCTTGAGATGCCGCGACAGGTGGGCGTCGTCGAGCACGAACCGCGCGTAATCCTCGACGACACGCAGCCCTTCGGTGGCGCGGTTCAACGCGGCGTCAAGAATTCGAAAGGATGGTGCGTCAGGCACGGCGCTATTCGGCCAATGGGACGATCAGCAAGTAGGTCAGCGCGAGGAATGAGAGGACGAAAAACACCCGCGCGGCTGTTGGCGCCGTTCTTTCCAGAGTAATGCTCGACAGGAACATGGCAAACAACACGGCAGCTGCTAGTGGAAGTTGCAGCCATTGCGCAGTACCCAATGCCAGCACACAGACGGTCACCAGGGCCAGGAGAGTCCGTAGGCCGAACCGCAGCGACTCGTGCTCACCTCGCGACGGTTCGATCATTGGTATTGCCATTTCGAACGGCCGAAGGCGAAGCTCCACCGGGCGGGGCACGGGCATCGCGGCTACCTCGACACCGGCCCGAACAGGCACCAGTACGCAATCGCCAGGGCCGTGGCGGTCAGCAGGGCCGGGCCGGTGCGGCGGCGCAGGCGGTCGTACTCGGCGGCGCCGACCATCAGCACCAGCATGGCCACCGCGGTCAGGGGCCAGCGTTGCCACTGCCAGATCCCCAGCGCCGCCGTGGCGACGGTGGTCCATGCTAGCAGGCGCTTCAGGCTGAATCGGATGGCAAACATGCGAGGCGGGAGGCGTCGGTGGGCACTTTCGAACGCGTGCCACGGCTGGAGTGCATCGTTGTCCTGTCCATTCTATAGCGCCGCGGCCGCTTCCGCCTCCCGGAAACGACCTCGCCCGGGGGCCGCAGAATCGGTATCTTCCGTGCGTTCGCGCGTGTCCAGGTGTCCGCTTGGCCGCGACGGCGGCCGCAATCGCCGCTGTCGGCCTGCAGCGTTGCTGCTATCGCGTGGATCGCGTTTCTGTAAACCCCTGTCACGCTTGCGGTTGCCTTGAATTGCCGGCGCCGCGGGCTACACTTTGCCAGCCGCATTGGCGGCGGCGAGCGCCCAGACTGCGCGGCTCACGCTCCCTGCGTGTGCGGCCGTCGATGGCGCGAGTCGCCCGCCGGGCAAGGATTGCCGTGGCGTCGCCTCCCAAACTGCATTGGTCAGCGTACTTGTGGCCCGGTCTGCCGCATGTGTGGACCCGGGGGTCTTGGGCGGGTTTGGCGCTGGCGGTAGGATTTACGGCGCTGGCCAACGCGCTATTCGCAGCCGCAGTGGTGTGGCCGCGGTGGTTGCCGCAGCGAGTGCTGGCAGGAGGCGGCGGGTTGCTGGCCGTCGTATGGGTGGTCGCTTGGTGGGACGCTCGCGCCGAGTGGCGCCGGCGCTTAGCCGAGTGGGCCTCCGGCGAGTCGGGCGATCCCGTCGAGCGAAGCGACCGCTTGTACCGCGACGCTCTGGCGAGCTATCTCGCCGGCGACTGGGTGGCGGCCGAGCAGACGCTGCGTCGGCTGTTGAAGCTCGATCGCCGCGACGCGGAGGCGGGGTTGCTGCTGGCGACGCTGCTGCGTCGTAGCGGTCGCGACGACGAAGCGGCAGAGCGCCTCGACCGGCTGGAACAACTGGAAACGGCCCAGCTGTGGGCGGCAGAGATTGCCGCCGAGCGGCGACAACTGAACAATACAACACCGCCTGCTGGCGACCTAGCCGAGCAGGCGGATGCGGATACGACCGAGCAAATCGAATCACCCGCACCAGACGACCGACACAACGCCACGACCCACGGCGCTCGGGACGAGCGCACCGACGAAACAATCGAGCCGCCCGCAGGGAATCAAGCCGCCTGAGAGAGTGCGTCTTGCCGCCAGCGACGCGTCCGATAGCAACACGACAGGAGAAGGGCCATGTACGAACGCTTCACCGATCGGGCGCGCAAAGTCATGCAGCTCGCCAATCAAGAGGCCCAGCGGTTCAATCACGAATATATTGGCACCGAGCACGTGCTCTTGGGCCTGATCAAGGAAGGCTCCGGCGTTGCCGCCAACGTGCTGAAGAACCTGGACGTCGATCTGCGCAAGATCCGTCTGGAGGTTGAGAAACTGGTCCAAAGCGGCCCCGACATGGTCACCATGGGCAAGCTGCCGCAGACTCCGCGGGCCAAGAAGGTCATCGAATATTCGATGGAAGAAGCCCGCAACCTGAACCACAACTACGTCGGCACCGAGCACATTCTGCTCGGCCTGCTGCGCGAGCAGGAAGGCGTGGCCGCCCAGGTATTGATGAACCTGGGGCTGAAGCTGGAAGAAGTCCGCGAAGAGGTGCTGAACCTGCTGGGCCATGGCCTGGAAGGCGAAGAGTCCGGCGGCCGCGGCGGCCGGGCTGGCTCGGGCGGCGGCGGCGAGGAGGGCGAACGGTCCAAAGGCGGCAAAAGCAAGACGCCCGCTTTGGACAGCTTCGGTCGCGACCTGACCGAATTGGCTCGCCAGAAGAAGCTTGATCCCGTGATCGGTCGCGAGAAGGAAATTGAACGGGCCATTCAGGTTCTATGCCGGCGGACCAAGAACAATCCCGTGCTGCTCGGCGAAGCGGGCGTCGGCAAGACGGCCATCGTCGAAGGGTTTGCCCAGCGGGTCGTCGAAGGCGACGTGCCCGAATTGCTGCTCGACCGGCGGATCGTGGTGCTCGACCTGGCGATGATGGTCGCCGGCACCAAGTATCGCGGTCAGTTCGAAGAGCGCATCAAGGCGGTCATGAACGAGGTCCGCCGCGCGAAGAACACCATCCTGTTCATCGACGAGCTGCACACCCTGGTCGGCGCCGGTGGCGCTGAGGGCGCGATCGACGCCAGCAACGTGCTGAAGCCGGCCCTGGCTCGGGGCGAGATTCAGTGCATCGGCGCCACGACGCTTGACGAATACCGCAAGTACATCGAAAAGGATTCGGCGCTCGCTCGCCGGTTCCAGGAAGTGCTCGTGGATCCCACCTCGGTCGAGGACACCGAGAAGATTCTCGAAGGCCTCCGCGATCGGTACGAGGAGCACCACCGCGTGCAAATCACCGACGACGCGATCGTGGCCGCGGTGGAACTGAGCGATCGCTACATCACCGGCCGCTGCCTTCCCGACAAGGCGATCGACGTGATCGACGAGTCGGGCGCTCGCGTGCGGCTGAAGACGATGAGCAAGCCGCCGAATCTCAAGGAGATCGACGACGAAGTCGAGCAGCTCAACCGCGAAAAAGAAGAAGCGGTCGCCAATCAGGACTTTGAGAAGGCCGCCAAACTGCGCGACCAGGCCGACAAGCTCAAGAAGAAAAAGACCGACATCCCCCGCCAATGGCGCGAGAAGTCGCGTGAGAACGGCGGCGTGGTCGACGAAGAGGTGATCGCCGAAGTCGTCTCGAAGATGACCGGCATCCCGCTGACCCGCATGAGCACGGAGGACTCCCTGCGATTGATGCAGATGGAGGACGAACTGCACAACAAGGTCATCAGCCAGCACGAGGCAATTCACGCGATCGCCAAGGCGGTCCGTCGCAGCCGCAGCGGCTTGCAGGATCCCAAGCGGCCGACCGGCACGTTCGTGTTTGCCGGCCCCACCGGCGTCGGCAAGACGCTGCTGGCCAAGGCGCTGGCCGAGTTCATGTTCGGCGATGAGGACGCGCTCATCCAGATCGACATGAGCGAGTACATGGAGAAGCACAACGTCAGCCGCCTGATCGGGGCGCCCCCCGGATACGTCGGCTACGAAGAGGGCGGCCAGCTCACCGAGCAGATCCGCCGCCGCCCGTACGCGGTCGTGTTGCTGGATGAGATCGAGAAGGCCCACCCCGAGGTCTTCAATATGCTCCTGCAGGTGATGGAAGAAGGCCGGCTGACCGACAGCTTTGGCCGGAACATCGACTTCCGCAACGTGATCTTGATCATGACCACCAACGCGGGCGCCGAGGCCATCAAGAACGAGAGCGCCTTTGGCTTCGCCAAGCCGGACGCCGACGCGACCTACGACGCGATGAAGGCGCGCGTGGTCGATGAGATCGAGAAGGTGTTCCGCCCCGAGTTCATCAACCGCGTGAACGACATCATCGTGTTCCGCCACCTGACCCAGGAAGACCTGAAGCAAGTGGTCGACTTGGAACTGTCGAAAGTCCGCAAGCGGTTGGGCGAAAAGGGGCTCGAGTTGCAGCTCACCGACGAGGCGAAAGAGTTTGTCGTCAAGAAGGGCTCGAATACCGACTACGGCGCCCGGCCGTTGCGGCGGGCCATCGAGTCGTTCATCGAAGACCCGCTGGCCGAGGAACTGCTCAAGGGCGAGTTCAGCGGCAAGGACACGATCCGCGTGGACGTGAAAGAGGTCGGCGAGAAGAAGCAGCTCGCGTTCGAGGGCCTCAAGACCAAGGCCGACGATCCCCAGCCGGTCGCCGCGGCCGTGTCCGACAGCGATGCGGACGATCCCGGCGACGACGCGGAGTAACCGCCGCACGCGGAAGGGTTTCCCCTGTTGATAATCCACTTAGCCCCCGGTCATTGACCGGGGGCTAAGTTTTGCGCCCTACGCCCTTTCTTAACCCTGTCTCTCAGCCACAGACCTCCCATGGCCAAGATCCTCGCCTTCGCCGGCAGCGCCCGGCGCGCTTCGGTCAACAAGAAACTCGTCACCTACGCGGCCCGCCACGCGCGGAGCCTGCAGGCCGAGGTGACGCTGATCGATCTCGCCAACTACCCGCTGCCGCTGTACGACGGCGATCTGGAGGAGCGCGACGGCATTCCGGACAATGCCGAGAAGCTGTACGAGCTGATGAAGGAGCACACCGGCCTGTTGTGGGCGTGCCCGGAGTACAACAGCTCGATCACGCCGTTGTTGAAAAACACGATCGATTGGATCTCGCGTCCGCGGCCCGGAGATCCACGACTGGCCGCCTACCAGGGCAAAGTTGCGACGCTGCTGGCCGCCTCGCCGGGGGCGCTGGGCGGTCTACGCGGGCTGGCTGCCGTGCGGTCCATCCTGGGCAACATCGGCGTCATCGTGCTGCCGCAGCAGCATGCGCTGGCGAACGCGGCGGACGCCTTCGACGACGACGGGCAGTTACAGAGCGGCGACGCTGATCGCGTGCAGGCCGCGGTCGCGGCGCTCGTTCAGGCCGTTGACAAGCTGGCGTAGCGCCCTCTTTCGCTGCCGCCGCAGGCTTTTCTCAAGCCGCACAATCGGCAAGGTCGATGATCACTCCGACAGCGTGCGCGCATGCGCTGGACTCGTCAGGATTCTCATCGCCATGTCTGCTAGCAGTTCCTCGTTGCCGTCGCGATCGTTTGTCGATGCCCTGGGTGAATCGGTCGCCGGGGTGGGCGCGACGCTGCTGCGCATCGTGGAGGGGGCCGGCGGGCTGACGATCTTCTTCTGGCGGACCCTCACGTGGCTGTTCACCCGTTGGCCGCGAGCCGGCACGCTGGTCCCCAGCATGTATCGCATTGGCGTGGAAAGCCTGCCGGTCGTGGCGCTGATCGGTACGTTTATCGGCATGGTGTTGGCCGTGCAGTCATTCACCCAGTTCCGCGCCTTTGGCCTGGAAACGCAATTGGGCGGCGTGATTAACAAGTCGATGTTCCGCGAACTGGGCCCGGTGCTGGCGGCGACGATGCTGGCGGGTCGGGTCGGCAGTGCGATCGCCGCGGAGGTCGGCACCATGCGGGTCACCGAGCAAATCGACGCCCTGGCCAGCATGGGCGCCAACCCGATCCACTACCTGGTCGTGCCGCGATTTTTGGGGTGCCTGCTGCTGATCCCGTCGCTGACGGTGATGGCCATGTTCATGGGCGTGCTGGGCGGCAACCTGTATTGCACGCAGATGTTGGGCATCGACGACCACCACTATTGGGACAATGCCAATCGCTTTGTGGAATCGTGGGACATGTTCTACGGCATCACGAAAAGCGTGTTCTTTGGCGCCACGATCGGCATTGTGAGTTGTTACCGCGGCTTTCATTGTCGCCCCGGCGCCGAGGGCGTCGGCCAGGCGGCCACGACCGCGTTCGTGTACTCGTTTGTCGCCATCATCGTGCTCGACCTGGGGTTGAGCATCGTGTTGGACCAAATCTACCTGTCGATCTGGCCCGCGGCGCCGATGTTGTTTGGAGGATGAGAGGGAGCTGTGAGCGACGAGCTATAAGCTGTGAGCCAGAGGAGGCGACGCAATCTCCGCGACTCTGGCCGACAGCTGATAGCAAATAGCCGACAGCCCCCCAACCATGGTCGCACCTGCTCCCATTATCGAAGTCGACTCGCTTGGCGTCACGTTCGGGCGGCAGGTCGTGCTGCGCGATATTGATCTATCGGTGCCGCGGGGGCAGACGCTCGCGATCATTGGCGAGAGCGGCTGCGGCAAGACCGTGTTGCTCAAGACAATTATTGGACTGGTTCAACCCACCGCCGGGGCCGTGCGATTCGACGGGCAGCGGCTCGATACGCTCACCGAGCAGGAACTCTCGCAGCAGCGCACCCGGTTTGGGTTTGTGTTCCAGAACGCTGCGCTGTTCGACAGCCTGAGCATTGCCGAGAACATCCTGTTTCCCTTGCGACAGCACCGACCGCGGAGCGAGGCGCCCCAGCACGAGCGGAAGATGATGGACCTGCTGGCCGAGGTGGGACTGCCCAAGGGCGTGCTGCGAAAGTTTCCGGCAGAACTGTCCGGCGGCATGCGCAAGCGCGTCGGCCTGGCCCGGGCGCTGATGATGCAGCCGGAGGTGGTGCTGTACGACGAGCCGACCACGGGGCTCGACCCGATCATGAGCGACGTGATCAACGAACTCATGCTGCGCGTGCGCAACAACCTGGGCGTGACCAGCATCATGGTCACCCACGATATGAACTCCGCCCGCAAGGTGGCCGACCGAATCGTCATGCTCTACCCGCTGGCCCGGTTGGACGACGAGCAGTCCCAGATACTTTTCGACGGACGCCCTGAGGACATCGACAACACGACCGACCGTCGCGTGACTCAATTCATCCGCGGCGAAGCCGGCGACCGAATGAGCGAACTCGCAGAGGGGGCGTAGAGGGCTCGTGGCTGTCAGCTATCGGCTGTCGGCCGGAATCGAGCAGCGCTTCTCTGGCCGACAGCCGATAGCTGACAGCCCACAGCCAAACAATGAACGAACGCAACCAACAGTTCCGCGTCGGGGTCGTCGCGATCGCTACCGTGGTGATCACGGCGATACTCATTGCCTGGCATAGCGATTTCTCGTCGCTGCCATTTGCAGGGAACTACCAGATTCAGGTCAAAGCCGACCAGGCGCCGGGCGTCTCGCCGAACACGCCCGTGCGGCGGCGCGGCATCCTCATTGGTCGCGTCGAAACGGTCGAGGCGACCGACGACGGGGCGGTGATCACGCTGGCCATCAATGACGGTCAGGAGGTGAAGAACAACGAAGCGGCGCGGATCGCCACGTCGATCATCGGCGACGCGACAATCGAGTTCGTACCCGTGCGACCGCCGGCCGGCAACGCCCCGGTGCCCCCCGGCGGCAGCGTCAACGGCATGTACGTGCCGACGCCGGTCGACATGCTGAGCGACCTGCAGGGCGATCTGAAGCAGACGATCCAGTCGCTGGGGTCCGCGGGCGAAGAGGTCGCCAAATTGGCCAACCAGCTGAACGAGGTGCTCAACGAAAACGACTTGCAGCGGATGACCAACATGGTCGAGTCGCTCGATGCGGCCTTGGTGGAGTTCCGGACCGCGCTGGGCAACGTGAACGACATTGTCGGCGACGAGCAGCTGAAGGCGAACCTGCGGGACGGACTCACGCAGTTGCCCGACGTGGTCGAAGACGCTCGTGCGATTATGGAGCAGTTGGAGAAGGTTGCCGGATCGGCCAATCAGAACTTGGAGAACCTCACGGGGCTGACCAAGCCGCTGGGCGAGCGGGGCGACAACATCACCGCGTCGGTGGAGCAGAGTATCCGCAATCTGGAAGAGCTGTTGGGAAATGCGGCCGAGCTGAGCGCCAATCTCAACAACAGCGAAGGCACGCTCGGTTTGTTGATTCGCGACCGCAAGCTGTACGACACGGTCAACGGGTTGGGCGGGCGCGTGGATGCGACGGCGGCCCGCGTCGATGCACTGATCAATCAGGCCAACGCGGCTGTGCTGGACGTGAGGAAGATCCTGGCCGAGGCAGGCGTCAGCTGGCGGCTGAAGCAGATCCTGTCGGACATCGCCACGTTCACAGACAAGATCGCGCGGGATCCGGCGCGGATCGCCCGTGGGGTGATCAATCGCGAAACGCCGATCGCCGATTCGCCGGCGAACAAACGTTATCAGTGAGCGAGCCGCCCAGGCGCTTCACTTCGCAATCGCGGACACGCGATCCCGTTTGCTTGGCGTGCGGCCAATCACTGCGCCGGCGGCAAGGGCTCCAGCGCCTGGCCGCCTGGCGGCAGCAGTCCCGGGCCGGGCGTGGTTGGTACGGCCACCCCTGGCGGGATGCTCTCGGGGCCCAGCGCCGGCGTCGGAACGCCCTGCGGCGCGAGCATCATCTGTCCGTCCGGGGTGACAATTGTCGGCGGACCGGCAGGCGTGGGGCTCATGGTCGGCGAGATCAGCGGCTCCCCTGCGTCTGCGGGGAGCGGGCCGCCTGTGTGCGCCGCCTGACGCAGTTGGTCGGCGCGCTGAATCAGCGTTTCGGTCGGCACGATCACCTGTGGAGTAAGCGGGTAGGTCACCGTGCGATAGTCTTGGATTTCATTGGGGACGACGTTCTCGCTCACAAAATCGAGCGGCGGGATCTCGTACCATGGCGCCGGAATCGGCTGGTTGACGGTGTAAGTCTCGTAGCCGGGCTTCACCAAACGGATTTCGCGAGTCCCGTAGTAGGTGAACGTGACCGCGCAGGGCGTCACTCCAATCGGCTGGTTATCGACGTAGACGGTGGCCCCCGGTGGATTGCTACGTACCAACAGCCGGCGGCGGACGCAACCGGGCGAGACGAGCAGCAGAACGGCGACAGCCATAACCGCCGCGCGGGAATACGCGGAGACGCGGGCAGGGCCGGACAGGGACAGGCGGCAACGAAGCACGGTCGTGACCTGAAAGACGAGGCTGCGGTTGAAGGGGCGGGATTCTAGGGCCTGTGGCGCCCGCCTGCTACACCGAATTCGGCCGTGCCAGCGGGATTGGCGGTTCGGGGCAGCAGTTCACCTGTCGGCGTCGACCCGGGCCGGTTAAGATGGGCAATCCTGCCGTTCGTCGATTTGGTACGCTATCGCTCCTGTCACCCGTCGCTCACGCCGTGTCGCAGCCGTCCAGCAGCATCGAACAAGCCGTCGGCGGAGTCCGATGTGCCGCGGTCAGCGATTTGGGCATGCGCCGCAGCACCAATCAGGACGCCATGGCGGTCTCGCTGGCGGAGGGAGAGCGGCAATTCCGCAGCGGCGGACACCTGTTTCTGGTCGCCGACGGCATGGGTGCGCACGCCGCCGGCGAGTTGGCCAGCCAGATCGCAGCCGACAACATCCCGCACGCGTTCCGCAAGAATCGCGAACTGCCGCCGTGCGAGGCGATTTCGGCCGCCGTGCAGGACGCCAACGCCCGCATTCATGCCAAGGGGCAGAATAGCGTCGACTTCCAGGGCATGGGCACCACCTGCAGTTGTCTGGTGCTGTTGGAGGATGGCGCTCTGGCCGCCCACGTAGGCGATAGTCGGGTCTATCGCCTGCGGGACGGCGTGTTCGAGCAGATGACGTTCGACCACAGCCTGGTGTGGGAGATGGCCGCTGCCGGGCAGGCGTCCGAGGAACAAGTTCCGGCCTACGTTCCGAAGAATGTGATCACGCGCTCCCTGGGGCCGCACCAGACCGTCAAGGTGGACCTGGAGGGGCCGCTGCCGCTCGCAGCGGGCGATCGTTACCTGCTGTGCAGTGACGGGCTTACGGGCCCCTTGTCTCCCGAACTGATCGGGATGGTGCTCGACGCCCTGCCGCCGAAGGATGCCACGCAGACCCTGGTTGACCTGGCAAATCTCCTGGGAGGGCCCGATAACATCACGGTGATGGCGGTCGACGTGACCGACCCCGATCAACTCGGCGATACCGATTCGTGCGAGCTTCCGCCGGACAACAAGGGCGGCGCCGCGGCGGAGGAGTCCACGGCGATGCCTTCGCTGATTCGCAATACGCTGTTTGCGGCCGTCGGTTGCGGCGGCGTGGCGGCGTTCTTGGCGAGCAAGTCGTATTTGGCCGCCGCCGCGGCGATTGGCGCTGCCGCCTTGGGACTGGCGCTGTGGGCGCTGATTCGCTGGTTTGCCGAAAGCGCCGGATTCACGCCCAAATCAGTCCGAGGCAAGTACGGCAAAGGACCCTACCGCCGTCACCAAGTTCGTGCCGATGCCGATACGATCGGCACGTTGGCCGAAATCGTGCGGCAGTTGGAGGATCTCGAGGGCCAGCGGCAGTGGCACTTCGACTGGAAGCAGATCCACGATGAGCGGGCCGAAGCCTACGCGGCCATCTCACGAGGCGATTTTCGCGGGGCCGTGACCGCGTTTAGCGCCGCGGTCCGCACGTTAATGAAGGCCGTGCGAGATTATCGAGAACCGCCCGGCGATTCATCCATCGATCTCAACGAAGGGTAGCGGGCCGCTGGCGCTGCTTGCGGCGGCGAAAAGTGTCGTTCCCCGCACCGCGGGCCCCTGCTACAGTCCGCGGCCTATGCGGACGCTCACTCGCTACATCCTGTCGGAGATGGTCCAGGCGTTCACTGTCACGCTGGTCAGCATGACGGTGTTCGTGTTTCTGGTGCTCATCGCCAAAGAGGCGGTCGAGCGCGGGTTGGGCGTGGCCCACATCCTGCAGCTGCTGCCGTACATTCTGCCGCAGGCGCTGCAGTTTACGCTGCCCGGGGCCATGCTCATGGCGGCCACCAGCGTGTACGGCCGGATTTCTTCCTCCAACGAGATCGTGGCGATCAAATCACTGGGGATTTCGCCGATGGTGGTGATTTGGCCCAGTTTCGCGCTCGCGGCCGCGGTCAGCCTGGGCGGCGTTGTGTTGAACGACTTGGCCGTGTCCTGGGGCGAGGACGGCGTGAAGCGCGTTGCGGTCGGCGCCCTGGAAGACATTGCCTACAGCGACCTGAGCAAGTCGGGCCGGTTTCGCGTCGGCCAGTGGCAGGTGAACGTGCAACGGGTCGAGGGCAAGCGGCTGATCGGCTTCATGCTGGTCGGTCCCAGTCGCCACGGCGGCAAAGCGTCGCACATCAGCGCGGATGAAGCCCAGTTTCACATGGACCAGGCGTCCGAAACCATCGCCGTGCGGCTGACCAACGCCCGGGGCGAGTGGGACGACTGGCAGTTTCAGATCCCTGGTGAGATCGAACAGTCGATCCCCTTTGCCGACTTCACCAACGAGAGCAACGGCCCGCGCAGCCCGTCCAACACGCCCCTGCGCGACATTGGCCCGGCGATCGAGCGGCAACTGACGGAGATCTCGCGGTCGCGGCAGGAGATGGCGGCCGATGTGGGCTTCAGCTTGCTTGCCGGGCGCACCGCACAACTGTCGCAGACGGCCTGGGCGCCGCGCGAGTACCGCAATCTCGACGCCCAACGGACCCTGTACAAGCTGCGGACCGAACCGCATCGCCGCTGGTCCAACGGCTTCAGTTGCCTGGGGTTTGTGCTCATTGGTGCGCCGATGGCGATTCGCCGCCGGCACGGCGAGTTCTGGGGGAGTTTCTTTGCGTGCTTTTTGCCGATCCTGCTGCTGTACTACCCGATGCTCGTGGGATGCGTTGACCAGGCCAAAGACGGCGTCTTTCCGCCCCAGGCGGTCTGGCTGGGCAATATCGTGCTGGCGGCGTGCGGGGCGGCCCTGATGCGACGGGTGATCCGGTTCTAGCGAGCGAGCCGTCCGCGCAGGCGCTGCTGGCGCCGGGGTTACAATGATCTTGACCCCGCCGGCAGGCAAAACCTACGATTCCGGTCAAATCCCCAGCGGCGAACCCGCCGGCCGCGGCATCCGTAGAATCGTCCAGAGCGGCGCCCCGTCGATTTGCGCCGGCCACACGACCGGCGCGTATCGCAGGGCGTGAGCCGATGTGGCGATTTGGCAACGTCGCGACCGGACCGCGCGACCGGCGAGGTGCTCAGCACGCGTACAGCCGATACAGCAAGCGCCTGCTTTGCGACCCGTCGCAGAAAGAAAACGATCGATCCGCCGACCCCGCGGCGACGATGACAGCAGTGTTCTCACCGTTGTGTTCGCGAGGTCAATCGGTTCGCCTGCGACAAGGAAAGCGACTCAGCCCGAGACACCACGACAGCTCACCCGTAACCCCTCGACGCAATGCGTCGACCACAGCCCAGCCGCCCTGCCGATTGCCCATCCTGAAGCACTCGGCGGCGAAGCACAACCGATTGGCCTCGCTCATCCCCACCGCGCGTTTGAACCGCCGCGGAGCGATTGATACGCACACGAGAATTGAGGCGGGAGAACACGACATGCAGATTTACGGCCCATCACAAGTCCATGGCGCACAAAGCCTCAAGGGTCCGCACAATGGTCGCGGGCCCGCGTCCGCCGGCGGTCCGTCCGCCAGCCGCGGCGCCGACGAGGTGCAATTCTCGGCCGCTGCCGAAGAGGCCGCCAACGCCGCCGAGGCGGGCGAGTTTCGCTCCGACTTGGTGGCGCGCGTCCGGGCGGAGATCTCTGCCGGCACCTACGAGACGCCCGACAAGCTCGATGCGGCGATGCAACGGCTGCTCGACGAGATTGGCTAGCTGGAGGCAATTTGCGTCGCAGCGTGCCAAAGACACACCCCAAGCTCCCAGCCGGCGGCGAAAGCCGCCGGTTTTCTTTTTGCGCCCGTGGCGAGAGAAACGGCCCATGTGACGGCTGGGCGCGGGCCAGCGGCTCTCACTGCACAGGCAGTTGAAGTCCGCATTGGCGGGCACATGGGGCTGCACTCTTGAGACTCACCCCCCTGGGGAGTAGAATCATTAGGATGGCTTGGTCTTTCTGTAGCCATTTGGGCGATTTGGACTTACTGCAATTCGCCGACCCCAGTCTGAGTCTCAATAGGCGGTCTGCGTCGCGGCTATTGAGACTGCCAGACGCCTCCCTCACGAGTTTCTCCTCATGTCCAGCGGTTTTGCACTCGGCGAAGTCCACGTCTCCAGCAGTCCCCAGGAGCGTTTTGCAGAATACCTGCAAAGTCGCGGAAAGCGGATCACCAGCCAGCGCAAGGCGCTGGTCGATCACATTTTCGAGCGACACGATCATTTCGACGCCGAGGAATTGATCGACAACATCAGCGGCGCCAACAGAGAGAACCGCATCAGCCGGCCGACGGTCTACCGCACGCTCAACGAACTGGTGGAGGCGGGCCTGCTGCGGCGGTTCAGCCTGCGCGGCCGGGCCGTGTACGAACACGACTACGGCTACCCTGCCCACGATCACCTGCACTGCACCATCTGCGACGAGCTGATCGAGTTTCAGACCGACGAGTTGCCGCGGTTGCGCGAGGCGGTGGCCCGCGAGCACGGATTTCGCGTCACCGGCCATCGGTTGATCATTTCCGGCATCTGCCGCGATTGCAGCGCCAAACGGCATCGTCGGCAGAGTCCGCTCGATCTGATCTGATCTGATTCTGTTGCCAGCGGTGCGTGCCATGAATCGGCTCGTCTTTTCCGTGTTGCTGGCCATCGGATTGGCGCTGGCCGTCGTTGCGGTCTACTGCGCGGTGGTCGTCATGAACGAGCCGGAGGGGCGGTGGGTCATGTGCGGGGCGGCGGCGTTGGGATTGTTCGTCGCCGGCTTCAGCGTGTTCGCTTTGCGGGACGAAGAGCCCCCGATCGAGCGGCAGGGAGCGGATCTCAACACGCTGCCAATCGATTCGCCAAGGATCGAGCTGCGGCTGATGCGCTGGCCTGGTTGGGCGTGGCTGCTTACGGTGATCGCCCTGGCGATTCTCGCCGAGGGCTATCTGATCTTGGGGCTGGACGCGGAAGTCCCCGAGGACCGGGCCGGCCTGCAGCAGATTGCTGTCCCGCTTGGTGTATTCTTCGGCGGTCTGTGGTGGGTGGGCCGCCAGGCCATGCAAGCCTTCGGCGTGCGGCTGTTCAAAACGCCGGCAGAGAATCAAACGCGGACGGACGCCGACGAGCAAGTCACCGGGAGTGCTACGCTCCGCTGAGCCCGGTGCTTCGTCCGCTTTGCAAGGCTCGGCGGAGCCTCGCACTCCCGTGAAGGACAGAGTTCACTCGCCGGACAGTTCGCCAGCCCGGCGCGCCATGTCGACGAACTCTCGTCGCCGGCCGTGCGGATCGTGGTCCAGCGAGGCGCCCTCGGCGATCTCCGCGACCGCCGCGAAACTCGAATGACCCTGGTAGGGCGAGTCCCGCAGCAGCATCCCGAAGCTCGCCACCGCGGCGGCGAATTGAAAATCGTCGCTCGCGTCGGCGAAGCTGCCGCCGCTGTCGGTGACGGGAAACTCCAGCTTGGTGCTCGTGACTCCGTCAGGCTGCTTGTAGCGGATTTTGAGGGTGAGCAATTCGTCGCTCGCTTCGGCGAGCCGCTCCTCCCCATCGGAAGCCGCCTCGTCGACAGACGCTGTCGACTCGGCGGAGTCGTCCGCGGACTGCTCGTACTTCAGCGCGTCGACGCCGGGGCTGTTGACTTCCTGCCCGAACGGGACCACCTCGTACAGGGCCGTCACGGTATGGCCAGCGCCGATTTCGCCGGCGTCCTTCTTGTCGTCGTTGAAGTCCTCGGCGGCCAGCACGCGATTCTCGTAGCCAATCAACCGGTAGCCGGCGACTTGGGTCGGGTTGAACTCGACTTGCAGTTTCACGTCCTTGGCGATTGTGACCAGCGTGCCGGTCATTTCCTGCACCAGCACCTTGTGCGCTTCGGTGCGACCGTCGACGTAGAAGTAGTTGCCGTTTCCTTTGCCGGAGATCCGCTCCATCATTTCGTCGTTCAGATTGCCGCGGCCGAAACCGAGCACCGTGAGAAATACGCCCGTCTTCTTGGCGCTCCGCTCCGCGAGCTGCTCCAACTCGTCGGTGTTCTGGATGCCCACGTTGAAGTCGCCGTCGGTGCACAGGATGACGCGGTTGACGCCGCCTTTGACGAAGTTCTCCTGGGCGATCTTGTAGGCCAGCTTGATCCCCGCGCCGCCCGCGGTGGAGCCGCCGCTCCGCAGCTTGTCGAGCACGCCCATGATCTTGTGCCGGTCGATCCCCGCCGTGCTGGGTAGCACCAGGCCCTCGCTCGACGCGTAGACCACGATCGCCACGCGGTCGTTCTCGCCGAGTTCCTCGGCCAGCATTTTCAGCCCCTCGACGACCAATGGCAGCTTGTTGGGCTCGTTCATCGATCCCGACACGTCGACCAGGAACACCAGGTTCGATTGCGGACGAGCGCGGCGGTCCATTTCGCGGCCCTTGATGCCGATCCGCACCAGTCGGTGCTCCTCGGCCCACGGGCAGGAGGCCACCTCGAGGTTCGCTGCAAACGGCGTCTCGTCGGTCGGCGGTTGGTAATCGTAGTGGAAGTAGTTGACCAGTTCCTCAATCCGTACCGCATCGGCCGGCGGCAGTTGCCCCGATTGCATCAGGAACTGCCGCACGTTGGCGTACGCGGCCGTGTCGACGTCGATGGACAGGGTGCTCAGCCGATTGTCGGTATGGGCGGTGCTGACCGGCTTGAACGGGTTGTCGTAGATGCGAGCGTACCGGTCGCCGCCGCCCTTAGGGCCTTGGCTGATTTGACGCTCCAACTCCGCGATTTGCCGATCAAGTCGTTCTTTGGCTTTGCGCCGCTTGGCCACGGCGGCTTGAAGTTCCGCGTTCGGCATGGTCGCGACCTGTTCGCGCAGCTCCCGTTCGCGCTGAGCGCGGTACTGCTCGAGCTTCGCCTGCACCTCCCTAACGTCTTTCTGTAACTCTTGCAGTGCAGGGCTGTTTTCCCGGGCCTCGATGGCTTGACGCTGCACGAGCATCGTGTCGATTTCATACAGTTCCTGGCGATAGCCCTGGATTTTCGGATCGTCAGCCAGCGACTCGGCCACGATGTTTTCGATCCGGGCGGGCGACGACGCTCGGCGGATCGACACCTCGTCGGCTATTTCGAGACTCAGGCGTTCGCGCTGCAGCACGGCAAGCTGCCGCCGCGCACCAAGTTCGTTTCCGTAATCTGCGTGCCATCGGTCAATATCTCCGCCGGCCTCAGAATCAACATCTGCTTCCCCGCTGCGCTCGTACTCCGAGGATGGGTTTCTCGCCATACGTACAATTCCGCGCCTGCTCTCCGGCCAAGCCTCTGCCGATTCCTGATGATATCCCTGCTGTTGACGAAATCGCGATTGCGCAGGTTGAGTGTTGAGACCAAAGTTGGTCCCTGCGGCGGACGGACTTTGTACGGTTGAATTTGGCGCGAAGGCAGGCACACCAAGCGAATCCTGGGCGTCGGCGAAGTAGCGACTGCGGTCCTGAGCGTGCAAGCCCACACCGCCGCGGGTTTCGGCGCCGTCGCTGACGACTGCCAGATGGTCGATGCTCTCCCCCTGCGACTGCGCTGGCTGCGCGAACTGCGTGCCCGCAGAGTAGCCGAGCCGTTTCTCCTCGCCTTCCTCGATGATGATGTTCGGCGTGACCATCATCCGCAACTCGCTGCCCTCGGCGCTGGCGACTGCCGATTCTTGTGGGGCTTCGGTGCTGGCCGACTTGCCGGCGGCATTGCTCGTCGGTTTCGCCACGTTCGCAGCATCGTGATCCGGCGCTCGCCGGGCGATCTGCGAGGGCTCCTGCAGATTGGGCAGGACGATTCCAAATGCGACCCAGCACGCCGCGGCGGCCACGCCCACGGCCGACGCCCACCGCCACGCCCGCCGTCGACCGTGGTTGACGCCGCTCTCGTCGCCTGCATTCGCGACCGTCGAGGGCGTCAGCTCACCGGATTCTCCGGCCGCGGCGAGAATCTGGGCGCTCAAATCCGGCGGTTGATCCTGCCCCAGGGTTTCTCGCAGACCGCGGTCGACCAGTGCGTCGGCCCACGTTTCGCGATTCTCGGGCAGTCGGTTGTCGTTGGATTCTTTCATGATTGGCTCTCGCTTTTCCCCAGCAGCGCATTGCACCGCGCAGCGCACTGCCAGAAAGACATCTCCGCTGCCGCGAGCAGACGCCGCAGCAGCTATTCCGGCGGTTGGCGGTTGCCGGCCGCGAGTTTGCGCTCGATGCAGTCGCGCAGCGTCGCTCGGGCTCGCCGTAGCAGCGTCTTCACGCCCTCGGCGGTCATGTCCAGACGGACCGCCAACTCGTCGCGGCTCAGGTTGTCTTGGTAAAACAGGTCGACCGCCGCACGGGTCCGCCCCGCGAGTCCCTCGCGGCACGCGGACAGCAGGTCGAGAAACTCGTCGCCGCGGCCCTCGGGGCAGTGCGCGGCCCACACGGACTCGGCGGCGGCCAGGGTGACTGTCTCGATCTGCCGCCCTTGCTTGCGGCGCAGCATCAGCAGTTGGTTGCGAGCTGCCGTGCGCAGGTAAGCGGCGCTGGCGGCCCGGCTCCGAACCTCAAACGGCGTGCGGGCGACGGCCAGAAACGTCTCCTGGGTGAGGTCGTCCGCATCGGCCGCCGCGGCGCCCAGGTACCGCAGATAGCGCCACACGTCCGCCTGATGCTCGTGCACCAGGGCGGCCAGGTCGAAATCCGTGCGGGGCGGGTCGCTGACGGCGGTCATGACACAAGTAGTGCCGAGGCGAGGAGGAAAGGGGCCAGTAAACTGCAAATTGGCCAATGGCCATTGACCATGGCAAATTGCCGGGATTTGGACGCCCGCACCGGGGGCGGAAGTTCCCCCAATTTGCAATTTGCATTGGCCAATGGCCGATTTGCAGTTCTCACCCGTCCGCCAGCATTTCCTGCAGTTTCGCCAGCGAACGCGACAGCATCACCCGCACCGCGCCGTCGGTCTTGCCCAGCTTCTGGGCGATTTCTTTGCTGGGGAGCCCCACGAGATACCGCAGCCGCAACGCCTCGCGCTGCTCCTCCGGCAAGGTGTCCAGCGCCGCCAGCACCCGCAATTGCCGCTGATCGCGCGAGAACGCCTCGCTGGGCGTGGTCATGCTGGCGGCCAGCAGATTGGCCAGACCCATCCCCGCCGCCGAGCCCTCGGGCAACTCCGCCTCGCGCGATGCCGCCCGTTTTTGGCTCTCAAAAAAGCGGCGGTGGGCGTCGATGATCTTCCGCTCGCACACCTGAAACAGCCAATGCAGCGGGTCCCAGTTCTCCAGCGGGGTCTTCTCCAGCGAGCGGATGGCCTCCATGCTCGCTTCCTGCAGGATATCGTCCGGCTCGACTTTCTTCGCCAGATGCGCCCCGGTGCGGCTGCGGATGAACGCCATGAGGGCCGGTCGGTTGGCCTCCACGAACTCGGCCAGAGCCGCTTCATCGCCGGATCGAAGCCTTTCGACTAATCTCGTATCATGTGAACTCACGACGACGATCCTTGCGGCAGGGAACGTAGGTCAGACGAGCGAATCCGGCATAGCTTGGCAGCGGCACAATGTCCCACGGCGACGATCATTCTAACGGTTCGGCGAGCGGTTCCCAACTCGCGGAACCGGCGTGGGATCTGATTGCCGACCGGCTCGATGGTTTTGCAGCAGCCTGGGCTGCGGCGATTGAGGCCCAATCGTCCCCGCCGGAGATCGCCGACTTCCTGGGCGACATGGCCGAGGCGGACGCGGCGGTGCTGGCCGTCGAATTGGTGAAACTCGATTTAGAGCACCGCTGGCAGAACGGTCGCGAGCCCCAGCGGCTGGAATGGTACCTGGATCGCGTACCCCAGTTGGGACCGGCCGAGTCGTTGCCGGGCGAGCTGGTCTACGAGGAAGTCCAGGCCCGCGTGCAGGCCGGCGACGCAGTGGACGACGTGGAACTGCGTCGTCGGTTTCCGCTGCAGGCTCCAGCGGTCTGCCAGTTGCTGGGCGGCATGTCTGCCCCGGGTTCGCCCACCTGCACCTACTACAACGATACCGTGGTGGCGACCGGCGCTCCGCCTGCACCGCGATCGACGGTGGCGCCGTTCGTCGATCTGAAGCCGGGCGACGAAATCGACGATTTCCAGCTAGTCACGCCGCTGGGCAGCGGGGCCTTTGCCCGCGTCTTTCTGGCTCGGCAGCAATCGATGGAACGGTTGGTCGCGCTGAAGATCTCGCGAGCCGTGGGGAGCGAGCCGCAGACGCTGGCCCAACTCGATCACGCCCACGTGGTTCGCGTGTACGACCAGCGAGAGAGCACCGACCCGCCGGCACGGTTGTTGTACATGGAAGTCGTGCCCGGCGGCACGTTGGCCGATGCGCTGGTGCGGTGCCGCGACAGCTACGACGGGCGGCCCACGGGCGACGCGCTGCTGAAGGCGATCGACGGCCGCTTGGCGGCGGTGGGCAGCTTGCCCCCGACCGGGTCTGAGCGGCGGACGTGGATCGAGGAGCATCCCTGGGCCGAGGTGGTTTGCAAGCTGGGGGCGGAGTTGGCCGACGGGCTCGCCTACGCCCACTCGCGCGGCGTGCTGCACCGCGACATCAAGCCGGCTAACGTGCTGCTGACCGCCGACGGCACGCCCAAGTTGGCCGACTTCAACGTCAGTTACAACGGCGGCCGGGCTGACGAAGATCCCGGCGACACGTTCGGCGGCTCGCTGGCGTACATGTCGCCCGAGCAGTTGGAGGCGTGTCACCCGCTGTTGGGCGGCTCGCCCCAATTGGTCCGCGAAGCGAGCGACGTGTACTCGCTGGGCGTGCTGCTGTGGGAGATGCTTGTCGGGCGGCGGCCGTTTGCCGACGAGGCGATTCCCGCGTCGGGGGGCACGCTGGCCCGCCTGCAACGCATGGTCGACGCCCGGCGGCAGGTCGACCTGGACCAACTGGCCGAGGCGCTGCCCAGCGACTGTCCCGCGTCGGTGCGCGACACGCTGCTGCGGTGCCTGCACCCGGAGAAGTCGCAGCGATACGCCACGGCGGAGGAATTCGCCCGGGCGCTGCGGCTGTGCCTCAATCCGCGTTGCTGGCGGCTGCTGCAAACGCCGACCAGCGCCCTGGGGCGTTTCGCGCTGCGGTTTCCGATCGTCGCGGTGGTGCTCGCCGGACTGATTCCCAACGTGTGCGTCGCGGCCTTCAATTTCATCTACAACCAAAAGCGGCTAGTCGAATACGGACATCAGGCGGCTGAGCTCGCGATTCCCGCCGGCCAGCCCGAACGCGCTGATGCGGTCGAAACGCTTGCGAAGCAGCTGAGCGACAGAATCCACGACACGTTCGATGTCGTCCAACTCTGGGTCAACGGCACGGCCTTTCCGATCGGCATCGCCATCGGCGCATGGTTCGCTTGGAAGACGCTACGAATGTTACGCCCCGAGGCGCCGCGGTCGGCCAGCGTCGGCAGTACCAAGCTGATGCTCTTCGGCCGTTTCGTGTCGTTCATGCTGTTGGCGCTGTGGACCGTGTCGGGCATCGCATTTCCGATCGCGCTGGCTTGGAACAATCCGATGCTGCGCACGGCGGAGTTTCAGGTGCATTTCTTCGTGTCGCTGGCACTGGCAGGGGTGGCGGCGATCGCGTATCCCTACCTGCTGATCACGGCGCTGGTGGTGCGGTACTTCGTGCCCGACCAAATGCGCCGCGGCGTGATCGCGGGGCCGCGACTGCGGGTGATTGAGCAGGTCGGCCGGCTGAACCGATGGCACCTGGCCCTGTCCGCACTTGTGCCGCTGTTGGGCATCCTGCTGGTGGTGGCGTTCGGCGACCAACAGCGCTGGCTGCTGCTGGGCGTGAGCGGCGGGGGGCTGCTCGGTTTTGGGGCCATGTTCCTGCTGGAACGAGAAATCGCCCTGGACCTGCAGGCGCTCCGCATTGTCGCCGTCGACGAGCGGGCCAACGCCGCGTGGATCCAGCAGATGGAAGATTCGCAGGAGCTGCGCCGCTCGAGCATCCAGCGCGCAGCGCGGATGAGCGACGTGCGCCTGGCCGACGGTCAATCGAGCGTCGACGGCGACAAGTCGCAGTAATCGCTCCGTTACGCGACGACGCTCAGATCAACCGCGTCAGACCGTGGAAGTCAGATTCTTCATCGGTTTCCGCATCCTCGGCGCCAAACGACTCGAAGGCTGCATCGGCCTGATCTGAGTGAGAGTCGGCGACGGAAAGAATGTCGTTGAGCGGTTTTTCGCTCGACGCGGCAAAGGCCCACTCGCGCGCTGGCGGAGCAAACTCGAGCGACTCATCGGCCAGCGTCGCCGCGACTGGCGTGGCGGCCATACTTTGAACCGACTGCGCGACCCAGGCGATATTGGCATCGCTCAGTGCGCTCGTGCCGTAACTGTCGTCCCACGTCGCCAGGGCGTCGGTCGCCGCTGTCTGGTTTGCGCCAGCCGCGTTGCGCTGCCAAGCCAGGAAATCAGCCCCGGTGACGGCGCCGTCGCCGTTGATGTCACCCGACTGCGGCGCCGTGGAGGCCGCGACGGTCGATGCGAACTCGTTGAAGATCAGCCGCCCCACCTTGCCGGTGATGTCGACGTAGTACAAGTGACCGTCGCGTCCCATCGACATTTCCACGACGGGGCCGACGCTGAGGTTGGCCGCGTTGACGGATTCGAACGTGCCGCTGCTGTCGAACTGCGCGTATTTGAGCTGGTTGT
Source organism: Planctomycetaceae bacterium (assembly GCA_002702655.1). GTDB lineage: Bacteria > Planctomycetota > Planctomycetia > Pirellulales > Lacipirellulaceae. The sequence goes on from PABB01000017.1 coordinate 57,198, forward strand.
CGCCGAAGTCGGAAAAGAACAACGCGTCCTGATACTGTTCCGGATAGACCGTGCCCGTGTAGAAGTCGCCGACCACGATGGCCACGCCGCCCGCAGAGTGCGACCGGGACCAGATGGGCGGGACCGCATTGTTATTGGCGTAGAACGCGGCCGCCGTCGACAGCGTGTTGTAACCGCCCGTCTGGGCATTGCTGCCCTGAACGCCTTCGTAGTAGGGCCAGCCAAAATTCTGTTGCCAGCCCTGGTTGATTTCTTCGTGCGCGTTCCAGCCGACGTCGCCCACCACGACCGTCCCCGTGCCCGGCTGAATGGCAAAGCGGAACGGATTGCGCAGGCCGTAGTTGATCACCTTCGACCGGTTGGCCGTGGGGTCGCCATTGTGGAACGGGTTGCCCGGCCAGGCGTTGCCCGTGATCGGATCGACTCGCAGGATCTTGCCTGACAAACTGTCGACGTTTTGCACGCGCACGGCCCGCGGGTCAACCAGTCCGTAGCTGGCCCCATCGCCGTTGGCCACATACAGCGCGCCTTCGGGACCGAAGACCAGATTGCCGATCGCGTGGGTCCGCGTGTCGATGATGAGTACGTCTTTCGCCGAGCCGTCAGTTCCGCCCGTGGCGGGAATGTTCGTATCGAACGTGCTGTCGAGTTCCGGGTGGCTGATCGTCGACCACGTGCCGCCGCCGCCCACAAGCACCACCTCGCTGCCGGGAACCGCCGTGTTGTAGCCGGTGGCGGAGTCCGCGGTGAAGCGACTGATGCGCGAGAGCCGGTTGCCGGCGCCGTCACGGCCCGCGTTGCCCGTGAAGTTGGCCGTCTCCGGCGGATCCCACACGTACGACACGTACACGTAGGGCGTCGCCGGGAAATTGGGATGCACCGCCACCCCGATCATGCCGCGGTCCTGGATGAAGTTGACCTGGTTGCGGATGTCCAAAAACGGCGTCGTTAGCAGTTGGCCGTTCTGCACCACGCGCACGCGGCCGGCCTGCTCGGCGACGAACATCCGCCCGGTCGAGTCGAAATCCATCGCCGTGGGCGTCGACAGTCCGGTAACGACCGTCTCTCCGGTGAAGTACCCCGGGACCGTCACGGTGGGCGGATCGCTGTATAACTGGCTGGTGGGAATGAACTCCCACGGGGTGCTGGGGCTCGACCACTCCAGGTACGCGGTGGCGTGTGCCGTGGCGTCGTAGAACTCCATCATGATGTCGTACTTCTGCCCGGCCTCCAGCGAGATGCTGCCGGTGTAACTCGTCAGCCCCTGGTCGTGATACTGGTACACGAGCACCTGTCCGTTGACCCACAGGTTGACGCCGTCGTCGGTGCTGGTGCGGAAGGTGTAAGTTTCCGTGTACCGAGCTTCCACCTGACCGGTCCAGCGAACCGAGAAAAAGTCGGCATTCACCCCCGGGCCAGGCGAATCGAACGCCCAGTTGAAATCGACCATCGGGTCGGTGCGTTCGAATACGAGCGATTGATGGTAGATGCCGTTGTAGTAGGCGCCCAACAGGCCATTGCCGCTGCCGGGCGGCGGGGCGCCGTCATCGTCAACGATCGTGATCGTGGCCGTGCGAGGTTGCCCGAGCACGGAGCCGCCGTACACCACGGACGTGGCCAAGTTGAACGTTTCGTTGAGTTCGTCGTCGCCATCATCGAGAATTGGCACGACGATGGACTTTTGCGTTTCGCCGGGAGCGAACACCAGGATGCCCGTGCTGGCGACGTAGTCTTCGTCCGCTGTGGCCGAGGCGTCGACGGTCGTATACTCGACGCCCACCGTGCCGTCGCTGCCGCCGGTGCGGACGACCGGGATTGAGACCGTCCCCGCGTTCTCGTCGACGTCGACCAGCGACGTCTGCAGGGCCAGCGTGCCGGGATTGCCCGGCTGGGCGAAGCGAAATTCGCCGTTCGCGTGCAGGTACTCCGTGCGCCAGTAGCCGGGCTCGACGCCGATACCCTCAATGAATGTCCCGGTCGAGTAGACGAAGGCCGACTCGGTTTCGGTCGTATTGCCGTTCAGCCAAACATTGTCCACGCGCAGATTGCGATCGTAGGCGGGGTCATTGTCGTTGATCAGTGCGATGCTCACTTGATTCAACGGCACGCCGACGTTGTGGCGATAGCGGAAGGTGCGGAACCAGCCGGCTTCTGTATTGCCGCGCACGAAGCGGTACGTGGCTGCGGTCTCGCCATTGATAAACAGCCGCATGGTCTCGTCGCCCAGCGAGCCGGCGGCGCGGATGAACATCTCCGCGCCATTGTCGCCGTACTGGAAGTAGCCGTTCGTGAACAGCTTTTCGGTTTGCAGCAGCCGGGGGATCGAACCGAGTTCGGGGTGGGGCACGCCGGTGGTCAGCACGCCCAGGCGTTCCGATTCCAACTTGCGACCGTCGAGCACTACGCCGTCGATCCGCACATTCTTGTCCTGGCCGTCGGTCGTCGTGCCGTCGTTGACAAATGCGACGCGAACCTGATTCTCGGCAATCGGCGTCGAGGCTTGGTAGCTGAACTGCTGGTAGCTCGTCCCCTGACTGTAGTCGCCGCCCGTGACGTTGTAGGTGGCGACCGTGACGCCGTCGATTTGCAGGGCGATTCGCTCCTCGCCGGTGCGGCCTGCGGCGAGGACGTCGATCGTCGACGCGTAACCGCCGTATTGAAAGTAGCCGTTGGTGTGCAGTGCGCGGCTCTGCTTGTTGTAGCCCGGCGTGATGCCAATCCCCGGCAGCCAAGTGCCGGTGGAGTAGACGTTGGCGGCGCGCGTGTCGTAGCGCAGGTTGCCGATCGTCACCGAGTCGACAAACAGATTGCGATCGCCCGTGTCGGGGCGGTTCGCATCGTTGATGAACTCGATGCGCACCTGATCGATCGTCACCGCCGTGGGGTGATTGTAGGTGAACGTCTCGTAGAATTCGTTCGAAGGATTGCCGCCCACGCGAACCCATGTCGACACGGGCGACCCGTCGATCAGCAGGCGCATGGCTTCGCTGCCGGTGGCGCCGGCGGCGTCGACTTGGATATGCGTCGATGCCAGCAGGCGGCGGTCTTCAAGCGCTTCAAACGCTAAGCAGCGTTGCGATGACTTGGGATGGGCGGGGTGAGAGAGGCGACGAGAGGGGCGGTGTCCTGGGTGTCTGCCCATTGTGCGGTGACCTCGGGTTGCGGGTGAGGCAGGATAGGCAGTCTGGGATGTTAACCCGGCTGCCCGCTTGCAGATACCCGCAACGCGGTCGATTCGCAACGATTTCTTTTCCCGAGCTCAGCCGCTGTCGCCCCGCGGAGGCTGGCATGCGGGGCACCAGTACGTGCTCCGTCCGGCTTCGCCTTGTCGGCGCATCTCAATGGCGCTGTTGCACTTAAAGCACGGCTTGCCGCGTCGCCCGTAAACCCACAGCCGGCCGCCGGGGCCAACGCGGGTCGTGCGCGGGCGTCCGTCGAGATTTCGCAGCATGTGTCGCCTGGCCTCGGCGAGCATCGCCTGCAACTCCTCCTGGTTGAATGCGGCGACGGGTGCGAACGGGTCCAACTGCCGCAGAAACAGCACTTCGGACTTGTAGACATTGCCGATGCCGCTCACCAGGCGCTGGTTCATAACCGCTTCGCCCAGCGGCGTCGTCGGGGCCGTTCGTAGCCTGGCCAGCGCCTCGGTCATGGCGAATTCGCCGGCCAGCAGATCGGGGCCCAGGTTGTTCAGATGCACGTGCCGTCGCAGCGCGTCGGGCGACAGATACTCCAACGTCTTGGGCGTGAAGCAGACCGCCAGCACGTTCCCCACGGTGAGTACTAGTGCGGCGTTTTTGGCCGGCTTTTGCCACGGTTCGCCCTGGGGGTAAAGGTGCCACGACCCCGTCATCCCCATGTGCGAGTGGATCGCCCCGCCGTCGGCCAGATGCATCAACAGATGCTTGCCGCGCGCCTCAACCCCGGCGATGGTTCGCCCCGCGAGGTGCGCCAACTTCGAGCCACGCAGACGATCCCACACGCGGGCGTCGTCCACCGTGCGTCCGTCGAGCGCCTTGCGCAGTTGCACGGCGGATCGGTAGATCGTGTCGCCTTCGGGCACGTTGCCCTCGCACAGGTTTTTAGTCAGGGTGCGGCGGGATTCAGTATTCGATTTCAGCCTGCGGATTCATCGTCGGGATTGTCATCGGCGAGCGTGCCTTCCCACTCCGCCGGATCGCGGCGGGCGGCGAGTGCATCGAGCCGCGTCGATCTGCCGATGCCGCGATGGAGGTAACCGCGACTCGTTGAAACAAACCCGGCGCGTCGCAGCGTATCGCACAGCGGCGATTCGCCAATTGGCGCCCCATCGATACGGTCCAGTAGCAATGGCCCGTCCGTTTCCGCGAGATTGGCCAACCGCCTTGCCAGCATCTCTTGCCGCTGCGGCTCGTCCTCTGCTGCTTCCGCCGCGAAGGTGACCAATCGTCGCGTTGACTTGGCCAAGTAGGCCAACAGGCGCCCGGTACGGGCGTCGATCAGCACGCTCGCACCGGCCGTGCGCTGCAACTGGGTGGCCGGTTCGCGCGGTTCGGGCCATTTCACAAGCGCTCCGTAGGCGTTGGCGGGGTCCGCGGCCGACAATACAAGCACCTGCTCGTCGATCGTCGACTGGTCCCGCAGGGCAGGGGGGAGTCGGAGCATGTCGTCGGCCCCCGGCAAGGCAAACTGGGCGCCTCCCATGCCTTCGACGAAGTAGCCGCGTCGCGCCTTGCCGGCTTCTTCCATCGCCCGCAGCACCGGGTACAGTCCGCCGAAGCCGCCGGTTAAGGCCTCGCGGTTGAGGGTGGATCGCGTGACCACGCCGTAGCGACGCAGCAGTTGCTCGGCGAGCGCCGTCTGCCTTTGCGTGGCGTTGGCGACTTGCTCGTCTCCGTACCCGAGCAGGGACCAGCGGCCTTCGCTGCCGGGAATTGCCGCGGTGCGTCGCGAGCGGAAGCGGCGTCGCGGGTCGCGTCCGCGCCGCTGTCGGCGGTCGCCGCGATTGGAGCTAGCCGAACCGCGTAGTCGCGACCGCAGTGGCGCCAGCGTGTCGTTCGTCACGACGCCCGCCCACACCAGTTGCCACAGGGCGTCGAGTACGTCGTGCTGAAAGCCGCCAACCGCGCGAGCCAACTCGTCAAAGAACTGGGCGCCATGGCCGCGCAATGCATCGACAATCCGCTCGGCCAGCGCGCCTTCGACTTCCGCGGGCCACGGGGCCAGCAGCGGAAAACTGTCCGCCAGATACAACGACACGCGGCCGTCATTCGGGCCAGAGGCTTCAATGCCCCGCCAGACGATTTCGCCAGCAGCGCACAACTCGTCCAGATCGCCCGGTAAATAGTCAACCACCCGCGCCGGCAGGATGGCCGCATCGAGCGCCGAGGCTGCCAGCGGGGCGCCCTGCAGCTGTTCGATGGCATCCAGCAACCCGTCCAACCCCCGACGCGGCTTGTCGAGTTGCTGCCACACGGGCAGAAAACGCGCGAGCAATTCCGGCGGAACGGGCTCCACCTGCTTGCGCAACCGAGCGAGCGACAGCCGCTTGATCCGCCGCAGCACGCCTGCGTCGACCCATTCCTGTCCGACGCTGCCGGGAAGGAATTCGCCCACGAGCACGCGGCCTTGCTCGGCGAGTTTGGCGAGTACGCCGCGGATCGTCGCCTCGCCCAGTCCCAATCGCGTTGCGACATCGATCACCCTGAATGGGCCGCGAGTCCGTGCGAATCGCGACACAAGATCGGCCAGCGGCGCGTCGCCCGTTTCCAGAAACGCTTCGGGCAATCCTGGCGGGGGCTGCACGCCCAGAGCGTCGCGCAGCCGGGCGGCGTCCTCCGCGGCCGCCAGTCGCTGTTCGCCGCCGATGCGGACGCGAATAATGCGGCGAGCAGCCAGCAATTCATCGAGCCACTCGCTGACGCGGCCGGCGGCTGCCTCGTCTGGTTGTGAACGCTGCTTCAATTCCACCTCGGTCAGATCGCCGAGGTGCAAGAGCAGGTCATGCACGGCATCGGGGTCGGCAACACGGGGGTCGTCGATCCGCTGCAACTCGCGCGTCACTTGATCGATCGCGTCGGCATCGAGCAGTTCGCGGTAGTCGGCGGCCCCCAACAACTCGCGCAATTGGGCATGATCGAGCGCCAACGCCTGCGCCCGCCGCTCGGCCAGCGGGGCGTCTCCCTCATAGAGAAAGTTGCCGGTGTAGTTGAACAGCAGCGACGCCGCGAACGGCGACGGCGAGTCGGTTTCGACGGCGTGTATGCGGACGCGCTGCGCGGCGATATCGGACAGCACCTGCCGCAGCCCCGGCACGTCGAACACGTCGCGCAAGCACTCGCGGTAAGTTTCCAGCAGGATTGGGAATCGCTCGTAACGCGACGCCACGGCCAGCAGGTCGGCGCTCTTGCGGCGCTGCAGCCACAGCGGCGTGCGCCGATTGGGTTGCCGCCGCGGCAACAGCAACGCTCGCGCGGCATTCTCCCGAAAGTGCGAAGCAAACAACGCCGTGCTGCCCAGGTGTCGCACGACCAGATCTTCCACCTCATCGGCGCCCGGCAGCAGCGTGTCGACGCCCGGCAGCGGCTCGCTCTCGGGCAGGCGGAACACGAGGCCGTCGTCGGACCACATCAAGTCGATTTCCAGGCCCTGCTCGGCCCGCAACCGCTCGGCCACGGCGAGCGCCCAGGGGGCATGCACCCGGGCGCCGAACGGCGAGAGGACGACCACGCGCCAATCGCCGATTTCGTCCAGGAACGTTTCCACCACAATCGTGCGATCGCTCGGAGGCTCGCCGGTGGCGGCGGTCTGCTCGTCGACGTATTGCAGGAGATTGCTGATCGCCCGTTGGTCGAGACCCGCGTCCTTGCGCAGCGCGCGAACCGCTGCCGCGCGGTCGCCGCGGGCCAACTGCCGAGTGAGTTCGCCGACGGCGCGGCCGAAATCGAGCGGCCGCCCGGGACCGTCGCCCCGCCAAAAGGGCATCTTGCCCGGTTCGCCCGGCGCCGGGACCACGATGACGCGATCGCGGGTGATCTCCTGCACCCGCCATGACGAGGCGCCCAGCAGAAACACCTCGCCCGCGCGGGTCTCGAACACCATTTCCTCGTCGAGCTCGCCGACCCGCAGGCCGGTGGCGCCCGGCTCGGCGGCGAGGAAGACTCCGTACAAGCCGCGGTCGGGGATCGTGCCGGCGTTGAGCACGGCGATCCGCTGCGACGTCTTCCGCGGCCCAATCGTCCCGCCCAGGCGATCCCAATTGATTCGCGGCCGCAGCTCCGAAAACTCGTCACTGGGGTAGCGCCCCGAGAGCAGATCGAGCACGCCGTCGAACAGCGAGCGCGGCAAATCGGCAAACGGGGCCGCACCGCGGACCGCGGCGTAAAGTTCGTCGACGGCCAGTGTCTCCATCGCGGCCATGGCGACGATTTGTTGGGCAAGCACGTCCAGTGGATTGCGCGGGTAGCGAGTCGACTCCACGTGCCCGGCGCGCATCCGCCGGGTGGCCGCGGCACAAGCGAGTAGGTCGCCGCGGTACTTGGGGAAGATGACACCCTTCGACGGGGCGCCAATGTGGTGCCCCGCGCGGCCGATGCGCTGCATCCCGGCGGCAACCGACGGAGGCGCTTCGATTTGCACGACCAAGTCGACCGCCCCCATGTCGATGCCCAACTCCAGCGAACTGGTGGCGACAATGGCGGGCAACTGGCCGCGCTTCAGCCGATCCTCGATCGCCACGCGCTGCGGGCGAGCGATCGAGCCATGGTGGGCCATCGCAATCTCTTCGTCGGCCAGCTCGTTGATGGCGGCCGCGAGCCGTTCGGCCAGCCGGCGACTGTTGACGAAGATCATCGTCGAGCGGTGGGAGCGAATCAGCTCAACCAGTCGCGGATGAATCGCCGGCCAGATCGACGGCGGCTGCGGTGGCCCGGCGGTGGGCCCCGGCGTGATCTCCTGCACCTGCGCCAGATTGGCCATGTCGTCCACTGGCACGGCCACGGTCAACTCAAGTCGCTTCGGCTCGCTGGCGTCGATGATTTGCACCGGCCGCGCCGCGGGAGCTTGCTCGGGATCGGCCGTCGCTTCGGCGCCGCCCAGCAGGCGGGCGATTTCTTCCAGCGGCCGCTGCGTGGCGGACAGGCCAATCCGTTGCAGCGGCGGAGCGTCAGCACGGGACTGTCGACGCAGCCGTTCGAGCCGCTCCAACGTGAGGAACAGATGCGTGCCGCGTTTGGTTGCCGCGACCGCGTGGATTTCGTCGACGATCACCGCATCGACCGACGCCAGTACGTCGCGCGACTTGGCGGTAAGCATCAAGTACAGCGACTCGGGCGTCGTGATGAGAATATCGGGCGGTTCGCGGTTGATCTCGCGCCGGTCAGTTGCCGACGTGTCGCCGGAGCGAACCGCCACGCGGGGCAGGCGATGATCCACGCCCAAGCGATCGGCGGTCGCATGAATCCCCGCCAGCGGCGCCCGCAGGTTGCGATCGACATCGACCGCCAGTGCCTTCAGCGGCGAAACGTAGACGACCTTCACGCCGCGCGCTTGCGTGCCACGGCTCTGTGAGCCGTGCCGCGGCGACCCACCGTTCGCTGGTTCACACGGCTCGCAGAGCCGTGGCACGCGGGATGGGGATGGAGATCTTGCTCCCGCTTCATACCGCTCCCCATCGAGGGGAGGGGAGATGCGTGGAAACATCAACCGATCAATCGCCGCCAGAAAGGCCGCCAGCGTCTTTCCCGAACCGGTGGGCGCCAGCAGCAGCCCGCTCTGCCCGTTGGCGAGCACGGGCCACGCCGCTTGCTGGATGCCCGTAGGGCGTTCGAACGACTCGCCGAACCAAGTTCGCGTGCAAGGGTGGAACGTGTCCATCCCAGGCGGCGCGGCGGTCATAGCGAGTTGTGACGGCACGGCGGCAGCGCTGCAGACATGTTGAGCGGGCGGACAAATGTGCAGAGCAGATTATACCGCCGCGGCGAACAGGCGTTCAGTACCCGCTAGCCCTTGATTTCCTCGTACGCTTCGAGTGCCGCGTTGCGGGCCTCGCTGTGGTCCACCAAGCGGTCCGGGTAATCGTTGTCCAACGCCACATTCGCCTGGCGAAGCGTGTCCTCGTCGGCATTCCACGGCTCGTACAGATCGTTGCCATCGAGCTTGGACAATTCGGGGACCCAACGGCGGATGAAGTCGCCCTGGGGGTCAAACTTCGACGCTTGGCTCGTGGGATTGAAGATCCGGAAATAGGGCGCCGCGTCGGCGCCGCAGCCTGCCGTCCACTGCCATCCCAGCGTGTTGTTGGCCAAGTCGGCGTCGACCAGCGTGTCCCAGAACCAGCGTGCCCCCTCCTGCCAGGGAATCAGCAGGTCCTTCGTGAGAAACGATGCCACGACCATCCGTGCGCGATTGGCCATGAATCCGGTGGTCCACAGCCCTCGCATCGCCGCGTCGACGATGGGATAGCCGGTTTGCCCGCGCTGCCACGCCTGCAGCCGTTTGCGGCTGGTCGACCAGGGAAAGTCTTCGAACTTCTCGCGGAGCGGCTGCTCGGTGGTGTGGGGAAAGTGGAACAGCAGGTGATGGGCGAACTCCCGCCAGCCGACCTCGCTCAGAAAGTGGTCGCCTCCTTTGTGCAACTCGTTCTTGCCATCCATGGCTTCCTGGGTGGCCTGCCAGATTTGCCGCGGACTGATTTCGCCGAAATGCAGATGCGGCGACAGCTTCGAGTATCCCTCGATGTCGATGCGATTGCGATCTTCCTTGTAGTCCTTCAGTCGTTCCTTGAGGAACCTGCGCAGGCGCTTCTCCGCAGCCGGCGCCCCGACGTCCCATTCGTCGTAGAACGCCCGATCCCAGCGGATCTTCGGCAGCAACCCCAGTTGCTTCAGCGGCGTGCTCTCCGGCCACGTGTCGGGGCCGGCGATCTTCCGGAAGCCTTTGCCGGGTTCGCGGTCCGTTTCGGCGGCCAAGCAACGCTTCCAGAACGGCGTGAAAACTGTGTAGGGATCCTCCTGCTTGGTTTCGATCGTCCACGGCTCGTGCAGCAGGCTGCCGTTGAAGCTCTCGACATGCACGCCCGAGTCGGCAAGCTGAGTCTTGATTTGCTTGTCGCGTCTGATCACCACCGGCTCGTAGCGACGGCACCACATCACCGCGTCAGCGTCAGTTTCTTCGATGAGCTGTTGGAGCGTCGCCAGCGACTCGCCCTGACGGAGGATCAGCCGGGCCCCGCAACTTTCCAACTGCTGCTGCAAGCTCTCCAACGAATGATGCAGCCACCAGCGGCTCGCCCCGCCGGGTTCCCACGGGGCTTCCTCCTCGGGCGCCCAAATGAACACAGGCACGACGGGCCCGCGCTCGGCTGCCGCAATCAGCGCCGGCTGGTCGGTGATGCGCAGGTCGTTACGAAACCAGACGATGGTGGGGCGAGTGGTCATGGATCAGGCTTCTCGTCCTGTGAGTTCTGCTGCTGCGATTTGCCGGACGCCAGGGCCAGGCGAATCGGGCCGCGAGCATCCGCCACGTCGACAGTGCGGTCCCCTTGCTGCACGACGATTGTACCTGCGGCGGCGAGCTGTCCCGCGGCCTCTCGCACGATTGGCAAAAGCGGTCGCCACGCGTCGGGTCGCACTCGCCGTGCCGCTTCCGAGGGGCAAATTGTCTTGTCGGGGCCGCGAGCGGCGAGCAACTGCATGATCGCCGTCCGCACATCGCGATTCGACCCGCGAGTGTCATTGTTCTGCGCGGCCATTGGTGATTGTCCGAGTACGAATCGCGGTTTTCCGGGAAGCGTTCCGGCATTGGGCGTCCCCTGGCCATCTATCCGCGAAATTTCACTCTCACCAACCGAAAAAATACATGCCTGCTACGGATTCGAAAAAGCGTGCTGTCGTTGTCGTCGGGGCGACCGGATCGGTTGGAGCCGAGCTTTGTCGTCAACTCTGTTCAGCCGGAAGTTCCGTGTTGGCTGCGGGTCGCGATGCCGACCGACTGGCCGCGTTAGCTGACGAGTTGGACGTTCCGACGGCGTCAGTCGACGCTGCCCGCCCGGATTCCATCGACGAAGCCGTTCAGGCCGCGGCGGAGCAGTTCGGCGGAGTGGCGGGGGTGGCCAATTGCATCGGCTCGCTGCTACTGAGGCCCGCCCACAGCACCAGCGACGCCCAGTGGAACGAGACGCTGCAAACGAACTTGGGTTCCGCGTTTGCCGTTGTGCGGGCAGCGGCCAAGCTGATGCGCAACGATGGCGGGGCCGTGGCTCTGGTATCCTCGGCGGCAGCCCAAATCGGTCTGCCCAGTCACGAGGCGATCGCCGCGGCCAAGGCAGGCGTGGAGGGCCTGGTTCGCTCGGCAGCCGCGACCTACGCCAGCAAGGGCATCCGGGTCAATGCCGTCGCCCCGGGACTGGTCCGCTCGAACATGACCCGGGACATCTGGGGCAGTGAGCAGGCCGCCGAGAGTTCGCTGCAAATGCACGCTCTGGGCAGATTCGGCGAGCCCCGCGAAATCGCCGCCGCACTGGCGTGGCTGCTCGATCCGGAGAACAATTGGGTGACCGGGCAGGTGCTGGCCGTTGACGGCGGCCTGTCCTCGGTGTTGCCGCGGCCGACCGCTCGACCGCGCACCTGATCGCGAACCACGGCCGTCCGCCGCCATGAATGCCATCGAAGCCCGCACGCCGCGCCCCTGGATGAAGCCAGTGCTTCTGGCCGCTGCAGCCTATAACGTGCTTTGGGGAGCGTGGGCGGTCTTGGCGCCGTTGGCGATGTTCCGGCTGGCAGGTTTCGATCCGCTGCCGACCTACCCCCAGTTGTGGCAGTGCATCGGCATGATCGTCGGCGTCTACGGAGTCGGCTATGCGATCGCGGCATTCGATCCGTACCGCCACTGGCCGATTGTGTTGGTCGGCTTGCTGGGGAAGATTTTCGGTCCGATCGGATTCGCCTGGTCCGTATTTCGCGGCGACTTCCCGGCGGCGATGGGGTGGACTATTCTGACGAACGATTTGATTTGGTGGCTGCCGTTTAGCGCAATTTTGTGGCACGCTGCGCGTGCTGCGCAAATTCCAGCGGGCGCGGCGACCGCGGGCGACGCCAGCGACTTGGCACAGTTGCTCGGTCAGTATTGCGATCAGAACGGCCGGTCGCTCGCCGAGCAGTCGCAGCAGTCGCCCGCGCTGGTGACGCTGCTGCGGCATTCGGGGTGCGTGTTCTGCCGCCAGGCCCTGAGCGACCTGCATGCAAAGCGGGCCGAGATTGAACAACAGGGAGTGACGCTCGCGCTGGTCCACATGGGCCCCAATGACGATCCGATGTTCGCGGAACACGGTCTGGGCGATGTGCCGCGATTCAGCGATCCCGAAGGTCGGCTCTACGCGGCCCTGCAATTGGAGCAGGGAACGCTGCGACAACTCTTTGGCTGGCGAACCTGGTGGTTGGGATTCAAGGCCTGGCTCGCGGGGCACAAGGTCGGCAAGCTCGTGGGGAACGGTTTTCAGATGCCCGGCGTCGTGCTGCTGCATCACGGCCGCGTTGTGCGGGCCTATCGGCATCAGTCCGCCGGCGAGCGGCCTGACTACGCCGACTTGGCGTGCGAGTTTCCGGCCGGCTAGGTGCTGAACCAGATTGTCTGGGGACGACACAGACAGAACTCCTACTGTCGCTTGGCACGATGAGCACGATCCTGCTTTCCCACTTTGCCGCGACTTGGTCCATGGTGGGCGTCATTTGGTTTGTGCAACTGGTGCACTACCCGTTGTTGCAGCGCGTTGGCCAGGAATCTTTTGTCCAATACGAGTTGGACAACACGCGCCGCACGACCTGGGTTGTCGCGCCGCTCATGTTGGTCGAATTGGCGACAGCAGTCTTCCTGGCGATTCGGCCACCGACCGACGAGCTGGCAGCGGTTGCTTGGCTGGGCGCCGGCGCGGTCGCGGCGATCTGGCTGTCGACGGCGCTGGTGCAGGTGCCGTTGCACCGCCGCCTGTCGCACCGATTTGACAAAGTTGACGCCAGACGCCTGGTTGCGACCAATTGGTTTCGCACTTGTGCGTGGACGGGGCGAGGCGTGCTGGCTGCGTACTTGGTCGCGTAGCGGCTCAACCAGCGTTTCGTTCTCCGAGCTGACGTATTCCGGGGCGAAGGCGGAGACGGAGATTTGCAGCATTCCGTCTCTCGTACCCCAGCATGTCGAACGCGGTTTAGCTGACAGCAACGATTCTCCGGCTTCCAATTTCCGTCAAGAACAGCTTGCACCGCGCGTCCTGGAACGCAATGCCGAATTCGCGGGCGCGCTCAGTTGCGGCGACGCGTTCGGTGACATCCCTATTCGCACCCACCCTTCGCAGGGACTGGCCTTGCTTATCGCGGACGACGCTTGTTCCATGGCAATAAATCCAGAGGCAGGCTCCGTCTCGGCGCCCGACGGGAGGTGCTGTTTCGGCGTCGGCGGGGCCCCGTCCAACTGCACTTCGCTGGGCTAGGCTGACTCCGTCGCCGCCAGGGTCAAATGATTCACGCCGGGGAGAAAGGCTGTTTCGAACACCTCGTTGCCGCCGCGGGCGAAGTGCAGGCCTCCGGTCACGCGGTACGTGTCCAGGTCAACAATCGCGACGCCTGCCTGCAATTCGCCGTGCCGATCGCGCACCGGCGGGGCGTCCAAAATGTGCTCGGGGCGGATCTTGGAGAGCCCGACGATCGCTCGCCGACCGGCGAACGCCAACCCGCGGGTGAAGCCGGGAAGAAACGCAATGGGATCGCACATGCCGCGCGACGCGTCGAAGCGACACAAGGCGCCTTCGCCCGAGTTGCACAGCCACCACGCCCCCGCAAAGCGGCGCGGCGAGTGTGGCATGCACAGACCGTCGGCGACAACTTCGTTCGCTGCAATGTCGATTAAGACGCCGCTGGCAAAACGATTCTCCTCGCGCCAGCCGCCCCGGTGATCGCACGCGCAGAATGCAGTCGCCATGGCCGCTCGACCGTCGCGCATGCCTAGGCCGTTCAGGTGGCAACGATCTTGGGCGATCATCTCGGCAATGAACGGCGGTTGCCAGACGCGGAGAAAGTGGACTCGATCGCTGGGACGGGCGATGCAGTTGTAGCGCGTGTTGGCGAAATAGACGCCCCGGCGGCCGAACGCCACGTCGTGCACGTTGAGCTTGCCGGTGCGGTATGACGCAACCTGCTGGAAGTGTGATGCGCCGCGTTCTGCGGCGCTCGTCTCCCGCTTGTCATCGCGGCGGAACACGAGCAATCTCTCGCGCACCGCCAACGCGAGCCGGGGGCCATTGACGCTCAGGCCCATGGGACGGGCGAATCGGAATTCTCGAACCGCCAGTTGCCCGTGGGGGGCACTGACGAAAACCAGCTTTCCTGACGTGTAGGTCGTGATCGCCAGCGTGCCGCCGGTTGCGTGTAGCCAGGGCACGAAGTCGCCGTGCGGCTCCGTCGCGATCGGCGCGGCCACGCGCGGCTGGCGCTCGGCGGAGCCGCCGTCCTGCGAATCGTCGTTGATTTCTGTCGTCATACGCAATCGGTGGCGAGACGCGCGAAACTCGCGGCGTCAGCGGGACCGAGGTCCCCGTCGCCGACCTGCGAGCGGACTGCAGCAACAATCTTCGCCGCGTTGCGTCGCGGGAGCAATATGTCGTCGCAGATTCCAAGACTGGCGCCGCTGGCGGACCGCGGGGCCCTCCCTGCGACGCTTGACACTCACCTCTCTGCCAGGGAACATCGCTGCTGTGTCTGGCATGACGCCAAACATTGTCCGCGCCCCCGCACGAGAGGTTCAGTTTCGATGAAGGTACTTTGCACCGGTGGCGCCGGGTATGTCGGCTCCCACGCCGCTTGGGTCCTGGCCCGCAGCGGGTACGACGTGTGGGTGTTCGACAATCTTTCGTACGGCCACCGCGCCGCGGCCCCGGAGGGGCGGCTCATCGAGGGCGACCTCATGGACGGCGAACTACTGGTCGACGCGCTGAAGTCCAACGACATCGACGCAGTGATGCACTTTGCGGCGTTCGCTTACGTGGGCGAGAGCGTGACGGATCCCGCCAAGTACTACCAGAACAACGTGGTCGGGACGCTCAGCCTGCTGGACGCCATGCGCACCGCGGGGGTCGGCAAAATTGTCTTCTCCAGCACGTGCGCCACCTACGGGCTGCCGGAGATCGTGCCGATCACGGAGAAGGAGAAACAAGCTCCGATCAACCCGTACGGTTACACCAAGCTTGTGATTGAACGTGCGATGGCAGACTACGCCCATGCCTACGGATTGGGCTTCGCGGCGTTGCGGTACTTCAACGCCTCGGGAGCGGCCAGCGACGGTTCGATTGGCGAGGACCACGATCCCGAAACGCATCTCATTCCGCTGGTACTCGACGTGGCGCTCGGCAAGCGAAAAGAGATTCTCATCTTTGGCGACGACTACGACACGCCCGACGGCACGTGCATCCGCGACTATATTCATGTCGAAGATTTGGCCGACGCACACATCAAAGCGCTCGAGAAGATTGAACCGGGGCAGGGGCTGCACCTGAACCTCGGCACCGGCGCGGGGGCCAGCGTGCAGGAAGTGATCCAGGCCTGCCGCGAAGTCACCGGACACGAGATCCCGGCGCGGGTCGTCGATCGCCGCCCCGGCGACCCGGACATGCTGGTGGCCGACGCCAGTCTGGCTCGCAAGACGCTCGGCTGGGAGCCGAAATTCGTCGGTATCAAGCCGATTGTGGAAAGTGCTTGGGCGTGGCACCAGGCGCACCCGCAGGGGTTTGATGATCGGGACAATTAGGAGTTATCGCACCGCGGCAATAAACTAGAGTTTTAGTTTCATTCGTCTGCTTCCCTCCACAACTGCAGCACGCGATTCTCGCTGCCGGTGGCGAGCCATTGGCCGTCGGGGGAGTATGCCGCCGCCAGCACGCCCGCGTCGACCGCCTCGACTCGCGGCGGCGTCGACGGATCGTCGACGTCCCAGCGGCAAAGTTGGTCTTCCCACGTGCCCGCGGCCAGTTCGTTTCCGTCGGGATGAAAGGCCAGGCACAGGCAATTCTGCGCTGCGTCCGGCAGCTGCAGCACGCGGACGGTTTGGCCTGCGAGTACGTCGAACAACTCAACTTGCGGCCGCAGCTGCCCGCCATCTTTGTGCAGAGCCGTGACTGCCAGCAGTCGCGAGCCAGGCGAGAATGTCGCCCGCGGCTGCGAGGCGAACGTGCGGACCAGTTCGCCATCGTCGGCACGCCACAGTTGCACGGCTCCCAGGTTGCTACCCGCAGCAATCCACTCGCCGTCGGGCGAGATCGCCACGTGCGTCACTGGGCCCTCGACGTCGAAAGTGCGGATGACGGCGCCGGCGTCGACATCCCACAACTCGACGCCGCCTGCAGGCGTGCGGCCGCTGCGTTGGGCGTGCCAGTCGGCAACGCCGCTGACGAGCCGCTTGCCGTCGCCGCTGAGCGCCAGCGCTGGCAGCGGCTGCTTCGCGACGAAGCGTTCCAGCACCGTCCCGTCCTCGCCCGATCGCACCTGGATCTCGCGGCCAATCGCGGTCGCCAGCAGAGTGCCATCGCCCGACGCCGCCAGGCTGTTGCCGCCGCCGACTTCGATGCTCCACTGCATGGCGCCGTCGTCAATGCTCAAACGCTGCAACTGGTTGAGCTGGACCTGCTGGTCGGGCGTCGATTCTGGATCGGTCATCACGGCGATCAGCGACTGCGAGTCACCGCTCCACGAGATCGCCCGCGGGACGCGCTCGTTGGTCAGCAGCTTCGTCGCGCCGGAGGCGATTGTGGCGTTGTTCCGATCGTCGGTCGGCGCTGTTGACGTTCTTGCGCTGTCATCGACGATGGTGTAGCCCGAGGGCGCCTCAAGCGAGAATCTTGACGCGTCGAACGGAGGGTTCCAGTCGAAGTTCCTGAAAGTCACCTCGGATTCCGCCTGAGGATTGCGGTCAGCAGCGACGATCTTCAGCGGTAAATGCGTGGCCGGGTCGACCCACACCTTCACCTCGGGAACGCCGGACATGTCGAGGAAGTCGGCGTTAGTCATGCGGTACACGTCGGCGACGACGCCGTCGATCAACTCCGTGCCGAGCGGAACGGCATCCGCAGGTTTGGCATGGCGAAGTTTTTCAATTGGGTCGGCGAATTCCCGCAGATCCTCACTCGTGCGCCGCGTCGCCTGTTTGCTATGCACGTTCAGTTCAATCACTTCGCCGGTGGCATTGTCGACAATGATCACGAGGGCGCCCTTCGACAAGTTGACGCTGCCGCCCGCGGCTGCAACCGCCGCGAATTTTCCGGGAAGGACCTCGATGCGGATCTTCTGCCCCAGAAATTCCATGCGAGTTTCAATGACAGGTCCCGATCCAAAGACTGAACTGACGTCGACCGTGAGCCCTTCTGCGTCGCGGACCGCGGCGACGACTTGGGCGAAAGCTGATTCGCCATGTGACGCCAGCACGGCCCAGGTCCCCAGGGCCGCCAGTAGGCTGGCGGCGACCGCCCACGCCGACCACCGGCGAATCCGCGTGCGGTCATGTGGAACGTCCGGCCGCTCCGCAACGGCGGCGGCGATTCGCGCCGCTGTGCGCGAGGCGAGCGCACCTTCCGGCCCGGTCGTGCCTGCGTCTCGCAGCGCCGCGACGGCCTGATCCAAAACCGCGTCCAGGGGATCAACTTGACTAGCCATTTCTGGAGTCTCCTCGCTCGGCGTCGGCGCACGCCGGGGCGTACGCCGCGAGTTGTTGCTTGAGGGCGTGCCGCGCCCGATGCACGAGCACGCCCACGTGGTTCACCGACACGCCGAGCGCCTCGGCCGCGGCGGCATAGCTGAGCGACTCAATCGCGACCAGCGAGAATGCCCGGGCTTGGCGAGGCTCAAGTGTGGCCAGCGCGCGACGGAGTGCCGCGGCCAATTCGCGCGCGGCAGCGTCTTCGGTCGCGGCAGCGTCGCAGCCGTCTGCAAGCAAGGCGGTGTCTCGGTCTTCCTGTCGCTTGCCATGGCGGTATCTGCGCCGCAGACAGTCGTTGGCTTTGTTGACCGCAATGGCGCGCAGCGTGGCGGACCAACTCAGCACGCGCTGTTTGCGAGACAGCTCAACTGCTGCCAGAAACGTCTCCTGGAAGCAATCAGCGGCGTCCGAATCGAGTCCGACCATCGAACTCGCGACCCGCCACACCATGGGCCCGTGCCGGTCGAGAATGGCTTGCCAATCGGCCACGCGGGACCTCGAGAATTTGCAGGACGACGGAGCGTGCCACGACCGGCTATGCTGCCATCGCCGCGGCTCTGTCTACCAGTCGTTGCGCACAGCCAATTGCTTACAGCGGAAAACGGCAATTCTCGCGGTGCGGCCGGAAACGGCAGCATCCCGCAATTGACTTCCGGGTGGAGGCTAGTGGGGGCACGAAGGGCCGCCCGGCGGAAGGGAGCACGGGACCCAATGTCTGGAGAACGCGTTCCAGCGACGCTAACGCGTCTGCGGCACGTCGAGCGCGATCCCCGTGTACGAGCAGCGAGGGTGCTGAGACGGCTCGTGTCCCGCGACAAAACGCGAGTTGGGTCGATCAGGTCACGCGATTGACATCAAGGCCGGCGCGCACGCGGCAGCGGAAGCGGACCTCACGCCGCGCAGGCCTTCGTTGGGTCCCTCATGGCGTATTGTGGCGACAACTCAATCGTCCCCGGCGCCCTTGATCAGCGAGACGAACTCGGCGTTCGATTTGAATTTGCCGAGCTTGGTGGTCAGTTGCTCCATCGCATCCACGTGGTGCATCGACGACAGTGTCCGCCGCAGCATCGTCGTGGCGTGCAGCACCTCGGGGTGAAGCAGTTTTTCTTCGCGGCGGGTGCCGGATTGTTCGATGTCGATCGCGGGGAAAACGCGACGGTCAGCCAGCTTGCGATCGAGCACCAGTTCCATGTTGCCCGTGCCCTTGAACTCCTGAAAGATCAGCTCGTCCATCCGGCTGCCGGTGTCGATCAGCGCGGTGCCGCAGATCGTCAGCGAGCCGCCCTCCTCGAACGCGCGGGCCGTGGCGAACAGCTTCTTGGGAATGTCCATCGCCTTGATGTCGACGCCGCCGCTCATGGTGCGGCCCGTGTTGCCGACCCATTTGTTGAACGCACGGGCCAAGCGGGTGATCGAGTCCATCAGCATGAACACGTCCTTGCCCATCTCGGCCAGCCGTTGACAGCGCGCCGTCACCAACTGGGCCAGCCGGACGTGGTTCTCCACGTCGCGATCCAGACTGCTGGCGAACACCTCGCCGTTGACGTTGCGACGCATGTCGGTCACTTCTTCGGGACGCTCGTCAATGAGCATCACGACCATCGTGACTTCCGGATAGTTGCTGGAGATCGCCTGACTGACCTGCTGCATCAGCACTGTCTTGCCGGTGCGCGGCGGGGCGACGATGAGCGCCCGCTGGCCCTTGCCCAGCGGCGTGAGCAGATCCATCACCCGCGTGCTCAGCGGTTGGGGGCCCGTTTCCAGGCGGAACCACTCTTCCGGCGAAATCGGAGTGAGTTGATCGAACGTCTTCACGTTCACGTAGTCTTCCGGCGGCATGCCGTCGACATCCAGGATCTCGCGAAGCCGCGGACCCTGCTGCTTGCGCTGCGGCTGGACCAGCCCGCTGATCAAGACGCCTTCGCGGAGACCAAATTTCTCGATCATCGTGCCGGGCACGAAGGGATCGGTCCGCTCACGCGTGAAGTTCGATGACGGGTCGCGCAGGAACCCGTAGCCGTTGGGGTGCATCTCCAGCACGCCCGAGCCGGCGAACAGCTTTGACGGATCGCCGTTGTCGCTGGCCTCGTTCTCGCGGCGATTGTCCTGCTGATAGTTGCGACGTCGGTTTTGATTGCCGCGCTGGCGATAACCGCCCCGCCCGCCGCCTTGGTTCCCGCGACCGCGATAACGGCCGCTACTGCGCTGCTTCTTTTTTGCCATGTCTTTCAAAGTGTCCTCGTCCTCGCTTCCGCTGGGAACCGTTGTCGCGGGCAAAACGCTGCCCGGCAGCGGTGGCGCCACGATGGGCTCCGTGCGGAAAGAAACCCCTGCTGATCGCCGTCAGGCCAGGGCCTGGGGGGCGATCGCACGTACCAATCTCCGTAAATCCTGAATCTGGCGGCCCCGGGAGCCGATGGTGCGGAACCAGCCACGTCTCGCAAACTCTCCGCGAGCCTTGGCCCACATCCGGCCGGTGATCACCGAAATACGCCAGTAATCTGCATTGCGCTTGTTTGCTGGCCGCTTGCATTGCACCCGGCGAGCAGACGTTGCCGCGTTGCGGGGCTTTGACGGTTCGTATTTCCGCGACGGGATCCTCGTGGAGTGTCGCAGCGTACGGACGCCGTGCCCTGTGTCTTCGTCACGCAATCGTGCGGCGGCTTCCTTGCCTGGAGGCGCTGTGCGGTGCGCGATCCAGTAGCTGCCCAATAAAGATCGCGCGCTCGAGCTGTCTCGTCAGAACTGCTTGCCCGTGTTCCGCGGGCGGTCGCGGTCGTCATCGACCGCTCGCTCTGCTGAAAAATCCTTACTAGCTCCTGCCAAGCAGATGCATGACCCGCAGGGGCCGCAAACTGACGGACGAACGACGGTGTTCGTCACGGGCCGCTGCCGCGGATCGACAAATGAATCGCTGCGTCCTCCCGCGCCACGATGACACAGGCGGTCGGTGGTGCGACGCTTCGCCGCCATGCGCTTTGTCCGCGTGGAAAAAATCGCGGGTCAATGCACTCGGGCGAATCAAGAGGACAATCACGCAATCAGCGGAGAGACGACCGCCGATTGAAGATCCCCTGAAATCATGACGCGTTTCGCGGCCTCACGGCGCCGTGATGGCGGCTTCGTCAACGAGCGACTCGTTGACAGACCAGAATCTCGCAGGGCCTGCCCACTCGCACTACCAGGGCGAGCAGCCGGCTCGTGAGAAGCAGCCCAGAAAGCCCCATCGCAAAGGCACGTCAACACGTGCTGGATGGTCCCGCCGCGGCGGCGGGGCGATGGCGTCACTGCGCTGGTAGTATTGGCCGCAAATCGGTGCGTGTCAAGCTAGCTTGCGTGTCGGGGCGAGATTTGGGCTCCCCAGGCCCGGGTTTCGGTAACCCGCCTGGAGCCGGAAACGAACGTCCCGAATCCAGTTTGCGGATTCGCCCGCATCGTTTGCTGTGACTTCCAAGCGATTCAGCTACGAATTCTCAAGGCACGTGCCGTGCCTTAACGCGTTTCTGGGAAACAAGTTAGCGTATGCTCGTGCGGCGCCAGCCCGCTCACAAGGGGGCGGTCGGAAATTCCGGAATATTCGATTCATCTTCGCTGGTTTACCGGACCGATGAAATCACCAGCGGCGATGCTGCGCCGCTCGGTCCCGCGGGTGCTGGCGCCTGCGGGAGATCTTATCACGACGCCTATTCGACGGTTGTGTCGCCATGAGTTCCGTTCGCGCTTTTGCCCTCCTGTCCGCTCTGCTTGCCCTGACGAGTGCCACTGCAGTTGGCCCGTCTGCTGCCGCCGATCAGGTGAAGTGGCGGACGAATGTCGATGCGGCCCGCGTCGAGGCGGCCGATACCGGCAAGTTGATCCTGCTGCACTTCTACGCGCCATGGTGCGGACCATGCAAGGTCCTTGACCGCGACGTGTTCAGCCAACCGCATGTCGATGCGGAGTTGGCAAAGAACTTCATTCCGGTGAAGGTCGATGCGGACACGGCGCCGGCCTTGGCATCGGCGTATGGCGTGTCGCGGCTGCCAACCGACGTGATCTTGACGCCGCAGGGCGCGCCCTTGGCGTCGCTCGCATGCCCCAAGGAGGCGGCAGCTTACTTGCAGCAGCTTGGCACTTACGCCGAGCACTTCCGCCAAACGGCGCAGAAGTCCAACGCCGCCCCCGGCGGCCCGGCCGCGAATGCAGCCTATGCGGGTTTGAACTTCGCGACGCCCGCCGCGGTCAACGCGCAGGCGGCGGCGACCGCGCCCGGCGCCACGACAGGGACGGTTGAGAACCGCTACGGCATGGCACAGCCTAACGCTACGGCTCAGACGGCGACTCCGGTCGCCGGCGGCGCTCAGCCCGTCTATCAGCAACAGATGACCGCAGCCGCATCGCAGCAGCCAACGCCGCAGGCCGTGCAGAATCCGTACGTCGCCGCACCGACGACTCCGCCTGCTGCCGAGCGGGCGGGCAGCAATCGATACGCGACGGCCTCGGCGCAGCCAACGACGCCGACCGCGACCACAACGACCGCGGCGGCGGCCTCAACGACTCCCGCTGCTCCTGTCACTCCCAACATCGCGCCGCCCGCGATGCCCGCCGCTCCGGCGTCGTCGCAGGTGGCGGCCGTCGCTTGGCCGCCGCAACTACCGCCCGATGCTCAACCGCTGGGCCTGGACGGGTATTGCCCAGTGACGCTGAGGACCGCCGGCAAGTGGGTCCGCGGCAATCCGAACGTGGGCATTCAGCATCGCGGTCGTACGTATCTGTTCGCTAGCGATGCGGAACGCCAGCAGTTCAACGCCGACCCCGACTCTTACAGCCCGGTCTTCTCCGGCTATGACCCGGTGGTGATGCTCGAGTCGGGCCGCGAGGTCGCAGGCGCGCGGAAGTTCGGCTGCACGTACGGCCAGCAGATGTACCTGTTCAGCAGCGAAGAGACGCTGAGTCGTTTTAAGCAGAACCCGACCGAGTACGCCGCGGGCGTGCGGCAGGCGATGAGCCGGTTGAACACGCTGGAGGGCGGCGGCGTGATTCGCCGTTAGCACGCGGTGGCAACGCGATTCCGATTTCGACAGCCGCGGCTCGCTGAGCCGCGGCTTTTTTGTTGCCCGGTCCAATTCAACCGCACTGTTTCTCGGCTGAAATTCAAAACGGTTGCCGCCCGCCAGCGATGCAACTAATTTGAAACTTAGCACCCTTTCGATCGAGCATGCCGCAGGCCAACTGAACCGAAGACTCAGTCCATGGCGTGGCGACTCGAGCGCCCAGCCAGCCCAAGCGCGGCACGATCGGAAGGGTCTCTTTTTGCGCGCAGAGAGAGGCGAGAAGTCGGGGATTCGAGGTTACGAGACGCGGAACGTCTTGCAGCCGCTGTCACGCGTCACGCCGCGCTCAGCATGCCTTCTCACGAATTCTCTTTCAGCGTCCGCTGTAGTTGGATGAGGCGGGCGCGAATGTCTTCTAGTTGCGGATTAATTCGCAATGCGCGGCGGTAGCATTCCAATGCCGAGACGAGATTGCCCGCCAGTTGATGGGCCTGCCCCATGATGGCAGCGGCACGGAAGTGATACGCGTTGATTTCCAGAGCCTGATGGCAATCGCGCGACGCAGCGTCGTACTGGGCCATGTTGAAGTGGGCGACGCCCCGCAAATACCAGGCATGGGAGATCCACGGAGCGTCCTGCACCAGTTTGCCGGCCAGGGTGGCGGCTCGCTCGAAGTCCTGGTCGTCGAGCTGTTCAGAGATCGCGGTCAACCGCCGCTGCTGTGCCGAGGTGCCCAGCCGCAGCCACACTTTGGCGATGGCGTTTTCGGCGAGAGTTCGGACTCCGCGGTCGGTATCGGTGAGCGCGCGACCCAGGACAGCGTTCGAGCGATAATCCGCCAGACGACCCAGCGCCAACACCGCAGCGCGGCGGGCAGCGCGTTCCCCAACCGCGACCAATCGCTCGAGCGTGCCGATATAATACCGGTCGGCTGTTTGGCGCAGAAACGCGCCCATGTCTTGGTCGATCAGATACTGCTCGTAATAATCGACAAGCAGGGCGGAACAGCTCGGTTCGTAGTCCATCGTAACTCTCGTTTCGCCGGCGGCCGGTTGAGGCCGGTGCGCCGGAGGCAAGAAGTGGCGGGCAGTTGGCTCGCCGATGACGAGAGAGCTGCCGATGCGGCGGCGTTCGTGCCGAGCCGCGATGTTAGAATTCGAGTGTAATTGCTCGCGCCGAGCTTACAAATGAATTGGTATTTGACTCAAAATCTCGACAAGAAATGCTTGACGCCGCGGCACGCGCAATTAGGCGCATCGCGTCAGCAACCGCGGCTTGTCGGCAGCGCCGCCGCGAGCAGATTCGCTCTGCTGCTGCTTGCCGCGTCGACGACGTGGGGTGAATGGCAGCAAGCCTCCGCGGCGCCGCAGAGTCAGTGGACTTCGATTCCCGGCGCAACCAGGACAATCGGCGCAACCTGGCAGGACCAAACGCTTGACGTCGCGGTCGAGCGATTGGCAACGGCGGGTCGAACGCCCGCGTGGATCGACCGCCGCGTCAATCGACAACAACTGGTCTCGATCTCGCTCAGCGAGACCACCGTTGCTGGCGCTTTTCAGCAGGTTGCTTCCTCCAGCGGGTACGAAGCAACGCCGTGGCGCGGCTTGGTTATCGTCGCCCCCGTGGGCGCCGCGGATGAACTTGCCACGCTCACTGAAATCGGTCGCGAGCGGCTGCGCGAGCTGCCTGTCGCGGTCCGTAACGCCTGGCTGCAACCTGCCGTGTCGTCGTGGCCGCGCTTAGCAGAGCCGCGGTCATTGCTGCTCGCGTGGCTCGGACCGCTGGGCTTGGCGGACTCTACGGCGGCGCGCGTGCCGCATGATTTGCTTCCGGCCGGGAAGCTGCCGTCGCTTGCACCGCTGGATCGGGCAACGTTGGTGCTCGCTGGGTTCGACCTCAAGCTGCAGATCGACTCGGCAGGCCGTCCGTCGATTGAGCCGATCGAGCGGCCCGTCCGGCTGACACGCGCCTACCGGCTGCGACCGCGGACGACTGCGGCATTTGACGCAGTGTTGGCAGATCTCGTCCAAGCTGGCGCGGCGGCCGTGGTCAACCCAGAGGAGCCCCAGACCCAACCGGCCAACGGCGTGCTTGTGTCGGCATCGGTCGGCGGGCACGAGCAACTTGCCGCGGTGCTGTCGCCGATGCCCAGAACAGATACCGGATCAGCGTCCGGCGACAGCTCGGATCGCGGTCGCCCGCGGCGCAACTCGCGCCGGAGCGAGCAGCGTTTCACGCTCAAGCTGACGGCTCAACCGCTGGGGGCGGTGCTCGATCAACTGGCGAAGCAACTGGGCATGCAGATCGCGTGGAACGGCGGGGCCGATCCCGCTGAGCACCGCCGGCAGCGGGTTTCGTGCGACGTGAAAGATGCCAGTGTCGAGCAGCTGCTGGCTGCTATCGCGAAGGATGCCGGCTTGACATGCGAAATTGACGGCCAGGTGGCGACCCTCTCCCCGGCGCAGCGCTAGCAGCGAGGCGGCGTGCTAGCACGCGGCGTACGGGTTGCCTTGCCCCGTTTTCGTCGCTTCTCTACGATCCCCGCCCTACGGTGCGCACCGGGTGCGCGCCGTGCTGCGCGTGTTCGCGTCGCCATTTTGTTTTGTCGCGGGATTGGGCCCATTTTTACGAAGCTGGTCGACAGCTGCTGGTTCGTCTTCAAGATCGCGCTGGTCGTCGTGTTGCTCGCGGCGGTTGGCGGCGGGGCCTACCTGTATGCGCACATGGACGACGAAATCCGCCAGCATGTCGAAACCCTGCTGGCCGAGCGATTTCCTCAGCTGGAAGTCAGCGTCGGCGGGGCGCGGCTGATCGAGGACCGCGGCATAGCGGTCTACGACCTGGAGTTGGCGCTGCCCGCGGTCGCCGGCGGCGAACAGCGGCTGGTCGCCATCGACGAGTTGTTTCTAGCGTGCGACGTGCAGTTGACGCAGATGGTACAGGGGAATCTGCAAATCCAACGCGTCGAGCTCAAGCGTCCCCAGGCGTGGCTGGTCCGCAGCCCCACCGGGAGCTGGAACTTCGATGCGTTGCTGCCGCTGCCGCCTTGCACCAAATGTCTGCCTCCGATCGTCGTACGCGACGGTTGGCTGGCGGTGAGCGACGCCGGCAACTCCGCGGCCGAGCCGCTCATGGTGCGCGACGTGCAAGCCACCGCTGCCCCCCAGTCGCTCGGCGGTCCGCAGCCAAAGCCGGGCGACCCGCTGCCGGAGCGCTATGCAATTCGCATCGACGGCGTCGCTGGCGGGGCGCTGGCCGACCGCGCGGAGTTTCGCATCACGATGCGTCCCCGCGAGCAGGCGGCCGACGCGGTGGTGAAACTCGACCAACTGCACGTCGGCGAGGCGCTCGACGGATGGATTCAACCGCGGCTGCCGGCCGCCGCCCGTGGCGCCAAGATCACCGGCGACGTGAGCGGCATCGTCACCATCGCTCACGCCCTGGGCGGGCAGGCTCCGCCGACGTTCACGGCCGATTTGGAGGTGTCCGGCGGGCGGATTGTCGACGCGCGGTTGCCCCGCAGTTTGAGCGACCTAGCCGCGCACGTAGTTATCGACTCGCAACGCGTGCAAGTGGAGCAAGTCCAAGGCAAGTGCGGACAGGCGGAGGTGTTGGCTTCGTTGACCAGACAGGGCTGGGGGCCGACGGCCCAGGTGGCGGCCGCGGCGCGCGTCACCGGCATGCCGTTGGACATGAAGCTGTACAACGCGTTGCCGCCGATGCTGCGCGACCAGTGGGACAAGTATGAACCGACCGGCATTGCGCACGCCGACGTGCAGGTGCGTTTCGACGGCCAGCGGTGGCAGCCGCAACGTGCCGTGCTGACCGGCGAGAAGCTCACCTTTACGTCCGACAAGTTCCGCTACCGGCTCACCGACGGCAGCGGTTCGTTGGTCTACACGCCGGGCGCCGCAGCCGGCGAGCCCGCCCGGTTAGCGATCAACATGGTCGGCACTGGCGGCGGACAGCCGATGACGATCACCGGCGAGGTGCTCGACCCGCGCCCCGGCGCCATCGGTTGGGCGACGATTTCCGGACGCGACGTGGCGATCGAATCGGCCATGATTGACGCTCTACCGGACAAGCCGCGCGAGGTGATTCGCTCGATGCATCCGCGGGGCAAGTTCAACTTCAATTGGCGATTGGAGCGCACCCAACTCGGGCAGGAGCAGCCGAATGCGCAACTGCAGTTGGAGTTGGTCGACTGCGCCGTCGAGTACGAGAAGTTTCCCTACCCGCTGGATCATATTCGCGGCATGATTACCGCGAACAACAATCATTGGCGGTTTACGGATTTGGTGTCCACCGGGCGACGGACGGTGCGCTGTTCGGGACGGCTTGATCCCGTTCCAGTGGGAGCGGAACTCGCGCTTCAGTTCTCAGGGCAGCAGGTGCCGTTGGACGATGCGTTGTTCGATGCCCTGCCTCCGGCCGTGCAGGCGGCGTGGACGGAATTGCGACTCTACGGCCACGTCGACATGGTGGCCGACGTGTTCTACCGGACCGACCTGACCAAGCCGAGCGTGAAAACGGTCGTCCATCCGCGCCCCGAAACGGCGGGGCTGCGACCGCAGTTTTTTGACTATGTGCTGGAAGGCGTCAGCGGAGCCGTGACGTACCACGACGGACAGGTCGCGCTGCAGGGCGTGCGCGCCCAGCATGGTCGCACGCAAATCGACGCGGACGGGAACGGCTACTTTGGATCCGACGGCGGCTGGCGGATGGAACTCACGGGCTTAAGCGCCGATCGCGTGATTCCCAATCGGGAACTGTTGGTAGCCTTGCCGAAGCAGCTCAGCCGCTTGCTCGAACAGCTCCAGCCGCGTGGCAGCTTCGCGTTGCACGACGGAGTACTGGCTTTCAACAAGCCGGCCTCGCCGTTGGCGCCGCTGGAGACGCGGTGGGATTTTCAGCTCGATTGCCACCAGGCGAGCATCGACCCCGGCGTTGCCCTGGAGAACATTTATGGTACGGTGCGGCTCGAGGGCCAGCACGACGGATTACACGCCGTGAGCCGCGGCGAGCTGAATCTCGATTCAGTCACGTTTCAGGACGCACAGTTCACCAGCGTCCGCAGCCCATTGTTTGTCGACGAAACGCGGTGCCTGCTGGGACGCCACGCGACCGATATCGAGAACCGTCCCACGCGGCGGATGACCGCCAACTTGTACGACGGTCAGCTGGCGACTGACGCCTGGGTTCGCTACGACGGTCCCTCGCCCCAGTACGCCGCCGAGACCGACGTGAGCGGCGTGAGTTTAGAACGTCTCGTGGCGGAACGATTTGGCGGCGGGCGAGATTTCCGCGGTTCGATTGACGGCAACATTCAACTGCGCGGTTCGGGGCGGACGGCGCACGGGCTCAGCGGCGAGGGCCATCTGCACGTTCGCGATGCGAGTCTGTACGAGTTGCCCCTACTCGCTTCGCTGCTAAAACGGATTCGTACAGGCGGCGGCGACAAGACCGCGTTCAACGAGTGCAACATCAACTTTACGCTCGACAACCAGATGATCACGCTGCGACAGCTCGACTTCCTGGGCGACGTGGTGAACCTGTACGGGCAAGGCTTCACGGGGTTTGACGAGAAGCTCGCCCTGCGATTCCACGCCGTCGTCGGCCGGCACGACTATCATCTGCCGTTCGTGAAGCGATTTGTCGGCGAGGCGAGCCAGCAGATGCTGGAAATGTCGGTCGCCGGCACATTTGCCCAGCCCGAAGTCAGCACGAAGGCGCTACCCGGCTTCAGCCAGTTCTTCGAGCAACTGGGAGCCGATTTGCGCGGCGACGAACCGCGCCAAGCGACACGACCGTTCACCACGCAGTAGCCCCAAGCCGAAGATGTCGCGGGTCCTTGCCGATAGGGCAGGCGGCCGCGAGCGACTGTAAGCCATACTTAAACCGACTCGCACCAAGAGAGCCGCACCAGCCGACCTGAACACGACCCGTTCTCCCATTGTCCTGGAGCCGCCATGAACGTTTCTCCCGCCGCCGGATTGGCCGGCAGCGCAGCCGGCGCCCCGCTGTCGCAGACGAAGGGTTCGGATTCGGAGCGGGCGGCCCGCGATGCGACCGATCAGTCCCGCGCCGCCGACGGCCAGGATCGGTCGGAGAAGGCCGCCGGCATCGGGCAGATGCAGGAAGACGCCGAAACGCACGACCGCGACGCGGACGGGCGCCGTATGTGGGAGGAATCGCCGCAGAACGGTGAGCAACCAGCGGAGGAGCAGCCTGAGGCCGCCGCAGAGCGGCACCGCGTGAAGGACCCGAAGGGCGAAAGCGGCAACAGCTTGGATTTGATGGGATGAGACGAAGGGGGAAGGCGCAGTGGGGATTGCGGAATCGTGGCGGGCAGTAGCGGCTACGCAACCCGCGATCTCGTTTCTCGTAAAACGCTCGTCACCTATGGGTGTTGCCGTCTGTCCCCACCTCAGTCCCCCGTTCCAAATCGCCCGGCGCTCAGCTCATATCCCCCGGTACTCGGATTGCGTAAGATTGGCCGCATGAAATTCACCAAGATGCACGGCGCCGGCAACGATTACGTATACGTCGACTGCTTCTCGCAGCCGGCGCCGGCCGATCCTGCTGCGCTTGCCCGGGCGATGTCCGATCGCCGGTTCGGCATCGGCAGCGACGGACTGATCCTCATTTGCCCAGCGGAGGGCGCCGATGCCGAAATGCGGATGTACAACGCCGACGGCTCGTACTCCGAGATGTGCGGCAACGGCATCCGCTGCGTCGCCAAGTTCGTCTATGACCACGGCATCGCTCAGCGCGACGTGCTGAGTATCGCGTCCGGCGGCGCGCGGTACGCTCTGGAAGTGCAGACCACCGGCGGCAAGGTCGAGCGGGTCCGCGTCGACATGGGCGAGCCGATCCTCGCTGCCGACAGAATCCCCACCACGTTGCTCGGCAATCCGCCAACCAATGCCGAGTTGACCGCTGGCGACCGCACGTTTGCCGTTACCAGCGTGTCGATGGGCAATCCTCACTGCGTGATCTTCGTCGACGAGGCGACCGACGAGTTGGTCCATCGCTACGGCCCGCTCGTGGAGACCGCGCCCGAATTCCCCAATCGCGTCAACGTCGAGTGGGTCGAGGTACTCGATCGGGGCCGCGCGCGGCAACGCACGTGGGAACGCGGCTCGGGCGAGACGTTCGCCTGCGGCACGGGGGCCTGCGCGGTTTGCGTCGCCGGCGTGGTGACTGATCGCACCGATCGTCGGCTGGCCGTCGAGTTGCTTGGCGGCGAGTTGGAACTGTATTGGGACGATTCCAACAACCACGTGTTCATGACCGGCCCCGCCGCCGAAGTCTTCAGCGGCGACTGGCCGGATTGATTCTCGATAACTCCCGCCGACAAGGACGTCCGGCATGACCAAGACTGCTTCGTTTCTCAACCGCCTGGCGGGTCTGACCGCTTCGGTCGGCATCCGCGGGTGGATGAGCACGCTCGATTACCGCGGCTACTTTTTCGATCGCAGCGTCGACCCGATTTATCCATCGAACTATCCGCGGATCTATGTCTTTTGGCACGAGTACATTCTCGTACCGCTGTATCTGCGCGGAAACTGCAATCTGACGATGCTGTTGAGCAAGCATCGCGACGCCGACGTGCTTGACCGGTTGGCGTACCACATGGGCTTCGAGTGCGTACGGGGTTCCACTTACAACGGCGCCACCTCGGCGCTAATGGAACTGGCCCGTCGCGGCCGGCAGATGCATTTGACGATCACTCCCGACGGCCCGCGCGGCCCGCGTCGTACGCTGGCGCAGGGCGCGGTGTTTCTCGCCTCGCGGCTGCAACTGCCGATCGTGCCGTTTGGAATGGGCGTGCAAAATCCGTGGCGGGCGAAGAGTTGGGACCGATTTGCCATTCCCAGGCCGATGTCGCGCGTGCGGGCCTTCGTCGGCCCCGAGGTGTGGATTCCCCGCGGGCTCGACCGCGATGAATTGGAGCTTCGTCGACAGGGCGTCGAGCGGCTGCTCAACTCGCTGACAACCGCTGCCGAGGATTGGGCCGAGCACGGCGGCGACGTGCCGGGTTCGGTCGATGCCTGGCGCCAAGGTCGAATTCTGGGCGCTGCAGGCGAGGCGGCCCGGCTGGAATTGCCGCCTCCTGACACTGGCGCTTCAGCGACGGTATCGTTGCAGTCGGCGACTGGCGATTTGGACGCGGGCTCGGCGAGTAAACTCGCCGGCTAAATGGGGTTAAGACGGGCCGTCTGTCGCGGTTCGCGCTGTAGAGGCGATGTGATCGTCGCCACGACCTACGCGAAACCGGCCGGGCTCGGCCTACAAAGCCCCCCGGCGGTTCGCGTAGAATGCGGGCTGCCACGACAAGCCCGCGAATCTTGCCGCCCTCGCCATGCCTGCTGCTCGTACAGATCGTCCCGACCATGTGCCGTCGGTTTCAGAGATTACCGCGGCGATCAAGGGCGTCATCGAAACCGCGTTTGACGACGTGTGGGTGGCCGGCGAGATTTCCAACTTCTCGCGACCCCAGTCAGGGCACTGTTACCTGACGCTCAAGGACGACGCAGCGCAGATCCGCGGCGTGATTTGGCGCGGCACGGCATCGCGACTACGCGTCGACCTGCGCGACGGATTGGACGTCGTTTGCCGGGGGCGACTCGATCTCTACCCGCCTCGCGGCAGTTATCAACTGGTGATTGATCAGCTCTACCTGCAGGGCGAAGGCGCCTTGGAGGCGGCGCTTCGCAAGCTGCGCGAGAAGCTGGCAGCGGAAGGTTTGTTCTCCGTCGAGCGCAAGCGACCTCTGCCGAAGATGCCGCGGCGGATCGGCGTGGTGACCAGCCCGACGGGCGCGGCGATTCGCGATTTTCTGGAAGTGCTCCGCCGGCGTTGGCGCGGGGTCGAGGTGTTGATTTTGCCGACCCGCGTCCAAGGCGACGGAGCCGCTGCCGAGATTGCCGGCGCCATTAAGAGTGCGGCGCGGATTCGACCTGAGTTGGACGTGCTGGTGGTGACCCGCGGCGGCGGCAGTCTGGAAGATCTGTGGTGCTTCAACGAAGAGCCGGTCGTCCGCGCGATCGCGGCGTCGCCGATTCCCACGATCTCCGCAATCGGTCACGAAATCGACGTCACCCTCGCGGACCTCGCCGCCGATGTGCGAGCGCTGACTCCCAGCGAGGCGGCCGAGCGCGTTGCTCCCGCGGCGGCCGAGATGACCGAGTTGGTCGCCAGCCTGCACGGCCGGATGCGGCGGGCGCTGGTCGGGCGGGCCGAGCAGTTGCGGGCACGGCTCGATGCGCTGGCCAGCCGCCCGGCACTGGCCCGGCCGGCCGACGGCGTGCGGCAGCTCGCCCGGCGGGCGGATGAATTGTCGCAGCGTCTCGAATCAGGCATTGCTACTGCGATTCGCGATAAACAAAGTCAGATTGGCCTGGCTGCCGGGCGATTGGAGGCGCTCAGCCCCTTGGCGGTCCTCGGCCGGGGATATAGCCTGACGCAACGCGACGGGCGGCTCGTCGGCTCGATTGCGGACCTGTCGCCAGGCGACGAGATCACCACGACGCTCGCCGATGGCGTCGCGGTCAGTACCGTTCGAACCGTGAAGAAACAAGCCATTGTCGTGGCGAAACCTCACAGCGGCGGCCGGTAGGCCGCCGGTTTCTGGCGTGGGATGCGTCGCCCCCGCCCACAACACCCCCCCGCACCTCCCCGACTTCCGCGTGGCCAAGAAGAAAGTCAAAAAGAAACCTGCCGCAGCCGCCGAGGCGCCGTCGTTTGAAGACGCGCTGGCCGAGTTGGAGCAGATTGTCGCGCGGCTGGAGGGCGGTCAGTTGCCGTTGGCCGATGCGCTGTCGCAGTACGAACTGGGCGTCCGCCGACTGCAGACGTGTTACCAATTGCTCACCGACGCCGAGCGGCGGATCGAATTGGTCGCCAAGATCGATCCGCAGGGGCGCGTCGAGGCCACCGACTTTGACGACGCGGCCACCGCCGACTTGGCCGACAAAGCCGCCGCGCGCAGTGGCCGCCGCTCAGCCGGCGCCCCTCGCCGCGGCAAAGGCGATGACGCAGGCAGCACGTTGTTCTAGTACCGTCTGACGTGGCACAATCGACTCGATGTCCCAATCTTCTTCCTCTCCCGCCAGCGTCGTTGGCGACCCCGATCGGCTCGCTGCCATTGAGGCTGCGCTCGACGCGGCGACGCGTCTGGGTGATCGCTGCCCGCCGCATCTGGGCGAAGCGATTCGCTATGCGCTGCTCGCTCCCGGCAAGCGATTGCGGCCGCAGTTGGTGTTGATGGCGACCGAAGCCTGCGGCGGCGATCCGTCAGCGGCCATGCCCGCCGCGGTGGCGGTGGAGATGATCCACGCCTACTCGCTGGTGCACGACGACCTGCCGGCGATGGACGACGATGATTTGCGACGTGGGCGACCGACCTGTCACAAGCAGTTTGACGAGGCGACCGCCATTCTCGCTGGGGACGCCTTGCAACCGTTGGCGTTCGAGACGCTCGCCGCGGGGATTCAGCCGCCGGAATTGGCTGGCCGCTGCTGTCTCGAATTGGCCCGCGCGGCCGGGCCCCGCGAATTGGTAGGGGGGCAGGCCGACGATCTGGCCGCGGAGCACCAGTCGCCGGGGCTAGAGCAGCTGCAGCGGATCCACGAGCGGAAGACCGGCGCCCTGTTCCGAGTGTCGTTGCGGTTGGGGGCTTTGGTGGCCGGGGCGACCGACGACCAGCTCGACGCATTGGACCGCTACGCGTGGAACCTGGGGCTGGCGTTTCAGGTGACCGACGATCTGCTCGACGTGGCCGGCGAGGAGGCGGCCGTCGGGAAGCGGTTGGGAAAAGACTCGCGGCAGGGTAAAATCACATATCCGGCGTTGTTGGGCGTCGAGGCCAGCCGCGCCAAAGCGGCCGAGTTAATCGCGGGCGCCGTTGCCGCGGTTAGCATCCTGGGCGAGCGGGGCGGACCGCTTGTCGCCTTGGCCGAATTTGTCGGGCGGAGAAATACTTGATGCCGGCCCTGTTGCCGAAGATCGCCACGCCGCGGGACCTCGACGGATTGTCCCTCCCGCAGCTCGAGCAGGTTGCCCGCGAAATCCGCGAGGTGCTGTGCAATCTCATTGCGTGCCGCAGCGCTCACTTCGCCTCGAACATGGGCGTGGTCGAGTTGGCCATTGCGTTGCACCAAACGTTCGACTTCAGCCGGGATCGGCTGATCTGGGACACCGGCCACCAGATCTACCCGCACAAGTTGCTCACGGGCCGCTACGACGAATTCAATTCGATCCGCTCGAAGGGCGGGTTGATGGGTTACCCCAACCCGGAGGAGAGCGACTACGACCTGTTCATGACGGGCCATGCAGGGTCGAGCGTGTCGACCGCGCTGGGCTTGGCCAGCGGCGACGACTTTCTGCGGGCTGACGAAGGGCGCCACAGCGTCGCGGTGATTGGCGACGGGGCGTTTCCGTCGGGCGTGGTGTTCGAGGCGCTCAACAACGCGCGCCGCCAAAGCCAGCGGATGTTAATCATCCTCAACGACAACCGCATGAGCATCTGCCCGCGCGTGGGCGGCTGGGCCGACGTCCTCGATCGACTGCGTATGAATCCCGCCTACACGGGTTTCAAGGGCGAGGTGCAAAAGATTCTCAACCGCGTGCCGTTGCTAGGCGATCCCGCGGAGCGATTCCTGGTGCAATTGAAGGAAGCCGCCAAAGCGGGCCTCAGCGGCGGCATGATGTTCGAGGAATTGGGCATCCGCTACGCCGGACCAATCGACGGACACAATATCGGCCTGTTGCGCAAGTATCTGAAAATGGCCAAGCGGACCGAGGGCCCGCTGATCCTGCACGTGATGACCGAGAAGGGGCATGGTTTCCGCCCAGCGGTCGAGGACCCTGTGACCTTCCACGCGCCCCCGCAGTTCGTCGAGCGGAGCGACGATCAGGTCACGCTCAAGGCGGGCGGTTCGCGCAACTACACGCACGTGGCGTCCGATGCCATCCTGTCGGCCATGCAACGCGACGAGCGGGTTGTGGTGCTTACCGCGGCAATGTGCCAGGGAAATAAGCTGGAGCAGGTCCGCGAGCAAATCCCCGAGCGGTTCTTCGATACCGGCATCTGCGAGGCGCACACGGTGGCATTCGCTGCTGGGCAGGCCAAGGCCGGCATGCGGCCGATCGTCGACATCTACAGCACGTTCCTGCAGCGGAGTTACGACCACATCTTCCAGGAGGTGGCGCTGCAGAACTTGCCGGTCACGTTCATGTTGGATCGTGGCGGCCTGTCGGGCCCGGACGGGCCGACGCACCATGGGGCGTACGACTTTGGCTACCTGCGCGTCTTCCCCAACATGACGATCCTGGCGCCCGGGGACGCGGCCGAGTTGCCGGCGATGCTCGATTTTGCTCTGCAGCACAACGGCCCGGTGGCCATTCGCTACCCCAAGGCGAAGGCCAACGCGATCCCACGCGAGATTCAGCCTCTGGAAATCGGCCGCAGCGAGACGGTCCGCACGGGCGCCGACGGTTGTCTCGTGGCGTGCGGAGCGCTGCTGGGCGACTGCGTCGAGGCTGCTGATCGGTTGCGTGAAGAAGCGGGATTGGAAGTGGGCGTCATCAACGCACGGTTCCTCAAGCCGCTCGACAGCGAGGCGATTCTTGCAGCACTTCGCGATTGCCCGTGGGTGGCCACCGTAGAAGAGGCGGCACTGGCTGGCGGATTTGGCAGCGCAGTGCTCGAAGCGGCTGCCGACGCCGGCGTCGATGCGAGCGGCATCCGACGTCTGGGCATCCCCGATATATATGTCGAGCACGGCGAACGAGGCGAACTGCTCGCCGACCTGCACCTGGACGCTGCTGGGATCGTCCAGACGTGCCTCGAATTGGCCAACGTCACGGACGCCGGCGCGACGCTCTCGTAGCGTTTGTGTTAATCAGATGCCAGCGAGTATTCGACTGGTAAAAGGATCTCGCGTTCGGGGCTATTGGCGACGGGTAACCGGATCTGGCGCTCTCACGTTACAATAGGCGTATGGACCCAAACGAACTGGCCGCCGACGCCCCGCCGCTGGCTTCGCGCCCCCGCGCCGTCGTGATGCGCGATGCGAACAAGGCGGACCTGTTGCAGCGGTTCGCCGAGTTGCAGCCGCTGATCGAGTCGTACCTGGAGGTCGTGGCCACGGTCAGCGACCTCGACGGACCGATGCCAGGCACCAGCGCGGAGTTGGCGGTCGTCCTGGGAGGCGACGGGTCGATGCTGCGGGCGGCCCGGCTGATGGGGGACAACCAGCTGCCCGTGTTGGGCGTCAACCTCGGCCGACTGGGGTTTCTTGCCGACGTGCGCCCGGAGTACCTCGACAGCGCACTGCGGTCGGTGGTGGCCGGGCGATACCGTCAGGTGCGGCACCTCATGTTCCAATGGCACGTGCGCCATGATGGTCTAGGCTGGGATGAAAGCGACATCCGCTTGCAGGGCGTGGGGCTCAACGAAGCGGCGATTCTGTCGGCGGCGCCGTTCAAGATGCTCGACATTCAGATGTACGTCGATGGCGAGTTGGTCACCACCTACGGTTGCGACGGCCTGTTGGTGAGCACTCCGGTCGGGTCCACCGCCCACAACCTTTCAGCGGGCGGACCGATATTGCGGAAAGACTTGCAGGCGTTTGTCGTCTCGCCGATCAGTGCGCACACGCTCAGCAATCGACCGGTTGTCGATTCTGCCGAGCGTATTTACGAACTGGCCGTCCCGCATTCTCAGGGGACGGCCACGTTGGTGGTCGACGGTAGCGTGATCGACACGTTGCAGCCGACCGATCGCGTGCGAATCAACCGGGCCCCCGCGGAGTTCAAGCTCATCGAAGTGGAAGGCCGCGGGTACTATCGCACGCTCCGCGAGAAACTGGGCTGGGGCGGTCGCTTGCCCAACACCGGTTCGACCTAGCCCTCGCCAGCACTGCTAGCAGACCGGCGCGGTGCTGTCGTGCGCATTGCGATTTCATCGCTGTGGTGGTTGCGGTATCCTTGCGGCCCCGCGATTGAATTCCTGGACCCCGTGCAAGGATGCACCGTTATGTCCCGCCCTCGCCGCGCCGCATGCTTGGCGCTCGCCCTGCTTTTCGTTGTCTGCGCAACCGCGACTCAGGCTCCCGCCGCCACGCGCAGCAAGCCCACGTACAAGCTCGCCTACAAGTTCAAAATGGGCGAGATCCTGCGCTACCACGTGGAACAAGCCACCAGCGTGAGGACCACGATCGACGGCACGAGCCAGGAAAACGAGACGTTGAGTCAGTCGACCAAGGCGTGGAAAGTGACCGACGTGCTGCCCAACGGCGAGATGGAGTTCGTGCACGTCGTCGAAGCGGTCAAAATGACCAATCACTCGCCCGGCTCTGCTTCGCATTCTTATGACAGCGAGTCGGACCCAACGCCCCCGCCCGGTTTCGAGCAGGTGGCCGGCGCGATCGACACGCCGATTTCCGTCATTCGCATTGCGCCCAGCGGCAGAATCGTCCACCGGGAGAAGAAGCACCCGCAGCCGAATTCCGCCGACGATTTGCCAATGACGCTCGAATTGCCAAGCGAACCGATTGCGGTCGGCGGACGTTGGTCGCGCACGTACGACGTGGCGACGGAGCGAAAAAACGGCGCCCGGCTGACGGTGCGCACCCGACGCACCTGCCGGCTGAAGAGCGTCAAGCACGGCATCGCCGTGATCGAAGTAACGTACCAGATTCTCACGCCGGTCGATCCGTACGTTCGCTCACAACTGGTCGATCGGCTGACGGACGGCACGGTGCGGTTCGACATCGAAGCGGGCCGGGTCGTCGAGCAGGACCATCGCGTCGACGCCCGCGTGCTGGGCTTCGCCGGCAAGACGAGCAGCATGCATTTCGTGTCGCGATTCGAGGAAGAGCTGATCGAAACGGTCGGCAACATCTCGCAGGCTTCGCATACGACGAAGAAGTAGGGACGGCCCTACGCTGGTCCAAGCCGCTCGACGACGAGCGTCGCGCCTTCGCGTCGCGCTCGGACGTTTCCGGGGAGGTTGATCGCCGCGGCCTCGACATCGCCAATCATTGCGGCCAGCGTTCGCCAATGCCGGCGCGTCATTGCCTGCTCGCCCAATGACGCTTCGCGCCAGGCGCCCCGCAATGCTTCGGTCTGCAGCAGCGGAGGATGTTTGCCCAGGTTTTCCGTATCGACGCGAAAACCGACCTCAGCCGAGTTCGATCCTATCGAGCCGCTGATGCGGCACGCTTGGAGCGCCGACTGCGCTGCCGTTTTCACGATGTCAAACGCCGCCTGGGCGTCGGCGGCCAACTCGGCGAGAGCGGCGTCGAGATCACCGTCACAAGCCGCTCGCAGCGGCGGCAAGATGTCGTGCCGGACTCGGTTGCGCGTGAAACGGCGGTCGTCGTTGGATTGGTCGTGAAATGAATCCTGGCCGAGTTCGGCGAGGAAGGAGCAAATCTCCTCGCGACTGACGCCCAACAACGGCCGAATCAACGCCGCACCCGCGGTGAGCGGCCTGGCGGAACGCATCCCGCCCAGACCGCGCAGGCTTGCTCCCCTCAGCAAACGCATGGCGACGGTTTCAACTTGATCGTTGCGGGTGTGGCCCGTGGCAACGTAGCGGGCGCCGGTTTCGTCAGCCAGCTTGGCGAGAGCGGCGTACCGTTCGGCCCGGGCCGCCGCCTCGATGCCATCGCCATCGAGTGCCGCCCGATCGGCGACAGTTCGGGTCTCCACCAGCAGGGGCAGACCGAGTCTCTCTGCGAAAGCGGCCACCCATGCTTCCTGCCGATCCGATTCCGCTGCTCGCAACTGGTGATTCACGTGGGCCAGGATCAGTTTCCCAGCGCCACCGGTCAAGCGTTTCAACTCGCTGAGGCCACACGCCAACGCCACACTATCAGGCCCGCCCGATACAGCAGCGAGCATGTGGACATCTCGCCATCGATTCCATGGCAAGACAGAGGTAATTTCGTCGAGCAAGCGCGAAGTCATTCGTCACCCGTTTGAGGGTTGAGCCATCCCGAGAAGGCCTCGATTTGCCCGTTTAGCGACCCAACTAGCCGCTCCGCAGGCTGCTCGGCAGCGGCGTCCGATCCGATTTGCGTAGTTGTCCCGGGCCGCCTAGCCCGCACAGTCGCGGCAGCGCAAACCCCTGTGGCATTTGCACTTCGCGGCCGGTTTGATATTCTAACGGCACTCGCCGGCGGCGGGGAATCTGCGGTGGTTTCAACGAGTCAACCAGCTCGAGGAGCCCGATTCCTGCGTTGTCGCGAGGACCAAAGCTGCGTTTCACACTCCGCACCGCCATGCTTGGCTTGGCTAAGCGTCGATCACGGGGCGTTCGCAGAGCTGGTCACTTGAGAAGACTTACCAGGGCAAGCGTTAGGTTCTGACCACGCGGCTGGATGCGACATGGGCTTTGAAGCGTTGATCATTCTGGCGGCTGTGATGCTGTCGGCCGGGCTGTTGCTCGCCGCCGCGATCGCGGTCCGTCTCGATGCACGCCCTGTGTTGGCAGCCGCGGTTACACTTCCCAACGCGGTCGGCGGGCGATCCGATTTGGTCGTTCGCTACCGCCGCGGACCGCCGCATGCTTCCGGAGGCAG
Source organism: Planctomycetaceae bacterium (assembly GCA_002702655.1). Classification (GTDB taxonomy): domain Bacteria; phylum Planctomycetota; class Planctomycetia; order Pirellulales; family Lacipirellulaceae. Next base: position 96,535 of record PABB01000017.1, read on the forward strand.
GGTCGGAGCGGGCATGGCATGCCCGTTGCGCCCATTCGGTTGCGCTGCCGAACCCTCGCCGGTGGGCGAGACGCTTGGCTAAGGCAGTTCGCAGGCCGCGATTCCGGTCGGCCCGCTGGGGCCGCCGGGCCGCTCGTCTTCTCCGTGCCGCTCTGGGTGCGATCCCTCGTCGTGCTGCCGGTCTGCTTGCGTGCGCGAGATTTCCATCGGTAATTGACCGGACCCATATGCCATGAACGCCATCCCCTTCGCACTGCTGGCTCTTCCGCTTGCCCTGACTGACGGCGCGACCACGACGATTTTCGTCTTGCTCGCGGCCGCTGCCGGAATGGCGGCCGTCAAAGGGCTCGATTACCTGCGCGGCCGCGACGCCGATCAGAAGGCCCAGATGATCATCGACCGGGCCGAGGCGGAAGCCGCCGCTCGTCGCAAGGAAGAGCAGATCGAGGCCCGCGAAATGGCTCTGCAGGAGAAGGCGAAGCTCGAAAAGGAAAATGAGGAGATTCGCCGCCAACTGCACGACCGCGAACGACAACTCGACAAGGTCGAGGACGCCCACACGGCCCGGGCCGAGCAGCTCTCGAAACAGGAGAAAATGGTCGAGAGCAACCAGCGGCGATTGACCGAGAAACTCGACGACGTCGGCCGACGGCAAAAGGAACTGGACGACCTGCTTGATCTCGAACGACAGACCATGCACGAGCTGAGCGGCTTGGGCCGCGAGGACGCCGAGGCCAAGCTGCTGGAGCGGCTGGAAAAGGAATTGGTGAAAGAGCAGGGCGCCTTGATCATGCGGTTCGAGCGGGAGGCCGAGGAAAAAGTCCAAACCAAGGGCCGCGAGCTGCTGATCACCGCCATCCAACGATTCGCCGCGGCTCACACCGCCGAGGCGACCACCAGCACGGTCGACATCCCCAACGACGAAATGAAGGGCCGGATCATCGGCCGCGAAGGCCGCAACATCCGAGCGCTGGAGAAGGCCACGGGCGTCGACGTGATTATCGACGACACGCCCGGCGTCGTGATCGTCAGCGCGTTTGATCCCGTTCGTCGGGAGATCGCGCGTATTGCCCTGTCGAAACTCATCGCCGATGGTCGAATTCACCCGACGCGCATCGAGGAACTGGTTGCCGAAACCGAGAAAGAAGTCGAAGCGGCCATCATCAAGCACGGCGAAGAGGCGATGCAGGAAACCGGCGTGTTCGGCCTCCACAAGAAGGTCATCGAACTGATCGGTCGGCTACGATACCGCACCAGCTACAGTCAGAACGTGCTACGGCACTCGATCGAGGTTTGCTTCATCGCGGGCATGTTGGCCGAAGAACTCGGTATGGACGGCGACCTGGCCCGCCGTGCGGGTTTGCTGCACGACATCGGCAAAGCAGCTGACCACGATCAGGAAGGCGGCCACCCGAAGATCGGCGCCGACTTGCTCAAGCGTTTTGGCGAGAGTCCCGAAGTCGTCCACGCTGCGTTGGGGCACCATGACGACATTCGCGCCGACATGCCCTATACGGTGCTTGTGGCGGCAGCCGACGCGTGCAGCGCCAGCCGCCCTGGCGCCCGTCGCGAGACGCTCGATCGTTACATCAAACGGATGCAGGAGTTGGAGACAATTGCCACGGGGTTTGGCGGCGTCGAGCAAGCGTTTGCCATCCAGGCAGGTCGCGAGGTGCGGGTCATCGCCAGCGCCACGGACACGACTGACGAGACGGCAGCCAAAGTCTGCCGCGATATCGCCAATGCCTTCGAACAGCAACTGACTTACCCGGGCGAGATCAAGGTGACGCTCATTCGCGAAACGCGCGTCACCGAGATGGCTCGCTAGCGCGAGACCCGCGAAAGCGATCGACGCCCTCAAGCCGGCTTGAATTCTCCATTGAGCGACCACCGTGCGACTTCTGTTTATCGGCGACATTGTAGGTAAGCCGGGGCGCGACATCGTCGTGGCCGCGGTTCCGGGGCTGATTGTGCGCGAGCGTCTTGATCTCGTTGTCGCGAACGCCGAGAACGCCGCCGGCGGCTCCGGGATCACGCCTGCCATTTACAAAGAACTGACCGCGGCCGGCGTCGACGCCATTACGCTGGGCGATCACGTCTACCGACGCCGCGAGATTCGCTCGGTGCTGCAGCGCGAGTCCAACATCGTGCGTCCCGCGAATTTGCCCGAAGAGGCCGCGGGCCGGACCTGGGCGACCGTTCTTGCTCGCAACGGCGTAACAGTCGGTTTTTGCTGCGTGCTGGGCCAGTTGTTCATGAATCCGATCGACAGTCCGTTTCGCGCGGCCGATCGGGCCCTGGCCGCCATGCCGGGCGACGTACGGGTGCGGTTGCTCGACATTCACGTCGAAGCGACCAGCGAAGCCCAACTGCTAGGTCGGTATTTCGACGGCCGGGCGACCGCCGTGCTGGGAACCCACACGCACGTGGCGACCGCCGACGAGCAAATCTTTGCCGGCGGCACGGCATTTCAGTGCGACGTGGGCATGACAGGCCCGCACGAAAGCATTCTCGGCCGGCGAATCGACCGCGTTTTGGAAACGAAACTGACCGCCAATCCCACGCAGTTCGAGGTCGCCAGCGGCGACGTGCGGATTAACGGCGCCGTGGTCGAAGCCGACGAACAAACGGGCCGTGCGCTTTCCATCAAGCGGCTGTGCGTTAGCGAAACGGAGTTGCCCGAGCTAGCATCGCTGGCAGCCGCCGCATCCTAGCAGTCACTATGCATGCCGCCTCGGCCAGCGACTCGCCTTGCCTCCGGCCCCGTTGTTTTCTACTCTCCTCGCGCGACAGTGTCCGAATTTGCTGCGCCACCTCCGTCGAACGATCGCCGTGCCCTCCGGGGCGCTGAGCGGCTATCGGTCGCGGCGCTGGTGGCAGTGCTCGTCGGCGCGCTCGCCGCGGCTGCTTGGGTCACGCCCGACGCCCGCGGCCACGGCACGCACGAGCAACTCGGGCTGGCGCCGTGCAAGTTCCGCAGCCTGACAGGGCATGCCTGCCCGTCCTGCGGCATGACCACGGCGTGGGCTCGGATGGTTCGGGGCGATGTCGTCGGCGCGACTCTGGCGAATGCCGCCGGAGCGGCGTTGGCGGTTGCCGCCATTGTGGCCGTGCCCTGGCTGCTCGTCGCGGTCATCCGCGGACGCTGGCCTTGGCGACGACCGCGACTGGAGCCGATTTTGTACGTCGGCACGTTGTGGCTGGCCCTGATCGCATTGGATTGGGTCCGGCGCCTCGTGCAGACCGGGTAACGAGAGGATCGAGCGTGCTGGTAGATCTGACGCGGCGAATCGTCGTCAGAACAGGCAACTCGGCGTTCGCGACGAACTGACAAAGACACGACTCAACGGATTGAGTCATCGCATTCATTCACGCTGCGGGCCGCGCTCGCAAGGAAAGCCGCATGGATCGCTCTTTCCCCTCGGTACGCCGTGCCGCTCTTGGACTGACACTGCTTGCGCTGGGCGTCAGCGGCGGCTGCATCCATCAACTTCTCGCGACGGGCATTTACCTGTGGCAGGGCGGCAACATCGTTCCCGCCGAGTGCGAGGCGCTGCAGGAGCAGCGCGTCGTCGTTCTCTGCCGCCCCCCCGCGTCGCAGGAATACCGCCACGCCGGGGCCGCCCGCGAGATCGGCGAACGGGTCGCCAGACTGCTGGAGATGCACGTTGACGATATCGAGGTGGTCAGCCAGCAGGAGGTCGACAACTGGGTTGATGAAGAAGACTGGGAGAATTTCAAAGACCTGGGGCGCAGCGTCAAAGCCACCCGCGTCGTGTACATCGAGCTGGACGACTTCGAACTCTACAAGGGCAAGACCGTCTACCAGGGCAACGCCGACCTGACCGTCTCTGTGTACGACATGGAACAACGCAAATTCGTCTGGGACAAACGCGTGGGGCAGGTGCTGTTCCCTCGCAACAGCGGAATCCCCGCGGCCGACAAGCCGGTTCAGGCGTTCCAACGCCAGTTCATCGATGTCGTGTCGATTCAGATTGCCGAGTACTTCTACGAGCACGATCCCAACACAATGTTCGCGCTGGACGCCGTGGCGAATCAATAGCCGATTTGTTCATGCAGCCGCGCCGCGTACGCCTCACCTCAAGCATTTAGCCGCCGGTCAATGACCGGGGGCTATTTGCATTGCGAAAAGGATTTGCCGGATGTTGTCGGAATTCGCTCTCGCGCTGTTGGCAGGAGGATCGATGCTGGCGACTGCGGGGCCGCCGCCGGCGGTTAGCCCAGCTCCCCAAGCGAGTCTGGCGACCGCGGGAGGCGTTTCGCCGTCGAACCAAGCGGCGTTCCGCTTACGGATGATCGAGGCTTCACTCACGAAATGCCGCCGGCTCGGCTTCTCGCTCGACTGGACGCTTGCCGCGGGAGTCGTGGTCGCCGATGAAACGCAAATCGACTTCGTTGATTTCCTGTTGAGGCACGACCTGGCAAACGTCTTGGCGGACCCGACCATTGTGACGGTTGCCGGCCGTTCCGCCGAGTTCTTCTCGGGCGGTCAGGTTCCCATCGGCGAGCCGGCGCCAGGGAAGAGCGGCGAATTCGTCGAAATCGGCACGCGCGCCACGATCCGCTACGTTCAACTCGACGGCGATCGCGTGCGAGCCGAAATTCGGCTCCGCGTCACCACCTTGGACGAGTCGCGTTCGATCGACTCGCCCACGGGGCTTCGGCCGGCCTTGAAGTCGCGCGAGATCGATACAGGCATTGACGTCGCCAGCGGCGAGACGGTGATGCTGGCCGGATTGCGGTCGCGCTTTGCCGGCGTTGGTCCTGACGCCGACGGCGAGAATGCGGACGAGACAGTGCTGATCGTGCTTGTGACGCCGGAGTTGATCGACTCCCAGGCTGCCGACGCGCGGTGACCCCGGCTGGAAGCGGTAAGAGCTACCAGCTTGTCACATCCGTTGCGTGCCGTTGTTGGGTACGCCGGGCCCCAACTTCCGCCGAACTCGGTGCGCGCGTCACATCTACTGAACATGGCCGCCGCCGTGCGCTTGGCAATCCGCCGCCATTGCGGGAATTCACCTAGTTTCGCCGCCAGATTGGCACAGCGAAGTTTGCCAACGGGCGATCCCGGCAAGCTATAATTGTCGGAGATGTTCGACACGCATTCTGGGGATTCTGCAATGATTCTGCCGCACACCCGAGCCCCCCTCCGGACTCAACGGGCTCTCGTCGCCCTCGCGCTGCTTGGGACGGCCTTTGCTACGTCTACGGTTCGAGCGGAAACTTGGGCCGCTCGACTTGGCTATCCCGCGGGCCAGAAAGTCATCCTGCTGCAGACCCGCGAGATGGGTCTCTGCTACGCCACCAATGCGGCGGATGAACAATTGTGGAGCGAAGGCGTTCGCCATTCGTCGGCCGCGATGGCGCCGTGTCCCTGGTTTGCGGACTATGTCGACCGGACCAGGGACTACCCCAAGTCAGACGTGGGGTTAACGTTGACGCTCAATTCCGAGTGGCCGCGGTACAGGTGGCAGCCACTCGCTCATGACGATGCTGTAGCATCGCTAGTCGACCAGCAAGGCTACTTGTGGACGACCACCACGCAGACCCTGGTCAGCGCCGCGCCGGCCGATGTCGAGAGCGAGTTGCACGCACAGATTCTCCATGCGAACTTGGCGGGTATGCGACCGACGCATCTGACGACACACTTGGGAACGTTGTATTCGCGCGCCGATCTCGTCGAAGTCTACCTGAAGCTCGCGCAGAGCTACTGGATTCCGGCGGTCATCATTGAACTGACGCCTGACCAACTTGATCGATTTCGCAGCATGGGATTCCCTTTGCCGGACGAATTGGTCGCCGCCGTGCAGGCCTACCCGCTGCCGAAACTCGACGACTTGCAGTTCGTCGAGTCGGCCGAATCGTACGAAGCAAAAAAGGCCGCGTTTCTGGAACTGGTTGACGGGCTGCAGCCTGGTCTGACTAGCATCGCGCTGCATCCTGCCGTTGATGAGCCGGCTTTGCGGCGCATCGTTGACAACGCGGAGCAACGCGTGTGGGATCTCCAGTTGCTGGTTGATCCGGATATCCGGGATCGTCTGAATGCGGCCGACGTGACGCTGACGACTTGGCAAGAGATCATGGATCGGTTCGAGGGTCGCGTTCCGCCCGGGGACAGCGTTTCAGGTGCGACGAGCGCCGCATCCGCGCCCCGTGCAGGAGGCGCCCCATGAGACGACCGCTGCGAAGAGTATCGCTCGCGCTCGCGATCGTTGCCGCGTGTAGTCTTGTCGCCACGCGGACGCACGCTCAGATCAGTCCGTACCAAAAACCGTACGTCGTCGATCCGCGCCAGATCGACAACGTCGACACGTTTCTATTCAACAAGTACTTCTATCGCAATCCTGCGGTAAGCCCGTACGTCAACCTCTCGCGCCGCGGAACGCCGGTGGGCGATGCGTACACCTCGTTCGTGCGGCCCGAGATGCAGCGACGCGAGCAAGCGGCTCAAAGCCAACGGACCTACATCCAGCAGCGCAAACTTTCCGGCAACGTGGGGCACACCTATTACGGCGGCCCGCCGCGAAATTCCAATGCGCGGCCGAACACGAGCCGGATGCCAGCGAGTTTGACGCCCTACTACGGACAGCAATACCAGCGAAGGTAGCTTCGGGCGCAACGCGACGCCGGTCGGTCAGGGGCTGCCGAGCAGCGCCCGCCACGCGATGCCCGCGACCTTGACGTACGCGTTGTCCCACGCCTCTGGGCGCAGGAACTGCACCTCCTGCTGCGGCGAGCCGACGAACGGGCGCAGTAGCCACGCCAACTGGACGGCTACCAGAACGTAGATGCCGGCCCAGGCAACTAGCAGCTTGCGATGTCGTGGATTGCGTGAAATCAGCGGTCGGTAGTACTGACGCAGCAGGTATTGGGCGCCAAGGCTTGCCGCGGCGAACATTACGCCGTTGAACGCGAGCGCCTGGTCGTAACGCGTGCTGGAGGCATACCACACGATGGTCAGCGGACTGAGCGCCGCCAGCATGATGGCCAACCCCGCCTGGGCTGCGACGAGGGCCCGCACCGACTCACCGAAATCGCGGCGTAAACCCGCAATGCTGCTCAGCACGAAGAAACTGGGCAGTCCCACCACAAACGCGCCGCACAACAGCAGCGGCACTTTCACGGCGGAGTAAATCATCTGCCGCAACCACTGCTCCTGTCCTGTGAGTCCGCGGAACGCCCCCATCACGGCGCCGTACCAGAGGGCGAACGCGGCCAGGCACGCCCCGAGCCGCCAGACGGCGGGTCCGACCCGCGCTGCCCGGGTCGTCCAGGCGGCCCGCCGCAGGATATCGTCGGCCGTGGTCAGCAGCGATTCCACGGGCTTCAGTCTCCAAAGAGCAGGCGACCGAGCGCCGTCAGCACGCCGGTGAAGAAATTGGACTGCCGCTCGCGGAACCAGGTGAACTCCTTGTCGGGCGACCCAATAAACGGTCGCAGCACCCAACTCATTTGGGCCCCAACCAGCGCGAACAGCACAATCCAGCAGCGAAACACCAATCGCGTCTGACCGGCCAGCGCCTGCCCGGGCGGCATATCCAAGGCGCCGTCGGTCGAGTCTTGCTCAGCCGCCGACTGCTGTGGTTCGGATGGTGTTTGATCGGGCGGCGCGGCCGCCGCCTCGTCAGGTTTCGGCTGCTGCGGGGAATTCCGGGCAGCCTGCACAGCGTCGATGCTGGTCAGCCGATGCAGCGTTTGCAGCAGAAAGATCAGACCCAGCACGCCGGCCACCGTGAACATCGCCACGTTCAGCAGCACGATGAAAGGGTGGCTGTTGGTCGTCAGCGAGAAAAATGCCACGATGGGACCCAGAGATGCAAGCACCACGGCGTTGACCGCCAAGGCCGCCACCAACAGATCGAAGAGCCCGGCCAGGCGAAGTCGCGACCCGACCAACGCGTTCAACACGTACAACGACGGCAGCGTCACCAGCAACGTCAGCAGAAACAAGAGCGGCGTCTTAATTGTCGACGCGACCAACTGCATCAGGCGCGGGCTGACGCCAGCCAAGTTCTCCGGCACTTCCTTCAGCAGCGAGAAGCTGCCCATGCAGAGGCCGTAAATCATGCAGAGCGCGGTCGTGGCATAGAGCAATTGTTGCACGTCGACCCGCAGGCCGCCTTCGCGTGCCAAGAGTTCCGGGCGCGTGGCGTCGCCGCGCAACAGGCGGTCCACGTCGGCGAACCACCGCCTGAGTGTTTCGTGCATGTCAGTCGAGCCCGCGGCCAAGATGAGGAGAAACCTCCATCATTTTCGCTGGTTCTCAACGGGAAGTAAAACGTGCGTCCTCGGCGGTCCGTCGGCGGGACCTGTTGCCCGCCTTTCCCAGGGCGGCCCGGTTGGCCGGTTTGGGCAGGCCTATTTCCCCGAAAAAGTAGGCACGAATGAAGTTTTCTTGATCTGAACTCGGGCACCGCTTAATCTACAAGGATTAGGAAATCCCCCAGTTTCACGAGTTCGATCTCACGCCAAGCCGTCGTCAATCCGCGTCTGTCGCCGCTCGCCCGAGCGGTTGACGAGTCGCTGATTGGCGACGGCTTTTTTCGTGGCCTGTTCTCCTGGCGTCTGCCGCGCCGTTCCTGATCCTCTCTTGCGAGTACCACCGATGAAAGCCGCTGTCGCCCGTCAAACCTGTTGGGGACACTTCGTCGCCGTTCTAGCTGTGATCGGCTGTGCCGCCAGTTCCGGCCGCGCCGACGACGATTTCAACGACAACACTCCTGCTCCGCAGTGGGTGGTGATCGAAGACAACTCGGCCGCACTCGCGATCGACGAAGTGAATGGACAAGTCGAAGTTGATGCGGACGGCTCTAGCAGCGCGATCGACGACGCCATCTTCCTGAGCGACGCCAGCGCCGGCTACGCGTTGTCGACGGCGGCCGATTTTGAAATCCAGATCCAGTTCACGCTCGAAGCGTTTGTCGCCGTCGGCTCGGCCGGCGACGCATTCGCGTTTGTGTTTGGCGTGGGCGAAGATCTCGATGGCCAGAATTCCGCCGCGATCGCCTGGGCCCTGGGGAACCTGGGAGTCGGAACCGCTTCGACCGTTGTCAGCGACTACCGCGTTAACGACGCCTCCACGGGGCCCACTCTACTGGGCGCTGGGCCGTCGGTCGGCACGCTGCCGCAAGCCGTCACGTTCATAGCGGCCTACGACACGGCGCTCGATCGGCTCACGCTCAGCATCCCAGAAGTCTCGGCAAGCACGGACTTGGACGGATTGGTCCAGGGGCAATGGGGCGCCAGTGCGTTGCGATATTCGTTCGGCGCACGCGGGGAAGGCTACTCAGTCGCCGGCGATGAGGCGTATTTCGACAACTTTCAGGTCGTCAGCGGCCGGTTTGTACCCGAGCCGGGTGCGCTCACACTGGTCATCGCAGGAGCGATGGCCTGGGGGGTGCGGCGGCGAAGATTCGTTGCTGATCGTACCGCACGCACGTAGCGAAAGCCGTGCGGGCCCGCCCCAGGCGTCGTTCAGCGGTAGCGGAGCCAGAGTTTCGCGCTCCCCACAGCGATTCCCAGCAGGGACAAGCCCCACACCAGCGGCAGGCCAAGCCAGAGCCCGACCGGCAATCCCACGATGCTTGTCGCCAGGCCGTAGCTGAGCAGGTTACGACTCAACCGAAGACGGTCGTACTCGTCCTGCGGCGTTCGATCGTCGGCATGCATAGTCGGGCCTCCCTCCGGCTATTCTCCGCCATGGCGGCAATCTTGGCGAGAATGTGCGAGCCGTAGCGTGGCTATCGCGTAGAGCCGGGAGGAGCGACTGACACGTTTCAGCAGGGGAAGAGCGGCTGAAGGATCGCAAGAATCACCGCAGCTGGGGCGATATCCGGCAGCTCTTCGCATCGGTTCCGAATGAACAGGGCGAAGCGGCCAAACCGCGTGCAAAACGGGCGCCGCGCAGAAAGACGCGGCAGGAGGGGATTCTCGGGTCCTCCTGCCGCGCTGTATCAGGCGCCACTACGGATGCGGGCTCAAAGATGCACGCGCCAATGTCTCATTGGCGGCGGCGAAGTGCGAGCGTCAAGCCGGCTGCGGCTGCCAAGAGTCCGCACGTCGCAGGTTCGGGCACTTGTGCCGGGCGATTGAGGGCGTCCAACCGACCTTGCATATCGTTGGCCGACAGGACCTCATTCGTCAGCGCGACAGAGTCAATGCGCCCGTGGAAGAACTCCTGGGTGCCGTTGGAAAAGGCGCCCACGCCGACAGCCGAACTGCCGGCGCCACCATCATACCAGTCGCCGCCAAAGAGCCCGGTGTCAGTCCCGGACGTCGTGAAGCTGACATCTCCGTCCGTCAGATTGGCGACATTCCAGGTGACGTCGGTCGTAGCGCCATTCCAACTGGCGGTCAGCACCACATACAGCCAGTCACCGGCATCATAGTTAATCACCGTCTCGCGGTCGCCATTCGAATCACCAAACGTGGTTGTCAATTCGCCATCGTCGCCATTCTCATAGGCGCGCAACATATACATGCGTTGGCCCGTGCGGGCAGCCAGAACATACCGGCCGTTTGAGTCCGGCGGGCTCGAATAGGCGTCCGCCTGAAGAACGGCTTCAACCGTAAAGCTCGACGATGCAAAGGGCACCGCCCCCGTGGTGACGAGACCTGCGCCGTTTGACCGGCTGGCAACATCGATCTCTGGCTGGTAAGCCTGCCCCACGCCGCCCCAGCCCGGGACAAACTGGATGTTGTTGACATCGCCGCTGCCGCCGGCAGCACGCATCAGGTCATAGCTGTTGGCGCTGCCGTCAGCCAATCGTGTCGAATCGTCGGCGCCTTCGAAGCCGTATTGAAACAACAGATTGGCGTTTGCCTGTTGCATGGCTTCCAGATCTGCCACGGCGGCGTCCACTCGCTGCGCGACGCCAATGGCGAGAATTGCAAGGGCGACTGCCCCCGCACGAACTCGAACAGTCATGATTACTCCTGGATAGAACTTGGTCCGACTCATAGGATGCACGAACCTCTTTCCTGTTCCCCGAAATCCGTTGCGCGCAACGTACTCACCAGATGCAACGGAAGCCCGACACAACGGAAGCCCGACAAAATGCCGAGAATAGCGAATGACGAGCAATGCGGCGCAAAACTTGGGCCAAAGACAAGGTAGCGCGGAGCCGTTAGGGGCTCACAAGCTTGCTCCAGACTATCGGCAGGCGCTGGGGCAAACAACGCACATTATCGAAAAATAAGGTCCGATATGCGAACGGGCCTTTCAAGACTTGTCAAAGCGGCGGCGGGTCGCGGCGCGGGGGGCCTTGGGGCGGACGCTGCTCAGGACGCGGGCGCGGCGGGCGATTCCCGCTGGCCTGGCGGTCCGGCAGCCGCGTGTAGTCTTCACGCCAATGCCAGCCCAGCGGGGTCTGAAGCTCGCGGGCCGCCAGATGCGCCCAAGGCGTGCCGGGGTGCTCGTCGACGACGCGTTGGAGCGATTCCCGCGCTGTTGCCGCCGTTTTCTCCAGGACGCTATTGGCATAGTCGTCGCCTCGCCCAAGCACCCACGTGTTGTTGCGAGGATCTTCAAACTCCATGCCCTGCTTCGCTCGCGCCAGCATCGCGTTGTAGCCCGCGGTGCGCACCTGCGTCGCCAACGCTCGTCCCACCGCGAGGTCGTACCCGGCTCGCCAACGCGGCTCGGTGAGTCGTGCGCGGTCGTCCGCGCCTGCAGCCAGCGTCTGCACAATCCGGTCAATCTTCGGTTGCAGGACGGCGGCTGACTGCTGCGCTTGTGACAGCAGTTGCGCCAGTTCCGCCTCGTCGCGTCGGGGAAACCGCAGGCGCACGTCCTGCATGGGCGACGTCCACGACAGCCGCGCCGCTTCGACCAACGCACGCCGGGCTCGGTTCGATGTCACGAGTCTCTCGTAGTTGGCGAGCGACACGTACTCCGGCTGATACCGCTGCATCACATCGGGATCGAAGAAACGAGCGAAACGGGCGGCCAACGGTTCAATCTCGCCAGGGCGAACGGCGCGACCCACGACGCGGTTGGGGTGAACGGTGAAATACAGGCCGCTTGTTTCGCAGCACAGCCGAGTCAGCGCGTACGGCCCGAAGCCCGAGTCGAGCAACTCCTCCAACTCGCCGCGATCGCGATTGTCGGCAAACGAGAGCTTGAGCCGCTCGGGCATGAGCGACTCGGGCCCCAATCGCACCGGCGGCCACTGCGGGCGCTGATCGAAGTTGGGATCGGGGTCGACCCACTTCACCCGCGCATACTCCCGCCCGAACGGCGCCGGTCGGCCGACGACGTACACGGAGATCGCGCTCTTGCGGCACACATCGACGGCCTCGTCCAGCATGTCCGGGTCGTCGCCCGATTCGTCGGTGAACATCACAATCATCACGTTGCGACCGCCGTTGCGCGGCGTGCGATAGCGACGATACTTCTCGGCCGTCATCGTGACGGCGGTGAACACGTTTTCAACCTGGGTCGTGGAATCCGTGATGCCGCGGATGGCGGCTTCGATCGTCGCGAAGTCGTCCGTCGGCTCGGCGGTCAACCGATGCGGTTCGGCGTCGAATCCAATCACAGCGGTAAGCAGCGGCTTGTCCTCATGGCGGCGGAACGCCGGGTTGTCTGCCGCTTCGATGACGCCCAACTCTTCGTAGATGCGGCGGAAACGCTTGAGCACGCCGGCACGCTCGGCGCGCATGCTGCCCGACTGGTCGAACATCCACACGACCAGCGTCGGCCGCTGGGCCAGCGAGGCAAGAATTTCATGCGTAATGCGGTCGATGGCGCCCTCGGCCGCCGTCGTGCCGACGCTGCCAATGCCTTGCACCGGCGCCAGTTCGGATAGCTCCGTCGCGACAACCATTTCCGTCGGCAGGTCGAGCGACACGGTCTCGGCCGGGACGGTCGTCAACTCCGGCTGGATCGCGGTGAGCGAGTCGAGCGAAAACTCGGCCGCCACGGCCAGGGCCGAGTCGCCTTCGCCCGCTCCCAGGGCGCCAATGTCCTCGAACACCTCGTCGGTCGATGCAAATTCCTCCGAGAGCTCCGGGTCGGTCAGATCGAGCGGCTCGTACTGGAGCCCGAGATCAGGGCGGCGGCCAGGCAACGTCCAACTGGCCAGCGCCAGCAGTCCCAGCAGCGCGAGATGCACGAAAAAACTCGCCACCCACGCGGTCGACTCGGCGTCCAGCGACGTGGGGGCTGCCGACACGCTGGGCGCGGGCGGTGCAGCGCGCTGCGGCGGGTCGGCAACGACCTGGGACATGGGCGATGGTGGCGGTGACAAGGGCAAGGGCCAGCGGTACTTCCATTGTCGCTCGGCGAGCCGGATTGGGCAACGAAAGCTCGCAACGCCCCCTGGGCCAGATGGTATCATGCAAGAGAGTCGCGGGTCGAAGGCGCCGTTGCCTGAATGCTCGCGAGGCGCCGATTCACCCGCTTGAAGACATGCCATGACACGCCCGTTTCTTCGATTTTTCCCATGTGGCGCCCTTCTCGCAGCCATTGCCTGCATGACCTCGCCCGTTCTGGGACAGCTGGCAGGGCGAGCAGGGGCTCCGCCGCGACCCGTTGATCAAACGCTTGTCACGCGTGACGGCGTCGACCTGCGGATCAGCTATTTCCCCAGCGACGCGGGCCAGGACGCCACGCCAGTGGTGCTGCTGCACGATTTTGGCGAATCGCGGGCGGTGATGCGGGGACTGGCACTCGCATTGCAGACGCCGGGGCCCGCCGGCGCCGGCGAGATCCCGCGCCGGGCGGTCGTCACCGTCGATCTGCGCGGGCACGGGGACAGTCGGTCAGCGGCCGGCGTCGATGGGCCTGTGCAGTTGGATCATGCGCGCCTGCGTCAAGGCGATTTCGAAGACATGGTGCGGTTTGACATGGAAGCCGTCCGGTCGTTCTTGGTCGACAAGAACGACGCACGCGAGCTGAACCTCAATAAACTCGCCCTGGTCGGTAGCGGCATGGGCGCCAACGTGGCTGCGCTGTGGGCCGCCAACGATTGGGACGCCCCGCCGCTGGCCGTGCGCAAGCAGGGGCAGGACGTCAAAGCGCTTGCGCTGATCTCTCCAGCGTGGAACTTCCGTGGATTGGCCCTGAATGACGCCCTGCGACAGCCCGACGTGCGGCAACGCCTGGCGCTGCTGATCGCCTTCGGCGAAGAGTCGCGCGACGCGGCCCGCGATGCCGGAAACGTCATTCGGAATGTCGAGAAGTTCCATCCCGAACCGCCGCCCGATCAGGCCAAGGAGAAAAAGGACCTGTTCGTCTACGAACTGCCCGCCGCTTTGCAGGGGACCGAACTGTTGAGCAAGGCTAGCTTCGCACTGCCGCCAAAGATCGATGAATTCCTCTGGCGCCGGGTCGACACGAAGTCGTTTCCGTGGATTGGCCGCAAGGTGAAGTGAGCGGGCGTCGCATTGAGACTTGAGGCCCCAGACGCGCGGCTCGTCGTGCAGACCGCAGGCTGCAATTCGTGGATCGCATGTCTCACCGCGCTGGCAGCGTCAATTCGGCGCCCAAGGGCAACAGGTAGGGGTTGGACAGCACGTCGCGGTTCAGGTCAAAGATCTCCAGCGCTCGCGCCTCATCGCCCAGGTAGCGAGCGGCAATGCGCTCCAGCGAGTCGCCGTTGTGAATCACGTAGGTTCGCGTCGCCAGCGGCCCGTCAGCCAGCGAGTCGATTGAGCTGTCGTCAAGCCCGGAGGTAGCGAGCGCCGCTGCATCGGTCGGCGTGACAGGCGGGTCGACCGGCGCCCGCTGGCCGGCGGACTGGCTGTCGCCAAACAGCACGCCGCTGGACGCAGCGCCCAGATCCAGTCCCAATGGCGGCAATGATTCGGCGGGCGCCGTGGTAGCGATCGCGGTGGCCGGCAGCGCTCCCGCACTGGCGGGGGCGTGTGGCGGGCTTTGCAGCGGCGTTGACTGCTGCGAGAGGGGCGCTAAGGGTGCTGGCGCATCCGTCTCGCCCGGCGGGTGCTCGATCCGAAACGGCCAAGCGGCAAAAAGCCCCAAGACAAGCACGGCGCCGGCAGCGGCAAGACGTTGTGGTCGACTCATAAGGCACGGAGTAGGGCGGACCCGTCGCGGCCGTCCCTGGCCGAGCATTGATGACGAACGTCGGCGCGGGCCCTCGGGCCGCGCCGCACTTGTGCGAGTCGCTCAGACGGCGATGCGCATCCATCTCCTGTGATCGATTGCATCGGCTTGCCGACTTGAGCCCGCGGCGGCCGATGTTTCCGGCAAGCTGGGGCGACGGGCCGGTGAAGCCGGCTGCGCAAAGTTGCCGGACTGCGACGCTTCGCCAGACGCTGCGCAGAAAAATAGCCGCAGCCCGCACAGGAGCCGCGGCCAATTTCGAATCGAGATTCGGTCGGCCGTTTTTAGGTCGCCTTGGCGGCCGCCTTCTTTCGCTCTTCTGCGTTTTCGATCATGTCGCTCATCCACAGCAGCGCCGGCGACGCGACGAAGATCGAGCTGTAGGTACCCACGATCACGCCGATGAGCAGCGCGAACGCAAAGCCGTGGATGCCGTCGCCGCCCAGGATGTACAACACCAGAATCGTGAGCAACGTCGTGCCGGAGGTCAGCAGCGTCCGGGACAGCGTCTGGTTGACGCTGGTGTTGATGATGTCCTTGGTCAGGCGAGGGCTCTTGCCCTTCACTTCGCGAATGCGGTCAAACACCACGATCGTGTCATTCAGCGAGTAGCCGATCAGCGTGAGCACCGCGGCGACCATCGGGAGGCTGATCTGGAACTTATCGATCATCAGCGCCTTGGCCAACGGCCCGGCGCCGTCGACCAGATAGGCCGTAAGCGCCACAATGCCCAGCGTAATGACAACGTCGTGCACCAGAGCCACAACGGCGGCCAGACCGTAGATGACGCCGTTAAACCTAAACCAGATGTAGCCGATGATGCCAATCAGGCAGAGCACGATTGCCGCGATCGCATCGCGCCCCAATTGGCCGGCGACGCGGCTGCCGATCTTGCTGGCCAGCGGGAAAATGGGTTGGGAGTTAATTCGCTGCTGCAGCGAGTCGAAGGCCGGCGCGGCCTCGGCTTCGTCCAGGGCGACCGTGACGTTCCAGGACTTGTACCGCCGGCTGGTGCCCTCAACAAAATTGGGAGCGTTTGCCTCCAGGCGGTAGGCCGCCCCGGGATGGCCCGTGGCCGCTAAGGCATCTTTCAGCAACGATTCAAGCGTGTCGTAGTTGACGCCGCTGTCGTCAGATTCCCCCTCGGCCTCGTCGCCCGTGCCCAGGTCAAATTCGAGCGTCGCCCGCGTGCCGCCCGCGAACGCCGAGCCATTGTCGTCGGCCGCGGCGGAATCAGCCTCCTCGGCGGGCTCCGAGGTCGCGGCGGACTCGCCAGCGCCCTCGTCCGACGCATCGTCGTCGGCTGTGTCGCTGTCAGCTCCTTCGTCTGGCGTCGCGGTTTCTTCGGCAGCGGACTCCTCGTCGTTACTCGCACCGTCGTCCTGCAGAATTGTCGTCATGGCCAGCGGGCCGGGCGGCAAAATCGCTGCTAGCCAGCCGTGCCGTCGAGCCGTCGACGCTTGGTCGTCGACTTCGACGGGTGCGAGCGTCTTGACCTCAACGCGGTAGTTCTTCAGCTTGTCGCCAAATGTGTTCCCCAGCAGCGACTCGACGGCGCCAACGTCTTGATTGCGCGAGGTGACTGTGTAGCGCGTGTTGGTCTCGCCGACCTCGACCAATGTCAGGTTCTGCTCATCCAAATCGGTCCCCTCTTCGATCGTCGATTTGACTTCGGCGTACTCAATGGGCTCGTCGAGCACCATCGTCACCGAACTCCCGCCGGTGAAGTCGATGTTGAGTATGTCAGAGCCTCGCGTCACGAGCCCCGCAATACCCACCGCGATCATCACCAACGAGACGACCGACGCGATCCCCTTGGCGCCGAGGAAATCGTATTGGGTGCTCCCGATGATCCGCAGCATGGTCATCTTCTTCATACGACCGGCTTTCTCGGCCACGTCGAAGATCAGTCGCGAAATGAAGATCGCCGAGTACAAACTCATCAGGATGCCCAGGATCAACGTAACGCCGAAGCCTTTCACGTTGTCGGGGGCGATCTTGTAAATAACCACGGCCGTGATCAGCGTTGTGACGTTCGCGTCGATAATCGTCGACATGGCCCGGCCGAAGCCGTTGCGAATCGCCATGCGGAATGCGGCGCCGCGGTCGAGTTCTTCGCGGATACGCTCGAAAATCAGCACGTTGGCGTCGACGGACATACCGACGGTCAGCACCAGACCCGCCAGGCCCGGCAGCGTGAAGGCGCCCTTGATCAGCACCATGCAGCCGACGATCAGCAGCAGGTTGGCCAGCAGGGCGATGCACGCTACGACGCCGGCGAAGTGGTAGTAGAAGACCATAAAGATCAGCACCGCCGCCAGCGACACGCCGATCGCCAGCTTGCCCTGCTCGATCGTCAGCTTGCCTAACGTGGGGCTGATCTGCTCGCTGCTGATTGGATCTTTGTTGAGTGCCGCGGGCAGACTGCCGGCCTGCAGGATGTCGACGATGAATTGAACCTCGTCCTTGCCCATGCTGCCGGAGATGATGCCCTGGCCGGTAATTCGTTCGTTGATGTTGGGGGCGCTCAGCAGCGTTTTGTCCAGCAGAATACCAAGGCGGTACTTCTGGCCGCTTTCGACAGCATGGGCGCCGGTCAATTCGCCGAAAGCGATCGACCCCGGACCATTCATCGAGAAGTGGACGGCCGGGTTGCCCAGATCGTCGTTGCCGACATAGGCGCTCTTCAGGTGCTTGTCGCCGGTGACGTCCTGGCCGTCGTTGGTCAGGATCAGCAACTGCTTGCCGCGGGCGCCCTCGCGGCGCACCAGCGTCTCGTCTTCCAGCGTACCGTCGCTCCTCTCGAATTCCTCGGGTCGGTAGCTGACCCAGCGGGCCACTTCCGAGCCGTCGATCCGTACAATGTTGTTGCCGGGGGGCAACTCCTCAGCCAAGGCAATGATGTTGCGATGCCGCGAAAAGCTGCGGGACGCCACGATGCGAAATTCCAAGGCGCCGGCGGTATAGATGCTGCGCTGAATGTTTTCGAGTTCTTCCTCGCTCGCCTTGGGAATGATGATCTCAATTTGCCCTTGGCCGTAGCTGCGAATCGACACTTCCTTCGTGCCGGACGGGTCGACGCGGCGTGACAGCGAGGTGACCAGCGCCTCGACGAGGTTTTGCTCGACCTGCTCGCGGGTCGGTTTCGGGCCTTCCATGTCGACGTACTCGGCCAGCTTGTCGTCGACAGCCGTCTCGTCGAGTTCATAAATCAGCGTGATGCCGCCGCTCAGGTCGGGGCCGAGTTTCAATTCGCCGCGGGAAATCACGATCGCCGCCGCGGCCAGCGTGCCAATCACCACCGCGAACTTCCAGCCGTGGTCGGGCATCCGCAGCCGCTTGCCCAGCCAATTGCCAATGATCATCGGCACGATGAACACGGCCAGCACCAGCAGCAGGTTGACGACCGACTCGGAGGAAATGCCGCCCGCATCGGCCGCGGCGCCGCCGGGAGCCGCAGCAGCCGCTCCGCCGGCAGCAGATTGCGCTTGAGCAGCGTCGGCAGCGGGCGCCTCGTCTCCCGATTGAGCCCAGCCGACCGTACTCACGGCCAACGCGGCGGTCGTCGCCAGAGCGACCAGGGCAATTCGCCAACCGCGGAGGCGGCGGGCGAACGAATGCAGTACGCGACTTTCCATCGAACTTGTACCTGAACTTCGCTAAAAGCTATGTGCGTCGATCACCGGCGCCGGCACGAGGCCGGCCGGCGGTCTACTTGGATTCTTTCTTCTGCTTGTCTTCGTCCGTCACCACTCGCGAGATGGCCGACAGGCCGATTCGCATTTTGGCGCCGGTCGATTCGTCGATGCGAATCGTCACCTGTTCGGCGTCCCGCTGCACGTTGGTCACGACGCCGTGGATGCCGCCGATGGTCACGACGCGATCGTTTTCCCGCAAGTCGCCCAGCATCTGTTGGTGCTTCTGCTGCTCGCGCTGCTTGGGACGCAGCATGATGAAGTAGAACAGCACGAAAATGACGCCAATTACCAGCGGGTTGAAGAGCGGCCCCTGCTCCGGCGGGTTACCTGCGGCAGGAGCTCCGCCAGCGGCCGGCGCAGCCGCATCGGCGAGCATCACCAGCCAAGACCATCCGAATGTCGTTTGCATGAATCAACGGGGGCGTCAGACGCCGCGAACGGGGAGCGTGCCTCGACTTTGCGAGCCGTGGCATGCGGGTTGGCGCGCTGTTCCAGGGAGCACGGCTCGCAGAGCCGTGGCACGCGGAATCAACGCGGTTCTCGCGCCGGGGCGGCGAGCTGACAAGCGGGCCGCGGACCGCCGAAATCCGGCCGCCGGGGAGCCCCTGAACAGAAGCGGCCCGACGCGCAACCACGCTGCCGGGCCCTCACGCCTACCGACAATCGGGATATCTTAAATCCTTGCCCCGTAGGCAACAAGGGCGTCTGCTGGCGGCGCGTCGAGGCCGCCGGCAGGGAGTTTTCGGCCAGCGAACGGGGATGGCCGGGTGTTCGGCGGATATTTGACTGGTGCGAACCAACAGGTGGCTCAAGCCCCGCGCGCGATGTCTGAGGGTGAGGATTGCCAGCCTCGCAGTTTTCGCTCGCGGAATTCGCCGAACGCGTCGGCCTCGATTGCCGAGCGAGCCTCGGCCATCAGCCGCTGGTAGTAGGTCAAGTTATGAATCGACGCCAGAATCGGCCCCAGCATCTCGCGAGCTTGGAACAGGTGCCGGAGATAGCCGCGGCTGCGCTGGCAAGCTGGGCAAGGGCAGCCGGCCTCCAAGGGCCCCGCATCCCGCTCGTGGACGAGGTTTCGCAGCCGTAGCGGCCCCGCGTCGGTGAAGACCAACGCGTTGCGGCCATTGCGGGTCGGCATGACGCAATCGAACAGGTCGATCCCGCGGGCTATCCCCTGGACCAAGTCCTCCGGCCGGCCGACGCCCATCAGATAACGCGGACGATCGGCGGGGAGGGCAGGGGTGGTTTCGTCCAGGATGGCGTACATCTCCTCAGGCGGTTCGCCGACGCTCAGGCCCCCAACCGCATAGCCCGGGAAGTCGAGCTTCACCAATTCGGCCGCCGACTCGCGCCGCAGCGCCGGGTCGAGCCCGCCCTGGACGATGCCGAACTGCGCCTGTCGGGAGCGTGTCGCGGCAGCCCGGCCGCGCTCGGCCCACCGCAGGCTGCGGTAGGTCGCGTCGCGAATCGCGTCGGTTCCCGCAGGCAGGGCGACCACATGATCGAACTGCATCGCAACGTCGCTGCCCAGGGCTTCCTGAATGGCGATCGACCGCTCGGGGGTGAACTGTACCTCGCTGCCGTCGATATGCGAGCGGAAGGTGACGCCGTGTTCGGTGACCTTGGCCCGCTCGGCGAGACTGAAGACCTGGAAACCTCCGCTGTCGGTCAGGATGGGGCCGTCCCACCCCATGAACTGATGCAGCCCGCCTAGCCGGGCGACGACCTCCTCGCCCGGCCGCAGGGCCAGATGGTACGTGTTGCCCAGCACCATTTGGGCGCCGGTCTCGCGCAGCCGGTCGACGTCAACGCCTTTCACGGTACCCAGCGTGCCAACGGGCATGAACGCGGGCGTTTCAACCGAACCGTGCGGGGTATGAAATGTCCCGCGGCGGGCCGCCGGGTCGCTCGTCGCATGCAGGTCGAACTGGAAATGGGGGTGGCTCAAGCGACTCGAGTCCCGTGTTCTGCGCCGGCTGTTGCCAAAATGACCAAGCCCCAATGACCAAAGCTGGCAAACTGCACAGCCCATTGGTCATTGGGGCTTGGGTTTGATCATTCGCGGACTGCCCGCGGAATCAGTCGCCGCGAAGCTTCAGGCCGTGGGTGGTCAGCTTCTCCCGAACTTCGTTCAGGCTGGTCACGCCGAAGTTCTTGCATTCCAGCAGGTCGTCGCCCGTGCGGCGGAGCAACTCGCCAATGGTGGTCAGCCCCAGGCGGACCATGCACTTGCGGGCCCGGACCGAAAGGTTCAAGTCTGCAATCGGACGATCGAGCAGCGCCCGCTCGTCGTCGCTCATCGACGTGTCTTCGTAGACCGGCTCTTCCTTCCACTTGTTCTGAGCGAACTGGCCCAGTTCCAGACCCTTGGAAGAGAGCATCTCGCGGATTTCCACGAGCGAGGTTTCGCCGAAATTCTTGCTGGAGAGCAGCTCCTGCTCGGTGGTTTCGGTCAGGTCGCCCAGCGTCATGATGCCCATTTTCTGCAGGCAATTGCGGCTGCGCACCGACAACTCAAAGTCGGTCACGGGCACGCTGAGGATCTGCGCCAGCCGATCCTGACGGCGACGAGCTTCCTCGTCGTAGAACATGTCGCGCGAAGCGTCGGCGTCCTTGAAGAACAGCCGAGCCCGCGGGTGCGACGGGTGGGAATCCAGAATGCGGCTGTAGCACTGCTTGGCCCGCTCGAACTGCTGCATGTCCTCGTACAACACGCCCAAGTTCAGCAGCGTGCCGACGTGCGTCGGGAACTGCTTGGCGGCGCGGGAGTAAAGCTCCACCGCCTGGGTGTCGTTGCCGTGACGATCGTTTTCCAGGGCCAGGCCGAACAGGGCGCCGGCGTGGCCGCCGTCGGCTTCGACGGCACGCTCCAGCAGGGCAATCACCTCGCTGCGGCTGCCGCCCAGGGCGGAAACGGTGGCCGATCGTTGATAGAGGTACTCGGCCGTCTGCTCAACCGCTCCCGACAGATCGTCGAGCGTTTGCAGTGCGGTCTGCGGGTCGCCGTTATAGCGCTGGGCCTCGGCCACGGCCAGCGAAATGTCGTCGCGGTTGTAGCCGGCCTTTTGGGCCGATTCGTACGCCGTCAGGGCCTCGGCATACTTGTCGAGCGACAGCAGGCTCTTACCCAGGTAGTAGTGGGTGAGCGCACCTCCGTCGGCGTTTTTGAGCGTCGCGACCGCATCGCTGTAGCGGCCCAGCAGGTACTGGCAGACGCCCAACCGGGCCGACGCGGCGGGAGAGCGGCCGGTCTGCTGCTCCAGATCGTTGACCGCTTCGCGGAGCACGCGGAGGTTGCCCGGGTCGGCCGCCAGGGCGCCGCGGAGTTGCGAGATTTCGTTGGGGCCAAAGGTGGAGTTGGAGACGACGATCTGCTTCAGGTCGATTTCGTCAGCAGCCTGCAACATCGGTGGCCTTTCGGGAGACGCGGGTGGCGCGGCGAGCGGTTGGGCGATGGCAAATTCGCCGTCACAAAGGCAGCGGGCTGGGCGCCCGCCGCTCGCCGGATGATGGTGTGTGACGCGGCGCAAAGCCGCGAGAGCCAGCGGTCGGAGTCGAACCGACAACCCCCGCATTACGAATGCGGTGCTCTGCCAATTGAAGCTACGCTGGCGACGGACATCGCGGGGCGTTAAGGCCCCGCGGTAGGGTCAAGCTCAGTAGGATACCGCAGGACTGCCAGAGCGGCAATGGCTGGAAAAATAGGGGAGATGCCGACCTGGGACCGGGGCGACGCGTGCGGATCGCATCTCGCAGCGCGCCAATCGGGGTACGTAGGGCGCCCTGCAACGTCGGATCGCCGCCCCATCCGCCGGCGGGCGGGGCAGAGGGGCTCGCTGCCGCTCACTCGCGGTTGCGATTGCCCCGCTGATTGCCTTGGTTGCCTTTGTCGTCGCCGCCGCCCTCGCCGCCGCTCTGCTTTTGGCCCGTCTGTCCCGGCGGCTTGCCGCCCGGCCACGGCTGCGACAGGGCTTGAGCCAGCGCGGCCTTCAGGGCGGTCGAACTCACGGGCGCCTGCACTTCGCAGACCTCAACGGTCGTGTTCGGCTTGGCCCGTTCGTCCAGTTGCGTGACGATCGCGCGGATGCTCTCCCACACCTGCTCCTCGGCCGAAATGATCAGCGTGTTGGAAATCTCGTCGACGCCGATCGACAGCTCGCCCTCGAACTTCATTTTGACGGGCGCCGACTTCTTGTCCTTGTCATCGCCGCCCCCGCCTCCGTAAAAGCGATAATAGGTTTCGGTGCGCGTCGACTTCTGCCCGTCCTTGCCGCCGTTGGCGAATTCCTTGTCCTTGGAACTGAGCAGGTCGCGGTACACCTCCTTCAGGGCTTTCTCAATGTCGCGAGCGTTGGAGTAGACGATTGGGATCGCTTCGGTACGCCGCGAGGCGACGGCGTCCTCGCCGACCGGGCGATCGTAGATCTCGATCAGTTCCTCGATGATCGCCATCTGCGAGCGGCTGGCGCCCTGCACCAGGATCGTGTTGGTCGCCGGATCCCAAATAAATCGCAGCGGCCGCCGCCGTCCGAGCGTCATGGGGCCCGAGTCTTTGTCGCGCGTGCCGGCGTAGTCGCCCCAGTAGTCGTAGACCGTTTCCTTCTGTCCCTTGAGTTCTTCCTCGAAATAATCTTTGAGGTTCAAGTAGACGTCAAACGCGTCGACGTTGGTGATATCGAAGACCTTGAAGTCAGCTTGCGGGGGCTCCAACTCCAGCAGCAGGTCTTCCAATTGGTCGAGGGCCGCCACGTCTTCGCTACTGAGCACCAGCCGGCCGTCGGGCGTGACGGTGACGCGGATCGGCGCAGGCGCTTCACTCGATTCGCCCTCGCTCGTCGCGGTCTCGCCATCGGCGGCGGGTTGCTGCTGGCCCTCGGCAAGTTGCACGAACTGGGCAGGCGTCAGTCGGCCTGCCAGCGGAATGAAGCGGTCGACGCTGTGCGTCAGGCGGTCCCGTTGTTCGTCGGCCGCGGGCGCGTCGTCTTTGGGCGGCTGGTCAGTTTTGTCGTCGTCCTCGGCAGGCGGCGGGCCGTTAATAATCAGCGGGTTCTTGCCGCCCCACGAACGCTGCAGACGTTCCAACAGGCGGGCGGTCGCCTCCGGGTCGCCGGCTTCCATCACGCGCAGACGATTGCCGCCGGCTCCGGGGAGCGACACGACCCCCAGCGTGGTGAGCAGACTCATCACCTCGTCGTACTCGGCGGGCGTGGCCCAAAGCAGCAAGCGGTTGTGTTCCAGGTCCGCCTGAATGCGAAAGTCGCCGTCGTCGCTTGAATCCTCCTCGTCCATGCCGTAGGGCCAGCCGTATCGATAGCGGTTACGCCGGTTGTTGTCGTCCTCGTTCTGCTTTTCGCCCACCATCAAGGCGTGGATCGTGCCGGCGACCTGATCCGCCGACGAACGGCGACTCAGCGGAATGACCTTCAGGCCGCGGCCGCTGCCGTCGAGTTTGTCGATCATGGCCTGAATCGTGGCGTGATCGGCCGGCGTGGCGTAGGCGAAGATCGTCTTGGACTTCTTGTCGGTTTGCAGTTGGGTGAGCGGCGCCAAACTGCCCATGTCCTGCAGCGCCGTCACGATGACATCGGGACTGACGGACGACGTCCGGTACTTTCGCATCTGCTGCGCCGAGCTGTCAGCGACAACAGCGCCGCCGCCGGGCGTGTCGAGCAAGTTAATCGTGCGTTCAATCGTGGGCAGCACCTCCGGCGGGGCGTTGACCAGCAGCACATTGCGCCGCTTGTCGACGGCGAGGTTCACCGGCGGCCCTTCCTCCTTGATCATGCTCGAGATGTCTGTCTTCTGCCGCTGCTGCATCTGCATCAGCATTTGCATCCGCATCTGCTCGATTTGCAGTTCTTGCGGGCTCTTACGCGAGGCAGGGTCCTTGCCCAGCACGATCAGCACCTGGTCGGCAATCCACTCGGCACGCTGATATTTGATGGGGAATTCCGTGGGGCGCACGTCCGACTTGATCGCCATCTGCTCGGCGTAAATCAGGTCGCGTACGTCGCGCAAGTTGACCACCGCGTCGATCACCAACAATTGTTTGGAGGCCAGCAGCGGCGTGACCTTGGAATTCGGGCTCAACAGAATCTTGACGTCTTCTTTGGCCTGCTCCGGCTCCATGGTCTCCGGCAGCGGGAAGCGGACCCGGACGAATTCGTAGGGGCGGTGCGACTCCAGGTCGTCGGGTTCGACTTGCGGCACGAGGCTCGGATCGAGCTTGTCAATCTTGGTCGCTGTGAGCACCTCGCCCCGCATGATCAGCGTGTAACCCCGCGCCAGCAGATGCTGGTTGAGCAGGTCGCGCGTCTCGTCGAGCGTATACTTGCGGGTGGTCGTCAGGTTGAGATATCCCCCGGGAAGTTCCGTCCAATCGAACGACAATTGCGCAACATCGGCGTACCACTGCAACACCTCCTTCCACGGTTGCCCCTGGAAGCTGAACTGGATCATGCCCTGATCGTCGAGAGCGGCCTTCAGCTCCTCGGGATCGGGTTTCTCTTCCGGCTTGTCGGGGCGTTTGACGGTGTCGGCTTCGCCCCTGCTGTTGCCGTCGGGTTTCGACTCGCCCTCGTCCTTGGGCTTGTCATCATTCGGCTTGTCGTCAGGCTTGGCGTCGCCGGACGGAGGGCCGCCGCGGCGCTTCATGATCTCCTCGGCCATCCGTTTGGCCGCCTCAGGATCGGTCTTGGCCAACTCCTGGATTTGCTGCATCTGCTCCGCCGTCATGCCCGGCGGCTGGGCGGACGCGGTCTGCGTCGCCGTCACCAAGAACGTGACCAGGGAGAGGCCCAAAAAAGTCAGCAGAGAGCTGGCGTGGCGGGAGGAGAACATCCTGAATGCAACTTTCGTTTTGCCTGGTTCTGTTTCCGAGTGCGGGAAGCCTGCAAATGCTCCATGCCGCACGCGAGCGCACCTCTGACGGACCGCTTCCGGGGCGGCTGCGCTCACCAATATTGTAAACGAACCAGCCAGCCGGGCCAAAGCAGGCCGGCGTCCCCAGCCATCTGCCGACGCGGAAACCGTGATCCGGCATACGAAACGGCCGGCGAGTCGGGGTTTGCCGGCGTTTTTTTGGCTAGAGAGCGGCAATCACCGCGTCGGTGAATTCGTCGGTCGACGCGCCCCCGCCCAGGTCGCCGGTGACCGTTTCGCCCTTGCTGATCACGCTGCCGACGGCCGCTTCGACGCGATCGGCGGTCTCTTTCTCGCCGAGGTAACGCAACATGATGACGCCGCTGAGGATCAACGCCGTCGGATTGGCCAAGCCGCGGCCGGCGATATCGGGCGCTGTGCCGTGCACCGCCTCGAACACCGCGATCCCGTCGCCCACGTTCGCACTGGGGGTGACGCCCAAGCCGCCGACCAAGCCGCTGCACAGGTCCGACAGAATGTCCCCGAACAGATTCTCCATGACCAGCACGTCGAACGCATGCGGATCGCTGACCAGCTTCATGGCCGCGGCGTCGACGATGCAGTCGTCGAACTCGATATCGGAAAACTCCTCGGCCACCTTGCGGCAGCAGTCGAGGAACAGCCCGTCGCTGAGCTTGAGGATGTTGGCTTTGTGAATGCAGGTCACGCGCTGGCGATCCTGGCGGCGCGCCGTCTCGAACGCGAACCGCGCGATCCGCTCCGAGGCTTTGCGGGTGATGATGCGCAGGCTCTCGACCACGCCTTCGACGACTTCATGTTCCAGTCCGCTGTAAAGTCCTTCGGTGTTCTCGCGGATCACGATCAGGTCGACGTCGTCGTAGCGCGTCTTGATGCCCGGCAGCGAGCGAGCCGGACGGTAGTTGGCATAGAGTTTGGACTTTTGCCGCAGCGCCACGTTGACGCTGCGGAAGCCGCCTCCCTTGGCCGTGGCGGTCGGGCCTTTGAGAGTTGCGTCCACCTCCGCGACTTGGGCGAGCGTAGCCGGGGGGAGCGGATCGCCGAGTTGCTCGAACGCCGATTGGCCGGCGGGCAATTCCGTCCACGTCAACTCGAGCCCCGTGGCATCCAGCACGCGTCGGGCGGCGGCGGCGACTTCGGGACCTATCCCGTCGCCGGGAATCAGGGCGAGATTGTACGACACGGCGGGAACTCCAGGCGGGCAGGGGAGAGGCGGGACGGGCGGCGCTGGTCGCCGCCCGTTGGCGTCGCCGGCAACGACGATCTACGTCGGTGCGGTTAACTGGCAGGCGATTGCCGGCTAATCCTCCCGCGCGTCGGGGGGCACCGTCAACGCCGACGCCCCGCCGGCGGTGACGGAAATCGCCAAGAAACCGTCGCGCGGCGGCGCGGCGAACACGGGCTCAAGGTACGGAAACACCTGCGGGATTTCGCGTTTCGCTTCGGCAAAGCTCACCGCGCGGGACAGCGTGGTGGTTTCGTCGCCGCTGGTGCGGTCCTGCTGTTGTTCGGCAATCGCCGCATCAACCTCATCGTCGCCGGCCCACGCCCGGGCGATCTGGCCGCCAATGCCGTCCTCGCAGTCGACCACCACGACGACCGGCTGCTTGACGCCGCGGCGGATTGCGTCGTCGTACTCGGCAAACACCTGCGGCAGGCACGTTTCCAGCAGAGCCTGCTGGGCCTCCAGGGCGGTTTCTAGGTCGGGGTCGGCAGGCGGATCAGCATTGTTCATGGCTGCTGAGTATCCGTCGCGGAGAGGAAAGAATCCAGGGGCGTCAACCGCGTGCCACGGCTCTGCGAGCCGTGTGATCCAGAGAATTGCCTGCCAATTCGCACGGCTCCAAGAGCCCTGGCACGCTTGGTGCGATCGTCGATTCTGGCGATGCGCAAAAAAAGCAGCCCGACCGTCGCTGGGACAGTCGGGCTGCCGTTGGTTGCTTTGAGAGCAGGCCGCGTCGTTAGTGCGGTCGTCCGTCGGACGCCGCCCGGTCGCCGCAGCGGGCACTCAGAAGCAGGTGGTGACGCGCGCCGTCAGGCGCCCGCCGGCACTCAACGGATTGCGCCACCTTTCTGGCGTATCTCACTAGGGTTCAACGGACCACCTCCTTCCAAACGGGTTTCAGGCGGCTGGTGCGTCACTGCCAGGGACGCGGAGCCAGCGGCCAGGGATGCCCGTCGTGCTGCGTGCGGCACGACCTTGTAGCTGCATTATAATCACGGGTCGCGAAAAGCGAGCAAGACGAATCTGGCGATTTTCTTGCTGCACGCTTTTTCGCGGAAAACTCCGCAATTGTCCCAGAGACACGTCAGCGGGGCGTCGGGTTCGCGGTGTCGTGCTGTTGATGAATTGGAAGAAAAGTCCACCGTGCGAACCCGGTGGGCGATGGGGCCGTCTCCATGGGAATTGGTCGCGTCGCCGCGACCGTCAACAGCGACGATCTCTCTGACCACCAACCTCTCCACGTCGATCACTCCCCATGAACCGTCGCCAACTACAAAAACTGGGCGTCCCGCCGCAGTGTGCGGCCGCGGCGATTGATGCGCTACGCGCTGCTGCGTGCGAGGGGCTCGGATTCGGGCTCAAGGGCAAGCGGGCCCGCGATTTCGTGAAGCAAGTTGTCGAGTCGCCGGAGACATTTCGCCGTGACCCGGTGTGGGGCAAGCTTGCCGAGGAATTGCTCGGCCGCGGCGCAGAACCGCTGCGCGAGCCAATCGATTACCGGACGTGGGGTGAAGAGATCGATCCGGCAGCCCACAAGCAGATGCGCGACGCCTGCCGCGTCCCGTCGGCGGTTGGGGCAGCTTTGATGCCCGACGCTCATGTTGGCTATGGGTTACCGATTGGCGGCGTGTTGGCGTGCGAGGGCGCCGTCATTCCGTACGCTGTGGGCGTCGACATTGCCTGCCGGATGAAACTGTCCGTGCTTGATGCTCCTGTGGAGCACTTGGAGAACCGCCGCGAGCCGTTTCGCGACGCACTGGAGCGCGGCACGCGATTCGGCGTCGGCGTCGAGCACCGCCCGCGGCAGGATCACGCCGTGATGGACGCCGACTGGACCGTCTCGCGGATCACGCGGGAGAAGAAGGACACGGCATGGAAGCAGTTAGGCACCAGCGGCTCGGGCAACCACTTTGTCGAGTTCGGCGTGCTCACGCTCGCGGAGCGTGACGAGCAGTTGGGCCTCGATGCGGGCCGATACGTCGCGTTGCTGTCGCACAGCGGCAGTCGCGGCGCCGGGGCCGCCGTGTGCAGCACCTACTCCGCCATCGCCCAGAAACAGTTGCCGCGGGAACACAAGGAGTTGGGGCGGCTAGCGTGGCTCGACATGGCGAGCGAGGCGGGACAGGAATATTGGGCCGCTATGAACTTGATGGGCGAGTACGCCGCGGCCAACCACGCGGTGATTCACCGGTTGGTCTCCAATCTGCTGGGCGCCCGCGTCGTTGCCGGCGTTGAAAACCACCACAACTTTGCCTGGAAGGAGCACCACGGCGGCCGCGAGGTGATCGTCCATCGCAAAGGCGCCACCCCGGCCGGCGCCGGCGTGCTGGGCGTGATTCCCGGCTCGATGGCTGATCCCGCGTTCGTCGTGCGCGGGCGCGGACATGCCGACAGTCTTGATTCCGCTTCCCACGGCGCCGGACGCTGCATGTCGCGCCGGCAGGCAAAAGACACGTTTCGCTTCAGCCAAGTAAAACGGAACTTAGCCGAGCGGGGAATTGAAGTGCTCACAGCCGGCTCCGACGAAGTGCCGGGCGTCTACAAGGACATTCGCACCGTGATGGCCGCCCAGAGCGACCTGGTGGAAATCGTCGCCCAGTTCGATCCCCGCATCGTCAAGATGTGCGGCGACGGGAGCCGCGCGGAGGATTGATGTCGCTGCCGCGTTGAATGTTAAGATTTCGCGAATCGCACGGAGTTTGCTGGGCGACCCTGCGGGAGCAAGCGTACCATGGAAGCGCGCGCTCGCCCCGCCGCAGCCGAACGTCAGATAGCCGGCCGGCACGGAGCGCATCACCCCACAGGCAGATACGCCCCCATGGACAGCGAAGCGAGTTATATCTGCGACAACTGCGGCGAAGAGATCGTCGTGCCCATTGACCTGTCGGCTGGCGACGACCAGTTTTACACTGAGGATTGCCCGGTGTGCTGTTGCCCGAACGTTTTGCACGTGACTGTCGATGTCGACGGCACAGTCTTCGTCGCCGGCAGCAGCGAATAGTTGCCGCCGACAACGCGATGGTTGCCCTGGCAGTCTCTCTGCGCCCGAACTACTCGCCCATCGGCTGAATGATCACCGAGTGCCAGCCGGTCGAGTACGTTTCAAAACCAGGCGCTTGCGCGTGCCCGACGCAGCACCGTTTGCCGTCGACTTGGCACACTTCGAAGTTCTTCTGCTTGCCGAACAGCTCAGGCAAGTTCGGCAGCTTGATCGTGTCCTGCAATTGCCTGCCGAATGAGTCGGCGAGCACTCTGCCTTTCTCATCGGTGATCACGCAGCGCGTCGCGGCCCGCAGGTCCTCCTCGACGGGAACCTGTTTGAGGATCGTCTGGGCGAGTCCCTCCCAGTTGAACACGATGCCCAGCACGCCTAGCAAACGGCCGTTCGCCTGGCCCCCTTCGCGGATCCCGCACGAGTAGACCAGTGCGAGCTGGTTGTTGACCAAAGGCGACGCGTGCGCCGTCTGAAATCCGAACTCGTCGCCGCTTTGAGTCGCGGCGGCCGCGCGGAACCAGGCCGTTTGGGATTGATCCGTTCCCACGCTGGCGTAGTTGCCGGGACGGCCGTTGGCGATGACCCGGCCCCGCATGTCGCACAGCACCAGGTCGTAGTACACGGTGTAGGCGCTCAGGATGACGCCCATGCGGTCGCTGGCAAAGCGGCGGGCATCGTCGTCGGCTTCCGGGGCCAGGGCGTCGACAAGGCTGCTGTCGGTGGCCCACCAGCGGACGTCGCAGGTTCGTTCGTAGAGGTTGCGGTCAATCAGATCGATGTTCACCAACGCCAAATCGGACAGCCGCGTGCCGCGCACCCGATTGCCGATCACGTCGATCAGTTCGTCAATCGTTTGTTGCGTGTCGGTCGCCAATCCGTGGGCGGCCTCCGAGGTCTTACCCGACAGCGACTGCATCTCCTGAGCGACGACGCTGAACGCGGCCCCCGCTTGCCCGGCGCGGGCGGCTTCGATGCGGGCGTTGAGCGCCAGCAGTTGGATATTCGCGTTGATGTCGTTGATCTCGGCAATCGCCTCGGCCATGGTGCCGTTGAGATTGTGAACCAACGTGGCGACATTTTGCGATTCGCTGGAGGCGCCTGCGGGCGCAGCGGTAGCGGAAGCGGACACGACGCGGTCTCCGACGTTTGAGTTGGGGCAGGGAAACTCAGTTGTCAGCGGTCCGCCAGGCCGGCCAAGCATTCGGCCAACCTCCGCTCCGACCCCCACACGGCGGTGGTGGGGACGGCATGACGCAATGCGCCCCCCGGGGTCGCAGAATAGATAGGCCGCATCCGCGGCGTTGGCTGCGGTTCTACGCAGAAAAACCCGGGTGTTTGGCTCGCGGCACGGAGTGATTTTGACAGTCGCGACGGTTGAACGCGGTACGCCGGCCGGCTCGTCGCAGAGAAACAGACCCGTGCGTCTCCCGACGAGCGCCTCCGACAACGGCTTTTGTCGCGCGTTACACTGGGAAGAGCGAGACCAAGAGAATCGTCGAATCGAAGTGCAGTCGTCCGCCGATCCAGCACCCTTGTCAGGGCCTCTATCCATGTCGCAACCGCTGATTCCACCGCCGGGCTCCCACATTGACCTGGCCGACTACGATCCCCGGCACGTCGACGGCGACTGGGATAAGAAATCGGCTGCCAAGCGAATCAAGAAGAATACCAAGATCAGCCGCGATCTGGCCTACAAGCTGTATGCCGAGAACCGCCGCGCGGTGCTGTTGGTGTTGCAGGGCATGGACACGGCTGGCAAGGACGGCACGATTCGCACGGTGATGACCGGCATCAACCCGCAAAGTTTCCAAATCACTTCGTTCAAGCAGCCTAGTGCCGAAGAACTCGACCACGACTTTCTGTGGCGGATTCACAAAGCGGTGCCGCGACGCGGCCAAGTGGGCATCTTCAACCGCTCTCACTACGAAGACGTGCTCATCGTCCGGGTCCACGATCTTGTTCCCCAGGACGAGTGGGAGTCCCGCTACCAGCGCATCAATGAATTCGAGCGACTGTTGGTCGAGGGCCGCGTGACGCTCGTGAAGTGCTTCCTGCACATCAGCAAGGACGAGCAGCGCGAGCGGTTGCAGGCCCGGCTCGACAACCCCGACAAGCGGTGGAAGTTCAGCCGCGGCGATCTTGCCGAACGCAAGCTGTGGGGCGACTACCAACAGGCGTACGAAGCAGCGCTGACCAAGTGCAACACGGAACATGCCCCCTGGCACATTGTCCCGTCCGACCGCAAGTGGTACCGCAATATGGTGGTCAGCACGATCTTTCGCAAAACGCTCGAACGGCTCGATCCCCAGACGCCCCCCGCAGAGGAAGGGCTCGATGCGATCACGGTCGAGTGACCATTTAGCCCCCGGTCACTGACCGGGGGCTAAGTATGCCGTTATTGCACTCAATTGTTCGCCGGGTCGCCCGATTTGGTGTCCGGGTCGAGATGCTGCCGCAGGTAGGCGGCCCGTTCCACGTTGCGATCGGTCTGATCCAGTTCCATGCCGGCCAGTTTCTGCAGATGGGCCGGTTGGGTGTGAATCAGCAGCTTGTTGATCGTGGTGATCTTCAGGTCGTTGCCGATCAAGCCCAGGTTGATGCCCATGCGCACGCTCGAGAGCAGGTGCATGGTCTCTTCGGAGGTGATCGTCTGCGCGGTGCGTAGGATGCCGAAAGCACGGCTGACCCGATCGTGCAGCGTCTCGTGGCTTTCGCGCACCAGGAAGCTGCGGGCTTGTCGTTCGTATTCGATCAGCACCGGGACGACATCGGCGACTTTCTTGGCCAACTCCTGCTCGGTTTCCCCCAGAGTGAGCTGATTGCTGATCTGGTAGAAGTCGCCGGTCGCCTGTGAACCCTCGCCGTACAGGCCGCGGACCGCCAGGTTGATTTTCTGCAGGCTTTTGAAGACCTTTTCAATCTGCCGCGTGATGACCAGCGCCGGCAGGTGCAGCATGACGCTCACGCGCAAGCCCGTGCCGACGTTGGTGGGGCAGGCGGTGAGATACCCCAGCCGATCGCTGAAGGCGTACGTGACCTGCTCCTCGATCATGTCGTCGATGGTGCTCGCCTGCTCCAGGGCGGACTGCAGGTCGAGCCCGCTGTGCATCACCTGAATCCGCAGATGATCTTCCTCGTTGATCATCACGCTGAACTGCTCGGCACGATCGATCGCGACCGCGCGGGCGCCTTCGCTTTCCGCGTGCTCGCGGCTGATGAGCTGCCGCTCGACAAGAAATTGCCGGTCCAACTCCGGCAGGTCGCCGACGTCCACGTAAATCAAGTCGGCCGGCGCCCGTCCCGAGTCCTGCATCTCCTGGAGCCGACCGTGCAGGATCTTCTCAATGGCGGCGCGGTCGGCCTCGGTCGTGCGCGAGATGAACGGAAAGTCGGCCAGGTTGCGGGCCAACCGTACGCGGCTGCTGACCACAATATCCGACTCGGGCCCCGAGCCGCGGAGCCATTCGCCGGTAGTCTGAGCCAGTTCGTCGAGGTTCATAGTGCGAGATTTCGGGAACTGGCCAATGCCGAATGGCCGTCGCTGAGAGCGGGACTGCTTGAGATGGATTAATGCTTCGAGACGGATTACGGCTCGGGCGACGGTCGCACCGACGCCTCGATCTCGCGGATTTGATCGCGGAGTTCCGAGGCGCGCTCGTAGTTCTCTTCCGACACCGCTTCTTTCATCTCCCGCCGCAAGCGGATGAGTTGCGTCTGCTGATCGGCGCCGCGCGGGCAGCGTTTGGGATTCTTGCCGATATGCTGCGTCTGGTCGTGGATGTTCAGTAGCAGCGGTTCGAGCTCTTTCTCAAAAAACACGTAATCGTGCGGGCAGCCCAGCCGACCCTGTTTGCGGAACTGCAGAAAAGTGATCCCACACACGGGGCAAGCCCGCTGGTCCAGTCGTGCCAACTCGTCGGCCGTCTCGTCCACGGCCAGGTGCTGGGCGAGCAGCCCCGCCATGGCGGGCATGACTTCTTCAGCTTCCTCCGGCGTGGGCGTCAGGAACGCTTGGGCGCATTGCTCGCACAGGTGCACCTCGCTGGCTTGGCCATCGACCAAGTCGGTGATGTGAAAGGTGGCGGCGCGGTCGCACTTTTGGCATTTCATAGGGCACGCCTCGGGGCGTGTGTAGGGCTGTGTCGCTCGAAGGGATTCTAGCCGTGCCCCAAGGGGTGTCAACTGCCCGGCAATCGAGCTAAGCCGTTGCGGCGTCAGAAGATGAAACAACGCCGCTGGTTGCGCCAACGCGGCGGCGGCCGGCGATGACGCTTTGCCGCCGGCGGTCTGGTTTGACGCGAAGAAATCGCCGCGCCGGCCGAACCGCGCCGCCGTTGTGACCCTCTGTTTGCGGTGTTAGAGTGACGATTCTGCTGCCCGCCGCGCCCGCCTGTCCCCGCTTTGCCCGCATGACGCACCTGCCTCCCGTCGACGAGTTTCAGTCCGTGGCCGCCGGCTACGATTACGTGCCGGTTTACCGCACGCTGGTCAGCGACTCCCTGACTCCCGTGCAGGCGTTCCGCAAGCTCGACCACGGCCCCGTCACGGGGTTGTTCGAGAGCGTCATCGGCGGCGAGAAGGTCGGCCGCTACAGCTTCATCGCCTGCGAGCCGTTTCTGCTGATCGAAGCGCGCGGCCCCGAGGTGACGATCCGCCGTCGGCCGGCTGGCACGTGGTCGAGCTTCTCCGAGACCGGAGCGGGAGGGTCGGTGAAGTCGTCTCACGACGATGAGCCGCTCGCCGGCTGGGACACCGAGACGCGCACCGTCGACAACCCCCTGGAGACGCTCCGGGAACTGGTCGGCGCCGTCAAGGTGGCCCACCTGCCTCGGTTGCCGCCCTTCATCGGCGGGGCCGTCGGTTATGCCGGCTACGACACGGTGCGTTACGTCGAGCACCTACCCAACGCCCCCGAGGACGATCGCCAACTGCCGGACCTGGCGTTCGGATTGTTCGACCACATGGTCGTGTTCGACAACGTGACCAAGACGATGACCGTGCTGGCGTTGGCCGATCTGCGGGAAGCGGGCGGCGATAAAAACAAGGCGGCCGCCGCCTATGCCACGGCCGCGGCGCGGGTGGACGCCTATGTCGATGCCCTGAACGCGACAGACCAGACGCTCCAACTGGCGGACATTACGCCGGGGGCGGAGTTGGTGCTCGCGCCCCGCTCGAACCAGACGCAGCAACAGTTCGAGTCGGCCGTGGCCAAGTGCGTCGAGTACATCCGCGCCGGCGACATCTTCCAGGTCGTGATCAGCCAGCGGATGGAAGTCGACTTCGCATTGCCCCCGTTTGAGCTGTATCGCACGCTGCGGGTCGTGAATCCCAGCCCGTTCATGTTCTACCTGCGCACCCCGGCGTGCACGCTGGTGGGCAGTTCCCCGGAGATCATGGTGCGGGTCGTCGACGGCAAGACGACCGTCCGACCGCTGGCCGGCACGCGCCGCCGCGGGGCCACCGACGCCGAGGACCGTGCCCTGGCCGAGGAGCTGCTGGCCGACCCCAAGGAACGGGCCGAGCACGTGATGCTGGTCGATCTGGGCCGCAACGACGTCGGCCGCGTCGCCAAATTTGGCACGGTCGAGCTGTCCGACGTCATGGTGATCGAACGCTACAGCCACGTCATGCACATCACCAGCAATGTGACCGGCGAGCTGCGCGACGAGTGCGACGCCTTCGACGCCCTGGCCGCCTGCCTGCCGGCCGGAACGGTCAGCGGCGCTCCCAAGGTGCGGGCCATGGAAATCATCGACGAAATCGAACCCCACCGCCGCGGCCCCTACGCCGGGGCGGTCGGCTACATCGACTTCGCCGGCAATATGGACACCTGCATCGCCCTGCGAACCGTGGTCATCCAGAACGGCAAAGCCTACGTCCAAGCCGGCGCGGGAATCGTCGCCGACAGCGTGCCGGAAAACGAGTACCACGAAACGCTCAACAAAGCCCGCGGGCTGCTGACCGCGATTGAACTCACTCAGCAGCGGGCGATCGGGAATTGACAGGATTGGCAGGATGAACTGGATGTTGCTCGAGCAAGACATGCTGGGGGAATCAGCAACCTTGCCCGAGCTTCGTGAGTTCGTGTTACGAGGCGAGCGGCCATGATTCAAAACATCCCGTCCATCCTGTTATCCTGTCCATCACCATGAAATCCCTCGCCGGCCAATTCCTCGTCGCGTCGCCGCACCTCAAGGACCCCAATTTTGCGCGGTCCGTGGTGCTGATGTTGCGCCACAACGAGGAGGGCGCCCTGGGGGTGATTCTCAACCGCCCCGGCGACAAGACGGTGGGCGAGGTGTGGGAGCTGATCGACGCCGACCCCTGCGATTGCGACGACGACATGTACCTGGGCGGGCCCGTGCCGGGGCCGTTGATTGCGATTCACGACCAGCCGCTGCTGGCCGACGACGAAGTGCTCCCCGGGGTCTACATGGCGATGCAGCGCGAGCCCATCGACCAACTGGTCCGCGAACCGACGGCGGAGTTCCGCATCTTCAGCGGCCACAGCGGCTGGGGCGGCGGGCAGCTCGAAGGCGAGCTGGAAGCCGGCGGCTGGCTCATCGGTCCCGCGACCGCCGAGGAAGTCTTCGGCGACATCGAGCCCCTGTGGCGCAACGTCTGCAACCGCATCGGCCGTGACATCGCCGCCCCGGGGATCAAGCCGGAAGCGATCCCCGACGATCCGGAACTGAACTGAGCGGGCGCAGGAGGCAACGCCTGCGACGATTAGAATTTTGGGGGAGGCCAGGCGTCTGTGATTCGGCGTTTCCAATACCGCGTCTATCAGTTGTTGGCTGCGGTGACTTTGGTCGCAGTGCTCTTAGGGGCGGGAAGCTGGTATTTCCTCGGCACACGGCATCATGTGACGCTCAAAGCGGGCGACTATCTCCTGGATATCTCGCGGTCCGTGCGAGTCCACAGCAGTCAAAATCAATTCTTCTTCCGAGTCGTTGCACCCGGGCAGGCGAAATCGTCTCGCCGCTTCTTGGTCCAAACTTACAACCTGCCTCGAAATGAGGCCACGTTCCACTTAGCTCGTGACGGTGCTGATCCATCTCACTTTCTGATTTACCAGAGTCACCCGAATCTGGTCATGGACGGCTCACGGTTGCGAGGCATTGACTGGCCGAAATTCTTGTTGTCACGATTGGGCATCGTGGGGCTGCGAATCGCAACGACGAGCACCGGCGCAGTTGAAGTCCATGAAGAACCCGCATCGATTACGACGAGCAGAATGACCGCCGTCGACAAAAGTGACGCGGATGAGGTCATTCGATCGGTTGAGCAGTTGGAGGTGAACGGTATCGTCTCTTGGGGTGATGCGGAGACGCTCGCCGGATTGCCACGCCTCCGCAGACTCTCGGTCGATGGGCTTGGCGTTCCGATTTCGGAAGAGACCGTGCGGGTTCTTCTTGCGCTTCCGTCGCTCAGCGACCTTACGATTGATCAGGTGACCGCAAAGACGCTCAGCAGCGGCTTGATCGAAGAGGTGCGGCAATCTCATCCGACGCTGGGTTTCTTCTACTATGACGTGGGGATCGACTCGATTCGCGAGGTCGAGCCGTTCCTGAATGACTCAGACTGAGAGTCGAATAAGCGAGGGCGAAGCGGTCAATCGCAAGGGTTCGCAGAGTGCAAAATATCTTCTTGCGTCCCGTACGCCATCCCATATGACGCCGCCAGGGGATATAGGCTGGAGGCATGCAAAGCATCGCGTCGCAGACGTTGATGGCCGAATTCTCAGTTCGCTCTGCGGTTCACTGGTCACGAACTACTGGCGACCGATTACTCCCTGCTAGTCACCAATCACCAGTAACCAGTCACCCCGCAGTCAATCCACCCGACTCTTCGGCATCGTGAGATTCCGCCGGCCGCGCATCATTTGGATGTCGCCCAGCGGGGTGGCGGAGTGAGTTTGCAGTTGCCGCCAGAAGCGTTGCTGCTCGGCCATCGACTGAGCGCGGCGGTCGGCGGGGCGGTTGGCCCGGCGGGTACCGAATTTGTTGAGATTCATGTTGCGCCTCCTTCGGTGAGGTCAAGTGGCGACGGACCTCTGCTCTGCTGCTTTCTGTTGCTGGGGGGCGCGATGGCCCCTGCTTTCATTTTAGGCAGAGTTGCGGCAGGAGGGCATGCGATGGCGATCGCGTAGTTGCATCGGTGCAAGTGAAATTGGCGAGTCGGTTCGTGGCGCCGCGTCCCCCCTCCCCGTCGCTTCGCGAAAAGTACCACCTGCGCTCGGGCGACTTCGCGTCGCCCGTGCTCGGTGCTCCCATCCCCACCTGGGGGAGGGAGCCAAAGCGACGTGACGCGGAGCGTCGCAATCACCAATCACTGGTAACTGGTAACCGGTAACCGGTCACCGATCACCCCCGTCACTCCACCAACCCCGTCGCCTCGCCGATCTTCAGCTTCCACCCTTCGATCGGCGTTCCCTCCAACTGTAAGTGATACACCAGCGCTTTGAGCCGCTGGGTCGCTTCGCCGTGGGGAGCGGTGGTGAACAGGTTTTGCAGGAAGTAGGGCGGCATCGACTGGTAATACAGCGTCGCCCGCACCGCCAGGCGGTTGCGGGGCACGCCCTCGGGCAGCGGGATACGATAGCGGGTCGTGTCGACGCCGTTGCCCGCCAGGAAGTCGGGATCGTGATCGGCCTCGCCCTGCGGTTGCGTGGCGCCGAGATAGGGACCGTACAGGCCCGACTCGCCGCCGTCGGCCCGCCAGCCCCGCGGCAGCAGGCGGTTGTCTTTCACGCACGTGTGCCCGCGGACGAAGCTGGTGGTGAACACCCCGTCGCCGTTGTGCAGCAGCGTTTCGTAGATCTGCACCTGGTTCTCGCGCTCGATGAGTTCATAGTGCGGCTGGCACGTTTGCCCCTCGGCCGCGCGGTTGTGCGACATCGCTTCGCAGTTGAGCGGCCGACCGTCGCGGCCGACAATCGCGCCGCGACCGTCGGTGCGACCCGAGCCCCACACGATGCGCTCGCTGCCGTCGAGTTGGGTCTCGACCAGCACCACCTCGAGCCACGCGCGGCGGAAGCCGACGCCCGAGGGGAAACGGTGCCCGGTGAGGTTCTCGACCGTGACGGCCGCCTCCAGCGTTTGCGGGCCGGCGGGCGTGGTCGCGATGCTGACCTTGGCCGTGTCCCGCCGCGCGGTGCGGACCATCCGGGCGATCGCCGCGTCGAGATCCGCCTCGGAGCCGGTCATGTAATCGGTTTTCCGCACGCCCAGCACGCGGTCGAATTGGCGGAACATCTCCAGCAGAAACACGTTGACGCCGGCAAAGTGGTGCCGCCGATGGTTCTTGCGCACCTTCACGTTCAGGTCTTTGTGCGGCGCCAGATTCTCCGCGTCAGGGTAAGTCGTGTCCTGGATCGCCGCGATGCGGGTGAGCGTGTCCGCGGGTCCAAAATCAGGCGACTGGGCGTCGTCGGCCAGGTCGCCCTCGTCCAGCCCCGCGCCCATGTGGCAATCCTGGCAACTGCGTCCGGTCGGCCGGTCGGCGTAGGCGCCTTCGTTGTTGTACTCGCTGTTGAGCCACTCCAGGTACGTGGCTTGCTCGATGTGGTGATGGAAACCCTGGAACTCTTCAACTGGCTGGTTGGCCAGCATGGTGGTTTGGATTTCGTCGGCGAGGTGCTCGCCGGCAAACGGGTTGTCGACCACCGGCAGCACCACCGTGTGGCACGTGCCGCACATTTGCGAGCTTTGAATGTACGGATCGTGCTTCGGTTTGATGCCCAGGCCGTGGTGCATGGCGTACGCCGCAATGTCGTCGTCTTTGTACGGACCGTAGATCTCCCCTGGCGGGCCGAGCTGGTAGCGGCCGGTGATCGACGTTTCCAGAAAGTGAGCCAACTGGCTGCGCTCGTCGCCGGGCTCGCGGGGCACGGGCTGCATGCGATGGCAGACCATGCAGCCGATGCCTTCGCGGGCGAGGGCGCCGTATTTGGCTGCGCCAGTTCCCAGGGGGGCGCCGGGGGCGGTGATCTCCATCGCCGCGGCCACGCTGAACAGCAGTCCCTCGCCGGCATGATCCACATGGAACTGATGGCGCCCCATGGCGCCGTGGCAGCGCAGGCAAGCGTCCTGCAGCAGGCCGTGCAACTCGGCGCCTTTCTCCTCGCCGAATTGCCGGCGGAACAGGGCGCCCTCGCTCTCCAACTGGGCGTAGAAGACCGGGTCGCGGCCGGCCAATCCCATCGGCGTCCACCGCCACTCGCCGTAGGGCGAGACATTTACGCCGGGCGTGCCATAGTTGGCGGGTTTTGTCTTGGGTGCGAAGGCCGACACGCCCAGCGGGCTCGACAGACCGCCGTGGCAACTGAAGCACTGGTTGCTCGTGTACATTTCGCACGGGCTGTCCGCGCGGTTGGTGACCGAGTCGTAGGTCAGCGGCGGGATTTTAGCCACGTCGTCGATCGCCGGCACGTCGGCGGGAATCAGCGACGCGGCATCGCGAGCCGCCTCGGCAGCCGGCTTGTTTCGCTCGGCGGCTCGGGCGTCGTGTTCGCACAATCCCGCGGGCTCCTCGAACTCCCGCCAGGAATCATCCACGCGAAACAGCAACGGCTCGCCGGGGTAACCCTCGATGTTCCGCAGCGCCGAGAACGTGAACTCGTTGGCGCGGTCGGCGGGATTGGTCACGCCGGGGCTCTGCGTGGCCGCGTGGCAGCGGATGCAGTATAGGCCGAAGCCCGACCACGCCTCGCCGTAAGACTGGTGATTGTCGATCGTTTCGCCGGTCGCGGGCGCCTCGCTCCAGAACCAGCCGTCGTGCGACCCGGCTGCGTCCTTCACCATGACCGTCCACGACTTGAGCGTCGCGCGAAGTTCCTCTTCGCTCTTGCCTTCGTGCCGCGCGGCGGGCTCGGGATACTGCTCCTTGATGATCATTTCGCCATCGGGGATGGCGCCGACGCGGCCGTTTTCGAGCCACTCGATCACCCCCGGCGAGTAGAACACCCGTACCGCGGGGTGCGTGCCGTAGTAGGTGTTGTTGATGAACGGGCCGGTGTCGCGGACCCCTTTGTCGCGTTTCCACCCTAGCTCGATGTAGCGACGCTGCAGCAGGAAGCGGAACAGGATCTTCTCGAAGTCGCGAACCGCCATCGTGCTGGGGCGGGGCAGGGGATAGGCGACCGGCGGTTGGGCGAGCGCCTTGTCAATTGCGGCCAGTGCGGCGGCAGTGCGGGCCGCCGCCGGCGAGATCTCGCACTCCTCCGCCTCGGCGTCATCGGCAGCGGGCAAGTCGACTGGCGCTTCGTCGTTGGCGCCTTGCGAGTCAGCGGCGCGACCGATGGTCCAACACGCTGTGGCGGCGAGCAGACAGACCGCCGCCGCGCGCAGCGGCAGCGACCAGCGAGCGAAAAGAGCAGATCGCACGGCAAATCTCACGCGAACGAGGCGGCAAAGTCGTCAATCGGCGGGAGCTACAGTGTAGCACCTCGCAGAGGCCGACGCAGCCTGAACCAACCACCCGATCGATACTGTACGCGTATCGAGCGGCAGGGGGCGGTTAACCCCGATACGTCGCATAGCATTTGGGCGTTTCCCACAGCAGCACCTCGACGATCGGCGCCGGCAGCGCGAGCTTATTGCTCTCGGTGAAAATCAGCTTGGCGATATTTTCGGCCGTGGGGTTTTCTTCCAGCAAGTAGAGCGGCTCCCCTTGCTCCTGGAGATACCCCGCCACGGGATCCTCGCGGCAGAGCAGCATGCGATGGTCCAGGTTGTCGTCGATCCAGGTGCTGACCAGTTGTTTGATATCCGAGAAATCGACGACCATGCCGCGATCGTCCAGCGACGAGCCCTCGATGGTGATCACCGCCTTGCCATTGTGGCCGTGCAGATGGCGGCACTTGCCCGCGTAGTTGAGCAAGCGGTGGCCGTAGCAGAAGTCGATTTCGCGAGTGACGCGGAACAGTTCGGACATGGGCGCGAGGTCAGGAGCAAGCGGGAAATGGACGCGAATTGCCGATGAGCGGCAGCTCAGCGGAAGAACCAGACGAAATCAGGCTATCACAACCGGGGGGCCAGACAAACTGCCCGCCTTGCCAGGGGCGGGGCGGCCATTGATACTGGGGGGCCGGAAATCGCCGGCGAATCGCACCATCCTCGCGCCAGCGGCCCCTCTCGCCGGTGGCCGAGCCGCGTGAGAGTTGGGCGGCGTGGCCGCCGCCGCGAACGTCCCGTCAGCCTTCCCCTTTCCGCCCTCCGCCTTCCCCACTTTGTTCCATGAACCACGCCGGTCGTCGCGACAAGCTCCGCAAGTTGCTGAAGAAAGAGCAGCTCGATGCGCTGCTGGTCACCAATTTCTTGAACGTCACGTACCTGACGGGCTTCACCGGCGACGACAGCTATCTGTTGGTCACTCCGACCGATGCGATCATCATCAGCGACCTGCGGTACGACACGCAGTTGCACGACGAATGCCCGGATGTGGAACTATGCATCCGCGGCCCCGGGACGAAAATGATCGACTTCGTCCAGCAGACGATCGAGAAGTCCGGCGCGTCGCGCGTGGGGTTCGAGGCGGACTCGATGATGGTCTCGCTGCGCGACGCGGTGGCCGACGCCGTGCCGCAGGTGCAGTTGGCGCCGACCAGCGGATGGGTGGAAGAGCTGCGGGTGATTAAAGACAAGGACGAGATTGCTCGCACTCGCACCGCCTGCGATCAGGCCCGCCGGGCAATGGAAGTCGTGCGGGCCGGCATCACGCCCGAGACGACCGAGAATCAGATTGCCGCGGACTTGGAGTACCAGGTGCGCCGCTTCGGCGGCAAGGGCCTGTCGTTTACGCCCATCGTGGGCGTTGGCTACCGCGCCGCCCTGCCGCATGGCGTGGCGACCGATCGGCAGATCAAGGAAGATGATTTCGTGCTGATCGACTGGGGCGCCAATGAGGGCTTGTACATGAGCGACCTGACCCGCGTGCTGGTCACGGGGAAGATCTCAGCCAAGCTGCGGAAGCTGTACAATATCGTGCTGAAGGCCCAGCTGGCGGGGATCGCCGCCATCAAGCCGGGCGCGACCTGCGAGTCGGTCGACGCGGCGGCCCGCAAGGTCATCGAGAAAGCCGGCTACGGCAAGGAATTCGGCCACGGCCTGGGGCACGGGACCGGGCTGGAAATTCACGAGGCCCCGCGGCTGGCCAGGGGGCAGAAAACCGAGCTGAAGCCGGGTATGATCATCACCGTGGAGCCCGGCATTTACTTCCCCGATTGGGGCGGAATCCGCATCGAGGACGACGTCCTGGTGACCCGCGACGGGCACGAAGTACTCAGCTCCGTCCCCAAAGAACTCGACGAATGCGTGGTGGGATAAGAGAAGCAATGGGGAAGGCGGAAAGGGGAATGGGGTGCATGCGATTGCGGCCCCTTGAATAACTCCGATCTCCGACGTTCCCCATCCCCCAGTCCGCCTTCCCCATTTCGCACTGCCAATTCGGCTCGCCGTCAACGCGACATAACGAACCACAAGGCGCTACTCCATGCCCGAAAAAAACCCTCCTTCCAGCAACGTGTTTGAAGTGGACCGCGTGCGGCAGCTCGTCGAGTTGATGAACGAGTGCGATATGGCCGAGGTCGACTTGCGCCAGGGCGATCAGCGGATTCACCTGCGGAAGAAGCAGGACCTGGTCGCCACCGCGATGGCGGCGCCGCTGGCCCCCGTGGCGTCGGCGGCAGCCCCGGCTCCCGCCGCGTCGCCTGCCGCCCAGCCAGCAGCAGCTGCCGAAGCCGCACCGCCCGCCAATGCTGCTTTCATCACCAGCCCGATGGTCGGCACATTTTACTCGTCGGCGAATCCCGAGTCGCCTCCGTTTGTGAAGGTCGGCGATCAGGTCGGCCCCGAAACGGTCGTGTGTATCGTCGAGGCGATGAAAGTGTTCAACGAGATTCCCGCCGACTGCAGCGGCAAGATCGTCAAGGTATTGGTCGAGAACGGCGACGCTGTCGAGTACGGGCAGAAGTTGTTCCAGGTGGAGAAGTAAGTCGCATCGCGATTCGCTGCGGACAGAG
The DNA here is from genome assembly GCA_002702655.1 of Planctomycetaceae bacterium. Classification (GTDB taxonomy): domain Bacteria; phylum Planctomycetota; class Planctomycetia; order Pirellulales; family Lacipirellulaceae. The sequence goes on from PABB01000017.1 coordinate 140,464, forward strand.
CCCGCGAATGACGCGAATCGACGCGTGATTGCGGTATCGAATTCTGGCCCGCCGCGTGTTGCCGGCGTGAGCAGTGGCCAACTCGCCCGATGACGGGTAGTCAGCCGCGAACGCCGCCCCTTTCGAGTTCATTCGCGCCCATTCGCGTCATTCGCGGGCCCCATTTGCCATGTATCAACGCATTCTGATTGCCAATCGCGGCGAAATCGCTCTGCGGATCATCCGTGCTTGCCGCGAGCTGGGCATTGAAACGGTCGCCATCTACAGCGAAGGCGACCGCGGCTCGGCGTATCTCGATTTGGCCGACGAGGCATACTGCGTCGGCCCAGCCAAGGCCGCTGACAGCTACCTGCGGATCGCCAACGTGATCAGCGCGGCTGAGGTTGGCAATGTGCAAGCGATTCACCCGGGTTACGGATTCCTCGCCGAGAACGCTCACTTCAACGAAGTCTGCCGCAGCTGCAACATCGACTTCATTGGCCCGCAGCCGCAAGCGATGGCGCAGTTGGGCGACAAGAACGCCGCTCGCGACTTGGCCAAGCGGGCTAACGTGCCGGTGGTCCCCGGCAGCGACGGGATCGTTGGCAGCGTTGACGAAGCGATGAAATTCGCCCACGAGGTCGGCTTTCCCGTGCTCATCAAAGCAGTCGCCGGCGGCGGCGGACGCGGGATGCGGGTGGCCTCGAACGACCTGGCGCTCAAGAGTTCGCTGCAGCAGGCGCAGGCCGAGGCGCAGGCCGCGTTCGGCAACGGCGCCGTATACCTGGAAAAGTATGTCGAGCAGCCGCGGCACGTCGAAGTGCAGGTGCTGGCCGATCACCATGGCAACGCGGTGCATCTGTGGGAGCGGGACTGCTCGGTCCAGCGCCGGCATCAGAAGCTGATCGAGGAAAGCCCCAGCACCAGCATCACCCCCGAGACCCGCGCCGAAATGTGCGAGGCGGCCCGGCGGTTGATCCTGGAGGCCAATTACACCAACGCCGCAACGGTCGAGTTCATTGTCGATAAGGATGGCAAGTACTACTTCATCGAAGTCAACGCCCGGATCCAGGTCGAGCACCCGGTCACCGAACTCGTCACCGGTATCGACCTGATCAAGCAGCAGATCTTGGTGGCCAGCGGCGAACCGCTGCCGTTTTCGCAAGACGACATCCAGCAGCGCGGTCACGCGATTGAGTGCCGCATCAACGCGGAGGATCCGGCTCGCAACTTCCAGCCCAGCCCGGGCAAGATCGAGCGTTTGATCGTCCCGGGCGGCTTTGGCGTGCGGTTCGACTCGCACGCCCACAGCGGGTACGTCGTGCCGCCCTACTATGATTCGATGATCGGCAAGCTGCTGGTTCATCAGCCAACCCGCCAAGGGGCGATCGCTACGATGCTCCGCGCCCTGGCCGAGATGCGCGTCGACGGCATCAAGACCGTCATTCCATTGCATCAGGACGTGCTCAGCCACAGCGCGTTCGTCGACGGCCGCATCGATACGACCTTCGTCGAGCGGACGTTCATGGGCGGGTAGTGCCGCGAACGCCCAATGACTCACGTCGCAATGACCGAGGTCAGGCGGGCGAACTGGCGGGACATGCCGCGGCGGCCATCGGGACTCAAACCTTGCGGCTTGCGGCCCGCTGCCTCCCAGGGTGGACGGCCGAAACGCCCGTAATCGGGCCGCGTTCGGGGCATTCTCAGTCCGGGATTGGCGGTTTAGAATGGTGGCTCGCCCGGGGCCTTGCTCCGGCGCCCTCCCAGACCGGCTGGCATCTGCCGCACCCGCGCCGCCGCGGCCGGTCCGATCCTCCCGCCCGATTTCCGCACCGTTTTATCAGCGAGAGCAACCGCCATGCAGGACAATACCCTCTCACGCCCGCCGCGCATGCCGCACAATTTTCGTCGTGCCGCCATTCTGTTTGCCGGCGGTCCGGCGCCCGGCGCCAACGCCGTGATCTCGGCGGCGGCCGTGTCGTTTCTGCGGAACGACATCGAGGTGGTCGGCGTGAAGCATGGCTACTCGAACCTGATGGACTATTCACCCGGTCGGCCGCTGGTCGAGGGGCAGGACTACGTGATGCTCGATCATCGCTGGCTGCGGCGGACCCGCAACTCGCAGGGGATCATGATCGGCACCGCGCGGGCCAACCCGGGCAAGAACGTTTCGCACCCCTCGCACCTCAAGGACGAAGAGCGCGTGGCGCCGCTGAAGACGGTGTACGAGGCGCTGCGTTCGATTGGCGTCGACCTGCTGGTGTCCATCGGCGGCGACGACACGCTGAAGACGGCCAACAAGTTCAAGATGTACCAGGACAGCCTGCCGCTGGATGCACATCGCATACCGGTCGTGCATCTGCCCAAGACGATCGACAACGACTACCGCGGCATCGACTTCACGTTTGGCTATTTCACTGCCGTCGACTTCCTGGCCGGCGAGGTCCGCAACATGCTCGCCGACGCCGAGGCAAATCGCAGCTACTTCCTGGCTGAAAGCATGGGCCGCAGTGCCGGCTGGCTCGCCTACGGCGTGGCGATTGCCGGCGAAGCGAGCCTGGTTGTCAGCGTCGAGGACATTGTCGGAAAGTACCGGGGTAGCGAGGAGCAGATCAACCCCGAGACGGGCGAAAAGACGACCCGCGCCGTCATGAACATGGACGAGGTGATTACGCGGATCGTCGCGACGATCACTGCTCGCGAGCGCGAAGGCAAGGAATACGGCGTGATCGTAATCGCTGAGGGGCTCGCCGAGTTCCTCCCTTCCAGCTATCTGGAAGGCGTCAGCCGCGACGATCACGGGCATATCAACATCTCGGCCGTGAATCTGCACGACGTGTTCGCCGACCTGATTGCCAAGGAATACAACCGCCAGACCGGCAAGAAACGCAAGGTGACCGCGGTGCAACTGGGCTACGAAGCTCGCTGTGCCAAGCCGCATGCCTTCGATGTCATGCTGGGCAGCCAGTTGGGCGTCGGCGCCTACCGGGCCCTGGTCGAGAAGCGACTCAACGGCGTCATGGTCAGCGTCAGCGGCCAGTTGAAACTGGAATATGTGCCGTTTGAGGATCTGGTCGACCCCGAAACGCTGGTCACCGTGGTGCGGTTCATCGAACGCGACAGCGACTTCCAGAAACTGACCCGGTTCCTGGAAACGTACGTCAACGAAGGCGACAGCGGCGGCCCGAACTAACGATCGCAGCTCAGAAAAACCGCCTGCCGGGAGGGCTCGGCGGAGCCCCGCCCTCCCGTGACCGCGTTCATGTCGTAGCCGACGGCAATCACGCGCGCCGCCTCGAATTATCCCCCGTCCGCCCTCCGCCTTCCCCCCTTGCCGCATGGGCTTTCCCTCGCCGTTTTACCGTTGGCGTCCGCATCCTTGGCACGGCCTGGACATCGGCCCGCAACCGCCGTCGGTCGTGCACGCCTACATCGAACTGACGCCGTTCGATCGGATCAAGTACGAACTGGACAAGCAGACTGGTTACTTGCTGGTCGATCGTCCCAATCGCACGTCGTCGTTCTGTCCGACGTTGTACGGGTTCATTCCACGTACGTATTGCGGCAATCGAGTCAAATCGCTCATGCCGGGCGCGGAGACGGGCGACGGCGACCCGCTGGACATTTGCGTCATCAGCGAACGCCCGATCCAAAAGAGCGAGGTGATTCTCAAGGCGCGGGTCGTGGGCGTGCTGCCGATGCTCGACAACGGCGAGGCCGACCACAAGATCGTCGCCGTGCTGGAAAACGACAACATGTGGCACGAGGTGCACGACGTATCGGACATGCCCAAAGTGCTGGTCGATCGCCTGCGACACTACTTCAGCACCTACAAGATGCTGACCCCCGAGGATCACAAGGTCGAGATCGCCGAAGCCCACGGCCGCGAGGCCGCCGAAAAGGTCGTTGAAGCGGCGATCGCCGACTATCTCGACCAGTTCGGCGACTGACTTACGGCCACTCGATGGTTTCCTTGCCGTCGCGAGTCAGCAAACGGACGATCAGGTCCGCCGCGGCGTCTGCCGCGATGAAATGCACCGAGCCGTCGCAGATCGCCGCGTTGAAGCCATTGCTGAACTGGCCGCCCAGTCCCTCCGGCGGGCCGTCGGGATCAAACGGCAGACCTTCAGGTTTGGTCCACGGCGCGGCGTGGTCGTCGTCGACTTCCACCAGGCAAATCGTGTTGGACGAGCCGTCGATGATTTGCTTAAAGGTGATCCCCTGGTGGCCGGGCCAAATTGTGTGCTCCCCGACGACTTCGCGATAGGTCGCCAGGCCGCTGGACGCCGCATGGGCCGATGCCGGACAACGAAACACCTCGGGCATCTCGGACAACAGCGCTTTGTTGTGTGGACTGTCCCACGGCTCATCAAGTTTGAACTGCTGGTACAGGGCCACGGCCTGCTCGTCATCCAGGTAGGGCAAAATATGTACGCGCCAACTCAACATCGGCCTGCCCGCCGCGTCGAACGTGCCAATCGCTGGGAATTGCCCGTGGGCATTCTCGAAGTTCAGCAGGGCAAGCATCAGCATTTTCAGATTGTTCATGGACGAGCGACGCAAAGACGACTCCCGCATGCGGCGGAGCGCGGGGGAGAACGTACTCACAATCTGGGCCGTTTGCTCCGTGCCTTCCAAGGCGATCGTCAGCCGATCTCCTTCCTGCTTGGGCGTCAGCAGCCAACTCACGGCATCGAAGAGCGCGGCTTCGCCCTGTTTCAGCGACTTGCTGATTTGCCATGTGCCGGCCTTCCACACGCGCAGCAGCGACGCGGCTGACGCCTCGTCGTCCGACTGAATGACAATCCGCAAGGATGGCTGCGGCGGCGCGTGGATCGATGCTGCCGCCCACTGCACCCCGCGGGTGATGGCCGTGCTCGGCTCGCCGCCGACTTCCGCCGGCAGGACCGGCATCAATTCGCTGATCACGCGGCGGTGCTCGTCGCTGATGGCAAAGGCGACGGCCACAACGCAGTCGCCGGCCTCGGCCAGTGCTACTGCCAACTCGGGTCGCTCAACGGGCTTCAAATGGTTCAGCTTCGCCAGCACGTTGGGCGCCGCCGCGACGACCACGTCTCCGTGATCCGCGAAAACGAGCGGCGGCTTCGAATCGACCAGGATGGCTGACAAAGCTTTCTCGAGCGCTGCGGCGTCGCTGGTCGACGATTTGGGGAACACGAAGATCGGGGGCGGGTCCGGCAGATAGGCTAGGCTGACGACCGCCGCCACGCGGTCGAATCCCGCTTTCCTGATCGCGGCGCAAAGCTCTGTGATGCGACGACTGGCCTTGCTCAGCGAAGCGCCGGCGCCGGGGATCACGCCATCAACGAACTCTGTCACCGGCGCCAAGTCCAGCTTCTCCACGTCCACGCCCACGATAGCGACGGTTTGAGCGTCGATGTAGGGCGCCACAACGGCCGCGTCGCGACTGAAGTCGGCCGCCGGCGCCGTTTGAACGCTGATGAGAACGACCGTAGCCCAGAGCAAGAACTGCGATTGGCGGTTCATCGTATCCTCCTTCGGCCCGTTGGCCGTTGTGGGTGTCCAACGAGAAAACGGGTTATTGCGCTTCATGGCCATGCGACTCGGCCGCCGCCCGCATGCGGATCCGATAGTTGACGACCGAGTTTCTCAAATCGGGTCCGGTCAGTCTGGCGGCGCCGTCGCTCACGGACCACTCAAACGGCTGGTCCGTCACTGGATCGCTTGGCACGGGGACGACTGTGATGTCGCTTAATGCCTCGGGCAGCTTCCCCTCGTTGGCGGCGGCGTGCATCCGCACCGCCTCCAGCAGCCGCAAGACGGCCAATTCCCGTTCCAGTCGCACCTGGGCGATGCGGATGCCTTGCATCCACGGTCTGATAGCAGCCAGGATCTGGACCATGGGCGTCCAGCCTTGGGCGTTCGACTCCTTGAAATTGCGTTCTGCCTGCTCGAACACAATTTGGCTGGTCGAGTAGGGTAACTCGAACGCGGCGACGTTAAGGTCCTCAGATCGACGATGAATCAGATACGCGTCCGCCAACAGCGCCTGTGCGACCGGCATCGCCTCGACACGCTGCGCGGGAAGGCCGCTCTTGATCAGCCGGGCTTTGGCCACGGAATACGCGGGCAAATTGGCCAGAACCAAGACGAAGTTGTTTGCTGGCCGTGGGAGATTGTCGGCCAGGATGGCGGTCTCTGCCCACACTTTGAAAAACAAAGCACGAGCCTCGTCGGGCGTCATGTCCTTGGAAATACAGTCCCGCAGCCCAGGGAACATGATCTCAATGGCGCTCGCTTCGGTGTGAACCGCCAACCGCATATCGACGAGCGGGCGGGGCAGGGCGGCGAGCGCCCAGTACATGTTGGGCGCCTCGGGCTGCTGGATGAATGTTTGCAGTTGCTCGTTGCCCACCTGAGCGATCGCGATTCCCACCAAGCCGCCGACGATCGTCTCGGAGTGCGCCACGTTGCGGCCGAGGGCGTAGTTGACTTGCAGTTTCTTCGCCGCCTCGGCAAATCGATCGTGGGCCACGTCGACCCGCGCCGCGGCCGTCAGCCAGCGGGCAAAGCCTCGACTTTCCTGAAGTTCCGGCAACAGGATTGTGAAGAACGGCTCGCGGCCAATGGGCAATTGCCAATCGCAATAGGCGCAGCGGGCGCCCTGATCGAGGTAATACAACGGCGTGTCCGTCCAGTCCGTGAATCCGGGAACGGTCGCGCCTTCGTCTCGGAGACTTTCCAACGGTTCGTGGCGCCATTCGTCGACCTTGTCGCGCAGCTCTGCATCGCCAAACAGCGAGTTGTTCTCGGCTTTGATCTTGCCATAGTACACGGCCGCGTTGCCGGGAATGCGGTCGACGACTTCGGGCCACAGCCGATAGGCCAGCGGCGGGTCGGGCGCCGGCATGGGCGACAAGACAATCTCGACCGGCGCCTGTTCCTGTTCGTCGGCGCGGGTCGTTGCCGGAGTTGCCGCGACGATCACAACCGTCGCAGCCAACAAATATCGAATGGCGGACATGACAACACTCACTAGCGAGGCAGCATCGGTCGGCGGCGCGGACGGGCACGTGCGCACGTTTCACGTCGACGAATTGCTGCGGAATCGTTGATGCTCAAAAAATAAATCCAAAGAGCGCGGAGTCATCGGCTCGCCGGCGGGAATCGCTCGCGTCGCCGAGTCCTGCGGGAGCCGATCGTCACGGAGCAGCACTTGCCGCATCTCCAACGGGGACATGCCGGCTTTCAGCATGCTGGCGTTGGTTGTTCGGAACTGACGCACATTCCACGCTCTGGCATGCCCTATTGGAACGGGCGTCGTCGCCAGCGTCGTCTCGCCGCTGGTAGCAGGGCCAGTCGGCTGAGTCGCAGCAACTACCGGGGCGCCGTCGGACGAAGCGGTCGATCCGCCCGGCAATGCGAGCGCAACGGCCAGCGACGCGGCGATCAGCGACGCGACGCCCGAGGCCGCTTGCCAGCGCCGCACGCGTCTCGCAACGGCGGCGGTCGCCTCCGCTGCAGCGGCCGCCTTCCCGGCAGCGTACATCACCTGGCCGTGGTCCAGCCCGCGCGGGGCGAGCGCGCCAAGTTGCGCCTCAAAACCGCGTTCCGAGGAGTCAAATTGCGGGTTCATGGCAAGGCCTCGGGCAAAAGGTTAACAGTCTTTATCGAGTCTGATCGGCGCCCAGACGCTGCCGCAGCGCCGCGATTGCCGCCTGGTAGCGCCGATGGGCCGTGCTGGTTGACGTGTCCGTGAGCGTGGCGATTTCCTCGAACGACCGGCCGCTCCACAACCGCAGCACAACCGTCTCGCGCTGTTCGACGGGCAACTCGGCGAGTGCCGCCGCCGCCAGTTCGGCGTCCAGCGCATCGGCCGCGGTCGGCTCGAACCACTCGGCGTGGAGTTGGCCGGCTTCCACCTCGTGGCGTCGTCGTCGGCCGACGGCGCGGGCCATCGATATGCCGCCGTTGCGAACCACCCGGTACAGCCACGCGACTGGGTTGTCCGGCGGCGGGTTTTGTTCGGCCAGCCGTACAAACGCTTCCTGCACCACGTCCTCCGCAGCGTCGCACCACTGACGCGCCAGCAGCGCCAAGGGTGGGCCGTGGGCGGCGAGCAGCCGCGACAATTCTGCGGGATGGATGACAGGCATGCGTGAGCCGAGTAGCGCGGGCGTCATAGAACAGACGCCCGCGACGAGGAGTCTTCCCAAGAAAACTCTCGACAATTTTCCGGCCCAATGCAATCAGAGAGCCGCGACCGGCGGTTGCGGAAAGGAGGCAACGCTCCGCAAGGGCAGACCGGAAATTCAGGCGAGGGAGCCGGGGACGAGTGCAGCGAGCCCCCGGGGGCCATTTTTAAGGCCAACGTTCTGTGGCTCCGCTCCGCCGTGTTGCGTTTCCAGCCGCCCTCGGCGGCGCGGATCAGTCCGTCAGCGTGCCCTTCGTGCTGGGCACCCCGGTCATGCGGGGATCGGCCTCGACTGCCATCCGCAGTGCTCGGGCGGCCGCCTTGAACACGCCTTCGGCAATGTGGTGGCTGTTGCGGCCGTAGTGCAGCAGCACGTGCAGATTGCACAGGCAATTGGCTGCCGCCGCCTGCCAGAAATCTTCCAGTAGCTCCGAGTCAAAGTCGCCAATCTTCTGCGACGGGGTCGGCGCGTTGTACGCCAGCGCGAACCGACCGCTCAGGTCCACCGCCACAGTCACCAGCGTTTCTTCCATCGGCAACGTGAAATGGCCGTAGCGGCGAATGCCGGTTTTGTCGCCCAGCGCCTGCTTCAGCGCCAGCCCCAGGCAGATGCCGGTGTCTTCGACCGTGTGGTGTTGATCAACATGCAGATCGCCCGTGGCGCGAACTCGCAGGTCAAACGCACCATGCTTCGCCAGCAGCGTGAGCATGTGATCCAGGAAACCCACGCCCGTTTCAACGTCCGCCTGTCCGGAACCGTCGAGGTTCAGTTTCAGCTCGATCTGGGTCTCGGCGGTCTGGCGATTGATGGTGGCGGAGCGAGTCATGGCGTAAACCGTATTCTCAAAAGTCCAATCAGCGACATCGCCAATTGACGCCGGGCGCTGGCCGGATCGGGACGCTATCCGATCGTATCACGGACGCGGCGCCGGTGGAGCAGGTTCAGTGGCCGGAATGCCGTCGGCAGGGGCGACGCCGGCAGGCCAACCGGCGCAAGCGTTAGAATTCGCGGCGTTCCGGGCCGAGATGCTAGGCCCAGTCGAGGCCGGTTGCCTTGCGCAGCCGCTCTTCGAACCCGCCCAACAGGCCGCCAATCACTTCCCAGCCATCGTGCCGGCGGACTTCGATATCGCCCTCGTGATTGACGCGCACGATCGTGTCTTCGCCCACTTTCGCTTGATCCAATTCGTCGGCGCTCAATTCGTCGTCATGCAGCATTTCGCGAAGCATGGCGCCGGTCAGTTCGATGAAACTCATGGCAGTTGGCAAAACCTGGCAGGCACGGACGAAAGGAACGACCGCGTCAAAATAGTCTGGAATCGGCGGTTTGTCCAACACTAGGCGCCGCCGCGCTGCCAGCAATTACAGCGACCAGTCGGGCGCCTGGGCTCGGACCAACTCGGTCAGCCGCAGCATGGTGGGGATGCCCAACTGTTCCGTGCGAGCATCCTCGGGCAGCTGCAATTCGGCGAGAATGGCGTCGATGGCCGGCTTTTCAAGGTGGTTCTTCATCGCCGCGACGATGTTGGCCCGCAGATACTTGCGCCGGTGCAAGAAGATGGCCTTGGTGAACTGGTGGAAGTAGCGCAGGTCGGGGACCTGCGCTCTCTTTTCCGGATTGACCGTGATCCGGATGATGGCCGATTCCACTTTCGGCGGCGGCCAGAACACGCTCGGCGGCATGATACGCACAATCTCGGCGTCGGCTTGGCATTGGATCCAGACGCTCAGCGCGCTGTAGTCTTTTGACCAGGGCTCGGCCACGATGCGCTCGGCTAACTCTTTTTGGATCGTGGCCGTCAGCGAGTACGGCAGATGCTCGCAGGAGAGCAGGTTGCTGAGCACGGGGGTCGCCACGTTATACGGCAGATTGGCGACCAGCTTGAATCGCCGGTCCGGCGCTGCCGCCAACTGCTGGCCCACCGCCTCGAGCACGGCGGGATTGAACCGATTCTTATTGTGCAACGCGTCCAGACGCAGCATGGTCACGTTGTCAAAGTCCAGCAACAACTCGCTGGCTAACTCGTACAGGTGGCCATCGATTTCGACCGTCACCACTGCGGCGGCTTGCTCGGCCATTTTCGCGGTCAGGGCCCCCGTGCCTGTGCCAACCTCCAGCACCACGTCTCGCCGGTCAAGGTGCGCCGAGTCGACGATCAACTGCTGCAGGTTCAGGTCAATCAGAAAGTTCTGACCATGCCGCGTCGCGGGGGCGATTCCCATTTCGCGGAATCGCTGCATCAAGAAAGTTTTCGTTTGTCGCGACATGGCGGGGGAGAGGTCAGGGGTCGGAGGCGAGAGGTCAGAGAAATGTGGGATGTCAGATGTTTGAATGTTGATGTGGCGTGCTGCGAGAGAGCAGGTGACGCTCACAAGTTGGAGGCGGCAGGGGCGCTCTGCACATCAACCATTGCACATCAAACGTCACACACTGTTCGCCCTCTCCCCTTGAAGCTGTTTCTCGACGTACTTCGCTAGCACGTCAGTCTCCAGGTTCACCGCGTCGCCGACAGCGCGGCGGCCGAGGGTTGTGACGTCCAGCGTGTGCGGGATCAGTGCGACGCTAAATTGCTCCTCGGTCACGTCGACCAGGGTCAGGCTCACTCCGTCGACCGCCACGGAGCCCTTGCTGGCCATCTGTCGCAGCAGCGCCGGCGGGGCGGCAAACCACATGGTGCACCAATCGCCGTCATCGTTGCGGGCGGCGACTTGCCCCACGGCGTCGATGTGCCCCGTCACAAGGTGGCCGCCCACTTCGTCGCCCAGCCGCAGCGAAGTTTCCAGATTCACCCGGTCGCCCGGCTGCAGTTTTCCCAGGTTGGTGCGGCTGAGCGTTTCCTCGCCCGCGTCGAAGCCGAGTTGCTCGCCGTCGATCTCGACGACCGTCAGGCAGCATCCGTTGACTGCCACACTGCCGCCGATGGCGATGCGGCTGGCGATATCTTCGTCGGCCACAATCAACCTCACGCCGGGGCCAACCTGTTTGAGCGACCGCACTTCGGCCAAGCTTTCCACCAATCCCGTAAACATCTCTAACTTGCCTTTCCAGTCGCCGATCGGCGCCAACCTTGCCAGCGCCATGCGTGCCAAATTGCGGGCCCCAACGCATACGCGGCGCACAATACGGGGATCGCGTACCACCGCACCGCCACCAGAGTCATCACAGCGAACACGATGGCCACCAACTGCGGAAAGCTCCGCTGACCTCGCAACAAGTGCGTGACCGCGTGCGGATAGGGAATTCGAGACACCATCAGCAGTGCCACGGCCAGCGCGATCAGCGGCAAGACGCGCTGCAGCCACCAATCGAACTGTTCGAAGATCTCCCTGCCGGCGTTGATTTCATTTCGCAGTGTGTAGGAAAACATCGCCCAGCTGGCAATCACCGCGGCCGCGGCGGGGGAGGGCAGCCCTTCGAACCAGGAGTGATCATCGCTTTCGTCCGTTTCGACATTGAATCGCGCCAGTCGCATCGCCGCGCAGCAGGCAAACAGCGCCGCGATGCACCAGATCGCCTCGCGGTGCAGTTCGGCAAATTGCGGGCACATTTTTACCAACAGAATTGCTGGCGCGACGCCGAAACTGACCACGTCGCACAGGCTGTCGAGCTGCGCCCCGAAATCGGATGTCACCCGCGCCAACCGGGCCACCTGCCCGTCGAACATGTCCATCAGCATCGCCAAGAAGATCAATCCGCCGCACAGCATCAAGTTGTGCGTAGGGTCGACGCTGCGCAGGAATTCGCGGACGGATTCCAGCCGGGCGATGGGCTGAGGCGCGTTGCCGTCAGCCTCTGTCGTTTCCTCCGCGGCCACGTAGCCGACCGGACCCACGAATGCCTCGTCGCCAGGCCGGGCGATCCGCGACGCCACCACAATGGCGAAAAACCCAAACACCAGGTTCCCCAGCGTGAACAACGTCGGAAAGGCGGCGACGGCGCGGATGCGACGCATGGCAACGGGTCGGGAGAGTGGCGGGAGGTCGGAGGTCAGGGGGCTGGCGAGTGTGGGGGTGTGCCACGGCTCTGCGAGCCGTGTTTGAACGCTCGCGCAAGAGCACGGCTCGCAGAGCCGCGGCACACGGCAGGCGCGCTCACACAAACCGCGCCAGGACCGTCGAGCCGGCTTGCACCTTCTGGCCGACAGCAACGCAGGGCGAAACGGCGTCCCGCGGCAGAACCAACTCGGTTCGCGAGCCCAGCTTAATCATACCAAACTTCTCACCCCGCGCGAGGGGCTGCCCGGGACGCAGGGCGCACACGATCCGCCGGGCGATCAGCCCCGAAATCTGCCGCACGGCCATCCGCACGCCGGGGCGGGCTGCATCCTCCAGACCGATCCACATGTACTCGTTGCGGATGGCGCTCTCGGGGTTGATCGCGTTGAGAAACTCGCCCGGCTTGTAGTCCATGGCGACCACCGTGGCCGCACGCGGCGAGCGGTTCACATGCACGTTGAAGATCGACAGGAAGATGCCAATCCGCACCGCGGGGCCGTCGAGAAAATCGTAGTGGTCCAGTTCGATCACCTCAGCGATCGTGCCGTCGGCGGGCGAGACGATCGCGTCCGCATCGGCGGGAACCACGCGCGTCGGATCGCGGAAGAACCACAGCACCAGGGCCAGCAATACGGCGGGCACGACTGCCAGCCACCGCCACGGCCCGCAGCAGAGAAGTGCCAGCGCCGCGGTCGCCGCCAGCAGCGGATAGCCCATCAACTGCAGTTCGGCCAGTCCCCACCGCGTAAACGGCAAGTTGTCCCGCCAGCGAAAGCCGTCATGCTCCGGCGCCCAATGCGCCGAGCACTGGTTCGAGCAGTATTTCAAGTCGCGGGGATCGAGAATCTCATGCGGCGCCCCGGCGGTCGAGCCCTCGCGCAACTCCGCCATGCGGGCAACGTAGCCGCGGCGAAACGTCTTCAGCCACCACCGCCGCCAACGTCCCCACAGCAACTCGATGGCGTAGCACTTCCCCCCGCCCGGCTGCACGCTGCGGATGTTGTCGGGCAAGGGAGCAAACTCGTCAGGCATCGACTGTATTTTCCGAATTGAACCGCCAAGCACGCCAAGAGCGCCAAGGGCACGGGATGAGGTTCTCACGCAGAGGCGCGGAGACGCAGAGGAATTCGCGAAGCAGCAATTCTAGTTAAATCTCGGTCCCACTGACATGGGCCAGGGGATTAACGAATCTCGCGCCCGCGGGAGTCGTTCATGGCAAATTGGCGGTCGTCTCGCTGCATCGGCTTCACTTGGCGTACCTCTCTGCGCCTTTGCGCCTCTGCGTGAGAAAACAGAGCTGGAGGCTCATTTCAGCACCGGGCACGAGTCGAACCACTCGCGGCCCTGGCCGTGCATCCACTCGGTGCATTCCTCGGGGCCCCAGAATCCCGGGTCGTACATGAACAACGTCGGCTTGTCGCCGGCCCGCCAGGATTCGAGGATCGGATCGATAATCGCCCAGGCCGCTTCGGCTTCGTCGGCGCGGGCGAACAGGCTGGCGTCGCCCTCCAGGGCGTCGAGCAGCAGCCGCTCGTAGGCTTCCGGCATGCCCTTGCCGCGGAACTCGCGGCGGTAGTTGAAATCGAGATCCGTCTGCCGGATCTTCATGCCTTCGTCGGGCACCTTCGTCTCGAAATGCAGTTGAATGCCCTCGGCCGGCTGCACTTGGATCACCAAGCGGTTGCTGTCTGCAGCGGTTCGCGGGCCGTCGGCGAACAGCATGTGCGGCGGCTGGCGGAATTGGATGACGATCTGCGTCGTGCGGCAACTCATCGCCTTGCCGCTGCGCAGGTAGAACGGCACGCCCTGCCACCGCCAGTTGTGCACGCACAGCTTCAGCGCCGCGAAGGTGGCCGTGCGGCTGGTGGCCTCGACGCCGTCGTGTCGGGTGTATCCGCGGTACTGACCGCGGAACGTGTCGCGGCGGATGTCCTCGGCCGACATCGGCTTGATCGCCTGCAGCACCTTGACCTTCTCGTCGCGCACGGGGTCGGCCGCGTATTTCACCGGCGCTTCCATGGCCGTGATCATCAACAGCTGGAGCAAGTGATTCTGGACCATGTCGCGCATCACGCCGGCATTGTCGTAGTAGCCGGCCCGTTTGCCGACTTCGACTTCTTCGGCCACTGTGATCTGCACATGGTCGATATAGTTGCGATTCCACACCGGCTCGAAGATCGAGTTGGCGAATCGCAGCACCAACAGATTCTGGACGGTTTCTTTGCCCAGGTAGTGATCAATGCGATAGACCTGATGCTCGGCAAAATGCTGATGCACCGATTCATTGAGCGCCTTGGCGGTGGCCAGATCGGTGCCGAACGGCTTTTCGATGACCACGCGTCGCTTGCAGTCGCACGTTTCACAGGCCAAGCCCGCCGCGCCCAACTGCTGGATCGCCGGCTCGTAGAATCGCGGCGCCGTCGACAGGTAGTACACCCGGGTCGCGTCGCCGCCGCCCTCGATCTCCTCGAGGAACGCTTTGAGCTTCGCAAAGTCGTCCGCCACGCCGATGTCGCCCGGCTGGTAGAAGATCTGCTGCGAGAACGCCTCCCACAACTCGCCGTCAAAGTTGTCGCCGGTGAACTTGGCGGTCGTCTCGGCCAATTCCTTGCGCCAGTCTTCGTGCGAGTAGGCCGTGCGCGAGAACCCGACAATCCGCGTCTGCTCCGGCAGCCGACCCTTGCGGCGCAGGTTGTACAGCGCGGGGATCAGCTTGCGGCTGGTCAAATCGCCGGAGGCGCCGAAGATGACAAACGTGTGGGGCATAAAGATCGCTTTCACCACAGAGTGCACAGAGGACGCGGAGAGTGCGGCTGGAGGAACTTCTTCCCCTGTGCTCTCCGTGTCCTCCGTGGTGAGAATTGTCGGGGCCTACGACGGTTGCTTGCGCAAATCCAACCACTCCGCGTGGAACATCTCGCCGCGCGGCTTGTCGGTGCGTTCGAAGGTGTGCGCCCCGAAGTAGTCGCGTTGGGCTTGCAGCAGGTTGGCCGGGAGGGTGGCGCGGCGGTAGCCGTCGTAGTAGGCCAACGCGGTGCTGAATGCGGGCGTGGGGATCCCCAGCGTCGCGGCGGTGGCGACCACGTGCCGCCAGGCGTCCTGGGCCTTGTCGACCGCGTCGGTGAAGTAGGGCGCCAGCAGCAGGTTTTCCAGCTTGGGATTGGCGTCGAACGCTTCCTTGATGCGGTCGAGGAACACCGCGCGGATGATGCACCCGCCGCGCCACAGCATGGCGCAATCGCCGAAATTCAGAGGCCAGTCGTGCTCGATCGCGGCAGCCTGCAACTGCACGAACCCCTGGGCGTAGCTGACGATCTTCGACGCGTACAGCGCCTGGCGGATCTGCTCGACGAACGTCTGCTTGTCGCCTTCGTAGGTCGTGCCGTGGCAGTGCTCGCCGTGGGGGCCCTTGAGGACCTCGGCCGCCCGCACACGTTCGTCCTTCACCGCCGACAGACTGCGGGCGTACACCGCCTCGGTGACCAGCGTGCTGGGCACGCCCAGGTCGAGTGCCAACTGACTCATCCACTTGCCAGTGCCCTTGGCGCCGGCGCGGTCGAGCACCTTGTCGACCAGGTAGCCGTCGCCCTGGTCGTCTTTCACGCTGAAAATGTCGCGGGTGATTTCAATGAGGTAGCTGTCGAGCTCCCCTTTGTTCCACTCGGCAAACACGTCGTACAGCTCGTCGTTGGACAGCCCCAGCGCTTCTTTCATCAGGAAGTAGGCTTCGCAGATCAACTGCATATCGCCGTACTCGATGCCGTTGTGCACCATCTTCACGTAGTGCCCGGCGCCGCGGGGGCCGACCCATTCGCAGCAGGGGATGTCGTTGTTGGGGCCGACCTTCGCGGCGATGGCCTGAAAGATCGGTTTCACGTGCGGCCACGCATCGGGGCTGCCGCCGGGCATCATGCTGGGGCCCTTCAGGGCGCCTTCTTCGCCGCCGCTCACGCCACAGCCGCAGTACAGCAGGCCCTGCTCTTCGACGTACTTGGTGCGGCGCTCGGTGTGCTCGTAGTACGTGTTGCCGCCGTCGATGATGATGTCGCCGGGCGACAGCAGGGGGATCAGCGTGTCGATGATCGCATCGACCGCCGGGCCCGCCTTGACCATCAGCATCACCTTCCGCGGCGCGGCAAGCGAGGCGACCAGGTCCTCGATCGTTTTGCAGCCGACGAAGTTCTTGCCAGCGGCCCGGCCGGCGATGAACTCCTCCATAACGCTGGTGGTGCGGTTGTAGACGGCAACGCGAAAACCGCGGCTCTCGACGTTGAGGGCCAAGTTTTCGCCCATGACGGCCAGGCCGATCAGGCCAAAATCTGCGAGTTCGGACATGCGGAAGGCTGGAGGCTGAAGGCGTGGAGGAAAGCCGCGACCGGCGGTCGCGGAATTGTGTGTTGAGGCGCAATTCGCGCCGCAGTGCCAAGTTCCCGGAAGCGAGTCAGCTTCCGGCGGCGCGGCGGGGTGGAGTGGCGGGCGGGGAGGATCACGCGCGGCGACGTGAAATTCGCTGCAGCACAGAGTTTATCGCGATGGCGGTCGACTCACAATCGTGTTCAGCCTCGGAGTTGCCCTGGCGGCGCCTGGCGCGCCGCCGTTCTGCACTTGGTGCGACCAGGACGAGATCTACGAACTCGCGTTGCCCCCGGGGTGGGCTCGACGATGCGGTTGTTGCGAACCATCGACGCGGACATCACGGGGCAGGGAATCGCGTGGGACCCCGCTGAGCCGACCCGGCTGTGGGGTGTCGATCACCCCCGACGACAAGTCGTGCTGCTCGATTTGAGCGCTGTGCTTGCCGAGAGCGAGTCGCCAGGCTTCGCATCCGGCAGCCAGACAGACGCGACAGCCACATTAGATCGCTAGTTGAGTCCCATTTCAAAGTTATTCATGACCGCCGCTATAGAGCGGCAGTGCGATCACGCGCGTCTCGATCCTCCGCAGTTCACCCTGCAGCCGCTCGTCCGTCAGGCCGCCAAAATCGGCCGTGAACTGGTCGGCTTGCATTCCCTCGCGCAAGTCGTCCAGCGGCGGCAGCACCGCATCGATGGTAAACTCGCGAGCCACGCGCTCCAAAGGCAACCGTTCCGCGAGCACGGCGTGAGCGAACACAATCCCGGCGCGGTTGGCCGCCATGTCGACGAAGCTAAAGCCGCTGCCGCCGTGGGAGTCGGCCAACTCTTTCACCAGCCCGGCGGCCCGCGCCTTCTGGGTCCCCAGCACGGCCACCAAGTGGGCCGACACGAAAAAATGCTTCGTCAGATCGGCTCGGCCGCGCATGGTCGGTTCGCCAAGCACCGCGGCTCGGCGTTCGCGTTCGGTGGGGCTGGCCAGCCGCCCTTCGAGCGTCGCCAGCAGCGGCAATTCTGACAGTAGCCCGTCCCGATCCAGCACGGCGCCCATGGCCAGCAGGTACGCCTGCGGGGCGGTTTCGGGGTTCACGCGCGTCGCGGCGGCGGCGCCCTGCCGCACGTACCATTCCAATAGCAAATCGCTGCGCGCCACGTCAGTCTCGCCAGGGTGCAACGATGTCAACGGCGCCTTGTCCTTGAGTTTCGCCACGCGCTCGACGCCGGCGATGATCTTGCGTGCGTCGTCAATGACGGCCGTGCCAGCCGACGCCCCAATGATCTTCTGAAAGAGCCCCGCCGCAGGATCTTCCGGCAGCGCGGGATCGAGCGCCGCATAAACCTGCTGCAGGCGGCGGCGGGTGAGTTTCGTGATTTCCCCCAACGAGCGGACCTGTCGCAGTCGCATCTCATCGGCCAGCAGCGCCATCGTCAGCGTGTTGACGGGGTCAAACTGCACGGTCGCGCCGGCCGTGCGCTGCAACCCACCCAGCAGCACGGGACGCATCACGCTGGTCGGCTCGGGGCTGTGCGAGGCGCCGAGCAAGTGTCCCAACTCGTGCACCAGCAACTCCAGCCGTTCGGTGTCCAGGATGCCGCGTGCTCGTTCCTTGATCAGAATGTGCGTGTGAAGCGGCTTGCGAGTGCCGCCCATGTGGAACCGGCCCCGTTGGACGGCGTATTGGCTGGAAAAGCCGATCGCCACGTCAGCGTCGCCTGGCGCGACTTCGCGCTCGAACTCGGCCATCGAGCGCATGAAGTCATTTTCGTTGTCGTCGCTATCCCAACGGTCGAACCCGACCAATTGCAGTTGTACGCCGCAGTGCGCCTGCAATACAGCCGATGCGTCGGCCACGCGTTTGCGCAGCTCGGGTTCCCACCGCGAGCGGGGGCGGCGTTCGTCGTCGTCGACCAGCACCTTGACCCGTAGCGTGGGCGCGGAGTCCAGCAGCAGGTTGTCTTCGGCGATCACCAGCGGGGGACCGGGATGGCCGTTCAGTCCAATTTGGCGGAGCTGCAGCGGCCGGCCTGCATCGGGGCGGCTCACAAAGTACGCACACCCTGGCGTCAGCTCCGTATTTTGCACGTCCTGCCCGTCGGACCAGCGCACGACCAGCTTCTTCAGCCCAAACACGGGCCGCGAGGCGCCGGGATCGATGGCCAGCGGACGCGGCGGTTGGTCGTCGGCGTAGACGGCCGCGACCAGCGGCTCGCCTGTGCGATTGCTCAATACGGCTACGGCGGCCGCGGCGCGATTCTCGCTCGTGGCAACAAAGAAGCACGTCACGACAACGATAACCAGCTGAAACGACGCACCGAGCCTGCCGCGGCGAGCGAGTTTAGGTGCGACGAAGGACGGCAGTTTCAGCACGGTCGACAATTCGGTGCGAGGCGGCGACAATCGGCGGCGCCGAGAGTTCGGCCCGCCCACTCCGCAATTCTAGGCCGCGGATCGGTTATCGGCGAGCGCGGCTCGACGCGGCCAGTTCTGCCAGCAATTCCTGCATGGCCAGCACGTCACGATCGCGGCTGGCCATGGCAAAGCTGGCCGACAGATTCGTCAGCATCCTGGCAAGCCACTGCACTGGCGTCGCCCGCGCCAGCGGTTCGGTCATATGGGCGGCAGGGCGGCCCGTCGCTTGCTCAATCCGCGCCAGCGCCTCGGCCTTGGTCAGCACGCCGCCGCCAAAGAACGGGTCGACGTACATCGACCGGCCGTCGCCCGTTTCCACTTCGGCCATGAAATGTCCCGGCGCGTTGACGCCGTGGACAGTCACGCCGCATTGGTGGGCCACGCGTTGGTAAAGCAACGTCAGGCTGATCGGCAGACCTCGCTTGGTTCGCAGCACCTCGGGCAGATAACTGTTGGCCGGCGCGTAGTACTCGTCGCGATTGCCCGCGAAGCCTGCCAACTCGAACAGCACGTCGTGCAAGTGGGCCAATACGGCGTCGACATGCTGCGACCGGATGCGACTGCGCACGGTGTCCGCGAGCTGCTCGACAGTCTTCTCGCCCGCTGCCAAATCAGCGTCAGGCAATTCGTGCAGCGCGATCGCCCACGCGGCGCGAAACAAGCCCGGCGGCCCATTGATGTCCGTCAGCCCCGCACGCCAAGCTCGCAGCGCCGCCTGTCGGCAGTAAGCGGGCGTCGAAGCTGAAGCGTCGTGCGGAAACCGGGGCGAATCTGCGGACATCGTCGAAGTGACGGGCGGGGCAAAAAAAGGTAGGGTCTGGAGTAAGCAGGCAACACGGCCAACCATGCTGTGGCATGCGGCGTCACTCGCTATGATACCGTGAATGTCAGTCGACGCGGCGCGAAAGTTGGTCGCGATGCGCCAGCGCGATTCCATTGCATTGAGCTTCAGCAAGCCGAGACGTGATGGCGCCCTCCCTGGCTTGTGCCGATAGCGGACGGCCTCGGCCCGCCGCTGGATCTTGCCGACAGCAGCCGCTCACATATGGACGAATCCCCTCTTGGCAACCATCGCTCGTTTGCCGAAGCCGCCGCACGGGGCGTCCGTGCGGCGTTGCGCGGGATCCTGGCCAGCAGTGCGTTGGCGGCCGTAAAGATCATCTCGGGCGTCGTCGGCAATTCCTACGCGCTGATTGCCGACGGGGTCGAATCGCTGCTGGATATTCTCAGCTCGCTGGTCGTGGTGGGCAGTTTGAAAGTGGCCGCGCAGCCTGCCACCGAGCAGCATCCGTACGGCTACGGCAAAGTCGAGCCGCTTGCCGCGCTGGTCGTGGCCACGGCCTTGCTGGCCGCGGCGGTCGGCATCGCCGTGCAGAGCATTCGCGAGATCATCACGCCGCACCACGCGCCCGAGCCGTTTACGCTGCTGGTGCTGGTTGCGGTCGTCGCCACCAAGGAGATCATGTACCGCCGGCTGCATCGCACGGGGCTGGCGATCGGCAGCCAGGCACTGGAGAGCGACGCGTGGCATCACCGCAGCGACTCGCTCACGTCGCTCGCCGCATTCTTGGGCATCTCAATCGCGCTGTACTTCGGCGAAGGATACGAAGCGGCCGACGATTGGGCGGCTCTGTTCGCCGCGGGAGTGATCGCCTTCAACGGCGCGGGGCTGTTCCGCGGGGCGTGGCGCGAAGTGCTCGACGTCGCCCCGCCGCCGGAGGTGGTCCAGCGCATCCGCGCCATCGCCGCCGGGGTCGACGGGGTCGCAGGCATCGACAAATGTCGCGTGCGGAAAAGCGGCCTGGGGATGTTCATCGACATCCACGTCGAAGTGGACGGCAACCTCTCAGTCCGCGCAGGCCACGAACTGGGCCACCGCGTCAAAGCCGTCCTGCTGGCTTCGCCGGAGAACGTGCACGACGTACTGGTGCATATTGAGCCGAGTGCACCATAGTTTAGGCTCTCCAACCGGACGAGATTTGCTGAGCAGCAATTCCAGGACGCTTGCCAGCATCCGGAGCTTCTTGATACTGGCGAAGTGCACGTGGACCAGAAGCCAATGCGGGCCCTTTAACTCCGACGTCGAGCTGCCGATCACTGACTTCTCCTACAATCCCGGCCCGTCGTCGCTCACCAGCGGGACGAACGCGAACGAGCCGAACTCTTCCACGCGCAGCTGCCCGCGCTCGTTGGTAAACCGATACATGGTGAGATCTCGCGGTCGCGGGCCGACGGGGATGATCAACCGGCCGCCGGGGGCGAGTTGGTCGACCAACGCGGTGGGCACGGCGTCGGCGCCGGCGGTGACCAGGATCGCATCGAAGGGCGCCGAAGCCGGCAGGCCGCGCGTGCCGTCGCCCAGCACCACTGTTGCGTTGGAGATGCCGAGGCGTTGCAGCCGCCGGCGAGCGCGCTCGGCCAATTGTCCGATGCGTTCAATCGCGTACACGTCGGCCGCCAGATGCGAGAGCACCGCGGCGCCATAGCCCGAGCCCGCGCCGACCTCCAAGACCCGCTCGTCGCCCGCGAGTCGCGCCAATTCGCACATGAGCGCGGTCACGCACGGCTGCGAGATGGTCTGCTCGCAACCGATCGGCAGCGATGAATCGACATACGCACTTTCGGCCAGGCTTGCCGGAACGAACTCCTCCCGCGGCACGACCGCCATCGCGCCGATCACGCGCTCGTCGACGATCCCGTGTCGCGGCAATTGGACTTCGACCATCTGCCGTCGGGCCGCAGCGAAGGGGTCGTGCGGATCGCCTTTTGGCAGCCGGTCGGACTCGTCAGTTGGCGCGCTCATGCGGTTGTCCGATTCGGCGTGAAATCCAATCGTCTCGTCACGGCTCACAAAGCCGGGCCACAAGAAGGGGAGTTGTTGGTAGCCCGGGCCATTCGCGGATAGGCAGTCGGGTGTTCGCCCCGTATAACCAATGTAAGACAAAAGTCCGCTGCCTCGGCAGCGTAAGGGCCAAACCACGATATTCGTCGCATCGAAAGAAGCAGGTCGCCATGCCAGTCACCGTTCGCCTGATCGCCGAGTTCGTCGCCAAGCCCGAGCGGGCCGAGGATCTGCGGGAGCTGCTCGTCGGCTTGATCGAGACAACCCGCGCCGAGCAGGGATGCGTGCGGTACGACCTGTGGCGGAGCCAAGAGCAGGCGAACGTGTTTGCGTTCGTGGAGGAGTGGGAGAGCGAAGCCGACCTGCAGAAGCACTTGGCCGCCCCGCACCTGCAGCATGCGGTGGGGCAACTCGACGAGTTGTTGGAGCAGCCCCTCGCCCTGCGGCGGTTTGACTTGGCGGGCTAGTTGGCACGGGCCATTCGTTTCCCGCCACATAAGGTCTGGCGAGTCACTCCTGACGGGGCCGCACATGGCCAGCATCTATGATGTAAAACCGCAGTTTCAGGCACTGCTGCGTCCGCTGACAAACTGGCTCGCGCGGCGCGGCGTCACGGCCAACCAGGTGACCTCTGCGGCGGCGGTTATGTCGATCGCGGCGGGAATGCTCGTCTACGTGTGGCGCGACCGGCCGGCGGTCATGCTCACGTTGCCTGTCGTGTTGTTTGTGCGCATGGCGCTCAACGCGATCGACGGGATGCTCGCGCGCGAGCACGATCAGAAGTCGCGCCTGGGGGCGATCCTCAACGAACTGGGCGACGTGATTTCCGACAGTGCGCTGTACCTGCCGTTGGCTCTTGTCGCGGGATTCTCGCCGCCGCTGGTCGTGTTGGTCGTGCTGCTGGCGGTGCTGACCGAAATGACGGGCGTGGCGGCAATCCAAATCGGCAGCAGTCGTCGCTATGAGGGCCCGATGGGCAAGAGCGACCGGGCATTCGTGTTCGGCGCCCTGGGACTCGCGCTCGGACTGGGACTCGAACCGGGGCCTTGGCTTGATTGGTTGTTCGGTCTGCTTGCGCTGCTGCTCGCGTGGACGATCGTCAATCGCGCCCGGCACGCGTTGGCCGAGGAGGCGTAATGCGCTGGTACGAACTCGAACCGGCCGTTCGCGGCGCCATCGGGGCGATCTTTGTCGCACTCGCGTTGTCGTCCATCTTAGTCCGCGTGTTGCGAGCCGTGCGACCGGGAGTCGACTGGAGCGAAGTGGCGCAGCGAGTGCGCACGTGGTGGATCATTGCGGGGGTGTTCAGTTTCTCGATCGTCGCCAGCCGGACCGTGTCGATCCTGTTTTATGCGTTCATCAGCTACCTGGCGCTCAAAGAGTACCTGTCGCTCATTCCCACCCGGCGGGCCGACCGCCGCGTGCTGTTCTGGGCGTATCTGGCGATTCCGCTGCAGTTCTTTTGGGTGTACTGCGAGTGGTACGGCATGTTCATCATCTTCATCCCGGTCTACATGTTCCTGCTGCTGCCGATGCGGATGGTCAGCATTGGGCAGACCGACGGCTTCATCCGCGCCGCCGGCACGCTGCACTGGGGTTTGATGACGATGGTGTTCAGCATCAGCCACGCGGCGTTCCTGCTGATTCTGCGTTTGAAGGAAGCGCCCGAGAGTCGCCCGGGGCCGGGCTTGGTGCTGATGCTCGTCGTATTGACCGAACTGAACGACATCGCCCAGTTCGTCTGGGGTAAGACGTGCGGCAAGCGCAAGATCCTGCCAACGGTCAGCCCGGGCAAGACCTGGGGCGGGTTTCTTGGCGGCGTCGCGACGACTGTGGTCCTGGCAACATTCGCAGGCCCATGGCTGACGCCGATGAATCATCGCCAGGCGGCGTTCGCCGGGCTCATTATCGGCGTCGGCGGATTTGTTGGCGATGTCTGCATTTCGGCGATGAAGCGAGATTTGAAGATCAAAGACAGCGGGGCCTTGTTGCCCGGTCATGGCGGCATGCTCGACCGGATTGACAGTCTCACGTACACGGCGCCGCTGTATTTTCACTACGTATATTGGTTGTACCTGTTCCACACGCATGGGGCGGAGCCGTAGCGCATACCGCACGCTTCACCATGAACCGCGTCCTGCGATTCTTGTTCTTCGCCCTGGTCGTGCGGCCTGTCGTGACGATCGTGTTGGGACTCAATGTGCGCAATCGCGAGCAGTTGCCCGCGGACGGGCCGGCCGTGTTGGTGGCCAATCACAACAGCCATCTCGACACGCTGGTGCTCATGGTGTTGTTTCCCTGGCGGATGCTGCCAAGGTTACGGCCCGTGGCCGCGGCCGACTACTTCTTTCGTAATCGATTCTGGAAGTGGTTCAGCCTGAACATCATTGGCATCATCCCGCTGGATCGCGACGCGCGGCGCAGCGACAACCGCCGCCACCCCATGGCCCCGATCAGCGACTCGCTCGGGCAGGGTGATATCGTCATTCTGTTTCCGGAAGGGAGCCGCGGTGATCCGGAGAGATTGGGCGAGTTCCAGACCGGCGTTGCCCACTTGGCCAAGCTGCACCCTGACGTGCCGTTCTATCCGATCTACCTCCACGGTCTGGGCAAGGCGCTCCCCAAGGGCGAACGGCTGCTGGTGCCGTTCTTTTGCGATGTTTTCGTCGGCGGGCCGCTGCGCTACGACGGCGACAAGGCCGCGTTCATGGCGACGATGGTTGAGCGGATCAACACTCTGGCCGCCGAGGGACATTTCGAGCCGTGGGAGTAGCGGACTCCCGCAGCTGAAGCTTGACTGCATCCTGGTACGCGGTCCTGCCAAACGGTAGCGAGCTTCGCCGCTGGTGCGTACCATTGGAGCTATTCGTCCCGCCTCCGCTCCTTCCCGCCCGAGTCACATGCCCCGCGCGCCCCGTCTCACGCTCATTTTCGCCAGCCTGGCTTTTTGCGCTTTGCGGGGAGGTTCTGCGCTCGCGGATCAGTACGATCCGCCGGCGAGCTACTACAACTCGGCCACCGGGTCCGGCGCGACGCTCAAGAGTCAGCTGCACAACATCATCGACAACCACACGGTGCACTCCTACGACGCCGCTCGCACGCTGCTCCAGGTCTCCGACCGCGATCCGTCCGACCCTGATCGGATCATTCTTGTTTACGACCGCGTGTCGTTGGATGTCTCGCAAATTGGCGGAAGCATCCCCGGGTGGGATAGCGGCGTGTCATGGAATCGAGAGCACACCTGGCCTAAGGTGCGCGGCGTCGACAGCGGCGGTCCCGATTACAGCGACTTGCACCAACTGCGCCCGTCGACCAACAGCGTGAATAGCGACCGCGGCAATCTCAACTTCGGCGGGGCGTTCGGCCAACCGTTCGGCCAAGTCTTCGACAAGGGAGCCAGCAAGTGGTATCCCGGCGACGACGACGCTGGGATGATCGCACGTCAGGAGTTCTACATGGCTGTGCGCTACGACGGCTCGGACGGGGGAACCGAAGATCTGGAGCTGTACAACGGCAACCCATCCACGTCGCAAGGTATGGGCGATTTGGCCCGCCTGCTTGAGTGGCACTACCTGGCGCCGCCCGACGATTTTGAGCGTTCCCGAAACCAGAAAGTCTTCGGTTACCAGAACAACCGCAATCCGTTTATCGATCGCCCCGAGTTCGTCTGGTCGGTGTTCGTCGACCAGAACAACGACAGCCAGTTGACGTTGGCCGGCGGGGCGGGCAGCGGCGGGGCGACCGCGCTCGATGTCGATATGGGCCGCGTGATCGTGGGCGCCGCCGCGCCGGGGGCGCAGACGATCACGCTCAACAAAGCCGGCGTGGACGGGACCTACTACGAAGTGACCGCCACCGGCGATGCGACGAGTTCCGTGACCGGCCGCTTCAACGCCTTCGCCACCGGCACGACCGGCAGCCGCACAGTGAGCGTTGGCCTGAACGCGACGACCTCGACCGCCGGGCTGCAAACCGGGGCGGTCGTGTTTGACAATCTCGATGTGACCACTGGCGGCGGCGCGGGCCGCGGCGCCCAGGATGGCGACGACGTGGCCAATCTGTCCTTGGCGGTGCTCGATCACGCGACGCCCTCGTTCGACGGGGCGACCGCGGTCACCACTTTGAGCTATGACTTTGGGTCCGTCGCCGCGGGCGCCGGCGGGGCAGTGTTCCAGTTCGACGTTTACAATCTCATGGCAACAGCCGGTTACACGGCGGCGATGGAACTGGCCAGCGTCGTCGGTTCCGGCGACACCGACGCACTGACGCTCGATGCGTCGCCGATTTTGGACATCGACACGATCGAGGCCGGCCACAGCGCAACGCTGACCGCAGCCCTGGCCGATACGGCCGACGGAGATTTTTCCGCCACGTACACGCTCGCCTACGCCGACGAAGATCTGCCGGGCGCCATGAGCGTGGGTAGCCTGCTGCTGCAGCTCACGGGGAAGGTGGTCGCAGCGAGTAACGCCGATTTCGACGGCGACCAACTCGTCGCCGGCGCCGATTTGCTTGCCTGGCAGCGCGGTTTTGGGACGCTCGCCCCCAATGGAACGCGCGACGCGGGTGACGCCAACGGCGATGCCAACATCGACGCGGACGACCTCGGCGTGTGGACGGCCCAGTACGGCAGCGCACCGGCCCCGGCGTTTCAGGCCGTGCCGGAACCGAGGACGCTGGCCTTGGCGTTGCTATTCGCTGCCGCGTACGGCGCGGCCGCTGTGTGCCGCCGCGGCGGCAATTGGCTTATTCCGCGCCGGTAAGCGAGCGGATCAGATCAACTTCGTCCTGCCGATAGGGCTCGCCGTCGGGGCGGAAGATGTCGTGGTGCCAGGGCGTGGGTTCGCCCAATTCCGGAGTCTGCCACGTGGGCCAGGGATATTTCGTTTGCGACTTGCCGTCGACCAGGCCCCAGTTGTAGGCGGCTACGCGCTCGCGTTTGAGCAACGGCAAGATATCCTCGAACGTGCTGCCATTGCCGCGGGCCATGTACTCGGTGCAGATCAGCGGCCGACCGTACCCCTTGAGTTGGTCGATGCGGTTCTGCATCGCTCCGGGGTCGCCGTACTCGTGGTAGGAAACGACGTCGCTCAACTCCAACGCGGCCTGATGAGTTTGATTGAGCTGTGAGGCGTCCGACCACGGCGGGCCCTGCCACACGCACACCGTCAGCGGTTGCTGTGGCGCGACGCTGCGAGCCCACTCAAACGACTTGCGCACCAGTCGGGCAGCGGCTTCATCCTTGTTCGGCAGCTCCAACGGTCCGTAGCTGTTCGCGTTGCCGTTATCCGGCTCGTTGAACAGATCCCAGCACAAGACTCGATCGTCGTCCTTGAAACGCTGCACGACGCTGACGACGTAGTCCTGCAATTGATCCTGCTTGGCGGGATCGGCCAGGACGACGCGCCCCGGTCCTTGCACCCAGCCGCTATTGTGTACCCCGCGGCGAGGTCGATTCTGTCGGCCCAATTGCGGATCGGGATCCCACACCCCGTCGAACAGCACGATCATCGGTCGAATGTCGTGCTTTGCGCACACATCCAGGAACTGATCCATCTTCTTCAGATACGCCTGCGGATCGTCTTTCCAACACAGGTCATGTAAAAACACTCGTACGGTGTTCATTCCTAGACCTGCCGCCCAGTCGAGTTCGCGATCAATTTCCTCCAGGTCGAGGTCCTGCCACATCTCGATTTGGTTGATGTCCGAGGCCGGCAGGTAGTTGCAGCCAACCAGCCACGGTTGCTGGGCGTACCAAGCGTTGGCTCGCTCGGGCGTCCACCTTTGCTGAGCGGTCGCTAGTTCGGCTTGAACCGAAACAAGGCAGGCTTGCAGAAGCAGGAAGAGCGAAAGGCAAACGCGAATACGCGGAACTGGTCGCCGCTTGACTGTCGAGAACACGTTGCAACTCATGGCTTTTTACCTGGAACGAGAAGAAGCAGGGCGATGAACGGAGACAAAGGTTCCGCTGAAAATAAACCTAGTAGGCAACTGACCGAATCGCTAGTGCGTGTCCTCCGCCAAGTGCGACGGGATCCCCTGCTGCAGACCGTTCGCTTCGCGGTGATCGATTTGGAAATTCGTCCATAAAGCGGCGAACATCGATTCGCTCCATCAGCGCCGGGTCATCGCGGCAGTGCTCAGCCGGCATTTTGTTTGCCGGTGCTGGCGCCGTTGCCTGAGAAGTACTGCACGCGGGCGAGATGCCCTCTGAGAGAGGGCGGTCCACGAAACGCGTTCTCAATGAAAATGAGTTATTTTTCATGGTGGATTGTGAGGCGTGCGGAAGCGATAATCGGGAAATCAGGCGGCTGTGGCTATTCTTTTGTAGTGCGGTCCAATGTCCGTGCAGTCTAGTTTTTGAGGTATTTGGCGGTCTGGCTTGCGTCGCGTTCCGCCCATCAGCGGACGGTGCTTCGCCAGCGATGTGGCGGTTGGCTTCATCAACCGGCCCGAAACACCCAGGCGAGTTCGCCGCGTGCGCACGCAAATCTTGTGATGCGCCGTCCCCTTGGCGCGTGGCGAGGAACGATCAATTGAGGCTGCACGCGCTGGCATCGTCTGTGTGCGTGCGAATCTTCGGAGTGGAAATGATGAATCGGCGGCGATTGTTTGCGTATCTGTTTGTTCTGCTTGCGTGGTCCGGCGGGGCTGCACGGGGCGACGAGCTGGTCAACGAGTGGAAGTTTCGCTTGCGACGTCCTGCGGACGGTTGGCAGAAGGCCGAGTTCGACGACTCGGGGTGGCGGACCGGACAGGGCGGATTCGGCACGCGCGGCACGCCGGGCGCCCGCATCGGCACGCGTTGGCGGACGCGCAACATCTGGCTGCGCAAGACTGTCGACCTGGAGCAAGTGCCGGAGAAGCCCGGCCTGTTGATCCACCACGACGAAGACGCCGAGGTCTACGTCAACGGTCAGCAAGTAGCTGAACTATCTGGTTGGTCGTCGAAGTACGAGGTTGTGCCGCTCGACGCGAAGGCACGCTCTGCGCTGGTCGCCGGCAAGAACGTCGTGGCCGTTCACTGTCGCCAGACTGACGGCGGGCAATTCATCGACGTCCACTTGGTCGACGTCGACAACGTGCCCGAACTGCCGAAGGTCACTAAGCCGACGCCGACGAGTCTGATGACCGTGTGGGGCGCCGCCGTGACGCCGGAGAACGCTTGGCGCGAGTATCCGCGGCCGCAGATGCAGCGCGACGATTGGCAATGCCTGAACGGCAACTGGGACTACGCCATTGGGCCCGACGGGCAGTCCGAGCGACCCTCCCAATGGGCTGGACAGATTCTCGTGCCCTTCTGCCTGGAGTCGAAGCTCGGCGGAGTTCAGCGGCTGCTCGCCCCTGAGGAATGGCTGTGGTACCACCGCACATTCACCGCCCAGCCAAAGTCCGGGAAACGGACGCTCCTCCATTTCGAAGCTGTCGACTACGACTGCGAGGTCTGGGTCAACGGCAAATCCGTCGGCACGCACAAGGGCGGCAACACCGCCTTCACGTTCGATATCACCGACGCTGTCCAGGACGGCGAGAACGACTTGGTCGTTCGCGTCAACGATGACACGCAAGCCTGGCAGCTTCACGGCAAGCAGGTCCTCGACCCCAACGGGATCTGGTACACCCGCGTTTCAGGGATCTGGCAGACGGTGTGGCTCGAAGAGACCAACGCGACCTATCTGTCTGACCTGACGATCAGCTCCGACGTGGACACGGACGAGATTTCAGTGACAGCGTCGATCGCTGGCGACGCGGCCGACGTGGCGCTGGAGATTGAAGTGGCGGGCCCCGGCGGCGCGATTGTCTCCAAGGCGCAAGGCGACGAGCCGGTGGCCACCGCCAAGATTCCCAACGCCGAACACTGGACTCCCGACAATCCGAAGTTGTACGAGTTCGAGGCGCGGCTGGTGGACAAGGCTGGCAACGTCGTTGATCGCGTGCAGTCGTACGCGGCCATTCGCTCGGTGGGCACGATGCGCGACGAGGCGGGCAACGTGCGGCTGACGCTCAACGGCAAGCCGATCTTCCACTGGGGGCCGTTGGACCAGGGGTGGTGGCCCGACGGGCTGCTCACGCCGCCGTCGGACGCGGGGATGTTGTTCGACGTCGAATTCCTCAAGGAAGCCGGCTTCAACATGATCCGCAAGCACATCAAGGTGGAGCCGCGGCGGTACTACTACCACTGCGATCGCCTGGGCATGATGGTTTGGCAGGACCAGGTGAATGCCGATCACGGCGCGCCCTGGACGCACCTGGCCCCCAACCCGCGCGATGCCCAGTGGCCGGACGAGCGTCATGAGCAATTCATGGAAGAGTTTGAAGCGATGGTTGACCTGTTAGAAAACCACCCCTCGATCGTCATGTGGCAACCGTTCAACGAGGCCTGGGGGCAACACCGCTCGATGGCGACCGGCGAGTGGATCGTCAAGCGTGATCCGTCTCGGTTGGTCAACATTTCCAGCGGCGGCAACTTCTGGCCGGTGGGGCACGTCGCCGATCAACACGCCTATCCCCATCCGAACTTCCCGATCGACAACGATCGTTTTCGGGACTACGTGAAGGTCGTCGGCGAATTCGGCGGCCATGGATTTCCTGTCGCCGACCATTTGTGGGTCGATGACGGCAGCAACTGGGGGTACGGATCGCTGCCGAAGACCATCGAGGAGCTGCGCGGTCGCTACGTTGAGTCGCTCAACCGGCTCAACGAACTGCGCAAGCAGGGCGTTTCCGCAGGCGTCTACACCCAAACCACCGACGTCGAGGGCGAGATCAACGGCCTGATGACCTACGATCGGAAGGTCCAGAAGATCCCGGCCAAGGAGCTGGCTGAGCTCCACAAGCGGTTGTTTAAGGATTGAGATCCGCTTGCCGTCTACGGCGTTGTGGCGCCGCCGCTCTCATGCGGCGGCGCCACAATGGCTCGCGCGTGCGCCGCATCGCCCCGAAGGTCGCAGGGCCGTGTCGACGTCGGTCGGTCAGTAGCTCGCTGCGCGTTTCGTAAAGTTTTCTGTGCGCAGGGTCTTTGTGTGTCCTGAGTTATTTTTCATATGCGGCATGCCCTATTTTTCGACCGCCGTCGGCGATTTGCGCAATGGCCTGTTGATGGGTGGGCCAGTTAGTCTAGCATAGAATGCCACGTCGGCTTTTCCTCGCGTTCAACCGGCTTTTCACGGAACAGGCTTGTGTGAGATTTTCCGCAGGTCGTTGATTTATTTTTCGTTCGACGCCGCTTCATCGCGGATAGATTCATGGCGACTGTCACTCGGGGACCCTCCATGCAGAAGTCCATTCGCGTCGCCCTGGACGTGGAAACGGCGCGGATCTACGGACGGCACATCCTGGAGGGGATTGCCAAGTACCTGAAGACGACCAAGCCCTGGTCCGTCTACCTGGAGGAGCATGAACTCGACCGCGACCCGCGTGAATTCCTCAAGCGCTGGGACGGCGAGGCGATCATCACCCGATCGATCCTGACGCCCGAAGCCGTCGACGAGATCAAACGACGCCAGCTCGTTGTCGTCGATGTCGGCGACATGGGCCCCCCGACCGAGTTCACCCGGATTCAGTCGGCCGATTCGGTTATCGGCTCGATTGCCGCCAAGCACCTGTTGGAGCGTGGATTCGAGTCGCTGGCCTGCTGCAGTTTTTCCAAGGAACATTGGTCGGCGCGGCGACGCGAGGGTTTCGCGGCCGAGGTCCGCCAACACGGCTTCACGGCCAGTTGCTACGAATCGTGGCGTGCCGGGAAGCAGACCTGGCAGCACGAGCAGTCCGAACTGGTCGAGTGGCTGAGAACGCTGCCCAAGCCCGTGGGAGTCTTCGCGACGAACGACCTTCGGGGCCAGCACGTGCTGGAGGCGTGTCGCCGGATCGACCTGGCCGTGCCCGAAAGCGTGGCCGTAGTGGGCGTCGACAACGATGAAGTGCTGTGCGGATTGTGCCAGCCGCAACTCACCAGCATCATTCCCGACTCCGAGCGGATCGGCTACGAGGCGGCCTACTGGCTCGACCGAATCCTGGTCGGCAGCACCGACGCCCCGGCGGCCGTCGAGGTGCCCCCCCGCGGGATTGCGGTGCGCCAGTCGTCGGACGTGTACGCCGTGTCGGATCCCACCGTGGCCGCCGCGCTGCGATTCATTCGCGAACACGCCTGCGAGGGAATTTCGGTCAGCGACGTGCTGGAGCACATTTCCGTGTCCCGCAGCTGGCTGGAACGGCAGTTCCGCAAGTACGTTAATCATTCCCCGCAGGTGGAAATCCGCACTGTCCAGGTGCGGCGGTGTAAGGAATTGCTGAAAAGCACGACGTTGCCGCTGGAGAAGATTGCCGGATTAACCGGGTTCGACCATCCTGAGTACATGAGCGTTGTCTTCAAACGCGAGACGAAGGAAACGCCCGGCCGGTATCGCAAACGCCACGCCGACGGTCGGTCCTAGCGGGGACCAGTCGATAGACGAGTTGCCGATGAATCGCCTCTTCTCAACATCTGCCGCATTGCTCGCCGTTGCGCTGACGGCGGCGTCTGTGATTGCCCAGGACGACGCCGACGCGCCAGCCGTCGATTTCGCCCGCGACGTTAAACCCCTGCTGGCGCGACGCTGCTTTGCCTGCCATGGACCCGAAACGGGCGAGGGCGGGCTGCGGCTGACGAGTCGCGCCGAGGCGCTGGCGGAGTTGGACTCGGGGATGCTCGCCATCGTGCCCGGCGATCCCGACGAGAGCGAACTGTTGGCGCGTGTGTCGTCCGACGACGAATTCATGCGGATGCCGCCCGAGGGCGAGCCGCTCACGCCGGAGGAAATCCAGACTCTGCGTCGCTGGATTGCCGAGGGGGCCGATTGGAAGCAGCATTGGGCATGGCTTCCTCGGCAGCCGCAGACGCCCCCCGCGGTGCAGCGCGACGACTGGGTTGCCAACCCGATCGATGCGTTCATTCTGGCAAAGCTGGAAGCCGCCGAACTGGAGCCCGCGTCTGACGCGCAGCGGCGGACGCTGATTCGACGCGCTTACTACGACCTGACCGGCCTGCCGCCGACGCGGCAGCAGGTCGAGCAGTTCGTCGGCGACGACGCACCCGACGCGTGGAGTCGTCTGGTCGATAAACTGCTGGAGTCGCCGCACTACGGCGAGCGCTGGGCGCGGCACTGGCTCGACGTGGTGCGCTACGCGGAGACCAACAGTTTCGAGCGCGATGGGGCCAAGCCCAACGCGTGGAAGTACCGCGACTACGTGATCCGCTCGCTCAATGCCGACAAGCCCTATGATCAGTTCGTTCGCGAACAACTTGCCGGCGACGAACTCGACAACGTGACCCGCGATTCGATTATCGCCACGGGTTACTACCGCATTGGCATCTGGGATGACGAGCCCGCTGATCCCACGCAGTCTCGGGCCGACGAGCAGGACGACATCGTTTCGACAACGAGCCAGGCGTTTTTGGGACTCACGGTCGGTTGTGCTCGTTGCCACGATCACAAGATCGATCCGATCCCCCAGGCCGACTACTACGGGCTCGTCGCATTCTTTGCCGACGTGACCAGCTACGCCGAACGGGGCGATCAGCAAACCAATAACCAATGGAGTTTTGGCGATCCTGAGGAACTGCAGCGACGCAAAAAGCTCCAACGCCGCGAAGCCCGCATCAGCCGCGAAAAGACGTCCATGGAGGAGGTCGGCATTCGCCGGATGGAGGCCGCCGATCAACGGCGGAGCGAAACGGCCGAGCGGCAGACGCTGCTGGAAGAGAAGTTAGCGGCGTTCCTGAATCCCTCCGAACTTGAACTCTACGAAGAGACGGTCCGCCGCCTCCAGGCGGTGCACGACGAGATTGCTGGATTGCCGCCGCTGGAATCGGCGCTCGCCTTGGCCAAGTGCGAGCCGCATCCGGAGCCGACTCACGTTATGGAACGCGGCAATCCGCATGTGCCGGGCGAAGTCGTGGAGCCGCATTTCCCGCAATTGTTCGAAGCACCCGCACCGACGATTGCGGCGGCCCCCGCAGAAGCTCGATCCGCGGGGCGGCGCCGCGTGCTGGCCGAGTGGATCGCCTCGCCCGACAACTTGCTCACCGCGCGGGTCATCGTGAATCGCGTCTGGCAGCACCACTTCGGTCGGGGGATCGTTCGGTCGCCGAACAACTTCGGCGAGATGGGCGACCCGCCGACGCATCCGGAACTGCTGGACTGGCTCGCCCAATGGCTTGTGGATCACCAATGGCGACTCAAGCCGCTGCACCGACTGATCATGACCTCCCACGCCTACCGCATGTCCAGCGCCGGCAGCGAGCGCGGCTTGGCGATCGACCCGGACAACGATCTGTTTTGGCGGTTCAACATGCGGCGGCTGAGCGCCGAGGAAGTTCGCGACTCGCTGCTGGCGGCGTCGCAGACGCTCAACCGCGACGTGTATGGCCCGAGTTTCTACCCAAAGCTTTCCGAAGAAGTGCTTGCCACGCAGTCCAACCCGGGCAGCGGCTGGGGCGAGTCGGCGCCCGAAGATCGGGCTCGGCGCAGCGTTTACATTCACGTCAAACGGTCGCTGCTCGACCCTTTGCTGACCGCGTTCGATTTGCCGGACGTGGATCTATCGTGCGAGGCTCGTTTCGTGACGACGCAGCCGCAGCA
This sequence comes from Planctomycetaceae bacterium, assembly GCA_002702655.1. Taxonomy (GTDB): domain Bacteria; phylum Planctomycetota; class Planctomycetia; order Pirellulales; family Lacipirellulaceae. The sequence continues at coordinate 174,839 of PABB01000017.1, forward strand.
ATCGATGGCGCTGCTCAACGGTGCGTTCGCGATTGAGCAGGCTTCGCGGCTGGCTGACGAGATTCTGGCGATGGAAGCCGTCTCGCCGGCCGAACAGGTCGCGGCGTCGGTCCAGTTGGCGCTGGCTCGCGACGCGACGCCGGAGGAAGTCGATTCAGGCGTCAAGTTGATTAACACGTTACAGACGAAGCACAACCTGTCGCCCGAGCAGGCGCTCGCCCAGTGGTGTGGCGTCGTGTTGAACCTCAACGAATTCCTTTATTTGGATTGACCGCCGTGTCTGCCGCCGTCGGGGCTGGCAGCGAACGCGCGAGTGCGGAGCAAATCATGAGTAGCAACGTCACGCACGCCGAGTCGTTTTGTCGTCGTACGCGCCGCGAGTTCCTGTGGGAGATCGGGGGCGGGTTCGGCGGAGCGGCACTGGCGGGGATGCTGGCGGCCGACGGGGCGTTTGCTTCCGACAACCCGCTGGCCGCACGACCGAGTCCCCGTCCCGCCCGCGCCAAAAGCGTGATCTTCCTGTTCATGTACGGCGGGCCCAGTCACGTCGACACGTTCGATTACAAGCCGGCGATGGTCGGCATGGACGGCAAAACGGTCGATGTGAAGACGCACGGGCGGGGCGGTCACCGCAACCAGGGACGCATCGTCGAACCGCGATGGAAGTTCCGCCAATACGGCGAGTGCGGCAAGTGGGTCAGCGATCTGTTTCCGCATTTGGGCAAGTGCGTTGACGACATTGCGTTTTTGCACTCCATGACCGCCGAGTCGCCGATTCACGGCTCGGCCATGTTGATGATGAACTCGGGCAAGCTGCAAAGCGGCTATCCCGCGCTGGGCTCCTGGGTCAATTACGGTCTGGGGTCGGTGAACGAGAATCTGCCGGGTTTCGTCGTCATGCTGGACGAGTCGGGCGGTCCGATCAGCGGCGCCAAGAATTGGGCCAGCGGCTACATGCCCGCTACGTTCGCCGGCACGGTTTTTCGCCCCGAAGGCTCGCCCATCAACGATCTGGCGCTGCCGCAAGGCGTCAGTCGCGAATTGCGCCGCGACGTGCTGGATTCGCTACGCGAGTTGAACGAAAGTCACCTGGCCCTCCGGCCCGATCAGGCCGATTTGCAGTCGCGGATTTCCGCTTATGAACTCGGTTTCCGCATGCAGCAACACGCTCCTGAAGCGGTCGATATTTCCGACGAGACCGAGGAAACGCTCAACCTGTACGGCGTCAATCAACCCGAGACCGAAGCGTTCGGCCGGCGGTGTTTGCTGGCGCGGCGGCTCGTCGAGCGGGGCGTGAGATTCGTGCAGGTCTACTCGGGCGGCGCCCACAACGACGCCAACTGGGATGCGCACGGCGACCTGGAGGCGAATCACAATTTGCACGCCAAAGAGACCGATCAACCGATTGCGGCTCTGCTGACCGATCTCAAGCGGCGCGGCATGCTCGATGAAACGCTCGTGGTCTGGGGCGGCGAGTTCGGACGCCAGCCGACGGCCGAATACGCCGTCGGCACGGGCCGCGATCACAATTCGTATGGCTTCACCATGTGGGCTGCCGGCGGCGGTATGAAGGGCGGCGTGAGCGTCGGATCGACCGACGAGATCGGCTCGGCTGCAGCCGACCAACCGATGCATGTCAAACGACTGCACGCGACGATTCTGCACCAGTTGGGGCTCGACCCCAACGGCCTGAGCTACCTGTACCGGGGGCTCGACCAGAAACTTGTCGGCGTGGAGCACGTCGAGCCCATTCACGAGGTCATTGCATAGTCGCCGTTGAGGCGCATCGCTATTGAAATGCGGCGGCATGCCAACGCCAGGAACCGGCGCGGCGGTAATTGAGTTTTCTGTTGATGTTGTTGAAAGAGGCTGTCTCGATGTCGTCCGGTCATACACAGTTTCGCCTCGATGGTCGCGTGGCCCTGGTCACAGGCAGCACGCGGGGGCTTGGCAAGGAAATGGCCGTCGCTCTAGCGCGCGCCGGGGCACGCACGGCGATGAACTTTGCCAACAGTCGCGAAACAGCCGAGGCGGCGTTCAGCGAACTGCAATGTGTCAACTCGGAATCCCTGTTGGTTCAGGGCGACGTGACCGACCCGATTTCCGTCGATCGTATGGTGGGCGAAGTGGAGCAGACCCTCGGCCCGGTAGACATCCTCGTCGTCAATGCCACTTGCACTCAGCACGAACTGGCGTTGGAGGACTATACCTGGGACCACTTCCAGGCGATGCTCGATTTCTTTGTGAAGAGCCCCGTGTTATTGACCAAACGTTGCTTGCCCCACATGAAGCAGCAGCAGTGGGGACGGATCATCCACATTACCAGCGAGGTGGTGGCGCTCGCATCGAACAAGTTCAGCGCCTACGTTGCAGCCAAGGGGGGGCAGACGGCCTTCGCTCTCAGCACGGCTCGGGAGTTCGCTCCTTACGGCGTCACCGTCAACATGGTCGCTCCTGGGTGGATTCCTGTTGAACGACATGCCCAGTGCGATCCCGATGCGATGGCAAAATATCGCGAGGGCGTGCCCGCCGGTCGCATGGGGACCCCGGCGGACGTGGCGCCAGCGGTCACTTTCCTGGCAAGCCCCGAAGCCCAGTTTGTGACGGGCCAGACGCTGGCGGTGAACGGCGGCAACACGGTTTCCCGCAAGCCGTTGGTGGACCCCGCAGATGCGTTCGCAGCGTTGTGAGGAAACGAACTGTCTCAGGGCGATTTCCGACGAGACAGGTCTCGGCAATTAGTCGAGAAAAATATCTCAATTGTGAAGACGGCTAGTCTCATTGCGGGAATTTCTTTTCGCAATCAAACTGGACTGGTATGGCGGTGCGATATCTCACTTGGGGCAGGATCGCACCGCCGGTAACGAATCTTCGAAGTGCTAGGTGAGCGACGGCTCAATAGTCGCCTTGCCCGGTCTCGTCGATCGACTTTTTCGCTCTTGTTTGACCCTGTCTCTCGTGAGGCCGCGGCGCGCCGCTGTTGCTAGGCGCACTGGCGGCAGGTATGTGCCGAATGGCATTGCGTCTTGACCGACGAAAAGCTGCCAAGGCTCTCTTGGCTGCCGGCTGCTGTGCAGCCGCTGCCGAGCCGCTGCGCGCCGACCTTGTGAAATCGCAAGCTGCGATCAAGGTGGACATTGCGCCGCGGTACGAACTTTCGCCCCATCTGTTCATGCAATTCATGGAACCGCTCGGCGTGACCGACGGGTCCGTGGAGGCCGCCTGGGACCATCGTCGGCAAGCGTGGCGCGAGGATGTCGTCGACGTCACGCGTCAACTGGCGCCGGGGATGATGCGGTGGGGCGGCATCTTCACCGACTTCTATCGGTGGCGCGAGGGCGTCGGGCCGCGCGACCAGCGCGTGCCCATGCTGAACCTGATGTGGGGCGGCGTCGAAACCAACCAAGTTGGCACCGCCGAGTTTCACGACTTTTGCCAGCAGGTCGGCGCCGATCCGCTGATGTGCGTCAATTTTCAAGGCGACGGCCGCGAGCAGTACCGCCGCGCGAACGGCCGCGAACGGTGGGGCGACGTCCGCGAAGCGGCCGACTGGGTGGCTTACTGCAACGACCCGCACAACGAAGAGCGCCGCCGCGACGGATACGAGCAGCCGCTGACAATTCGCCACTGGCAACTGGGCAACGAAACGTCCTACGATCGCGCCGGGTTCGATCGCGAGACCGCGATTGCCAAGACCGTCGAGTTTGCCAAGGCCATGCGGGCGGTTGATCCCGAAATTCGCATCATCGCTTGGGGCGACTCGGGATGGGGGCCGGCCATGCACGATCGCGCAGGCGAGCTGGTCGATATGCTGGCATTCCATCATATGTTCAACCCCGACCGCCCTGACGAACCTGTCTTGGCCGGCGAGCGGTATCGCCGCGACCCCGCGGCCACCTGGGACTGCCTGATGGACGCGTGGCAGCACAACGACCGCAAGATCCGCGAAGTGCGGGCTAGTCTTGACGGACGCGCAGCGCCGCTGGCAATGACCGAATGCCATTTTGCCATCCCGGGGCGTGATCGCTGCGACGTGTTGTCAACGTGGGCGGCGGGCGTCTCCTACGGGCGGATACTCAACAACCACCAGCGGCACGGGGATGTCTTGAAGATCGCGACAGCGGCCGACTTCTGCGGGACGCGTTGGCAGGTCAATGCGGTCATGATCCCGGTGCCGCAGGGCCGCGCCTACCTGATGCCGGTCGCCCGCGTCATGCAACTGTATCGAGCCCACTTGGGCGAGCGCGCCGTCGATGTCGCCGCGGCAGGGGACCTCGACGTGGTGGGAAGCCGCACGGGCGACACTGTTTTTCTGCACGTCGTGAACACCAGCCGCACCGCCGCGGTCCCGGCCGAGCTGGAGCTCTCGACGGGCAAGGTGAAGTGCGCGCGGAGGTTTTCGATTGTCGAGCAGCCGGAAGTCGAGGTTTCGCAACTCAACGATAACGCCGTGATGCAAGTCGCCGAGGTCGAGTTGCCAGCCGACAAAGCGTGGGAGTTCCCCGCTGCTTCTGTCAGTGCCGTGGAGGTGGAAATCGCCGTGTAAAACGAATGCGGAGTGCGAGCATGCGTCGCCAGCAGGCATTCGGCAGAGGATGTCGAGCGATTCGTTCCATTCCGTGAAAATGAATATGTCGAGCGAAGGTTTTTGGTCCGCTTCGTCGTCGACGGAAAAAGTTTGGCAAATCTCATCTCTTGTCGGAGTCCTATGCAACGAAACGATCAGCCTTGGTATTTACAGTCAGAGATCGCGCCGCCGGCAGCCCGCGAGGTGCCTGGGGGCAGACAGCTTGCGGCTGTCGGCAGCGCTTCTTCTTGAGAGTCTTGTGATCGGATGCTTCTTCCGAAGCAGAAGCACCGCTCGAGGAGTTGGCAGGTCCGGCCGAAAGACGGCGATCGCCGTCGTGGCAGTAGCCATGCCGCTCCCGTGATTCCGTGTCAAGGACGTCGCCTTTGGCGATGCGAGTCAGCGTGGCTTGCGAGGTCGGCGGGCAAAGCAGCGGGCTTTGTCGTCAAGCCGGGTGCGAGCGCCTCGCGGCTTGGATGCGACGCGCGCGAGTTCGGCTGACGGAGCCGAACCCCAGTTTGATTTACTCCCGATGGTCGACAACTGTGGTCCATAAGCGACACCAGGGACCTTTTCACCCAGCTCACTCAGCCGGAGGACGATTGATGAGTTTCTACTCGAAGAAGACAAACCGCAGACCAGGCGTGGCCGGGCTGTGCGCCGCCGCATGCCTGACCGCTGCGTTTGCTGGCACGACCGATGCCGCTCTCGTTAATAAGTACACATTCAACGACGGCACGGCCAACGACTCGGTCGGCACGGCGCACGGCACGATCATTGACAATACGGGTATCCACACGTTTACCGGCGGCGCCCTCGATCTGCGGGCGCACAACGGCGAGAACTCGAATCAGGACTTTTCGAATCCCGCGACCGTCGGCGCCTATGTCGACCTTCCCAACGGCACCTTCACCGATGCCGTCACCGCCGGCACGTTCGGCGCCGTGACGATCGAAGCCTGGTTCACCGTCGAGACGCACCGCGATTGGGCCCGGCTCATTGATTTCGGCACCAGCGACCTCGGCGAAGATTCCTCGGCAGGTGCGCCGAATTCGGAGTACGTCTTCATCGCCCCGCGGCGCGGCGGCAATTTCACGGCGGGCTCGACGCACAACTCGGCCGGCGACGTGTTTACCGATTCTCCCACGGTCTCCACGAATGTGCAGCACCACATCGTCTATACGCTGGATCAGAACGATTTCACCGGCAGCCTTGACGGCACCGCCACGCTGTATGTTGACAACGGCGCCCCGGTCGTCAGCGGCATTGCCGGCGGTCTGTTCCTGGATTTCATCAACGACCACAACAATTGGATCGGTCGCGCCCAGTGGCCCGACGCGCTGTTCGACGGCTTGGTCAACGAAGTGAGCATCTACGACGTAGCGCTCACCGCCGGCGAAGTCGCTGCCAATTTCGCCGCCGGTCCCGATCCGGTGCCGCTGCCCGTGCTACGGGTCAATCGCGACACCGGCGAGGTCAGCCTGGTCAATCCGGCGGGCACGTCGTTCAATGTCACCAGCTACTCGATCACGTCGGCCAACGGCGCCCTGAACCCGGCCGGTTGGACCACGATCGACACCGGGTCGTTTGATCCCGACGGCACGTGGACGGCTTCCTCGGTCACCACCACCGACATTTCCGAAGCCAACACCGGCGGCGCCGCCGATGGCGGGACCATTGTCGGCGGCGGCTCGCAGTCGATCGGCTCGGCCTGGAGTCAAACTCCGCTGTCTTCCGACCTGCAGTTCTCGTTCACGCTGGCTGGCGGCACCAGCGGCGCGGGCTTGATTGAGTACGTCGGCGACGACCCGATCCGCAGCGACCTGAACGGCGACGGCAACGTCGACGAAACGGACTGGGCCGTGTTCATCGCGAACAACGGGCAGTCGTTCGGCGCCGACCTGCCGGTCATCGCGTACCTCAAGGGCGATCTCGATAACGATTTGGACAACGACTACAACGACTACAAGTTGTTCAAAAACGACTTCATCGCCGCCAACGGCGCGGCCGCGTTTGCCGCCCTGTCCGGCGTTCCTGAACCGGCTTCGCTGGCCCTGGCGGCTCTGGCCGTCCTCGGTCTGGCGGCCGCTCGGCGTCGTTAGGAAGTTCGAATCCGAACTCGATCCGTTATCGATTGAATACACGCATACCAACTTGGAGCTTGACAATGCACAGACGAATCCTTCACGCACGACTGACGCTGGCCGCCGCAATGGCGGCAACGGCGCTGGTTGCGGTCGACGCCGACGCGGCGCTCCGCAATCGCTATAGCTTCACCTCCGACGCCACCGACTCGGTGAGCGGACAGAACGGCACGCTCTTTGGCGCCAACGGGTCGTTTTCCGACGGCCAGCTGCATCTCAGCAACACGGGCGAAGGCTCGACCGATCCGGGCACGACCGGAGCCTACCTGGACCTGCCGAACGGGCTGATCAGCAGTGCGGCCGCCGCCGATTCGGTCGGCACGGTGACCGTGGAGTTCTGGATCACCATGCAGGCCAATCGCAACTGGGCCGCGGCGTTCTCCGCTGGCAAGAGCAACCAGGGCGAGGACACCGCCACGTGCTGCAACGGCGACGAACCCTACATTCAGATCATCCCCCGCACGGGCGATGGCGGTCGCGGCAATGACTTTCGCGTCACCTCCAACGCCGAGGGGATTGCCGAAGACGCCGGCCCGTACTGGGTCGACGATGCCAACGATGGCGACGGCACCGATCTGCAAGTGGGCGTCAAGGAGCACATTGTTGCGATCTTCGATCAGTCGGGCGCAGCGCCGGGCACGATCACCGTCTTCCGCAACGGCAGCCTCATGGACGCGCCCCAGCCGATTAACCCCAACCTGGACCTGACCACGTTTGCCGGCGGTTCCGACACGACCGGTTCGGGCCCTGGCGACGTCGGTCACCCGAATCCCGGCTACGATCCCAACGCGATCGACTACAACGTGTGGCTGGGTCGCTCGCAGTGGGGAGACGCGCTGGCCGCCGCCAGCTACGACGAGTTGCGGGTCTACAGCCACGCCGTCACGGCCCAGGAAGCCCTGGCCGGTACGGTGTTCGGTCCGGACGCCACGGGCGTCTCGGCGATCCCCTCGATCGAGGTCGACAAGGACACCGGCAAAATCACGCTGAAGAATAACGAAGCGGCGCCGGTGAACATCGAGTACTACAGCATCACCAGTGCCGCCGGAGCCCTCAGCACGGCCGGTTGGAATAGCCTGGACAGCCAAAACTACAACGCGGTCGACGGCGACGATGTCGGCAGCACCGCCGGCGATTCGGTCGGCGAGGGCTGGGACGAGTCGGGCGGCGCCAATGCCAACCAACTCATCGAACTGTTCCTGGGCGAGGCGGGCTCGGTCCTGGCGTCCAGCGATACGTTGGATCTGGGTAACGCTTACAACACGTCTGTGTTCGGCGCTGCCGACGGCGACCTCGTCTTCCAGTTCGGCCTGACTGGCGGAGCGTTGATCACCGCCGACGTGACCTACGTGGGCGGCGGCGGTACGCCGGGCGACTTCAACAGCGATGGCAAGGTCGACGGCGCCGACTTCCTGGCGTGGCAACGCAATCCGGGCGTTGGCTCGCTGAGCGACTGGCAGGCGAACTATGGCGCCGGAACGGCGGCGGCCGCCGCCGGTTCGGTGCCCGAACCGGGGACAATCGTCTTGGCGATGATGAGTTTGACGGGGCTCATCGGCGTCGCCCGACGGTTGGGCTAGAACCCCACGCTGGCGACCTGCGGGTTCGGCCTTCGGACCCGCAGGTCGACCCGGCCTGTGGCGTCTTTGCACGCCGCCGTGTCGGACAATCCAAAACTACACGTTTCACGGCGGCTCGATACAATTATTGCGCGTCGGCACGGAACACTACTGGTAAGGGACTCGCCCAGTCATGAAACAAAACTCATTCCGCACCGCACACCGCGCTTTCACGCTGGTCGAACTGCTGGTCGTGATCGCCATCATCGGCGTGTTGGTCGCCCTGCTGCTGCCGGCAATCCAAGCCGCGCGCGAGGCCGCCCGCCGTAGCACGTGCACGAACCACGTGAAGAATATTTCGATCGCATGTCTCAACTACGAGAATGCGAAGAAGGAGATGCCTTACGGGCGGAAATTCAACTACTGGGATGCCTACACGTGGACCGAGCTGATCCTGCCCTACATCGAGCAGCAGCCGGTGTACGATCTGTTCTGGACTCTCAACGACCCAGACCCGGTCGCTACGAACGGAACGACCGCCACGTCGTCCAGTCCGATTGGTAACGACGATCGATTGCGGCAAGCGCGGACCACAGAGATTCCCATCTACTACTGTCCCAGTGACGGTACGCCAATTCCCAACGAAATTGGGACGGCTTCCTTCGGGTTCTTGCGAGGGAACTACCGCGGCTGCGTCGGCGCCGGCGACATGTACGGCTTCCTGCCGGCGCCGCCGTCCGTGTTCTCGACTGCCATGCGGCAACTCGTGCAATCGGACAACAATGCGTTAATTGGCGTGTTTGGGGTTCAGGTACCGGGGACCGGATTTACGGAGATTAAGATTCCGGCGAATAAACTGGCACAGATTGGCGATGGCACCTCCAATACGTTGATGATTTCCGAGGGCGTCGCGCCCACGGTACAGAACTGGGGCGGGCCAATTGGCGGCATGATCTACGGCAATATGGGAGGCGCTCTTTTCTCCGCAGCCGAAAGTCCCAATACCTCGAATCCTGACCGAATCATCGGTCCCTGTCCGCAGCATGATCTCAATCCGCCCGACGATGGCTACACGCAACCTTGCGACGCCGTCGGCGGTCACCCGGGAGCCGGACGGCAAGGCGGTCGCAGCGCCACGGCGTTTGCGAGAAGCCTGCATCCGGGCGGCGTCGTGGCTTCGATGGCCGACGCGTCCGTCCATTTTCTGACGGATGGAACCGATACCGAAGTCATGCGTGCGTTGGGGACGAGGAATTTGGGCGATATTTCCGAGATCCAATAGTCCCTCGGCGCATCTGACATGCCCGCTTGACGAAAATGCCTGAAAGGAAGCGATCAATCATGTTATCCATTCATCGCATCGCACTCATCGGTGCGCTGTTGCTGATGGCAGGTTGCGAAACGAAGACCACGGTTTCGGGAACGGTCACCTACAATGGCGAGCCGGTTCAAAAAGGGTATATGTCTTTCGCGCCCAGTGGCGGCAAAGGCCAGTCGTTTGCCGCCCCAATTGTTGATGGCCAGTACAGCGTTGCCGAGGCGGCTCCTGGCCAGATGACGGCGGTGGCGACTGGGTCGCGCGAAATCGATCACTACGCAAGCTCGGCTGACGCCTACGCGAGTGGTGGCGGCGATCGCGCTCACACCACCGCTGACGCGGATTACATCGCAGCGGATGCCGAGGGCAATAGTCAGCAGGTTGAAATCAAACCTGGCGCGCAAGTGTTCGATCTTGCGATTACAGGGCCGCCAGCGCCGAAGTAGCGTTTGCGCCGTCGATTGTCGCAGCGAGCATCGTCTACGATCGCCCTGGCGGCAGACGTTCCAAACTCGGCAACTGCACGTCCATCGCCACGCTGCGCACGTCCTGCTCGGCGCCGTGAAAGTCTTTCACGGCAGTCATATCGACCGACCAGTGGTCGGTGGGCACGACCAGTTTCCCGGTCGTGCCCCGCATCTCGAAGATGTGCTGCGGGCAGGCCACCCCGCTGAGCCGCTCGCGCAGCCGGCTCATGATGGCCACCTCGTCCGCGAGCGGCATCACGAACCGCATGGTCGTGGCGATCGGGTGGCAGTGGTACAGGTAGTACGGCCGCACGCCCAGTTGCGCCAGCCGGGTGAACAGCCGCGCCAGCACGTCGACGTCGTCGTTGACCCCCTTAAGGAACACCGACTGGCAGATCAGCACGTACCCCAGCCGCCGCAGCCGCGAGATCGCGGCCTCGGTCTCGGCAGTGAGTTCATCGGGGTGGTCCACATGCAGGCTTAGGTACGGCGTCGGCCGACACTCGGCCAGCCGCCCCAGCAGGTCAAAGTCGACCCGCTCGGGCGCTTGCAGTGGAAACCGCGTGTGGATCCGCAAGATCGCCACGCGCGACACGTCCGCCAATGCGGTCCACGCCCGCTCCAGCCCGCGGGGATGGGTGAGCGGATCGCCGCCGCTGAAGATCACCTCGGTGATCTCCGTTCGCTCGGCCACGTACTCGACCGCCGCGTCGATGTCGGCGTCGGTAAGCCGGCCTTCGCTGTCGAGCCCGACGCCCACGCGGTCCTGCCGCTCGCAGTAGCGGCAATTCGCCGCGCAGGTGTAGCTGAGCAGCACAATCGCCCGACCGGGGTACTTGTAAACGAGTCCCTTGGTCCGTGTGAGCTGTTTTTCGAGAAACAGGTCCGCGCCGCGGTTCGCCGGCACGTCTTCGTGCGCGGGGTCGAACTCGTACATCGTCCGCACGGCGTCGCTCGACTGGGCGAGGCGGCGCAGAAAGGGCGTTGTCTTTTCGGCAAAGCGGTCGTCGGCTGCAGTCGTCACGGCGCCGGGGCTTGTTGCACGGTGGTCAGGCCGTCAATGGTCACGTCGGCGACGCTCTGCTCGCCGCCGCCAGGCCAAGTGACCGTGACCGAGTCGACGTGCGTATGGTCGCCAAGCCCAATTGTCACGGGCAACTCGACTTGCGACAAGTAGCTGCGCGTCGGCGCGACGCACGCTTCGCGCTGCTGGCCGTCGACCGTCGCGACGACGCGGGCGCCGACGGCGTCGCGATTGCACTGCGTGCCGACGAGCTTCAGGCGGATGAAGTGCCCCGTTGCCGGCGAGTCATTTCTGAGCAGGGCAGGGGGACCGGCAATTTGCGTGACCAGCACGTCCAGGTCGCCATCGGCGTCGATGTCGGCGTACGCGGCGCCCCGACCGACAAGCGGCTTGGTCAATTCGCCAGCGTCGGTGATCCGCACGAACTCGCCGCCCGGCGAAGCGCCGGCATTCCAGAACAGGGCCGCCGGCTGGCGGTAATGCTGGCTGGCCTGCACGCGATTGATTTCGTTTTCAATGTGGCCGTTGGCGGTGAACAGGTCGAGCCGGCCGTCGAGATCGGCGTCGAAGAAGAACAGCCCGAAACTCAGGTCCAGCCGCGTCTGCGGGCCGATGCCGATGGGGATCGCTTCGTCGGTGAAGAACCCGCCCCCGTCGCTGGAGACGTAGAACGCGCTCATTTCGTTGGCAAAATTGCCGACCGCCACGGCCAGGTCGCCGCCGCCGCGAAACGCCGCCGCGTCGATTCCCATGGCGCCGCGGGCCATGCCGTTCATGTCGTAGGCGATTCCCGCTTCGACGCCCGCTTCGCGAAACGTGCCGTCGTGGTTGTTCACAAACAGCAGGTTCCGCACGGTGTCATTGGCCACCAGCAGGTCCATCCAGCCGTCGTTGTCCACGTCACAGGGCCGCACGCCCAGCGTCTTGGCGAGTCCCGCGTCCGACGCGACCGCGGCCAGTCGGAACCCGGCTTCTGCGGAAATCTCTGTGAATCCCGCTTCGCCGTCGTTGCGGTAGAAGTACGGAAACGATCCCGTGAATGACAGCGGCGGCCCGTAGGCGCGCCCGACGCCGGTCAGGCGGAAGTCCTGCACGATGTCGATTTCCGGCGACCACGTGACGTAGTTGCCCACGAACAGATCCAGATCGCCGTCATTGTCGTAGTCGAACAGCGCGGCCCCGGTGCTCCAGGCGTCCTCCGCGCCGGCGACGCCCGCCTCGTCGGTCGCGTCGACGAACTTCCCGTCGTCATTTCGCAGCAGGGCGTTGGCGCCGACCGCCGTGACGAACACGTCCGCGTCGCCGTCGTTGTCGTAATCGCCCACCGCCAGACCCATGCCGTAGCAAGACAGGCGAATCCCCGCCTCTTGCGTGACATCGGCGAATTTGCCGGCGCCGTCGTTCGCGTACAGACGCAGCGACGGTTCATCGGGTCGAGCAGGTTCGCTCGGCCAGCGGTTCGAGTCGACCAGCAGGATGTCCTGATCGCCATCGTTGTCGTAGTCCAAAAACGCGCAACCGCCGCCCATGGTTTCGGGGAGCAGTTTGTCGCCGGTCAGACGGTTGTCGTGGACAAAGTCGATGCCTGCCGCGGCGGTGACGTCCGTGAAGGTCAATTCGGGGACCTCGACCGCTGCCTGCTCGCGCTTTTCGGGCAGCTTCACCTCGGCCGCTTCTTGTGTTTCCGGCGTCGATGGGCGGGAGGTCACGAAGACCACCCCGGCGACGATCGCCGCGACGATGGCCGCCGCGGCCGCGCTGCGGCGCACCACCCGGCCGATCGCTTCTTCGTTCTCACGCAGTTCTTCGTCCGACAGTTCGCTCATGGCGTCGATTGCTCTCGCTGCAGGTCGTAAATGACTACGGACTCGGCCGCGTGGTTTGCTGCCGGGTAGCGACGTCGCGCTTCCGACACCGCATGATCGCGGGCGTTGTCGTCGAGCTTGTATTTCGTGTGCAGGTCGCGGTGCCGCTGCGCCGCCGCATCGTCGCCCAGCATGCCGTAGGCCTGCTGCAGGCCAAAGTGGGCGTCCACATTTTCCGGATCGACGTCCAGCGTCGCCTGAAATTGTTCGATCGTTTCTTTGAGCAAACGTTTGCTCTCGGCTTCGTCGCCGCGGGAGGCGCGGGCCCGATCGAATAGCGTTTGGGCCAGCAGATTTCGCACGACGTAATCCTGCCGGAAGTCGAGTCCTCGGTCGGCCATCTCGGTCGTCGGCGGACTGAGCACGGCCCGGAAGTTCTCCTCGGCCGTCTCCAGGCGTCCCAATTCGCGATTGACCGACCCGCTGAGCCAGCTGAGCGTCCACCACGGCGCGGCGGGCTCGTCGAAGTCGGCGGCCCGCGTCAGCGCCTGGGCGGCCTCGTCGAGTCGGCCTTGGGCGTAGTACGCCCGCGCGGTATTCAGCGGACCGTCGTAGCGGCCCAACTTCTCCACCTCGGCGAACGCCTCCTCGGCCTGTCGCAGCGCGCCCGTACCCTGGAGCAACAGGCCGATTCCGTAGTCGTTCCACCGCTGCCAGGCGGGGATTTCGGGGGCGGCCTGCTCGGGGGACTCGCCCTCGCCCACGCGGAACACAATGCGATCGCTGGCCAGCGTCGTCACGGGCAGTTGCTGCTCAACCTGCGAGTCGGCAATGTCTTCGGTCGTGAGCGCGTCGCGAATGAAATCGACGTAGGTTTGGTCAAATTTGCGGTAGTGAACCTTGGCTTCCACGACCAATTCGCCGCTGGCGTCCTCCGGCAAGGCAATTCGATATCGTGTCGTTTGCCCGGCCCCCGGCGGAATCTGGTGGTTGTAGAGGGCGACAAAGATATCCTCGGCGTTGCGGCGGTCGATGCGATTGCCATCGCGATCCAGCACAAACACGTTGACGAAATGCGACCAGGGATCGACCTGCTCGTTGTCGTCCATCAGCCCGCTGTGGCCGATCACCTCCCCGTTGAGCGTCGCCGTCATTTCGACCCAAATCTCGTTGGAATCGACCGTGCCCTGGGTGAAATGGTGCCCCAGCGTCAGCGTACGGATGACCGCTTCGATCAGGTAAGTCTCGCCGGGCGACAGCGCGGGCACCTCGGGCCGCAATGGTGCGACCTGCGGGCCGTCGATTTCGCCGCCCACGCGTAGTCCAAACAGATCGATTCGCAAACAGTTGCGAATGATCTCCTGCTGCGCTTCCACGGCGTCCTGTTCGCCGCGCCAGTAGGGCAGGGCCGTGTTGCCGCCGACAAACAGATGATCGTGGATGCTGGGGACCTCCGCTCCCGCGAAACGCTTGGCGCCAAAGTCGTCCGACGGCTTCAGCGGCATGTGGCAACGGTTGCAATTCGCGTCGCTGCGGGGCGGGTAGTAGAAGCTCCGCGAGCCGTGCCCCGATACGCCGCTCAGCAGGAACGAGTCGTAGTGATTCTGTCCGCGAAGGAACTTGTAATCGTTGAGCTCTTCCGGCAGATGCACTTTATGGCACGTGCTGCAGAACTCCGTCGATTTGTGCAACGGCTTGAGGAACGTCGCTTTGTGAAATTCCGGTTTTGCCTTCACCAGTTGGCGGTTGACCCACTGCAGCATCGGGTTGTCACTAAACGCGAACGGATAATGCAGCGGCTCTTCGATGATGTAGTCCGCATTGCCGCGCACCGAGTTGATATTCGTGATCGAATGGCACGACGTGCAGGTCACGCCCGCGTGAGCGGTGGGGTGGTGCACGTCGTCGTACTGGGGGTCGTCGAAGGCGCCGCTGAAGAACGGCACGGGGTCGTGGCAGCCGGCGCAGAAACGGGCCCGCCGCACGCTGCCTTCGCGATCCATCGAGAACTTTCGCGTCTCGCGCACGCTGGCCAGATAGGCCGGGTTGTTGAACGAACTGAAACGGTGAGCCGACTTCGACCACGCCGCGTGGGTGTCGGCATGGCATTCGATACAATACGCGTCGTTCTGGATGGCGGCCGCCGAAATGAAATTCCCATTGGCCGTGCGGGCGAGCGACGGTTCAAAATACTTGGCGCCCTCGGCCGACGCCTCTTGATACCAGTCCCGCGGATCGACGGCGTGCATGGCGACGCTGCCCGCCCCCACCGCGACAAGTAGCGCGAGGTACGCGAACCCGACGCGCCACTTGATCGGCGGACCAGCCAGTCGATGGACCCAGTAAGCCCACAGCGCGACCAGCGGACTGATCACATGCGTCCAGTAGAACACGGCCCGAGCGGTCGCGTCGCGAACTTCCAGCGGCCCCAGTCGCGTCAGCAGCAGCCCCGACCCCAGCATCGCCAACCACGCGGCGAACAGGACGTAGCCCATGCGGACCGCGGCCCGATTCTTCCGCTGCCAGGTGGCGCGAATATGGGCAATCGCAAACCACAGAAATGGCGCCAACAGCAAGAAGCCCAACACCAGGTGCGCTAGGAATACGTATTGATAGACGTAGTCCTGCAGCAACTTGCCGGTGACGCGCTCGGCGACGGTCACCGCCAGCAAGTAGATGGAATTGGCGCCCAGCAACGCCGTCAGCGTCAGCACGACGGCGTAGACAGGTTTCAGCTTGGGCGTGATCGCGGGGACGTAGGTTCGCTTGGCAGCCACGGGCTTGAAACGGGTGTGCGGCAGTGGACGAGAAGGCAGCGGCCAACCGGCAGTCAATAGCCGCTGCGGAACCTTGTATTATACTTCTCGTGCAACTTCCGGCGATGAGTTTCGTCGCTTGCGTTAGATCGGCGCGGCAAGGGTTCGACTGTGCCGGCATTACGGGTGAAAAGGTCGGCATCTTTGCACCAACCGTCGGCATCCAAGACCCACCGCCGCGTCCAGCCGGACGGGGGCTCCGCAGAGGGGGCCGCGAATTCGAGGTGCAATTCCTCCCCCGGGCCGATGATGGCCAACGCGTCGTCCGTCGCAGCGACCAATTCCGTCGCCTCGCCAAACGCGGTGTAGTAGCCCGCGGGGTGCCGCGCATCGCCAAACGGCGGACGGTCGGAGTAATCGTAGACGCTGCGTCGGTGAGCATTGACCTCGCGGGCGGAAAAGCCCACGTCATCGACCAGCGCCGTTTGCAGCGTCACTTCGATCTGGCGGGCCTCCGGGCACGGTTGCCGGTCGACGACGGCCAGCCGATCCCAATAGACTTGCATATTGGTCGAGATGCGCAGCCGACGAGCGTCGGCTGGCAGCGAGTCTTTCGGCAGCGCGACGGCCCCCTGACGCGACGTGCCGGCCGGGTAACCGAAACGCTCGGCAACGACCTGCCAAGTCCCGTCGGCAGCTTGAGCTTCGATCGTCGGTTCAATGAACTCCTCGCCCGCCTGCCACGCGGCAAACGCCGATTGCGAATAGGCGTACTCGACCCAGCCGTCGAACACCAACACGGGGTCCGCGAGCCGATCGAGCGGTTCTTCAAAATCGATCGTCACATGGTGTCGTTCCGTGAGCCCAATAAACCGATGATCGCGGCGCACGAGCGGGGCTGGTTCTCCGTCAACCGCCTGCAATGCCGCGGTCACATCCGCGCCGCGGTCGTTCACGGCCACCGCGGGCAGCAGTTCTCGCTGGTAGAAGATCGCCTCGCCCGTCGGCGCCGGGCCCAATCCGGCGAAGCGTTCGTCGAGCGTCATCGACCACCCAGGCGGCAGGTCGTAGGCGGTCAGGCGAACTGCGTCGAAGTAACAAACTTCCTCCATCGGTTCGCCCAATTTCACGGCGAGTCGCCCGTCGCGCGGCTGCAGGATTCCCTGTGGCAGCAAGAACCGCTCCTCGGGACGCGACGGGTAGTACTCGCCCCGGCCAAGATTGAACCCGATTCCCCCGGCGCCAAGCAGGTCGGCGACAAAGGCGAACTTCGCACCGTCCCAAACGAACAGCAGCGGGCAACTGCCGGCTTGCCGCTGCGTTTCGGGAATCGTCAGCAACTTGCCGGGGGCGAGGTTGCGTTCGGTCTGCGAAACGCCGTCGGGCCACAGCAGCCGCAGGAAATCGACGGCCGTCGCATCGGCGATCCCAATCGCCCGAGGCTGCAAGCCCTGTCCGGCGGCGGACGACACGCGCACGCCGGGCAGCGGCGCCCAACGTTCGCCAATTCGTGCCGCGCCAATCACGCCGATTCCCGACGCATTGGACCGCATTTCCAGGGCTCGGTCCGTCTTGCCGGTGAGATTCAGGTGCACGAAGGGCCAGCGCCCTGAGCCGGCCTGCCAGCCTTGCAGGTCTCCATCCTTGGTCCAGCGAAGCAACTCCGGTCCGTTGGCGGACATGCGAACAGCGAAGTGAGAACCGCCGCTGTCCAGTGGATATGATCCCTCGGCGGCGCCGGTGATGGCGTTGAGCACCGCCCACGCGTCGTCGCCAACGGCAACCAGTTCGGTGGCCGTGTCTCCGTCGAAATCGTACGCCAGCAACTGCGACGCAGGTTCGCTCGCGAGCTGCCGCGGTTTCCATTCCCCAGAATCATCGGGCGTCCACCGCTCCACGCCCTCCGGCCCCGTCGTATAGATCTCGGCCTGCCCGTCGACGTCGGCATCGACGGCCATGGCGGCCGAGAACTTCGATTGGGAAAAAACGTCAAAGTTTGCGGCCTGGCTGTACCGCCACAGTCGATCGTTACGCAGCACGGCGTGCGGGCCGTTCTCGTTGATAAAGACGAGATCAGCGTCATCGTCCCGGTCCAGGTCGGCAATCACGACCGATTGGGCGGCCATCGCGGCCGTATCGAGTCCGAGTTCGGCGGCAATGGATCGAAACGTACCGTCGCGATTGTTGCTGAGCAACTCGGGCGAGGAGTTCCGATTCAGCAGCAGGTAGTCGAGGTCGCCGTCGTGGTCGAAGTCGTAGCAGGCGCCGTCTCGGGTGTCGGCGTCTCCGCCGCTGGCGACGGCGGACTTGGCAACATCCTCCCACGAGTCTGCTGCGACTTGGCGCCACAACTGATTGGGGCCGCGCCGGCACAGGTACGCGTCGATCAGGCCGTCATCGTCGAAGTCGCCCCACAGCGCCGCGTTCACGTCGCTGATTCCCGCCAGCGGATGGTCAACGCTGGCGGCAAACGAGCCCGAGGCGTCGCCCAGCAGCACGACGGTCGCCGCGGCGTCGGCGACAAACAAATCGAGCACGCCGTCGCCATTGATGTCCGCGACCGTGGTGTTGGCCGCGCCTGCATCGACGCGCGCCGGGCTGTCGACCAACGCCGCTTTCGCGTCGCCGAACACCGGGCCCTCGGGCGATGGGGCAGGGGTCGACAGAATTTGCCCGGCGCGAACTTCCGCTTTGGGCCCCATTCGCGTGTACTTGAGTTCTGCCACGCGCGCCCGCGGATTGGTTCCTAGCTGCTGGAACAAAGCGAGCGCTGCTTTGGCTCCCTCGGCGTCCCCCAACCGACGTAACGCTTGGGCCTCGCCGTAAGGCGCACTGCGCAAGTAGGGATCCATCTCGCCGGCTTTGCGAAACCAGGCGAGCGCTTGTTCAAAATCCTTGTTGCCCAGATGGCATTGTCCGACATAGTAGGCCGCGTGTGAATCCGCGGGATCAAAGTCGGCCACCTTCTGAAATGCCGCCAGCGCCTTGTCGGTTGCGCCTTCGTGGAACCACAGCAAGCCGCGGCAATAGTTCGCGCGCGCATCGTCCGGCGAGGCGGCGATGACCGCGTCCAGTAGCTTCGCCGCCCGTTGCAGATCATCGCCCTCACGTCGATTGAGCAAGGCAATGGCCAAGTCGACGCGGATCTCATCGGTCGCGTGAGCCGACTTCTCCAAACGAGTGAGTCTGGCGGCCGCGTCGTCGTATTTGAATTGTCCCATGAGCCCCGCAGCCTCGTTGCGCAGGGCGGCGACGTCCTCGGCTGCGATCGGCGGAATCGACTTCACCGCGGTCGATTGGCGGCGATCGCTGCAGCCGACGCTGACGAGCAAGCAGATCACGGCCAACCGCATGCAGCGGTCGAGCTTGCGCGTCCGCTTGGGACGAAAAAATGCAGTCCTTGCTGATGTGTCCACAACGTTCCTCAGGGCCAGATGGCGGAGCGTTCCGTGCGGCCCGTGCCGCCCGCTGGCGGTTGTCCCATAATGTGGCGGGGTGTGCAATTAGCGTTGCCTTAGGCGCGGGCGACCGCCGCGCCGAAAAACAAAAAGGGGCCGCCCCAAAAGGAGCGGCCCCTCGTCATTGGTGTTGTTGACCGGCGAGTTGGCCCGGAGGCAATCGCCGACGAAGCCTTAGCGGCGACGACGCCACGCGGCTCCGACCAAGCCCATGGTCGCCAACAAGGCGATCGTGGCGGGCTCGGGCACGGCGGTCAGCACGAAGTCGTTGCCGTCGCCGCCGACATAGGTCGCCAGCAGGCTGACTCCGTTGAACGACACGGCAGCACCCTCAGCCAAGCCGGTGAATGCTCCGCTGATGGCATTGGCGCCCTGGTTATCAATCAGGGTGAAGGAGTCGCCGAGGCTGGCGACATAGGCGCCGGCCAACGTCAGGTCGCCGGCGAGGCTCACGTCGCCGGTGACGATCAATTGGTCGTAGCCGGTGCCGGCGCCGGTCCCCTCGATCTCCATGAACAGGTCGCCCGAGTTCAGCGAGTAGTTGCCGGTGACCGTCATCGTGCCGGGCGAGTTGCCGGGCGACGTGGTGCCGCCGTCCTGAACGACATTGGCATTGATCGCGCCGCCGGCGCCGCTGAGCATGCCGCCGTCACCCACATTGATGACCGTGGCATTCAACTCGCCGCCGGTGATCTCCAACCAACCACTGCCGACCTTGACGGTCTCGGCGTTCAGCACGCCGCCGCTCAGGTGGTACTCGCCCTCGCCATGACCGTTCATGTCGATGTTGAGCGACTGACCGAGCTGAGTCTGGAAATCCTTCGGGGTGAAGTCATGCAAGGTGACCGTTCCGCCCGACTGATTCACGACGCCCGCTTGGCCGGCGGTCTCGTTCATCTGCAGGCCGGTGTCGCTCCACACGGTGGCTTCGCCCGCGATATTGAGCGTGCCGATGCCGCCCGTGCCCAGTCCGCCGACCACGATGAACGACCCTTCCGAATCGGAGACGTTCCCCGCGTCGCCGTCGTCGATCAGCAGCTTCCGCAGGACGGCGTCTCCCGAGAGATTCACCACGCCGGTGCCGCTGTCGCGACCAATGGCGACCCAGGTGTCGCTCTCCACGACGCCGCTGCTCTGGTTGAGTTCGCCCGTGCCGCCTGCGTTGCCGACCCAGATCTCATTGCCCGTGTGCACCGAGCCGCCGGTGACGTTGGCCGTGCCGTCGGCGCCGCCGCCGTCGCCGAGGATCAGGAACTGGCCGGCGACTTCGCCAGCGGCGGACAGATTGAGCGTACCGGTGCCGCCATTACGGCCGATGTACAAACGTTCTTTGCCCTGGGTGCCGCCGCTGAGGTTGTAGGTGCCGTTGCCGCCGTCTTGACCAACGAACATCCAGCTACCGGTGCCCTGGAATGTGTTGCCGCCGGTTTGATTCAGGGTGCCGACGTTCGGGACAATCGGATCAGGTTCCGCGCCGGACGTGCCGACGCCGACGAAGATGTCTTGGATGTCGGCAATGTCGGCGGAGATCTCCGCCGTCCCGCCGTTGTTGATGTAAGCGTGGTTGCCGCCGCCGCCCGAGGGGGGACCTTCGGGATCCCAGTTGGTGCCGACAGCCCAGTCGGCCGGCCCGGCGACATTCCAGTTAAAATCAACGGCGTGTGCAGAAGCCGCCAGAAGGGCGCCGAGGCCGGCGGCCATCGGCAAGATGAGAAGTCGTTTCATGCTGTGCTTCATTGGAACTCTTGCTCTTGTTGGGGTTCGTCAGGGTGGGCGAACACGCACAGGCAAAACGACCAGAGTCGCCGGTCGCCCGTGCAGGGAGTAAAGTGAAAATGCGGGTGAGGGGAAAGAAAAGAGGTCGGCAGCCGGGCTCCCTATTTTGCCCGGAATGACCGGAAAATCCGGTATTCGCCGCACGGCGTGATTCTGATTAAAACCTTAACGTTGTCAAGAAAATCAGTCACGAATTTTGCTGCAATTCCCCCCCAGACCGGGTGGATGAAAATGGTGTTTGCTCTCTTTGATCTATATTTCTTGCTCTCCGTCAGAAGTGTGTCAGAATGTCTCATTGTGGGACAAATGGGCCATTTGCTTGGCCAGAGGGCCGTAATTGTCGCTGCTGCGGCGGCAATTGCTTGGTCGAGCGGGGCGCCGGCCTGCGCGGCGCCGGCGGCCAACACCGTCGACCGGGCAATGACAGGGGGCCAGACGGCCGCGGTCCCACGCGCCGCGATCGAAGCCATTCGCAGCGGCGACTCTGCCGCCGCCCTGGAGATCCTGAGGCGCGAGCACGACGACGAGACGAACGGCCAACCTGCACTCGTTCAGCTCGCCGACCTGCTACGCACGGAAGGTCAGTCCGAGGCCAGCCGCATGACGCTCGAGGAGGCTGTCGTGCTTCACCCGCACGACCCCGAGGCGCATCTGGCATTGGCCGATCTGGCGTGGCGCCAGCGGCGGCTCAGCGATGCGGACCTGCAGTATCGCCATGCTCGAAAGCTGATCGACGAGATGGGAGCTGAAGCACCGCGACGCACTCGACTGCTGGTGTGGGCGCTAGCCGGCCTGGGCAGCGTGGCCGAAGCGCGCGGGCAGTTGGACGCCGCTCGCCAGTCTTTCGAGGAACTCTTGACGCTCGAAGCCGCGCATCCGCAGACTCGCTTCCGTCTGGCGAGCATCGCCTTCGCGTCGCACGATCCCGATACGGCCTACGCGCACCTCAGGGAAATGCAACCGGGCCAGGCCCAACCGGCGGCTGCCGAAATGGCGATGGCCGATCTCTACAAACGTGCTGGCGATCTAGATCGAGCGGAGCAGTGGCTGCACCGGGCGGCGGAAGCAGCCCCAGACGCTGTCGCCCCGCAGCTCGCATTGGCCCAACTGCTGCTGGACAGCCGAAACAACCTAGCCGCGGCCGCCGAGCACATCGCCGCGGCGCGCGAGTTGGAACCCGATGCCACGCAGCCGCAAATGTTCGCCGCCTTAGCGGCTTGGAGCCGCGGCGAGTTGGCTGCCGCTGAGGAAATCTTGGAACCGCTCGCGGTCCGGGCCCCCGACGACGCGGTGCTCAGCGCCTACCTCGCCTCCGTGTTGGCGGAGCGGGGCGGCGAGCAGCGCACCAAGCGGGCATTGGAGTTGGCGGCGCTCAATGCGTCCTCGCACCCCGAATCCGCCGCGGCAATGGCAGCGTACGGGTGGGCGGCATACGCAACGGGGCAGACCGCTCTCGCACGGCGTCAGCTCAACGCGGCCGTCCAGGCGGATGGCTCCGATCGCGACGCGCGGTACTATCTGGCAAAGGTCCTGTACCGTAGCGGACAAGCCAACGCGGCGCGTCAACAGCTACAGGCCGCGCTGGGCGGCGCCGGGCGGTTCGTCCATCTGGGCGAGGCGCGAACTTGGGGCCGTGAACTGGGATTGGCGACTGGGGGCGAGTAGCCGTCCCGCAGCACATTTGCGATCAGCTCGACGAGCCGGGCGAGAGGTGGAAAGTCAGATGGTAAGACAGCGTCTCGAAATCGCATGGCGATGCTGTGCGAGAACGTGCCTGCTCGGCGTTTTAGCCGCCGGTTGCAGCAGCGAACCGCCCCCCTCCGGGGGGCCCAAAGCGGACGTGGCAGTTGAGTCCGCCGAAGCGGCGCACGCTGACGACTCGGGCGGGCTTTTTCGCGACGTCACCCGCGAGGCGGGCGTGTCGCCGCCCACGGGCTCGTGGCCCGACGGGCAGTATCTGGTTCCCGAAATCACCGCGGGCGGCGTGGCCGTGTTCGATTTCAACGGCGACGGGCGGTTGGACCTGTACCAACTGAACCACTGCGCCGCGGGGTCGTTGACCGATCCCGGGCCGAACCGGCTCTTCGAGCAACAAGAAAACGGCACATTCGCTGAGGTTCCCGGCGCCGCGGGCCTCGACGACGCTGGCTACGGGCACGGCGTCGCCGTGGGCGACATCGACAACGACGGCGACCTGGACGTATTCGTGGCCAACTACGGCGCCAATGCGTTGTTCGTGAACGAAGGGGGCCGCTTCACGAATCGCTCCGCCGATGCTGGGATCACGGGCGAGCAGTGGAGTTCCTCCGCCGGGTTCTTCGATTACGACCGCGACGGCGATCTTGATCTGTGGGTCGCCAACTTTGCCACCTACGATCCCAACCGCAAATGTACCGCCGGCGACGATCCGACCGATCCCGACTACTGCGGCCCGCATCTGTTCGACGGCCTCACCGACACGCTGTATCAAAACAACGGCGACGGAACATTCACCGACGTCAGCCAAGCGGCGGGCATCACGCTCCCCGGGCGCGGGTGGGGCCTCGCCTGCGCCGATGTGACCGGCGACGGCTGGTGCGACGTGTACGTGGCCAACGACGAGGAACCCGCGCAGTTGTGGGTCAACCAACAGGACGGCACGTTTGAGGAAGAGGCTGTGTTCCGCGGCTGCGCCTACAACATGGCGGGCCGCGTGGAAGCCGGCATGGGCGTGGCCATTGGCGACGTTGACGGCGACTTGCGGATGGACCTGTTCAAGACCCACATTGGCGGCGAAACGAACACGATTTATCTGTCCGAGGGCAGCGACGAGATGTACTCCGACCAGACGGCCCAAAGCACCATGGGCGCCGTTGACCGGCCTTACACGGGTTGGGGGTGCGCGATGGTCGACGTGAACCATGACGGGGCACTCGACATGGCCATCGCCAACGGTCGCGTCAACAAAGGGGTTCCGCAGCCCTCCTCGCCGCTGGGCCTCTTTTGGAGCCGTCTGGCGGAGCCCAATCTGCTGTTTCTGGGCGACGGCTCGGGACGTTTCGCCAACGCCAGCAGCCAAGCGGGCGCCTT
Source organism: Planctomycetaceae bacterium (assembly GCA_002702655.1). Lineage (GTDB taxonomy): Bacteria > Planctomycetota > Planctomycetia > Pirellulales > Lacipirellulaceae. The sequence goes on from PABB01000017.1 coordinate 198,782, forward strand.
TGGCAGCGAGCCCCTGTGCAGCCGCGGCATGGCGGTGGCCGACCTGGATGACGACGGCGATATGGATTTCGTCGTGCAGCACTTGAACAACGAACTGCGGGTCTATCGCAACGAGGCGCCGCCGGCGGGATCGCATTGGCTGATCGTGCGGCCCATGACGGGGGGCCGCGACGCGTACGGCGCGCGCGTGCTGGTGCGGGCAGGCGACCGGCAATGGATGCGGCTGGCGCATCCCACCTTCAGCTACCTGGCGAGCAATGATCCGCGAGCGCACTTTGGCCTGGGCGCCGCCGACGCGATCGATGAGTTGGTCGTGACCTGGCCGAGCGGGCAGCAGGAGAGCTTTTCGCCACCCGCTGTGGACGGCGTGGCCGTCGTCGTTGAGGGCCAGGGCCAAGCCGTCCCGTAGCGACGGAGCTATTGCTCGTCGGCCCGTGGTTCCTCGGGGGCGGCGGCGTACTGCGCCGCCCGCTGCTGGATCTCATCCGCCAATTCGTCCTGGCCGGTGTCCGCCGCCCAGCGCTGGGCCTTTTCGGCCGTTTCCGCGGCCTGTTGCGGCTGGCCCGCGGCGGCCTGGGCGGCGGCCAGCGTATCGAGCAATCGCGGCATCTCGTAATCGGCAAGCTCGCGGGAACGCTCGGCGAGTTGCAGGGCGGTCGCGGGGTCGCGCAGTCGTGGGTCCTCGACGGTCGCCAGCAGCCACGCCTGATTGTTCAATGCCGCGGGCCAATCTGGCCGGATGCCCAGCGCTAAGCGATTTTGCGCGATGGCCTCTTCGTCACGCCCCAACTTGGCGAGCACCAAGGCAAGCTGGTGGTGCGCGTCGGCACGATCGGGATTGATCCGCACCGCTTCGGCCAGTTGCGCCGCGGCGGCCGGATTGTTGCCGTAGGCCGCCAGTGCAACGCCCAGTTGGAAGTGGGGGGCGTATTTGTACGCGTCGCGGCGAACCGCTTCGGAGAAGTGTTTGACCGCCGCGCGGAGATCGCCTTGGCGGAAATACGCTCGTCCCAATTCATAGTCAAGATCTTGGTACTCGCGGTTGGATTTCAGCACGTGCTGGAACTGGGCAATCGCGTCGTCCCATTCGTCCTGCAGCAGGTAGACGCGCCCCAACGTGAAATGGGCGTCCGTATAGCCCGGATGCACGCGCAGGGTGTCGACGAGGTGCTCTTCGCACTGCTCGATGCGACCCACCGCCAATAGCGCGGTGGCCAGATTGTAGTGAGCATCGGGGTGCTCGGGTTGCAGGCGGAGCGCTTCGCGGAATTGCTCGATCGCGTCTTCCACGTTGCCAATTTGAACTAGCACAGCGCCCCAGTCATTGTGCGCGTCGGGGTTGTCCGGCTCGCGCTCGACGATCTGGCCAAAGAAGACCGATGCGTCGAGGAACCGCCGCGTGCTGACCAGCAGGCTGCCGAGCCGCCGCCGGGCGTCAATGTTGTCGGGGTCCAACTCAATGACGCGCGTGTAGTGCTGAATCGCCGCGGTCGTTTCGCCGGCCTCTTCGGCTGCTTGACCGGCCGTGAAATGCTCCTCAGCGGTGCGAGGAACGTCCACGGTTGATGTCGCCTGCTCCGTTTCGGCATCGCCAGCCGGGCCTGCGTCAGGATTCTTCTCAGTGGCGGTCGCTGGGGAGTTTGCGAGGGGTGAGTTTGCAGCGGGCGTGGTGCGGTCGCCAGCGCCAGAGGAGTCCGTGCGAGACTCGCATCCGGAAAAAAAGACCATTGCGATGGCAAGCAACGGGAAGTTTCGGCGAAACCTGGGCATAAGAACCGGTGTTTATACGAGTGAGAAGGTATGCGCGGACACTTCCGAGTGAGTCCACGCTGGCGGTGATCTGGCTAGTTTGGGGCGGAGAGCGTAAACTGCTGATACCACGCGGCTTACGATTCGCTCGGGCCCTCATCCATCTCTCGCGGAGGACATCTTACGCGGAACGCGGCACGGCAGCGATGCCCCGGGACGCCTGTCACGCCGGCCCGGCGCGCACCGCATCGATGACGCGGCTCCGCCAGCCGCCTCGCCGGAAGAACTCAAACTGACGGCGATTTGGCATCGTATGACGAGGCCGATTGCGCGGCGCGAGTATGTGCGAAACGGCCCACTTCGGCGAGATTCGATGGATCTGGGGAGGCGGACGGCCTGCTTTGTGGCGCCCGGGCAGGAGAGCCCTTGAGATGGCCAATCGAAGCTACTCGGCGGCGCCAGGCAATTTCACGGGCCGTCAGCTGTTCCAGTCGCGGCCCGTACCGCGACAGCTCGGCACGCAAATTGCAGAAAAATCCATATTATGCCGGTAACAGAACCGTGCAAGAATCTTCAAAACGGAACACCTCGCGCCGAGGCAATCGCTGGCGGCAGGCCGCGAATGAGCGCGGGGTTGAAAGGCAGCGGCAAATGGAGAACAGACGCAAACCGGCTTCTTCATCGGGCATCGCGCACAGCAAGGCGACCCCGCTGTGCGGGGGGGGCGATCCGCGGTTTGGCGTCAGCGTCGGCGGCGTCATCTCAAACTGTCCTTCTCGTGGGCCGAAAATTGTCTCATTGAAAGATGAGACCACGGCAAGCAGAATCGTAGGTGTCACCGCGGGAGAGGGCGGTTTGATGACAAGGATTCATCACTACCCCTGCGCGCCCACGCCGATGGTTCCCAGGTCCTCTTCGCAGTCCGTCTCGCGGCGAGCTTTCACGCTCGTCGAGTTGCTGGTCGTCATTGCCATTGTCGGAATCCTGATCGCGCTCTTGCTGCCAGCGATTCAGGCTGCTCGCGAGGCAAGCCGACGCGCCTCGTGCCAAAATAATCTGCGGCAAATTGGCGTGGCGATAAATAACTACGTGAGCAGCACGGGCAAGTTCCCGCCCGGAAAAAAATGGGCCGGGCCGCGGTCCGATCCGACGGTCGAGTCGTTTGCCTGGTCCTGTTACGTGCTGGGGTACCTGGAGGAGAAGGCGCTGCAGGTGCAACTCGATCTGAAGAAGCGCATGTCCCACCCGGACAACCTTGCTGTCGCCAGCGCGATCGTCCCAATCTATCTGTGTCCCAGTGCGTCCCGATTAGAAGAACATCGCGGCGAAGACGGACGGCTCTTCGGGCTCGGCGGTCAAATGGGCGAGGGATTCGGGTGCATCGATTACCTGGGTATCTCCGGACCGGACAAGGATAAGAGCAATCCGTTGACGGGTGAAGATTACGGCCCCCAGCGCGGAATCTTGCTGGGCACCAAGGGGTTGCCCAACGAGGACACGCTGATCGAACCGCCCGCGGTCACGCCGGCGCACGTGACCGATGGCATGTCGCAAACCTTGATGGTGGCCGAGTGCACAGGCCGCGGCGTGGACGTGAATAAATCGGGCGAGGTCAAGTCGCTCAACGGCGCCTGGGCGTCAGGAGCCAACGTCAGCCACGTCAAAAAGGGGATCAACGAAGAGCAGCCGCCTATTGCATGGGAAGACGAGCGGCTGTTCTCCGACCACCCCCAGGGCGTCAACGGCCTGGCCTGCGACGGGTCGGTGCATTTTCTGTCCAATGATATCGACGCCAAGACGCTACGAGCGTTCTGCTCGCGCGACGGCGAAGAGTCCGTCACCGATTTCGACGGCAACTGATCTCTTTCGAATTCCTCATCGAGCGTCATGATTCAGCAGAATTCGGAACAGAGTATTAAGAACGCGCTAAGTCGCATGACGCCGATTGATTTGGCCGGCTTGGATCGCGTTGCGCTGATGAACCGCGTTGACACGAAGTACGTGCTGAACGACGCGGAGCTTCCCGGGGTGTTGGATCGGATCTCTCCCGACTACGGCGTGCTGGAAGTTGAGGGACTGCGGTGTTCGCCCTATGCGACGCTGTACTTCGACACGCCCAACGACGATTGCTATCGCGATCACCACAACGGCAAGGGGCAGCGGTTCAAATACCGCATGCGCAGTTACCTCGCGTCCGACACGTCGTTCTTTGAAGTCAAGCGAAGAACTAACAAGGGCCGAACCGTCAAGTCGCGCGTCGTCGTGCCGGCGATCCGCTCGGCATTGGACGACCGGGTGCGCGAGTTCGCCGACTCGACCACCGGCGAACCGATCTGTCTGGAATCGGCCGTGTGGACGCAATTCTCCCGAATCACGCTGGCGGGCTGGGACGTCAAAGAACGCGTGACGATTGACGTGGACCTGTCGTTCGAGCAGGAAGGCCGCAGCGTGGCGCTCCCGGGAGTCGCCATCGTCGAAGTGAAACAGGAACGGAACTCGCGCGAATCGCCGATTCGGCAGGCGTTGCGAGCGATTCGGGTTTCGCCCATGAGAATCAGCAAATACTGTATTGGCCGGGCGATGCTCGATCCGACGCTGAAGAGCAATCGCTTCAAGCGAAAGCTCCTCGCACTCCGCAACATTACCTGCATGTAATCGCGACTCTATGGAATTATTCGAAGTTCCGCTCTACGACGACGACGTCATCAAGATGGTCGGCCGGTTCGCCATCAACCTCATCGTGATCACGGTGTTGGTGCGGTACGTCTATTACCGACGCTCGCGTAGCAAGGACTATCTGTTCTCCTTCTACATGCTCAGCATTGTCGTGTTCTTCATCTGCTTCACGCTCAAGAAGCTGGAGTTGGAACTCGGCATGGCGATGGGCCTGTTCGCCATCTTCGGCGTGCTGCGGTATCGAACCGATGCGATGCCGGTGCGCGAGATGACATACATGTTCATTGTCATCGGCATCGCCGTGATCAACTCGTTGTCGAACGTGAAGGTCAGTTGGCTCGAGTTGGCGGTCGTGAATGCGTCGTTCACTTTTGCCCCGGCGATGCTCGAGGCATTGCCGTTTCTGCGGCAAGAACTTCGCGAAGACATTGTGTACGAGCGAATCGATCTCATTCGGCCCGAAAACCACGACCAGCTCATTGCCGATTTGCAGGAGCGAACTGGCCTGAAGCTTTCGCGGATTGAGCTAGGCCGCATCAATTTCTTGCAGGATACGGTCGTGATCTCGGCGTACTACTATCCGCACGAACAAGTCCTCGCCGAGAGCAACGGCGTGACAGTCGGGCGTCGCGTGAAGCGCACCTAGTCCGCGGTTTTGCGCCCCGCACGAGCGTCAGTCGCATCGAACGCGCGAGATGTTCCGCAGGCGCTTCGGAGGTCGTTGAGACTGGTTCCGAAAAGGGGCTCAACGCGTCTGCGAATTGTTGTCGCGTGGCTCATTGGGCCTGTTCTTCGCGCTCAAATACATCGCCAAGAAGCCGTCCCGGAATTATTATGAAGGGGCAGTCTCTGCGATGGCGGTCTCATCTCGTCGCAGTCGCTTTCGAGAACAGAATAGAGCAAAATGGCCAAACATCGTCGCGAACGAGCGCGCCGCAAAAGTGCGGCTGCGCGTCGACTGGGATTCGAATCGTTGGAGACGCGCCAGCTATTGGCCGTCGTCATCAACGAGATCCACTACAACCCGGCCGACAATACCAAGCTGGAAGAATTCGTCGAACTGCATAACACCGGCGGAGCGACCGTCGAATTGTCCGGGTGGACGTTCTCCGACGGGATCGACTACACCTTCGGACCCGGCGCACAGATTGCACCAGGCGGGTTTGTAGTCGTCGCCCAGGATCCGGCGACAATCCTCGCAGAATTCGGCGTCGCCGCCGTCGGTCCGTACAGCGGGGGCCTCAACAGCGACGGCGAGCGCATTGCGTTGAATAACGCGCAGGGCGTGTTGGTTGACGAGGTCAGCTACAACGTCAGTTTCCCGTGGCCCATCCAAGCTGATGGCGGCGGCGTGTCGATGGAGCTGATCGATCCAACGCTCGACAATGATTTGGGCAGTTCGTGGCGGCCGTCCTACACGACTCCCCAATTTCCGGAGTCTGGCGAGGACCCGCCGCCAGGCGGCGGGACCGGATCGCTGAACGACTTGGTTCACCGGTGGAGCTTCAACGGCAACCTGATCGACAGCATCAGCGGGGCCGACGGCGTGCTGGTCGACCCCGGCGGCATCGCGGTGCAGACGTCAACCGAACTCGATCTCACCGGCAACAACTCATCGACCAATTCCAATCAAAGTCCGTTTACGGCCGGCGCCTACGTCGATTTGCCCAACGGCATCATTTCGGCATTGGCTGATGATGCCACATTCGAGTGGTGGGGCACGGTCGACCGCAATCGCACGTGGGCGGAGATCTTCTCGTTCGGCAATAGCAACGGCGGCGAAGACTCCGCGGTCGGGGCCACGTTTCAGGACTATCTCACGCTGATCCCCCAGTCGGGCAGCGGCACGCTGCGTTTTACGCATCGCGACGGCGACACGACATTTGAAAGCGTCACCGATTGGGTGACGGCTGCGCCGACCGATGTCGAACTTCACATCGCGGTGTCTTGGGACAGCGTCGCCGATCAGCAGCGAATGTACGTCAACGGTCAACTCGTCGGGACCGGTTCGTTGGTCATCGACTTGGCCGATCTCAATGACGTGAACAACTGGCTTGGCCGCTCGCAGTGGCCGGATCCGCTGTTTGACGGTTACTACAACGAATTCCGGATCTACGACCGCGCTCTCACCGACGGCGATATCGCGGACAGCTACGCGGCTGGACCCGACGCCGTGGCCGCGGGGCCGGTGATCAACTCGTTCGCGGCCAGCAACACCGACATCGTCGCGGGGCAGTCGTCCACGCTGACTTGGTCCGTGACCGACGCTGATTCGGTGGCGATCGATCAGAGCATTGGCGATGTGACAGGGCTGACGCAAGTGGTAGTGTCGCCGGCCGAGACGACGACCTACGTGCTGTCGGCGACGAATACGGAAGGCACGACGGCGCGCTCGGTCACGATCAACGTTTCCCGGCCGCGCGCCACGCCGGGGCTCGTCAATCAGGCGCTCGTGGCCAACGCGGCGCCGGCGATTCGGCAGGTCAATCACACAGAAAACCTCACAACCGGCGCCCCCGCCGTGGTGACGGCCAAGGTGACCGACCCCGACGGCGTGGCATCCGTCGAACTGCAGTATCAGATCGTCCTGCCCGGGCAATACGTTCCGGCTCGTCTGGCGGCGCCGCACAGCGATCTGGTCGCGGGCATCGACGTCGATCCGATTCCCAATCCGGAGTATTTCGACGAAGCCAACTGGACCACCGTCGCCATGCAGGACAACGGCGCGGGTGGCGACGCGACCGCTGGCGATTCCTACTTTGCGGCGACCATCCCCGGTCAGGCTCACCGCACGTTGGTCCGGTATCGGATTGTCGTCACCGACACGTTGGGGGCGACGGCGACCGTTCCGTATGAGGACGACGCGTCTCTCAACTTTGCCTACTTTGTCTACGACGGCGTGCCGGAGTACCGCGACAACTCCAACAGCGTGGTCGCTGACGCGGCAGCAATTTCCTCGTTACCGGTCTACCATCTGCTCACCGATGCTGCGGACTGGGAAGAAGCGCTCGCGTACGACGGGGCCGATGAGATCCCGCAGGGCACCGAGGGCCGCTTCGTCTTCAATTGGTCAGGCGCGTTGGTCTACAACGGCAAGGTGTATGACAACATCCGCTATCGGCTGCGCGGCGCCAACGGGCGGTACTATCCGTTCGGCGGCGATGGCAAACGCAGCATGCGATTCCGCTTTAACGACGGCAACTGGTTCGAGCCGCTCGACCAAGACGGCAATCCGTATCCGGAAAAGTGGAAGACGCTGACCACCGGCAAAGGGTTCGACAATCACAACACGCTGACGTACGCGCTGAACGAAGCGATGACGCTGATGCTCTCGAACATGATGGGCCTGCCCGCCCCCGAGACGCATTGGTTCCAGTTCCGCGTGATTGACGACGCGGCCGAAGCGCCCGATCAATGGCGCGGCGACTTCTGGGGCATCAACTTCGCTCTGGAGGATTACGACAAGCGGTTCCTTGACGCCCACGACCTCGAAGCCGGCAATCTCTACAAGCTGATCAACCAGACGAACGACGCGCTGCGGCAGCAGGACTATCAAGCCCAGGGCGCCGTCAGCGACGGTTCCGACCACGACTACGTCGAGTACGTGCTGGGTCGGTCCAGCGACGACATCGCAGAACGCGTGAACCTGGAGAAGTACTTCGTCTACCACGCGCTGGCTGAAGCAGTGCGGCACTACGATTATTGGCCCACTGCCAACAAGAATGCCGCGTACTACTTCGAACCGGATTTCACAGCAGAAAACGACTATCTCGGCAAGCTCTGGCTGCTGCTGTGGGACACCGACGCGACTTGGGGGCCGACCTGGAACGAGGGCAAGGACCTGGTCTATGACGCCTTGTTCGATAACTTCGATTCCAACTACGCCAACTCGCTGATCAAGCCGCAGTACTACAATACGCTGCGAGAGCTGCGCGACCTGATTTGGCAGCCCGATCAAGTTCGCGGCATGATCGAGGAGTTGGCCTCGAATATTCTGCCCCTGGAAGCTGCTGATCGCGCTCGCTGGCAGGGGGCGCCCGACGATGCCGGCAATTACGACGGGCTTTCCGGAGCCGGCGTGGTTTCGATCGCCAATCTGGTCGAGGACATGATGGCCTTCGCGTTCATCGGCGGCGATTGGCCGGCGGGCGGCGCGGGCACGGGCGGCAGCGTTGGTCCCGGCGGGCGTGCGGCCTATCTCGACGATGTACTCGCGGCATCCGGCGAGGAGTCGCTGATTCCGCTGACGCCCGCGATCAGCTACGTCGGCGACCCCGGCATGGCAGCGAATCAGTTGACGTTTCAGACCTCGGCCTTCGCCGATCCGCAGGGCGCCGGCACGTTCGGCGCGGTGCAGTGGCGGATCTCCGAAGTCACCGACGTCTCGGCTGGACTCAACCCCAGCGTCGACTTCCTCGACGAGTGGACCGCCAGTTGGGACTCCGGGGCGATCACCGCGTACAGCACGACCGTCACGCCGCCGCCCACGGCCGTCACGCCCGGCGCCACGCATCGGGCGCGGGTTCGCTTCCAGGACGACACCGGCCGATGGAGCCACTGGTCCGACGCGGTCACGTTTGTTCCGACCGCTGCCGATGACGTGCAGCTGGCGAAGGACTACCTGCGCATCTCCGAGATCCAATTCAACCCCTACGCGGCCCTGCCGCAATATGGCGATGACAACGTCGACGCGCAGGAGTTTGAGTTTCTCGAGTTGGTCAACACCAGCGCGACCGAAACGCTCGACCTGACCGGCGTGCAACTCGCCGGCGGGGTGACGTTCGCGTTCCCCAGCGTCTCTCTGTCGCCAGGCGAACGGATTCTGGTTGTCGAGGACCAGGGGAATTTCGAGTCGCGCTACGGCCTGGGACTACCGATTGCCGGCGAGTGGTCGGGCGCGCTGAGCAACGGCGGCGAAGAACTGTTTGTCCTGGCCAGCGACGCGTCGATCGTTCAGCAGTTTACCTACAGCGACGACTGGTATAGCCGCACCGACGGGCGCGGCTCGTCGCTGGAAGTCGTCGACCCGGCGGGCGATTACAACGATGCGGCCAATTGGCGACCGAGCATCGCGTTCAACGGCACGCCCGGGGCGGAAGCGTTGACGACCATTGACGTCGTCGTCAACGAAATCGCCGCCAACACGATCGTCGACGGCAACGACGCGATCGAACTTTACAACACGTCGGGCGCGACGGTCGACCTCTCCGGTTGGTGGGTCTCCGACGCCGCGTCGGACTTGCTGAAGTATCAGTTCCCCGGCGGCTCGAGCATTGCTGCCGGCGGCATTCTGCTGTTGCACGAGTCGCAGTTCAATCCGGGCGGCGGCGTCAACGACACCGACTTTGCCATCAGCCTGGGCGGCGACGAGATCCACCTGGTCGCGTCCGCCCCCGACGGCAAGCCGTTGCGATTTGCCGATGTTGTTGAGTTCGGCGCCACCCCGCCCGGCAGCACATTGGGGCGCGTTCCCGATGGTGCTTTGGGTTACGGCTTGTTCCCGCTGGCCAGTTCGTCATTGGGTGCTCCCAACGGCGCCCACCGGCAATCCGACGTTGTGATCAGCGAAGTGCAGTATCATCCTGCCCCGCCGGTCGGCGGAGCAGTCATCACACAATCGCAGTTGCAGTACATCGAACTGTACAACTCGGGCGCTTCGACATTTGATCTCAGCGGCTGGGTCCTCGACGGCGACGTGGCGGCGACCTTTGCCCCCGGCACGCTGCTGGCTGCCGGGCAAACGCTGGTTTTGGTCAACTTCAATCCCGCGCATCCGACGCTCTCAAGTGAATTCCGGGCCCACTACGGGCTCAGCGGCGCGACGGTGCTGTCCGGCCCATTCACTACCCAGCTGAGTGATGCCGGCGGCGAGGTGAAGTTGATGGCGCCCGCCACGCCGCCCGTTGGCGACCCGGGGCCGGTGTACGAGTTGTTCGACCGCGTTACGTACGATGACCAAACTCCCTGGCCGAACGTTGCCGGTACGGGCGAGTCGCTGAATCGCAACGCCGCCAGCGCCTTCGGCGATTTTGCCAGCAGTTGGACTGCCGCGACGGCCACGCCGGGCGCGGTCGCCACGGCGACGCCCGGCGACTACGACCGCGACCTGGCCGTGTCGGGAGCCGACTTCCTGCTGTGGCAGCGCAGCGTGGGGACCAGCGTGACGCCGGGAACCTACGACGGCGCCGACGGCAACGGCGACGGCACGATCGACGGCGGCGACTTGGATGTCTGGGCGCTGAACTACGGCAGCGCCGCGGCCGCCACGCAAGCGACCGCCGCTGTCCAATCGTCAATCGTCATCGCTGCTGTTTTGGGCGACGAGGCGCCGGACTTCGACGCAGGCGGCGCTGTCGTCACAAGTCTCGATGCCGCGACGACGGACCGGCTCGCCGAAAGCGATCACGTTGGGTGCCAGCAGCGCGATCTTGCGCTGGAAGAACTGTATGGACGCGAAATTCGGCCGCGTTCGTCAGCCGCGATGGCCTTCGACTGGCTCGACGACTCGGGCGGCACGGTCGCGGGACGGCGGCGGCATGCGGCTCACGACGTTATCGACGGCGCGAGCGAATCGTCCGCTCTTTCGCAACCGGAAATGGAGCCCGTCTTCGCGCGACGTGCCGTCTCTCGCCGAGTTTGACTTCCAACAGCCTCCCGAGGGGCAATCGCTCGGGGCAAGCTCGTTTCTCGCGCGCTCGCGCCTGTTATGGCCCCAGCGAGAATCGCGGACCTGACCTCGACCCAAGGGCGACCTTTTGCCGCTCGCCGCCGCGAATGCTAGAATGTCGCCTCGCCAGCGACGCCGACTCGCTGCGCGTTGTTCAGCGGACGGTCCGTCGCACACGCACCCTGCCCGGTCGCGCGTGCGCCCCTGGCGGAAATGGCGGCCCGCATCCGCCGTCCAGCGGTCCGGTAGCTCAGTTGGTTAGAGCAGGGGACTCATAATCGCAACTGGGGTGAAATTGCTAAGTGCTCAAATCGCTGAATGTGGCGGTTTTTCTAGGGTTAACTGCAAATCGGACACTTTGGCGATTGCGTCTAATTCTGTCTCGTTTTGCTCGTTTAGGGTGTCAGTGACACCCGTTTGGCACGCACTCACGCCGACTCGACCGTCAAGCCGCTTAGCTCGCCCTTTCTGCGATAGAACGTGCGACGGCTCAAGCCGGTCCGCTGCTCCCAAAGTCTCACTTGCTCCTTGGGATCGTCCGTCGTGTCAAGGATGCTGCTCAGGGTCGCCAAATCCTCGGCACGCTGTTCGTCGCCAGCCACGAGCGTGTGGCGTATGTCGCTGGTGTGCCCGACGACAGTCGAGGCAACAGAGTCTCGCCAGTCGCTTTCCGCGTCGCCGTTTCGCCACTGGGCAAACTGGGCAAACGCCTTGACGATCTTCCTGAGGTCGAACCGAGAGGAGTTCAGGCAACACTGAGCGATAACGTGATCGATCACCACGGCACACTCATCGCCGCTGAGGGAGTGTTCCCCTCGTTCGGCATGGTATCCGTCTAGGTAGTGATCGCGAACGAACGCGAATAGCTCTTCCTGCGAGGGGTCGAACTGCTGAACGTCGACTCGACTCTCTAGTGCTTGCTGGGCATACCGCGATCGCAGGGGAATGTTTGAGAGCATGATGATTCCGCCGGAGAACGTGAAGGTGCTGCTTTGCCCGGCTTGCCCCGCCTTGACGTAGCTAACCGTGCGGCCGGTCCCCGGCTTGCCCCAGGTCGCGGCCATTAGGATCGCTAATGCCCGCTCGTCTTTGCCCAAGTTCGGCACGTCGTCGATCACGATGATTGACGTATTGTTGGCACGCAGTGACTCGGCTAGCCCGGCCGTTGTCGAGAAGCCATTCAGGTAGACCGGCTTCACGCCAACCTGCTCTAGCGTGTCCTGAGTCAGGTAGGTCTTACCCGTTCCGGGCGGCCCGTAGGTGTAGCAGCCGGTAGTGTAGCCCAAGGCCACTCTCTTCACGCAATCTCGCACAAGTCCGACCTTGCCCCCTAGCGAAGTGAGTAGCTCGGGGTCCTGCTGGGGCTCAGCGAGCGGATTCGTCAGCTCATTCATCGATTCGTCCTGTGCCAGTGCCAATGCCAAAATGCCGTCGACGCTCGCGGCACTGATGTAGTCTAATTGGACTCGATCAGAAGTCTAGGGCTAATCGAGTCGTTTTGTGCTAGATCGTTGAAGTCGAGCCGAAATATGCTAGAATGACGTCATGGCCAAGAAGGACACTCAATCAGCGACCGAGCCCGACCTTGTCGTCACCGGCAGGGACGGGTCCCAGTACATCTTTGTCTGGGCAAAACAGGCGGCGGGGGAAAGCGACGCAGGAGAAGTGGATTTCGCAGACCAGCTACGGGCGGCGATCGAGAAGAGCGGCGTCTCGCAGTATCAGTTGGCGAAGGTTGCCGACGTTCCCCAGACGGCAATCAGCAAGTTTCTACGCGGCAACGATATCCGGTTGTCCACGTTCAACCGGCTGGCGAACGTCATGGGCTTCGAGTTGAAGCACAAGCCGTCCAAGATGCCAAAGACGAAAAAGCCGGCGAAGAAGAGTAGCTAGCCGGCCCGCTCAGTTCGCTGGCTCAGGCAGCATCGCCTAGAATCGGCAGGGCGGAACCTGCACAGGACGATGAAGCCGGTGCAGGTTAGCTAATCACGTTGCGTGCTTGCATTTTCTGCCTGAGATAGACGAGCATGGCGTTAGTGAGCCCACTCCGCCGGGCGATTGTGCCCATACTGCTAGCCACACCTGCAGGCTTCGATTGCCAATGTCCAATCGAATACCTCTAGTCCGCAGGCCGCTTGTTCCGCGATTTAGTCTTCGGCTTCTGCTACTGGCGACGACGATTCTGACCGTTTGGTTGGGCCTGCAGGTAAGAAAAGCCCGTGACCGTCTGGCGGCTGTTCAGACATTGCGTCAGGCAGGGGCGAGGGTTACATGTGATTTTCAAATGCCGCCCAGAGGAGTAGTAACTCCAGACAACTGGTCGCCACCCGATTCAGACCCGCGCTCTTCATGGGCGCGCAAACTTCTCGGCGACGAGTATTTTCTCAATGTCGAGTCTATTACCTTTTGGGTTGGCGCCGCAGACGATATGCCGCCAGATTTATCTGAAATCCTAGCCAGATTCCCGGAACTGCGGTATTTGAGTCTTAGTGGCGATCATCTCTCGGATGACCAATTGAAGTCAATCGGGCAATTGCGCGAACTTGAGGAACTCTCTATTGAATCTCAACGCGTGACAGATGACGGATTGCGATTCTTACCAGAGCTTAAGAATCTGACATTCCTGTATCTGAAAGGCGATGGCGTCACCGACGCATCCCTCGAATATTTGAGTGGCTTGGCAAAGCTGGAGATTTTGCGGCTGAACAGCGAGAACATCACTGGTTCCGGCTTACCGCATTTGTGGAACTTGAAGAATCTCTATCGATTCGACTATTTCCACACGTGGATTCAAGACGACGCCCTCCAAGAGTTATGGGCTCGTTTACCACTTTTAGACGCCGAATTCTAAAGACGGGAACCGTGTGGTCCCCAAATAGAGCACAAGAGTGAAACATCGACGCAGATTCCGGCTTCAGACGGCCAGCACGCTCAAAACCGTGCAGCGACAATTTGCACGCTCGGCTGCCGGCAAGCTCCAATGGCCGGGAAACGGGGCAGCGTAGCCGCCCACAGAGAAGTCAGCCCCGGCGGATACCTGCTGGCCGTTCAGATCAACGTGAGATTGGCGGGTGTCGTTGTCCAACAGGCTTGCCCATTCCTTGCCTGTCAGAATGCCGGATTGGGCCAGATGCCCCATCGCCGCATGGTGTCCGGCATTTAGGGCACCTGTCGTTTCCGTTCTGGCGATGAGCCGAGCACGCTTGCCCCCTCGCTGCTCGCCGAGTTCAAAGCGAATCCGCTTGGCCAGGGCGTTGAGTGAGATTTCATCGGCGATGCCCTGCTCAATGACGGCGGTCAGGTCTGAGAAGACTTCATCCTGAATCCGCCTCCAGTACGGCTGCTCGCTCATCTCCCGCATTTGAGCCAGGACAGCCTGCCGCACGTCGTCAGGGACTTGGCCGAAGTAGGAGTCTGGCTTGTACCACGGCTCATCCGTGAAGCTCTTGGAGTCCGTGAGGGGCCGCAGGGACTCTTCCGCGGCTTGCATCGCCAAGTACCAGAGATTCCGACGTACGATGCCCATCATGCGGTCGTGCTCTTCATCGGCATGGAACAAGATGCGGGCCGTTTCAGGCGTCAGACCATGAAAATTTTCAGCCTGCCGGGCAATGCGGTTGGCCTGAGTCTTAAAGAACTCTTCCAGAGCACCGCCGAAGCTCCGCTCAGAGACGCCGTGCTGCCGCACCCAGTCTAAGGCTTGTTCAGTTGTGCCCATTGCGGGACGGCTCCAAGAGTCTGGAGAGCGGTTCAAACTCTCGGATCGGATTGCCCAAGGCGTCAACTCGCTCGTCTCCCCCGTCTACATCCGGCAGGTTGAGAACGTGCCGGCGGTACTCATTGGGAGTTACATCACCTGATTGCCGGGCTGCCTTCCACGCCTGAAGTGTCAACTCTTCATCGTCGGCACGGGCTTCCTCTATCCAGATCACAAGTCCCTCGCGGGAGCCCAGCCAGCGGGTCAGGGTCTGGCTCAGCAGATCGCACAAGGGATTGATCGTGCTCTCGCAGAAGTGCTCTTCAGCCGCGTAGGAGCTTGCTCGGTTCGCTCCCTCCACCTCACCCGCGATGATCGGATTCACCCCGTAGCTTTGCAGGATGCGGGCCTTCGTGCTCTTGCCGCTGTCCAGGAAGTCCATCTCTTGCGGACTCATGGAGAGCTTCTCCACGCCCTGAATGAGTCCATCGACAACTAGCGGATTGTGCTTGCCGTGCGGGCCGCCGTGGCGTCGCACTAGAGCACTCACAATCTCTTGCCGCTGCTTGTCCGTGAGCGTGGGCACGTTGCCGGCTTGATCCTTCCCGATTCGCACCATGAGGTCCGGCTGAACGCCTTGCGTGAATGCTCGGTGTTGGGCCTGCTGAATCTGCTCATCCGTGGCGACGGCCAACGCTTGGGCCTGAAGGGGCGAGACGGCCCCGAACGGGTCCGAAGGATCAGGCATTGTGAACGGGATCACGTCTTCACCCGGCAAGGTGTAATACTCTGCCGAGCCGTAGGGCCGCAGCGTCCAACTCCCTCGCAACGGGTCGTTGGCCTCAATCCAATGCGAGGGGATGGGCCAGATTTGATCCTCTGTCAGCCACCAGAACGCCCGGCCCGTCAGCAACAGCGAGCCGACAGACGAAAACATGAGCGACCATCGCACCATTAGCGGGTTGGGGTGCTCCAAGGTGCTCAGCAAAGCATGAGAAGCGAGCGGCTCCAGGGTATCCCCCAAACCCTTCAGGGAGCCCGGCAAGTGGAGCTTGCGGCCCTTGGGCGGCTTGCCGATCCGACCCACATAGAGGGGCTGGCCAGCGATCTTGGTTGCGATCGTCTTAACCGCGACGTAGGTCCAGCCGGAGAAGTGGCGGTACTGCTCTTGGTGCTTGCCCAGGTTCGCCGAGAGCGGCCCCAGGTTGGGCATGTTGGCCGCGAGGGAATGGGC
>PABB01000018.1 GCA_002702655.1 Planctomycetaceae bacterium
AGGCCATAATCCCGCATCCTCCAGGGGGCGATCGCTTCAACGACCGCTGTTATAGCACCGGCGTCAAGGACCGGTTTTTCAACGGGCTGCTAGGCGGCTTCCTCCACCGGATCTTGCTCCGCGTCCAGTTCTTTGTCGAGCCGGTCGCAACGTTCGGCGGCTTCCGTAGCGACCTTCGCAAGCAACTCGGCGTGTCGAGGATAGAACCGGTCGGAATAGAACCACTTGTCGGTTCCCTGACGCTTCCACGCCCGCGAGATGCTGAAATAGTGCCCGAGGTTGCCGTCGGACGACTGACCGACGCGAATATTGGCGCCGATGGCGCCTTCGCGAACGGTTTCAACGATCCGGTTACCGCCTTCTTTCTTCGTAGCTTTTTGATTTTCCATGAATGGTACCTCCACTGATTGATTAAATGTCACCCGTGGTATGGTCTCGGCGCACCCCGACGTCGCATAGCTCGGTCGAAATTCACGGCGCCGCACCGTGAGCATGCCGAGGGATTCGCCCCGGCGACTCAGGACGCCGCGACCTCAGTAGATCTGCGGCTGCTCGCCGCAACCGATGCAGCTCATGCGTCGTTGTTGTTCGAGGTAGCAGGCGTACAGTTCTTCTTGGGAGGGAGCGTCCTGTTCCTGCGCGGGTGCGCTCGCGGACGGAGTCGATTGGTCGCGATCGCTGGCGGTGAGCTGTTCTGTAGACATGACGGGGAACCTCGCTGCGGGGTGATTGATGCTGCCCTCACCCCTGCTGGGGCAGCATCGATTGCCCCGCCGAGGCGCCCCGATGCGACGAGGCAGCAGCTGTCTGATCGCCTTGTCGCGGCGAATAATGTACACATGAACACTATACCGAACTTCGCATCTCTCGCAAACCCAACCTGAGACGCCGGGGCCAATTCGGCTGCGGCCGGTCTAAGGCGTCCTAGGCGTCAGGCCGGTCGATAACGACCAGCCTGGTCCTTACGGACGTTTGCCGGAACGCGTCGGCGCCCTGGAAAGCCTCCGCGGGAAGGCGACGCGATTCGCCGCCAAGGTCTTCCAACCAACGGCGAAATTCGGCAGCCTGCGAATCGCTGCGAAAGAAGGGTCCCTCGCTCATCACGGCCACGAGTCGACCGCCTGCAGCGAGGCATGAAAAGGCGTGCCGCACGTGGGTGATGTCGGCCCCGCGTTCAAACGGGGGATTCATCAGCACGCGGTCGTAGCTGCCGGAGTGCTCAAGAGAGTCAACGAACTCGGCCTCGATGCCGTTGGCGCCGAGTACATCGGCGAGCGTTCGATTGAGCTCGATGGCGGTCACTGCCGAATGCGGATGCTGCTGCCTGACAGCGAGCACGATGTCGCCTTTGCCGCAGGACGGCTCCAGAACCGTGTGGCCGTCTTCAATGGCTGCGAGCTCGAGCATTTGCTCAATCACGGGGCCAGGCGTGGGGAAGAATCCAGGGAGATCTCTCCCGATGAGTTCTCGCTCAGCGACGCGCACCGGGTCGTCGCCGCGGACCGACGCTTTGTGCGGAAAGTACTCGCGCAGGGCCGCCCGTAGCTCGTGGACATTGTCGAGTTTCGCCCGTTGCAGCCGCTGGTAGTGGGCGAGCTCGTCCGAAACCCGCTCACAATTGAGCCCGGCCGCTTTCGCCCGAGAGAGAAAGTCCGACAAAAGCTCGATATCGTGTTCGTGGCGAAACGTGACCAACTCGTTGTCGGCACCGCCCCGCTGCAGTCGCTTGCGAAGCCGTGCGGCCGCTTGCTTCATGCCGCGGCGGTTGGCGGCCGCCGCGACCAGCTCCCGGAGATGACGAACGTAGATCTGCGGGTGCGGATATTTCGCGAAGCGAATGTCGTCTTCGGAGCCGAGTTTTTGCTCCTCGTCATGGGCACTTAGCGCGAAGCCGTACTCGGTTTCGTCAGTCGCTTTGCGAATCGCCCGGATGCGAGCCCATCTGGCGAGCGAGAGCACCCGGTCCAGCTCTTCCAGGTGCGTCCGATGCCGCACTCCCTCCAGATACTTCGCCTCGCCGGTGGATAGGGCCGTGGCGACCGAGTGCAGCGACCTAGCAACGGCGGCTTCGGCGTGGGCTCGGCCCCGAACCCCCGCCTGTATGTCAGCGCGCCTGGCAGTGTTCTGCAGGCTCGCTTCGCTACGGGCTAATGTTTCCTCAGAACGCCCCAGCATCTCGTCGGCGAGCTCGTGGAGCCGCTCCGCGGCCGTCTGCTCTTTGCGTTCTTTGCGAGCGGCGAGAATGTCGCTGCGGTCGGCATCGCCGTCCAGGAGGCTCGTGAATTGTTCCGCAGCTTCAAGGGTCAGGAACTGGAAACCGGCGTCCGCCTTTTTAAAGCTTGAATACCAGCCGCCAAGCTGCTTGGCCTTGCCGAGGAGCTCGCGGTAGGCGGCTTTTTCAACCCTGTCGCCGAGCTGCACAATCCAGAGCTTGCAGTCACGCTTCTCATGAAATCCTTCTTTGATGGTGAAGGAGACTTCGCAGGCCTCTTCGCTCTCAAAGCGACTGACAACCGAGCTAGGGCCGTTCTCCGCTCGGCGCTTGCGGGCAAGGTCAGCGTGGAGCGAATCCCAGCGGGCCATCTGCTCGTTGGTGAGGGCCGCTTCGCCCTTCGCGTCAATGAACAGCCGAAAATCCCGCAGGTCCTGCGGGTCTTCCACGGCTTGCTGCCGCTCCGCGCGTTTTGCATCGACCTCGGCGTAGTGGGCGTTCCACTGCTGTTGCGTGACCGCCAGCACCTTCGCCTTCACCGCGTCGACGTAGCTTTCGCCCATGCCGAACGAGACGGAGCCGTCGAGCAGATAACTTGCGAGCATCTTGCGGTAGATGCCCTCTGCGTTTTGCTGTTTGGTGTTCCGCTTGGCCGACCAGTCGCCGAGGTTCGCGGCGATGGTTTTGAGTTTTGGGGCGGCGTAGCCGCTTTGCAGCTCAGCGACGAGCTCGTCGCGGCTGCGCGCGAGCCGCTCGAACGTTGAACGATACTCTGCAAAGGACTCATGCCGCAGCCCGCGTTTCCAGAGCTCTTTGAATTCAGCGAACGTGTACGGCTCAGGAACCTGGTCGCGGTCGTCCCAGCCCCCCGGCGGGGCGTTTTCGGCGTTGAGCTCTTCGACAATCGCCGAGAGCGGTTTTTCGTTTCTGGGATTGCCTGGCGCCGGTTCGAGCGCGGGATAGATGGCGCCGACGTTAAACCATCCGCCTTTCTTGAGCGTGTCGTCCCATGCGACGCGGACTTCCCCGCGGGCATGGCTGATGCCGATGACCTCGCCCACGTGAAAGCGATTGTGTCCCAAGTAGGCCTCAACGGTGTCGCCGCGCTTGATGACGAAGCGGTGGGCGGGGCCGTCGATATCGTCGGTGATGCGGTCAACGGTGATCGTGTCGCGGTCGCAGAGCTCACTCGCGGGCGGCCAATGATAGTGGTTGGGAGCGTCTTCGTAGACGAGTTGCCGATCGGGTCGGACAAACGGTGCGGGAGGAAGCGACACCGTGTCGGCATCGTGACTCGGTGGTTGTCGCCCATTGGCAGTGCGAGCAGGTTCGAAATTGTCGAAATCAAAGGTTCGCTGGCGGCTCATGCGGGACGGACGCTCCTGAAAATCGCGTTACGGCGGCGCATTGCCATGGGAAACGGCCTGCTGCCTCCCGGCAACGAAAATCGATACGGGGGCGTCGGCCCGCGGTGGTAGCAAGACATGGCTTAGGCCTCCGTGGCCGAGACGCAAATCGAGTCGAGTGCCCGTCGCCAGTCGGTGCGGTAGAGCGTTGCGCCGTCGAGGAGATAAAACAGCGGGCCGAGAGGCGCTGCTTTCGTCGCATCTTGTTCCGCCGTACGTCCCCAGTACCGGATCAGCGCGCGAACATGTTCCGCCTGCTGATGCGACTCGCACTCCACAGGAAGCAAATGCATGCCATGACGACGCAGGACCCAAATCAGCGGGCGGGCTGGATGGACGTCCAACGCGTTGGCGTCGTGGACGTAGAGGTCGTCGTGATACGCCTCGGGCCAAGCGACCCGGGCCGCTTCGGCCAATAACGCCGCCAAGCGAGGGTCGTCTCGCCCGAGCGCGTCTTGCTTGGCAGCCGTGTCAGGCCCGGGCAGGTCTGAGAACGTGTTTTGAAATTCAGTTTTTCGCCTTAGCGAGCCGTCTAGCCATGAGTCCGATCATGGCGATTTGAATGAGGGCTTCGCTGGAGGCGGGGAGTTTTTCGTAGTCGCGGGCGTGTCGGCGATGGCGAATCAACCAAGCGAAGGTCCGCTCGACGATCCATCGTTTGGGGAGGACGACGAAGCCGGAAACGCCGACCGGACGGAGCACGGTTTGCAGAATCCAGCCGAACGTCGCCGCCGTCCAGGCGGGCAGGCCCGACCGCCCGTAAGCGATGTCGCCAAAGACAATCTTGATCCGACGAAACCGGTCGCCCAGCTGACTCAGCACCCATTTCGCTCCGTCCTGATCCTGGCAATCGGCCCCGTGCACCACGACCGCCAACAACAAACCGAGCGTATCGACGGCCAGGTGCCGCTTGCGCCCCGTGATTTTCTTGGCCGAATCGTAGCCTCGCTCGTCTCCTCCTTCCGCCGTGCGGACCGACTGGCTGTCGACGACGGCGACCGTGGGAGTCGACTTCTTGCCAGCCTCCTTCCGAGTTTTCTCCCGCAGAGCGTCGTGAACGCGTTGCCACGTCCCGTCGATGCGCCACTGCCGAAAGACGCCGTAGACCGTACTCCAATTCGGGTAATTCTTGGGCAACATTCGCCACTGGCAACCGCTCCGTACGACATACAAGATCGCGTTGACGATTCGACGCCGGGGGATCGGCCGACGCCCTCGCCGCTTCCGGGGCGGCAGCAACTGCCGGATCAACTGCCATTGGCGATTCGTCACGTCGCTGGGATACTCGCACTCCGTTCTCATGCTACGGCTCCTTCCTTCGGCTGGCACCAAAGGCGGGGGCCGTAGCTGTTTACGTTCAATCAGGCAATTTCAAAACACGTTCTGAGGTCAGCAGAAACGCTGAGCCACCGACGATAACGCCTCGATACGCCAAGTCGTGGTTGGCTTCTAGCATCGTGAACGACTCGACACTGATTCCGATCGTGAGACTCGACGAAACGACGCCCGACTTGCTCGTAAAGGTGACGTTGGGGACGTCGTCGTGAATCCGCTCTTCGTCAGCAATTACTAGGAGCAAACCCTCCGCTGTTTGCTTCTGGCCGACCGTCATGGCAATTCGCACGGCCGCACCCGTGTCAGAATCAACCCAAGGATGATCAGGAATCGCGAAGCCGATTTTGACCCCATTGTCCAGTGCCTTCTGGACGATCTTACGATTCAGCTTTTGGACGATGCTATTGGTCGTGATGAATCCGAATCTGCAAGCACTTTCACCTACAACTAGTCCGGAAGCTTTGTGCCACCAGTACATTACGTAGTCCGTAGCTGCGCCAACATCCGGCCACGCGTCACGCAAGGATTCCACGTAACTGTCGCCCAATCTCTTGCGCATTCGCTTGTTGCCAATAAACGGAGGGTTCCCCACCACAAACTCCGCCGCCGGCCACTCGGCTTTCCGCGGATTCACGTACCGATACGTCGGGACGCGCGCGGCTTCGTCGGGGACTTCTTCCCCCGTGGCGGGGTGGGGCTTGGTGGTGCGGCCGTCCCAGATCGTGACCGGTTTGCCCGCGTCGTCGGTCACCAGTTCCTTGGCGTCCCAGGCGAGCACCGCGTCTCGGCACTCGATGTTGTGAAAGTTCTTGATGATCGGCTCGGGGGGCGCCACCTTCCCCTGCGTGCGGAAGTGCCACTGCAGGTAGCCAATCCACAACACCAACTCGGCGATCGCCGCCGCCCGCGGGTTGATCTCGATCCCCAGCAGTTGGTGCGGGTCGACGGTCCGCGCATTATCGTAGGCGGTTTGCTGCCAGGCGAGCATTGTCTGGCGATCGGCGATTGATTCGTAAGCGGCGAACACTTCCCCTTCGAGCCGTTTGAGATGCTCTAACACGACGTACAGAAAGTTGCCCGAGCCGCACGCGGGGTCCAGCACCCGCACGTCGCAGAGCCGTTCGTGAAAGGCGTCGATTTCCTTGGCGGCGGCCTGGGGATCGCCGCTCTTGGCCAGCGTGACCGCGGCCGCCTGCACTGCGTCCCACTCGGCCCGCAGCGGTTCGACCACCGTGGGAATGACCAGCCGTTCCACATAGGCCCGGGGCGTGTAGTGGGCGCCCAGCTTGTGCCGCTCCACGGGGTCGAGGGCCCGCTCCAGCAGCGTGCCGAAGATCGCCGGTTCCACGTCGCGCCAGTCTTGCGCCGCCGCGTCAATCAGCAAGTCGAGTTGATCGCGCGTGAGCGGCAGGGCGTGCGTTTCGGCGAATAGCCCGCCGTTGAACCGCAGCACTTGCGTGCGCAATTGCACGCTAAAACCCCCGTGGTTCATCGTGTGCCACAGTTGCTCCATCAGCGGCGGGAAGTGCTGCGGGTCGTCGATCGACTGCAGCAGCTGCAGGAATCCGTCCTTCGGTTCCAGCAGGCCGATGTCCTCGGCGAACATGGTGAACAAGCACCGCATCAGGAAATGGGCGACGACTTCGGGATTGTGCCCGGCGGATTCGAGCCGCTTGGCCAGTTCGGCGAGCTTGGCGGCAATTCCCCGCGTGACCCGCGCCGTGCGGCGGGCCGGGTCGAGGGCCAGCGGATCGAGCCAGACGCCGCGGAGCCGCTCGCGAACGCCCGGGTCGGCGAGCTGGTCGAGCTTGATCCGGTAAGAGCTGGGATCGGGGAAGGGGGTGTACACGCCCCCGGTTTGTGAGAACTCGGCGTACAGCTCGATGGTGTGCCCCACGTCGGCCACGATGAGAAACGGGGGCCGCCCCTCGCTGGACGGCAGGTGCCGGGCGTATTGTTCGGCTTGCCCGCGGGCCCGCAGCATCGTGTCGTCGTAAGCCGCCGTGCCGCGGCGACCGTGGCCGGTCTTGCGCTGCTTGCGGGCCGACTGCTGCCGCTGCGACAGGGGCGTTTCCCCTTGGCACTGCTGCTCTTGCTGGACTCCCTGCTTGGTTTCGCAGACGAACGCCCCGCGGCGGTAGAGGTCGATCCAGCCGTGCGACTTGGTGCCGTCGCCGTTGTCGAACGCCACCGCCTTTTCAAACACGTAAGCGTTGGCCGATTCGTCCTGGACGGTCGGCTCCGGCCGGGGGACTTCCAACAGTTCGCACAGTTCCGTCAGGAACAATTGATAGTTCGCGCGCTCGGCGCCGCCAGAGCGTTGCCACCGGGCTATGAATTCGGCAATGGCCGCGTCATGCGATGGGGAGTTTTGTTCTTCCATGCTGCTGGATGCTACAGAATGCGGACTGGTGCGTCCATTACGACGGGGCGAGGTCAAGGGCGACCCTCGGCGGCCAACCAGCGGCGGAGTTGGTCGCGAAACTCGGCCCCGCCCACCTCTGCGGCGAGAATCCAACCGACATAATCCGCCGGCAGTTGATCCACGCGGCGGCCGCGATGTTTGCCAAAGGGTATCGTCGGAACCCACCCCTGGCGCAGGTCGTCGCACGCCGGGTTGTGGACCAGCCGCCCGCCGCACCAAGGGCAGGGCCGCGGATGGCGCCGCGGGCCGGTCAGGTAGTCATAGTCTGCCAGGGAGACGGCGTGCCAGTTCGCTTCGTTGGCGTCGCCCAGGATCGCCAGCAGGGCGCGCTTATGCTGACGCATGCGGGCGGCCAACTCCGGCGTGACCGCCGATCGGGGGGCGTAACGCAGGCGGTCGCCGTGCGCCTGGATGGCGATGCCGCGTCGGTCCAACTCGGCCAGCAGGTCGTGGGCGGTCATAGCTCCCCCCAATCATCAGCGGGGCCGGCCTCCGCACAGTCCGCCACAGTTCCCCCAGAGTCCGCCAAGGTATTTTTGCTGGCGGAGTCTGTCGGGGCTTGGCGGACACTGGGCGGGATTGCCGCGTCGGGCAGCGCCCAGACCCACGGGCCACCGAACCCGTCCGGGCGGTTGGTCACGTTCAGCTTGGCCTTGGCACGCTCTACGGTTCGCCAGGCGATGCCATCGCGGCGTGCGGTGGATTTCAACTCGCCGCTGGGGCGGGGCCCGTCGTCCAGCGCCGTGCGGAGCCACTCGGCCGCTTCGTCGATCGCCGAATGTTCGCTCCCGGCGCCGTTCTCGCGGGCCAGGGCGTCGTCGGCGGTCATCGCCACGGGGTCCCGCTCCCAATGCACGCTGGCCGGTTCGCCCGCAATGGCGAACGCCAGCCCCGTTTGCTCGGCGGACAGATTGCACTTGCCTGGCAGCAGCAGGCGGCGGTCGCGGGCCTCGGGGTCGCGCGACAAGTGCCACACGCTGCGGGCGATGCCGGTAAACGCCCGGCTCCCCAGAGCCGTATCGTCGGCGATCGCGCCGGCGCTCTTGCGGCGATGGGCCACCATGAGCACGGCGGGGCCGAATTGCTCGGCCAACTTGGCGATCGGCGCGAGCACGCCCCGCACTTCATTGTCGCGGTGCGCATCGCAGCGACCGCCGAGAAACGAACCGATCGGGTCTATCACCACCAGCCGGCAATCGGGGATCGCCTGCAGCGCCTGCCGCAGAATGTCAGCATCGGCGAGCGTGAACATCAGTTCTTGCGCTTTGTTGTTCTCCACCCGGACCACGCCCGACAGCAGGTGAATGCGCGACACGTCGGCCCGGTGCGCGTCCAGCCGCGGCCGGATCGTGTCGTGGGGATCGTCCTCCGCGGTGATGAACACGACCGAGCCGCGTTGGCAGGGCGACCCGTCGGGAAATGGCGTGCCGGTCGATACGCGAGCGGCCAGGTCGCAGGTCAGAAAACTCTTGCCGGCCCCAGGCATGCCCACCGCCAGCGTGATCCGCCCCGCCGCGATCCGCTGCGACCACAGCCAGGTGATCGGCCGCGGCTCGATATCCGCCATGCGGGTGAGCACGGGGCGATAAGCGCCACTGTCAGCACCGTCGCCGCCGGCCGCAGCCAACGGCTCGGCCCGGTCGGCCAACTCTTCGACCTGCCGGCGGAGTTCGGCCGCATCGATGTTGGGACGTTTGGCGACCCAATCCGCAATGTCACCATGCTCGGGCAGGCCCGGCAACCGCAGCAGCTTCGCCGCCGCAGGGGGCGACAGCTTGGCGAGTATGCCCGCCACGGTCTGGGCGTACTTCTCGCCGGGTGCGTCGTGGTCGGGCAGGATGATGCACTCGCGACCGGCTAGCGGTGCCCAATCGGTCTTGCCGGGACTGTTGGCGCCGTGCGCCGAGGTCGTGGCGGTCAGTCCGAGCGACCGCGTGGCGTCGGCCGCCTTTTCGCCCTCGGTCACGTACACTCGGGGGGCGCCGGCCAGATCGGTCAAAGCGTACAGCGGCCGCGGCGGGCTCATTCCGCCCACGGTCCAACGCTCGCCTTGTCGAGAGACGGGGCGAATGTCTTTCTTGCCGTCGGGCCGGTCCCATCTCGCAACCACGCCCACCGGCTCGCCGCGGGCGTCGTGGTACGTCCACCGGGCCGACGCCGGCCCGTACTTGCGCTGTAGCGCGTCGATGGCCGCCTGGGCAGTGGGAAATCCCGCGTCGCGGCGGGGGGCCGTGTCGCCGCGCCGACGGCGCGTGCCATTCGCCGGGGGCCGGGCGTCGGTCTTGGTCGCGGGCATGAGGTCGGCGAGCGTCAGGCCGAGAGCCCGGCAGACCGATTCCGCGGGGCAGCCGGCATGGCATTGCAGAAGGGCTCGGCCGTCGTCGCCTTCGCTGACGGTCAGGCTTGGGCGCCGATCCTCATGCGCCGGGCAGCGCGCCGACCAACTCTTGCCGCTGCGTCTGGGGTCGCAATCGCGATCCCGCAGGGCCGCCAACACTTGTTCGGTGGGGGTCATGCGGCGCCCCCCTGGATGTTTCGCCGTGCCGGCGAATTTGCTACTATCATGGCGTCAAGCCTTTCGCGGTGGGCGCCCGGTCGTTTCGGCCGGGCGTTTGCTATTTGGGGCGTAGAAGATGGAGCGACGGGGAGTCGAACCCCGCGCGGAAAAGTGTCAAGCCTTTCGCGGCCCCCACGACCCGCCCCATACGAACGGGACGAATCACAACCGCTTTTGCGCATCGATCCACGCGGCCAGATCGGCGGCGTCATACCGCACGCTGCGGCCGATCCGCACGCACGGCACGTCGCCGCTGGCGGTCAGGGCCCACAACTTCCGGGGCGAGATAGCGAGCCGCTGGGCGGCGTCGCGCGGGGTGAGCAACAGGGGGGCGGGGGCAGTAGTCTCGGAAGGCATGGCGTGGCCTCGCTGAACCGGGTGATGCATGGCCGTGCAAACAGTCGCACGGCTCCTACCCGTTGCGTCAGCGTTCAGCGATGAACGCCCAGAAACGCTGCTGAACAGCAGCAATTCGCCAGGAATCGCCGGGAAAAGCAGGGAGAAGAAATTTCGTCACTGTTCAGCGATTTCGGCTGAACAGTTGAACGATCGGCGATTGAAGTCACTCCCCAACGCGGTGATCGCCCGAAAGAAGATCGCCGAAGTCTCGCGGCGTGTACTCGTCATTGAGTAATTTTAGATCGGACGTGAGCCGCGGTAGGTCCCGGCACGCGGCTTTGTATTTTGCGTGATTGCCCCACTGTCGCTTGAAGAATTCCGAGGCAGCCCCGTCTGAAACCTGAGCCTTGTCGGCCAACTTTCGACAGCCGATCGGATCAGGGTTCTTGACGCTGCCATTAGAGTATTTGTGATGCAACGTAAGGGCCGCCTTCAACTTCGCCACGGCATCGCCCGGACCGGTGGTTGGCTTGTGTCCGCTGGCCCCCTTGGGCGTCGGCTTAGCTTCCGCCGCATCGGTCCGCTGGTATGACGCATCATCCTGGGGTGTCGCTGTTGCTTCGTTCGGTGCATCGGTCGCGCCGCCGCCAGCGGTTGGCGGATGGGAATAGTACAGCGTTCGCACTTCGTTCCCCGGGTGCGAGTCCAGCATCGCACACCACGCGGCCGCGCCAGTGCGCTGTAATTGACCGTCGGCCGCAGCCGCGATTGCGTGGGCCAGCGCGAGGGCAACCCGGTTCTTCTTTGCCGCATCGCTTTCGGGAAGCCACCGCAGCCATTCGATGGTTCCCGTAGTACCGTCAAAGGTATCAAGCGCCCGCGCTCGCTGGGCGAGCGTCTGCAATCGCTCCAATAGCCAATCAGCGTCAAGCGGCTGGTCCGCGACGGGGTTACATGGTGCGTGAATCAAATCCAACCACACCGCGTCAAACGGACTGAAGTAGTGTTCGTACCGCTCGGCCGTTCGCTGTTCAGCGGCGGTGCGGTCCTGCCGATCGTTTACGGCCGCTGCCGCAAGGTGGTGGAGCTTATCAACGTGTCCGTTGCCCGCTTCATGGACCGCCGCGGGCGGCAACGCAACCGCGTTTCGGATTTCTGCTGCCAGCGTCCGAAACTCCACGGCCAGCCGTCTGATTTCGGGCAGGGCTTCCGCGATCGTTTGCTTGTTGCGAGTCGCGGCGAAGGCGTCGGCGCGAGCCAGGACGCCGGTAACGCGCTCGCGCACTCCGCCCGGGCAGTCGCCCATGCGGTCACGACTCGCGGCGAGCGACTCAGCCGTTGCAGGCCACCGCTCCCCTTTCGGGTAAGGCTCCAATGTGCCGTCCGTCCAGTCGCCGTTTTCTTCCACAAACCGTCCGGGATCGGGCCCACGCTCCGCTTCGCGTTCCAAGCGGTCAGCAACGTCGCCGATATGATCGGCAAGCGTCTTTGGCGGTCGTGGATAAATCGCAGCAACGGAGCCCCCAAGCCGCCAACCCTCGGCCCGTACCAGCTTGGCGACGGCCCGCAGGGCTTCCATGTTTCGCCTGCCTTCGCGTTGCACGGCCGACAGGTCGGCATCGAGTTTGCAATCGGGGTATTCGTGCCAGAGCTTTCCCCAACCCTCCGCCCGATGCGGCAACCAGCGCTGGCTGACCCCGAGCCACGCCGCGGCGTAGTGTTCGTTGTGGTGCCCAGGGTATTGAAAACAATCGCAGATCGCGTTGACCGCCTGGGCGTCCGCCAGCAGCCCGCCGCATTCGAGCGTCCGCAGCAGTTGCTCCCCGGCTTGCCGATAGAACGCATTCAATAGTCGGCCGCGGGTTTCCCGGACCGCTCGATCGTTGGCGTCGTTCAATCCAGCAAACTTCTCAGCGAGCTTGTCGGCTAGACGGGCGAGTTCGTCGCCGGCGGCAATGATGTCCGCGGCCTCGGGCGACGTTTCGCGGTCGATGGCGCCGCGTAATTCTTTGCAGGCGGGAAGCAATCTCGCGAGTCGCTGACTCTCTCCCATCAGACGTTGGAGTCCCTTGGCGCCGAGAACGAGAGTCGGCAATGGGATATCAGACGGATGCGGCGCTTCGGGCCGGGCCAAGGCACGCTCAAATGTCGTCTGCAATTCGCGTATTGGTTGCACCAGCGATGGGAAGTGGGCGCGAGCGTGATGCTCCGCGACGTTGCCGGCAAACCACACATCCCCGGGCTTCCCATCGGCAGGCTCAAGCCGCTCGATCCATGCCCGCAGTTCGTCCGCGGCTTTGGCGTCCCGTTGATCGCGGGCAGTCGCCAAGTCCGAAAGCCGTCTCGCGTGCCAATGCGCAATCAGCCAGAAACGTCGGATCGGCCTAGCCGACGCTCCCCGTTCACCGTCCATGAGAAACCTGTCTTTCTAGCGAGTCGGCCCGAGCGCGCCGCCGCGGCGAAAGACAGAAAGCCGCGCCCGACGCGCCCAAGCCGCGCCGCCGGGAGCTACCCGGCGGTGACTCGATGGCAGGTATTGTAACGCATCAGCGGCCGAAGAAAGGTTGGGGGTTGTTGTTGTAGGGGGTCAAGTGGGCCTTATATGCAAGGGTTGTTCGAGTTGCCCCCCCGAACGTCTCCGCTGATCGAGAAAAGGACCCGATCGGCCGCTACCGCCGCGCTCCCCAGCACGTCGGGCAGGTGTCCTGAACTGTCGCGTACCCGGTCGGCGTCGGCGGCTGGCGCCAACTGCGGCCCCAGCGATAACGCCCGCAGCCATCGCACACCAGCACTTCCCGCCGGGCGGCCCGGGCGTCGTGGTCCGCTTGCTTTGCCAGTTCGCCGTCGATCCACGCTGCCGCCTCGGCTTCCAACTGCCCGCGGGTCTTGGGCGGTTCCGTCCAACGGGAATACTCGCCGTAAAGCCGTAGCCGCTCGCTCAGCGCCGCAATCACCGTCGCCCCGATGGCCGCCATCCCGGGCGCGCCGTAGGTCCGCTCAATCCGCTGGAGGGTTTGCAGGCTGACCGCCACCCGCGACGTTTCGTACAGCCACTCATCGAGAATCTGCCGCACCGGCTCCAGGTCGGCGTCGGGCAACTCGGCCGGTCGGTACTCCCCTTGCACCGCCGCAAGCAGTCGCCGGCCGTGGTACGTCCCGTCGCCATTCCGCACGTCCAGGTGCGAGTTGTCGCGAAGCCACGACGCCGGCCGCCCAATCAACCACGCCGCCTGCTGCTGCGTGAGCCGCTCCAGGTCGCCCCCGGCGTCGGCGCCCGTCGTGTCGCCCGCCTGCTTTCGAGCCGTCGCCTTGCCCATCGTCCTGCCGTCCTGTGAGCGAGAGAGAGTTCCTACTACTATTCAGTTTTGCGCCGTCCGTGTGAAAAAACAGGTCGGTCGTGGCCAGGGGCCCCTGCGCGGGGTGCCCGCGACAGGGACCCGCGAGCCCCAACTGGCTGCACGCCATCCCCCCAGAACTCCGTGTTAGTTGCGTTTGTCTATTCGATCGACTCTTCCGTTTGGGGGCGTCCCGCTCGGACGCCTAACAGTACCTACGCGCGGTCCGCGTCGGGACTTTATGACCTTCCGGGGGTGTCGTCGGCGGACGCCCGGAAATCAGACCGCGGAGAGAACTTACCCGCCGCCCGGACCATCGCCAGTATCCCCGCCCGCACCGCCGCGGGCAGGTGAGCCCACGCGGCAATGACCGCCGCTAGATCAGGGTCGCCAGTGGGCAAATCATCGAGAATGGCTACATTATTGGAGCGCGCCGCACGCGGCTCGCGTATTTCCCGGGGATTTTGGGGCTCGTTCGAGTCCCTCATCGCCCACTCTCACATGCTACCCCGTGCGAAGCCGTGCCGCTTTGTGCGGGCTTTTTTGCGGAATGGTCGCGAGGTGCTTTGCCGGCCGACTGTCGTGCTGTCGCCGAATCGGCGCCACTCTAAGTCATGTGCGGGGCGCCAGGGCCGCTTCGTCTGACGCGAGCGCCACACCTGTCTGCTGACCGCCGCGGACGGCTCCGGGGGCGTGCGCCTGGGCTCAGTTCTCGTTTTATGGTCGCCGGAATGCTCGCCTCATGCCTGCTTGGTACGCGCTACTGAAAGTGAAACCAGATCGCTCCGCTGTAGGAGCCGCTGACGGTTGCGGGCTGACTTTGCGGTCCGAGTTGTGAAGCGGCGGTGAACTTGGTGCCGATCGCAGGGATCTCATGCAGAACCGAGAGGTCGCCATTGGGAAAGCTGATCGCCGTGTTCATCTGCAACGCCTGGGGCGGCGTCGTCGGTTTGAGGCGTTGCACGTACAGCTCGGTGTCCTCTGGTACGACGGTGAGTTTGCCGCCGCCGGTCAGGTTGAGCGTCATCCAACGGACGCCGGCAAAGAACCCGCGAAACTCCGGGTATTGCCAGCCCTGCCAGCCGGTCACGGTGTCGTTGGCCTCAGCTTCCCACACGCCGAGCGTACCGCCCACTTGGCGGTTTTGCCACACGCGATACGGGCCGATGCCGAGCCAGCGTGAGCCGATCACGGCCTCCGGCGGCAGGTCGAACGTGACGCCCGCGAATGTCGCGTCGCCGTTTGCTTCGTAGCTGTACTGAAGCCGAAACCATCCGCCTTCCGCGGCGGACCACGTGACCGACTCCAGACGCCCCGCGGCGGCATCTGGGGCGTCTGCTGCTGCCAGTGCGAGTCGTGGCCCACCCGTGAGCGGGTAAGTTCTCGCGCCGCGTATCACAGACCGAATCGTTCGTCCGTCGGCGTCGAGCGTCAACGTGACATCGCCCGAGCTGAGTGCCACCGCGTCCCCAGCCGGCTTGGTTTCCGGCAGCGCCGGCCGCAGGTTGTGCAGCGGCCAGACCCACCTGCCGACGTCCCGCCCGCTGAAGTCCGTCACGGTCACGGCCAGCGCATTGGCCGCCGCCTCGCGCGGCAGGTTCAACGTCAACGCGCCGGTATCGCCCGGCGCGACATCGGGCGACTTGGCCTTCCCTTGTGCGATGACCTCAGCGTCGGCGGCCCCGTCATCCCAGCCGGGGAAACGCAGTAGTTCCCAGCGGAATACGACATCGCGCAAGTTCGTGAAATCATAGGCATTGGCAATCGGCAGGACGCCGGCGAAGTCGGGCGGCAGCATAGCGTCGAATTGCACCGGCGAGTAAATGCTTCGCACGGCGTCGAAGCTGCCTTCGCGCTCGTGGCGGGGACCAACCAGTCCGTCCGGCGCCAAGTTGCCCGCAACATCAATGAACGACTCGCCGTCGTCGCCCGTTCGCAGGACGCCTTCGTCGGCGAGTACCCACAGAAAGCCGCCGACGCCCATGGGGCTGGACGTGATTGCATCCCAGTAGTCGCGCAGGCCCGCGCCGTGGCCGCCATCGTACAGGCCGTGTAGAAACTCAGTCGGCATGACCAGATCCTTGCCGGCAAGCATCCGCTGGAGTTGATCGAAGTTGGGATAGTGCCTGGTGTTCACGCCGCCAAAGACGGACTCGCCCCGCCAGAACCCTGGGTACGTGTGCAGCAGCGGCCGGTCCTGCAGGTCCCACTGTGCGAAGTCGTCGTTGAGCTCGTCGTTCCAGCCCCCCTCGTTCCCGTTGGACCAGAAGATGATGCTCGGGTGGTTGCGGTCGCGCACCACCATCTCGCGCACCAACGGTTCTCCGGCCGCGGTCGAGTAGCTGTCCTGCCAGCCCGGCAATTCGTCGATCACATACAGACCCAATTCGTCCGCCGCTTCCAGAAACGCCGGGTCGGGAGGATAGTGACTCGTCCGGACCGCGTTGCAGTTCAGTTCTTTGAGCAGTTCAGCATCCTCGCGGTTCTGATCGACCGAGAGTGCGCGGCCCGATTCAGGGCGAAAGCTGTGGCGGTTGACGCCCTTGAGCGTGATGCGGCGGCCGTTGACGAAAATGCCGTCGCCCTGACGAACCTCGATCGTGCGAAAGCCGAACCGCTCGCTCGACTCGTGCAGCACCGTGTCATGGCTCACCAACCGAAACCGGGCTGTGTACAGCGAGGGCGTTTCCGCCGTCCAGGGGCGAACGGACGCCACGTCGGCCGATATCTGGATCGTCATCGGCTTCTCGGCGCCGGCCGTCACGTCGGACGCGGCCGTGGCGACGCTTTCGCCGTGGTCATCCACGATCTCCAACATCACCGCGGACGCCGTGGGAGCCTCCTCGGCGTTCACGAAGACCTCGGCGCGAAACGAACCGTCCGCCTGAGCGTCAATCGCCACGTTTTCGATGAACTCTGCGGGCACGGTTTCCAGCCACACGGGACGGAATATGCCGCCAAAGACCCAATAGTCGGCGCGCCGTTCGGCCTCATTGACTGACGGATCTTCCGACTCTTTCGCAACGAGCACCTCCAACATGTTGTCGCTGCCGTCGCGTCGCAGGAGTTCCGTCACCTCGTAGCGAAACTCGCAGAACCCGCCGCGATGTACCGGACCGACGAGTTGGCCGTTGAGCTTCGCTTGCGCATCAGTCATCGCGCCGCCGAAGACCAGGAACGTCCGACGGTTCTCGGTCTGCTCGGGCGTGGCGAATTCATGCCGGTAGAGCCCCTGCTCGCGGAGTCGCGCGGGCCGATCGTGTCCGTAGTTGAGCGTGCCAAAGCTCTGCATATCCCAGAGCGAGGGTACCGGAATCGTGGACCACTGGCCGCTGTTGCGGCCGGCCGTGCAGAAGAACTCCCACTCGACCGCCGACGCGGCATCTTCTCCGGAGAGGTAAGTCCGCTGCGTTCTCGCCGCGGGCGATGATTCTGCGGTTTCGAATTGGCCGCCGTAGAACGCGGCGAACAGGGCATGCGCCTGCGGGTCGTACGCCTTCAGGCCCTCGGGACCGTTGCTTGGCTTCTCTCCGTCCATACTCAGGTCGCCATGGGCGCCGAAATACCACATGGAGAGTTCCGCGAAGAACTCGTCGGGATTGCTGCCGGCGTACGAGCCCTGCCAGCGGCCCATGGCGAGCGAACGCTTGTATTGGGCATCGAACAGCGCCCGCGTCGACGGCTTCATCCCGTAATTACGCACCGCGTGAGCGAACTCGTGCACGCAGATGTCGCGTCCGCGGTAACGATCTTCTGACAAGCGGAGCAGATTCTCTTCGCCGCACGAAACCAACCGTCCGCCCATGCCGCGGGTCCGCTCGTCGCGTGTCAGCCCGTTGTATTCCGGCAACCGACGCCCCTTGTCGTGGCGCCATTCGGGCAAGTCCGTGGTCACTTGGGCACGTCCGATGATGTGCAGTTCCACGCCCGCAGCGACCAGACGCCGCGTGATCCCGGGAAGTTCGCCGAGCATGGCGTCCAGTCGATCATGGGCTTCGTAGAATGCCTCGTCGACGACGACATCCGATGCTTTGACGGGAAGGCCTTCGTAGACCAACTGCTTCGAAAAGAAATCCTGCTGCGGAGGAGAAATCGCTGTGATCGGCGGCCTGGGCGATTCGGCCGACGTCAAAGCGCCCGCGGCGAATGGCGCAACGGCGTCCTGAGCAATGACGCAATCCGGAGAGGGGCCGAGCACCGCGAAGAGCCCCATCGCCAAGGAAGTCATGTGCGACGGAAGAGAACTCTTCACAGCGTTCTGTGATTGCATATGCTCGATCCACCAATGAAAGAGGAGAAACACGAGAGAACGAATTGCCGTTTGAGTTCAATCGGTACGGATGGGTTGCTCATCAGCAGCAGGGCTACGGCGGCGAACGCACTGTCAAGATTCGTCTCGGCGTTTCGCCTTGGTTCTGATTGCGGCGGACAGACCTGTCGACGAAAGCGAGTCCGGGAGAAGCAACGCGTCAATTGATCCACTTCGTCACGCGGACGTCGCGGCGGCGAGTGCGGCGACGTCCTGCCGCGGCGGCGCCCCGAAGAGCCGCCGGTACTCGCGGCCAAACTGCGACGGGCTCTCGTAACCGACGGAGTACGCGGCCTCGGCGGCTTCCAGCCCGTCGCTGAACATCATCCGCCGGGCTTCCTGCAATCGCAAGCGTTTTTGGTACTGCAGTGGACTCAGCCCCGTGAGGGCTTTGAAGTGCTGATGCAATGCCGACTGGCTTAGCCCCATTTGATCGGCCAAACGATCGATGCGAATCGGCTCGGCAAAATGCTCTCTCAGCCAACGAATAATGTGAGCGATCCGCTGGGCCGGCGTACCAGGCGCGGCGATCTGACGCAGGCGCGCGCCTTGCGGACCGTTGAGCAGGCGATACGTAATCTCACGCAGCACGAGCGGCGACAAAGCGACGATGTCGTTGGGACGATCAAGCAGTTGCACCAGGCGCGTGATTGCGTCCAGCAACGCGGGTTCGACCGGCGTGACGCCGATCCCGCGTGAAGGAGCGCTACGGAGAGTCGCAGCCGCCCCGTTGGCCAGCAGGTCGCCGACGTCGGCCGAGTCGATTTGAATCACGGCCACGAGGCAAGGCTTTGCGGCGGAAGCCTCCACGACCCGGGACGTCGCAGGCAGGTCGACCGACACGAGCAGCGAGTGCGCGGGATCGTAGTGGTAGGCTTCGCCCTCGACGATCACTTCCTTCGCGCCCTGGACCACGACGCACAAACTGGGCAAGTACACGACGGCGTCGCTGACCGTCGGCTTCGAGGATCGATACAGCGAGAGCCTGGGGATCCGCGTGTCGCAGGACCCTTCGCTGCGGGCATGGCGCTGCACCGCACCAGCTAGCTCTTTCAAGCGGGCGTGGCTCATCAAACGTCTCCTGCGGGGGATTGGCCCAGTCTACACGTCAGGCGGCGTCGATGGCAGCCGCCGCCTTGAGAAGCCTGGAGGAATAGGCTATCGAGCCGCAGGAATGCGATATCGGTCGCCCGCGGCGCAGGCGTATTATTTCATCGCAACGCAGCCGCGGGCACACCTTGGTCCGCCCGCGGGCTCCCGCACTCGCCACGACCTCCAATCAAAGGACAACTCCCATGTCAGAGAATATCGCAGGAAAAGTCGTTGTCATCACGGGCGCCAGCAGCGGGCTGGGCGAGGCAGCGGCTCGTCACCTGGCGGGCCGCGGAGCGATCGTCGTGCTCGGCGCCCGGCGGGCAGACCGCATCAACGCCCTGGCCAGCGAACTGGGCGGCGACGGCAAGGCCCTGGCGGTCGAGACCGACGTGACCGATCCGGCCCAGGTGAAGCGACTGGCCGACGCCGCCGTCGAGCGATTCGGCCGCATCGACGTGATGATCAACAACGCCGGCCTGATGCAACAGTCGCCGCTGGAAGCGCTGAAGATCGACGAGTGGGACAACATGATCGACGTCAACGTCAAAGGCGTCCTGTACGGCATCGCGGCCGCGCTGCCGCATATGAAAACGCAGCAGGCTGGCCACATCATCAACGTCTCGTCGGTGGCCGGACACAAAGTGATGCCTGCGGGGGCCGTGTACTGCGCGACCAAGCACGCGGTGCGCGCGATTTCTGAAGGCCTGCGGAGCGAGGTCAAACCGTACAACCTGCGAACCACGATCATTTCGCCCGGCGCCGTGGACACCGAACTGCCGACGCACATCACACACGAGCAGTCGCATGAAGGCATCAACGAGTACTACGAGAATGTCGCGATCGCTCCCGAGTCGTTCGCACGAGCCGTGGCCTTTGCAATCGAGCAACCCGAGGACGTCGACATCAACGAGATCCTGTTCCGGCCGACCAAGCAGGAGCTGTGATCGTGTTTGTGCCGCTGACGCAACGATCAGCCGCTGCAACGACTTGGCTTGCAGCGGTCGTGAGCGCTCAAATGAGTTTGACAACAACCATCGAAAAGGACTCCGATATGCAAATCACCCGCCTCGGTTCGCAAGCTTCCCACCCCGGCCCGGCTGACTGGTTCACCGGCCAGACGCGGATCGATCCCCTGTTTCAAGCCCCCGACCCGGCTCGCGTCGCCGGTGCGACCGTGACCTTCGAGCCGGGCGCCCGCACCGCCTGGCATACCCATCCGTTGGGCCAAACGATCATCGTGACCTCAGGCGTCGGTTGGGCGCAGTGCGAAGGCGAACCCGTTGAAGAAATCCGCCCCGGCGACGTTGTTTGGTTCCCGCCCGGCGTGAAGCACTGGCACGGCGCCAGTCCGACCGTGGCGATGACGCACATCGCGATCCAAGAGGCGCTCGACGGCAAGGCCGTCGATTGGCTGGACCGCGTCACCGACGAGCAGTATCGCCGTTGATGTTGCAGTTCTCAGCATCATGCAATGATGAACGGAGCGTTTTCCGATGAGCAGCAATTCGGCAGAAAAAGTCGCGTTGGTCACCGGCGCCAACCGCGGCATGGGGCTGGAGGCCGCGCGGCAACTCGCAGCTCGCGGATACCACGTCGTGGCGGCCGTCAGGGATGAAGCGTCAGGCCGCCAGGCCGTCCGCGAGATTCAGGCCGCAGGAGGCCGGGCGTCTGTTCTATCGATGGATGTGAGCAGTTCGGACAGCATCGCCCGGGCGGTCGAACAACTCCATGCCTTCGCGGATCGCTTGGACGTACTGATCAACAACGCGGGCATTTATCCCGACGAGGGGCTGTCCATTCTCACCCTCCCCAGAGTGCAACTGGCCAGGACGTTGGCAACGAATACGATCGGACCGCTCGAGGTCACGCAGGCCTGTCTGCCGCTGCTGCGCCGCGCTCGCCAGGCGCGGGTGATCAATATTTCCAGCGGGTACGGGCAGTTGAGCGGACTGTCGGCAGATGTGCCCAGTTATTGCTTGTCAAAACTGGCGCTCAACGGGCTGACCATCATGCTGGCCGACGCGCTGCGCAAAGACCAAATCGCCGTCAACGCGGTTTGCCCGGGATGGGTGCGAACCGACATGGGGGGCGCCGGTGCAACGCTCTCGGTCGAAGAAGGCGTCGACACCGCAATCTGGCTCGCCACCGAAGCCCCACAGGAAGCCACGGGTCATCTCTTTCGAAATCGACAAGAGGTCGATTGGTGAATGCGTGCGGCGAGGCGCTGGCCGTCGCATCGATGCCGACCAGTCTCTCGCCCTCGCCCACGGTTCCCTCTGAGTTTGCGTCTGGGGGCTCCGCCGCTCTGAAAGCTTGCGGCAGTTTGCCGCTAAGCAGGCATCACCTGGCTCACTCATGGGCATTCGGCGTTGGGGATAAGAACGTCGCTGGTCATGACGCACGCTGCTGAACTGCAGGTCCGTAGTGCTCCGGCAGTTCAGGGTGCATGGTACGCCGAAAATCGAGATTGCATCCCAGGCACACGGTCGGGGCCGCCTCTCGCCCGATCGAGTTCGGAGAGTTTCGAAAGGCGCTGCGGGTCGGGTATGGGGAATCGGTTCATCCTTAAATGCCTTGAGAATTCCCTGCTCTTGTCAGGAAGTCCGGGGACTTCACTCCCGACGGCGCGAGCGCCGGGCGCGCCGTTCTCGCAGGAAACCGCGAGTCTTCCACGGGGTACACGGCGACCGACCAGCGGAATCGGCGAGGCAAATTCGGATTTCAAGGACTCCAATCGCCGGCTGATTGACCGATCGAGGCGTGCGACCTTCATGAAGACACCGGTTCGCTGGGTTCGCCGGCGGGGGCGCGGCCGGAACGCAACTTCGGCTGCATCAATAGCTGTCGAATCGCTCGGGCGGGCAGGCCGCAAAGTAGCACTCAGTCGACCGTCCGACGACCACGCTGCGCTCAGGGCGATCGGGCCGTAGCGCCGGCGGCGTCCAGACGGCGTCACTTTCGTCGCGTCTGAATGGTTCGAACCTTTGGCACACGGGATGCACCCATATCGACGCGATCCAACCCAATTCTCACCCCGCACGAGACACCAATGAACCGTCTGACACGCCACTTCTGCTACATGACCGTGATGGCCGCCGGCTTGGCGACCGGGTGCGACCAGAAGGAAGACGTCCTGGAGATCGAGACCCCCGGAGCGGAGGTCGATGTCGAACGGGACACGGAAACTGGCGAAGTGGAAATCGACGTCGACGAGAAGTAGGCAACTGGCCATGCTCCCGATTTGTACACTTCTGGCAGCCAAAATCCGGGACAGTCGGCAGCGTGCTGACGATCCGGCCGCAGGGCCGCGGCGCGTTGGTGCGAGTGGGGACTTCTTCGCGGGCAGCGTTTCCTCGTTGGTTCTCGCCGTTGCCATGTACGCCGTCGTGACGTGGTGGGTGCTGGGCCTGGGCGCCTAGCTTCTGGGCGCATCAAGTTGGCTTTCCAGCAAGCGTGACGCTTCTTCTCCACGCCCGAAATGTCGCGACACCCCGCTGTACTCGTAGTGCGATATTCTCAGTGCATCGGCAATTTGCGCGCTCCGCAAAGGCAAACGTTCGCCGGCTAGCCCGCTTGCCAGATGATTTGCCGGCTGTCCCGCTTGTCATACAATCAGCGGAAACGCTTACGCAGTCGAGTGTTGAGGAGCGTGCGAAGTGATCGAGAAAATGATCGAGACGAAGGACGAACAAGGCCACGTCGTCATTGTGGAACGCGACGGGCAAACGTATCGCGTCCGGGAAACGACCGAGCAACTGACGAAGTTGCCCGACGGCCGTCTGCAGCATCCGGCGACCAAGCGAATTTACGCGCCCACGACGCCTCAGCATGGGTAGCCGACCCGACGGCGGAGGCAAGCCGCGCTACAGGTCACGGACTTCGAACGTGTTGCCGCCGGCCATGTCGCCGCTCTGCAGGCCTTTGTAAAACCACTCCACGCGTTGCTCTGACGTGCCGTGGGTGAACGACTCGGGCACGACGTAGCCCTGCGTCTGGCGCTGCAGTCGGTCGTCGCCGATGGCCGCGGCGGCGTTGAGCGCCTCCTTGATGTCATTGGGCTCCAGGATCTGCCAGTTCTTCTGCGCGTGATGCGCCCATACGCCGGCCAGATAATCCGCCTGCAGTTCCAACCGTACCGAGAGCCGGTTGTATTCGACCTTGTTGAGTTGACCTTGCTGAGCGTGAACCTGATCGGTAATGCCCAGCAGATTCTGCACGTGGTGGCCGATCTCGTGAGCGACGACGTAGGCCCGTGCGAAGTCGCCGGGGGCTTTGAACCGCTGTTCCATTTCGTCGAAGAACGACAGGTCGAGATAAACCTTCTGATCCAACGGGCAGTAGAACGGCCCCGTCGCCGCGCTCGCGAAGCCGCAGGCCGACTGAACGCGCTGCGTGAACAGGACCAACGTCGGCTCGCGATAGCCGGCGCCCCGCTGGTTGAACAACTCGTTCCACACGTCCTCGGTGTCTGCCAGCACGACGCGGACAAACCGGGCCATTTCCTGTTCGGCCGGGCTGAACTGCTGGTCGCCCGCGGGGGCTTGTCGGCCTTGTCCCTGCTCCAGGCCCTCGACCAACTTGGCGGCTTGCCGCGGGTCGCCGCCCAGCAGGGTAAAGACGATCACGACGATCAGGCCAATCAACCCGCCGCCCAGCCCCATCGCTCGTCCCGACACCCGCCGGCGGTCCTCGACGTTGGTGCTTTCGCGACGACCTTCAGTCCTCATGGTGGGGGCTCCAAGTGCAAATGGGGGCGGCAACGCCAGTTCAGTTTGCCGCAGCGAGGGGCAAAGTGGCGCCGGACCGCATTTTCGCCGAAACGGGCGCAATAAAAAAGCTGCCGGCGACCATTTCGTCGCCGGCAGCCGTTGGGTGCGAGTTGGCGCCTGTGGCTACGGGAGTTTCACGTCGATCTTCCGATAATGCACTTCGCTCCCCGGATCGTGGGCCTGGATCGCGAACGTGCCGTGCGACAGCCGGCGGTTCGAGTCGGCCTGGGCCTTCGGCAATTCGTCCGGCTCGGTGTAGTCGACGGTCGTCTTGCCGTTGACCTTGATGATGATTCGCTTGCCCTTGACGATCACATGCTGGGTGTACCACTCGTTGTCCTTCACGGGCGACTCGTCCATTACGTCGACGATGCCGTACAGGCCGCCAGTCTTCCGCGGGTCGGGATGCGTTTGATTCACTTGCACTTCGTAGCCTGTCCCCGGCCAGCCGCGGCGCTGCACCTTGGTGTGAAAGTACATGCCCGAGTTGGCATTGGGCTTGGTCATGATTTCGCACTTCCACTCGAAATCCTTGAAGTCGCCCTTGTTCACGTCGCCCGTGTAGAACAGGTGGCCGCGCTCGCCTTTGACGACCAGCTCGCCGTCAACCACCTTGAACGAGTCAGGATTCTCGCAGGGCGTCCACCCGTCCAGGTTCTTGCCGTTGAACAGCGGAATCCACTTGCCGTCCTGCTCGTCGTCAGCGGCAACCGCGGGGGCTGCTGTGGCGAACGCCATCAAGCAGGCCAGCGCAGCGAGGTGGAGAGAAACAAGGCGACTAATCATCAGGAGATTCCTCAGAGAACAGTGCGAGAAAGACGCGCACGACAGACGCACGTCAGCCATGCGGAGGCGATGTCCCCCGCTGCCCAAATGATAAACGCCTGCGGCCCGCCGCCGCTACCCGCCCGCGGAGTCGCCGCGTCCGGTCGGCCGCGCATGCGTGAGGCCGCTCACAGCAAACACCAGGCCAACCACAGTCAACGCGGCCGTCCCCGGCTCCGGCGTCACGGTTGCCAATGTCCCGTGCGAGGCGCCGTTGCCATATTGAGTTTGCCAATCGGCCAGGCTTCCGACGCTGGGGTTACGCTGCCAGGCCAAAAGGTCGTTGCCGTCGATGTCCAAATCGCCGTCGAAATCGCCCGCCGGGCCGACTGTGAGCACGGTCAGCAGCGTCCTGTGGGTGAGCGGTCCGAAGGACATATACTCCAGCGAGAAGTCGATCCCGGCGGAAGAACCGCTGACAGAACCGCCTCGAGTGATCGAGAGCGTCCCGCTACCTCCCCACCCGACGTCGATGGAGGAGCCCGCGGTCCATGTTGATCCGCTGCCTGCGACCTGGACCGCTTTGCCAAGGAGCAGGCGCTCGCCCCTGTGGCGGCGCGATTCCCTACGAAGCGAGTTCCGGAACGGGACGCCGCGCGCTCCTCCCGCGGCGCGAACGCCAGGCAACCAGCGCCAATGTCACCGCCGCGCCCAAGCCAAACGAGGCGGGCTCGCTCACGTTGGCGGCCGAAGCAGCCGTCGCTTGCTGCTGCCAAAGCAGAAAGTCGCTGCCCGCGAGATCCAGCCCCAGCCGAGCGTTCCACCCCAACAGCGGGTCGTCCAGATCGTAACTGTCGACAACGCCGTCGTTGCTGAAGTCGCCCGGCAGGTTGAACAGATCGTAGCCGTCGGTCAGCGTTTTCATGAACGCGACGATGGCCTCTTCCTGGTACGCGTTGAGGCCCAGGTTGCCGACGGTCGCCGTTTCCAGGTTGTCCGCCACCTCGGGAGCCGGCCAGGTGGCCGTGTCGCGGGTGTTGTAGAACGACACGACTTCCTCGAGCGTCTTGAA
Source organism: Planctomycetaceae bacterium (assembly GCA_002702655.1). GTDB lineage: Bacteria > Planctomycetota > Planctomycetia > Pirellulales > Lacipirellulaceae. Next base: position 25,620 of record PABB01000018.1, read on the forward strand.
CACGCCATTGTGCATGTACGCGCGCGTGAAGCCGTCTTCAAATGACAGGGCGACGTTCCGCAATGTGGGCGTCTTGTGTTTGCCCATGTTGTCGTCCGCCATGGCCGTCCAGGTTGGCTCGTCGGTTTGAGACGCGAGAAACCCGCCCAGCCCCGGATCGACCCATGCGTCGCCGGCGGGATTGACCGGCTGGCCGTCGACAAGCACCTCGTCCATGTCGTAGAACGGATTCTCTTCGTTTTTCGGCACGCCCAGATTGGCGTAGGAAAAGTCAGTGAACAGCGGCGGCTCGTCGTTGGGCCCCGGCTGGCTGGTGTGGCAGTCGGCGCACTTGCCTTTGCCCTCAAACGTGCGCAGCCCGTCGGCCTCCAGCGCCGTGAGATTGACCTGCCCCTGCAGGTAGTAGTCGTACTTCGAGGTGAACCGGTTCACCTCGCTGGAGCCTTCGTATGCGGCGATGGATAGACCGATGCGATCGTAGTTCTGCTCAATCTTCGCCGGCGTGTCGTATTCGAGCGGTTCGCCCCACGCGGCGGCCCAGGCGGCGGCGTACGGCGAGGCGGCAATCTGCGCGAGCACGTTCGCCTTGTCCGGGTTGTTCATCTCGACCGGGTTGAGAAACGGCCCTAACGCCTGGTCGGCCGCCGGGTTGCCCAATTTCGCGCCGGTTGCGCGACCGTCAAAGAAGTTGCCGCCCACGAACGACCCGCGGGCCGCGTCGTAGTGCAACTGCGGAGCGAAGGTCGCGTAGGCGGCGCTGGGCGGCTTGCGATTGCCGAACCGCGCCGGCGTGGTCCCGGCGGGAATGACACTGCCGTGCGCGTTGACTTCATCGTCCGGGCTGGCCCAGCCGGCAGTCGGCGTGTGGCATGACGCGCACGACATGCCGCCAGGGTGCGAGATGTCGTCGAAGTAAATCTCCTTGCCGAGTTGCTCGACGGCGGTCAGAGACGGTGCTTGCGCGTTCGCCGCGGCCGTCGGCATGACCAGCGTAAGTGCGAGACACGCGGTGAATCGGACCGCGGAGCAATTAGCGCGAAGCAGGCTCATACTTTTCAAGGGCCGAAGGACAGAGGAGTTGTTTGACATCCCGACGCCCGTCAATCTGTGGCGGTGACGCGGGAATCGTGTCGGTACGTTCCCACGCGAGCCCGTTGACGAAAGCCGCATTATGGCTGGTTTCCGCACATCACACAAACGCTCGCACGCGAGGCGGCAGGGCGCGGATGTGCGCTGGAACACTCCAGATTCAATGCCGATCACGGAGCGCGCCGCAAGAGCGGTTGCGGGAACAGCAATGACGTCAGCGGCTTCACGATTTCTTCATCTTCGGCGCGTTTGTTTCGGCCCCAATCGAGCGTGCGAGCGAGCTTTGCGGCAGTGCGGCTATTCGCTGCGGAAATCGCGCGTCACTGGTCCGATCCGCCCAGGCGCCCTGCAGCAAGCGCCACGCGAGTGAAAAACGAGTACTGCCGCTACGATCCGCGCGGCCGACGCCGCATTGGCGAGTTGTGAGCTAGAGTTTCCGGACCGCGCCGTGTCGCCGGTCGCCCTTTTTCGCCCACTTGGCAGTCTCGATGGATCCCGTGCGTTTGAGTCGGGCTCGTCGAGCAACTCGTCCTGCTGCCATGCTTCCGCTGAGGAGTCACTCTTATGCTTCGCAATACCTTCCACGTTTCCTTTCTCTTTGCGGTCGCGTTGGCGGCCGTGATTCTGCTGCCAACTGACGCGCAAGCACGCCCCGGCGGCGGCCGCAGCGGACGGGCAGGGGGAGTTGGCTCGCGGAGCGGCGGCGGGCTACCCAGCCCGACGGGCGATTCCGGCACGACGCGGCCCGCCGGGTTCCGAGCACAGGGGCCGCGCCCCGCTGCCCTGGGTGACGCGGGCGTGCGCCCCAGCGCCACTGCGACATCGGCGGGCACTCAACAGGTCCAGAGCTTTCTGAATCTGCCGCAGTCGGGGCAGAGCGTCCGCAACCAAATCAGCACGCAGCAGTTCTCCGATCAGCCCGGGCAGCTTCGCTCGCAAACGCAGGAGTGGCTCGGCAACGCGACCAGCGGGCCGCAGCCGTTCTCGCCGGCGTGGTACGCGCAGCACCCCAACGCCTGGCAATACGCGCACCCGCATGCCGACGCCTGGGCGGCGGCGACCGTCGCGGCCACAGCGAACTGGTTGGGTTGGACCACAATCGGCGGCTCGACATCCACGAGCGTCACGTATGTCGAAGCGGCGCCTGCCGAGCCCACGCCCGCTGAGCCCCTGGTCGACAGCGGTCTCGCGCCAACCAGCGCGGCGCCCGTGCCGGCGGGCGAGTGGCTCAGCTTGGGCGTCTTTGCACTCGACCGCCCGGGCGGCGGCGGCCGGCAGGTGGTGCAGTTGGCCGTCGCCCGGTCGGCCCGCGTGCAGGGCGTCTACTACGACGACCTGCTGGGGGTGACCGCCAATGTGAGCGGCACGGTCGATCGCGCTACGCAGCAGGTCACCTGGTCGCCCGAGGGCAACCCGCGCACCGTGTTCGCTGCCGATTTGGCCGGGCTCGCCGCGGCGGAAACGCGCGTCAAGGTGACCACCGACGGCGGCGTGCAGCAATGGACGGCCGTACGATTGGAGTCGCCGCAGCCGTAGCAGGTGCGCAGCTCTCGCCGACAGCAGCCGCTAGTTATTCAGCGGCCCCCACGGGAATTCCGTAATCCGCAGCGTCGTGGCGCCGTAGGGGATCAATTCGATCTCTTCGCGCGCCGCCTCCTTGGGGATTCCCAACGGGCTGAGCGGCGGCGGCGCGGCCGAACCGTTGCGCATCGTCCATGCGTCGAGTCGCACCGCGGCGCCGGACAGCACCACGGGCGCCGTCGCACGCGTCCACGGATTGTCTGCGATCTTGCCGGCAATCGTCACCTCGAAGTGCTGCTCGGGATTGCGGACGGCGGCCTCGGGCAAGGCATAGTTCCATGGCGAACCGGGACGGCACTCGCGCACGATACGCGGCGGCGAATCGTCGGGGCGAGCGCCGGGCCAGGGCTGCTCGCTCCACTGTTCGGCGATGGACAGGGCGAACACCAGCGGGCCGCGCTCGATCGTCGCGCTCCGCTCGTACCAGTGCGAGGTCGTCAGTCGCATGGGCAATCGGAGCACGACGCGGTCGCCGTCGCTCCACGTGCGATGCAGCGCATGCATCGTGCCAGCGCTCGGCTGCTCGGGGGTCGGTTCGTCATTGACAACGATCTGAGCATTCTCGCACCACGCGGGGATGCGCAGGTGCAGCGGGAACTCGACAAAGCCGTCGGTTTCCACCACGAAGCGGATCTCTTCGTCAAACGGGTAGCTGGGTGTTTCGGTGATCGTCACGGAATGATCGCCCGCCACCTGCGCGGTCACCCGCGACGGGGCGTACGCCGCGGCCGCCAGGCCGCCGTCGTGGCTGGCGAGCCACAGCCGCTGCGCGAATTTCGGCCAACCTTGATGCAGGTTGCAGGTGCAGCACGGGTAGCCGCTGATGAGACCGTAGGCCAAGCGATCGCCGCCGTCGTTGACAAAATCGCGGCCGCCCAACGAGACGGTCACCTGGTTGGTCTGCTGAAAATACTGCCGCAAGTGGTGGTCGTCGGTGCATTGCGTCGGCAGGGCGTTGAAAGCGACGCGCTCCAGCAGGTCGGCGAACTCGACTTTGCCGGTGATTTCAAACATCGTTTCCAGCGAGAACATCATCTCGACGGCCGAACACAACTCGCTGCCGCGGTCGGGGCCGTGGCCGTGCAGGATTTCGTCGCCGCCGAACAAACCGTGCGGCTGGCCGTGGAACGCGCGCATGTCGGATAGCCCGCGCTGCGTCGCGGCAAAGTGTTTCTGCAGTTGGTCCTGCTGGTAGCGCACCAGCGGCGTCTTCATCATCTGGGCCAGGTTGACGCAGTGCAGCGTTTCGCCCTGGTCGACGCGCCGGCTAACGCGCTCGCCGTCGAGGAACCAGTCGGTGACCGGCACAGTCTGCTCGTGCAAGATGTCGCCCAGTTCCAGCAGCCACTCTTCGCCGGTCACGTTGTACAGCCACAACACGACCATCAGGTTGTCGCCGCCGCGCTGGGCCGCCCACCAGGAACCGCCGGGACCGCCGCCAGTCGCCTGCAGCGGCGCGCCAGGCAGCGTCTGCAGTTGGTAGCGAAAGTACCGCCGCAAGCAGTCGATCACGCGCTCGTCACCGGTGGCCATGTAGTGCTGCTGCAGAATCTTCAACATGACCATCCGCGGCCACCAATCGTCGGGGGCGTACACTTGCGCGCCGCGCGGCGGCGGTTGCGTCCGATCGGAGTCCTGCAGTTCCTGCGGACCGATGTAGCCGTCGGCCCGCTGATTGGCGAGCGTCCACTCGATCCACGGCAGCGTTTTCTCGACCAGCGTCTGATCGTCCAGCAATCTGGCCAGCGGATACAGGCCGTCGATCCAGTACGGCCCGCGCTCCCAGCAATCGCCGTCGCCGCCCAACCAGGCGTTGCGCGGCCCGCACACCTCGGGGTACCATTCGTCCAGGTGGCCGCTCATGCCGGCCGCCATCCGCTGCAATTCATCGCGCAACCAACCCTGCGGCTCGATCGCGCCCAGCGGCAGCTCGGTGAAGGGCTTCTCGGCCAGTGGCGCACGATTGAAGATGTAACGATCGACCGAGTCATCGGCAGCAGCGACAGCGGCAGCAACGCCGCCAGTAAGAAAAACAACGACTGCGAAAATGCGGTGCATCACCTTGAACTGTTCCTGAGAAAGACATTGGGAGAAGATCTGCAGTGCGCCGGCGCTCTTGTTGACTAGCGGAGCGTTCTCCAGCAGGGCATTGACCCACTGGGAGGGCGAGGCTCCTGCCGAGCCGGCAGTGCGTGCCCGGCGCCAGCTCGGCAGGAGCCTCGCCCGCCCCGCGACCGCTGCCTAGCGCGCTCTTGGCATAAAGCCAAGTATGCCCCTGCGAATGAGGGCCGTCAAAAGCGTCGCAGTGCGTGAATCGCCGTTTTCAAGTCGCGGTTGAACAATCGAGGTCGTGCGCGACAATTGGACTCATCGCGCGATGAAAGATATGTCTCAGCGGCGCCCTGCGCCGTTCTCCAGCTAATCCGGTCGTTGCTGCGACGACAACTTTCCCGATACGACTGCCAAGGCTTCCATGCGCACGTTTGCTCTGTACCTGCTGGCCGCGTTTTTTATCGGCGCGGGAGCCATGCATTTCGTCTCGCCGGAGATCTACGTGCCGATGATCCCGCCGTACTTGCCGTGGCCGCTGACGCTGGTCTACCTGAGCGGCGTCGCGGAGATCGCGGGCGGCGCGGGCGTGCTGATTCCCCGCTTGAGAAGAGCCGCTGGTTGGGGGCTTGTGGCGCTGTTGATCGCCATCTTTCCTGCCAACATTCACATCGCCATGAACGACATTCCTGTCGCGGGCCACGACGTGCCGTGGTGGGGGCACGCCGTTCGGCTGCCGTTTCAGTTGGTGTTCATCGCGTGGGTCGTGTGGGCGACGGAGCTGCGCACCAGTCGCGACAAGCAAGAACAGGTCGCAGAATAACGGCGTCGCTCACTTCATGCCCAATCGCGCGGCCGGCGGGACGCCGATGATTCGGTACAGATGCGTGTCGGTCCGCAGCACCAAGTCGCCGCCGACCGCCGCTGGCGTGGCCATGATCGACCCGTCGAGCGTGTTCTTCGTGATTTCGTCGAACTCGTCGCCCGCGGCAATGACGGTCGTCACGCCTTCGCGGTTGAAAAAGTACACGCGCTGGTCGACCGCCAGCAGCGACGCCGAGTAGTTACCGGCGATCCGCTTGCGCCACTTTTCCGCGCCCGTGCTGGCGTCGTAGCACGAGGCGACGCCAGTGTCGTTGATCATGTAAATCCGGTCGCCCACCAGCACGGGCGACGGCTGGGTGGAGATGCGCTTGCCATCCTCGCGCCAAGTCACGTGCGTCTCGGTCACGTCGCCCGAGCCGCGGGGGTCGATGGCCAGCAGGCCGGCCTGGCGGCCGAAGCCCGTGCATAGAAATACGTTGCGGCCGTCGTACAGCGGGCGCGGCACGTTGGAGAAGCCGTCGCCGTGGTCGACGCGCCACAACTCGCGCCCGGTGCGCGGATCGTACGCGATGAACCACTGCGCGCCGGGAATCACCGCTTGGGCGGCGCCGTCCACGTTGATGACCAGCGGCGTGCAGAACGCCTTACGCAGATCGCCGTCTGTGGCGCGAATGGGCGGCCTGGGGGTGTGCCATGCGATCTTCCCGTTGGACGTTTCCAAAGCGGCGACGTACTGCTCATCGGCGCCGTCGCAGGGAATAATCAGCAAGTCCTCGAACACCGCAGGCGAGCTGCCCGGACCGACAATGTGGTCCAGTGACAACGTTTGGCGCCAGTCGACTTCGCCCGATGCGCAATCAACCCGTGCCGTGCCGAACGCACCGAAGTGGCAGTAGCATTTCCCGTCGGCCAGCACGGGAGTGGGGGACGCGTAGCTGTTGAGTCCGTGAATCGCCTGCGGGCTCTCCACGTGGAACAGCGGGACGGTGCGCACAATCTCGCCGGTCTCAAAATCGATTTGGATCGCCGACAGGTCGATTGCCCCCGCGCTTCCCATCTCGCCGCCAACGGGGTGGTCAGCAAACTTGGCCTTCGTTTCTTCTTGCTGCTGGGCGTTGGGAGGAGTCTCAACGGCGGTGGTCAGCCAGATCTGCCCATCGGCCACGACGGGCGACGACCATCCCCGGCCCGGCAGCGGCGTCTTCCAAGTCACGCCGGAATCCTCGGACCAGGTGAGCGGCGCCGCCTCGGCGATTCCCTGTCCGGTGGGGCCGCGAAACTGCGGCCAGTCGGCCCGCGCCGGTGCGGCTGCGAGTGCGAGGATCGCGAGAGAGAGCCCAACACGGTGCATGGCAATCACCATCGGTTGCGGGAGCAGCAAGGGGGGAGAGCAGGACGCGCACGACTGCGCGGGCAACGCGTTCCAGTCGTCGCGGCGAATGAAATTGGACCGCCGCCCAACGCCACGATAATAGCAGACCACGACACGCGATGCCCGGTTTGCACTCCCTCGACGTGAGACCGTCCACAGACGAGCGTCGGGTCGCTGGGACGCAGCGCCGCGAAGCCCTCCGAAAGCGCGGGCGCAGCAGACAGCCGCCCCCGGCGCGAACCGGGGGCGGCTGTGGCTCGGAAGCATGAGTCGCACTTTGGCAGCCGTGCTCAGGCTGATCCAACGGCTCGAGGGCGTGGCGGGCGCGCTGGCCCGCGGCGTCCTAGAAGCGGGGTTGGGTCGGCTTGAACGGCGGCGGGGTCTGCGGCTGGCCGCCTTGCTGCGGTTGGGCGTAGTTGGAGGCGCCGGTCGGGGCGCCGTTGCCCAGTCCGCCCCCGCCCAGGGTGGTGCGGGCCGCGGTCGGCTTGGGCACCCCGCTGCCACGCTCGTTGGGAATCTGGTCCTCGCCGATCACCTGCAGCAGCTTCGAGATACACAGCTTGTTCATGCTGGTCCGCAGGTCATGAGCCTCGCTCTTGAGGTACTCGTGCATGCTCGCTGGCAGGCGGACAGTGATCACGCGGGTCGGCTCGCCATCGGGCTCGGCGGTGGGCCGCTTCTCGCGGAGCTTGACCACCATCTTCTGGATCTTGGCGTATTCGTCGCTCTGCTCAAACGCGGTCAGTTCGTCGAGCGAGGGGAACTGTTGGCGGACGACGCCCTCGACGCCGAGGACTTCGCGGAAAAAGGTGACCCAATCAGGATCCTGGCGGAACACGCGTTCGGCCGCTTGAAGAACTTCCTGATACTTCTGGGGAGATTGGGTGAGCACGGCTGTCGTCTCCTTCCGATTCAGCGGGAGTAGTCGGTGGCGGCCCGGCGGAAATGCCTCGCGGGCCAGTTTCAATGCTCCAGTCTTTGCAGGCAGTCCAGCCGGCTTCGTAGGTTCTTGCAGTGCTTGCACTTACAGCGACGCATCGCCGCTGCCTATTTCGCGGCAGGCGGTGCGCGGGTTTGCGGCACGGCCTGCTGCACAAAAAATAGGCACGCCGATTTTCCCGCTGCGGCGAGTGTCCAGTTGAGGTGTCGTGCGGCGATTCTCCCAGTTTGCCGCTGCAAATTGCCTGCGGCGCAAAAAAAAAGGCGGCCGAACGGCCGCCCCGGATTCGCTCAAGTTTTTCATCGTCGCTGCCGACGTGGCGGCGCGGGCTTGCCGAGCCCACCCCGTCCGGCGGCAGTGCTAGCTCTCCAGCTGCGCGACCGCCCGCTCGATCAGCCGCTTGGTCAGCAGGATGCCCGACAGCTCGTCCGGCGTTTTGCCTTCCCACTCGACGCCCACCCAGCCCTTGTAGCCGGAATCGGCGACGATTTTCATCATCTTGAAGTAGTCGATCTCGGTCTCGATGCCGTGGATGTCGAACACATGGCTCTTGGCGCTGACCGCCTTGGCGAACGGCATCAGGTCTTTGACGCCCTGATAGCGGTCGTACTCGTAGAAATTGCCGAAATCGGGCAGGGCGCCGCAGTTGTCCATGCCCACGGACTTCAGCACCCCCGACAGCCACTCGCCGTCGGAGCTGAGCCCGCCGTGGTTCTCGACGATCACGTTGATCCCCAGCGGGGCGGCGAATTCCGAGATCCGGGCCAGGCCGTCGGCCGCGAGCTTGGCTTGTTCCTCGCGGGAGCCGTCCGACTGGGCGTTCACGCGGATCGAGTGGCAGCCCAGGAACTTGGCGGCCTCGACCCATTTCTTGTGGTTTTCGACTGTTTGGGTGCGAGCGGCTCCGTCGGCGTCGCCCAGTTTGCCCTCGCCGTCGACCATGATCAGCAGGCTCTTCACGCCGTGGTCGTCGCACCGCTTGTCGAGCTCGGCCAGGTACTTTTCGTCCTTGGCTTTGTCCTTGAAGAACGCGTTGACGTATTCCAGGCCGTCGATATCGCACTGCTCGCGGGCGTAGGCGGGGAAGTCGAGGTTATCCAGCTTGCCCCCAAACAGGGCGTTGTGCAGCGACCACTCGGCCAGCGAGATCCGGAAGCGGGGGGGCTGGGCGTCATCGGACTCGTGGTGGTCGGCCCGGGCGACGGGCGCCCCGGCGGCCAGTCCCGCCCCGGCGGCGGCGGCTCCAACAGCGAGGAACTGACGACGATCGGACGACGGCTGATTGCTAGGCATCGTGAGGAAAACTCCGCAGAAGTACGGTTGAGACATCGCAGTTTGCGAGAAGCGGGCGAACCCTTGCGGATTCGCACCCGAGTATAGACCTGCCGCGCGGGCGCCGCAAACCGCCGATCACGCACGCCGGCATGGGAAATGTGACACGGTTCGCACTGGCCGGTGCCATGCCCACGCCTGTCCGCAGGCGTGGGCATGCGATGTGCGAGTTCAGCATGCCCACGTCGGAAGACCGCCGTGGGCATGGCGCCCCATATTGAAAAGTGCGCTGCCTTGCGACTCTCCCCCCGCCCATTGACCCTGTCGCCGCTGGGGTCGAGAATCGGCGATTCTTCACACTGCCACCGCCGATCGTCACCGATCGCCCCGCTCACCGATCTCGATTTCAGGAGCCCCTGCCATGACTGCCGCCCCCCAGCCGATCACCATGACCGACGGCGGGCTCAGCGTGCCCGATTGCCCCATCGTCCCGTTCATCGAAGGCGACGGCACCGGCCCCGACATCTGGCGGGCGAGCCAACTGGTCTTCGACGCGGCGGTTGAGAAGGCCTACGGCGGCGAGCGGAAGATCGAGTGGAAAGAGGTCCTCGCCGGCGAGAAGGCGTTCAACACGACCGGCAACTGGCTGCCCGACGAAACGCTCGACGCGTTCCGCACGTACCTGGTCGGCATCAAGGGCCCGCTGACCACCCCGGTGGGCGGCGGCATTCGTTCGCTGAACGTCGCGCTGCGGCAGATCCTGGACCTGTACACCTGCCTGCGTCCGGTGCAGTACTTCCAGGGCGTCCCTTCGCCCGTGAAGCAGCCCGAGCTGACCGACATGGTCATCTTTCGCGAGAACAGCGAGGACATCTACGCGGGCATCGAGTTCGAAAACGGCACGGACGACTGCGACAAGTTCAAGCAGCTGTTCAGCGAAGCCTTCCCCGAGCGGTGGAAGAAGGTCCGCTTCCCCGACACGGCCGGCATCGGCATCAAGCCGGTCAGCCAACAGGGCACGCACCGGCTGGTCAAGGCGGCCATCCAGTACGCCATCGACAACGATCGCGAGAGCGTCACGCTGGTGCACAAGGGGAACATCATGAAGTTCACCGAAGGGGCTTTTCGCGACTGGGGCTACGCCACCGCCAAGAGCGACTTCGGCGCCACCGAACTCGACGGCGGCCCGTGGTGCACGTTCAAGTCGCCCAAGAGCGGCAAAGAGATCGTGGTCAAGGACGTGATCGCCGACGCCATGCTGCAACAGATCCTCACCCGCCCGGCCGAGTACAGCGTCATCGCCACGCTCAACCTCAACGGCGACTACATCAGCGACGCGCTGGCCGCGTGCGTCGGGGGGATCGGCATCGCCCCGGGGGGCAACATCAACTACGACACGGGCCACGCCATCTTCGAAGCGACTCACGGCACCGCGCCCAAGTACGCCGGCAAGGACCAGGTGAACCCCGGCAGCGTGATCCTCTCCGGCGAGATGATGCTGCGGCACCTGGGCTGGACCGAGGCGGCCGACCTGATCATCAAGGGCATCAACGGCGCCATCGGCGCGAAGACGGTCACGTACGACTTCGAACGCCTGATGGACGGCGCCACGCTGGTCAAATGCAGCGAGTTCGGCGCCGCGGTCGCGAAGCACATGGGGTGATTGCTTGGCTCTGGGTAGCCCCGGTTCTTGAACCGGGGCCGCCGCAGGCGGCAAGAGGCATCGCTATTGACGGCGACAACTTCGCTGGTCCGTCGCCCAACACCGCGCCTCTTGCGGCTGCGCCGCCCAGGATCGAGATCCTGGGGGACCCGCTCGTTTTGCACTCTTGCTCTCGTGCAAAACTCGAAAATCCACGAGCAAAACTCCCTCATGGCGACGCGGTTGAGTTGATCGCTACCCCTTGCGCGGCCGTGACTTACGCTCGCCGCCGCCAAATCGCCCGCCGCCGCTTTTGCCAGCAAAACTCCCCCTCGGCGAGCAAAACCCCCACGCCGCCGATCGTCCGCAGGTCACCTTCGGTGGCGCGAGCTACCGCGTGACCTGCAGTCTTCGTTCTACCCGACCGCGTGGCTCATTTTCGAGCAGAATCTCGCGAAGCAGCGTGGACCAAATCTGGGGTCCCCCGGGTTCTCGAACCCAGGCCGCCGCAGGCGGCGGGGGGAATAGTCCGGGAGTAACTCGCCCCGGCATGATGCGCTAACGGCGCGAGGGTCTGTTGTAGGTTCGGTCATATTGAGCAGTGGGTTTGCGCTAGGCGTTGGCCATTTGGGTGAAACATACATCAGTTGTCCTGTTGCACGATTTCGTAGCGTAGATCGTAGCGAGTTTGATGGGGTACGATATGGGTTATAGATTACAATCTCCGGCGTGCCCTACATCAAACGGCCTCGCGGGTATCTCATTCAGTCGTCCCCGTATTGAAACTGGAGTCGTCCGTGGCGCTTGGAAAGACTCTTCGGCTATATCTTTCAGACGGCTCCCCAACGGGGCCAATTGTTGCCGAGATCATTAACTGGACTGGGCAAGTGATCGTCGTACCTCGATCTCAATTGCATGAGATGGCGAAAAGGGAAGAGTTGCAACGAACCGGTGTCTACATGCTCGTTGGCCCCGATGCCCAGGGGGATGGCGATCGTGTCTACGTTGGTGAAGCAGATGACGTGTTCGAGCGACTGAAGGCACATGATAAGGACGACACTAAAGATTTCTGGACTCGTGCAGTGACGATAACGAGTAAGGACTTTAATCTGACGAAGTCGCACGGCCGCTACCTTGAAAGTCGACTGATTGATCTCTCTCAAATTGCCGGTCGCGCGATAGTCGCCAACAACACATCGCCCGGCCTCAAGACTCTTCCTGAGTCAGATGTTGCGGATATGGAGTATTTTCTGGATCAGATTCGTCTCATGCTCCCAGTTCTCGGCTTCGATTTCCTCAGGCCACCTGCGACGCAAGATCAACCTACTCAGGCCGCCCAGGTGCCAGCCCTCACAATGTCTGAGGTTGGCGTGACGGCGCATGCGAAGGAGATCGACGGAGCATTTGTCGTATTGAAGGGCTCGACCGCTCGGCAGAACGGGGCTCCCTCGTGGGATTCATACGTATCGTTGCGCGACGAGCTCGTTGCCCAAGGCCGCCTCATGCCCAAGGATGCCGAAAGCCTCGAATTCGCGGACGATGTCGAGTTTTCCAGTCCGAGTGCTGCGGCAGCAGTTGTAGCGGCCGGAAATCGCAATGGAAGAATCACTTGGAAACTTAATGATGGTCGCACTTATGCAGAGTGGAAAGAGTCACTTGTCGAGGAAGCAGAAGGGTAACTAGGCGCTCGCATGGTACTATCCGCCTCCTGCCGCCTGCGGCGGCCCCGGTTCGAGAACCGGGGGGACCTGGGGTGGGGGGTATGCGCCTGGTTGCGTCGGACCGCGCTGGCGTTGGGCGGCGTGGCGGATCATTCTGGCTCGCATGTCCGCTCGCCGCCGGATTATCGACGATCGGCTGTACGCGAACTTCGTCACCTTCTCGGTCGATCGTCGTCGGCGGCTACTCGATCGCGAGCGGCCGAAGCGGATTCTGTTGGGCGTGTTGGGCGACGAGTTGACGGCCTTCACGGCGAAGTGCGTGGGGTTTGTCGTGATGCCGGACCACGTGCATGCGATTGTGTGGTTCCCTGAGGCCGGCCAGCTCAGCCGGTTCATGCATGCGTGGAAGCGGAAGAGCAGCTTTCACATTCGCAACTGGTACCGTGACCACGCGGGGAAGTACTTTGCGAACTTCGGCGAGGGAGAGCGGTTCTGGTTGCCGAAGTATCACGCGTTTGCGATTGAGTCGCGGGGGAAGCTGGAAGAGAAGTTGGACTACATGCACGAGAATCCCGTGCGAGCCGGGCTCGTGCAGCGGGCCGTTGATTGGCCGTGGAGTTCGGCACGGTGGTATCTGGAAGGCCGATCCGTCGGCGTGCCGATCGAGTGGGTTGATTGCGGACTTGGGGATGGGTAGCCCCGGTTCTTGAACCGGGGTCGCCGCAGGCGACAAGAGGCATCGCGAAGGTTTGGCACTGCCAACGAGATGCAAACCGTGAACCGACGCCTCTTGCGGCTTCGCCGCCCCGGTTCAAGAACCGCGGCTACCCTTGGCGGCGGCGGTGCTGCTTGTTGGCCCACACGCGCAGCTCGCGAAACAGTTTGGCCAGCGCCGGCGGTTGGTAGTGGGCGTTCAGGCCGCTGGGGTTGGGCAGGACCCAGGCGGGGGCGCCGCCGAAGGGGGCGGCTTGCAGGCCGACGCCGGCGCGGCGGTCGCCGGTCACCACGCGGTACGGGCCGATGCCCACGAATGCGATCACCGTGGGGCGCCAGCGCTGGACCTTGGCGGCCAGGATCTTGCCGCCGGCGCGGAGCTCGTCGTCGGTCAACTCGTCGGCCCGCGCGGTCGCCCGCGCCACGACGTTGGTGACGCCCAGGTGCAAGTCGAGCAGCAAGTCGCTCTCGTACGGCGAGAACAGCCGCGGGGTGAATCCGCCAGCGTGCAGCGCGGGCCAGAAGCGGTTGCCGGGGCGGCCAAAGTGGCGCCCGATGGCGGCCGTGTACAGCCCCGGGTTGATGCCGGCGAACAGCACGACCATGTCGTCGGGGACGATGTCGGGGACCGTTTTATTGTAGGCGGCCTGCAGTTGGGCCTTGGTCGGCTTGGCGGGAGACGGGGGCATGGCAGCGGCGGTGTGGAATGTAAGTGATCCCGACGAGCTTATCTCACAACGCGGCCGCGGCGCCAGCGAGGGGGATTGTAGGCCAGGACCGATGAGTCGTTCAAACAGGGCCAAGTAGCCGGCGGCACACTTGCCGCCGGGCGGATCACGGTGCTCGTTTTGCCTGGCGTTTCCCGGCGGCAAGTGTGCCGCCGGCTAGGATTCCCACGCGGAGAATCGTTGCTAGCGTGTCGCTTTGACGGCGCGGCGGCGGCAAGCTGCGGGGACTTCTCCGCGGCGTGCGCCAACTGCTGTTGCGGGCCAGCGGCGACGCCGATACAGACTGCGGCACGGTGCGCCAGTGCGCGCCGCCGCCGTGCAGTTTTCGCCACGTCCTGGAGAGTCGTCACGATGTCCATCGTCAATCGCCGCCTCATCGTTGCGACGCTGCTGGTGGGCTGTCTCGCCGGCATCGAGACCGAAGCCGACGCCCAGTACTATTACCAAGCGCCTCGGAGCGCTTACCAGAACGACACCGTCGGCGGCGCAGTCGTCGGCGGCGGGCTGGGCGCGGTGACTGGCGCCATCTTCGGCGGTCGGAAACGGGGCGGCGAGAACGCGCTGATCGGCGCCGGGGTGGGCGCGCTGGCCGGCGGTTTGCTCGGCAAGGCCCAAGACAACGCGGACGCCCGCGCCGTGGCCGCCGGCAATGCCGCCGCGGCCCACGCCAACGCGCAGCTCGCGGCGCAAGCCGTCACGTCCTACGACCTGGTGCAGATGACCCAAGCGGGCGTGAGCGAGGATTTGATCATCAGCACGATGCAGAGCCGCGGCGTGCGGCTCGATCTGAGCCCGGGCGGTCTGATCAGTCTGAAGCAGAGCGGCGTGAGCGATCGGGTGGTCCTGTCGGCCCAACGGATGGCGGGCTACGGGCCGCCGGTCAAGCAGCCGATCAATCCGTCGCCGGTGGTCGTGGCGCCTGCGCCCGCGGTGATTGTTCGCCCCGCGCCGGTGATCCGCGTCTACGGCGGCGGCGGTTGGGGCCCGCGGTACCACCACCATCATCACTGCGGGTGGTGAGCTGAGGCGGCGGCCCGACTTGCGATTTGATCGAGTCGCTTTATCTCACGCCGGCGCCGGCGTTTCGACACGAGCGCCCCTATCTTGCCGCGATGCCGTGTTCCTGTGGAACACTTGGCGTCGACCCGCTCGCGCGGTTACGCTGCATGTTTCCGTGCGCTCTTCGCGTTGACTCTTGGCAGTAGTTTGCGCTGGCGTTCCTAGCGGTGCGAACTAGCAGGGCGGCGTGGGAGCAAACTCAGTGATCGGGGCAGCATCATGGCGTGTCTTTTCCGTTTGGCCGTTGCCGCGGTTGTTGGCCTGGAGGCGATTGCGTCGCCGTACTGCGTCGCACGCGCTGACGGCGATTCCGCGCTGCGCGACGCCGCGCGGGCGGCCACGCGACAGGCGACGCGGTATTACGCCGAGACCGTCGCCAGCCACGGCGGGTACGTGTACTTCTACAATGCCGACGATCTCTCGCAGCGATGGGGCGAAGGCGCCGCGACGGTCGACATGGCGTTCGTGCAGCCGCCCGGGACGCCCACCGTGGGCGACGCTTACCTGGAGGCGTTTGCCGCCGCCGGCGAGGTTGAGTTTTTGGACGCCGCGCGGGCGACGGGGCAATGTCTGATCGACGGGCAGCTCCAATCGGGCGGGTGGGCGCAGGTGATCCACTTCACTCCGGCGCGGCGGATGGGCGCCTATCGCACCCGCGCCGGCGGGCGGATGAACAACTCGTCGCTCGACGACGGGCAGTCGCAGGCGGCGCTGCAGTTTCTCATGCGGTTGGACAAGGCGCTGGAGTTTGACGACGCGGCGGTGCATGAAGCCGTCGCGTACGGGCTCGATGCGCTGCTGGCCGCGCAGTTCGCCAACGGCGGCTTCCCCCAGGTTTGGACCGGCCCGGCGCCCGCGCAGCCGGTGCTGCCGGCGAGCTACCCCGATTACGATTGGCGGACCGAGCGGCGCGTGAAGGACTACTGGAACTATTACACGCTCAACGACGGTGTGGCGGGCACGGTGGCCGAAACGTTGATCGTGGCCCACGAAATCTACGGCGAGGGGCGGCATCTCGCCGCGCTGCGGAAGCTGGGCGATTTTCTCGTGCTGGCGCAGATGCCCGCGCCCCAGCCAGCGTGGTGTCAGCAGTACAACTACCAGATGCACCCGATGTGGGCCCGCAAGTTCGAGCCGCCGGCGATCGCGGGGCACGAGTCGCAGGACGCGATGCGGGCGCTGCTGACGATCGCCAGCTACACGGGCGACGAGCGCTACGTGAAGCCGATCCCCGCGGCGCTGGAGTACTTCCGCACGCAGTGCATGCTGCCCAACGGCAAGCTGGCGCGGTTCTACGAGCTGCAGACCAACCGGCCGTTGTACATGGACGGGGAGTACCGCTTGGCTTACGACGCGGAGAGCGCGCCGTCGCACTACGGCTGGCAGCAGACGCCGCGGCTCGAGTCGCTGGGGCGCGCCTGCGACGCCGTCGCCCGGGGCGAGTCCCTGCCACGGTCTCCGCGGCGGCGCGTCACCGCGGCCGACGTGCAGCGGATCATCGCGGCGCTGGATGACGACGGCCGTTGGGTTTCCACGTACGACGGCGAGGGACTTGTCGGCCAGCCGAAGTTCGCGCGGGGATTTCGCTACCTGTCGAGCCAGGTTTTTGCGACGAACCTGACGAAGCTCGCGCGGTTCGTCGCGGGAGACTAGGCCGGCCGCGGTGGGATTTCTCCAGCTGTCCGAAACTGCTTGGTAGCGCTCGCAAGTTGGTACTTGTGTGCCAGCCGTGGCACGCTTCGTATCGGCAATCGTCTCAAACGGTGCAAAACGTATCGCAAGAATTGCTCTGCCGGCCGCCGCTCGTTACGATCGGGGTATCGGAACAGGCAACTCTGAGAGCGGCAACACTCGGCCCGCGCGGGCAGCTTCCTTGCGGGCGCACCATCACTCCCGGTGCGCCCATGGTCCCCGACGTGGCGAGGCCCGCCGCCGCTTTCCTTGCGCAGATTTGCGCGCAGGCACAGGGCAATCATGCAGGTGAAGCAACTTCTCGCCGCCGCGACCATCGCGGCATTGGCCGTCGGCGCGATCGCGGTCCCGTCGCAATCGGCGCGGGGCCAGACCACCTACCGAGTCTTTTTGAACAACGGCATCCAGTTCGGCGGCGATCCTGATTGGTACGGCCGGCGCGGCATCGAGATTCTCGACAACGGCCGCGTGATCGAGCGGACCGTCACGCTGCCGGAGTTGGGCGACTTTGCCCAAGTGGAGGCCCAGCTCAATATTTGGGCGGAGAGCGATCCGTGGGACCGCGCGGGCAGCGTGTATCTGGCGACCCCCGCGGGCGACGTCGAACTGGAGAAATTCATCACCGGGTTCGGCGGCACGACCTCGTGGACGCAAGACGTAACGCATTTGCTCCCGCTGCTGCAGGGCGGTCCGATCACGGTGCGGGCGTTTATCGACACATGGGTGCAGGAGGCCTGGCGGGTCGACTTCAACCTGCGGGTCACGCAAGAGTCGCCCCAGCGGGCGCCCGTGTTTGCGCGTACCGTCTTCAACGACCAGGATTGGCGAGCCGGCGAGTTTCCCGACAACCGCCGCAGGACCAGCGTCATCATCCCCGAGGAGATGGGCAAGGTCGTTCTCAATTACCTGCCTTCGGGGCACGCCATCGACGGGCAGGGCGGCGACGAGTTCACGCAGCGCACCCATCACATTCTCATCGATGGCGAAGAGGTGTGGAGCGGCATCCCCTGGCGCACAGACGGCCGGGACTTTCGCAGCGTGAACCCGACCTCCGGTCGGTGGGGCGACACGTGGTCGTCGGACCTCAACCGCGCCGGTTGGATTCCCGGCGACGACGTCGACCCGATCCAAATTGACGTGACCGAGTACATGGGCCCGGGGCGGCACCGGATCGATTACCAGATCGACGGCATCCGCGCCGACGACGGCAGCGGCTACGGTTACTGGCGCGTTTCCAGCTCGCTGACCGGGTGGGCGCTGGACGCGGGGCCGGCGGATTTCAACTACGACGCCGCCGTGGACGGGACGGACTTCTTGATGTGGCAAGCCGGCGCCGGCCGCACGGGCGAAGTCAACAACGGCCATGGCGACGCCGATCGCAACGGCACGGTGGACGGCGCCGATCTGTCCGCGTGGAACGCCGCATTCGGCAGCGGCCCGGCGACGGTCGGGATCCTGGCGGTCCCCGAGCCGGCGTCGGCGGCGTTGGCCGCGGCGATATTTGCCGCAGTCGCAGCCGCGCACCGCCGCTGGCTGTAGCCGGTGGCTTCGCCGCTTCGCCCCCGCGTTGTCGGGTTTGTCGGCGATTTCACCCGCGTCGGGTCTCGTTGAACGTGGTCGACTGGCCTATGGTGAAGAGCGTACGCATCTTGCGCCGCTCGGCCTCGATTCTTGGATGATTAGGCGGCAACTCGTGAATCGACCATCGACGCGCCGGGCATCTGCCGTGGGCCGAGTCACTTCTCTCTCTTATCGACCTAGGATCTTCCGACGATGAACAACTGCGTTCCGATGCGCACCGGCCGGATGGCCGGGCTGCTGACAATACTCGTGGCGTCGTGCATAGTCAGCCAAGCGATGGCCGACGAGTCGTACGAGCCTGCCGAGGGTTCCTGGACGCTGGCCGTGTTGCCCGATACGCAGATCTACGCGGAAGCTTATCCACAGCACTTCCACGCCCAAACGCAGTGGATTGCCGAGCACGCCAAGTCGCACCACATCAAGTGCGTGCTGCACGAAGGGGACGTCACCAACAAAAACACTCCCGAGCAGTGGGACAACGCGGCCGCGGCGATGAAGCGGCTGGACGGCGTCGTGCCGTATGCGATCGCCCCGGGCAATCACGATTACGGCCCAGGGGGCAACGGGGCGACGCGCGACAGCCACTTCAACGAGGACAAATATTTCGGCCCGGCCTCGCCGTATGCCAAGCAGCCGAGCGTCGGCGGTTTTTTTGAGCCGGACAAGACGGACAACTCGTGGCACACGTTCACTGCGGGCGAACAGCGGTGGCTGGTGATCGCGCTGGAGTGGGCCCCCCGCGACGAGGTTGTCGCCTGGGCCAACCGCATCGTGGCGGAGCATCCCGACCACTCGGCGCTGCTGGTGACGCACGCCTACATGTACTGCGACGAGACGATTTACGACTGGGCCACCAAGGGCAACGCGCAAACGTGGAACCCGCACAGCTACGGCATCGAGCAAGTCAGCACGGTCAACGACGGCCAGCAACTGTGGGACAAGCTCGTCTCGCAGCACGCCAGTTTCCGGCTGACCTTCAACGGCCACGTGCTGAACGACGGTACGGGATTTCGCAGCACGGCGGGCGCGCACGGGAACCCCGTGCACCAGATGCTCGCCAACTACCAGATGAAGCGCGAAGGCGGCATCGGCGACATGCGGTTGTTGGAGTTTCATCCTGACGGCCGCACGGTCGACGTGCGGACCTACTCG
Organism: Planctomycetaceae bacterium; assembly: GCA_002702655.1. GTDB lineage: Bacteria > Planctomycetota > Planctomycetia > Pirellulales > Lacipirellulaceae. The sequence goes on from PABB01000018.1 coordinate 44,977, forward strand.
CCCGTGCTGAAGCGGTTCGACACGGCGCCGGATCAGCAGTTCACGCTCGATTTGAGCGAGATTCACGGACCGCTGCCTGCGCCGGCGAAGTAGCGAAGCACGTGGCAGCGAGGGGGCGCCACTGCTGGCTCGTCCAGCAGTGCGAAGCGGTGACAAGGCGCCCACTGCTGGGCCAGCCAGCAGTGGCACACTCGCGCGGGTCCAACGCGCGGGTTATTCCGCCGACTCGACCGCTTCGAGGCGGATGCCCAACAGGTCCCGCACGACGCGGCGGTCGAAGCTGATCTCCGGCGACAACTCGGCAGCGATGGCGGCGCCAAAGTCGCGCGCGGCGCCGTACAGCCGCGTGCGCAGCAGATTGACGGCTTGCTCCGGTTCCTCCGGCAGGAACATTTCATACGGCCCGATGGCGCCGGCCGAGCGTTGGTTGGGCGCCACGAAATGAAACGCCCCCACCGGTTCGTCGTCCGACAGCGAGAACAAGAACGCGTCGCACTCGATGCCGCCCATCTGATACGCGGGGTGGTCTCCCTCGTCGAGTCCCTGGTACTCCGGTGCGACAATGTCAGCCTGCCGCAGTACGAGCAAAAACTCCAGTCGGCCAACGATGTCGTACCGCTGGCGAGTCCACGCCATGTCGTAGGGCGACGTGCCGTCGAAGTACCACCGCGCCTCGGGCATGTTGCGGTCGCGGAAGTCCTCGTTGCGATTCGCCGTGCCATCGGCGCCAAGCAACAGCACCGCGGCGTTGCATTGAGGACCGTTTTCGAAGTGCACGGGGGCGGGCGCTTCGATCGTCGCCTTGGCGAGCAGGTCTTGCACCGCCGCTTCCGACTCGCTGATCATCTGTTGCGACTGCTCGACGATCTCGGGGGCGATTTGGTCCGACTCGCTGACCAGCCGCAACGTCTTGAGCCGCTCTTGGGCCTGCAGCCACATCTCGTAGGCCTGCGGCGCTTCCGGCAACTCAGCCGCCCGAGCGAGGCAGCGATTAACGGCTTCTAGCTTTGCGTCCACTGCGGGGCCCTGCTCCGCCTGCAGGCGATCGTACTCGCTTTGGCAGCCGGCGAGTGATATTGCCGCGCACACAAGGGCGTAGCCAGCGATAGTTTGCCTCCGTTGAGCGCGCCCCTTCAGGGCTAACGTGGCGGACGATTGCCGGGTCCCAGGGCTGCGCCCTGGGCTTTCGTAGAGCAGCCCTTTAGGCTGCGAAGTGGACTGAGTTATCGCATTACGCGTCGCAAAAGCCGGCATTGCTTGCGTCACCATGAAGAGATTTCGCGGCTGGTGAGTTCTCCAATCGATCCCCATCTTAGCAGCCCGGCGAGGGGCGTGCCTCACGCACGCTCAGCCGACACCAGGTGGTAACGCTTCACCTCGCTCGTGCACGTGGAGCGCCAACCGGTCGCAGGGAGGTGCTCGGCATACCACTGCGGCGACTTGGTCACGGCCAGCAGGCGTCCGCCGACGCGCAGGCTGCGGTGCGCTGCGGCGACCATTCGGGCGGCGATCTCGTGCCCCGCGTAGTAGGGCGGATTGGCGACGGCCAGATCGTACGTGCCGGGATCGGGATACTCGCCGTTGGCGCTCAGCAGCGTCGACACGTTCGGCAGGTCGTTCAACTCGGCGCCGCGCTGGGTACACGCGACAGCTCGGGCGTGGCTGTCGACCGCCAGCACCTGAGCCGTGGGCTCGCGGGCGGCCAGCGCGAGCGCGACCGCGCCGGCCCCGCAGCCAATGTCGAGCACGCGCTCGCCGGGGCCGATCTCCGCGGCGTCCATCAGGCGGCGCGCCCCCGGATCGACGCGGCGATGCGAAAACACGCCCGGCCGCGTGAGCAGTTTCAACAACCGCCCGCGGTCGCGCAGGGCGAACTCGCATGAAAAGTCGCGCCGTCGCCGCAGCGGTTCGGTTTTGACGGCCGAGTAGACGACCGCGTCGTCAAACGGATGCTTCCTCACGCGCGGTAAGATCGCCGCCAGCTGCTCATGCAACCACGTGTCCCGGGGGTTGTCGGTGGCCGCGAGCAATCGCCCGCCGATCTCGAGCCGATGCGCCAGTTCCTGCAGCGTCTCGCGGGCCAACTCGGCCTCGCCGTGCATCGACAGCGGCGCCAGCGCGAGATCGCACGGCTTGTCGGGCGGATCAGGTTCGCACGCAATCTGAAGATTCGCGGGCAGATCCTCAGCGAGCGCGAGTGCGGCGCGAAAGCAGTCGGGGATCCAGCAGACGGCCGTTGCCTCGTGGCGCTCGCCGGCCAGCGTGGCCAGCGCCTGGGCCCGCCCCAGCGTGACGCCCGCCAGCCGGCGCCCTGGCGCGTCGCGGGCGATCTCGATCAAACGGGCTTCGGCGGGGCGCGGGGCGAGCATGCTGGCGGCAGGATTGAGAGTGAAATCGTGCGGTGTTGGAGCAATGGCTGAGCGGACCACAGCAACATCTCGCCCACGCGGCGGCGAGTCAACGCCCTGGGGCCAATCGTCGCGCGCCGCGCGGCGGTTGGCGAGCACGGCCAGGCGCGGGTACATTGTCAGACGACTCGCCGCGACGAATTCTCGTCGCCTGGCCGCGGGGGCGCCCGCGTTGCTCCCAACGCACGACCAGCCCGCCATGCCGCACGCACCGCCGCCAAGCTCGAAGAACTCGACGGCCGCCAGGCAATCGCCGTGCGGGGCCGGCTTCACGCTGGTGGAATTGCTGGTGGTGATCGCCATCATTGGCGTGCTGGTCGCCCTGCTGCTGCCGGCGATCCAGGCGGCGCGGGAAGCGGCGCGACGCGTGCAATGCGCCAACAATCTCAAGAATCTCACCCTTGGCGTGCTGAATCACGAAACGGCCAGCGGCCGGTTTCCCTCGTCGGGATGGTACGGCTCCTGGACCGGCGACCCCGACCGAGGCGCGGGGGCCCAGCAGCCGGGCGGGTGGTTTTACACAATCCTGCCGTTCATCGAGCAGCAGACGCTGCGCGACCTGGGCACGGGCGCGACGGGGGCCGATCGGTTCGCGCTGCTCGCCAGGCGCGACGCCACGCCGCTGCCGCTGATGAACTGCCCCTCGCGCCGCACCGGCGGACCCTACGTCAACCAGTACACGGCCGAGGCCGCCGCGTTCTTGCCGCTCTCGGGCGACGGGCTCGGCGGCGCGGCGCCGTACGAAGCGGACAGCCGCGCTCACGGCGATTACGCGATCAGCGTCGGCGATCAAACGGGCTTCGACCAACATTGCCAACAGATCTGCCCGCGGTCGTACGAGCCCGACCCGACGGGGGTGTTTCCGCCGTCCAGTTCCGACTTCAACGGCATCACCTACTGCGGCAACGCGGTCAAGCTGCAGCAAGTGACCGACGGGCTGTCCAACACGCTGTGCCTGGGCGAGCGGTGGGTGCCGCCGGCCAGCTACGAAGCCCAGCAGCATTGGCTGGCCGACGATTGGGCCATGTACAGCAGCTTTCAAGACGACTTGGTGCGTGCCACCTACTACGACGGCGTGACGCCGACCCACGTGCCGCGGCGCGACGCGGACGACGTCTCCGAGTTGTACGAAGAGTCGATCAACGAGATCACGCCCCGCGAACTGTTTGGCAGCGCCCATGCGGCTGGCTGCCTGATGTCGCGGTGCGACGGCTCGGTCGAGATGGTCGGCTTTGACATCGACCCGGAAACGTTCCGCCAATTGGGCAACCGCGAGGACGGCGGCGTGCCGGCGAGTGCGCCGTAGTGCCGGTCGCATAGCCCCTCTCCCCCGAGGGGTGAGGGGCGAATATGCCAATGCCCCAATCCCTCCCCTGGCCCCTCCCTGCGAGGGAGGGGAATGCTAGCCGCTGCCGATGGCCTTGGCGATGCCGCTGGCGGCGAAGGCGGCAATCGCAACAGCGCTGGCCCAGAACGCCGCGTCGTACGCCCAGCTCGGTTTCAACTCGGGCGCGGTCCGCCCGTAGCGAAAGCAAATCGCCGCGTAGACCACCAATAGCAGCACGGCGGCGGTGGCCAGTCCGCCCAGCATGATCATGTACATCGGCTGCTTGACGAACAGAAACACGACGGCCCACAGCAGCGGAAAGCCCCAGGCCATGATGCGGATCGAGCGCAGCCGCTGCTGCGGATCCTCGAACTCCAAAAATCCCAACTGCCCCAGCGTATCGCTGTAGATCCGCGTCCACGACGCCAGCGCCGAGAATGTCGTCGAGAACAGCACGACGAACGCGCCGGCGAGAAACACGTCCTCCGCCCAGGGCCCCAGCGACTCGGTGTACATGCGAGCGAGCGTTTCGACCATCGCCGTGCCCTCGGGCAACTCGCCCCGGGCGTGCAACACGGCGGCGCCCAAGATGTAGAACGCGCACGTCACGGCCGTGTACGACACCATCGACACGATCGCGTCGAGCGTCATGATGCGGGTCCAACCCCGCGCGCGGCGTTGCCAATCGGGATCGTCGGGGCGATAGGGGCCGACCCGAGCCGCGTAGCCTTTCTCCAGCAGCCAATAGGTGTAGTACAGAATCTCGTCGCCGCCCACGCCGGTGAGCCCGAATGCGGCAATCACGAAAAAGACGGCGTCGGCCGGCAACTGACCCTGTAAGCCGCCCAACACGTCGCTCGCGGTGAACGCGTAGTCGGTCCACTGCAGCGCCACGACCGACGTGAAGGTGAGCGTCGTGAAGAGGACCGTCATCGCCAGCGAGGCGCGCTCGATGAGCTGATAACGTTCGGCAGACACCAAGAGCGCCGCCGCGACCGCCGCGGCCAGGCACCACGCGGCGACGGGGACCGACGGGACGATCAAATTCATCAGCAGGCCCAGCCCGCCGACGATCCCGCCCACCTGCAGCACGCGCACGGGAAACATCAGCGCCCAAAACCAGATGGCCCAGTTGGCTGGTCCGAAACGCAGTCCAGGCAGCCGATTGATCGCAGTCAGGGCCGTCTCGCCATGCTGAATCGCGTGGCGGGCAAACTGCAACTGCATGGCCACCTTGACCAGACAGCTCAGCAAGATGACCCACAACGTGGCGAACCCCGCCTTGGCGCCCAGCGTGGTTGTGGCGATCAACTCGCCGGAACCGACAATGCAGGCCGATAGGATGAACCCGGGGCCGCAGTAGCGCAGCTGCTCGAGCAATCGACGCGGCGGCTCCAGAATCGCCTGCGGGTCCAGTTCGTAGGGATTGCGTTGCGACAAACTGGTGCGGCCGAAGAGCGGGTGCGAGATGAGACGTCGCGAGTGTACGATGGGCGCTGCCGGATCGCAAGCAAGTCGACTGTTTCAACCATGACCGTGGAGATGCGTCAATGACAATCGCCATGCGAATCTTGGGCGCCGCGGGCGTGCTGCTGTGTTTGGCCGCGGTGGTGACCGTGTGGGTTGCGCGGAGTCCGGTGGAGCGCGCTCGGCAGCAGGCGTTCGTCAAAGTTGACGAGTCATTTGCGCGGATTGACGCCCGGCTGGTCCGCGTGGGCCGGTTGGCCGAGCAGTCGCGCGTGACGCTCGACGATCTGCGGCAGCGCGTGGCTGAAGCCGCTCCGGCTGCGGCGGTCGAGCAGGCCGCCGAGCGATTGCAGTTGCAGAGCCGCGCCGACCAGCTTGCCGCCGTCTTGCGGCAAGGGCAAACGCTGTTGGACAGCAGCGACGACGTGGTGCAGTACATCGAGCAGACGCTACAGGTCGCCGGCAACCTGGGCGCGGCGGTCGATCCCCAGGCGGTCGCGCCGCTGCGGGAGCAGCTCGGCGAGCTGGCCGAGGAGTTAGGCGACGCCGCTGCGAAGTTGGAAACGGCGGGCAACCTGCTCTCGGGCAATGCTGACGACGCGGAGGCGCCCGAGGGGCGCAGGCAAGTCGTCGAAACAGTCGGCAAACTCGTCGCCACGTTTGGCAACGTCGACGAGCGGCTGGGCAACACCCGCGATCTCGTGACTTCCTCTCGCGCCGCGGTGGAGAAGTTCAGCGGTCGACTGGGGCGCCAGCTCCTCTGGACCGCTATCGTCGCGACCGTCATCGCCCTGTGGATGGGCGTCGGGCAGGTCTGCCTGTGGCGGTGCGGGCGGGCGGACGCCGACGCGTAACCGGATTTTTCGTCGCAGCGAGAAAAGAGTTGCGCTGTTTGGCCCAGGGCCGAACGCACAAGGGCGATCCAGGTTCGCGAACCTGGACCGCCCTGTGATGGCTCTGGTCGTTGAAGTACTCCGCAGCGTCAGTCCTTGAAGTACTCAGGATTGTCGCGGCTGAAGTCGGCGTCGGTGAAGCCGTTGTTGACCTTCATGTTCATGTAGGTGTAGGTCTCTTCCAGCGGCGGAGCTTCGCCGGGCCGCTCGGGCCACAGGTAAGCTTCGTAGCGGATGGGGATCCGCAGTTCGTTGTCGATGTACACCCGCGCCTTGTGAAAGCGGAAGTTGGTTCGCTTGATCGGGTGGGTGACTTCCAGCAGCGTGACGGGACGCTTGGGGCCGGTCTTGGGGCCCAGCTCGGTCTGCATGTGGCGGACTTCGCATTCGCCGTACTGCACATCGTTACTGGCGACGGTGACCAGTTCTTCGGTCAGGGCCTTCACGCCCAGTTTGGTGATCGGATACTTCTGCCCCTTCATGGCCAGACGGCCTTCGGGGTTCAGCTCGAACACGCCCAGCTTGCGGCGGAAACCGCAATCGCGGGCCAGCAGGTCGCCGTCGGTGCCGCGCGGCGCCGGGGCGTCGACGTACAAGCACTCGCGGCCCTTGCTGGGGGCCAGGAAGAACAGGTAACAGCTAAACGGCTGATGACGCACCTTCACGTAGGCGACTTCTTGCGGCATCAGTTCGCCGTCGATCCGCTCCTGCTTGTACATGATCGCCGTGTAGTCGCGAATGTTCTGGTCGATCGTGGCCAGGCTGCTCTTGGCGACGCGCAGCGCGGGCATCAGCGGGTGCTCGCCGGGGTTCTGCTTCTCCAGGTTAAACGGCTCGCCCGGCGGCTGGCTGGCCGGCACGATCCGGGAGGCGACCTGGGCGGCCGGCTCTTCATGAGCGACGCGCAGAATGGGCTGCGTCCACTGCGAATGGTCTTCTTGAGCGACCGCCGCGAACGACGGCAGCAGAATCCCCGCCGCGGTCGCGATTCGCAGGCAACGGCGAGCTGAAATCAAATGAGACATGGTCAAGACTCTCCTCGGGCGTGGCAGCTTTGCGGGCGGGCCGACGCCGCGAGCGGATGGCCGCAGGTCCGCAAGCGAATCCAGAGGGCCAATCGCTAGGGGGCGAGGGCGTAACGGTTTGTGGGAAGCGGGTCGGCGCTCGCTAGCGGCAGGGCTAGGCGAGCGATCCAGACGCACGAGTTTCTAGCAAAGTCCGTTCCAGGAACGCAGTCGCGTCGGGGCGGAATGGTTGGCCGGGTGATTGGGTCCGGGAAAACCTGCGTCTGACAGGGCGTTGCACGACGCTCTTGCCTGCGCGCTACCCAGGGTAATCATCGCACGGCGGAACCGAAATAATTACAATTCGTGGCAGAGCCGGCGAGGCTTGCCCAACCGGACCACCTGCGCTCGGCTCAGCCTATCCTAGCCGCTCGCCGTCGCGACGAGCAGCCGGGTCGTTTCCCGCTGTCTGACGACGGCGGGGCGGAATCGTATCGATTGTACTCTAGCGAGGGAAGAGGAACTTCCGTTGACCGAGCACCCGCAACTGACGATCCGCACGGTCGTCTCGCCCGTTTTTGAAGAGAACGCCTACGTCGTGGCGCCCGCTGGGGGGGGCGACTGCATTGTGGTTGACCCCGGGGCCGATACTCCGCAGATCATCTCCGCGGTGCAAGCACTCGGCAAGCCGCCAGCGGCGATCCTCAACACGCACGGACACGCCGACCACATTGCGGGCAACGAGGCGCTGAAGGACCAGTGGCCCGACGCGCCGCTGCTGATCGGCCGCGGCGACGCGGACAAACTGAGCGATCCGGTGGCGAACCTGTCGGCGCCGTTCGGACTGCCGCTGATCAGCCCGCCGGCGGATCGCCTGCTGGACGAGGATGAAGTGCTGGAGTTCGCGGGCGTGGCGTGGACCGTGTGGGACACCCCGGGGCATTGCAGCGGTCACATTGCGTACGTGGCCTTGGACCTGGAGCCGGTGGTCGTGCTGGGGGGCGACGTGCTGTTCGCCGGCAGCATTGGTCGCAGCGACTTTCCCGACAGCGACCCCGCGGCGCTGTTTGCGTCGATTCGCGAAAAGCTGTTCACGTTGCCCGACGACGCACTGGTGTTGCCGGGGCACGGTCCGGCGACCACGATCGGTCGCGAGAAGCGGACCAACCCGTTCGTGGGCATCCGCGAATAGTCCGTCGTATTGCGCTGGGGTGGCTGGGGACGACCGAAGGGAGCCCCCAGTGCTAGCCTCTGGGGGCTGCGCTTCGCTCCGTCCCCAGCCACCCCCGTGACTAGAGCGCGCACGGCCGGGGCGACCATGCTACTGCGATTCGTCGTCCAGCGACTGCGTGGCACGCAGTTGCGGGTTAACCTCTTCGGCCGCGTCGTCGGCAACGGGCGTCGCGGGCAACTCGACGGTGAAACAACTGCCGTGGCCCAGCGTGCTGGCGACGGTGATTTGCCCGCCGTGCTCTTCCAGAATTTTCTGCGAGACGGGTAGTCCCAGGCCGGTGCCGCGGCCGCCCTTGCGCGAGACAAAGGCGGTGAAGATCGCTTCCAGGTCGTCGGGCGCGATTCCCGCGCCGTTGTCCTGCACCGTGACCAGCGCCATGCCGCGCGGCTCGTCGTAGCGCGTGGCGACCGTCACGCACGCGTTTTCGACGTCGTCGCTGGCGTCGATCGCGTTGGTCACCAGGTTGAGGATTGCGCGATGCAACCCCTCGGGGTCGAACATCAGCTCCGGCATCGCGTCGTCGGGTTGCCACTTCAACTCGACCGACAGATCGCTGGCGCGCGTCTGCATTAACTCGACCACCTCGGCGGCGATCTCGTTGAGTTGCGCGGCGCACTGCTCTGGCTCGCGATCCTTGCTGAACGTGAGCATGTCGAGCACCAACTGCGAGATCCGCTCCTGATTGCGTTCGACGATGTTCCAACCCTTGCGGATGGTGCCGACCGCGTTGATCGCTTCGTCGGGATCGTCCTGCTCGCCCTGCGTAGCGCTGTCGTGGGCGTTGAGCCCCAGCTCGATCAGGTAGCTGCCGCCGCGCACCCCTTGCAGAATGTTCTTGATGTGGTGCGACAGCGACGCGATCGCCTGCCCCACCGCCGCCAGACGTTCGGCCTGCACCAGCGCCTTGTAATACGAGGTATCCTCCACCGCCAACGCCGCCTGGTGGGCGATGGCGATCATCAATCGCAAATGTTCTTCCGTGAATTGATCGGCGCCCTTGGACAGCACCAACCGTTGCGGCGTGGCGGTCGTGTCGATGTAGATGACGCCCACAATGTCGTAGCGCCCCTGCATCGGCACGCAGATCGCTTCGCGCACCGCCAGGTTGACGATGCTCTGCGCCGGGTCCCAGCGTTTGTCGTCGCGGGCGTTGCTGGTCAGCACGCCTTCGCGGTGTTCCTCGACATAGTCCAGGATCGTTTTGCTGATTGAGATCTTCTCTTCGCTTTGCGAACCGCGGCGGTGGCGGCGCACCTTGGGCTCGAGTTTGCCCGTCTCCAAATTTTTCATCATGATGCAGCCGCGGTCGGCATCGACCCAATCGAAGATCATGTCCATGATTCGATTGAGCAGTTGGTCGATGTCCAGCGTGTGGCTGACGGCCAGGGCCGTGCGATACATGATCTGCAGGTTGCTGCGGGCCTGCGCGAGAAACGGGTTGGAGGAGCCGCGGGCGTCGGGCATCAACCATTCGCTGCCGCCGGTCTGGCTGAGCGAGGCGACGATCCGCGATCCGTCGCCGTCGCCGGTGAGCGGCACGATGTTGACCATGCCCGCCAGGTCCTCGGGGGGCGTGTCATGCGAGCCGGTGTACAGCAGCGTCGAGCGGCCCACCTGCACCTGGTCGCCGGTCAGCAGCGGTTGCTCGGTCACGGCGCGTCCGTTGACGAACGTGCCGTTGCTGCTGCCCGCGTCGCGCAGCAGGTAACCGTCGCCGCGGCGGATGAGTTCCGCGTGGTTCCGCGACACCTCGGTATCGTGCAAGCGGATCGAATTGGTCTGGGTCCGACCGATGGAGTGGACGGACTCGTCCAACTCGAACCGCGCACCCTGGTCGCGGCCTTGGATGACAAACAGGGATGCCACTCGATTTGGCTCTTCTTGGAATCGACGAGATGGGGGAGGCGGGAGCAAGGGAGCCTGCGTCGTTTCGTGATTGTAGGACGGCGGCCGGCGAGCGGGTACCCCCTGAGTCCGTAGAGTATTTGACGGCAAGGACTTAGGGCCGCTACTCCGGTCGGGAAACACGGGTTGGGCAAACGCTGCGGCCCCGAGTGAGCCGCGCCCGACAACTGCCCTTGCCCCGGTCGGCCGCGGTTTGCACAATACGCCCCGCCTGTCACAGCCCGTCGTCCGCGGATGCGGCCTTCTTGCTAGTTCGCGACGCGGACGGGACCCACCACGATCCGGTCACGGATGACCAAACCCAGCAAGGAGTGCTGACGTGAAAAAGCTCATGCTTTCGGCCGTCGCCGCGGGGCTCGCTCTGAGCCTGACGACCATTTCGGCTGCCCAGAACCCGCACGGCGCCAACGCCGCTCGCTACGGCGTGGCCGTGGTCGACGTCACTTTCATCTTCAAAGAGTATCCCAAGTTCAAGTCCGTCATGGACGGCTTGAAGAAGGAAATGGAGAACGCCGAGACGGCGCTCAAGGCGGATCGCAACCGGCTGAAGGCGCTGCAGGAACAGCGCGACACGCTGAACGCCACCAGCGACGAATTCAAGCAACTCGACGAGCAGCTCGCGCGCCAGCAGGCCGACTTCCAGATCAAGGCCGGCAAGATGCGGCGCGACATCATGGAGCGCGAAGCGAAGGTCTACCTGGACACTTACCGCGAGGTCTCCGCCGCCGTGCGGGCCTACGCCACCAGCAACAACATCGGCCTGGTGATCCGCTTCAACGGCGAGGACGTCAATTCGTCGGAGAATCGTCAGGACGTGTTGCGGGCGATCAATCAGCCGATCGTCTTCCAGAACAGCATCGACATCACCCCCGACGTGCTTGGCTTGCTGAGCCGCGGCGGTGCGACGGCCGCTCGTCCGGCCGCTCGTCGCTAGTCGAATTCGTGGGCGCCGCGTCGACGCCGCCGCTCAGGCGGCGTCGATGCGCGGGCGCCGGTGGCTGATTCTGGATTTCTCGCACAGCGAAAGGGCTCCCATGCCCGGCATGCACATGCAACAAACGCTGGCCGCCCCGGCCGTCGTGCATGGTTTTGGATACTACAGCGGTCTGGACGTGCGCGTCGAGTTCCGCCCGGCCGCGGTTGACGCGGGGATCACGTTTGTCCGCACGGACTTGGGCCCCTCGGCCCGCATCCCGGTGCGCAGCGACCTGCGGGTCGACGTGCCGCGGCGCACGAATCTTCGGCTGCGCGGCGCGGAAGTCGCCATGGTCGAGCACGTGCTGGCCGCGCTGGCCGGTTTGCACATCGACAACTGCGAAGTGCATGTCGATCAGGCCGAAATGCCCGGGTGCGACGGTTCGGCGCTGGCATTCGTCGAAGCGATCCAGGCCGCGGGCATCAAATCACAGGACGCCCCGGCGCGCACGCTTGCCGTGACCCGCGCGGTGCGCATCGAACATGGGAATTGCTGGATTGAAGCGGCGCCCGACCCGAGCGGCGCCCTGCGTATTGAGTACCGACTCGATTACCAACACGACGCCGTGTTGGGTCGACAGACAGCCTCGACGGTGGTGACGCCCGACAGCTTCTCGCGCGAATTGGCTCCTTGCCGCACATTCCTGCTGGCGAGCGAGGCGGACCAACTGCGAGCGGCCGGTCTGGGGCAGCGCGTCACCTCGCGCGACGTGCTGGTCTTCGGCGAGCAGGGAGTGATTGACAACGAGCTGCGGTTTGCCAACGAATGCGCCCGCCACAAGGCGCTCGACGTGCTGGGCGACCTGGCTCTGACTGGATGTCGCGTGAGCGGCCACATCGTGGCCTATCGCAGCGGACACCGACTCAACGCCGCCCTGGCGGTGCGCTTGCTGCAGCAGGCCGGCGCAGGCGTCGCGCTAAGCGCATAAAGGCGGACCACCCAGATCACCGGAATTGAGAAACAGAGTCGAGACGCGAAACTCGAAAGCGGAAAAAGCGGGCGAGCACTGTTACCGCCCGGACGACGATGCGACCCGCCCGGCAGGCATGTCCAACGCCGAGCAGTCGCCTAAAGCAGGATTGCAGCAGTTATGGCTACCAGCATTGCGGCCAACGCTTGGGTTGATCCCCGCGCGGAACTCGACGACGGCGTCGAGGTGGGGCCGTTCTCGATGATCGGGCCCGAGGTGCGCGTCGGCCGCGGCACGCGGCTTATCGGGCAAGTGACGCTGATGGGGCGCGTCGATATCGGCCCCGACAACGTCATCTATCCCAATGCGGTCGTCGGCGGCGAACCGCAGGACGTGTCGTATCAGGGCTCGCCCACGCAAGTCGTGATCGGCGAGGGGAACGTGCTCCGCGAAGGCGTCACGGTCAATCGCGGCACCGAGAAAGAAGAGGGCGTCACCCGCATTGGCGATCACAATCTGCTGATGGCGGGGGTCCATGTGGCCCATGATTGTCAGCTGGGCAGCCATATCACCATTGCCAACGCCACGCTGCTGGCCGGGCACGTGCATGTGCATGACCACGCGTCCATTTCCGGCAGCGTGGCGGTGCATCACTTTGTGACGATTGGCCGCTACAGCTTCATCGGCGGGTTGAGCCGCGCGCTGCACGACATTCCTCCGTACATGCTGTGCGAGGGCAGCCCGGCGCGGCCGCGGTGCATCAACATCGTCGCCCTGCGACGCAACCAGTTTTCGCGCGAGGTGATCGACAACCTCGCCGCCGCCCACAAGCTGCTGTACCGCTCCAAGGTCGGCCCGGGGCACGCCTACGACATTCTGAAATCAAAGGGCCACCTCTGCACCGAGGTCGAGGAACTGTTCCAGTTCCTCCAGGGGCAGCAGCAGGGCAAACACGGCCGCGGCCGCGAAATGAGGAGAGCAGCGTGAATCGTCTACGCCTGGCAGTCGTCGGTACGGGACATTTGGGGAGAATCCACGCCCGGCTGGCGGCCGGATTGCCCGAAATCGAACTGGTCGCCGTCGCCGACGCCAACCCGGCCGCCGCGCACAGCGTGGCTGCCGAGACAGGCGCCATGACGGTCGCGCAGTTGTCCGAACTGGTGGGCGAGGTCGACGCCGCCGTGGTGGCGACGCCGACCGACACGCACTGCCAAGTGGCCAGCCAATTGATCGCCAGCGGCATTCACGTGCTGGTCGAGAAGCCGCTGGCCCCCACCGCTGACGAAGCCGACCGGTTGGTCCGGCTCGCCCGCCGCAATCACGCGGTGTTGCAGGTGGGGCACGTCGAACGGTTCAACCCCGCGCTGGAAGCCGTCGCTGACAAGCTGGTCGAACCGAAGTTCATTGAAGCCCGTCGACAGAGCACCTACACCTTCCGCTCGACCGACGTGGGCGTGGTTCTCGACTTGATGATTCACGACATCGACGTCGTGCTGTCGTTGATTGGGTCGGTCGTGGTCCGCGCCGATGCCGCCGGCGTTTCGGTGATGGGCGGCCACGAAGACATGGTCAGCGCCCGACTGCACTTCGAGTGCGGCGCCGTGGCCAACCTGACCGCGTCGCGCACCAGCTACGCTCCGGCCCGCACCATGCAGGTATTCACGCCGCAGCGGTTCGCCGCCATCGACTTTGCCACGCGGCAGGCGACGCTGGTTGAGCCCAACGAATCGATTCTCGCCGGGGCGATCGACCTGGAGCATCTGCCCGCCGAGGCGAAGGCCGAGATGCGCGACCGGCTGTTCGACGACTGGCTGGTCAAGCAAACCGTCGAAGCGCCAGCGAGCAACGCGATCGAAAATGAGCTGCGCGACTTTGCCGCGGCGATCACCACCGGCAGCCAACCGCGCGTGACCGGCGCCGCGGGCCGCGACGCCGTGTTCGTGGCGGAGATGATCCTCTCCAGCGTCGCCACGCACCGTTGGGACGGTCGCGACGGCACGCGGGTCGGCGCCCACCCCTTCCCCGCTGCTGCCGCCGCCGACCGTTGGAGCGACGACGACACGGTCGTGTGGCGTAAGGCAGGTTGAGATTTTCCGACTCGCTGGTTGCGAGCGGTTCCTGTCGTTGAAAGCACAAAAAAACGGCGGGCTCCCCAATCCTGGGAGCCCGCCGTTGTCTTTTTGGCTCACCGCCGCTTGCGCCGCCTGCAAGCGAGGTAAGACCGATTCGCTCAGCGACGGCGACGTCGCATCGCCGCGACGCCCGCCAGCGCGAGGGCCGACAGCGCGACGCTCGTCGGCTCGGGCACGGTGACCATCACGTTGTCGATGATCACGCCGTTGGCGCCGTTGGACGAATTGAACACGTCCATGCCGCCGACCAAGATGTTGCCGCTGGTGTAGACCCCGCCGCTATTATCGTACGTGTCGACCACGGTGCCGTTGAGCAGGTACTTGATGGTCGTGCCGTCGGAAAAGATCGACACGTCGACCCAGGCGCCGCGCTCGTTGGGCGCGGCCGCGGGGCCGAGCGAAGCGTCGAAACCGGGCGGCAGGACGGGTTGGTCTGCATAGTCGCCCAAGCCGGTGTAGCCGGTGGTGCCAACGCCGCCTTCGGCGTAGATGCCCAGGTCGCCGGATCCGTCGCCGCCTTCGCCGGAGTAGACCCAAGCCAGCGGGCCGCCGTCGGCGCCGAACTCATAGGGCGAAATCGGTGCGTTGTTGTCGAGGAACAGACCGGCCATGCCATGCTCGGTCGATCCGCCGCCGCCATCGTTGTAAACGAACATGTCGAGCGTCAGATAGAACGTCCCCGAGAAGCTCTCGCCGGTGGGGTAGATGCTGTACGACTCGCCTTCGTCGACGGGGCCGTCATCGTTCTTGTTGAATTGCAGAAACACGCCGGTCGTGTCGGAGCCGCCGGTGGGATTGGCGATCCCCAGCGTGCTGTAGTCGAACGCGAAATCGACGCTGCCGTCGGGGCCGACGACGCCTTCTTGCTGGCTGACGATGGACCAGCGGGTCGAGGCGTTGCCGTCGTTGAAATCTTCAAAGAAGAGTTGGGCGCGTGCGCTGGAGGCGCACGCCAGCAGCACCGCTGCTGCGAAACACGTTGTCAACTTCATGAGGTCACTCCTACGGTGGGCGGCAAAAACGGAGGCGGGCCTCAGCGGCGCTGAGGCGACAACATCAATCCGCCGGCGCCGGCCGCCGGGGGCGGCTGGCGCGCGGCTCGTTACCAAGCTAACCGGTTCTGCGCGGAATCCCAAGTTTTTTTGCGAACGCGTTTCGCGTTTTTGCGAACACTGCAACCGCACAGAGGTCTGCGACTCGGCGTGCCACGGCTCTGTGAGCCGTGCGAAGTTAAGAAACGATCTTCATTGGCTGCAGATCATCCAACCGCAGAAAAATGCGGCAACAATCGTCAGATAGAAGAGCGGCAAGACGGCGGCGAGCAGCGCCTTTTTGTCATCTCCAACTCCCAACAACCAGCGCGTTTTCTTCCCGCACCACAAAAAAACGGGTGCGTAGAGGATCGAACTCCACAGGAATCCTTGCGAGGTGAAACGAAGCAGAAATGGCTGCGGCTGATCTGTGGGATGTCCCGCCAGACTCATCGCGCTCGCCATCAATACGAATGGATAGATTGCGAGCGGAATGGCGCCGATGAACAGCCAAATCCAGACGCGGTACTTCATTCCTGCAGACCGCTCGGTTCGTTACGCCAGATCGCGATCCTCGAAGAACAGCAGCGCCAGCAGCATGGCCACGGCGCAGTACAGCGCGGTGTACAGCAGCGCGTAGCCGAGATACTCCAGCGGCACGGTCGCATCGCCGGCGATGGCGCCTTCGATCTCAAAGTGGTCCAGCACCGGCAGGATCGTGGAGATCAGCCGCCCGAAGAACCGCACGAACACGATCTCGTTGAGCGCCGACTGGCTCTTGACGATCAACGCGGCCAAGTGCCCCAGCACGTAAATCGAGCCGCACACGACCAGGTTGGGCAGCATCGGCAACCGGGTCGACACGGCCACGCTGATCGCGGCCAGCACGACCGCTTCGAAGAACGACAGCACAAGCCCCGGGATGATCCGCACCACCTCGGCATGGCAGTCAGTCCAGACCGGCATGGTTTTGGACGACTCGCGGGCGTCGTACACGACCTTGAACGAGACGCTCGCCAGGAACACGATGCCCAGCACGACGAACATCAGCAGGATCGGCCAGATGATCCCCAGGAACTTGCCGATGATGAACTGCCGGCGGCCGACCGGTTTGGACAGCACGGTCAGCGCCGTGCGGCCTTCGATCTCGTCGGCGACCGACGTGCTGGCAGTCCACAGCGCCATGATGATCGCCAGCACCTTGATCGTGGTCATGCCCGACGTTTTGAGCATTTTCACGTCTTCGCCGAACGTGTTGTAGGGGATGAAGACGTAGGCGACCATCGCCGCGACGCCGAGGCCGACCAGCAGCGGAAACAGCGGCTGGGAGATGGTCTCTTTGGCGGTGGCCGCGGCGATCACGGACACCCGCGGGGCCAGCCACCGCAGCAGGAAGTACACGCCAAACAGCCCGGCGACGCTCATCGCCGCGATGGGAATCTGATGCACCTGCGGCGTGGGCACGTCGGTTGTGCCGTGGAAGACGAACTTGCTGTCGGCGTTGGTTTCGTTGGTCACGTACAGCGCGTCGACGTCGGCGTCGAAGCCGCGTTTCACGGGGCTGCCGGGCATCCAGCGGTACTGGGCGCCGCCTTCGATGATCAGCAGCGGATCGACATACGTTTTGCCCTCTTCGGCGTTCACCGCGACCGGTTCGTCGCTGTCGATGTAGTACTCCTGCAACTCGTCGGCCCGAAACGCGACATCGACGGGGTGATCGACCGCGCCGGCGGGGATCGTCACCTCGGCGTCGACGGGTCCCACGGCGGAGAGCCGGCCGAGGGACGCGACAACCTCGGACAACGGCATCGTCGGGGCGGCAAAGATCGCCAGCGCCGCCATCGCCGCGACCACGAAGCTGATCGGTTGCAGCACGCCTTCGTTCAGCGCGGACGTCATGGCATTGGCTGCGGGTCGCTTGACCAGCCATAGCACGCCCCAGACGGCCAGGACGACCGCGGCGCCAATCGTGACGCCGACCGACAGGACCCAGATGGGCGTCAACCAGATGTACAGCTTATCCATGGCAGAGTGGGGTTCGAGACGAGCGTGTGCGTGTGATCCGGCCGCAGGCGGGCCGCGTTGTTAATCAGTCAGGTCCGAATCGTGAAGCCGGCAAACTCGCCGTTGGCGGCGCGAGCGTCGGTCTTCATGTCGGTGATGTTTGGTTGCATTTCGTCGGCCACGGCGCGGACGAACGCCTTGACCTCGGCCGGCTCGCCCTCGGCGATCATGTGGACCCGGCCGTCGGGCAGGTTTTCCACGTAACCGGTCACCGCGTACCGGGCGGCAATGCTGCGAGTCGTATAGCGGAACCCGACGCCCTGCACGCGACCGCTGAAGAAGACTTCCTGGCGCTGCACGGCAATGACGTTGGGGGCATGGGACGGGCGGTCCGGCGCGGCGACGCTCGCCCCGGCGGGCTGGGCGCAACTGGCGACGCCGGCAGTAGTTCTGGCGACGGCAGCGGCGCTAGCAAGCCCTTCAGTATATCAGTCGTCGCGGGGCCTTCCAGCCTTGACCGCCCGGGGCTGCGGTCCTACGCTTCGCCCCGCCATGACGACCAAAATCCTGCCACTGCGACCGCAAAAACCAGCGCTGCCGGGGCGTCGCACCCTCCGCCACGGGCTCTACGCAGCCGCGGCGGCCGTGGTTCTCGGCGTCGGCGGCGCGGCGCCTGGACAGGCCGCCGGGACAGCGGGCGTTTTGCTGCTGAGCAACGGAAATCTCCTGCAGGGCGCCGTGGCGCGGGCGGGCGACTTTTATCGCCTCCAGCGGCCCGGCAGCGAACTGATGGTGCCGGCCGCGCAGGTGATCGCGTTCTGCCGCACCGCGGCCGAAGCGTACGAGGTGCGGCGGCGGCATACCCCTGACGACGCGGCAGGTCATGTCCAACTGGCCCGCTGGTGCGTCCAGAACGAGTTGTGGGATCACGCGGCCGGAGAGTTGTTGCAGGCCCGGGCGGCCGATCCCACGGCGCCGGGGCTGCGGTTCGTTGAACGGCAACTGGCCGCGCAGTTGCTTCCCGAGCCGAACCAGCAACAGCCGGTTCGCGATGACGCGGTCGTGCCCGTTGCTCACCACAGTCACGCAGCGTTCCCCGATGCCAAGGAGCCGGAAAGTGAAACGCCGCCCGCCGCGACGATCGAATTGACGCCGTTCGCTCGGGCGCAGTTCGTGCGCAGCGTGCAGCCGATGCTGATCCACAGTTGCGGCACGGCGGGCTGCCATCAGGCCGGCGAGTCGGTTCCCATGGCGCTGGACCGGATGGCGATTGTCGGGGCGGGCAACCCGGCGGCGATCGAGGGCAATTTGCAGACGGTGTTGTCCCTGCTCGATCCGCAAGGGGCCGACGAGAGTCCGCTGATCGCGTGGGCGCGCCGACCGCATGGCGAGCCTCCGCGGGAGCAGACCCGACTCAACCCGCACCAGGAAGAACTGCTGATCGATTGGGTGCGCGCTGCGGTTGGCTACGAACCTGCCGCTGCGGAATACGCGGCCGAGGCGCCAGGCGCGGCCGTGGCGCCGGCGGACCGCCTGCTGGCCGACGCGGCGGCCCCGGTCACGTTGGACGAGTTGCCGCTGGAGGAGATGCTGCTCAGCGACGACGAAGTGGCGGCCTACCGGGCCGAGATGGGAGCGGCCGCCCCGACTGGCGCCGCGCTGTCGCGGCAGCAGATCATCGCCGATTACAAGGCGACTTGGTCAACGCGCGGCACTCAGGCGGGCGCCGCGAAGCGCGTCGAAACAGCCGCTCCGCAGCAGCGCGATCCGTTCGATCCGCACGAGTTTAATCGCCGCATGACCGAGCGAGCTGCCGTTCACGAGGCGTCTGCCGCGTCCGAGGATGCGGGCGCTGACGCCGCGGGCGCTGTCAAAGTGCCGTTTGATCAGCCGGGGCCTTATTGAGCTGCGCCGTTTGCCGGCGCTGCGTAGGCCGCGGGTTGCAGCAACTCGGTTTCGCTGCCCGTCGCATCCGCGCCGACGGCCGGCAATGGCGAGATCCCGTAGTATCCCGGTCCGGTAAAAGCCGACCCGGCGCGGCCGTACGGATTATGGTACGGACTGTCGGCCACGGGCGGACTTTGATCGCAACAGTCGCTGCACATGCGGCAGCCGCCGGCAAGCAGAATGCACGCCGCGACTGCGGCGAGTGGACGTTTCATGGCTCTCCCCCCTGCAAATGCGCGAGTCTGGCGCGCAGCCCAAGGGTCCGCGCCACGACGCTCGCTCTCTGCAGGGATCGGCCAGCGGCGGGCGGCTTCGACAGCAAACGTGTCCCGATTGCCGGCAAAAAAACCGCGGCAGTGCTAGCACGCCGCGCTACATGATGGCGAAGTAATTCTCGCAGGCGTAGTCGAAGAACTCGGGCGTCATCGCCGGGATGCGCTCGCTGTAGCGGCAGTAATTGACAATCTGCAACAGCAAGTCGCGCGGCTGGCACGCGCGGAACGGCCGGTTCTGCTGGCGGTAGTGCGTCTCGATCAGATAGTCCGCCGCGTCGGGATCGAACGACACGTCCAGCTTGGGCGCCATGATCTCCAGCAGCTTGCGGAAATCCTCTTCCGACGGGTCGGGCACTTCGATCTTGTAGGGAATACGACGCAGGAACGCGTCGTCGACCAGGTCGCGCGGCTCGAGGTTCGTCGAAAAGATAATTAACTGATCGAACGGCACCTGGATCTTGGTGCCGTTGGCCAGTTGCAGGAAGTCGTAGCGCTTCTCCAGCGGGACGATCCAGCGGTTGAGCAACTCGTCGGTCGTCATCCGCTGGCGGCCAAAGTCGTCGATGACCAGCGTGCCGCAGTTGCTCTTCAGTTGGATCGGCGCTTCGCTGACGCCCACCCCCGAGCTGGGATTCACTTCCAGGGCGTCCATGGTCAACTCGCCGCCCACGACGATCGTGGGGCGCCGCACGCGGACCCAGCGGCGGTCGATCGCACTGCAATGGAGCGGCCCGCCGTTGGAGGGCAATGGCGCGGTCTCGTGGACGCCAGGATCGAACACGCGCATGATCTCGCCGTCGATGGCGATCGCCTTGGGAACCCAGATGCAGTCGCCGAACGCCTTGGTGACGCGCTCGGCGATGCTCGTCTTGCCGTTACCCGGCTGGCCGTACAGGAACAGGCCGCGGCCCGAGTTGACCGCCGGTCCCAGCCGCTTGAGCATGTGGGGGCTGATTAGCAGGTCCTCGAACGCGCGCTTCAAGTCCCGCTCAGTGGGGTGCAGCTTGGTCAGCGTTTGGCTGCGGACCGATTCGATGTACGCGTTGAGCGTGACCGGCGCGGCGCCAAAGTAGCTGCAGACCTCGTTCAGTTTCTTGGCCCGCTCGCGGCCCAAGTCCGTGAGCTGATAGACATAGTCGTTCATCGGCGCTGAGCCGCGGAAGGCCACCAGCTGGGCCAGCTTCATCGCCTGCAATTGGGGCTCGACCAAGCGGAACGGCAGGCAATGTTGTTGGGCCACGTCGCGACCGGACAGATCGCCGAACGCGGCCAGGCACTTCAAGACCAGGTGTTCCAGCTGCCCGTCGGTGACGCCGGCGGCGTCCAAGCTGGCAGGCTCGGGGGGGAGCCACTCCGTGTCGTCGCCGACTTGGGCTTCTGCCGCTGGCGTTGAGCTGCGCGCAGGCTCGGCGGAGCGGCTGGGCGCCGGCGTTCCGCCTTTGGCTTCGTTTTGGGCCAGACTGTTGATTCGTTGCAGCAACGAGTCCAGATCGTTGGCCTGGGCGGGGGCGGCGGCGTCTGGTTCGGCTTCGGCGGCTTCTGTCGTGGCGGCGCTGTTCATCATGTCCAACGTGGGGTCGATGGAAGGTCGTCCGGCGGGAGAACGCGACGCGCGCGCAGCGACGGCGCACCGGTCGCATGCAGGGTCTCCGGCAAAGTAGCCTAGGTCGCGATCGGGCGAGGGGCAAAACCGCAGCGCCGGTTTCGCGAGGGAACGCTCGGGTCGCAATGGTTATGAGGGTGTTGTCCCCGCCAGCGTGCGGCATGCCACGAAACAATGCACGGCTTCCCGCAACAGGGGGGTGCTAAACTCTAGCAGTTCGGCGCCGAGAGGGCGCTACGAACGACTTGACGTCTGGGACATGCGGAGTGGGTTGTCGTGTCCCAGCAGGCCAATGCAACTTTGATTTCCGACCAGCTAAGATCCCGATGTCTGCCTCGACTGTCGCCTGTGGCGACTATCTGACGACGTCCAAGTCGCCGCGTCATCGTGAAGCGCTCCAGCATCTGTTTGCCCGCGTGAGCGAGTTGTCCTCGTTTCCCGGCGTGGCGCAGCGCGTGCTGCGCGTCACCGACGACGAAGACGCCGGCGCTGACGACCTGGTGCGGGTCGTCGAGCAGGATCCCATGCTGGTGATCCGCATCCTGCGGACCGTCAACTCGCCCTATTGCGGGCTGCAGTCCGAGGTGGCTGACCTGCGCTCCGCCGTGGCGATCCTGGGATTCTCGAAGGTCCGCAGTCTGGCGCTGACTGTCTACGTCGCCCGGCTGATGGATCAACCCGACGAGTACCTGGGCTATTCGCGAACCAATCTGTGGCGGCATCTGGTGTCGGTCGGCGAGGCAGCGCGGGTGATCTCGCGGGTGTGCATGCGAGCGAATCCCGACGAAGCCTATCTGACCGGATTGCTCCACGATCTGGGGTACTTCCTGGCCGACCAATACATGCAGCCCTCGTGGCGCCGCGTGTTGCAACAAATTGACGCGGGGGCCGTGCCGGACGAAGCCGAGCGCGACGTGCTGACCTTCACCTGCAGCGATCTGAGCGCTTACATGGCCGCCAACAGCTTGCTGCCCGAGCGGATCTGCTCGGCCATCGCCTACCACAAGAAGCCGGAGGCCTTCCTGGGCCGCGACCGCGAATTGCTCAACGTGTTGGCCGCGGCCAACTACATTGCCGAGTCGCGCGGGCTGACGGCCATCGGCCGGCACAGCGTGGATTTTCTTGACGACGACGTGCTGCGCGGGCTCGGCATCCGCGAGGGCAAGATGGACGAGCTCATGCAGGAATTGGCGCCGGCGCTGGAAGCGGCCGAGGCGCTGGTCGAGATCTAAAACGCGGGGTGGCCGGGGACGACCCACGGGAGCCCCCAGTTGCCAAGTTCTGGGGGCTCCGCTGCGCTGCGACCCCAGCCACCCCAGGTTGGTTCTCCTGGCAGTGCGTGCGGCCGTTTACGCCCGCTGCCTGCCCGCCTATTCTTACTCGCATGCGATACGAGCGAGTCAACATGGCCGGGTTGGGCTACGCGCTGCCCGAGGAAGTCGTCACCAGCGCGCAGCTGGAAGAACGCATGGCGCCGGCCTACGAGCGGTTGCGCCTGCCTGCCGGGCGGTTGGAGTTGATGACCGGCATCCGCGAGCGGCGGTTCTTCCCGCCAGGGACGCTCATCGGTCAGGTGAGCGTTGAGAGCGGCCGCCGCGCGCTGGCCGCCGCGGGGATCGACGCCAGCGAGATCGGCGCCCTGGTCCACGGCTCGGTCTGCCGCGACTACCTGGAGCCGGCCACCGCCTGCGGCGTGCATCACGCGCTGGGTTTGCCGGCACACTGCGCCGTGTTCGACGTTTCGAATGCCTGCCTGGGCATTCTGACCGGCATGACGATCGTGGCCAACATGATCGAGCTGGGCCAGATTCGCGCGGGGCTGGTCGTGGGCACCGAGTGCGGCCGCACGCTGGTCGAGCGGACCGTCGCCAAGCTGAACGAAGACGTCACGCTGACCCGCCGCAACGTGAAACCGTTGGTGGCGTCGCTGACGATCGGCTCGGCCAGCGCCGCGGTCGTGCTGAGCCACGCGGAACTGGCGCCCAACGGGGCGCGGCTTCTCGGCGGCGCGGTGCGCGCTCACACCACGCACAACGACCTCTGCCAGAGCGACGGGCTGGAAACGTTCATGCAGACCGACAGCGAAGAGCTGCTGCGGCAAGGCGTGGCCGCCGGTCGGGCGACGTTTGGCGAGTTCCTGCAGCAGGTTGGCTGGCAACGCGGCGACATCGACCGCACGGTGTGCCACCAGGTCGGCGTGGCGCATCGCAAGCTGCTGTTCGAGCAACTCCAGCTCGACACGGCGCTCGACTACAGCACGTTCGAAGTGCTGGGCAACACGGGCGCCGCGGCCCTGCCGGTCACGATGGCGCTGGCCGCCGAAGCGGGCCGGTTCGAACCGGGGCAACGCGTCGCCATGCTGGGCATCGGCTCGGGGATCAACTGCCAAATGCTCGGCGTCGAGTGGGGCGAACAAATTCGCGTCGGCGGCCACGCCGACTGAGGTCGCAGTGGCCCGCCGCTTCTTTTTTGGAACCACAACGACACGACGGCCACGACGAAAGACAAGCGACAAATTCTGGCGAGGGCGTAGCCCTCGCTCTGGCTCCCTCCCCCTGGCGGGGAGGGTTGGGGAGGGGGGATGATGCGTGCGTGATTGGTCTTTTCCAAAAACCGAAGGAATGCCACTGAGATGACACCGCTGCGTCCGGGCATCACGGGATTTGGTTCCGGGGCGGAGGTCGACTATCGGACCTTCAAGGCCGCGGCTTACCGTGCCGCCGCCTCGGCAGGCGCGGCCGTGGAGCAGTGCGCCCAGGCAAAGGGAGTTACTCCCAGTTTTCACGCAATCAGGATGAAACATCCGGACTGGCAGCGGTCAGTACTTTGCAACCGCGTGTTTCCATTCATCGTCGTCGTGAGCGACCCGGTGAGTGCAGCAGGAGTGCAGCCAGTCGACTGCCCGGAAATCGAGGCGAGCATGAGACAGTACGGATTTGAGTCGGCCCCAGCAGCAGAACTCGTGCGGGCCCTAGCTGCCAAGGACCTGGCAGCGCTTAATCACGCGGAGCAAGAGCAAGCGCGCTACTGGAAGCCAACGCGTGTTGTAGACGTGATTTTCAACTGGTGGGATTGAATTGCGTCGGCGTCGCTCGATCGACAGTAAACGGTCCCGTCTTCACCCCTCCCTAACCCTCCCCATCAAGGGGAGGGGACCGGAACGATGGCTGCGCCATCGGGCGGCGTTGTCGCGACCACAGCGGTTCGCGTCGTACCCGTCGTGCCGTTGTGGTTTGTTCACCCACTTAGCCCCCGGTCATTGACCGGGGGCTAAATTGCCTCACTGCGGGAATTCGTTCTTCAGCGCTTCGTACAATCGCTGGTAGCGCGGGAATGCTTGGTCGTACGCCTTTCGGTCGGCCGCGTTGGGCTTCACTTCTTCGGTCGTTTTGATCGCGGCCTTGCACGCTTGTTCGACGCTGTTGTAGTGGCCGGCGCCCACGGCGGCCAGCAGGGCCACGCCGTAGGCCGGGCCCTCGTCGGCGGCCATGGCGACGACTTTCTTGCCGAACACGTCGGCCTGCATCTGCCGCCAAAACGCGTTCTTCGCCCCGCCGCCGGTGGCGCGCACCGTGCGGACCGGCACGTCGAGTTCCTTGATCAATTCCAAACTGTCGCGCAGCGCGAACGTGACCCCTTCCAGGATCGCTCGCACGATATGTCCCCGCTCGTGGGCCAGGGTGAGTCCCACCAGCGCCCCGCGGGCGTGCGGGTCGAGATGCGGCGTGCGCTCGCCGGCCAGGTACGGCAGGAATTGCAGCCCCTCGGCGCCGGTGGGCGTGGCGGCAGCTTCCTTGACCAGTTGGTTGAAGCTGGCGATCTGCTTGCGCTTGCCGCTGGAGGTGATCATCGTGCACAGCGTGTGATGGAACCACCCCAGCGAGCCGCCGGCCGACAGGATCACGCCCATCATGTGCCACTTGCCGCGCACTGCGTGACAGAAGGTGTGCAGCCGGCCCTTGGGGTCGAACTGCGGCTCGTCGCTGTGGACGAACATGACGCCGCTTGTGCCCAGGGAACTGGAGAGCAGCCCTTTCTTGACGATGCCCGTGCCCACGGCGCCCGCCGCGCAATCGCCGGCGCCGCCCACGACTTTGCAGTCGGTCGTCAGCCCGAGTTCCTGCGCCGCGTCAGCGGTCAACGTGCCGGTCACTTCCTCCGACTCGTAGCACTGTGGCAGCAGATCGGGATCAAGTTCCAGTTTGCCCAGCAGCCGCGTCGACCACTTACGCTTGACCACGTCCAGCAGCAGCGTGCCGCTGGCGTCGCTCACTTCGGTGGCGAACTCGCCGGTCAGCCGGCGGCGAATTTCGTCCTTCGGCAACAGCACCTTGGCCAGCCGGTCATAGTTTTTCGGCTCGTTGTTTCGTAGCCAGAGGATCTTGGGCGCCTGGAAACCGGTCAGCGCGGGGTTGGCCACCATGCGGATCAGCGCCCGCCGGCCGCCGGCGCGGGCTTCGATCTCCTCGCACTCCGCCGCGGTGCGCTGATCGTTCCACAGCAGCGCCGGGCGGATCACTTTGCCGCGCTTGTCCAGGAACACCGAGCCGTGCATCTGGCCGCTCAGGCCGATCGCGGCGACGTCGGCCGGCTTCAGCCCGGCGTCTTTGACGGCTTTCCGCACCGCTTTGACCGTGCCGCGCCACCAGTCCTCGGGATCCTGCTCGCTCCACAGGGGTTGCGGGTGCTGGCACGGGTAGCCGGCGCCGGCCGAGGCGAGCACCTCGCCTTCCGGATTGATCACCAGCGCCTTGGCGCCGCTGGTGCCGATATCGATTCCGAGCAAATGAGACATAGCGGGGGAGAGATCAGAGTGGGGAGGTTCGAGGTCAGGGCGATTCGCCGCGGCGAAGATGACGGCTGTGGAGACTCGCCAGTATATCCGGCTGGGCCCGGTCTCGGCACCGCCATTGCGTCGCGATCGCCCCCATTGTCGACACCCCGAGGTACGCCTCGACGACGCAACCGTCGCCCCGGGAGACTGGAAAGTCGGCGTTTGGGTGCCAATGCTGGCTCGTCCAGCAGTGCGAACCGAGCGTCGGGCGCCCGCTGCTGGACGAGCCAGCAGTGGCATACTCGCACGTTGCAGGTCGCGTGATTGACCGGCTGAGCGGGTTGCCAAAGGGGGTAGGCAGGGGTACTTTGTCGGATTCGCCAGGGGCCTGGGGCGCTGTTCCCATAGCGCCGCAATCCCTGGCCCTGGCCTGTCGATTTGTCGCTTCCGCACCTCGCCGCCCCGCTCCACGCCCGCTCCGACTGCCATGATTCGCAGCGATCAGGACGACCGCCGTATCGTCATCACCGGGATCGGGCTGACCGCCCCCAACGGCGACAACCTGGGCGATTATCGCGCGGCCCTGCTGGCCGGACGCAGCGGAGTCGACCGCTATAACATTCGCTACGTGGGCGACACGCTGGCCGGGCAGTGCCGGTTCGACGAGCTGCGCTACCAGAGCCGCAAGGATCGCCGCCGCGGCACCCGCGCCGGCAGCATCGGCATCTATTGCGCTCAGGAAGCGATTGCCGACTCGGGCGTCGATTGGCCCAACACCAACCCCGAGCGGGTCGGCGTGTACATCGGCGTAACCGAGCATGGCAACGTCGAGACGGAAAACGAGATCAACGAGATCAAGGCATTCGACTACGACACGAAAGTCTGGTCGCACCATCACAATCCCCGCACGGTGGCCAACAATCCGGCGGGCGAGATCACGCTGAACATGGGGATCACCGGTCCCCACTACACCATCGGCGCCGCCTGTGCCGCGGGCAACGCGGGGCTGATCCAGGGCGCCCAGATGCTGCAACTGGGCGAGTGCGACTTTGCGATCGCCGGCGGCGTGTCGGAGAGCATCCACACGTTTGGCATCTTTGCCGGGTTTGCCAGCCAGGGCGCGCTGGCCGCCCACGACGATCCAACCCGCGCGTCGCGGCCGTTCGACAAAGCGCGCAACGGCATCGTGGTGAGCGAAGGCGGCTGCCTGTACGCGCTGGAGCGCTACAGCGACGCCGCGCTGCGGGGCGCAAAGATCTACGGCGAGTTGGTCGGCCACGCCATGACCAGCGACGCAACCGACTTTGTGCTGCCCAACCCCACCCAGCAAGCCCGCTGCATGGAAATGGCGCTGCGGCGTGCCGGGCTCAATGCCGAGGACATCGCCATCGTCAGCACGCACGCCACGGCCACGCCCAGCGGCGACATTCAGGAGTGCGAGGCGGTGCGCCGCGTGTTTGGCGGCAGCTCTCGCACCAAGATCAACAACACGAAGAGCTTCATCGGCCACGCCATGGGCGCCGCCGGATCGCTGGAACTGGCGGGCAACCTGCCGGCGTTCCACGATGGCGTGGTGCACGCCACGATCAACGTCGACGACCTCGACCCCGAGTGCGCCCTGGACGGCCTCGTGATCAACGAGCCGCAGGAAATCGGCGGCGTCGAGTACATCCTCAACAACAGCTTCGGCATGTTGGGAATCAACAGCGCGGTGATCATCCGCCGCGTTTAACCCGACCGCCATTGCATTTAACCCCCGGTCAGTGACCGGGGGCTAAGTCCCACTATCAAAGCCATAAATCTCAATGACCAAAGACGAAATTCGCGCCGAAGTGCTCGATATCCTGGCCGACATCGCCCCGGACGAAGACCTCTCCTCGCTGGACGACTCCAAGAGCTTTCGCGAGCAGATGGAACTCGACAGCATGGACTTCCTGGACATCGTCATGGAACTGCGCAAGCGGCACCGCGTGCAGATTCCCGAGGACGACTACGTGAACTTGGCCAGCATGGATTCGACGGTCGAGTACCTGCATCCGATGATGAAGGATATGTAGCAAGGCGGACGGGGGAGGGCGGAAGGCGGAAGGAACGGGAGTCCGGCTCGCTATTCGTGCGGGGTGGCTGGGGATGAGCGAAGCGAACCCCCAGAGAATGCCCTGGGGGCTCCGCTTCGCTTCGTCCCCAGCCACCCAACCTCATCCTTCCCCATTCCGCCCTCCCCCTTCCCCCTTCGCTATGTACGACGCCATCATTATCGGCGCGGGGATGAGCGGGTTGGCCGCCGGGATTCGGCTGGCCCATTACGATCAGCGGGTGTGCATTCTCGAACGGCACACCACCATCGGCGGCCTCAATGGTTTCTACCGGCTGCGGGGCCGCGACTACGACGTTGGGCTGCACGCGCTGACCAACATTACGCCCAAGGGTACGCGCAAGGGGCCGCTCGCCCGGCTGCTGCGGCAATTGCGGCTGTCGTGGGACGATCTGGCGATCTCGCCGCAGATTGGCTCGGAGATCGCGTTCCCGTCGGCGCGCCTTCGATTCAATAACGATCTGGACCTGCTGCGCAGCGAGGTGGCCCGTGCGTTTCCCGGCGAGGTCGACAACTTCGAGCGGCTGATCGCCGCGGTGGTCGAGTACGACGACCTGACCGACGAGCACGCGGCGATCTCGGCCCGCGTGCGGCTGGGCGAGTTGCTCGACGAGCCGCTGCTGGTCGAGATGCTGTTCTGCCCGCTCATGTTCTACGGCTCGGCCCGCGAGCATGACATGGACTGGGGGCAATTCTCGATCATGTTCCGCAGCATCTTCATGGAGGGGCTGGGGCGGCCTTACGCGGGCGTGCGGCTGATCCTCAAGCATCTGGTGCGGAAATTCCGCGCCCTGGGCGGCGAGCTGAAGCTGCGCAGCGGCGTCAGCCGTTTGGAAGTAGAAAACGGCAAAGTGAGCCGAGTCGTCCTCGACAGCGGCGAAGTGCTCGAAGGTCGCCGCGTGCTCTCATCGGCCGGCTGGTGCGAAACGATGCGGATGTGCAACGACGGCACGCCGGTCGACGCCAGCCGCTCGCCGGGGCGACTTAGCTTTTGCGAGACGATTGCCACGCTCGATCGCCAGCCCAAACAACTGGGGCACGACCGCACCATCACGTTCTACAACGACCAGGAAGAGTTCGTGTGGACGCCGCCTGCCGAGCCGTGCGACCTGCGCAGCGGCGTGATTTGCAGCCCCAACAACTTCGACTACGACGAGCCGCTGGGCGACGGGGTGATGCGGATTACGGCCTTGGCCAATTTCGACTACTGGCGCGGGCTCGACGAGCGGGCGTACGAGCTGGAGAAGCTCCGCTGGTACGACGCCATCACGGCCTCCGCCGTGCGGTTCGTGCCCGACTACCGCCAGTGGGTCGTCGACACCGACATGTTCACGCCCACCACGATCGTGCGTTTCACCGGGCACGACAATGGCGCGGTGTACGGCGCCCCCGAGAAACAGATCGACGGCCGCACGCACCTGGACAACCTGTTCATCTGCGGCACCGACCAGGGCTTTGTCGGCATCATCGGCAGCATCGTCAGCGGCATCAGCATGGCGAATATGCACTGCTTGCGGGATTAGTCGGTAGTCGGTAGTCAGTCGTGACAAGGCGGCGCGAGCCGCGGCGTCCCCGCCCGCAGCGCAAAGGGCCCACCTGCCGCGTTGCCCCCACCGCCTGATCCGCCGTATAGTGGCGGTTATGCCCGAAACCGATTCACACGTTGCTGCCTCAGTGTCACTGCGCCGCGGGGCGAGATTCTCACTAAAAACGATGGTGCTCCTGTGCACCATCACGGGCTTGGCATTCGGCCTGTGGCGCAAACAGCAGGAAGTTGCATTCTACCGAGATGCTGCACGCCTCATGCAGCGAGAGGTGGGGGGCGTGTTGGTGCGGGACGCTGAACGTCTCTATTGCACCCATCAGTCTAGCCGATACCCGCCTTGCCGCAGTATTCGGTATCGCGTCTACGTGCCGGCGGGCCGGACGGGAACCGTCGTCTTTGAGCTGAAACGAGGTGAGGTGGGAGCGGAGAAAGCTATTGAGCGAAGCGTCGCTCGCATCGGACCGGGGCGGTCGACGGTTGAGTTGTTCACCAGCCGGCAGACCGTCGGCGAGGGATGGAACTACGTGTTGCTCACGGGTGTTGACCAATCGGAGCTCAGGACCAGTGTCATGCCGCCCTGGTACGACGAGGAGACAGGCGGATGCGGCATTATCTTCGATTATCCCCAGGGGGGCCTTGGGGCGGGCGAGGTTTCTGAGTTGGTTCACGCAACCGCGCAACGCAGTGACGGTTCGTCAATCGAGGCCGTGTTGAAAGTCAGCCTCGATGCTTCACAGGAAGCTAATTGAGCTTATGACAAACGCGTCGGCGACATTCCGCTCGGCAAGCCCCGAACGGGGCGCGAATCGCGTGCCGCGATTTGCTCTCTCATACGCGGCTCGTAGAATCTCGTCATGGAAACCGAGGTGCCACCGACGGCGAGATCGACGCGCCACCGTCCGCGTTTTTCCCTGTTGACGCTGCTGTTGATTGCGACGGTGGCTGCTTTGACGTTGGCCGTCATCCAACTGTACGGCGAACTGCAACCGCTGCGTGCCGAGGTCCGTCGGTTTCGCAACGAGTTTGGCACGATCGAGATTCCCGCGGGCCAGGAAGGGCGAATCCACGCCGTGCGGATGCTCGCCCATCGGGAACGCGAGTGGAAGTTTCGCGTCTACCTGCCGCGGGGGCGAACCTATCGTGCTTACATTGCCCAAGGTGAACTCCCGGGCCGACCCGATGGAATGAGTGACGCAAATTACTGCAAGCTGGTGAGGTCGCAGACGGACTTTGTCGAGGCAGTTGTCGAAGGCGGGGCTTCCTTCGTGACATTGACGGCCGACCGCGGCAACTCGGCGGAGAACATCGTTGTCTACGAGTTTCGCGCTCGATTCGTGCCCACATCACCAGAGCCATCAAAGATTGCTCCCAACACGACGGCGTTGAGCCAAACATTGCAGTGGCAATCGCCGGCTCGCTGGATGGCCGACGAAGCGCTTTGGGGCGAGGGGCGGAGCGCCGTGACCTACGAGCAAGGCGCGTTTTCTCCCAAGCAGTCCCTGCTACTCGTGGACGTGCGTCAAGCCAAGAGGGTCGATGACAGGACGATTCAGGACGCCGATCGCGGAGTGGCGGGAGAGGGTTTCATGTTCTGGATCGAGCCAGTGCCATAACGTGTCGGCATCCTGCGCATTTCGCCCCACAGGGGCGCGCTACGGAAGCCCAGGGCGCAGCCCTGGGTAACCAAGTTGCCACGCACCGCTAGCCCCAACGGGGCGCGCTACCTCCTCGCCGGCAACACACACGCAACCCAGCGCCCACGAATGCCCCAATCGCTCGCTAATGTCTTGTTGCACATCGTCTTCTCCACCAAACACCGCGAGCCGTGGATTGATGAAGGGGATGAGCCCGAGTTGCACGCGTACCTGGCGACCGCGTGCAAGTCGCTCGATTGCCCGCCGCACAAGATCGGCAGCGCCGACGACCACGTGCATCTGGCCGTGTCGCTGGGCCGCTCGACGACGATCGCCGCGTTGGTGCAGCACATCAAGCAAGATTCGTCGCGGTGGATCAAGACGAAGGGGCCGACTTATGCGGACTTCGCCTGGCAGGCGGGCTATGGGGCGTTTTCGATCGGCCAATCCCAGCTTGACGACCTGCGGCGCTACATTGCCGGGCAGCGGGAGCACCATCGTCGCGAGTCGTTTCAGGACGAGTACCGCAAGATTCTCGCCCGCTACGGTGTTGAGTTTGATGAGCGTTTCGTTTGGGATTGAAGCGGTAGCGCGCCCCTTCGGGGCTGGCGGCGCGGTTTGGCCATGGTTCCCAGGGCTGCGCCCTGGGCTTTCGTAGCGCGCCCCGTTGGGGCGGGGATTCGACCAAACGTGTTACTAGGCGAACCGGTGCGGAGTCCGCACGGAATTGGCCGGGGATTGCCGGACGGGCG
The DNA here is from genome assembly GCA_002702655.1 of Planctomycetaceae bacterium. GTDB lineage: Bacteria > Planctomycetota > Planctomycetia > Pirellulales > Lacipirellulaceae. Next base: position 76,894 of record PABB01000018.1, read on the forward strand.
GCCGTTCGTCGCCCCATCGAGCGTTCCGGGGCGATTTGTTAGACTAGGCCGCTTGCCCGACCGGGTTCCCGCCTGCCTCCCGTACCACTCGCCCTGCTTGCGACCTGCTTCGTCATGCCCAAAGATTTTCTCCAAGGCGCCCGCGATCACTACGACGTCGTTGTCATCGGCTCCGGCTTGGCCGGGCTGACTTCGGCCAACATCCTGGCCCGCGCGGGGCACTCCGTCTTGCTGCTGGAGCAGCACTACAAGCTGGGCGGCATGGCCACCTGGTTCAAGCGGCCCGGGGGGCACATCTTCGACATCTCGCTGCACGGCTTCCCGTACGGCATGGTCAAGAGTTGCCGGCGGTATTGGTCCCAGGAGATTGCCGACTCGATCGTGCAGCTCGACGGCGTGCGGTTCGACAACCCCATGTTCTCGCTGTGGACCAGCTTCACACGCGAGGATTTTACGAAGCAACTCATCGAGAAGTTCGGCGTCGAGCCGGAGAAGGTCAACGCGTTTTTTGACAAAGCGCGCAGCATGAACTTCTACGACGACCAACAGGCGACGACTCGCGAGCTGTTCGACGAATTCTTCCCCGGGCGCGAGGACGTGATCCGGCTGCTGATGGAGCCGATTACCTACGCCAACGGCAGCACGCTGGAGGACCCGGCGATCAGCTACGGGATCGTGTTCTCCAACTTCATGAGCAAGGGCGTGTTCACGTTCCAGGGGGGGACCGACAAGCTGATCGAGGCGATGGAGCAGGAGCTGATCGCCAGCGGGGTGGACATCCGCATCAATTGCGACGTGAAGCGGATCCACGTCCGCGGCGATCGGGTCGAGTCGGTCGAGATCGACGCCAAGGGCGCCCGTCGGACGATTAAGTGCGGCGCCGTGGTCAGCAACGCCAACATTCGCACCACGATTTTTGATTTGGTGGGCGAGGAGAAGTTCGGCCAGGACTTCATCGACGATGCCCGGGCCGTGCGGCTGAACAACAGCAGCACGCAGGTGTACATCGCCCTGCAGCCGGACGACTTGCTGGAAGTGAGCGAGTTGGGCGATTTGCTGTTCAGCAGCACGGCGCCGAAATTCGAGACCGGGGCGCTGCTGTCGCGCGACATCACCAGCCGCACTTACTCGTTCTACTATCCCAAGACGCGGCCGCAGCGCGAGCCGCGGTGTCTGATCGTCAGCAGCACCAATGCCAACTACCGCGATTGGGCCGACCTGTCGCCGGACGATTACCTGGCGAGCAAGCAGGACCTGTGCGAAACCACGCTCGACGCGCTGGACAAGTACGTCCCGAACGTCCGCGAGCGGGCCGTGCATGTCGAGGCGTCCACGCCGGTGAGCTTCAAGCACTACACGCACCACCCGGCGGGGGCGAGCTTTGGCACCAAGTTCGAGGGCTTGGCGATCAGCCGCGGCCTGCCACAGCAAATCGGCGGCCTGTACCACGCCGGGAGCGTGGGGATCATCATGAGCGGCTGGCTGGGGGCGATGAACTACGGGGTGATCGTCGCCAACGAGGTGGACAACCAACTGGTGTCCAGCGGCAGCCGCAGCACGGGCGGTGCGGAGCGGGGCGTGGCGGAAGATATGACGGCGAGTTGAGGGATGAATGAACCGCGGATGAACGCGGATAAGGGTTGCCCATTATACGCACGCCGTCCACATGATCTGCGTGTGGAAACTGATAGCGGAGGAAATGCCATGGCCGAATTCGACCGAATCGTTTCCGACCCAGCCGTCCTTGAAGGTCAACCATGTATTCGTGGCCAGCGGCTCACGGTGCGTCGGGTGCTCGAAGCGCTCGCCCTCTATCCGAATCGCGCCGAGTTGCGAGCCGAGTACCCGGAACTGGATGACGAGGACATGCGGCAAGCGCTTGCTTATGCGGCGGCCAATGGTTCCGGGACCGGAGGTTGACGCGTTGCCCCATTGAAGAGGCAATCGTAAATGAGGATTGGGCAAGCGAATGAAGATATGGATGCGAGAAGACCGAGTCGTGGTAAGCAAGGCCCGGAGGGCCGATATCATGTAGCCAGGGGCGCCAGCCCCTGGAATCGCGCGTTCATTGTCGTAAGCCCCGGCTAGGGGCGACAGGAATACAGCGCTCATGCCGCCCCTCACCGGGGCTTGCGGTCGCCAGCGGTCCTCGACACCAGGGCCTCGCGGCCCTGGCTACAGCATGGCGGCCCTCCGGGCCTCGTGACCACAAACGCACTACTTTGTTGAGAAAGACTGCCGCCGGTGGACCCAATTGTCGCGCTGACTAAAGGCAGCGCCGACTTCGAACATCCGCGTTTATCCGCGTCCATCTGCGGTTCCCTAAAGAAACAACGAACGATTATGCCCAGCCAGCAGATTCTTGCCGCCATCCCGCATCGTCCGCCGTTTTTGTTGGTGGACGAAGTTGTCGAACAAACCGCGGAGCGGATTGTCTGCCGCAAGACGTTCACCGGCGACGAGTTTTGGTTTCAGGGGCATTACCCCGATTACCCGCTGACGCCGGGGGTGCTGCTGTGCGAAGCGGCCATGCAGGCCGGGGCGGTGCTGCTGTCGGAGATCACCAAGGCGGCTCAGGCGGGCGACGTGCCCGACGGCGTGCCGGTGGCGACGCGGCTGAACAACGTGCAGTTCCGCCAGTTCGTCCGCCCCGGCGACACGATCGAGATCGCGGTCGACCTGACTGAGCAGCTCTCCAACGCGTACTTCATGAAAGGCCGCGTGACGGTCGCCGGCAAGCTGGCGGTGCGGTGTGAGTTCGCCTGCACCGTAGCGCCGCGACCTGCGGCGAATGACCAATGACCAAGCACCAATGACCAATGCCGGGGCGCCAACTCATTCCATTGGTCATTGCGACTTGGTCATTGGTCATTCAATCCACCGCATCCCCCCTCCCCTAGCCCCTCCCCGCCCGTGGGAGGGGGACAATCACGATGTCCGACGACTACTTAAAACTCTCCGCCCGGCGGGTGTTGGTGTTTGGCGTGGCCAACCGCAAGAGCGTCGCGTGGCACGTTGCTCAGCAGTTGGAAGAAGCCGGCGCCGAGGTGGTGCATGTGGTCCGCTCGGCGGCGCGGAAGGAGTCGACCGCCAAGTTGCTGGCCGATCGGGCTGTGTTCGTGTGCGACGTGGAGCAGCAGGCGGAGATCGACTCGCTGGCCGGCGAGCTGAAGGCCGCTTACCCCGGCGGTTTCCACGGGCTGGTCCACTCGATCGCCTTTGCCGATTATGACGAGGCGGGCATGCGACCGTTCCACGAAACGACGCGGGCGCAGCTGCTGCGGACGTTCGACATTTCGTGCTACTCGCTGATCGCGGTGTCCAACGCGCTGAAGGACCAGCTGGCCCGCGACGCGTCGGTGGTCACGATCTCGATTTCGACCACGCGGATGGCCAGCGAGAACTACGGGTTCATGGCCCCGGTGAAGGCGGCGCTCGACAGCAGCCTGGCGTTTCTGGCCAAGAGCTTCAGCAACTTCAGCGAGGTGCGGTTCAACGCCGTGGCGCCGGGGCTGCTGAAGACGTCGGCCTCGGCAGGCATCCCCGGCTACGTCGATTCCTACCTGTTCGCCGAGCGGGCGACCCTGCGCGGCCGGGCCGTGCAAACCGCCGAGGCGGCGGCCGCGGCGGTATTTCTGCTCAGTCCCCGTTCCAGCGGGATCACGGCGCAGCGGCTGGTGGTCGACGCGGGCATGGAGGTCAATTACTTCGACCAGCGGTTGGTTCAGGCGGCCATCGACGGGTTGCCGTAGTCGTCGCGGGGCGGGGCCGACTTCGCATTTGCAAAGTCGGTTTCGTGCGAATTGGTCGCTTTGACGCCAGGTTGCCCGCCGGATCGGCGGTTTTGGCTGAGCAACCCGACATGTACTTGGCGAAACAACGCCTCAATTGCACGCACGGCGGCGGGCGAAAGGTGGCTCGCATGCTAAGTGCGTGATATGATAGGAGTTGAGGCGAGGCAGGGAATGTCGCTGCGTTTTTCCAGCAAAAATCTGCGAGCAGCGCCCCTCCCCGAGCCCCGGAAGAGGTCTTAGAGTTGTCCCCGTCGCATCGGTGGGGGCAGCCACTGGCGATGTCGCTGGCGTCTGCGCGGAACTCGTTCTGCTGCGCGCTGCGGCGTCCATTGGCTGTGCAAGCTCCTCTTTCGCGTCGTCCGCGTTTGGATTTCCAGCTTGTCTGCCGCTTTACTCGCCCGTGTCCAAAGAAGTTGACGATTTCTTGGATTTGGTTCGCAGGAGCCAGTTGGTCGAAGAAGACCAACTGAACAAGTTCCTGGGCGAACTCTCCGCGCGCGCCGGCAAGCTGCCGTCCAAGCAGGACAAGCTGGCCGCGGCCATGGTCGAGGCCGAGCTGCTGACCGAGTGGCAAAGCGAGAAGCTCCTGGCCGGCAAGCACAAGGGCTTCATCCTCGGCAAGTACAAATTGCTGCGGCACCTGGGCAAAGGCGGCATGAGCCAGGTCTATCTGGCCGAGCACATGCTGATGAAGCGCAAGGTCGCCATCAAGGTGCTGCCGCAGAACCGCGTCGAGGATTCCAGTTACCTGGAGCGGTTCCGCATCGAGGCCCGCGCCGCGGCCCGGCTCGACGACCCGAACATCGTCCGGGTGTACGACATCGACAACCACGACCGCACGCACTACCTGGTCATGGAATACGTGCCGGGCGCCGACCTGCACGTGCTGGTCAAGGAGAAGGGGCCGCTGCCGTATCTCAAGGCGGCCGACTACATCGCCCAGGTTGCCCGCGGGTTGTCGCATGCTCACGACATGGGCTTGGTGCATCGCGATATCAAGCCGGCCAACTGTCTGGTCGACCGGAGCGAGACGGTCAAGATTCTCGACATGGGCCTGGCGCGGCTGGTGGACGACGAAGCGTCGCTCACCATGGAGAACAACGAAAACGTGCTGGGGACCGCCGACTACCTGGCGCCCGAGCAGGCGCTCAACAGCCACAAGGCGGACCAGCGGGCCGACATCTACGCGATGGGGTGCACGCTCTACTTTCTGCTGACCGGCCACCCGCCGTTCCCGGATGGGACGATTTCGCAGCGGTTGATGGCGCATCAGCAGAAGAAGCCGCCGAGCATTTTCAACGATCGGCCCGACGCCCCGCCTGGGTTGGTCAACATCTGCAACCGCATGATGGCCAAGCAGCCGGACGATCGGTACCAAACGGCGACCGAAGTGGCCGATCGGCTGACGGAGTGGTTGTCGGAGCGCGGGTACACCGTGGGGGCCGGGGCGAAGAACGGCAGCGGCGACGGTTCGGACGGCATCGGCAGCGACGTGTTTCGGCGATTTGCCTCCGGCGCCAGCGCCGTGGGCGCCAGCGCGACGCCGCCTCCCGCCAGCGCAACGAACAGCGGCGTCGGACGAACCCAGACGGCGCGGGCGACCGCGGTGAAAGCGCGGCCTGCCGCTTCGGCCAGCGGCGCCGACGAAGTGGATCTGACGCTGGCTCCGCTCGACGAAGACGACGCAGCCAAGCCTTCGGCCAAGACGAAGCCGAAACCCAAATCGACGGCCCCGGCGTCCGATTCGGGCGGGCCGGACTCCAGCGACACGATCGCGGGCTCGCTGAGCGACACGCAGTCGTCCAAGCCGCGGCGGTCGCTCATCGAAGAAGAGCTGGAAGCAGCCAGCGCCTCGCAGGTCCGCCGTCGCGGGCCGACGCGCCCCGACGATTTCAATCCGCTGCAGCCGCCGGGCTTCAGCGGCCCCAGTCACGGTCCGCCGCCGTGGTTGATCGCGGTGATCGGCGTGTCAATTGTCGTGATGATCGGCGTGATCGCGGCGATTGCGCTGTCGTCGTAGCGGTCGCGCACCATCTTAGGCGCCGCCGAGCTGAAGCTTGCCTGGCAGGGGCGCTCCCGCAGGCGCCCGGCCGGCCGCCAACGCTTTGCCGCTGGCCAACAGCGCCCCGGCGTACACGGCGATCAGCACCAGCCACACGTCGCGCATGCCCAGCACCATCGACGAATATTCCAGCATCGCGCCGCCCATGGCGCCGATCAGGTTGATCCCCAGCGGGTAGCCGGTCGACTCCTCGCGCTGGAACAGCCGACTGAAGCAGACCGCGGCAAAGAAGACGGGCGTCCCCGCCAGCAGTGCGGCCGCAATGGTGCGCACCGCGGCGGGGTAGGCGAACAGCGCCTGCAGCGGGAACAGGTAGTTGACGGCCAACGCGGCGAACAATCCCAGCCACGCCGCCCGCAGCGACGGCGCGCGATTCTTCATCACGGCCAAATTGGCCAGAAAGATCGTCCCCAACGCCGCGGTGAACACCACCGCGTTGACGACCCACGTGCTGCCGAACCACAGGGCCAGCCGCACGATGGCCGCGGACTCCAACAGCGTGAACCCGGCGCCCAGTAGCAGGAAGTTCGCATGCCAGCCGGTGGCCGGGGTGGTCAATCGCAACAGGACCAGGGCGACGACGATCAGTCCCGCGACCGCGGCAAACAGCTTCCAATACACGGCCGCAATGGTCGGCTCCTGCAGATACAAGTACGGCCAGTCGTCGGTATTCACGCGATAGCCGCCCAACTCCTCGGCCAATTGCGCGTCGCCGCCGAAGCCGTCGATGTTGGGGCCCGCGACGATGATCGTGTTGAACAAAAACGGGACGTGGGTCCGCATGAACTCGATCCGCTCGCCAAACGCATCCAGCACGGTCGAGACGATGCGGCCGTACAGCCACGGCTTCATGACCGAGTAGTACAGCCCCACCATGCCGTCGTCGGCCAGCAGCGCCCGGGCGTCGCGAAACGATTCGGTCGTGTAGACGTAATTCTCCAGCCGCAGGTTGGCCGCCCCGGAGAGCAGCGTCTGCGAATCGAGCGTGGCGAACACGATCAGGTCGAACCGCTCGGGGCTGGTGTGCAGGTAATGGCGGGCGTCGTCCAAGCGGACTTCGACGCGCGGGTCGTCGTACGGCCGCGTCGGATTGAGCCGGCGCCCCAGGTCGTAAATCGCGGGATCGATTTCCACGGCAACGACTCGCTCAGCCCCGTTGGCCAGCGCCACGTTGACGTCGTTGCCCGTGCCGGCGCCCAAGATCAGCACGCGCCGTGGCGACTGGCCGCCGTGATGGTCGCGATACCGATCGTAGGGAATTGCAAACCGTTGGGCCGTGTTCTGCACCAGCGGCAGGTCGTCGCGGTCCATGTCGAGCGCGAATTGATGAAAGCTCGAATTGACCCACACCCGCAGGCCCTCGGGTTCGCGCTCGTGCTGGACCAGGTAGTACGGACTCCAGGCGGACGGATGCGCGGAGGCGGCGAACATCAGAAACGCGGCGCCGGTCGCCAGAGTGGCGGTGCGAAGCACCCAACTGCGGGCAATGACGAATGACCAGATCACGGCCACCAACATCGGCCACGCCCAGGGCGGCGCGGCCAGGTACGCACACGCGGCGGCCGCGACCGTGCCGGCGATGCTGCCCGCGATGTCCCACGAGTAAGCCGTCAGCCGCGGGAATTGATCCATCCGCCGCGCCAACTCTTGCCCCATCGCCACGAACGGCAGCGCGGACGCCAAGAACGCCAACAGCCCCGACACGAACAGCGACATCTGCGGCGTCTCGCTGGAAGCGGGCCGGTCCTGCAGCCAATAGTGAACCGCTCCGGCCGCTTCGTACACGACGATGCCGCGGGCGAAGTACACGAACGCCGCCACGGCTGCCAATCCCGCCGGCAGCAGCCAGGCCAGGCGCGGCCCGTTCTGCAGAATGCACCCCAGCCCCAAACCGAAGAAGCTGGCGATGAGAATCAGGTTGGTGAAGTAGGAGACCGCCTTCACCTCCGCGGGAATCAGCCGGATGAGCGCGAGCTCCAACGCCAGCACGCAAAACGAAACGGCGGCGACCGTCCAAGCCGATGATGCTGACGCGGCGGCGCGGGGCGACGGGGTGGCGCTGGCAGGCATGGCGGAACCGGGAGGGGCAGGCAGGGGCCGTCGCGCGATCGGGGCGCACGACTCCACCAACGCCCTTCGTCGCGCCGGCCCGGGCGACTTGATCGCTCAGGCAACCCTGACGGGTGGGCCGGTCAATCGGATTGCCGAAGCTGGTCGTGTCGCCCGGGTCGTGCGACTCAGGAGGCCGGCCGTCGCCACCGCGCGAAAAGTCGGCTAGGCTTGAGGATTGTAGATTCGCTCGCCTGAGAATTGTCCGTTGCAATGTCCGCCCCTGGCGCCGCCGTCGTACCGTCCGTTGTTGCGAACCCGTCGCCGCGTGGTGCGGGAGGGCGTCGACTTGTGCTGTGGCTCGAGCTGCTGGCGATTTGCTTCATCGTCGGCGGCTCGCCGCCGCCGGGGGTCAACGAAACGCACTATCTGACCAAGGCGCGGCACTACTGGGACCCGAGTTTTTGCCCGGGCGACGCCTTTCTCGATTCGTCCGATCCGCACCTGGCGTTCTATTGGAGCGTGGGTTGGCTGGCAGCCGTGGCCCCCCTGTCGGTGGCGGCGTGGGTGATTCGGCTGCTGTCCTGGGCGCTGGTGGCGTGGGGCTGGCTGCGACTGGGCGAGGAGTTGTTCGGGAGGGTTGCCGAAAGTTCCCCTCCCTCGCAGGCAGCGGCAAGGGGAGGGGCGGCAGGAACGGTTCAAGTTGCTGGCGACGATTCTCACCAGAGTGAAACCCACGAATCCCTCCCCCGGCCCCTCCCTGTAAGGGAGGGGGGCAGCGACGCGACGCGAAGTCCAACCGCGGCCGCCGCGTTCGCCACGGCGTTGAGCTTTGCCCTATGGCCCCTGCTGATCGAGTACTGCAACTTCGCCGGCGAGTGGGTCATTGCCGGCGGCGTCGAGGGCAAGAGTTTTGCCTACGGGTTCGTCTTGTGCGGGTTGGCCGCCATGCTGCGGGGGCAGTGGAATCGCACCTGGGCGTTGTTTGGCGCCGCCAGTGCGTTTCACGTGTTGGCGGGCGGCTGGAGCGTCGTTGCGGCGGCGTGTGTTTGGGTGCGACAACCCCGCGACCGGCGCACTCCGCTGGCGAAGATGGCGCCCGCCCTGGCGGCCGGCGGCGCGCTGGCCCTGATTGGCTTGGCGCCGGCGTTATGGCTGGAGCGGAACGTGCCGCCGCATACCGCGGCCGAGGCGGCGCGGATTTACGTGTTCGATCGCTTGCCGCATCATTTGGCGCCGCTCAATTTGCCGCTGCGTGAACTCGCACGTCGCCTGTTGCGATCGGGCGTGCTGCTGATCGCATTTGGAGCGTTGGCGGCCGCCAATCGCAACCCGCGCCAGTCGCTGCTGAACCGGTTCGCGGGCGCTGCGGTGGTGATGGCGGTGTTTGGCCTGGCAGTGAACCTCGCGCTGATGCATCACCAACCAGTCGCGGCACGCGTGCTGCGCTACTACTGGTTCCGGTTGGGCGACGTGGCTGTGCCGTGGGCGGCGGCCACCGGCGCGGCGGCGGTCGTGGTGGCATGGCTGCCATCGCGGCAAGCGTGGCGCAAGGCGGTTGCGGTCGTGCCGCTGGCGTGGTGCGCCTGGTCGCTGCTGTCTCTGGCCGGTCAGCGGTATCGCCAGCCCAAACCGATGGCGGCCCGTCGGATGACTGTCGACGAACTGACGCAGTGGCAAGACGCTTGCGGTTGGATCCGAGCCAACGCGCCGGCCGATGCGGTGTTTCTGATTCCCAAGCACGCCCAGTCGTTCAAGTGGTACGCGCAGCGGGCCGACGCGGGCAATTGGAAGGACGTACCGCAGGACGCGATCAGCGTAGTGGCCTGGCGGGAGCGGATCGGCGAACTATTCCCGATCGTCCTGGCCGCCGACGGTTCGAGCCTGCCCTACAACGCGCCGGCCGAGCAGGGCTCCGACCGGTTGCGGGAACTCGCAACCGCCTATGGCATCACCCATGCGATCGATCGCCGCGAAACGCCGCTCCCCTTGCCAATCGTTTATGCAAACGAAACATTTGCCGTGTATGATTTGTCGAATTCAGCCGACCGCTGATTCGTTCCCGCCGGACTTTCCCGCCCGTTGCCGCCCTCCGCTGTCCCGAGGTTTGTTTTGTCGTCGCCCGAATTGCGCGCCGTGACGTTTGATCTCGACGGCCTGATGTTCAACACCGAGGACCTGTACCAGCAGGTCGGCGCCGAGGTGCTCGCCCGCCGCGGCAAGCAGATCACCGGCGAACTGCTGGATGAGATGATGGGCCGCAAGTCGCTGCTGGCCTTGCAGGTGATGATCGACTGGCACGAGCTGGACGATACGCCCGAGGAGCTGGCAGCCGAGTCGGCAGAGATTTTTACGGACCTGCTGCCTGCGCAGTTGGCGCCGATGCCGGGGCTGCTCGATTTGCTGGCCGCGCTGGAGGCCGCCGGCATCCCCAAGGGCATCGCCACCAGCAGCGGCCGGGCGTTTGTGAGCCGCGTGTTGGAGTTGAGCGAACTGGCCGAGCGGTTCCAGTTCGTCCTGGCGTCCGAGGACATCGAGCACGGCAAGCCGGCGCCCGACGTGTATCTGCTGGCCGCCGAGCGACACGGCGTGGCGCCGGGCGAGATGCTGGTGCTGGAAGACAGCCAAATCGGCTGCCGGGCGGCGGTCGCCGCGGGGGCGTTCGCGGTGGCGGTGCCCTCGGGCCGCAGCGTAGCGCACGAGTTCCCCGGCGCGGCGATCATTGCCAAGTCGCTGCAGGATCCGCGCATCGCCGCGGCGCTGGGCCTGCCTGAGTAAGCGCTGAATGCTGAGCGATCAACGATGAGCCGCGGGATACGACGGCCCCGGAAGTTCATCGCTTATCGCTTATCGCTTATCGCTTATCGCTCAACGTTCATCGCTGATCGTTCATCGTTCCACAGCGTCTCAATTCCCCGATCGCTCCAGCCCGAAGTCCAACGGCAGTTGCGGGTCGGCCTCCTCTTGACCGTTGAGTTCGCGGAACAGCAGGCTCGGCTGGATGTCGTGGTTGTGCTGGTACTTGCTGTCGTACTCGGCGATGTCGCCGGTGACTTCGTGGTAAAAAATCTGGCAGATCGGCACGCCGGGGTAGATACGCACCGGCTGCACCGCGAACATTTCCAGCGTCCAGTAGCCGGAAAAACCCACGTCGCCGAAACCGGCCGTCACATGCACGAACAACCCCAGCCGGCCGACAGACGAGCGGCCTTCGATCTGCGGGACCAGGTTGTGCGTTTCGGTCCGCTCGACAGTGCGCCCCAGATACAACTGGTTGGGGCTCAGCACCAGACCTTCCTCGGGGATATGCACGCGCCGGACGCGATTCGCCTTGGCCATGTCGAGCACGACCTCTTCGTACACGATCAGCTCGTCGTGCAGCGTAAGGTTGTAGCTGTTGGGGTTGAGGTGCGCCTCGTCGTACGGCTCGATCTTGATGTCGCCGCCCAACCGCTGCGCGATGGCGTGTCCGGTGAGAATCATCGTCGCGGGGTCTCCGTCGCGGGCCGCGGGGCCGGGTTGATCTCGAAGTGTCGGCGGCGTCTCCGCCAGTGCGGTCGGGCTACACCGCCACGCCAATTTGCGGGCAGAACTTCAGCATGGAACATTCGTCGCACGCCGGTTTGCGCGCTTTGCAGACTTGCCGGCCGTGATAGATCAGTCGATGCGAGTAGTCGATCCACTCTTTCTTGGGCAGGATCTCCATCAGGTCCCGCTCGACCTTCACGGCGTCGTTCTGATCGGTGAGCCCCAGCCGGCGGCTCAGGCGGCCGACGTGCGTGTCGACCACCACGCCGGTCGGTTTGCGAAACGCGGTGCCCAGCACCACGTTGGCCGTCTTGCGTCCCACCCCGGCCAAGGCGGTCATCTCCTCGAGCGTCTGCGGCAATTGACCGTCGTGCTCTTCGACGAGCGCCGTGCAGCAGGCCTTGATACTCTTGGCCTTGTTGCGGAAGAACCCGGTGCTCTGGATCGCCTGCTCAATCGCCGAGAGCGGCGCCCGGGCGAAGTCCGCAGGCGTCGGGTACTTGGCGAACAGCGCCGGGGTCACCTGGTTAACGCGCTCGTCGGTGCATTGGGCGGACAGGATCGTGGCGATCAGCAACTGAAACGGCGAGTCGTGCAGCAGCGCGCACTCGGCGTCGGGGAAGTCCTTTTTCAGTTGCCGGACCACGCGACTTGCGCGTCGTTTGCGGTCGGCGAGCCCGTCGGCGGCGACTGCGGAGCGGGACGATCGTTTCGCAGCGGCCATGGGGCTTCCAGCCGAACGGCGGTGGTAATCAGAGCGACCCAAAGTGCAACAGCCGCGTCAAACCGTGATTGTGTCGCCCGGGCGGCCGCTGTCAACCAAGGGGCTGCGCGGGCGGCCGGGCGCCGCTCTCACGGCGGTTGCCCCCCGTGAGCAAGCTGCCGTTGGTGCGAGGCACGCACGGCCGCGTTGCGCTGCTGCGGGGCCATCACACCCCAAATTGAGCTTTTTTGGCGCCGTCGCACGCCGCCGCCCAAAGGTGGCCTCGCGCGGGGCCGCTGCCTATAATCGCCCTTGAGAACAAGTAGTTGCCCGCCCCAACTTTCCCCCCTCTCGGATCCCGCCATGTCTGCCGATGCCGGCGACGATGCCAGCTACGCGACGAACGAGCTGTATCAGCAAGGGATCGCGTATTTCAACGACTGTGAGTTCTTCGAAGCTCACGAAGTCTGGGAGGAATTGTGGACCGACTACCGCGGACCCTCGCGCAAGTTTTTCCAGGGGCTGATTCAAGCGGCCGTGGCGTTGCACCACTTTGGCAATGGCAATCTCCGCGGCGCCCGCAAGGTGTACGGCACCAGCCGAGCTTACTTGGAGTCGTTCAAGCCGCACCACATTGGATTGGATCTGGACAAATTTCTTGGCGAGTTCGACCGCTGCTTTGCGGAGGTTGTCGCTCAGCCCGAGGCCACCACAGGGATTGAAATCGATCCCGACACGATTCCCGAGATTCACCTGACCACGCCGGTGGAGTGACGCGGCCCGCGCGCTTTCGCGCCGCAGCCGTCCCTCCCACCGTCCCCTTCCGCCAGACTCACGAGCCACCAGCCATGCTTCCCTGGAACGCCGAAGACCTGACGTTTGACGAATCCACCTTCTCCGGCGTCAGTCGCCTGTTCCCCCTGCCCAATTTGGTGATGTTTCCGCACGTGATGCAGCCGCTGCATGTGTTCGAGCAGCGGTACCGCGACATGCTCAACGAAGCGCTCGACGGCGACGGTTTTCTGGCAATGAGCGTCATCAAAGGCGACGAACAGGTCGAGCGGCCCGAAGTGTGCTCCCACGTTTGCGTCGGCCGAATTGTGACGCACCATCGCCTGGAGGATGGCCGCTACAACGTGTTGCTCTTGGGAATGCGGCGCGCGCGGATCGTGCGCGAGCTGAACTCCGGCAAGCCGTTTCGCGAGGCCGAGTTGGAGTTGATTGACGACCTGTACCCGGGCGCCGGTCACGCGTCGCGGGACCAGTTGCAGCGCGAGTTGACCGAGAAGTTCGGCGAGTCGCTCAAGGGGGGCGAGGCGGTGGACGACGCCATCCGCAGCTTCCTGTCCGAAGAGGCCCCGCTGGGCGTGCTGACCGATCTGGTCAGCTTTGCGGCGCCGCTGGACGTGGCGGACAAATGCCAGTTGTTGGGCGAGTCGAACGTCGACCGTCGCGCTCAACTTCTGGTCGATTGGCTGGACGCCCGCAGCGCGGCGGCCAACCCCAAGCCGGTCACCCACCCGGCCCACAACATGGCCGTGCCCAAGCTGCTATTCCCGCCGAAATTCAGCGTGAACTGAGCGGCACTCGCTCGGTTCCACTTCCGCGCGGCGGCGGACGGGGCGCCAGCGGCGGCCCTTGTTTGAAATGCCGCCACGCACGCCCGGTGAGTTGGCGTTGTCTCGTATCTGCGGTGACGTCGCGCGGCCGGTGCCCAGAGAGACCCTCTATGGATATACTCTTGGGGCGTGCTACGCAGCGCCGCCGACGAGCGTGTGGGGCGCGTGGCCGCGACCGCTCAGGTTGGCCCTCTCGGCGACCACGATTGCGTCCTGATCTCTGACCTCTGAACCCTCGCCTCTCCCCACGTCCATGTCTACTGCATCGCGCGAAACCGGCAGCTTGCCGGGGGAACTTGACGACGCCGACTCGCGTTCCGGCGGCAAGACCGTTGATTTGCCGCGAATCGAAGCGGCGGTGCGCGAGATCCTGGCGGCCGTGGGCGAGGACCCCGACCGCGAAGGCCTGCGCGAAACGCCGGCTCGCGTGGCACGGATGTACAAGGAGCTGTTCAGCGGCCTGCACACGGACCCGCGGGTGCATCTGCAGAAGTTCTTCACCGAGAAGTACGACGAAATGGTGCTGGTCAAGGACATTGCCTTCAACAGCATGTGCGAGCACCACCTGCTGCCGTTCATCGGCAAAGCGCACATCGGCTACGTGCCCAACGGCAAGGTCGTCGGGCTGAGCAAACTGGCCCGCATCGTCGAGGAAGTGTCGCACCGCCCGCAGGTGCAGGAACGAATGACCGAGCAGATTGCTGACCTGTTGGTCGCAGAGTTGCAGGTCAAGGGCGTGGCCGTGGTGATCGAGGCGGCCCACTCTTGCATGTCGATCCGGGGCGTGCGCAAGCCGGGCAGCGTGTGCGTCACCTCGGCCATGAAGGGCCTGTTCCGGTCGAACCTGTCGAGCCGTTCGGAGATCATGACGCTGATCTACGGCGACCGCACGTAGCCGCGGCCTCGTGGCCGATTCTCTCCGAGAATCGGCCAATTGACGCCCCACTTGCCAACGCACCCCGAAACTGGCAATCGCGAGGGCGAGGCTCCTGCCGAGCCGGCGGGGGCATGCCGCATTGGCTCGGCAGGAGCCTCGCCCTCCCAGGGCCGTGTGCGACGCGTTGCGAAACACGCGGAATCAAGGACTCCCTCGGGAGCAAGCACAACGCTGCGAGAGCTGTGCAATCCGGTTTGGTCGATTCTCGGCGAGAATCGACCACGGCCGCGCGAGCCGCCCGATTTGGGCCCTGTGGCGACTGCCGGCCGGTGTTTACGATGGACGGTTTCTCGCATTCGTCCGTCGTTCGCTCCTTAGGGATCAGGCCGTCATGGCGCTGTTCGCCCAATTCTTGCTGCGGCTCACGTTTGGGCTGGCCGCGGCCATGTGGACCGTCTCGCCGCGGCTGGTCGCCAGCGGCTATTTTCGCAATCACCTGTACGTCACGCTGGGCACCGCCGCCATGGCGTCGCTGCTGCTGGGCACGCTGGGCTCGTGGGGCATGGCGGCCGCCATCGTCGCGGCCGTGGCCAGCTACGCGGGGGCGGTGTGCTGGTTGTACGAGAGCCCGCGGGCGGGGCGAGCGTTGTTGTTTGTCGTGGCGGTCGCGGCGCTGCTGGCCGCGGGGCTGGCCGACGATTTTCAGGCCACGCAGACGCCCGCCTACCAAGCCGCAGCGGAGGCGGCCGAGGAGGAGGCGACCGTCGTCAAACCCTCGGCAGCGTATTCCCAAGCCGCCGCAGCGCTGCGAGGCGCCGACCGCTTCAGTTCGGGGTTGCTCCTGGGTGCGGTGACCGCATCGATGTTACTGGGACACTGGTACCTGAACGCCCCCGGCATGAAGCTGGAACCACTCAACGATCTGATCAAAGTGATCGCCGTGGTCGTCGTGCTGCAGGCGTGCGTGTCGGGCGCGGCGCTGTACTGGCTGTGCGGCGCCGAGGGGCACGGCTGGCCCGACACGGGCACGCTGGCGATGATCGCCGGCCGGTGGGCGTTCGGGCTTGTCGGCGTGGCGGCCCTGGCGTGGATGGCTCGCGAGACGCTCAAGATCCCCAACACGCAAAGCGCCACGGGCATCCTGTACGTGGCAGTGATCGGCGCCTTTGCCGGCGAGATGCTCTCGCTGATGCTGGCGGCCCAGCACGCCTACCCGCTGTGAGCGCGACCGGCAGAGCGGCGCCAAGACCGCAGCGGAATCTGGGTTCTGGGTTCTGACCGGGTGGCTGGGCACGTAGCGCAGCCCCAGTTGTGACTTATCGCCCGGCGTTGCCCACTGGGGGCTCCCGCTGGTCGTCCCCAGCCACCCCGTGGTCGGGCTCCGTGGAGCTCCGCTCCCTGGATCGCTGTTTGGTTTGTTCGCCGCCTCCACGGCGGCCGGAGCTCACTGCTCCTGCATCTGCTCCAACCGGCGGTCGCGCCACTCTTCGTTGAGCTGGAACTGGAGCCGTTCGGACAGGCCGCGGATCAATTCCTGCGTGCTGGACCGCTGCAGCATCTGCAACACGCCGCCAATGCGCGGGTCGCGCGTGTTCCAGCCGGTGCGCAAGAACGCCTCCCGCAGCTCGTCGCTGGTTTGCTCGCGCGAGTGAATCTTGACCACGTAGGCGGCCGAGCGGTCGATGTTCATGATGGCGGCCGTCTCGTCGTCCTTCAGCGAGAATACCTTCTCCATGAATTCCGAGCCCACGTTGTCCAATCCCGGCACGTCGCTAATTTGCAACTGGTACGAGTCGTCAGCCGCCAGGCCAAACGACATCCATGAGAAGGGATCCGTCTGCGGGATCACGCGGTAGCCGGCGTCGGCCATCAACTCGGCGAACGAGCGATCGGCGTCGGCGACTTTGCCCGCCAGCTCTTCGGCCTTCTTCAGCGCCAGCTCGGCGGCCTCGTTCTCGCGCCAGGCGGCGACGACCTGATCGCGAACGTCCTCAAGCTCGGGCACCTCGCGGGGCGTGTCCTTCACTTTGACCACCAGGTAGCAGTCGCCCATCGCTTCGACCGCGAAGTACGGCTCGCCCACTTCCAGGTGGCTGAATGCGGCCTGCGCGACGACTTCCGCCCGGCGATCCGGTTCGATCGCCTGGCCCACCATGGTGTCCTGATACAGCTCCCGCTGCGTCAATTCCGGCGTCGTCTCGGCGGTCACGCCGTAGCGCTCGGCTAACGGCTCCAGGTTGGTCAGTTCCGCGGGCAACTCGGGGGCGTCCTGCTCTTCTTCCATGGCCGTGGCCACCGCGCGGCGGTGCTTGGAGTACTGCGTGCGGAGCGTTTCGTAAGCGTTGCGTAGTTCCGATTGCACGCGTTCGATCGCCTTGACGCGGGCGACCTCGCGGCGGATTTCGTCGCGGACTTCATCCAGCGGGTAATACTCAACCTCGTCTTCTTCGCCTTCCGCGTCCTCGTCGCTCGTCGCGACTTCATCGGCGGCCGCGTCTTCGTCGCTCATGGCGTCGTCGCCCGTCTCGTCATCGGCTGGGGCTGCTTCGTCGTCAGCCGGCATCTCTTCGTCATCGCCCGCGGTTTCCGCCGCGTCCGCGTCGCTCGCGTCATCAGATTCAGCGGCTGACTCGTCGTCGTCGCCGACTTCCTCGTCGTATCGCGACTCGCCCTCGGCTTGGAAAGCAGCCAAGCGGAACGGACTGGGGCGCGTCGCCGAGGCGCCTTCGTCGTCGTCGGCGTCTTCGGTTGCCTCGGACTCGGCGGTCGGCTCAGCGGCCTCGCTGTCGGCAGCGGGTTCGTCCGCCTCCGCCGCCTCTTCGGTCGACTCGGCGACGTCCTCTTCGTCGTCGCCCACCTCTTCGCGCATCGGCTCGTCATCGGCGGGCTCGGCGTCGTCCGCCGCAGGTTCCGCGGGCGCTGCGGCTTCTTCATCATCCGATTCCGTCGCTTCGTCCGCTTCAACGTCGTCGTCCGGGTCCGATTCCGGGAACTCGACCTCGTCGTCGGCTTCGTCCTTGATGAACTGCGGATTCTTGTTGACTTCGTAGTAGTCGGAGATTTCCTGCTCGGTCACCTCGGGCAGCAGCTTTTCGGTCCAGTCGGTCACCGAGCCGTGCAGGAACGCCAGCTTCACCTTGCGCGGTTTGGCAAACCCCGGATTGGGCGACGGCATGATCCGGCCGCCAACGCGGACCATCTGGTCCGGTTCGACGTCTTTGTACTGCTCGTAGTACTCCGTGACCTGCTGGTCGGTGGGCTGGGGCGACTCGGTCACTAAGCTGGCGGTCGGCACGATGGCCGCCTGCAGCGAGATCTGCTCGTTGATCCGCCGCCAGGCATCCCACTGCTGGGCGGGCAGGATCGTAGCGGCCGCGTCGCCGTAGGAGTTCTGATAGATGTACGCCTGCAGCACGCGCCGCAGGGTGCTGAACACGACCCCCTCGGCCGCCTGGGCGTCGCCGCGCGAGATCGTCGCCAACACGTTACGCACGTCGCTGCTGTTGAGCCGCTCGCTCCCCAGGCGATTGATCACTTCGTTGATCACGTCGCTGTCGACGCGGATGCCGGCCTGTTCGGCCGCGTCGGAGTACGCCTGGGTCGTCAGCACCAGCCGCTCCAACTCCGCCTGGGTGATCCGCTCGCCCAGCAGCAGTTGGTTGGCCAAGTCCTGCGGCAGCTGCAGCTCCTCGACGGTTCCCCCGGCCTGGATGCCGGCGCCGATCATCATCTGCGTAAACATGGCGGTCAGGCGCCGGTTCCGCAGCAGGTTTTCCAACTGTCCGGCGTTCACCTCGCCGCCGTTCCAGGTGGCCACCTGCTGGCCGGAGCCGTCCGATCGGCCGGACTGGCCCGGATCCAATGCGCTGCCGACAACAAAGATGAAGACGATAAAAACGGTTGCGATTGCCAGCAGCGCCTTCTGCCGCTTGCGAAAGAAAGTGAACGGACTCGCCATCGATTCGACCTGGGCCTGGGCGCCCGATCCGGCCAGAGGCCACTTGACAGCGGACCGCCGGGGGGCGTAATGATTGACCGCCGGAGCCGCCGACCGTATTGCCGACGCCGCCTTGCGGAGTTCTGGAAATAAAGGTCCGTGATTCTATTGCGAATCGACGTAAATGCAATCCCAAACGGGACCTTCGTCGACTCGCACAGGATGCCCGCCAGGGCTGCGGGCGGGCCAAATGGACCGTGGCGCCTCGCGACCAAGTGTCGAGTGGAGACCTGCTGCCGCGACCGCACGCTTTCGCCACCGCGACGGGAATTGAGCAAGTCGCCCAGATGGGCCGCTGGCGCGGCTTGCTCCGGTGACTCCGACTGGAAAACCTTTGTTCAGGCCGGCGACCTTGTCGGCAGGATAAGACACACCGGGCGCCTTGTGTTCTCGCCGCGGGCGGGACGCACCGGCCCGACCACGGCGATCAGCAGATTGCCCAAACCACGTAAATTGAAATTCTCGGCAGGCATCTGACGGGCGGAACACGATGGCGAAGAAGAAAGCATCCTCCGGCGCTGGCAACGGGCAGGCCCTGGTGATCGTCGAATCGCCCGCCAAGGCCCGCACCATTGGCAAATATTTGGGGCCGGGGTTCCGCGTCGAGGCCAGCATCGGTCATGTTCGCGATCTGCCGCACGGCGCCAAGGAAGTCCCCGCCAAGTACAAGGGGCTGCCCTGGGCCAATCTGGGAGTGAACGTCGACGAGGGCTTCGAGCCCATCTACATCGTCTCGCCGGGCAAGACCAAGCAGATCAAGCTGCTGAAGGACGAGCTGAAGAAGTCCGACACGCTTTACCTGGCGACGGACGAAGACCGCGAAGGCGAAGCGATCAGTTGGCACCTGCTGGAGGTGCTCAAGCCGAAGGTGCCGGTCCGGCGGCTGGTGTTCCATGAGATCACCAAGGACGCGATCCAGGCCGCATTGAACGGGCCGCGGGAGATCGACGAGGGACTGGTCCGCGCCCAGGAGACCCGCCGCATCGTCGACCGGCTGTACGGGTATGAAGTCTCGCCGCTGCTGTGGCGCAAGGTGCGTCCGAAGCTGTCCGCCGGCCGGGTGCAGAGCGTCGCCGTGCGGCTGATCGTGCAGCGCGAGCGCGAGCGGATGGCCTTTGTGTCCGCCGCCTGGTGGGATCTGTTGGGCACCTTCGCCAAGGACGACAAGCAGCAGCTAGAAGCCACGCTGGTCACTGTCGACGGGAAGAGAATTCCCGCGGGCAAGGATTTCGACTCCTCCACCGGCAAGCTGGCCAGTCCGGACATGGCGCTGCTGGACGGCCCGGCGGCCGAAGCGCTGGCCGAGAAGATCAAGTCGGGCACGTTCCGCGTCGCGTCGGTCGAGGAAAAGCCGTACACCAGCAAACCGTACGCGCCGTTCACGACCAGCACGCTGCAGCAGGAAGCGAACCGCAAGCTGGGCTTCACCGCCCGGCGAGCGATGCAGGTCGCGCAAAGCCTGTACGAAAACGGCCACATCACGTACATGCGTACTGACAGCACCAACCTGGCGTCGGTCGCGGTCGAGGACGCCCGCGGGCTGGTCGAGAACAGCTACGGCAAGGACTACCTGCCCGATCAGCCGCGCAGCTACAAGTCGAAAGTCAAGAACGCCCAAG
Source organism: Planctomycetaceae bacterium (assembly GCA_002702655.1). GTDB lineage: Bacteria > Planctomycetota > Planctomycetia > Pirellulales > Lacipirellulaceae. The sequence continues at coordinate 97,142 of PABB01000018.1, forward strand.
AGGCTCACGAAGCGATCCGCCCCGCCGGCCACCCGTTCGAGAAGCCCGACGCGATGCGCTCAGCGCTGAACGCCGACGAGTTCAAGTTGTTCGAGCTGATTTGGAAACGCACCATCGCCAGCCAAATGGCCGACGCCCGCGGCCGGCGGATTGCCATCGTCATCGAGGGCGAGGGCTGCACGTTCCAGGTGAGCGGCAAGACGATCGACTTCCCCGGGTACCTGCGAGCCTACGTGGAAGGGTCCGACGACCCGGATGCGGAATTGGCCGACCAGGAGAAGATCCTGCCCAGCGTGGCCCAGGGCGACACGCTCACGTGCGTCAACTTGGACGCGAAAGAGCACCAGACCCAGCCGCCGGCGCGATTCAGCGAAGCGGCGCTGACCAAAGCGCTGGAAGAACGCGGCATCGGTCGCCCCAGTACGTACGCGTCGATTATCGACACGATCCAGGCCCGCAACTACGTGTTCAAAAAGGGCAACGCGCTGGTGCCCACGTGGGTGGCGTTTTCGGTCGTGCAGTTGCTGGAGGAGCACCTCGCTCGGCTGGTGGATTACGAGTTCACCGCCAAGATGGAGGACGACCTCGACGAGATCAGCCGCGGCGAGCGCGAGCAGGTCGCCTACCTGGAGCAGTTCTACCACGGCAACGGTTCGCCCGGGCTGAAGAAGCAACTGGAGAACAAGCTCGACGAAATCGACCCGGCCCGCATCGGTCGGATTTCGATCGGCACGCCCGAAGGGGGCGCCGAGGTGTTCGTGCGCGTGGGTCGCTACTCGCCGTTTGTCGAGCAGGGCGATCGCACCGCGTCGCTGCCCGAGGACCTGCCCCCCGACGAAGTCACCTTGGAGAAGGCGCTCGAGCTGTTGGAGCAAGCCGAAATCGCCGAAGAGCCGCTGGGCATGTGCCCCGAGACCAACAAGCCGGTCTACCTGAAAATCGGCCGCTTCGGTCCGTATATCCAGCGGGGCACGCCGGAGGACGAGGAGAAGCCCAAGAATGCGTCGCTGCTCAAGGGCATGGCGCCCGAGGACGTCGATTTCGAAACGGCGCTGAAGCTGCTTTCGCTGCCGCGCACATTGGGCGACCACCCGGAAATGGGCAAGCCGATTCAGGCGCTCAACGGCCGGTTCGGTCCGTACGTCAAGTGCGGCGACGAGACCCGCTCGCTGCCGGCGGACGTGTCGCCGTTGGATGTGACGTTTGACCAGGCGGTGCATTTGCTCGCGCAGCCGAAAACGCGCGGTCGCGGGGCGTCGAAGAAAGAGCCGATCAAAACGTTCGACAAGCCCTCGCCGGCCACTGAGAAGCCGGTGCAGATCCTTGACGGCCGTTACGGTCCCTACATCACCGACGGCGACACGAACGTGTCGCTCCGCAAGGGGATGACGCCCGAGGAACTCACGTTCGACGAAGCCGTGCAGATGCTGGCCGAGAAGGCGGCCCAGGGCGGCGGCAAAAAGAAAGCCGCCAAGAAAAAGACGGCCAAGAAGAAGGCGGCGAAAAAGAAGACCACGACCAAGAAGAAGACCGCGACGAAAAAGGCCGCCAAGAAATCGGCGAAGAAGTCGTCGTAGCAACCTTTCGCTCGCCTCCCCTTGACGGGGAGGGGCCGGGGGAGGGGGGTTGCCCCGGCGCGGAGGTCTCCTCAGTCGGCGATGCGTGTTGCATTTGCGGTTCGACCCGTCTACAAGGTTGACGCTCGTTCGCTTCGCCGTCCGCCCTCCCCTAACCCGTCCCCGCCAGGGGGAGGGGGACAATGACCGGGAGACTTGTAGCGGCTACTCGCCGTCGCTTGCCGCGAGGCCTTCGGCAATCGCGTACGCCACGGCGTGGCTGCGGCAGTGGCTGATCGACAGGTGCACCTGCGTGATGCCCGCCCGCTCGCCCACGTCGCGGGCGCCGCCGTGCAACACGACCACGGGCCCGCCGCCGGGACGGTGCCGTACTTCCACGTCGCGCCAGCCGATGCCGCGGACCCAGCCGGTGCCCAGGGCTTTCAGCACGGCTTCTTTGGCCGCCCATCGACCGGCGTAGTGTTGCGTGGCCGCTTTCTTGGTCGAGCAGTATTCGATCTCGATCTCGGTGAACACGCGGCGGATAAACAGATCGCCGTGCCGTTCGATCATCTGCGCAATCCGCAGACACTCGATGATGTCCGTGCCGATGCCGAGGATGTTTGCAGACATGATTTCGTAGGTCAGGCTTGCTAGCCCGCCAGTTCCGTAGGTCAGGCTTTCTAGCCTGACAAAGCGTTGAGGTGCGTTCCAAGTCAGGCTAGAAAGCCTGACCTACGGTTAGTAGCCTTTCAGACCGCAGGCCTCTTGGGCGCGGTGCAGCGTGGCGGCGGCTTTCGCGCGGGCGCGCTGGGCGCCATCCGCCAAAATGTCGCGGACATCGTCCGGCCGAGCGGCCAGTTCCGCGCGGCGGGCCCGCACGTCGCCCCAGTACGCTTCGGCCGCATTGGCCAGCGCCTTCTTCACGTCGCCGTAGCCGAATCCGCCGCGGCGATACATGGCGGCCATCTCGTCGATCTCCGCCTGACCGGCGACCAGCTTGAACAGGTCGAACAGCACGTCGCCGTCGGGCTCCTTGGCCTCGTCCATCGGCCGGCTGTCGGTGGTGATCCGCATGATCTGCTTGCGCTGTTTCTTCTCTTCGTCGAACACGGCCAACGTGTTGCCATAGCTCTTGGACATCTTCTCGCCGTCGGTCCCGGGGACCTTGGCCGACTGGTCGAGCACCTTGCCCTTGGGCATCACAAAGGTGTCGCCGAAGTTGTGGTTGAAGCTGCCGGCGATGTCGCGGCAGACCTCGATGTGCTGCAATTGATCCTCGCCCACCGGCACGATGGTCGCGTCGTACGCCAGGATGTCGGCCGCCTGCAGCACGGGATAGGTGAATAGCCCCGCGTCGGCCTTGAGCCCCTTGGCCAGCTTGTCCTTGTAGCTGACGCACCGCTCCAGCAGCCCCATCGGCGTGCCGGTCATCAGCAGCCAGCACAACTCGCTCACCTCGGGCACGTCCGACTGCACGAACAGCACGGCCTTCTCGGGATTCAGCCCCAAGGCCAACAGGTCCAGCGCCCCGTCGAGCGTGTACTGGGCGAGCAGCGCCTTGTCGCGCACGGTGGTCAGCGCGTGAAGGTTGGCGATGAAGTAATACGCTTCATCCGCCACATCCTGCAGTTCGATGTACTGCCGAATGGCGCCGAAGTAGTTGCCCCAATGGAAGGGGCCGGTCGGTTGAATGCCGGAGAGAACGCGCATGGGGTGGTCAGTTGTCCGTAGTCAGTTGTCCGTTGCAGAAAGCCGCGACCGGTGGTCGCGGGGCGGAGCGTTTGAGTTGGCCGAAGCTAGTCGCGGGGCGAAATCTGCAGCGTCCCGACGACGTCCGCAACGCACGTTGCGTCAACATCCGCCAACGCTTTCGGAAGCGCATCCAGCACCGTCGCCGCAGCTGTCGGATTGTAGAAATTGACAGTCCCCAGTTGAACGGCCGAGGCCCCCGCGACAAGGAACTCCATCACGTCGTCGATCGTGGCAATGCCGCCGATGCCGACCAGCGGGGTCTTCACGGCCTGGGCGACCTGGTAGACGCACCGCAGGGCGATCGGCTTGATCGCCGGGCCGCTCAGGCCGCCGATCACGTTGCCCAGCATCGGCCGGCGGCGGCGCCAGTCGATGGCCATGCCTTGCACGGTGTTGATCAGCGAGATCGCGTCGGCCCCGCCCGCCTCGGCGCCCTTGGCCACCTCGGCGATGCTGGTCACGTTGGGCGTGAGCTTGGCCAGGATGGGCGCGGGGGTCGCGGAGCGGCACGCTTTCACCAGCGACTCGCAACTGCTGGCGTTCGTGCCGAAGTCGATGCCGCCGCTGACGTTGGGGCAGGAGATGTTCAGTTCGATTGCAGCGACGCCCGGCTGCTCGCCCAGCATGGCGGCCATCTCCACGAACTCCGCTTCGTCGCGGCCGGCGATGCTGACGATGATCGGGCAGCCGACGGTCGCCAGGTACGGCAGGTGGTTGGCCGCAAAGGCGTCGACCCCGTCGTTATCGAGCCCGATGCTGTTGAGCATGCCCGCGGGCGTTTCGATGGTCCGCCACGGCGCGTTCCCCTGACGCGGCTGCCGGGTGACGGTCTTGGGCAGGATGCCGCCCAGCCGCGCCAGGTCGACAAACGGCGCCATTTCGCGGGCGTAGCCGAACGTGCCCGAGGCGACGAGCACCGGGTTGGGCAGCCGCAAGCGGCCTAGTGGGACGGACAAATCGATGTCGGTAGCGGCAGCGGTCACAGGCGCGCACGGGGCGGAGGGTGGGCGACGGGCGGACGAAGGAGCGACCGCCGACGTTCCGACCGGCCGCGCGCCCTGGGGCGCAAGACCGCCAATGTAGCGCGCATGCGCGGGCGCCTGCAATGCTGCCGCGTAGGTCAGGCTTTCCAGCCGGACATCGGCAGGTTCGCCGCGCCGCGGGCGCACGTCGGGCTAGAAAGCCCGACCTACGCTTCGCGGCCGCTGACTTCTGCCGGCTTAGATGATGCCGCCGTGGACGCTATGGGGCGTCAGGTGCGTCGGCTGATCCAGGAACCAGATCCGCTCCCACTCGTCGAGCAGGGCGCGCAGGTTCTCGGACTGGTAGAAGAGCTGTTCGCCGCGCTTGGCGGGATCGCCGGAGTAGATGGGTAGGAAACACCCGGTGTTACCGGCCAGGCAACAAGCGGCGACAATCGCCAAGAGCCATTTCTTGATTTGCATTGCTCCTCCTTGAGCTGCGAAGCGACGCTATGCCCAGCGTGCGTCAGGGTTTACGTCGTGAATGGCTGAGATTTGTCCAAGGCATGCAGCCGCCAGGCGCCGGTTGTTGCCAACCAGGCAGGCAGCCGCGAAGGGTTTCGCTGACTCAGCGATTTGAGACGAGGGACTCGACGCCGTTGCGCGGCGGCGAATCGTAACGCGGGCAAGGACTTGCGCCCAGAGCGACCGGTCTTGCAGGCGGTTAGCCGCGATTGCCGGTTTCGTGTCCGTAACTCGTTGCCGAGCCGAAACTTGGGTTCGAGTTGGGGGCCGGCGGGGCGTGATTGTCCGCCGGCGCGTCGACCGCCGGTTGCTGGGCGGACTCCTGCTCGTGGGCTCGTTGGGCGGCCTCGTTGGCCAACCGTTCCAGCTCGCGAACTCGCTCTTCCATCTCTTTGCCGGGCTTGAACGTCACCACAAACTTTTCTGGCACAAAGACTTTCTCGCCCGTGCGGGGGTTCCGCGCTTTGCGAGCTGCTCGTCGCTTGACCTCAAAGACGCCGAAGTTCCGCAACTCAATCCGCTTGTCCTCGACCAGCGTATCGACGATGGCGTCGAACGTCTTCTGGACGATTTCTTTGGTCTTGAGTTGGGTGAGCCCAATCTCCTCGGAGATGGTCTTCACGATCTCTTTTTTGGTCACGACGAGTCCCCTTGTGAGAAGTCCGCGGCGCGTCGTTTTATCGCCGGTCGGGCCCTGGTCGGATGGCGGCCGTCTCGCTCCAAGTGTAATTGTGATAACGACTAGAGTCAAGAAAGCCGGTCCGCCGAGACCAGTCTCCTGGGAGTCGACAGCCCCCGCCGGAGGGGGCCCGAAGGCCGTCCGGCGGCTGCGTTGCCGCTCGTCTCAAATCGCCGAATTGACAAAGATCGCACCGCCGCGACTCGCTCCCGCTGGTGGCGGCGCAAATCGAGCGGAGGGCCGCGCGTGGCGTCCCTGCCTAAAGAGATCGACCGGCACAGGCCGCAAATTTAGCCCAAACCGACTTTTTTGACGCCCCGCTGGCGCCAGCAGGAAGTAGGTCAGGCTTTCCAGCCTGACAGCGAGGCGGTGTAGCGGCCCGTCAAATCAGACGGCGAGAGAATCGCTACGCGCCGAAGTTTCGCTGTCACAACGACTTGCAGCACGGCGTCAGACTGCAATGCCTGACCTACGGCATTTAGACGTGGATCACCGCCGCTTGTTGCTGGATCGTCTCCAGCGAGTAGAGCTTCCCGTGGCCGCTGCCCGGGCAGACCTCGCAGCACTCTTGCCACGCCTCGGGGGACTTCAGGTTCGAGTCCCAGAACGGCCACGTGCGGCACTGGCGGGGACGCTGCTCGTAGACCGTGCACTTGCGGGTGTCCGCGTCCAGCAGCACGCAGTCGTAGCTGCCGGGCAGCTCGCGCAGCGTGCGGCGGATGCCGACCTGTTTGACGTAGGTCCGTTCGAATTCGTCGACGTCCAGCTCCAGCCGCGCGGCCATGGCGTCGATTTCCTGCTGATTGACCCAGATGTACCCCGGCGCCCCGGTGCAGCAGTCGCCGCAGCCGGTGCACTTGAAGCGGAGCCCGTCGGCGTACCAGGGGGCGTCGTTAGCGGGCGGGTCAACAGGCATGGCAAGAACTTGGAGAGTGGGGAAGCGTGCGTAGTAGTGAGGGGTGGCTGGGGACGGAGCGAAGCGGAGCCCCCAGATATTCAACTTGCGACGGTAAGCGCTGGGGGCTCACGTCGCTCGTCCCCAGCCACCCGACGGTCGGACTAGCGATTCACACGGCTCACAGAGCCGTGGCACGCAGAGGCAAGGTTTAGATCGTGGCGGCGGAGAGCTGCTCGACGGCGGCAATTGCGGCGTCGATTTGCTCGAGCGTGTTCGCCCAACCAATCGACAACCGCACGAGCCCGCCCATGGAGTGCGAGCCCAGGGCCCGGTGCAGCAGGGGAGCGCAATGCAGCCCGGCGCGGGCCTGCACGCCCGCACTCGCATCGAGCATGGTGGCAAACTCCTGCGGATCGTAACCGGCCACCGCAAAGCTCACAACGCCCAGGCGGCGGTGCTCAGACGGAGCGCCGTAGATTGTCACGCCGGGGATGTCGGCCAATCCGCCCATCAACCGCACCGTCAGCGCCGCCTCGTGCTCAGCCATGGCCGCCACGCCGTGCTCTTGCAGGTAACGCACGGCTGCGGTCACGCCGGCCAGGGCGGGCACGTTGTGGCTGCCGGCCTCGTAGCGCGCGGGGAGCGCCTCGGGCATGATGCGGGCGTCGCTGTCGCCGCCGGTGCCGCCGAGCTTCCACGGCCGCAAATGCTGTTCAACCCCCGGTCGAATGGCCAGCAGCCCGGTGCCTGCTGGCCCCAGCAGCCCCTTGTGAGCGCTGGCTGCCAGCAGATCGACGTCCAACTCCGGCAGGGTCAGCGGCACGTGCCCCAGCGATTGCGCGGCGTCGAGCACGACAAACGCGCCCGCGTCGCGGGCGATCGCGGCCATCTCGCGGACCGGCTGGATGGCCCCGCTGACGTTCGAGCCGTGGTTGATCGCCACGATCCGCGGCGGCTTCACCTGGCACTCGCGGCGGAACTCGTCCAGGTCCACGTAGCCGTGTGCGTCGCAGCCGACATGCACCACGTCCAGTTCCAGCGGCTCGCGCCAGCCGGCCAGCGGACGCAGGACCGAGTTGTGCTCGACCACGGTGCTGACCACCCGGTCGCCGCGGCGCAACATACCAACAATGGCCAGGTTGAGCAGGTCGGTTGCGTTGCAGCCAAAGATGATCTGCCGCGGCTCGGGCACGTCGAGCAGCTGGGCGCACGCCAGCCGCGCTTCGTCGACAACCCGATGCGCCTCGCCCGCTTCTCGGTACGCGCCGCGGCCGGCCGAGGCGCCAATGTCGCGCTGGTACCGCTCGACGGCTTCGTAAACGGGCTCGGGCTTCGGCCAGGTGGTCGCGGCGTTGTCGAGGTAGATTCTCTGCATGGTCTCGTCGTGTTTGCGCGGCTTAGCCGCCGATTTGATACATGGCCCGCTGGGGGCGCTCGAACCCGCCTTGGCCGATGCCGTGCGCGGGCGCCTTCGCGGCAACGCAGTCGCGCACCAGTTGTTGCAGCGCGGCATCGTCGGCGCCGGCGCGCAACAGCGCCCGGGCGTCCCATTCGCGGGTGGAAAACAAACAGTTGCGGACCTGGCCCTCGGCGGTGAGCCGCAGGCGGTCGCAGCGGTCGCAAAACGGCTGGCTGACAGGGTTAATGAACCCGATCCGCCCCCGGCCGTTGGCGAACCAGTAATCCGTGGCCGGCTGGCTGGGCGTGGGCGCGGTGCGCGGCGTCAGGGGGCCGAACTCCGCCTCGACCATCAACCGCAACTGCTCGCCCGTGAGCACGTCGGCGTCGGTCCAATTCTGCTCGGCGTCCAGCGGCATGAATTCGATGAACCGCAGGTCAAGCTCGTGGGCCAGCGCAAAGTCGCACAGCGGAACGACTTCCTCTTCGGTGAGCCCGGCCAGCGCGACTGCGTTCAGGCGGATGTTGTCGAACCCAGCCCGCTGGGCGGCGGCAATTCCCGCGAGCACCTGCTGCAGACCGCGCCGGCGGGCAATCTGCTCGAACTTCGCTTCGTCGAGCGCATCGAGGCTGACATTGAGGCGCCGTAGCCCCGCGGCCCGTAGCGCCTCGGCGTGCTCGGCCAGCAGCAGTCCGTTGGTGGTCAGGGCCAGATCGTCGATCCCCGGCGTCGCGGCCAGCATCGACACCAGTTGCGGCAGGTCGCTGCGGACCAGCGGTTCGCCGCCCGTGAGTCGCAGCTTGCGCACGCCCAGCGGCGTCAACGCGCGGACGACGCGGGCGATCTCCTCAAAGGTGAGCAACTCGCTGCGCGGTAGGAATCGCAGCCCCTCGGCCGGCATGCAGTAGAAGCAACGGATGTTGCAGCGATCGGTCACGCTGATCCGCAGGTTCTCGTGCCGACGGCCGAAACTGTCGACAAGCGGCGGCAACGGAGAGCGGTGCATGGATCGGCAAGATTGCAGGCGACGCGGGGCAAACTCCTAATTGTTGCGGTCGAGAGGCGGCCGCGAAAGTCGCGAAATCCCGCGAAAACGAGGCGGCGAGCGTATCCCCCTCCAGAAAACCGCGACCGGTGGTCGCGGGAAGCGGTCGCAACTGTCAGCCGTCGTCGCCAAATATGCACATTCCGCGACCACCGGTCGCGGCTTTGCGTTAGCCGTCGCGGGCGGGGGGAGGCGAGGCCGCGTCGCCCGGCGTTGGATGCACCCACTCGCGGCGGCCGTCGGCGTAGCGTTCCTGCTTCCAGATCGGGGCGTCGGCCTTCAGCGCGTCGATCAGCCACTGACCGGCGGCGAAGGCGTCGCCGCGATGCGGGCTGCTGGCGACGACTGCCACGCTGGGTTCGCCGATGGGCACCACGCCAGTGCGATGGACGATTTCGGCATGAACCAGCGGCCACCGCCTCGCGGCCTCGGCTTCCAGCGCCGCGAGCTTGCGGACGGCCATCTCCTCGTACGCTTCATAGGCCAACTCGGCCGTCTCGGCGCCGTCGGTGAATTGCCGCGTGATGCCCAGAAACAGCACCACGGCCCCCGCGGCCGGCTGCGAAGCGGCGGCAACCAGCGCCGCAGAATCAATCGGTTCAGCAGTGAGCGAAGCCATCTGAAGAGCCGCGACCGACGGTCGCGGAATGCGGTGTGCTGGCGAGTTGGGCGAGAGTCCTAGTTGAACGGCGGCCCGCATTCCGCGACCACCGGTCGCGGCTTTGCGTTAGCCGCCGCTGACGGGGGGGATCAGCGCGAGTTCGTCCGTTGCCGCGACGACGCTGCTGGGCGCGGCGTACGCGCCGTTGACTGCGATCTGGCAACTGGGCAACAGCGGAGCAAGCGCCGGACACGCCGCCGCGAGCGCCGCCCGTACGTCGGCGACACTGGCCGGCTCGGGCAACTCGATCGACAGTTCCGCCTGGCCTGCCGCCTCGCGCGCGCCGGCGAACAGCTTCACGGCGACTGTCATCGTACCACCAACTCCTGCGCCGGGCGATGCAGCAGATCTCGCACCTCGGGCATCAATCCGTACGCCAGCGCCAGCAGCTTGACCGGATGCACCGTGGGCTTGGCGGCGCCTTGTTCCATCTGCACGCGGCAGGTGCTGCACTCGGTCGTGCCGGCGTGGAACCGCCCCGTGCGCATGGCCGACATCAACGGCAGCCCCACTCGCAAGCTGTTGCGGTAGTTCTTTTTCTGAAACCCGTACATCCCGGCGATGCCGCTGCAGCCCTTGTCGACGCGCAGCACGCGCAGCTCGGGAATGAGATTCAGCAAATGCACGGCCGGGTCGCCCCGGTCCAGGGCGATCATGTGACACGGCTTGTGGTAGCCGACGGTCAGGTCGAGATCGTCGAAGTTCAATTGCAGGCGACCGCGCTGGTGCAAACGCCATAGATACTGGCACGCCTCCAGCGAGTTGTCGGCCACGAGTTGCATGTCCTCTTCGTCGGGCAGCAACTGCGGATACTCTTGCGTCAGCGCGAGAATCGCCGACGGCTCGGTCGAGACGATCGTGTAACCGTTGCGGGCCGCCTCGCCCAGCACGGCCAGGTTCTTACGTGCGACGCGGCGGGCGGATTCGACCAGCCCGTGGGCGACCAGCGGCATGCCGGCCTGCAATTGGTCTTGGGGTACGAACACTTCGACGCCGTTGTGCCGCAGCACGGCCACCAGGGCTTCGGCCAGTTGCGGATCGCAATAGTTGGCAAACGTATCGACGAACAGCAGCACCTTTTCGCGGCCGTCGTCTTCGTCCCCCGCCGCCATCTTGTGCAACCGTTGTTGCGCCGCGCGGCGCAAGAACGTGCGACGCGTGAACCGCGGCAATTTGCGGCCCTGAGCAATGCCGATCATTTTCTCCATGACCCACCGGGCGACGCGATCGCGGATCATCCAGTTGGCCAGCCGCGGAGCCCGCGACGCCCAGCGGCACAGGTCGTCGATGCGGGCCATCATCGCGTCGGCCAGGGGCAGGCCGTTGTTCGCCGCGTACTGGGCCTTGGCTTCCACCATCAGCCGCGGGATGTCGACGTTGGCCGGGCATTCGAGCCGGCACATATGGCAGTGAACGCACAGGTCGGCGATTTGCTTGGCGGCGTCTTCCAATACGGTTTCGCCCGGCAGGCTGCCAGTCAGCAATCCGCGGGCGAGGTTGGCCTTGGCGCGGGGCGATGCTTCCTCGCGCGGCGAGAAGCGGAAGATCGGGCACATCCGCGCCGAGTCGCTCTGCGTGCGGCATGCCCCGCAGCCGTTGCAGACCCGCGCCGAGTGGGCCATCTCCGCGGGGGTCCACGCCAGTTGCAGGTCGAGCGTGCCGGTGGGTTTCTTCTCGCGCGTTGCCGCGTCTTCGCTGGCCGCTGCGGCGTCGAGCGTCGCCTGCGGGACGGTCACCTTGCGCAGGCGGCTGATGACGCATTCTTTGTCGGCGGGAATCTTCTTGCCCGGGTTCAGCAGCCCCGCGGGGTCGAACAGCGTTTTCACCGCGCGAAACGCAGCCAGCCGGTCGCCGTGCTGCCGTTCGACAAAGGGCGTGCGGCTGAGGCCCTCGCCATGCTCGCCGCTGATCGTGCCGCCCGCCGCCCAGACATGTTCGTAGAGCGCGGCGGCCAAGTCGTCGACGACCGCCACCTCCTCGGGCGACGCCAGGTCAATCATCGGCCGGATGTGCAGCTGCCCGTGCGACGCGTGGCCGAACACGGACGCGGTCACCTGAAAGTGGTTGAGCGTTTCTTGGGCGGCGCGCAGGAACTCGGCCAACCGCTGCGGCGGCACCGCCACGTCCTCGACGAACGGCACGGGTCGGATCGAGCCGCGCAGCCGGTGCATCGTCGACGTGTATCGGCGGGCCAGTTCCCACAGCAACTCGTCTTCGTATTCGTCGGCGGCCAGATGCGCATCGACCGCCAGCTTGCGCTGCTTGACGATCAAATCGACGACCGACAGCAGCGCGTACCGCAGGCCGTCCTGGGTGTCGGCGGCCTGTTCGACCAGCAGCACCGCTTCGGTGGCGGCGGGGATGAGAAACTCGTACCGCGAGTCCGATTCCCGGGCGAGCGTCAGATGCCGGCGGTCCATCAGGTCGCACGCCCGCACGCGGCGCTCGGCCAGTTCGGCGGCGGCCTCGGCGGCCCGCTCCATGGAGTTGAAGAACAACAAGACGCTGCCGATGTAAGCCGGGCGGGCGTGCGTGGACAGTCGGGCTTCGGTCACCAGGGCGAGCGTGCCTTCGCTGCCGGAGATCAGCCGCGCCAGGTCGACGCCTGCGCCCGCGGTGGCGCCGGCGAGCCAGTAACCGCTGCGATCGACCTTGCTCTTGATCGGATTGGCGGCCAGCGAGGCGGAATGCTCGTCGGCAATGGCTCGCACGCCGGCGGCCAATTCGGCGACGCGGTCCGCAGCCGCCTTGTCGTTCTCGGCGTGCGTCGTCAGGTGGTTGCGGTGCAGGCGCACGATTTCGCCGTCGGCGAGCACGACTTCCAGCTCTTGGATCTGGTCGCGCATTGAGCCGTACGCCGGCCAGCGGCTGCCGGACGAGTCAATGGCAATCGCCCCGCCGATCGTCGACACTTGCCGCGTGGCCGGGTCGGGCCCCAGCAGCCGGTTGCGTTTGGCCAGTGCCGTGGCCAGTTGGTCCTGCACGACGCCGGCCTGCACGACGACGTCCTCGTCGCCGATTTCGCCGATCCGGCGCATGTAGCAGGAAAAGTCGACGACCAACCCGCGGCCGAGCGACTCGCCGGCTAGCCCGGTGCCGGCGCCGCGGGCGTGAATCGGAATCTCGTGCGCTACGGCGTATCGCACGGTGGCCGCGACGTCGCGGGCGTGTCGCGGCCGCACGACGCCCAGGGGACGCTGCTCGTAAATGCTGGCGTCGGTCGCGTAGAGTTGCGTGAACAGGTCGTCGCACCGAACCCGTCCGTCGAGCTGGCCGCGCAGATCCTCTTCAATGCGGCGTTGCTCGGCGTCCATCGGCACTGGCGGGGCGGGCAGGGAAAATCAGGACTTCATGCGGGCGGCCATTTGACGGTACCGCTCGTGGGTCTCCAGGTCAAAGCCGCCGTGGGAGTCCATCTCGGCCACGCCACGGTAAATGGCGCCGCAGCGATAGCACATCAGGGCTTCGCCGACCAGCAGGTAAAGCACCACGTCTGCCAGGGCCGTGCCAAACAGAAAGACCCAGGTCCACAGCAGACTGCCGTAGAACCAGGCAACGCTGCTGCCGATGATGCCCACGGCGACCAGGGCCACCCCCAGCCGCTGGGGAAAGTCCTTGCGTACGTATAAATCCGTGCTGGGGCAGACCAGACACCGCCGGACCTGGTTGCCCTCGACGGCCCCCGGCGGCGTCTCGACGCGTTGCGAGCACGCGGGGCAGGTCAGTTCGGTGGTCGACTCGTCGAAGTTTTGTCGCAGCGGTGCGTCGCACTGGGGGCAGGCGTAGGTGACGTTCATAGCCAACAGCGGCGGTCAAAGGGCGTTCTGCAAACCCTCCATCTAATCACAACGGGGCCCGCAGTACGAGGGGGCCGCGTCATGACGACGTTGGCACAGGACGCCCGGCCCGCACTCTGCGCACGAAAACGGGGGGCTCGCGCCCCCCGCTGTGAGTCGTTTCGATTGTCAGGCTGCGGGATGCAGCGCCTGCCGGGGGTCCTACTCGCGGTGCGGCTTGAGCACCACTACCGACAGCGGCGGCAGCGTCATTTCGACCGAGTATGGCCGGCCGTGGCTCTCGCGCCGCTCGGCCATGATGCCGGGGAAGTTCCCCACGTTGCTGCCGCCGTAGTAGGTGCTGTCGGTATTCATGATCTCGCGATACCAGCCGCCCTCGGGGACGCCCAGCCGGTAGTCGGAACGCGGCACCGGCGTAAAGTTGCAGGCCACGATCACAAAGTCGTTGGGATCCTCCGCCCGCCGCATGTACGCCAGGATGCTGTCGGCGTAGTTGTGGCAGTCGATCCACTCGAAACCGGTGAACTCGAAGTCGACCTGGTGCAGCGCGGGCTCGGCGCGGTACACGGCGTTGAGGTCGGCCACCAGTTTCTTGATGCCCTGGTGCGTTTCCCACTGCAGCAGGTCCCACTGCAATTCGCTCTCGCTGTTCCACTCGTGCCACTGGGCAATGTCGCCGCCCATGAACAGCAGCTTCTTGCCGGGGTGGGTCCACATGTACCCGTACAGCATCCGCAGGTTGGCGAACCGCTGCCACAGGTCGCCGGGCATCTGATCCAACAGCGAGCCCTTGCCGTGCACGACTTCGTCGTGCGAGAAGGGCAGGCAGAAGTTCTCGGTGAAGGCGTAGATCAGCGAGAACGTCAGCTCGTCGTGGTGATACTGGCGGTGGATCGGCTCGTGCCGCATATATCGCAGCGTGTCGTTCATCCAGCCCATGTTCCACTTCAGGCTGAATCCCAAACCGCCCAGGTAGGTCGGCCGGGAGACGCCGCCCCAGGCGGTCGATTCCTCGGCGATCGTCAGCACGCCCGGGTGCTGCACGTGGACCTGCTCGTTGAATTCCTTGAGGAAGTCGATCGCTTCCAGGTTTTCGCGGCCGCCGTACTGGTTGGGGATCCACTCGCCTTCTTCGCGGCTGTAGTCCAGGTACAGCATCGAAGCGACCGCGTCGACCCGCAGTCCGTCGATGTGGAACTTGTCGAGCCAGAACAGGGCGTTGGAGGTCAGGAAGTTGCGGACCTCGTTGCGGCCGTAATTGAAGACCTTGGTGCCCCAGTCGGGGTGCTCGCCCTGGCGGGGGTCGGCGTGTTCGTACAGGCTGGTGCCGTCGAAATTGGCCAGGCCGTGTCCGTCTTTGGGGAAGTGAGCCGGGACCCAGTCGATGATCACCCCGATGCCGTTCTGGTGGCAGTGATCAACGAAGTACATGAAGTCTTCGGGCGAACCGTAGCGGCTGGTGGCGGCGTAGTAGCCGACGGTCTGATATCCCCAACTGGGCGTGTAGGGATGCTCGCTGATGGGCAATAGTTGCAGGTGCGTGTAGCCCATTTCCTGGCAGTACTCGACGAGTTGGTGGGCCAACTCGCGGTAGTTGAACCAGTAGTTGGGACCCTCGTCGCTGCGCTTCCAACTGCCCAGGTGGACTTCGTAGATCGACATGGGGGCGTCCAGCGCGTTGCGCTGTTCGCGCTCGGCGAGCCACTGGCTGTCGTTCCACGTGTAGTGGTCCAGGTCGGTCACCACATTGGCCGTCTTGGGCGGCACCTCGGCGGCGAAGCCGTAGGGATCGCACTTCTCTTCGCAATGTCCGCCGGGGAACTTGATCGAAAATTTATAGAGGAGCCCGGCCGCGACTTCGGGAATGAACAACTCCCACACGCCGCTGGGAATATGCTTCCGCAGGGCGTGCCGACGCCGGTCCCAGCCGTTGAAGTCGCCCACGACGCTGACGCTTTCGGCGTTGGGAGCCCAGACGGCGAAATTGACGCCGGTCACGCCGCCGACGGTGCGGATGTGGGCGCCGAGTTTCTCGTAGCTTTTCCAGTTCCGACCTTCGCCCAGCAGATGCAGGTCGTAGTCGCTCAGCAGGGGCGGGAATGCGTAGGGATCGTGCATCGTGACTTGCTCGCCGTTTTGTTCAATCGAACGGAACTGGTAGGTGCGCTGTTGATCCAAGTCGTGGATGTCCGCGGGGCAGATCGCCTCGTAGAGCCCCGCCGGATGGATACGCCGCATCGGCTGCGATTGGCCGTGCGACGGGTCGACGACCCACGCCTGTTGCGAGTCGGGCAGGTACGCCCGCACGCTCAACGCCCGGCGGTCGCCGTCTTCGATCGGGTGGGGGCCCAGCACCGCGAAAGGATTCTCGTGGTAGCCGTGGATTACCGGCCCGATGGCTTGGAGGTCAATCTGCGAACGCACCTTCTTAGTCCCGCTATTTCCTGGTTACTGTTCTAATAAATTCGCCGCCGCCGCACAGGACATTCTGCGCCGTTTGCCCAGCTTTTCAGATTCCTGGCGGTGCGGGCCCCGCCGTTGATCGTTGTCGCAGTCTCCGCCGCTGCGTCAGACGGTACGCTTATCCCGCCGCCAAGGCCGGTCCCGTCACGGCTTCGCCAAAGCTGCGGGCCGCGTCGGCAACGCGCCGCAGCCGCCGCCGCGCTTCGCGCTGCATCCGCCCGACCTGTTTTCGGCCGACCGCAATCGGGCCGCTGGGGTCTGCGGTCGCGACGGGCGCCGCGCTGGCCGCGGGCTCCGCTGCGATCGTCGGCAACTCGAACTGCCACAGCCGGCAGTCCACTCGATGGAATTCCAGCGCCCGATCGACCCGCCGCCACAGGTCCCAATCGCGCACCGGCACGAGCTTGCCGAACCGCTCCCACCGCCAGTCGTTGCGCCGCCACTCGGCCAACCCGCGACGCAAGCCGCGGCTCACGTAGCGACTGTTGGTGATGAGCGTG
Organism: Planctomycetaceae bacterium; assembly: GCA_002702655.1. Classification (GTDB taxonomy): domain Bacteria; phylum Planctomycetota; class Planctomycetia; order Pirellulales; family Lacipirellulaceae. The sequence goes on from PABB01000018.1 coordinate 113,382, forward strand.
ACCCGGGCCGGTTCTTCCAGCGCTTCCAGGCCGCGGACCACGGCCAACAAGGCGAGCCGTTCGGGGCAGTCGATCGGTTCGACGTCGGCGGCCGAGAAAGCCACGCCGGTTGCGGCGTGTTCGAGCGAGAACCGCCAGCGGCTCGCTTCGGCGCCGTCGGCCTTTGCCTCGGCCATCAGCAGATAGTGCGGCAATGTGCCTGTCATCGCGGGCAGTCCGATGCTGGGCCCGCCTTGCATGTCAGCAGGTTTGCTGTGCAAAGCGTGCTCGCCGCGACGCCCGCCGTCCATCGGTTGGGCCGTCGCCGGAGGTTCGTTGATGACCCGCATCCATTGCGCGCCGGGCAGACTTGGAGACTCTGCCCAGATGACGGTATCGTCCGGGCTTGCCCAATCGCTTCACTTTGTCATGGCAATATTCTGAGAATTGGTCGTGACAACCTGCGTCGTCGTGCATGGCAACGAACCAAGTGCGCATAAAAACACCCGCAGTCGCGGTTGCGACTGCGGGTGCAGAGCCAATGCTTAGCTAGTTTCAGCCGCCTTGTCGTTACGACGGGTCGACAGAAATGTTGGCGTTGCTGTCGACATCGGCACTCGGCTGAGCCGGAGTGCTGTCCGACGGCGACAGGTTGGCGTCGGCATCTTGCTGGACATCGATGCCCGCCGAGCCGTTTTCGCTGGCTGACGCGTTGATGTCAGCCGAACTTTTCAGGTCCGCGTCGGTCCCGGCCGGACCGTCGACGGTGGCGCCGGCGTCCATCGAAGCGTCCTGATCCGGCGAGCTATCGGACGACATTTCGCCGTTCATCTCCGTCGAGGCAGAAGCGTCGGCGCCCGTCTGGCCGTTCAGCGAAGCGGAGGTCGATGCGTCGCTGTTGATATACAACCGACGACCGCCGTCGATGATGTACTGCTGGCCCGAGCCGTCGGTGTGCAGCGTGTAGGTCTGCTGCGTACCGGCGGAGGCATTCGCGCCGGCCTGGCCGCGATACCCGGCGGTGTACTGACCCGAGGCCTGCTGACTGAGCTGCACGCCGGCGGGCGGCGTATAGCTATCCTGGGCAAACGTATTCCACTGGCCGCCACGGTGATACATCCAGTTGTTTTCCGGGCTGTAGTACCACCACTCGCCGTTGTGACGCTGGAAGCGCCAGCGAGCGTCGCGACTCTGCTGCTGGGCGCTCAACTGAGCGCCGGCACGGGCCTGCAGCGGCAGGTTGGGCGTCAGGGCTTGCACGCCACGAGCAGCGCCGCGGACGGCTCCGCGAGTGGCCGCAGCAGCAGTTTGGCCAGCGGCACGGGCGGCGTTGGCGGTACCCTGAACAGCGCGGCCGGCGGCCTGAGCTGTGCCCTGCACGGCGCGGCCTGCGACCTGCGCGGTTCCTTGAGCGGCACGACCCGCAACCTGAGCGGCGCCCTGCACGGTTCGGCCAGCAGCCCGACCGGCGGCTTCGCCAACGGTCGCAGCGGCCTGGCCGGCGCCACGGACCGTGTTGCGGACCGGACCCTGCGCCTGAACGTCGCTGGCGGAAACCAAGCCGAATGCCAACGCGGCGGCAAGTGTGAGCATGTATCGCATGATGTGTACTCTTCCTTCCCTCGGTGTGATCTTGTGTTGTGCGGTCGGTGTTCGTGAGCGGCGGAAGAGAATCCTCCCGCATCTGCTGGGAAAAAGTTTGCAAACTGCATGCCGGCGATTTCATTCCAGTAAAAGCACGGGTTTTCCGCGCCAGCTCCTCGCGAGGCTGGTCGTCCGGCGAACGGTGCGGTCGCCCGCTTTGCGGGTTGTCGTCCCACGCAACAGCAATGGCTAGCGGAACTTGAGCGAGATTTGCCGGTTTGGCCCCCCAAATCGAGCGGGGCCAATCGATTCTGCTGATTGCAGCAGTCGAATCGCGGCGAGCGAATCTGTCGCCGACGCGGCCCCTGTGGTTTCCCGCCGCGCTTGCGGCGCCCATGCGCACGCTGCGACGTATGGTTGCATAGTCGTTTCAGTCGCGCTGGTTGCGATAACGACGAGGACCAACGCCCAAAGTTGTTCAGCGTGGAGTGAGGAAGAAATGTATTTCGGCATGCACCTGGTTCGCCAAGGACTGCTTACCACGGACGATTTCTTCGCGCTGCTGGAGCAGCAGGTGGCGTCGCGTCCGCCGATGGGCGCGCTGGCGATCGAGACCGGCAAGCTGACAATGAAACAAGTGTTCGAGGTCCTCGAAGCACAGTGTGAGGAAACCAGCCAGATGTTCGGCGAAGCGGCCGTGCGGCTCGGATTCCTTTCCGAGCAAGACCTGGCCGTGCTGATTTACGAGCAGGCCCGCCGCGCGATGTCGATGACCGAGCTACTGGTGCTCAACGGCCACGCTGAACCCGAAACGGCCGAACACTGGTTGCAGCAGTATCGGGACCACCAGGGTCGGGTGACGCAGATGACGACCAAGTCGGTGGCGGAAGACGCGGCGTCGGCTGCAGTCTCGTAGCAACACGGAGTGAGAGAGCGCTCCATGCGCCACGGCTCTGCGAGCCGTGTAATGCGGACTGCCATCTAGAAACACGGCTCACAGAGCCGTGGCACGCAGCAACTTTATCACGCTCAGGCGAGCGCCGTTTCCAGCGCCGCCCGCCATCGCTGCCCGTCGCGCAGGGCGCCGGCGACTCGCGGGTGAGCGAACAGCCGCACGCGCTTGACGTAGTCGTCGAACTGTTGCCGGGCGAGCGTATGCACCACCGGCGAGACCTGGCCCAGCCGCCTGTAGGAGCCTTCCTTGGCGTAGTGAACGTCCAGGTCGAACTCGACCTCCAGCGCCATCGGCGGGGCGTCGAACAGGATGTCATGCGGCGCGATCGGCTCGCCGACCAACTGCGACGCGGCCGCCGCGAATCGCTCTGACAGTTCCACCAGCCACCCGAATGGCTGCCTGGCGAGTCGCTCGTACGCAGCGCGATCTTCCAGCACGCTCCACTGCGCCACCCGCTTGTACAGCCGGCGATGCGAGCCGAACAGGCCCGCGAACAGCTCGCCTGCCGGGCCGCCGGCGGACGCGTCCAACAGCGCCCGCTCCATTTCGGCGTCGCCCAGATGGAAGATCCCCGGCGTGTCGAGCTGGTCCCGGCACAGGAAAAACGCCCGCTGCAGCATGGCGGTCGCCGAGCGCACGGCGTGATGCCAGTAGACCTCGCTGAACATCACGTAGCGGGCAAACACCATCATCTCGGCGGCCGTTTTGCCCTTGTCGCTGATCGCCAGCGCGTCGCCGGACTCGCTGAGGCAGAGGCTTTGGATCAGTCGCTTTTGATCGAAGTTGCGACCGTAGGGCACCCCCGCGTGCAGGCTGTCCCGCATCAGGTAGTCCATCTTGTCGACGTCGATCGGCCCCGAGAGCATGCTGGCCAGCACGCGCCCCGCGGCGTCGGCCGGCTTGCCGTCGAGCAACTCGACCAGCGCCGCTGGCGTCAGGTCCCAATCGGCCGCCAACAGGGCGCTCACCTCCGGCTGCGACAGGTACTGGACGGCAAACTGCTCGTGCGTCGGCAAATCGGTCAGGCCGATGTCTTCGATCGGATGGCAGTACGGCCAGTGGCCCATGTCGTGCACCAGCGCCGCCAGCAGGAATCGCTCGGCATCGGCCGGCGTGACGATCGCGGCGAATCGCTCGTCGTCCGCCAGACGGTCGATGAACAGCAGAGCCGTGCGGTACACGCCGAGGGAGTGTTCCTGCCGCGAGTGGTTCGCCGCGGGGTAGATCAGTCGCACGAGCCCCAACTGGCTGACGCTGGCCAGCCGGCGAAAGGCCGCCGTATCGATCAGCCGCCGCACCCGCGGAGTGAGCGGCACGTCGGTCTCCGGCGGGATGCGGATGACGCCGCGGCCCGAACGCAGGGCGGCCACTTCAGGAATCTCGCGGAGCGACGGCATGCGGGGGGGCGCCGATGGACAGGATGACAGGATTGGCAGGATCGACAGGATAAGCGAGGGGCAGCCGGTAACTCAGTGCAGCAAGCCTCCGGAAGCGTCACGATTCAGTTTAATTGGATTTAGCCCCGCCGCTTGCGGCGGGGTCCGCGGAGCAAACTCGGCGGCGAATAGGCGAATATTCGACACGCAAAACTGAATCAAGCACCCCCGCTGCGCCCCGCGCGCTCCCGATGCATCATCACCCGCCGCCGAACCCCGGCAGCAACGGCACGCCCATAATAGCTCGCAGCAGCACGCACACGGCGAAGTACAGCACGAAGTGGAAAAACCCGTTGAGCGGCTCCAGGTCGAACGACACAAACGACGCAAATGTGCCGATGCCCGCGGCCACGGCACATAGGATGCCGACCTCGAAGATCTCCAACTTGCCGTCGGAATAGTCGTCTCCGAACACTTGGTAGCCCAGGTACCAATACGCAGCCCAGGCCAGCGCGAACGCGGCGCCGCACGCCAGACAGCGGATGATCAACTCGCCGCCCGCGTACGGTTCCAATTCTTCGTCGTCGCGCAGGAAAGAGTAACCGCTATACGCCAGCGGCGGCCCCAGCAGGATGGCGCCGGCCAACAGCGCGTAGGTCTGCTGATCTTCTGTAAGGCTCACCCGGCACAAAAAGGCGATGCCCAGGGCCAGCAGCGCGACGCCGCCGATGATCAGTGCCGAATTCAGTTGAAACTTCGCTTCCTTGCGGGCAATCGGCTTGAGCGTCGAGCGACCCTTCGAGTCGACCGCCCCCGCCTCGCCGCCGAACTCGGGGGCGTGAATGACCACTTCGTCCTCTTTCGAGGGGATCGTGATCTGCCCTTTGCACTTGGGGCACGCGCCGGTTTTGCCGGCGTGCTGATCGCCTACGGTGAACTTGGTCAGGCAGCCGGGGCAGGTGACTTGGATCGGCATCGGAGCGGCTCGTGCGGAGAAACGATGGGTTGGCAGGCGGTTCCGAACGCCCGCCGACGTTCAGTGTCAGCCCCCCCGCGGCAAGCGTCAACCGGAAGCGCCCGGCGGCTGCGAGGCTCGGCGTCGCAGAGGTTCCCTCCTCTTGATGCGGAGGGTGAGGGAGGGGTGATGCACGGGCGCCAAGGGCTGCTTGAGGCCCGGCTGGCTCTGGACGCGAGACGTCTTGATGGGGGCTTGTCGGTTGCTCGCCCCCCTCCTCGGCCCTCCCCACCAGTGGGAGGGAGTGTCCGGCTACTCAGTGCAGATCCTTGAGGTCGTCCTCGTTGATCGCCACGAAGCCTTTGTCAGCGAGCGTGTCGATGGCCATCTCGATGTTATCGACCATCAGCGCGACAACCGGCTTGCCACGGGGGCGGGCCAGCAGCGGGTAAACCTGGGCGACATTCACTTCGGCCTGCAGCAAGGCCGTGCAGACCTGCAGCAGCGGCTGCTGCGAGTCGGGCAGTTCGATTGCGATCAGGTCGGATTCGACGATGGCCAGCCCAGCCCGCTCCAGCAATTCGCGGCCGGCCTCGGGGTCGCTCAGCAGAAACCGCACCAGGGCGCACTCGGTCGAGTCGGAGATCGTCAGCGCAACAATCCGTACGTTGCTGCCCTCGAATCGTCGCACCACCTCCAGCAACTGGCCCACGCGGTTCTCAATGAACACGGTGAACTGGCGGATCGAGGGGTAATCGCGACCGCGCATTGTCGCGAAGTCGGTGCCGGATTGGTCGCCGGTGCTCATGAGTATTTCTCCCGGTCCGCCGCGGGGCGTGAGCGGGGCGAGCAGCCGCCCGGTGGCGCTCAACCCCTTGTCCGCCAACACTATAGGGGCGCCAGCAACACGATGCAACGCGAGCCGCGGCGGGTAGGCCGCGCGGAGCCGGTCGCGTAAATTAGCCTATCGCGGCGGTCGGGCGCCGATCGCCGGCCCGGCGGGCGTGGCCCGCCGGCTGTTTCACCGGCTGTGTCGATTGGTGGCGAAGGGCCCATGCAAAATACGATCGAACTTGACGTTCGCTACTACGAGACTGACGGCCAGGGCGTGGTGCATCACGCCAACTACTTCAAGTATTTCGAGCTGGCGCGGGTCGAGATGCTCAAGGCGGCGGGGCACGACTACGCCGATCTGGAGCGGGACGGCGTGTTTCTGGTCGTGCACTCGGTCGGCGCCAAATTCATGCGGCCGGCCCGCTTCGGCGACAAGCTGCGGATCGTCACGACGGTCGACAAAGCGACTCCGGCCAGGATCGAGCACCGATACGACGTGTTCATCGACAGCATGAAGGTGGCCGAGGGGCAGAGCGTGATTGCTTGCATCGACCGCGAGGGCAACATCCGCCGCATGCCGGATATTCTGTTGCCTGACGAGTGATGCACCGGATTTCGAACCAAGCGATTTGTCATTGGATAGGAGCCAATTGGTGAGCAAACGAATTCTGATGCTGGTCGGCGACTTTGTCGAAGACTACGAGTGCATGGTCCCGCTGCAGATCCTGCAGATGACCGGCCACGACATCGACGTGGTGTGCCCCGACAAACAGCCGGGCGACCACGTGGTGACGGCCATCCATGACTTCGAGGGCCAGCAGACTTACTCGGAGAAGCGCGGCCACAATTTCCCCGTGACGGCGGCATTCGACGCGGCGAAGGCTGCCGACTACGACGCGCTGGTCATTCCCGGCGGAAGGTCGCCGGAGTATTTGCAGTTGGACGAGCGCGTGCTGTCGCTGGTGCGAGAGTTCTTCGCTGCCGACAAGCCGGTGGCGGCCACGTGTCACGGTCCGATGATCCTGGCCGCGGCCGGCGTCGTGGGGGGACGTAGCTGTCAGGCCTATCCCAGCGTGCGACCGCAGTTGGAGCAAGCGGGCGCCACGTGGTCGGCCCCCAGCGAAGGGCTCGACAGCGTCCACGTCGACGGGAATCTCGTCTCGGCGCCCGCGTGGCCCGCGAATCCGGCGTGGATGCGGGAGTTCTTGAAGGTGCTGGGGTAGGATCGCGCGGCAACGGGGGCCGCATTCCGCGACCGCCGGTCGCGGCTTTGCCGCCAGTCACCAATCACCAACAGCCAGTCACCCAACGAAAAAGACCGCGGGGCGGCGTCCGGTGCGCGCCTCGCGGTCTGGTCTCGTACGCCTGGGTCCTTCCAAACGCGGGCTACGGGGCGGTTTTGCGGGCAACCGCCCCGAGCCCGATTCATAAGTGCTTCCTTTCGCGGCGGCACGCAACGGCCGCCGCTCGCATTGCCATGCGTGGCTAGGCCACCAGACGCACGGCCGTGCTCGACTCCTTCACGCCCGCGAGGAACTCTTCGAAGATCCGCAAATCCAAGGCCGAGGCCGTCTTGGCTTCCGGGTGGAATTGCGTGCCGATGGCGAACCAATCGGGCATCTGGCTTTCAATCGCTTCGATCACGCCGTCCGGGCAGCGGGCGGTCGCTTCGAAACCGGGGGCCAACTCGTCGCATGCCATGTGGTGCATGCTGTTGACGCGGAGCTCGCCGTCGCCGTAGACGCGATCCATGATCGAGCCGGGGGTGAGGACCAAGGTGTGGCGGTGATCGGGATCGAGCGGATCCAGGTGCGGCAGGGCCGCCGGCATGTCCTCGGGAATGTGCAGCATCAGGTTGCCGCCGTTGGTCACGTTGATCAATTGCATGCCGGCGCCAATGCCCAGCACGGGAATGCGGCGCTCGCTGATCAGCCGAGCCAGCATGCGGTCGAACGACTCGCGGCGCGGATCCTGCAGACGCACGGTCGGGTGCAGCATCCAGCCGTCGCGACGCGGATCCAGGTCGGCCCCGCCGATCAGCATGACGCCGTCGACGCGCTCCAGCACGGCTTCCAAGTCGGCTTCATCGGCGTAGGGCGGCAACACCACCGGCAGGCCGCCCGCTTCGACGATGGCGTCGTAGTAGCCGGCAGCTACGTAGGAAAACGCCTGGGCCCCATGGTTCGTGGTGCGGTAGTCGGCGTTGATCGCAATGACCGGTTTCGACATGGTGAAACAATCCTTTCCGACGCCATCGTGGCGCCAAAGCAAGGGACTCACACAGGAGGCCAGCGGGCCGTCGCTGGGTCAGGGCAGAGGTCGAGCCAATCTGGCTGCGCCGGTCTCGTCAGAGCCGCACGACGCGCAGGAAAGTGCGCCGTGCTGGGGGAGGTTTGCAGGCCGAGCCCGACGCCGTCGATGGCGAGTCGGACAAATGGTCCCATCCGTGGGTCCTGCGTGCTTCCGTGTGAGGAGGCGGCATTTGCGGCGCTGGGCCCGCGAACGCTCGACCATCGCCAGCTGCGGCAACGCTCGAACGGCCGCTGGTCGCGGCGCCATCGACATCCCTATCTGTGGCCTCAAGCTCCTTGTGAGATAACGACCGTGTCACGCGGTCAGGAAAGGATGCAAGTCTTGCGAGAAATTAACGGCTGGGCAGGAAAGATCAACCAGGTTGCCCATGTTGGGGGAAGATAATTGGCGGAACCCCATATGCTGCGGTGTTGCTAGCGGCGCCGGCTGCGCGAAAGTAGTTGACCGCTGCGCATTGCCACGCGGATTGGCCTTGCAGCAGGGGCTTATCCGGCAAAACTCGCCCGCCCAATCTCGTAACCGAGCGAAAAGATGGCCGCGTCGACCAGCAAATGGCTGCCCCAGGGGCCCAACAGCGAGCCGCTGCGGCGATACAGCCACGCCCAAAACGCTCCGCCGACGCCCACGCACGCGGCAAACACCCACGTTTCCCAACTCGCGAAGCCGAAATACTTGCCCAGCACCAAGACGTGGTGCGCGGCGAAGCCAATCGACGACACGACCAACGCGGTGGCGAACGTAGCGAACCTCTGCAATTCGCCAAACACGAACCACCGCCAGTAGTATTCCTCCAGCAGCGAGTGGCACAGGCTGTAAAACACGCCCAGGGCGGCGAATTTGACCGCCGAGTCGAGACCAAACCCAGAGATCTTCTCGCGCATCGCGTCCGCCGCGGGGGCGAAATCGGGCGCCTGCCGCAGCCACGCGAAGTACAGTCCCACCATCGCCGCAGCGACCGCCGCGCCGAAGGCCAGCCCCAGTCCCACGCCGCGGCCGCCCGGCCAGGCGAGCTTCACTCGGCGTCGCTCGACCAACAGCACCCACGCCAGCGGGAAACCGAATTGCACGATTTTCACGCCGCCGAACACCAACCCCTGCAGCGCCGGCGGCAGCCGCTCGGCCTGGAAGAAGTAGACCCACGTGATTAGCGACGGCAGCACCAACGCGAACAGCGCTGCGTACAGGTCGCGCCGCGGGGCGGGCGCGTCGGCGGGGGCGGTCATGGGGCTCGTTCCGCGGGAGATCCGTGTCGATTTGCGAAATCAGCTTCCGAGTATACGAAAGCCAGCGGCAACGTGCAGTGCGGCTGGCGGTCGTGCTTGACGCTCCCCGGCGACGCAACGACCATGAACTGATTCGGCAGCGGCTGGCTACGCGAACCAGGGTGGCTCTGGCACTCGGCGTTGAACCGCTCGCTTCTTTCCGCTCCCAGCGCATTCGCATCGGCTCCCGCTTATGAAAGTCGTCATCACCGCCGTGGGGCCCGACAACCGCGGGCTGGCCGATCCGATCGTGCATTGCGTCACCCAGTTGGGCGCGAACATCGCCGAGATCCAGATGTTCGACCACGACGAGCAGTCGCTGTTCGCCATGTGTACGCGGATTGAGCTGCCGCCGGAGCGAGAGACGGAATTGGCCGAGGGGTTGCGCGACGTCCGCAGTCGCACGGGACTGTCGGTGCGGACCTGGACGCCGCCGGCTGGACGCCGCAAGCCGCGGGTGGCCATTTGCGTGACCTACCGGCCCGAGACGCCGCGCGCCGTGCTGGCCGCCATTGCCGAGGGAACGATCAACGCCGAAGCGGCCGCGGTCATTAGCAATCGCACTGCGTGTCAGCCGTTGGCCGAGGAGTTCGACGTGCCGTGGTTCGCCATCGGCGACGACGGCGGCGAGGCGGACGACGAGCGGATGATTGCCATCTGCGACGAGTTGCAGGTCGACTTTATCGTGCTGGCGCGGTACATGCGGATCCTGCCCCCCCGAAGCTGCTGGAAGTACGCCGGCGGGCGGATCATCAACTTGCACCACGGTCTGCTGCCGAGCTTTCCCGGATTGCGGCCGTACCACGACGCCTACGCAGCGCGGATGCTCACCTACGGCGCCACGTGCCACTTCATCGTGCCGGAGCTCGACGCGGGCAATCAGATCATTTGCCAAACCGCGTTTTCCGTCGCCCCCGGCACGCCGCGCGACGAGATCATCCGCCGCGGCCAGCAGCAGAACGAACCTGCGTGCCTGGTCGAAGGCGTCCGCCGCGCGACCGCCGGCGAGGTCGAACTGCACTTCAACCGCGTCGTGGCGACGCCGCGCGCCTGACTTGGAAAACTCACCACGGAGTACACAGAGAGCACAGAGGACTGAAGTTCTCGGGGCGATGATTCGGTTCCGATGCGTCGGCGACTCGGTCGTGTTGATTGATCTCGAGTGCCCCACCTTGCAGGTTGCTGCCTTACTTTCTCCGTGACCTCTGTGCCCTCCGTGGTGAATCGAGGAGTTCGCCATGCTCTCACGACAATTCCAATGCCATGGCTGCGGGTGGTGGACGGTCGCTGGCGAGGCGGAGCTGGTCCGCCGGCTGCGCAAGCTGGGGCACTTCCGCCGGGCGACCGACCCGCCGACCGAGATGGTCGTGGAGTTGCTCAACAGCTACGGCCCGAAGCTCGCCTGCGATCGGTGCGGCGCCACGGGGCTGGCGATCACAGCGGACGACTCCGGCGACCGCGGTGAGTGGGAGCAGGCGGTCGTTTGCGAGCTGTGTCGCGAGCCGATCCCCGCCGAGCGGCTGGAGGTCTTCCCCGACGCCCGCCGCTGCGTTGCCTGCCAGGACGCGGCGGACCGCGGCAAGTCGTTCGTCGAGCCAGAATACTGCCCCAAGTGCGGCGCCATCGTCGAGCTGCGCGTGAGCCGCGGCGGCGGGACGACCCGCTACAAGATGTTCTGCACCGGCAACCCGCCCTGCCGACTGTGAGCGGTGCGGGGAGAGAGCTCGATCAAGGCGTGCCACTGCTGTTTTGCCCAGCAGTGCGAAGCGAGTACCAGGCGCCCACTGCTGGACGAGCCAGCGGTGGCACGCACACTCTGACTTCGCCGTTCCCTTGGTTCAACTCCCAGAACCGCTCGACGGCTTGCGGCTTACAGGCGATGATGGACCGTTTGTCGCCGCCTTGCCGAGCCCTGCCATGTCGTTCCGTCTGATCGCCACCTCCGCCTTCGGTCTCGAGGCGGTTGTCGCGCGCGAGCTGCACGCGTTGGGCTACGAGGCCAAGACGGTCCGGCCCGGGCGGATTGCGTTTGCCGGCGACGCGGCGGCGATCTGCCGGGCGAATCTGTGGCTGCGGAGCGCCGACCGGGTGTTGGTCGAGTTGGCGGAGTTTGCCTGCCCCGACTTCGACGCTCTGTTCGACACGACGCGCGAGTTGCCGTGGGAGGGGTGGATCGCCGGCGACGCGGCGATGCCGGTTCGCGGCCGCTCGCACAGGTCGCAGTTGACCAGCGTGCCGGCGATTCAACGCACCGTCAAAAAAGCGATGGTCGAGCGGCTACTGGCCGCGGGCGGCGCCCTGTCGCTGCCGGAGACGGGACCGCCGGCGCCGGTCGAGATTTCGATCATCGACGACACGGCCAGCGTCGATCTCGACACGACCGGCGCGGGGCTGCATCGCCGCGGGTACCGCACGCTGTCGGCCGAGGCCCAACTGCGCGAAACGCTGGCCGCCGCGCTGGTGCAGCTCAGCTTCTACAGCGACGGCAAGGCGCTGATCGATCCGTTTTGCGGCACCGGCACGATTGTCATCGAAGCGGCGATGATCGGTCGCAATCTGGCGCCGGGGCGGAATCGCGAGTTCGCCGCCGAACACTTCGACGCCGTGCCGGCCGCCGCGTGGCAGGCCGCCCGCGAGGAAGCGAGCGATCTGGCGCGGCCGGCGCTGGTCGAGCGGATCATCGGCACCGATTCCAGCAGCGAGGCGCTCAAACTGGCCCGCCACCATGCCGAGCTGGCTGGCGTGCACCACGACGTCCACTTTCAGCAGCGGGACTTTGCCGAGCTCTCCAGCAGCAAACACTACGGCTGCGTCATCACCAACCCGCCGTACGGCGTGCGGCTGGGCGAGGACCGCGAGATCGCGGCGTTGTACCGGACGATCCCCGAGGTGCTGCGGCGGCTGCCGACCTGGTCGCACTTTTTGCTGTCGGCCCGCGAGGATTTTGAAGAGCTCGTCGGCCAGCGCGCCGACCGCCGCCGCAAGCTGTACAACGGGCGGATCGCTTGCACGTATTTTCAGTATCACGGACCGAAGCCGAAAAAGCGGCGGACGAGCGACGCGGTCAGCGAGCGCGAATTGCCACGGGAGGGCGAGGCTCCCGCCGAGCCGGAATCTCCAACCGGGGCCGGCTCGGCAGGAGCCTCGCCCTCCCGGGGCCGCGGCGTCGATCAATCGACCGCTCAGCCAGCTAAGAGGCCCGCGTTTGGCGGGCTCCGCGAGGAGGCCCAGCGCCAAGCGACCGAGTTCGCCAACCGGCTGCGGAACCGCGCCCGCCACCTGCGCCGCTGGCCCAAACGGGGGATCACGTGCTTTCGGCTTTACGAGCGCGACATCCCCGAGGCGCCGCTGGTCGTGGACCGGTACGAGGACGCACTGCACATTGCCGAGTTCGAGCGGCCCCACGATCGCACGCCGGCCGAGCATGCCGACTGGCTCGATCTGATGGCGCGGACCGCGGCCGAGACGCTGGAGGTCGCCCGCGACAACGTGTTCATGAAAGTCCGCCGCCGGCAGAAAGGCGAATCGCAGTACGAGCGCGTCGACGACCGGCAGGCGACGCGCGTCGTCCAGGAGGGCGGGCTGAAGTTTCTGATCAACCTGTCGGACTACCTCGACACGGGACTGTTTCTCGATCACCGCGTGACCCGCGGCATGTTTCGCGACGCCGCGGACGGTAAGCGGGTGCTGAACCTGTTTGCGTACACAGGGGCCTTCACCGTGTACGCGGCCGCCGGCGGCGCGGCGACGACCACCACCGTGGATCTGTCGGGGAACTATCTCGATTGGGCGGCGGAGAACATGCAGCTCAACGGTTTTGAGGTCAGCGGCGATCCCGGCGCACAGCACCGCTTCGTGCGGGCCGACGCGGGCGACTTTCTGGGCGCCCTGCCCGCCGAGCCGTTGTTCGATCTGGCGATCGTCGACCCGCCGACGTTTTCCAACAGCAAACGGCTCGAGGAGGATTGGGACGTCCAGCGTCATCACGCCGGTTTGCTGCTGGACGTGCTGGAGCGGATGCCCGCTGGCGGGGTGATCTTCTTTTCGACCAATTCGCGGCGGTTCAAGCTGGACGAAGACCCGCTGGCGGCCGTGGCCACGCTGCGGGAGATCAGCAATCAGACGGTCCCCGAAGACTTCCGCAACCGCCGCATCCACCGCTGCTGGCGGATCGTTAAGAAATGAGTCCAGGGAACAGGATCAACAGGATTTGCAGGATTGACGGGATGAATTCGGGAGAAGGCCAGGCACTGCCACGTCCGCTGCTCTTGCTCGCTCCTTATTGTGAGGAGAGACGCAATCCGCACGGGCTCGGCTGAGCTTCACTCTCCGTTCGCTTATTCTGTCAATCCACTACCATCCTGTGCATCCTGTTCTCTGGACTCACAACTTCGCGATATGATCGCGGAGCTCGGCCAGTTCGCGTTCGAAGCCGCCGCTGAGGATCGGGAACCGGCACCACGTTTTCGGGTCGAGGTTCTCGTCGTCGACGTGAAACGCCGGGGCGAAGCGTTCGCGCTTCCACTGGTTGCGGCACCACAGGCGAAAGAACCGCTCGATCCACGCGGCGAGTTGCCTAGCCGAAACCTTGGGCAGTTCGGGGGCCAGCGTCTCGAACACTTCCAGCGGCATCAGCTTGTCGCGGATGGCGGCCCGTTCGATGGCGTCGAGCACGGGGTAGGGCATCAGGTCGCCCTCGTCGGTCTGCCCTTCGGCGGGCGGGCGCAACTCGGCTGTTGGCTGTTGCGCGTTGACGGCCGCCAGCGCCGGCAGCGGGCCCACTCCGGCCGGGCCGGTCGTTTCCATCCACTGCAGCCAGTGCAGCAGGAACGCTTTGTCGATGCCCGCGATCGGCGCCAAGCCGCCGCAGGTGTCGCCGTCCATGGTGGCGTAGCCCACCGCCGCCTCGCTGCGGTTGCTGGTCGCCAGCAGCAGCGAACCGGTCAGGTTGGCCATTAGCCACGCCGCCGGGCCGCGGGCGCGAGCTTGAATGTTCTGCAAGGCGAGGTCATCCGATTCCCAAGTCAACTGTCGCCCGGCGGCCTGTGAGACGGTGGCAACGTAGCCGTCGACCATGTCGTCGACGTTCCACTCATGGAACTGGGCGCCGATGGCCGTGGCGACCGCTGCGGCGGCGTTGCGCGTCACGTCGCCGCTGTTGCGCGTGGCCTGATAGACGCACGCCAGGATGCGGCCGACCACTTCCTCGGCGGTGATCGCGTCGGACAGCCCGCGGATCGCCGGCAGCCGGGCAATGAATTCATCGCGCCCTAACTCCTCCAGCCCCAGCTTCGCCATCAGCCACGCCAACGTGGCGACCGCCGACGAGTCGGCGCCGCCCGACAGCGAAACGACCAACCCGCCGGCACGGCTCTTGCGCAGGTAGTCGAACAACGCCAGCGGCACGGCGCGGGCGAACTCCTCCTCCTTGGCCGCCGGGTGACCTTCCCACACCAACGGCGGCGGGGCAGGGCAGGGCGTCGTGGGCACGGGGGCGTAGAAGTCGCACTGCACGATGCCGCCGTCGAACGGCTCGGGCGCGCGGCTCGGCTCGCTGAGCGCCGCCCGCAAGCGGCGCGTCGCGGTCACGCTTACGTCGGCCAGCGTCACCACGTGCTCGGCGAACGACAGCCGCGGACCCTCGGCGATTGTCTTGCCCGCGCTGGCAATGAGCGTGCCGCCGTCGAAGATCGCCCGGCCCGCTTCGTTGCCCAGCAAGTTGCAGTAGACGAAGCTGGCATTGAACGTGCGCGACCCCTCCAGCACGAACCGCCGTCGCACCTCTTGCTTGGCAAAGGCAAAGTGACTGGCGCTGGGGTTGAGGATGATGTCGGCCCCGCCGGCGGCCAGCCGCGACCCCGGGCGGTCGGCCACCCACGCGTCGCGGCAGATTTCAAAGCCGATCTTCACGCCGCCGCAGTGAAACAGCAGGTCGCCCGCCGGGTATTGCTGCCCGGCCACCGTGACTGTCGCCGTGCGGGCGGCGGGCCACTTGCGGAACCAGCGCGGCTCGTAGTGGATGCCGTCGCCGGCGAGGTGCTGCTTCAGCGCAAAGCCCAGCAGCTGGCCGTCGCAGGCCAGCGCGGCCGCGTTGTACAGCGGTCCGTCGACCACCAGCGGCATGCCCAATGCGACGATCAGCCCCGCGGTGTCAGGCAGCAACTCCGCCAGCATGTCGAGCGCCGTCTCCGGCACGCCGGTCGAGAGGAATGCGTCTTCGCAGCCGTAGCCGGTGATGCACAACTCCGGCAGGCAAACCACGGCCGCGCCCGCGGCGCGAGACTCGGCGATCGCCGCGCGAATGCGGCGGGCGTTGCCGTCCCAATCGAGCGGCGTTTGATTGACGGCAACAGCGGCGAGGCGGAGTTTTTGCATGCGGGGAATTATAGTCCCCCGCCGCGGTCGCGCGATAGCCGCCGCCAATGTGGGCACGGCGATAGAATGCCGCAGAGTCGCAGAGTCCGGGTGTGCCACTGCTGACTTGTCCAGCAGTGGGCGCCGTGCCCCCGCTTCGCACTGCTGGACGAGTCAGCAGTGGCGCGCAAACGTGACATTGCAGTTTGCCAATGACTCACAGGGGGCTCCCGTTGGTCGTCCCCAGCCACCCCGCCGAGCACGGCGCCCGCGCTTTTCAATCGCCGTCATGTCCCAGGAGGGCGAGCCGCACGGCGTTGAGGGCCTGCTTCGCCCCGCGCGGACGGCGAATGGCCGGGTGGCTGGCGCAGCCAAACCGCAGCCGCCGGGTCCGCTCGGCCGTGGCGATCGCCACGTGCAACCGCGCGTCGGGCGTGTCGGTCTCCGCTGGGAACGCGGCGATTCCCAGGCCGATCGTCGCGCCAGAGCATTCCCGCACGGCTTCGGCCAAGGCGACCGACATGGCCGAAGCGTCGGGCTCGCGCTCGTCGGGGGGCTGCGCGCCCAGCAGGTTGCGAGCCTGCTGGTGCGACGCGACTGTCACGCCGCCGGCAAAGGCCGACGCCGCGGCGTGCCGCACGGCCGCGGCGACCAGCCATTGGGCAACAAGCCCGGCGGTCGCCCACTCGGCCACGGCCAACGTCTCGCCGCGCGCCGCCAGCTCGCGCACCACGGCATCCTCCAACTCGTCGGCCTCCTCGCCGAACACCAGCGTGCCGAGTTTCTCGCGCGCAATCGCGGCGGTGGGCTGCGTGGCGGCGAGCGCTGCGGCCTCGTCGGCGCCGCTGGCGGTGATGCGCAGCGTGATCGTGGCGTCGCTGACGGTGATGCCGACGATCGGCTCGCGATCGCGGGCGATCAGGTTGGGCAGCATCGCCTCCAGCGCACTTTCGCCCACGCCGAAGCACTTCAGGCAGTAGTGCTTGATGACGCGTTGCACTCCGGCGGCTGCGAGCACGGCCGGGCGCACCGTCGCGTGCCACATCGGTTTGAGTTCCGCAGGCACTCCCGGCAGCGCAAACACGTGGCACGGCGGCCGCCCGGTGCGCTCGATTGCCATGGCGATCCCCGGCGCTGTGCCGTGCTGGTTGGGGATCGGCGTCGCCCCCTCGGGAAAATCGGCCTGCACCGCGTTTCGCTCGGGCATGTCGCGGCCGCGGCTGGCGAACAGATTGCCGATGTGCTCCAGCGAAGCCTCGTCGCGGACCAGCGTCACGCCGGCGGCCGTGGCGAGCGCTTCGCGCGTCAGGTCGTCCGCCGTGGGGCCCAAGCCGCCGGTCACGACCACGATGTCGGCTCGCGCCATCGCCGCGGCGAACACGGCCACGTTGTCGGCGAGCCGGTCGCCCACCGTTGAGTGGAAAGCGACGTCCACGCCGCAGTCGGTCAATTGTTCAGACAGCCACTGGCTGTTCGTGTCCAGCCGCTGGCCCGTGATCAACTCGTCGCCGATGGCAATGACTTCTGCTCGCATGACAGAAGTGTGATCGCCGCAAGCGGAGTTGAAAAGTGGAAAGGCAGGATGGGTGAACAACCAATGACCAAGCACCAATGACCAAGGAGAAATCTGCCGCGATCAAATGACCGCGGTGTGACAGGTGGTCATTGGGACTTGGTCATTGGTCATTTTCCGCATTATCGCATGACGCTGACGCCCCAGCTCACGCGCGATCCGCCGCGGGGGCGGGGGTGATGGTAGTAGCCGCAGTGCGGGCCCCACATCGGCGAGGGGTAGTAGTGCTCCTCGACGATCACCGGCGGGCCGCCGGCCACCACGGGCCCTGGCGCCATCGGGGCGGGCGCCGGCGTTTGCATCGCCTGGATCACGTCGGTCGAGACGCCGTTGTTGTGCAGATAGATCACGTCCTGCGCGGTCAGCGGGCGATTCACCCCCGAGGTGCGCACGTAACCTTGAATGAGCTGCGGGTCGACGCCGGCGCGGGTCATGGCGATGACCTCGTCGATCGAGGCGGCGCCGGCCTGCACCTGGCGGCCCATCGCCGCGGCGATTTCCGCGCGGTTTTGCGCCTGCATGTCGTCCATGGCGCCGCCGACCACGTTGCCGGTCACAGCGCCCAGTCCGGCGCCGATGAGCGCCCCGGCGCCCGCGTCGCCGCCCACGGCGTCGCCGATCAGCGCTCCAGCGCCCGCGCCGGCCAGCGCGCCGACGCCCGTACCGCGGTCGGCGTAGTAGGGGGACCGGCAACCGACGGCCAAGGTCGCCGCGAACAGGCCGCAACACAGCAAACGGCCAGCGGCCGAAGAGCAAGAACGCATGACGATGGTCTCAGGAGGGATTTGTCGGGCCGTGCGGGGGCGGGAAGATCGCAACCGCCACCGCGGCGGTCAAGATCAGCGGCCCTGCTAGCACGCGTTGTGTCCTGCCGCGATGGTCTTCTCATCGGTGCGACCGCCGCCCCTTTGCCAGCCTGCACGGCGCAACCCACAAAGTCTCCGCGAACCAAAAGCTTGGGCGAGCTGGAGGTATATCCCGCGCGGCTGCTTGCATCCGCACTGTCGACGGCGTATGCTGAAGCCACCTCGGGATTTGTGGCCGCTTGCAGCCGACACTGCTAAAGAGCCAATTCAGCGACGCGACGCCAAGGAATTCCGGCTCGCTCGCAACAATTCGCACGCTTGCAGGTTAAGCCGCAATCACCGGGTGATGGCGGCTGATTTTGTTTCTGGAGCAGCTCTGCTCACGGCAAGCGAAGCGGTCGCCGCGTCGCGGTGCGCTTTGGCGTCCGCCGGCGTCCCCCCTCAGCCATCCTCCCGCCTGAGAAACTCGGATTATGAGTCCCCTGCAAATGACCACCCCGTCCTCGTCTTCTGCCGATTCCTCCCGCTCGCAGGGACCGCTGTCCGCGGGCGACCTGAAGCTGGGCACTCTGGCCGTGCATGCCGGCGAAGCGCGGCAGAAGCCGGGCGACTCGATCACCGATCCGGTGTTCTGCGCGTCGACGTTTACGTTCGCCGACACGCAAGCGGTGATTGACTACATCGAGCAAGAGCAACCCCGCGAGGAGTACGGCCGCTACGGCAACCCTGGCGAGCGCGTCGCCGAGCGGAAGCTGGCCGCGCTGGAGAACGCCGAGGACGCCGTGCTGTACGGCAGCGGCATGGCGGCGATCGTCGGTCTGCTGATGGCCAAGCTCAACGCGGGCGATGAAGTCATTTTCTTTGACGAGTGTTACCACCGCAGTCGCGAGTTCTGCGGGAAGCACCTGTCGCGGTTCGGCGTGACGACCCGGCAGGTCAAAACGGGCGACTACGACGCCATGGAAGCCGCGATCACGCCCGCCACCAAGATGCTCATCAGCGAGTCGCCCACCAACCCGCACCTCAGTTGCATCGACCTGGAGAAGTTCGTCGACATCGGCCAGCGCCACGGCGTGGAAACGCTGATCGACGCGACGCTCGCCACGCCGTACAACCTGCGGCCCATCGATGCGGGCGTGGATTACGTACTGCACTCCGCCACGAAATACTTGGGCGGTCACAACGACCTGCTGGCCGGCGTAGTGGTCGGCGGCAAGGAGGCGCTCGAGCCGGTGCGCAATCTGCGCGGCATCATGGGCGCCATCAATGGCCCGCAGAACGTGTATCTGCTGCTGCGGGGACTGAAGACGTTCGAACTGCGGATGCAGCGGCACAACGACAACGGAATGCTCGTGGCCGAGTTCCTGGAGAACCACCCCCGAGTCGAGCGCGTCTACTATCCGGGACTCGCGTCGCACCCTTATCACGAGATTGCTCGCAAGACGATGCGCGGCTACGGCGGCTTGGTGACGTTCCTGCTGAAGGACGCTGACTGGCGGGCCACGGCCGACGTGATCGACGCCGCGAAGATTCCCCGCATCGCCCCCAGCCTGGGCGGCGTCGAGTCGCTGATCGAGCAGCCGATGGTCATGAGCTACTACAAACTCACCCCGGAAGAACGCCAGACCTTCGGCATCCCCGACAACATGATCCGCATGGCCTGCGGCATTGAGGACGGCGAGGACCTGGTCGCGGATCTCAGTCAAGCGCTGGACCGCTGACGCAAGGGGGTGACCGGTTACCAGTTATCGGTGACCAGTGGGGGGAGTAGGCATCCGCCCAGCCGGTTTCACGAGTGAGGCGACTTGGCATGACGCACGAAGATCTGGAAGTGTGGCGTCAGGGGATCGAGCTTGTCGACGTGGTGTACGACCTGACTCGCAAGTTGCCGGTCGAGGAGCGTTACGGATTGTCGAGTCAACTGCAGCGGGCGGCCGTTTCGATTCCCGCCAATATCGCCGAAGGCAGCGGCCGCGATACAACAAAGGACTTGCTGCGACACTTGGCAATTGCCCAGGGCTCGTTGGCCGAGGTACGGACGCTGCTCGTGATCGTCAAGCGGCGAAACTTTGCCCCAACAACTCACGTCGACGATGCGGATGCACGATCAAAGTCGGTCGCTCGCCTGCTAACCGGCCTGCAGAGATCGTTAAGGAAGAAGTTGAACTCCGAGTAGCTGGGAAGCTACCGCCACTCCCCTTTCCCTTTCACTGGTAACTGGTAACCGATCACCGGTAACCACCTCCCAAATGCAATTCCGTACCCGCGCCATCCACGTCGGCAACGAGCGCTGCCCCCAGACCGGGGCCGTCGTGCCGCCGATACACGTTGCGTCGACGTTCGTCCAACCCGGCGCCGGCGATTGGGGCCAGTTCGACTACTCCCGCAGCGGCAATCCTACGCGGGCGGCGCTCGAGACGACGCTGGCCGACTTGGAGGGCGGCTGCGGGGCGCTGGCGTTTGCCAGCGGTATGGCTGCCACGCACTGCGTCGTGGCGAGTTTGAAAGCGGGCGACCACGTCGTCGCCGGCAGCGACATTTACGGCGGCACCTACCGGCTGCTGCACAAGGTCGCCAACCGCGCGGGGATCACCGTCACGCTGGCCGATTCGACCGATCTCGCCAAGTTTGCCGCGGCGTTCACGCCGGCGACGAAGTTGGCCTGGGTCGAGAGCCCCGGCAACCCGCGGATGACGATCACCGATATCGCCGCCTGTGCAAAGATCGCCCATGACCGGGGCGCACTGCTGGGCGTCGACAGTACGTTTGCCACGCCGGTGCTCACCCGGCCGTTGGAGTTGGGCGCCGACATCGTCATGCACTCGGCGACCAAATACATCGGCGGCCACAGCGATTTGCTGGGCGGCGCGTTGGTGATGCGCGATCAGGCGCTGCGCGACGAACTCTACTTCGTGCAAAACGCGACCGGCGCCGTGATGGGGCCGCTGGAAGCGTTTCTCGCGTCCCGCGGGCTCAAGACGCTGGAACTGCGGGTGCGGGAGCAATGCCGCACGGCGCAACAACTGGCCGAGTGGCTCGCCGCGCACCCGGCGGTCGAAACCGTGCTGTATCCCGGCCTGCCGACGCACCCGGGCCACGACATTGCCCAGCGGCAAATGAACGGCGGCTTCGGCGCGATGATGTCGTTCGTCATGCGGGGCGACTTCGCCGCGGCCAAGCGATTTGTCGAATCGACCAAGCTGTTCCAGTTGGCCGTGAGCTTGGGAGCGGTCGAATCGCTCATCGAGCAACCCGCCAGCATGTCGCATGCTAGCTACGACGCGGCCGATCGCGCGAAGCATGGTATCGTCGACGGCATGATCCGCATGTCCGTGGGCTTGGAGGCGTTTGAGGACCTGCGCGACGATCTCCAAGCGGCGTTCGACGCGGCGGGTTGAGCCCACAGTCGAGCGCCGCAATCCGCATTTAGCACCGCCGCTTGCGACGGTCGCGGGGCAAGTCCCGCGGCGAAATTGCGGGGCGGCGAAGCCGTGTTTCTCCCCCGTCGCAAACTCGCCTTGACGCACCCCCGCCGATCGAGTCAACTCCGCTCCGCACTCGTCGCGGCAAGAAGCCGCTGCGAGAGGCGCCGGGCGAAAATGGATTTTCGCCTTCGCGACGAAACACCAATGCCGAGGGCCGGCTCGCCCCGCAACTGAGCCGCACCTTCGACCCGCAGGCAAGGAGGCCTGTCGCGATGTCGCAGTCAAACCCGCTCGTCGGCGTAGCGCTCGACGAACTCTTTGCCGATTTTGGCCGCCGCGGTCCTGGCGGCGTTCGCGTCACCGCATGCACCGCCAACCTGCACGACGTGCAGCCTGGCGACGCCTTTGTGGCCGTGCTAGGCGACGACACCGACGGCCATGACGACGCTTGCGAAGCGGTCCGCCGCGGCGCGGCGGCGGTCATTTGCGAACGGCCGATCCCCGTGTTTAACGTGCCCGTGTACAACGTGCCCGATTCACGCGTGGCGTACGGCGAGTTGTGCCAGGCGTTGGTCGATCGACCCTGCGAGCGCGTTCGCGTGATCGGCGTGGCCGGCTCGCACGGCAAGAAATCGGTCATCGCCCTGCTGGAATCCATTCTCCGCGCCGCCGACTGCGAAGTGGGCGTGCTCGCCAGCGACCGCGCCTTCGACGGCATTTCCTACGCTGGCGGTTGGGGCGAAGCGCCCTCGCCGGTGGACGTCGCCTCGCGCTTGGCACGGATCGAAGCCGCCGGTTGCACGCACGCCATTGTCGAAGCCGGCAGCGTCGCCTTGGCCCAATCGCGTTTGGCGGGCGTTGAGTTCGACGCCGTGTGCGTCACGAACGTAACGGCTCGTCGCCTCGACCTGCACCAAAGTCCCGAAAACTACCGCAACGCCGAGCATCGCGCGCTGGAGCAACTGTCCGCCGAGGGCGTAGCCGTGCTCAACAGCGACGACGCGGTTTGCTGCCGCTGGTTGGCCGACTTTGGCGGCCCGTCGCTCACCTACGGCTTTGGCGAGACAGCTCAAATCACCGCAACGATTGTCGAAGAGAATGCCGGCGAGACCTGGTTTGTGCTGACTGCCGGCGACGATTCGGCCGCCGTGCGAACGACCATCGTCGGACGCGAACACGTGGCCAACTGTTTGGCGGCCGCGACCGTGGCGTTGGTGCAGGGCGTCGACCTGCAGAGCATCGCCGCGGGGATCGAAAAAGTCACCAAGCTTCCCGGACGCATGCAACGCGTCGATTGCGGACAGAACTATCCCGTGTACGTCGATGCGGCGAGCACGCCCGACGGGCTGGCGGCGACGCTGCGAACGGCCCGTTCGCTGGCCGAGCGCCGCGTGATCTGCGTCCTGGGCGAGCAACTGCCGCGCTCGGCGGCCGAGACGGCAACGCTGTCCAGCGTGCTAAGAAAACTGGCCGACGTGGCGGTCGTCACGAATCGGGCCGCCGCAGCACTGGGCGTCGAGCACGACCACGCCGACGGCCTGCAAATCGTCGCCGACCGCGGCGAAGCCATTGCCTGGGCCACCGGAATTGCCGGCGAAGGCGACGTGGTCGTCGTGGCCGGCAGTGCAGGCCGTCCGCGGTTCGCTTTTGGCGAGCGGGCCGATGCCGACGTCGACGCCGTTCGCCAGTTGCTTTACGCCCGTCAGTCGCCCGTGTTGCGGCTGGTTGCTTAACCGCTCATTTTTTCGGCTCCCGCAAGCCACCGAGGATGACCATGTCCACGACACTGTCCATGAAAGCGGCCCCTGTCAGCGAGTGCGGCACCCGCCGTTCGCTGCGTCCGCGGTTGATGCCGGCGCCTGGCGCCACGTTGCTGGTGGCGCCGCACTCGACGCCGGTCGAGGCCGAGGCGGCGCTGGAAGCGCTGCGCTCGTTTCGCGCGACCGGCCGCCGCGTCGTGTGGTGCGACGCCAGCGAACTGGCCGATTCGCCGCACGTAGATTTGCATGCCTGGGGCGCGCGGATCGTCGAAGACGGAGCCGCCGACGCCCTGATCGTCAGCGGCCACGGCGCTCGCGAACTGGCCATGGCCGCCCGCGACGCGGGATTGGCCGTCGGCCGCGTGGTCGTCTGCAGCGACGATCCCACGGCGCGCAACCTATTGAACGATTCCCTGGTCCCCGGCGACACGGTGTTGGCGCTGGGCATCAGCAACACCAGCTGTGACAAACTGGCCGAACGACTTGCTTCGCGTTTCGAAGTCGAGTCCGTGGCGGCCTGACGGTGAGAGTGACGAGTTGAGAGGTCAGAGGTCAGGGCTTGAAGCAGACTGAGTCCCCCATTCAAACCCTGACCTCTGACCTCCAACCTCTGAACTCTCTGCGACAAACCATTGCCAAGTTCCATCGTTGGTTGGCCGGATTGCGGGGTCTAGCCAACCGCCCTCCCTGGGGTTGGAGCATTGAACTCGCGCACAGGCAGCATCTGGGTCTGCTGCTTGCGCGGGCGCTTCACGGTGGAGCTTACGTCCGAGCGCCGAGGCGATTCCTCGCGGATCGCCTCGGTAGCTCGGCGGATTCAACCGGCGGTCCTTGCTCGCACTCCCGGGGCAGGGGCTAGGGAATCTCGACGCTTGCCAGCGCACGCGTCGACGCTCCCACGCCCCTTCCTCGCGGATGCGACATCGACCGCACGGTCTCTCACCAAGCCGTGAAGGTTCCCCGCCATGTCGACTGCTCACCACGTCTTGTTCGCCGGCGGCGGTACGCCGGGGCACATCTTTCCCGGTCTGGCCGTGGCCGAGCATCTGCAGCGCCAGATGCCGCACTGCGATATCACGTTTGCCGGCGGCGGCTCGGCGCGCGAGCGGCACGCCGTGCGCTCAGCCGGATTTCACTACACGGTGATCCCCTCGCAACCGTCGCCGCACAATCCGCTGCAGGCGCTGCGGTTTGTCACCGACAATGTCGCCGGTTATTGCGCAGCGCGGTGGATGTTGCGCGAACAACGGGTGTCGATGGTCGTCGGGTTGGGCGGCTTCACCAGCACGGCCATCGTGCGGGCGGCCGCGGCGCGGGGCATTCCGGTGATTCTCATGGAACAGAACGCCGTGCCCGGGCGGACCACGCGATGGCTGTCGCGGGCCGCCACGCTGGTGTGCGCCGCGTACGAGGAAGTGCGACCGCATCTGCACGTGCAGGCGCCCGTGACCGTAACCGGCAATCCGGCGCGCATCGCGTTTGAAGAACTGTATCGCCGCGTGCAGCAGCGCAAGGCGACGCGCGGCGACGGCCCCGACCTGTCGCTGGTGACCGACCAGCCGTATCGCCAACGCCGGTTGGTGGTGCTGGGCGGGGCGGCAGGCGCCCGGTCGCTCAACGAAGCGGTCCCCGCGGCGCTGAAGAAGCTGGGCGACCGACTGCACGGCTGGCAGGTGATTCACCAGACGGGCGAGGGCCAGTTGCAGGAGACGGAAGCCCGCTACGCCCAGCACGGCGTGCAGGCGCTGGCCGTCACCTACATCGACGAGATCGCCTCGGTGCTCTTCGCCAGCGATCTGGCCATCAGCCGGGCCGGCGGGATGACGCTGGCCGAGTTGGCCCTGGCCGGCACTCCGTCGGTGCTGGTGCCGTATCCGCAGGCCATCGACAATCATCAGACGGCCAACGCCAAGGTGTTCACCGCCGCGGGCGCCTGCCGGATGATCGACGAATCGTCGCAGACCGGCGCGTTGGACGCCGCGCTGGCGCGCGAGTTGGAGCCGTTGTTGGCCAATCAGCAGATGCGCACCGAAATGACGCGCAACATCGGCCGCCTGGCCCGCCCCGACGCCGCCGCCGAAGTGGCCGGCGCGGTCCGCGACCATCTGTGCGGCGGGTTCTCCAGCCGCCTGGCTGCCTAGTTGCGGTCGGCTGCCTTCCTACGCATCTCCGAGGCGTTGCGGCCGTATCCCGCTGGATTTGCGCGTTCGTGATGCCCTGCTTCGCAATGCGCAGGAACCGGCCGTCGTTGTGCGCACGGAATGCTCGAAATGTGAAATTCCAGTCGCTCGATTCGGCGGCGATTGCATAAATTAAGGGTGGGTGGAACTGATTTTTGGCGATGCCGGAGGCCGTAGCAGGCGTCGCCAGGTTTGCCTGCCGAATTACCGCGCGAGGAGTTTTGCCGTGCCGCGAACTGCAAAGTCCAGATCGCTGCTGCGCCGCCGCAGCCGTGACGGGTTTACCTTGGTCGAGCTGTTGGTCGTGATTGCCATCATCGGCGTGTTGGTTGCGTTGCTCTTGCCGGCGATCCAGGCGGCCCGCGAAGCGGCCCGCCGCAGTCAGTGCCTCAGCAATCTGCGGCAGATGAGCATCGGGCTGCTGAACTATGAATCGTCCAACGGGTCGTTCCCTTCGGCGTTCGATTTTCCCGAGGGCGCCAATCCCGCCACGATGAACAACATGGGCCCCAATTGGATCGTGAAGCTGCTGCCGTTCATCGAGCAGCAGCCGCTGTACGATCAATTCGATCTGACCAAGTACGTGTCGGATCTCGATAACGAAGGACCGCGGACCACCGTTCTCCCGTCGCTGATGTGCGGATCCGATCCGTTCAATCAGCAGATGCTGGAAATGCCCGGGGTGCGCGGCAGACCATTTATTTGGGCTCGCGGCAACTACGCGGCCAATGCGGGCAACGGGCCGCTGCTGACTGGCGGCAATAGCGGCAGAATTGGCATCTACGGCCCCGACTCGCCCGGTTGGAACGACCCGCAGCGCAAGGGCGTGATTGGCCCGAACGTCGGCGCCACGCTGAAGGAAGTCACCGACGGGCTGACGAATTCAATTCTCGTGGCCGAAGTTCGCGCCGGGATCACCCCCGCCGATCGCCGCGGAACCTGGGCGCTGGGGCAGGCCGGCAGCAGCGTTTTGTACTGGTATGGCTCCACCGGCGATGCGAACGGTCCCAACAACTGCGATCGAAATTCCGATGACGTCCCCGGCCCCAAGAGCGCTGATCGGCCGATCATGGACCGCGAATGCATGCCCGATTACACCGGGGACGACTGGGCCGATCAGGCGACCACGCGCAGTGCGCATCCCGGCGGGGTTAACCTGGGCATGGCGGACGGCAGCGCCCATTTCGTTTCCGACTCCGTCGACACCGATGGCAGCGCCAGCACGTTCCATACAAATCCGGACGTGCAGTTCAAGATGAGCACCTGGGACCGACTGATCGCCAGTTCCGACGGGCAGGTGATTACCGAGTCGCCGTTCTAGCCTTCGCCGCTCCGTTCGGCGCGTCTCCCCGACCTGTTAGCCGCGGCCGTTTCGGCTGGCCCGCGGCGTCGTCCTGCAGTTTCACCCTGAGCGACGCATGGCTCGCTATCTGCGAATCGAGATTCTGGCAATTTTCGCCCTGCTCGCCTGCGGCGGGTGCAGCTCGGGCGACGGCCGGTTGTCCGTCTCGGGGACCGTCGTCGATGCGGCGGGCAACCCCATTGGCAGCGAGAGCAGCGAGATTGCCTTTTCGCCGGCCGCCGGCGGAGGCCAGGCGGCATCCGGCATTCTGGAGTCCGACGGGACCTTTACGTTGGCGCCCGATGACAAGGGGCAGGGGGGCGTGCTGCCGGGCGAATACAAAGTGGTCGTCCGCGTTCGCAAGAGCTACCGCGACCTGACGCTCACCTCGCCGGAGGCGTACGCCGAGGCGGCCACAACGCCATTGTCAGCGACGGTCGACGCCGACCATACGGAATTCGAGTTCGTGGTCGAGTAGGGCGGCGTGTCGGCGTCGCGGCGCCAGCGACCAGCACGGTTGGCCCAAGCAGGCTCTCTAGCCGGCGGCACACCTGCCGCCGGGATGGCGTAGGAGGCCGCTTCGTCTCGCTGCTCCCGGCGGCAAGTGTGCCGCCGGCTATCGTACGGCGACGAGGGTAGGCGCCTGCGTCTGCCGACCGCTGGCAGCCGTCCTTTTCGGTTCGCGAATCTGGCCCTATACTGACCGGAATGCACGGTGGTCGCGGCGTCCCGCTACGGGGCCGGCCGGCGTGCGCGACTTCACCGAATGGCCGCAGCTTGGCGATGGACGACGCAAAGAAAGACTCCTCCTGGGACAAATTGGCGCAGGACCTGGGCGCTCAGCCGACTGAGGATGCCGATCAGCGGCGCCGCCCGGCAGTCAGCTTCGAGTTCACCCCGCCCGCCGTGCCGGCCGACGTGCCGGCGGCCAAACCGAGCGACTGGAACGCTTTGGCTGGCGAGTTGGGGCTGGAAGTCCCCGACGAGCCGGAACCCGAGCCGCCGCCGACCGCTCCCGCCGAACCCAAAGCGGCAGCGGAGCCTAAAGCAACGGCGGAACCAACCGACGAGGTCTCGGCCTGGCAAGGCGCCGAGCCGGGCGAAGGGGACATTCTGCCGGTGGACGCAGAGGCTCTTCAGGACGACGAGGTCGATGAGAACGGCAGTTACGCCGAGGCGACCGCCCTGGACGAACCGTCGGAGTTGGAGTCGCTTGACGAGGACGATCTGCTGACCGCCGATCTGCCAGAGGCGGAGCAGGACGACGACGAGGACGATGCGGCGCTCAGCGGCGAGGCGGCCCGCACTGCGTTCGACGCCCTGTTCGAGGCGGGGTCGTTCGCCGCATTGGGCAGCGCCTTCGACTCGGACGAAGCGGAAGAGGCCCGTCTGGGGGCCTTCGACGATTTGGGCGACGACGAAGACGAGGACGAGTTTGCCGGCCCCGCCGACGAGGACGAGGACGACTCGTCGCTGGAAAGCGAAGTCGACGGAAGCCGCGCCGCGGAATCGTCGGACGAGGATGCTGAGGCCGACGAAGCAGAAGATCGTCCGCGCCGTCGCCGTCGCCGCCGTCGCCGCGGCGGTCGTGGTCGCGGTCGCGGCGACAAGGACCGTTCCGACGAGGAACAAGCGGGCGACGATTCGGAGTTGGAGGGCGAGTCTGACGAGGGCGAATCCGCCGCGGACGATGCTGCTGGCGCGGACGACGGAGCCGACGAAGGCGACGAGGGCGGCAAGCCCAAACGCCGCCGCCGCCGCCGCGGTCGTCGTCGCAAGCGGACCGACGAGGACGGCGAGTCGTCGGCCGACGAATCCGACGAGAGCCAGGACGAAGATTTGGACGACGACTTGGGCGACGACGCAGCGGATGACGAGGGTCGCAAGCCGGCCCGGGGACGTTCCCCCTCGCACAAGAACATCCCGACCTGGTCCGAGGCGATCGGCGTGATGGTCGATGCCAACCTCGCTTCGCGCAAGTCGAATCCCGAACGCCAGGGCGGTCGCGGGCGCTCGCGCGGCGGTCGCCGCCGCGGCGGCAAACGGTCGTCGTAGTCGCGTGACGCGGTGCATGCGATTCCGCCCGCAGAAATCAATTCGCGCAGCGAACGCACCGCCAGTAGCGCGGCTACCTGCGCCGCGATCGAAACCGGGTGGCAAGAGGTCCCCAGGGCGGAGCGCTCCTGGGCATGCGGCGGCCAGCGCGTTAATCTGCGGTCAACCCCGCTCCCCGGCCCGCAATTGCGAGAATTCTCATGGCCGCCAGCTTCACCATTTCTGGTCGCCTTGTCGACATCCTGGGCAAACAGACCGCCCCCGTGCAGGTGTCCGTCGCCGACGGCCGCATCGCCGATATCACCCGATTGGATGATTTGCCAGCCGACGCCGGGTTTCTGTCTCCGGGGCTGATCGACGCTCACGTGCACATCGAAAGCTCGATGCTCGCGCCGACCGAGTTTGCGCGGGCGGCGGTGGTGCATGGTACGGTGGCTACGGTGAGCGATCCGCACGAAATCGGCAACGTGCTGGGCGTCCCGGGCGTGCACTACATGCTGGACAACGCGGCCGAGTCGCCGTTGAAGTTCCACTTTGGCGCGCCCTCGTGCGTCCCGGCCACCACGTTCGAGACCGCGGGCGCCACAATCACGGTGGCGGAGGTGGAAACGCTGCTGGACGACCCGCGGATCGGGTATCTCAGCGAGATGATGAACTTCCCCGGCGTGTTGGCCGGCGATCCCGAGTGCCTCGCCAAGATTGCCGCGGCCCAACAGCGCGGCAAGCCGGTGGACGGTCATGCCCCCGGCTTGCGCGGCGAGCAAGCCGCCGCCTACGTCGCGGCCGGCATGACGACCGATCACGAGTGCTTCACCAAGGAGGAGGCGCTCGACAAACTGGCCGCGGGCTGCAAGATCTCCATCCGCGAGGGCTCCGCGGCGCGCAACTTCGACGCCCTGTACACGTTGCTGGCCGAGCATCCCGGCATGGTCATGCTCTGCAGCGATGACAAACATCCCGACGAATTGTCGACCGGCCACATCGACGCGCTGGTGCGTCGCGCCGTGGCCGGGGGGATCGAGCCCTTCGACGCACTGCGGGCAGCGTGTCTTGTGCCGATCGAACACTACGGCATGAATGTCGGTCGTTTGCGCGTGGGCGATCCGGCCGACCTGATCGAGGTGACTTCCCTGACTGAATTCCGCGTTCGCCGCACGTGGATCGACGGTCAGCTGGTCGCCCAAGACGGCCGGACGCTGCTCCCGCAGTCGTCCCCAACTGCCGTGAACAAGTTCGCCGCTACGCATGTGAGCCCCGACGATCTGCGCGTTGCGGCGCAACCCGGGCGGAAACTGCAGGTGATTGAAGCGCTTGACGGACAACTCATCACAAATCGGTTGTCGGTCGAGCCGCTGGTCGACGAGGGCGCCGTGTTGAGCGATCCGGCTCGCGACGTGCTCAAGATGGTGGTGGTGAATCGCTACCGCCAGGCGGCCCCCGCAGTGGCGTTCGTGAAGAATTTTGGCCTGACCAGCGGGGCGATGGCCTCCAGCGTGGCGCACGATTCGCACAACGTGATTGCCGTTGGCGCCAGCGACGACGATCTGGCCGCCGCCATCAATGCGGTCATGGACGCCACCGGGGGGCTCTCGGCGGTCAGCCACGCCACAGGCGACCACTGGGTCCTGCCGCTGCCGGTCGCCGGGTTGATGGCAACCGGCACGTGCGCCGAGGTGGGGCACGCCTACCAGGAATTGGACGCCGCGGTGAAGAGTTGGGGCTCGACCCTGCGGGCGCCTTACATGACGCTCAGCTTCATGGCGCTGCTGGTGATTCCGGCGCTGAAGCTCAGCGACCAGGGGCTGTTCGATGGCGCCGCGTTCGAGTTCACGCCGCTGCTGGCATGAGGTCGGCATTCACGCACTGCGATGCGGCATTTGCGCCGATCTCGCCCGCCTGCGCAAAGTCTGCGGTTTTTTCTCGCTCATTCTGCTGTTTCGGCGCCCGAAACTGGGTATTCTGACGGCTGGGGCGGCTTCGCTTATTGGAAGGCGCGTCACTTATCTACGCTTGGCGAGCGCAGCGGGCCGGGGGGCAGGCTCAAGCGCGGCGCCGAGCCGAGGACTTTTCGTCAGACTGATCTTTCACGTCCGCCGGCGGTGAGCACGGGGCTGTTTGGTTGCTGGGCAGCTGTTGTTGCCATTCGCGGTTGCCACGGAATTGCTCGCCGTCGTTGGAGTGAAGGCGGAAACGGACGCGATCGTGTCGCGCGGCCGCCACTGTTGAGCCGTTACGACGCTGCGAAATCGGGGTCGGCGCCGTCGTTTCTCGACGCGTTCCGGCGCCCTGTTCATGTTCATCTTGCGCACCTATTGGGAGGGCTCCGCGGCTATGAACTCACGAATTTATTCGACCACTCAGAAGTTGGGGCTTGGCGGAACATTCCGGCGAATCGTGCGCACAGGTACGCCGGCGATCAAACTTGGGCTGCTAGTGGCAGCGGCGGGCGTATTGTCCGCGTCGCCCGCCAACGGTCAATTGGCTCATCGATATTCCTTTACAACCGACGCGTCGGACTCCGTGGGCGGCGCCAACGGCACGGTCGTCGACGCCGGCACGACGGCCAACTTTGCGTTCACCGCGGGAGCGCTGGACTTCTCGGCCAACACGGGCGAGCCGTCCAACGCCATTGTCGAGAACGCCTATCTTGATCTCCCCAACGGAATCGTGTCGTCGGCCGCAGCGGCCGGCGTGTCGGGCGCCGTGGCGTTTGAGTGGTGGGCGACGGTGTCCGAGACCCGCACGTGGCAGCGGCTGGGCGATTTTGGCTCGAGCGACGGCGGCGAGGATGCGTCCACTGGCGGCGGCGGAGTGGACTACCTCATGATGGCGGCCAATTCGGGACGCGCGGGCGATGGCATCGAAATCACCAATCACGTGGCTGGCGCCGAGCCGGCGATTGCGGTCACCACCGGCGCCACGCCGGTCGGCGTCCCGCAGCATGTTTTGGCGGTCTACAACCACAACGACCCGCGCGGTTTCACCCCTCAAGGGGCCAATGGCACCATGACGCTGTACGTCAACGGCGACCTCGTGGGTTACGCGGGCGTTCATCCCAACATGGATCTGAACACCTTCAACGACGTCAACAACTGGCTCGGCCGGTCGCAATGGCCCGATCCGCTGTTCGACGGTTCGTACGACGAGTTCCGCATCTACAACACCGCCCCGTCCCCCGCGTATGCCGCGGCGTCGTTCGCGGCGGGGCCGGATTCCTTGGCCTCGTTCCAGGCGTGGGAGCAGGAGTTCGACATGTCGTTTGTGATCGACCGCGACACGGGCGAGATGACGCTGTCGAACAACGACTCCGGCTCGATTGACGTCGTCTACATCAACATTACGTCCGCCAGCGGCGCGCTTGTTCCGGCGAACTGGCTGAGCGTGACTGACAATTACGATTCGGACAGCGGCGGCAGCTTTGATCCCAACGACACGTGGAGCATCGAAGTCAGTACCAACCAGGAACTCAGCGAAGTCGAGTTGTCCGGCAACGGCGGTCAGCTCGGCGGTGCGGGGACGCAGACGAGCATCCAGTTGGGCGCCGCGGGGGCGTGGACCCTCTCTTCGTATGAAGACGTGGTCGTGTCGGTCCAGCGGCTGCTGCCCGACGGGGTCACGATTGACGAATTCGGCGTGCCAGTGACTTACATCAACGGAATCGACGCCGCAGGCCGTAGCGACTTGGATATCGACGGCGACGTCGACAGCGACGACTGGATCAAGTTCGCCGCCAACCACCTGGACGACTGGTCCGGTCTGACCGTGGCCGCCGCGTCGGTGCTGGGCGACATCGACGGCAACCTGGTCAGCGACGTCGACGATTTTCGGCTGTTCCAGACCGACTATGACGCCGCCAACGGGGCGGGCGCGCTGATGGCGCTGATTGGCGCCGTGCCCGAGCCCTCCGCCGCGGCGGCCGCCGTCGTGTTGGCGACCATGGGCATCGCCGTGCGGCGGCGACGCTCGTTCCGCGCCGGCGCCAAGGCGTGTTCGTTGATGGCGGCATGCGTCGTCGCGACGTTGCTAGCGGCGCCGACCGCTCGCGCCGCCCTGTCGATTGAGAACGGCACGTTCGAAGTCGGCATTCCTGACGAGGTGCATCAGGCCGACGTGGCGTCGCCGTGGTTTGATTTCAGCGGCGCCAACTTCTGGGAGAACGCTTGGCAGATCAGCATCGACGGCATCAGTCCGAATGACACCGCCGTGTTGGCGCTCTCCGCGTTTGCCGCCAACGACACGATCGACGGCGCTGGGCAGAACGGCTATGCCTACCAGAATATCGGCACGGCCGACGGCGAAACGTCGGTGACAATCACCTTCGATTGGGGCTCGTTCGACGACGCCGGCGGGCCGCGCGATCTGGGGCTCACGTTCAGCATTCTGGAATCGGACGGCACGTTCGTGCCCGACAATGCGATCGACGTGTTGGGCGCCACGGGCGTCACGCTGATCGATCAGATGTCCACCTCGCAAATGGACGTGCCGGTCAGCGGCGGGTTTAGCGAGTCGTGGACGTTCGATCTGTCCAGCGCCGGCAGCGGCGATCTGTACCTGCGGCTCAATAACTTCGAGCCGGTCAGCGGACAGGACCAAACTTGGCTGTACGTTGACAATATCCGCATTCCCGGTCCGACTCTGACGCTGGTCGTGGACGAGACGACGGGCAACGCCAAGATTGTCAACCAATCGACGATTCCGCTTTCGTTCGACTACTACACAATCGAAAGCGCCGGCGATGCCCTGAAGACCTCCACGTGGAATAGCCTGGCCGATCAAGGCGTCGACGCCTCTCTGCCGGCGGACTTCGACGGCAGCGGCACGGTCGATGCCACGGACCTCGCCCAATGGAGCGGCGACTACGGCGCCAACGGCGATTCCGACGCCGATAGCGACGGCGATTCCGACGGCGCCGATTTTCTGGCTTGGCAAACGCAGGTCGGGCAGTCGCCAGGGCCGGCTGATGGTTGGCTCGAAGCCGGCAAGTCGGGCTCGTCGCGGATTGGCGAACTGTTCCTGACCGGGCTGACCACCCTGGGTCCCGGCGAAGAGCTGGACCTGGGCGCCCCGTACGATCCCAGCGTGCTGGGCGTCGGCAACGGCGATCTGGTGTTCCAGTACAGCGAGCCGGGCGGGCCCGTCGAAAGCGGCACCATCGCCTACGGCGCCGGCGGCGTGGGGGCCGTGCCCGAGCCGGCGGCAGGCGCACTGGCTCTGACCTTGGCCTTGGGGACGCTGTTGGCCCGGGGTTCGACAAGAATTCGCCGGTAGATCACGGTCCGGTATTCGGCAGATCGCAGAGAAGAGGCAGACGGCTTCACTGGTTTTGCTTCTGACGAGGAGGAGTGTAATGAGACGAGATGGTAGAACGTCGTTCCCGCTATGCCGGCTGGTAGCCGGCGCGGTGGTCGCGGCGATGGCGTGCTGGGCGGGCTCTGCCCAGGCTGTGCTGAACATCGCCAACGGCGACTTTGAATCGGGGATTCCCGACGAAGTGCATCAGGCCGACGTGGCGTCGCCGTGGTTCGATTTCAGCGGCGCCAACTTCTGGGAGAACGCCTGGCAGATCAGCATCGACGGCATCAGCCCCAACGATACGACCGTGTTGGCGCTCTCGGCGTTCGCCGCTGACGATACCGTCGACGGCGTCGGACAGAACGGCTACGCGTATCAAGACCTTGGTACGGCTGACGGCGCCACTTCGATGACGCTCCGATTTGACTGGGGGTCGTTCGACGATGCCGGAGGCCCGCGCGACTTGGGCGTCACGTTCAGCATTCTCGAATCGGACGGATCGTTCGTCCCCGACGAGCAGACCGACATCCTGGGGGCGACCGGCGTCACTTTGATCAGTCAGAACTCCACGTCTCAGCTCGACGTTCCGATCAGCGGCATGTTCAGCGAGGAGTGGACGTTCGATCTGAGCAGCGCCGGCAGCGGCAATTTGTATCTCCGGATCAACAGTTTTGAACCGGTTTCCGGACAGGACCAAGCCTGGGTTTTCGTCGATAATGTCCGGTTCATCCCCGAGCCCGCAACGCTCGCCTTGGCCGGCTGCGGTCTGCTGGGCCTGGCGGTCGTACGGCGGAGGACGGTCGCGTAGAGCATTCGCGACATCTGCGACAAGTCATCGATGCCCTCCGAGTTATGGCAAGCGGCTCGGAGGGCTTCTGTTTGCGCCAACCGGCAGCAGAGCGGGCGGATCGCCGGGCGCGTGCGAACTGGAGTCGGCAGACCGGCCGTCACGGCGCCGGGATGCGCAGCTCGGTCCGCAATCGCTGCAACTCGGCGGTGAGTTCCGCCTGCACTTCGGCGTACGCGGGATCGCCGTACTTGTTGGCCACTTCCTGCGGGTCGGCCTGCAGGTCGTACAGCTCCCACGCGTTGATCGGATAGAACCGAATCAGCTTGTGCCGACCGGTGGTCACCCCTTCGTGCTTGTACACCGCGTGATCGCGTTGCCGGCCCTCGTAGTAGTGGTAGTAGAAGCTTGTTCGCCAGTCGGGCGCCGGCTCGCCGGTCAGTAGCGGTCGCAGGCTGCGGCCCTGCATTTCGGGGGGCGGCTCGACCCCCGCGGCGTCGAGAAACGTTTCGGCGAAATCCACGTTGGAGGCAATTCGCGTCTCGACGGCGCCGGCCCGCGCGACCCCCGGCCAGCGCACCACCAGCGGCGTGCGTAGCGACTGCTCGTACATCATGCGCTTGTCGAACCAGCCGTGCTCGCCCAGGTAAAAGCCCTGGTCGCTGGTGTAGACGACGATCGTATTGTCGGCCAATCCGCTCTCGTCCAAGTAGTCGAGGACGGCGCCGACGCTGTCGTCCACGCCGGCGATGCATTCCAGATAGTCGCGCAGGTAGTGTTGGTACATCCACCGCAGTTTGGCGTCGCCCTGGGGGTTGAGTTGTTGGTATTCAGCCAGTCGCGGATCGATCCGCTGCTCCCACGCGGCCCGCTCTTCGGCTGTCATGTGCTTGTAGAGCCATTGGCGATGCCCGTCGTCGGGCGCCCACGTTTTCAAATCGGGGCTAAGCCGCATTTGCGTGATTCGCATCTCGGCGTCGCGAGCGGCGGCGCTGCGCGTGGCGTAGTCGTCCCGCAGCGTCGCCGGTTCGGGGAACGTTCGCGCGGCCGTCTCGCCCAGGTGGTCGACGCCGGGGTTCCACGGCCGATGCGGCGCCTTGTGGTGCATCAATAGCGCAAACGGGCGCTCGGCGTCGCGCCCCGCGCGGAGCCACTCGAGCGTAAGCCGCGTGATCACGTCGGTCACGTACCCGGGCTCTTCCCGCTTGCCGGCCGGCGAGAGGAAGTCGGGTCGGTAGTATTTGCCCTGCCCCGGAAGAATATCCCAGTGGTCGAATCCCGTCGGCTCGGAACCCAAATGCCACTTGCCGATCATGGCGGTCTGATAACCGGCCCGTTGCAGCAGCTTAGGAAACGTGGTTTGGCTGCCGTCGAACTCGGTGTAGTTGTCGCGCACCCCGTGGTGGGCGCCGTAGCGCCCGGTGAGCATCGTGGCCCGGCTGGGGCCGCAGATCGAATCGGTCACGTAGCAGCGGTCGAACCGAACGCCTTCGGCAGCCAACCGGTCGATGTGGGGCGTTGTGTTGAGCGCCGAGCCGTACGCGCCAATCGCCTGATAGGCGTGGTCGTCCGACATGATGAAGATGACGTTGGGCCGGGCCGCAAAACTTGCGTTTGACCACAGCAGACCCAGCAGAATCACAACGCACCAGTGGCAACGAACTTTGGGCATGACGCTACTCCTCGCCGTGGGAGACGTTGCCGCCGGCGTCGGCCCGTTCGACCCACTTGAGCTTCTCCACCGCCCGGCGGGCGACGTGGTGCTGCATGAACAGCTTCCACAGCAGTCCGGTGCGGGCGTTTTCGATCGCTAGGATCATCGGCCCCACGTCGATCGCGATGTTGTCATCGCTGGCGTGCTGCTGATCCAGATTGAAGCTGTCGACAAACCCGTACCCCCCCTCGGACGGATCCTGCCACGCGAGCAATTGCCCGTCGTCGCCCCGCAAATTGCGCATCGCATGTAGCGCCGCCACGCACTCCCGCGGAGCGAACACAATCGACGACCCCGCGGCGTACGGCGCGACCGTCCCGCCGCAGAAGTTGTCTTCGTTGCTTTGGTTGGGGCGCACCGCCTGCACGAGATACGAGTCGCGGCCCTCGGCGTTCAGTCCCATGCACGGGCTCAGCCCCCAGCGATTGGGACCGAGCGTCTTGAATCGCTCGCTCTGCTCGATGCACCGCTGCCGGTGAGTCAGCACCGCGCGGCGGGAGTTTTCGACCCAATCGACCCGCGGGCCGTCGAGATCGAAATCTGCCGGGTTGTCGGCTTCGAACCGTCGGTAGTCGATCCACGAGTGGCTGAAGAAGTAGGTGAACAGGGCACTGTTCCACGACACGACGAACTCGGGGCCGTCGTTGTGACTCTTGACCACCCGCTCCAGCCGGTACCAATCGCCCGCGTCGACGGCGTAGTCCTCGTTGGGCGCCCCGGCGGCCAGGAAGTACACGATCTGGTCTTCGGCGCAGGCGATGTGCCAATCCCACGGGCGGAAATCGCCCTCGCCGCCCATCGAGCGGCCGTCGTTTGGCCGCCAGCCGAACGAGATCAACCCGCGCTCCGACACGTCGTACGCCCGCCAATTGGTGTCGGCCGCCATCTGATCGACGAGTCGGGCCACCTCGCCGCCGAAGTAGGTTGCCGCCGGCAGAGCGCCGGCCAGCAGCAGGGCGTGGTCGACCGTGCTCGCCTGATCGACCAAGTCGCCCGGCGGCTGCGAAGCGTCCTCTGGCATCACAAAATGCAGGTACACGCCCAGATGTTTATTGTCGGACCGCGCCAACAGGGCGCGCAAGATCGACAGGGCCCGCTGCTCGCCCTCTGCGCGCGTGATCCAACCGTGTTTCACCCCCACTGGCAGTGCGGACAATTGAAAACCGACGCCTGCGGTGCTGGCGACTTTGGTTGTGCGGCGGTCTCTGGCCAGCCCGGCCGGTTCTCCGACGGCATTCCACAGATAGTTAAAGCAGCCGTGCTGGACCTCTTCCAACAGAGCTTCGTCCGCGGCCGTGAACTCGTAGGCCAGGGCGGCGTCGGTGTCGGGGCTGCGGAGGATGTCGGCCGCGTTGGCGACGAGGTTGCCGCCGCAGAGGAGCAGGGCCAGGCAGTGCGCACCGTGTCGCTGCAGACGGGGCCCCGTCGCTTGAAAGGGACTGAAAATCATGGCATCGACCGGGTGAGGAGAGGTTTGACAAGGCCGAGTTTTGCAAGCTATCATGCTCTGAAAGCGCTGTCAAACACTCGCGGGTCTCGGCCGCCATGCCGGGGCGTCGCCTGGGTGGGCCCCGGCAGCCGCTCTTCTGGGATGCCCCTGCCGCTTTTCCGACCCCGCCGTCGCTATGCCGGTCTCGATCCAAGACGTCGCCGATCACGCCAACGTATCGATTAGCACCGTGTCGCGCGTGCTCAATCGCCGCAACATCGTCAACGAAGCCACTCGCAAACGCGTGGAGTCGGCGATCAAGGAACTCGGTTATCGTCCCAACGTGTTCGCCCGCGGCCTGATGCTGCGCCGCTCGCACATTTTGGGGCTCGTGCTGCCCGACCTGCACGGCGAGTTCTATTCGGAGATTATCCGCGGGGCCAACGCCCGGGCCCGCGAGCTCGGCTACCGACTGATGATTTCGTCCGTGGCCGCCGACGACGATGGCAGCGAGTTGATGGCCACGGTGGCCGATCAGGCGCTGGTCGACGGCGTGGCGGTGATGGTGTCGGAGGTCGACGCGCGGACGAAGGCGACCCTGTCGGACGTGAAGCTGCCGCTGGTCGTGCTCGATGGCGAAGTAAAGGGCGTCCGCCACGACAGCGTGGTGATCGACCAGCGAATGGGAGTGGCCGCGCTGCTGAAGCATCTGATTGACAACTGCGGCGCCCAGCGGTTGGTGTTTGTCGGCGGCCAGCCCACCAACGTCGATACGATCGAACGCTTGGCGGCGTTCCAGGAAGCGGCCGCCGAAGGGGGCGTCTCGATCGAGTCCAGTGACGTCTTCCATCTCGACTACCGGTACGACACGGCGTTCGACCTGGGGCAGAAGAAGGTGCGCGAATGGGCGCGCCGCCGCGTGAGCGTGTTTGCCGCGAACGACGAAATGGCGGCCGGCATCATCGACGCGGCCATTGACGCCGGCTTGTCGCTGCCGGGCGAACTGCCGGTCGTGGGGTTCGACGACACCCGCATTGCGGCCATGACGCGCCCCCGCCTGACCACGGTGCACGTGCCCATGTCGAGCATGGGCGCCTCGGCCGTGGAACTGCTTTGCCAGCGGTTGGAGGACCCCACGCGGCCGGCGACGAAGATCACGCTGCAATCCGAGTTGATCGTTCGCGAATCGTGCGGGGTTCACGCCAACCCGTCGTGACGCGGCGTTTGCCGGCGGGCCACGGCTTGCCAATCGTTCATCCTGCTTGTCTCCTCCTGTCCCCCCAAACGCCATGCATAGCGGCGTGCGCACGACTTATCGACGCCACATTGCGTCGCCGGCGTTGTCCGGCGCCGTCGCGGCGGCGTCGATCGCCTTGTTGGCGGCGACGGGTTGCGACGGGGAGCGTGCGGGCCAGACGACCATCGAGTTCTGGGCGATTGGCTCCGAGGGCGAGCGCGTGCGGCCGTTGATCGAGCGGTTCGAGCAACAACATCCCAAGCTGCGCGTCAACTTGCAGCAAATCCCCTGGACGGCCGCCCACGAAAAGCTGCTGACCGCGTTTGTGGGCGACTCGCTGCCCGATTTGTGCCAATTGGGCAACACGTGGATCGCCGAGTTCTCCGCGATCGGCGCCCTGGCCGACTTGTCCCGCCGCGTCGGTCCCGACGAGGCCGTCGACCCGGCTGCCTACTTCCCCGGCGTGTGGCAGGCCAACGTGATTGGCGATGCGGTGTACGGCGTGCCGTGGTACGTCGACACCCGGGTCATGTTCTATCGCACCGATCTGCTCGCCGCGGCCGGATTCGACGAGCCGCCGCACACGTGGGATCAGTGGCTCGCCGCGATGCGGACCATTCAGCAACGCCAGGGCCCCGGACAGCACGCGATGTTGTTGCCGACCAACGAGTGGGAGCAGCCGATCATCTTCGGCTTGCAGACGGGCGCCGACATGCTGCGCGACGACGGCCGGTTCGGGGACTTCAGCGCGCCGGAGTTCCGTCGTGCTTTCGATTTCTACGCTCAGATTTTCGCCGAAGGCTTGGCCCCCAAGATTGCCAACACCGAAGTCACCAACCTGTGGAAGCAATTCGAACGCGGCGACTTTGCGTTTTATATCACCGGGCCGTGGAACGTCGGCGAGTTCCAGCGGCGGCTCTCGCCGGCGATGGACGGCAAATGGGCCACCGCGGCGCTGCCTGCGCCCGACGGGGACTACCCCGGCGCCTCGATGGCGGGCGGTTGCAGCCTGGCTTTGTTCGACTCGTCGGGCAAGCAGGACGCGGCTTGGGAATTGATCGAGTTTCTCACCGCCCCCGAGCAGCAGGTCGAGTTCTTCGGGCTGTCGGGCAATCTGCCCAGTAACCGGTTGGCTTGGGACGCCGACGAGTTGGCCGGCGCTGCGCATCTGGCCGCGTTCGGCGAGCAATTGGAGAAGGCCAAGTCGCTGCCGCGCGTGCCGGAATGGGAGCAGATTGCCATGAAAACCTGGGTCGCCGGCGAAATGGCTGTGAACGGCCGGCGAACGACAGCCGAGGCGCTGGCGTGGCTTGACCGGCAGGTCGACTCGATCCTGGAAAAACGTCGCTGGATGCTGGCGCAGCGCACTCTCGCCGGGAGTGAGAACGACTGACCGATGAGCGTCTCCGCCGCCACCGCCGTTTCCGCCCGCCGCGTCGGCTTGCCGTCGCAGCGTTGGCTGGGGCTCGCGCCCGGCTGGTGGTTCGTGCTGCCGGCGCTGGCGGTGATTGGCGTGTTCTTCTTGCTCCCCGCGGTGGCGACGTTGGCGCTCAGCGTGACCGACTTCGACATCTACGCGCTGGCCGATTTGCGGAACATGCGGTTTGTGGGCTTCGACAACTTCCGGCGGATTCTCGCCGGCGAGCAGGCCGATCTGTTCTGGCAGGCGCTGGCGAATACCTGCTACTTCGTGCTGATTGGCGGGCCGCTGTCGGTGGCCGTGTCGTTGGGATTCGCTCTGCTGTTGGAGTCGAAGCTCACGCGGATGAAAGGGCTGCTGCGGGTGATCTTCTTTGCGCCCGTCGTGACGACGCTGGTCGCCGTGTCAATTACCTGGCGGTACCTGTACGATCGCGACAACGGACTGATCAACAACGCCCTGGAAACGCTGGGCCTGACGCGCATCGATTGGTTGGGCGATCCGCGGTGGGCCATGCCGTCGATCATCCTGTTAGCCGTCTGGAAGAACTTTGGCTACAACATGGTCATCTTCCTCGCGGGGCTGCAGAGCATTCCCGGCGAGTTGTACGAGGCAGCCGCGCTCGACGGCGCCTCGCCGTGGCGACGGTTCTGGCACGTGACGCTGCCGGCGCTGGGACCGACGTTTCTGTTCGTCGGCGTCACCACAATGATCGGCTACTTCCAGCTCTTCGCCGAGCCGTACGTGATGACGCGCGGCGGGCCGGAGAACAGCACCTACAGCCTGGTGCTGTTGATGTACGAAGAGGGCTTCCGGTGGTGGCGGCTGGGCGCCGCCTCGGCGGTCGCGGTCGTGCTGTTCGTGATCACGCTCGCCGCGGCGATGGCGCAGATCGCCGTGCAGCGGAGGGCCGCCGCATGAACCGCACCGCGAAAGTCTGGCTGCACAACGCCTTGCTCGCGCTGCTGGCGCTGGTCGTGCTTGCGCCGCTGTTGTGGACGGCGCTGGCGTCGCTGCTGCCGCCGGGGGCCGCAATGTCGGTTCGGGCAGCGCCGCAGGACCAACCGGACGCCGCGTCCTTCACGCTCAACAACTATCGGCAACTGTTCAGTCGCTTGAGCCTGGGCCGCTATTTCCTCAACAGCGTCATCGTGGCGACCGCCATCACGGTCATTTCGTTGGGGCTCAACTCGCTGGCCGGCTACGCGTTCGCCAAGCTGCGGTTCCGCGGCCGCGATACCGTGTTCAAGGTGCTGCTGGCCGCCCTGGTCGTGCCGGTGCAGGCCGCCATGTTGCCGCTGTTTCTGCAGCTCAAGCAACTGGGCGTGATCAACAGCTACTGGGGAGTGATCATCCCTTCGATGGCGACCATCTACGGCATCTTTCTGGTGCGGCAATACGCACTGTCGATTCCCGACAGCCTGCTCGATGCGGCGCGCGTCGACGGCGCCGGGGAGTGGCGGATCTATCGCTCGGTCGTGCTGCCGCTGCTGACGCCCGTGTTGGCCGCGCTAGGCGTGTTCACCTTTCTGACCGCCTGGAACGACTTTATGTGGCCGCTGGTCGTGCTCACGGGGAATGACTCTTACACGCTGCCGGTGGCGCTGGCGATTCTGTCGGGCGAGCACGTGCAAGACGTGGAACTGATGATGGCAGGGTCCGTGGTGACCATTCTGCCCGTATTATTGCTGTTCGCCGTGCTGCAACGGCAGCTGATCGGCGGTATTATGATGGGTAGCGTCAAAGGGTGACTCGCCCCGCGGCGCAGTGGGAGTGATTGAGGTCCAATGGAGTTAACGCAACACAACACGCCACAACCATTGGCGCCCGCGGGCGTTCCCGCAGTCGCTGCGCCCAGCGCCGCCGCCTGGACGCTCGGCAGCGATCGGCTGCAGACGGTGATCACCTCCGCGGGCGCGGGCGGCGTATGCTACGACGGTCTGGCTGTCACGCGCACCAACGGCGACCTGCTACGGCAGGCGTACGGCACATTTCTCTATTGCCGCGATCTGGACAGTGGGGCCGTGTGGTCGATTGGCTGGCAGCCAACCGGCGCGCGTCCCGACGCCTACGCTGCCCGTCGGGTTGACGGCGGCGTGGTGATTGCGCGCCAGGACGACGGGATCGCCTCGCAGTTGGAAGTCAGCATCACTGCTGACGATGTCGAGGTGCGGCGCTGTACGCTGCAGAATCTGTCGGAGCGACCGCGACGGTTGGAGATCACGTCCTACACCGAGTGGGTGCTGCAAGACGCGGTGGCCGATGCCTCGCACCCGGCGTTCTCCAAGTTGTTCGTCGAGACGGCCATCGATCGCGTTCGACGCGGCGTCTTGGCGAAACGTCGCCGCCGTGCGCCGGAGCAAGCGCTGTTAGCGGGAGCGCATTGGATTGCCGAGTTGGCGGGCGAGCCGCTCGGCGAGCCGCAGTTCGAAACCTGCCGGATGACCTTCTTGGGACGCGGCGGATCGCTGCGGTTGCCGGCGGCGCTTGGCTCGCGCGACGCCCTGGCGGGCAAAGCCGGGCCGGTGCTCGATCCCATTGCGGCCTGCCGAGCGAGTTTTTTTGTTGCCGCAGGTGAAAGCGCTACCATCACGCTGGCCACCGCCGCCCGGGACGACTTGTCGGCGGTCTCCGACGTGATCGACAGCTTCGCCGCTACTATGCTGCTGGGCAACGAGGTGTTGCACGAGTCGCACGCAGGCAACGACGTCCAGCGGAACGGCAGCCCGCCAGCGCCGCTGCGAATCGACCGGGCGCATGTCCGCGCTGATCGCACCGCCTATCAGAGTGCGGCGTCCAGCCTGGTCAAAACGGCCGCTGCGTCCGAGTCTGCCGACGAGCAGGAACCGCTGCAATTCGACAACGGCCTGGGCGGTTTCAGCGCGGATGGTTGCGAGTACGTGCTAAGGTTGCGGCCCGACGCGACTGGCAAGCTGGTCCTGCCGCCGTTGCCGTGGACGAACATCGTGGCCAACGAGCAGGCCGGCTTCATTGCCACCGAGACCGGCGCCGGATACACCTGGACGGCCAACAGCCGCGAAAATCGGCTGACGCCCTGGCACAACGATCCGGTTCTCGACCCTCACGGCGAAGCGATTTATGTGCGCAACCGCGCGACGCAGCGCTACTGGTCGCCGACGCCGGGACCGGTTGCGTCGCCGACAGAGCACGAGGTCCGCCACGGTTTCGGCTACACCCGCTATCGGCACGCGAGCGAGCAACTGCAGCACGACACGGTGGCATTCGTACCCCGCGGCGATGCCGTCAAGATCACGCGCGTGCAGCTGGCCAACCTTGCTGACGAAGAGCAAGAGCTGGAGTTGTTTGCGTACGCGGAGCTGGCGCTGGGCGACGGCAGCAGCGAAGTCGCCGCGGGCGCCGACGCTTGGTTTGACGAAGCGTCCCTCGCCGTGTTCGCTCGCAACGCGCGGCGCGAGCTGGGCCATCGGATTGCGTTCTTGGCTGTTGTGACCAGCGCCAACGGGGACGCCGCCGGCCAGGAGATCTCGCACACTTGCGATCCCGCGGAGTTTCTGGGACCGCTGGGCGATTTGGCGACTCCGCATGCCGTCGCGCAGTCGGGACGACTTTCCGGATCGCCGTCGTTGGAAAACGCCGCTTGCGCCGCGCTGCAG
Source organism: Planctomycetaceae bacterium (assembly GCA_002702655.1). GTDB lineage: Bacteria > Planctomycetota > Planctomycetia > Pirellulales > Lacipirellulaceae. The sequence continues at coordinate 157,649 of PABB01000018.1, forward strand.
ACCGAACTGCGCGTGGCCGCCGCATCGTCGGCCGCCGCCGTGATCCTGCTGGGCGAGGCGGACAGCGAACAAGAAGCCCGCGACATCATCGCCCGCTACAGCGATCTGGCAACGGTCGGCGCGGCGCTCGAGGAAGTGACCGCCGCCTGGCGACAGCGGCTGGCCCGCGTACAGATCGAAACTCCGTCCAAGCCGCTTGACCTGATGATCAACGGCTGGCTGCCGTATCAGAACCTGAGCTGCCGGATGTGGGCCCGCTCGGCGTACTACCAGGCGGGCGGCGCGTACGGGTTCCGCGATCAACTGCAGGACGCGGCCGCGCAGGTGTACCACTGGCCGGCGCTGACCCGCGAGCAGATCCTGCGGAACGCGTCGCATCAATTCGTCGAAGGCGACGTGCTGCACTGGTGGCATCCGCCGCACAGTCGCGGCCTGCGGACTCGCTTTGCCGACGACCTGCTGTGGCTGCCGCTCGCCGCGGCCGAGTATTGCGCCACCACGGGCGACGACCAGTTGTGGGACGAGCGGACGCCCTATCTTGCCGGTCCGCAGCTGGAGCCCGGCGAGGATGAACGCTTCCTCGCGCCGGAGGACGCGGGCGTCGACGGCTCGGTTTACGAACATTGTTGCCGGGCGATCGATCGGTCGCTGGCCGTCGGGCCGCACGGGTTGCCCTTGATGGGCTGCGGCGACTGGAACGACGGCATGAACCGCATCGGCCACGGCGGCGGCGAAAGCGTGTGGATGGGCTTCTTCCTGTCGACCGTGCTGCAGCGGTTTACGCCGGTGTGCGAAGATCGCGGCGACTTTGCCCGGGCTCGCCAGTACCGCACGCATCTGGCGGCACTGGCCGAGGCGCTCAACGACGCCGGTTGGGACGGCAGTTGGTACCGCCGCGCATTCTTCGCCGACGGGGCCCCAGTTGGCTCGATCGCGAGCGAGGAATGTCAGATCGACGCGCTCGCCCAAGCGTGGGCCGTGCTGTCGGGCGTCGCTCCCGCGGACCGTGCCGCCAGCGCCGTGCAAGCGGTCGAAGAGAAGCTGGTGTCGCCCGAGCACGGGCTGATCAAATTGCTCGCGCCGCCGTTTGACAAGTCGGCGCACGACCCCGGGTACATCCGCGGCTACGTGCCGGGCGTGCGTGAGAACGGCGGGCAGTACACCCACGGCGTCCTGTGGTACATCCGCGCCCTGGCCGAGATGGGCCGCGGCACGCGTGCGGCCGAGCTGCTGCAGATGCTCACCCCGGTGGCCCACGGCGATTCGCCGGAGGCGGTCGCTCGCTACCAGGCCGAGCCGTATGTGATCGCCGCGGACGTGTACGGCGTCGCGCCGCACGAAGGCCGGGCGGGCTGGACCTGGTACACCGGCAGCGCGGGCTGGATGTTCCGCGTGGCGGTCGAGTCGATCCTGGGCCTGCGCATCGAACGCAACGCCACGCTGGTTCTCAACCCGTCGATCTCCGCTGCGTGGCCGACCTGCCGACTGACGTACCGCCCCGACGACCGGGGCACGCAGTACGAAGTCACGATCGAAAACCCGCACGGGCGCGAGCACGGCGTCGCGCGGGCGTGGGTGGACGGCGAGGCGGCCAGCGTGGTCGATGGCGTCGCCCGCGTGCCCTTGGTGCAGGACGGTCGGCCGCACGACGTGAGAGTGCAACTGTGATCGACCTGCCCGCTGATTGCCCGCTGCCGGTCGACGGCTTTCCGGCGGACTTCATCTGGGGCGCTGCGACCTCGGCCTATCAGATCGAAGGCGCGCCAACTGCCGACGGCGCAGGGCTGAGTATCTGGGACGTGTTCGCCGCCACGCCCGGTAACATTGCTGACGGGACCGACGGCCGCGTCGCTTGCGATCACTACCACCGCTACCGCGAGGACGTTGCGCTGCTGAAGGCGTTAAGCGTGGGGGCGTACCGGTTCAGCATCGCCTGGACGCGCGTGCTGCCGGCCGGCGTCGGCGCGGTGAATTCCGCGGGGCTCGATTTCTACGACCGATTGGTCGACGAGTTGCTCGCCGCGGGGATCCAGCCTTACGCGACGCTTTATCACTGGGATCTGCCGTGGGAGCTGGAAACGCGCGGCGGCTGGCTCAATCCGGATATTGCCAGTTGGTTCGCCGAATACGCCGCGGCGACGGCCGATCGGCTGGGGGACCGCGTGCGGCATTGGTTCACGCTCAACGAGCCGTGGGTCGTGTCCGATCCCGGCCACCTGCGCGGCGTGTTGGCGCCGGGGCGACACGATTTGGGTTCGGCGCGGGCGGCGGCCAACAACCTGATTCGCGCCCACGGCAGTTCTCTGGCGGCGCTGCGCAGCTGCGGCGATTTCGAAGTGGGGCTGGCGGTGAACCTGACGCCGCAACACCCGGCGACCGAGTCCGCAGCCGATCGCGAGGCGGCGGCGCTGAATCACGCCTACATCAACGCTCAATTCCTTGATCCGCTGCTGCGCGGCGAGCACCCGCCGGAGATGCCGCGGGTCTACGGCGCCACGTGGCAACCGCTGTCCGCCGACGACCTGACGGCCGCGAGCGCGCCGATCGATTTCATCGGCGTGAATTACTACCTGCGGGAGATTGTCACGGCCGACCCGTCAGCCGGGCCGTTTCCCTGGCGGACCGGCCCGACCCCGGGCGCGGCGACGACCGCCATGGGGTGGGAGATCTACCCGGCCGGGTTGCGCGAGATTCTGCTGTGGCTGCGCGAGCGGTACGGCGATCGACCGCTGCTGATCACCGAAAACGGCGCCGCGTTCGACGATCCGCCGCCCGAGGGCCGCTCGCTCGTCGATCGTCCGCGCATCGACTATCTGCACGCGCACCTCACGGCCGCACAGGCCGCCATCGCCGCGGGCGTGGATCTCCGCGGTTACTTTCTGTGGTCGCTGCTGGACAACTTCGAGTGGCAATGCGGTTACGCAAAGCGGTTTGGCATCGTCCATGTCGACCTGCCGACGGGCGAGCGGACGCCCAAGGCCAGCGCCGCGTGGTATGGCCGGCAGATTGAAACGGCCCGCGGCCGATCAATCGCCCCGCAGTAAGCCAGTCGGCACGGCAAGCCGCGTCGTTTGTCTCGCTAGAACTGCGGCGGTTGATCGACCACGACGGCCCAACCGCCTCGATCAATACGCGCTGGCGTCGATCGTTTCCGCGCCGGCCCGGGTCCCCAGGGCATTGAAGACGGCCAGATCGACGTCGAACGAAATCAGATGCACCGATGCGTCGGCGAACGTGGAGTTGACGCCGGCCGAGTGCGCGGAGCCGAAGAACATCACGTCCTGGTCGTCGCCGGAACAGTACTTCGAGAGGTTCGTGTTGGAACTGTAGCAGATGCCGGTGTCGTCGTCAGGCAGCGGCGGAAAGCCGGTGAAGCGAATCACGTCGGGATCCCAACCGTCGCTCCAGCCGCGATCGTCCGACACATTCTGACCGCCAAGGTACCGATCGCTGCGGACGAGCTTCTCGCTGACGACCATCGTGTTGCTGGTGCCGTCCTCGATCTGGGCCATCTTGGTGGCGGTTGGAACGCCGTTGACCAGTTGGCCCCGGGCCGGTTGCGCGGCCGTTGCGGGCGAGCAGGCGCCAGCTGGGTTGCAGCCCCGCACTCGGTAGGGGGTGCGGACAATCACGCCGTCGTACACGCCGTTGTCGTTGGCCGGTCCGCCGCGACCGCCGTTGTTGCACCAGTAGGCTCGCAGCCCGTAGGTGCCGGACAGGCCCTTGAACGGCAACATGTCGTTGATCGTGTAAGGCCAGGGTTCCTCGGGGCCGTTCTTCGGACACCGGAACGTATAAGGCTGCGCCGCGGCGTAGTCCATCAACGCTCGCCCGCTGGGCGAAATTGTCGGCGCTCGCCGCGAGGGGCAGAAATAGCCTTCGATGAGCACCTCGGACAGTTGAGCCGTCTTGGTGATCGCCTGCACGTTCTCCTGCTCCAGGTAGGGCAGCAGTTGGAACGCCCAGCTCAAACCTTGCTTGTTGGGGCCGTTGGGGCGCCCGGGATTGCTTAGCCCGCCCGTCATGTAGTCTTCGACGCTGACGCCGTTGGACTCGCCGCCCGTGGGAAACACCTTGTAGGTCGACACATGGTTTTGCATGGCGATGCCGACCTGCCGCAGTTGATTGGAGCATTGAGTTCGCCGCGCCGCTTCGCGGGCCGCTTGGATCGCCGGCAACAACAGCGCGACCAGCACGCCAATGATGGCAATCACAACCAGCAGCTCAACGAGCGTGAAGGCCCGCATCCGATGGCGTTTGGAATTCAACATGACAACAAGTTCCTCCAATTGTCAGAGCACACCGCATCTGACCGATGACACGCAGGTGCGGGGCGCAGCGGGCGCTGAGCCCCGCAACGGGTCGGTTGTCGTAGAATCAACTTTGCGAAAGCGGACGCGGCCATCTGCACCGCGACGCGCTCGCCGCGGCTAAGCGCGACGGCGACGCAGAACTGCGGCTGCCATGCCGCATGCCGCCAGGGCCAGCGTCGTCGGTTCCGGAACGGAGCCCGCCGCGGGCGCCTCGGTTCCATAATTGCTTTGCCAGTCGGCCAGGTCGCCGGCGTCGTACGTGCCGGGGAAGCCGGCTTGCCAGACCAGGAAATCCTGCCCGTCCACATCGTCGTCGCCGTCAAAGTCGCCGGGCGTGCCGGTGGTGGCGAGGGTCAACTCAAAATCGTCAAACATGCCCGACTGCGGATTGGTGGTCAGCACGCCGTCGTTGAAAATCGCGCTGACCCGGACGTCGACGGTCCCGGCGGGAGCCGTGGCGGACACCGAGTGCTGGTACCAGTTTGTATCGTTGGGGTTGCCGCCGGCCTGCGTCGTGCGGTCGGCCTTGATGTCGATCTCCGCGGGCGTGCCGATCACGACTCCCGAGCCGTCGAGAAACGCCAGTTCGAACTTAATCTCGGTCGGCGAGGGTTGCCCGTCGCCAGGGCCGCCCGCCAGCGTGTCCTGCCCGCCGGGGAAGTTCGCCTCGAACAGCGACCATCCGCTGAAGGTGTACTCGCCGCCCGCGACGCCTTCGACAGTTTGCGAGACCGAGCCGCTCACGGGCGTTTCCAATTCGCCAAAGAACGAACTGAACCATAGTCCGCGAACGCCGCTATGCACCGCATTGGCAAATGTGGCGGTCCGCACGACTTCTTCATTCATGGGGTTGCCCGGATCGTCGTTCACAACCGTCCAGCCGTCGAAGCCGACGGACGGATTTTCGTCCAACGTGGGATTCAAGAGCAACTCAGTGGACGGATCGCTGGTCGCGGTCACGGAAAACGTGTCGTAAAACATCGACTGAGCCGGACCGATGTTCCACACCATATCGTACGCCGCGGCGGTCACGCGGGCCTGAGTTGCCCCAGACGGAGCCGTTTGCGTGATCAGGTGTTGGTAGTAGGCGTTGTCGTTGGGGTCGGGAAAACCAATCTGAGCAATGCGGTCGGCTTCCACGTCGAGGGTGAACGGCGAGCCGATGATATTGTCCGACGCGTCCAGAAATTCCAGGGACATTTGAGTGACTGTCGGCGATGCCACCGCGCCCAGCGGGCCGTCGCTCCCCAACGTCTCGACGCCGCCGCCGTAGTTCACCTCGAACCGCGAGTAACCGGAGAACGTGTACTCCTGGCCCGCAGAAATGGGGACGGTCTGAATTAGCTCGGCATTCGTCAGATTGTCGGGGCCGGCCGTCTGCCCGCCGGCGAAAGGACGGAGCCAAAGATGACGCGTGGGCGACTGCGCAGCGGTCGACGTGCCCAGTTCCGCGGTGTTCAAGATCGTCGCCGATCCGGTGACGAACTCATTGAGCGTCCAACTGGGGACCTCGCCCCCCGACGGTTCGAAACCGCCGTTGAGCAGCAAATTCTGAGCGTTTGCCGGAGCGATGCTCACGGCCAGGGCCAACACGGTTGCGGCGCCGAAAGCAATGCGACGGCGGCCAAACGAAGAGACAATCGCGTCGCAATCTCGAAGCAGGTTCATTCTCATGGCGAATCCACCCTCTGTCTTTGGATGAGCAAACTTCACAGGCGCGTCGCTGCGGGCGACGAAAAACTGTGCCGCGTAGGCCGAATCCGAGTCGGCACTACGCCGCACAGGTGCAAAGCGCAACAACTTCAGCTGCCCCCAGTTGAAGATGCGCGCTCGGCTTGGACTTCATTCTCCGAACGGTCTGCAGCGGCGCGTTGCGGCAGGTCTCACGAACCACCGTCGCGCGGCGCTGATGAGATCATTCTCGCGGCCGGGCTTCCGTCGGTCGCGCTCAGCAACCTTAGACGCTACCACGAATGGCAATGAACTACGAATTAGTCAGTTTGACAAGCTTTTGACGGCCCCGCGGCGATCGTCGCGCGCAGCTCAGTCGTCCAAGCTCATTGTACGAGTCGGGACCGATATTGCAAGCGCTTTCTTATCGAGGAAAGTCGGTTGTTCCCCAAATCACGCCGGACGCAAAGCGAGCGCCTCGGCTGCCGCTGGAGATGGGCTGGGCTCCGTACGCGGCGACGCGGCGGGCGGCGAAGCTGCTTGAACGCGGCACATTCAGGCCATCACGGCCTACCTCTCACGCCGGAAGAAGATCGTCTCCTCTGGCCTCGCTGAGTTTCAACGGCGATGCCTGGGCGTTTTTGGGGAAAATGCTTGATCTGGGATGAAAGGGCCACTAGCATCGCGATTGTGAGAGCGCTTTCATAGCTTCGCCTCGCGGGGGTGCGTGCTCCCGCAACTTTTCTCATCCCGGGCAAAGCCAAGCTTACCCGGGCTTCTCGTGAACGACCTCGCAGGTCGGAGGGAGGGTTTCTCATGAAGCGATTCCTAATCGGAGCGTGCTGCGCCGCGCTCGTGGCGGCCGCCAGTCAGGCAACCGCTCAGAATTTGCTGGATGACGGCGGTTTTGAGTTGGCCACGGGCAATTCATCAACCAGTAACAGCAACTGGGTGCTCACGGCCGATACGCCGGACGGCACGAATCTCTCCGCACAATTCCAGGACGCGCCCTGGGCCAGCAACCCGTTGGGCGTGGCGGGCATTGGCCTGTGGTTCAAAGCGTTTGAAGGCCAACAAGCCACTGGCGACCCAGCCGCCAACGCGACGCTCGAACAGACCGTGGCCGCCGGGCCGGGGACCTACAACCTCAGCTTCTACGTGCGCCACGAAACCAACTTTACGGCCGACTCGGCCAGCGTCGTTCTCTCCAGCGACGCCGGCGATGTGGCGACGTTTGACCTGCTCGCCACGGCCAACGATGGGGCCTACAACCAGTATTCGATCAATGGATTTCTGGCCAGCGCCGGCACGACGTCTCTGACCGTGCAGGCCGTCATGGTCAACGGCATCGACGCCCAGGCGAACCCACAATCGATGATGCTTGATGATTTCTTCCTGGCCGTCCCCGAGCCGGGCGCCGTCGCGCTGGCCGGACTGGCGCTGGCCGGCGTCGCCGCGGCGCGCCGTCGTCGATAATTTGCCGTGCTGTCGTTTGGGGGCAAACGGCGGCATCTAGGCTGATGAAGGGGGAGCGTCCGCCTGCGACGCTCCCCCTTTTTGCTGCGCGAAGCGGCGCCAATGCGGCGAAACGGCCACGCGCGTCGGCGCTCGCGGACCAACGGCAGACTTTCTCCACAAGACCGGCGCCCCGGAGGCGAATCACCTGCTAGGTGCGTCGACCGTCTGGGGGATCGCGTTGGTCCCGTGGCGACGCGATCAGCAGACCTCAGCGGAGTACTCTACCATGGCCACTCTCACATTCCCCTTGCGCCGCGCTATTCTGGCGGGTGCGGCGATCGCGGCAATCGCCGTCAGCGGAGTTGCCCAGGCCCAACAAGAGTCCGCCGGCACGTCGTTGGCCAAAGCCAATCTGATTCGTATTGATCATCCCGGCGCCGGTCGCCCGATGGTCGACGTGGCCCTGCCGGCCGGCATGTTCGACGATGTGCGCGGCCTCATCGATGCGGCGCTGACCGGCGTGCTCGAGGCGCTGCAGTCGGATGCCGACGGCGGGCCGCCAGCCCAATTCGCGGCCCAGCACGTGGCCGCCGTGCGCGAGGTGACGGGCATTCTGGAAGGCGCGATCGAAGACGTGCACATCCAGGTCTACGGCGAAGCGGCGGGCGGCGACGCGGGCGCCATTGCCGACTATTACGCGGGCAAGTTGTCCTCGGTCGGTTGGGACCAGGTGGTTCGAGCGCGCGACGGCGACGAATCGGCGGCCGTGTTTCTGTTGCGTCAGGACGGCGCCGTCCGCGGCGTCTTTGTCGTCGCTGGCGAAGACGGCCACACGGCCCTGGTCAACGCCGCATGCGACATCTCGCCGCAACGGTTGAAGGACCTCACCCGCCGGGTGACCAAGCTGTGGTTGGAGTTGGGCGGTCGCGGCCAATTGCAGCAGGCGATCGAGCATATGCCCCATTGACGCAGCGCTGGTCAAGAAACTCTAGCACGCCACGCCTATGGATCCTTGCGCGGCCAACGAGCCTCCGATGTTTCTGGCTGATAGCTGACAGCCCTGCCTGAGTGCATTGACGGCTCAAACGTCTCTAGTTGCTTGCTCCGGCAGGCAGCCTCTGATAGAAGTAGCCCGTGCCCGCCGCGTCTTGCGACGCGGCGGCGCGGGCTGCTTTTTATCCAATCACGTAAGTCGCGAGATTCCTGCCATGAGCGGCGTGCGAGTGCTGATCGGAACGCGCAAGGGCGCGTTTGTCGCGACGTCTGACGCGGGTCGCACCAAGTGGGACATTGCCGGCCCCCACTTCGCGGGGTGGGAGGTGTACCACGTGAAGGGTTCGCCGGCCGACCCCGACCGCATCTACGCGTCGCAATCCAGCGCGTGGTTCGGCCAGGTGGTTCAGCGGTCTGACGACGGCGGACGCACTTGGGATGCCGTGGGCAACGAGTTTGCCTACGAGGGCGATCCCGGCACGCACCTGTGGTACGACGGCACCCCCCACCCGTGGGAGTTCAAGCGGGTGTGGCACCTAGAGCCGACGCGGGAGAATCCCGACGAGGTTTACGCGGGCGTCGAGGACGCCGCGCTGTTCCGCTCGTCCGATGGCGGGCAAACGTGGAGCGAACTGCCGGGGTTGCGGAGTTGCGAAGGGCCCAAGTGGCAGCCTGGCGCGGGGGGCATGTGTTTGCATACGATCCTGCTCGATCCGACGACGCCGGGACGGATCTTTATCGCGATCTCCGCCGCGGGGGCGTTTCGCACCGACGACGGCGGGCAGTCGTTCAAGCCGATCAACCAGGGGCTGCACTCGCAATACATTCCCGACCCTACGGCCGCGGTTGGCCATTGCGTGCATCGCATCGCCCAGCACCCGGCCCGGCCCGACGTGCTGTTCATGCAGAAGCATTGGGACGTGATGCGCAGCGACGACGCGGGCGACAACTGGCACAAGGTGAGCGGCAATCTGCCGTCCGACTTTGGCTTTCCGATCGAGGTACACGCTCACGAGCCGGACACCGTGTACGTGGTGCCGCTCAAGAGCGATCAGGAGCGCTTTCCCGCTGACAGCAAGCTGCGCGTGTTTCGCAGTCGCACGGGCGGCAACGACTGGGAGCCGCTGACCGCCGGCCTGCCGCAGGAGCACTGCTACGTGAACGTGCTTCGCGACGCCATGGCGGTCGACCAACTCGACGACTGCGGGATCTATTTCGGCACCACCGGGGGACAGGTGTACTGCTCGCCCGACGGCGGCGACAATTGGGCGCCGATTGCCCGCGATCTGCCGGCGGTTTGCTCGGTCGAAGTGCAGACGCTGCCATGATTCGCGTCGAATTACCGCTGGCGCTGCGGGAGTTGGCTCGACTGGACGGTGCGTTGTCGCTGGACGTCCCGCAGCCCGCGACGATGCATGCCGTGATCGACGCCATCGAGGCGCGGTTCCCCGCGCTGGCCGGCACGATCCGCGATCCCGTGGGTCGGCAGCGTCGCCCGTTTCTGCGTTTTTATGCGTGCCACGAGGATTGGTCGTCGCTGCCGCTGGACGCCCCGTTGCCGCCGCCGGTGGCCGCGGGCGACGAGCCGCTGCTGATCGTCGGCGCCGTGGCGGGCGGCTGACGGCTTGCGGCTGTGTCGGGGCCCGGCGGCCATTCTGGCGGCAAGCTCGCTCCGATGTCTTTTGCAGACCGCGCTGTGCATTGGCTGTACACTGGGTTCACCAATTGCGGATCGCGCGGCGTGCGATCAGCACCAACCAGGCGAGAAACGGGTGGAACGACAATGGCACAGGCTCATCGACGAATCCAACTTGTAATCCTGGCGGCTCTGGCGCTTGTGGTCAGCCCGGCGGCTCGCGCACAACGCGACGCCGAACCGCAGACCACGGCGCTCGACCGTTACGTGGCCGCACCGGATGATTCTTTCGATTGGAAAGTTGTCACTCGCGACAGCGACGAGGCCGCGACCACGCTGCTGGTCGATCTGACTTCGCAGACGTGGCGTTCGCCGGGCGAGGTGGATCGGCAAGTCTGGAAGCATTGGCTGTGGATTGTCGTGCCGCACGACTGCCAGTCGGATGTCGCGATGCTGATGATCGGCGGCGGGGCCAACGACGGCCATCAGCCGGAGCACCCTGACGGCAAGATTCGCGCCGTGGCGCTGGCGACCGGTTCGGTCGTGGCTGCGTTGGGGCAGGTACCCAATCAGCCGCTGGAGTTCTTCGGCGACGGCAAGCCGCGATACGAAGATGACTTGCTCGCCCGTTCGTGGCGGGCCGCCCTGGCCGAGCACGACATGACGTGGCTGGGGCAATTGCCCATGGCCAAATCCGCGGTGCGAGCGATGGATGCCGTGCAGGCCGCGCTGGCCGTAGACGAGCAGCTGCCCGCCGTCGAGCGCTTCGTCGTGGCCGGCGGCTCGAAGCGGGGCTGGACGACCTGGCTCACCGCGATTGTCGACGACCGCGTCGCGGCTATTGCGCCGATCGTGATCGACGTGCTCAACATTCGCGAATCGATGCGCAATCACCACGACGCGTATGGATTTTGGGCCCCGGCGGTTGGCGACTACGAGCGGGCTGGCCTGCTGGACGAAATGGACGATCCGGTGATTACGCCGCTGCTGCAGACCGTCGATCCGTACGTGTACCGCCAGCGGCTCACCATGCCCAAGTGCGTGATCAACGCGTCGGGCGACCAGTTCTTCACGCCCGATTCTTCGCAGTTTTATTTCGACGAGCTGCCTGGCGACAAACTGCTCTGCTACGTGCCCAACGCCGACCACAGTCTGCGCGACTCCACGGCGTTGGAAACGTTGACGGCGTTTCACGCTTCGATCGTGCATGGCCTGCCGCGGCCGCGCGTCCAGTGGGAGGAAGCGGGCGAGGCCGCGTGGCGCGTGACCAGCACGCCCGCGCCGACCCGTGCCGTGTTGTGGACGGCGCACAACCCCACGGCGCGCGACTTTCGCGCCGACGAGATCGGCGCCGCGTATAAGCGTCGGGAGCTGACGGCGTCGGCGGACGGATGGTACGAGGCGGCCGAGAATGCGCCGGCCGCCGGATTCACCGCCAGCTTCATCGAATTGGAGTTCGACATCGGCGCCCCGACGCCGCTGCGTGCGACCACCCCGGTCCGCGTGGTTGGCTCCAAGTCAGAAGCCGCGACTGGCTCGACGGCCGGCGGCAACTGATCCGCAGCGGCGGCGCCACGCGCGCCCAATTGGAAGCGTCGCAACCACGAGCACTGCCGACACGCACGCTGCCGGCTCCGGCGTCGCGGCGGCCTGCGATGCCCGAGCGCTGCCGTACAGGGCTTGCCAGCCGTCGAGCGTCACGGGCGGAGTGCCAATCGCATCGCCGCGCTGCCAATGTAAAAAGTCGCTTCCGCTGACGATGCCGTCGCCATTTGCATCGCCGGCCAGCAGCGGCGCTACGGCAAACTCGAACAGATTGGCGGAGTCGGTGCGCTCGACGTTCCACAGCGGCGAGAACGTCCGCACGCGCACCGTTTCGCCGTCTTCCAGAAACTCCAGCACGCGCAGCCAGCCGTTGCCGCCGTTGGCTTCGAATTGCGTGTTGAACAGCATCTGGTCGACCTCATTGCCGGCGTCGCCTGTGCTGGCCAGGTAGCCCACGCCGTCTCCGCCCACATGGCCGCTTAGCACGATTTCGAATTGCTCGTGCCGGCTGACCAAGTATTCCCACAGATCCTCGCCGTCGCTGGTGTCGCCGGCCGTGCCGTAGGAATACGGATTGCCTCCCTGATTGTTATTGGGGTCGGCGTCCTGGTTGCGGGCCCAGTCGTACCGCGTTTCGTCGTGATACATATACGCGTGGGTGACCAGCACCATCGTCGAGTCGGCATACTGCGGCAAGTTGGCCACGGCATTGGCCCAAGCGATCGTGCGGCCGCGGGGTCCCCACTCCAGCGACATGATCACCATGTCGCGGCCGTCAGGCGCAGTGAACTGGTAGTGGGCGTTGTCCAACTTTCCGGCGAATCGCGTGCCCTGCAGAATCCCGCCCTGCACGGGATCGGTCAGCGGATTGTCCGTCGTCTTGAAATAATCGTTGAACTGCGTCGTGCGATCTTGGGCGCTGGTGGTGCCGTAGTCGTGATTGCCGGTGGCCATGACGTAGGGCACGCGCCCGTTGAGCACCGCGAACGCGTCGCGGGCGTTTTGCCATTGCTGCGTCGCGGTCTGGTCGCCGCTGGCGGGCGTGACCCGGTTGTTCTGGTTGACGATGTCGCCTTCCTGAATGACCGCCTGGATGCCGAACTCGTCCCGGTGATCGCGGATCCAGGTCGTCATTCGCATCAGTATCGGCAAGTCGGCGGTCGATTTGACATAGTTCTGCGTGTCGGGGATGACGACCAACGACCAGGCCGCGTCGGGAGACGAGGCAAAGGGCGCTTGCGCTTCGGTCGCCACGTAGCCCGGGGAGCCATGATTCTCGCCCAGCGACCCCGTGGCGCTGAACCAGCCGCCGTACACGCCCTGCATGCCAGGCAGCCAGTTGGCGCCGTTGTCGTTGGCCATGGCCGAGAGCCCTGAGGGCGCCAGCGAGAGGGTCGCCCCGTCGGACCCGCCCAGCTTCGGCCAACCCCTGGTCGCGCTGAAGTTGACCAAGTCGCTATAAGTTCCGGCAGCGCAGCGCAGCCCCAGCGTTTCATTCCTGGGTGACGGCGAATTGGCCAGCGGGGGAAAGTTGCTCACCTCGATTCGTTGCGACGGGGTGGTCATGGCGCCCCATTGGGCGTCGAACGTGGCGGCATCGCCTGTGATCACCAGCGCCTCGCCGGGGCCCAGCGTCGACCCCGCGGGAAACGCCCCGGAGAACTGCCCGTCTTGCACGTCGACAATCGACCAGCCGCCGATGTCGACCGGCGCCGTGCCCGCATTGTAAATCTCGACCCACTCCTTGTTGAACAGGCCGGCCTCGGAGTCGGCGCCCTGGGCGTCGTACATGATCTCGGAGATGATCACCTCGGCGCGCGCGGCGCTGCCGAGAGCCGCCGCCGCGAACGCCGCCAGGGTCAGGACAATCGTGCGGCGTGCGACGAGGCGGCGTATCGCAGGTAGAGCAAGCGGCATGACGGCGCGGACTTCGGGTCAACAAGGGCAAGAGAGGCGATCGCGACGCTGCATTACGGCATGACAGCGGAAGCTCCCGCCGCGGGCGCCGCGACCGGCCGCGCGTGCAGGGCGGACCGCGTGGCGTCGACGAAGTCGGTGAACCCGCCATCGATCCCTGCTGCGGCAAAGTCGCGGACCAGTGCGCCGTATCCGCGATTGGCGTAGGCGGGCGGCAGGGCGTCCGCCCGGAACGTGTACGGATGCACGACCAACCCCGCGGCGTGAGCGGCGGCGATCAATCCTGTCGGCGCCGGCGGGGCGCTGCCGTCCAGCGGCCCGTAAGCCAACTGCATGGCGGGGCCGATCCCTTCGGCAAACTCGGCAATCGTCGCTAACCCCTCGGCGGAGCACATCGTCGGCGAATCGTCGCCTGCCACGCGTTCGCTAACACTGCCGATCAACTGCACGAGCTGCAGTTGACAGTCGAGTTGCTCGCGCAAGCGGCGCGTTTCCGCGGGGTCGAAACATTGCACGAATGCCCGATCGCTGGCCTGCGTGTAGCCGTGGCGGGCCAACGTTTCCAGCACAACGGGGCTCGGATCGACGCCCTGGTGGCGGTGCCACGCGGGGCGTTTGATTTCGACATACACGCCCACGTCGCGACCGGTGGACGTGTTGAGCCCGCGGATCAGCGCCAGGTGTTCCTCCAGCGTCGCGATTCGCAGCTGCGCGCCGGCAGCGGGGAAGCGATGCGGGAACGCGGCGCGTCCGTCGCCGCCCGTCCTTTCGTGCACGTGCAACGTGCGCAGCTCGTCGAGCGTAAAGTCCACAGCATAGAACCGCCCGTCGTCGCGGCAGCGATCGGAAAACGTCGCTTCCACGTCGGTGACCGTCTCAAGCGTCACGTCGTGCAGCACGACAGGCGCCCCGTCGCGGCTGAGGACCACGTCCTGCTCGATGTAGTCCGCTCCCAAACCATGAGCGAGCGCCGCCGCGGGCAACGTATGCTCCGGCAGGTAGCCGCTCGCCCCGCGATGTGCGATGACAATCGGCGCCGAATGTTCATCGGCCGCGTCTTGCTTGGCATCGACTGCCGCGGCGCAACACAGCAGCAGCGCCAGGCTTCCTGCCAATCGCTCGAAACCGATCCGTGTCGGCTGCTGTCGCAGCGGTTCAGTCCTGGTCGGCATATGCATCGTGCAGATGATGGTGATGGGCGGCTTCGTGGCTGTGCGGCTCGACCGGCTCGAGCACCGGCAGCGGCACGCCAAGCATGTCGCCGCTGGGCTGAAACCCGCCGCCGTCGACATCCACGAAGATGGGATTGGCCACGGCGACCGGCGGCGACTTGCCCTGGTCGGGCCCGTACACGCGGCCCAGCGTCAGCCCCTCGCCAATCGCCGCGACGATCAAATGTGCGTCGGCCGGCAGCTCCACTTCCACCGTGGCGGCGAACTTGACGACGCCGGTGGGAAACTTCTCGCGATGCTGCCCGCGGGTGAAGTTCAACTGCGAATCGGGCCGCCCGTTGACGAACACCTGCACGCGATTCACGTCGAGCCAATTGGGACACTGCACGCGAATGTCCAGCGTGGCCTTGCCGCCGGGGGCGGCCAAATCGTCGCCGGGCAATGCTGGCTCCGTCGCGTCGGCGCTGGTGGCGGTGACTTCCATGAACGGCCCGTTGCTCATGACGATATGGCCGTGCTCCGACTCGTGCACCATTTCCATCACGTCGATCTCGGCCGGGTTGTCGGTGCTGCTTTTGATGTAATTCCGCAGCCAGCCCGAGCCGTGGAAGTTCCAGTGCGCGTCGGTGTTCACCACGCCGGGGACGCGGCGGCCCTGGTTCAGCAATTGCATCCAGTGAAAGATCGTGTTGCCCCGCTCGCGAGCCTGCTGCGGCAGCGACTCGGGCGTGGAAAAAATCTCCTGCGGCGGGTGGACCTCGATCACGTCCATCAGCCCGAACATCTCGGCAAAGCCGCGATCGGCTTGCCCGTTGAGATCGCGATCGCCCAGCATCTGCGGGATGTTTGGATGGTTTGTTTGCACCAGCTTGTCGCTGCCGTCGTCCCACATGGCCAGACGGCGAATCTGCGTCACTGGGTCGACGTCCGTTTCCGGACCGCCGCCGTCCTGAGCGTGGTCGTGATGGATGAGCGGAAACGCGTTTTGGTGATTCAGCGGCAGCGGCTGACCGGTCAACTCCATGCCCGGGCACGAAGCCAACCGCTCGGTCGCCCCGAGCGCCTCCAAGTGAGCATCGTAGGTCGTAATTCGCTGATGTTCCGTACAGGGTGCAAACTCCAGGTGCTCCGCCAACAGGTTGAGCACTCGCCCGCGCTGGCTGGAGGTGTTGTCGCCCGAGGGGGACGAGTGGCTGTGATACTCCCCGCTGATCCACCCGGTCGTGTCGACGGTGCGCGGCAATTGCAGCGTCACCTTCGCTTCCTCGCCGGCGACCACGTTGATGCGCGTTTTGGCGACGTCGTGCTCGGGACCGTGGCTGGCCAGCAGGTCGTACTCGCCGGGTCGGACGGCCGCGCGGAACTTGCCGTCGGGGGTGTAGACCAGATTCCGCACGCCATAGATCGCGCTGTCGGGGCCAAAGTTCGGCGCTGCGCCGCCGTCGACGCGGGCGAAGTCGACTTTGCAGGCGATCGGTTGGCCGTCGCCATCGGTGATCTCGCCGACTACGTAGCCGGCGGCCGGCAGTTCGATTTCTGATTCGGCGGCCACCAGGTCGCCGACGTCCAGCCGCCCGGAGGCTTCGCCGCGGGCGTGGTGCGCGACGGTTACGTCGTAAGCGCCGGGCGGCAGTTCGCATTGGATGGCGCCGCTGTCATCGGTGCGAGCGAAGGCGTAGGCTTCATCGGCGCCCGCAGCGCGAATCGTGATGGTCGCATCGCCGACGGGGCCGGAGTCGTCGAACACGCGAATCGTTGCCGGGAAGGCGGCTTGCTCGCGCAGTTCTGTGGCCAGCGCCTTCAGCGCGAGCAAATCCGTCGCGGCAATCACGCGCCGTTCGCGGGTGCGCGTCTCGCCGGGCGCCAGCTCCGAGTTGTCGCGCGTCGCATACCGCACGAACGGACGCCGCCGCTCGATGCTGCGGGTCGACACGCGCGGCTTGGCCTTGGCCGGCAGCACGCCGTACGCCTGCCGCCAGAACCGATCAGCGCCCCACGCCATTCGCAGGTCGCTGTCGACGCCGAATTCGAACTCGCCGTCCAGTCGCAGGTCGTCGCCCTGCAGCGCGCGGTCGGTCAGGGGCGTGTCGCCGATGTTGTGGATTGACGTGCGGACCGTCAGCGCTTGCTCGCCGTCGCTCAGCAAATAGGTGAGCCGCGCCGTCGCCTGCACCGCCGGGGCCGACGCATCGGCGGGCTTGGGCGGCGTGCCGTTGAAGACCAGTGCGATCTGCTCTCCGCTGACGCCGGCGGCCAGGGCGGCTTCATCCACCGCCTGGCCGTCGACCGTCACGCGATCCAGCGTCAACGTCCAGCCCGACAGCGGGAACAGCGCGCTGAGCTGGTCGTTCGACTGCTCGCGGCTCGTGAGATCGATGAGGCTGCCGCCGACGCCGTGAACGGTCAGGTTGGCGTTTCGCCGCCGCCCGGGCTTGGCAATGACGGCGGACATCGCGTCGTTACGCAGGAGGAAATCGCCGTAGATGCTGTCGGCTTCTTTGCCGCCCGGCGCCGCCGCGTCGTAGTTGTCGGCGGCCAGGATCGTCAATTCCGCAGCGTTCATGCGGTACGCAACCAAGCTCGCGGCGACCAGCGTGGCGGCCGCGATTGCAGATGTTCGGGACATCGGTGATCTCCAACTCGGGCAACCTGGGCAGTGCGAGGCTTCAGGGAAAGGGGCGGCTGCGTTCGTGACCAACGCGGTGCGCGCTTCTTACGCTAGCCAATGCGCGGCAAGCAGAGAAGATTCCTTCCTGAAGAATTCATCACGGCTGGGCGGTCGGCGGTGCGCGGTCGGTCGACTTCGTCGTTTGGCGCGACGGATGCGGGAGTCGTCGCCTCGCGAGGCGCAGTCGCCGGTGTTCCTTCTCATTGGCTAGTTGTGCGCAGGCAACTCGCGATGACGCGCAGCGCAGATTTCGTTGCAGCAAGCGGCATGCGCATGGGAACTTTGCTATTGCGCAAAGAGTGCAGCCAGCCTTCACATAACCATCGTTCGCTTCGCGGTCGACTGTGCGAATTGACTGGAGAACTCCGCGTAAAACGACACCTGCGCGGCGGGCGAGCAAACGATCGGCATTGAACAAAGTCTTCATGCTTTTTTCATCAAGTGGTGGCCGTTTCTTCACACAGCACGCGGACAATCCCGCCACTCGTTCGTGAAACACGACATGCACTCCGAAGGAACTGACGAAGATGACGAAATTGTCGCGCAAGGGAATTCTGCGCAAAGTCGCAGGCGGGGAGAATGGGAGTCTCATCACGATGTCGAAGGCGCGGGGCGTTGCGAAGCGCGCGGCCGCGGCCGTGATTCTGGTCGGAGCGTTGCTGCCGGCGTCGGTGCGGGCCGTCGACTATGCAAACATCACCGTGACCGACGGGGCGACGCCGTACGTGGATCCGCCGACGGTGTCGATCCCCGCAGGTCAGGGCACCGTGGCAAACGCGGGGCAGCAAACCGAGGGGTTCTTCATCGATCCCGGCAGCGTGGTCGGGGAAGTGCCGATTCGCATTGGCGCCTCGGCGTCTGACGACGCGGCGGGGGGCGTGCTGATTGCCTCGGTTGCGGAGTTCGGCCGCGCAGTGCCCAATCCCGATCCGTCGCGCGTCGACCCCGAAATCCTGTATGCCAGTGCGTCAATCGTTCTTGATTCGCACTACACCTCGACCAACACGCGCGGCACGGCAGGCGGATTGGCGATTGCCACCGACCGCGCGGGCAGCAACGTCGAAACGTTCAGCAACTATCCAGAAGGCGCGCCGTTGAACGCCAACGTGGGCGCGGCCTATTTCCCCTTCAGCCAGGGCTGGATCGGCGGCACGGCGCTTAATAGCTCGGACGGCGGCGCCTATGACCAGTTGATCCAGAACGGCGGGTTCCAACTTGGCGTGAACGTCCAGCAGGATTTCTTTGGCGAGGGCGACAATCGCATCACGGTGCCTGGCGTGCAGGACACGCGGCGCCAAGGGTTGCTGCTGGGGATGACCGCCCACAACGAGGACAACTTTGCGGTCGTGCAGGCGACCGCGGGCGGCGAGGCATACAACTTGACGACGCGTTCGGGCGCCCAGGATGGCGGATCCGCCGAGTCCGATCCGGTGTCGTTCGTGTTCGTGCCATTCGGAACGCCCAACCTGACGATGGCTTCGATCTACGGCGCCTACGGCCCCGACGGGCAACCGGTGGCGCTGAATCACAGCGGCGACGCATTCACTGTTGTGAAAAACACCGATGTCAACGGGCCGTCGAATTCGTTCCGGCTTTCGATTCCGGGGCAGTCGCCGACCAGCGGCGTGCTGCTGTTGCAGTCGGGCGGCAATCAGGATGGCGACAGCGGCCTGCCGGCGGACAATCTGATTACCTACTACGCCGACGGCAGCGACTGGATCATCACGTCCGACGACCTGCCCAACGCCAACGGCGCGGGGCAGGGGGGCGATTCCAACGGCCGCGAGCAATATTTCCAGTTCGTGTTCATGCCGTTCAATACCCCGGCCACGGCGCCGGGCGCCATTCCGACGCTCAACTGGACCAAGAAGTCCGTCATCGGCGCCAACGTGGACATCATCGAACTGATCGCCAACGACAATAACAACGATGACGGCACCATCGGCATGTGGGGCAACGTGACTGCCGCGACGCCGGGAATCAACGCCCTGAATTTGCGGTCCAACTACGGCGACAACTCCGTCTCGTTCGACGGCGCCCTGCCGGTGCTGTCCGACGGCGTCATGTTCGCCACGCTCAGCGAGGGGCTGATCACCCACGGCGCCACCGGCGTTGAGGAGTTCGGCACGATTGGCGTGAGCCTGACGGGCGACACCGGGTCCTGGGAAGTGCATACGGGCCGGGCCGACCCGGGCGGCGGCGAAAGCAACATCGATTTCTCCGTCGTGTTGTTTGGCGCCAACAGCGGCTTTCAAATGGCCGCCCAGCAAGCGACCGACACGGCGGGGCACTTGGACGTGACGCTCAGCGGCGTGAATTCGCTGACCGACGGCGTGCTGATTGCCAACAACTACGGCAACGATTACCAGTTCGTCACCGTCGAGCCCAAGTCAGACGGGTCGGGGTGGGATCTGGACAACTACACCGATGGAGCCGCTCTCACCTCCGGCGACGTGAACTGGATCTACCTGCCCTACGACACCGAAAACCTGGTGGCCGGTCGCGTGAACGAAGACGGGTCGCTGGTCAATTCCACCGACACGGCCCAGTTCACCCTGACACGGGAGACTGACGGCAAGTATCTGTTGACGATCGACGGCCGGACGCCCGACGACGGCATGTTGCTGCTCAGTGCGACGGGGCCCAACGGCAGCCAGGACAACCAGATGGCGTACGAAGTGGCGGGCAACTCGTTCCGCATCCTCGGGATCGACATGATCACCAGCGCTGAAGAGGGCCTGGGCGAATTCACCGACCACGAGGACACCAGCTTTTCGTTCGCCTTTATCGACTACCTGACGCCGCCCGTGGCGCTGGGGGGAGCGCTGCTGGAGGCCGACTTCAATCAGGACGGATCGGTCGATGCGACTGATCTGGCGGCCTGGCAATCGGGCTATGGCACGGGCTCGACGAAAGCGGCCGGCGATGCCGATGGCGACGGAGCGGTCAGCGGCGCCGATTTCCTGACGTGGCAACAGCAGTTCGGCCAATCGGCCGCGGCGGCCTCGTCGAGTCCCGTGCCCGAGCCGGCAACGGCAGGTCTGGCCATCGTCGCCACGGTGGCGACATTGGCCGGGCTGCGTCGACGCAGCTGAGTCGCGGCAATTCACGTTGGATATCTCGCCCGGCGTCAGGTCGCATCGGTCTGGCGCCGGGCTTTGCCCGCCTCGCGGGCGTCCCCGTTTTCGGAGCGCTGAACATTTCATGGAAGTCACCCGCCCCCGGCGAGTGTTGCGTCGGGTCCCCTCCCGCCCGCTCGACAGGTCCGTCTCCCCCCCAACCTGCCGGCGAGCGTTTACGCTCGTTGAATTGCTGGTGGTGATCGCCATCATTGGCGTGTTGGTCGCGCTGCTGTTGCCGGCAATTCAGGCGGCCCGCGAAGCGGCGCGCCGCATGAGTTGCTCCAACGGCATGCGGCAGGTCGGACTCGCGGTGCTGAACTACGAGATCGCACAGAAGAAACTCCCGCCGGCCTGGACGCCCAGTGATCTGGCGGCCGGCATGGGGTCGTCCAACATCATGGCCCACATTCTGCCCTACTTCGAACAGCAAGCGATCGCCGATCAATACGACCTGTCGGAGAATTTCTCGGGACGCAACGGCGCAGCCGCCCAGAACAAGGAACTGCTCGCCAGCGAAATCCCCTTCCTGAAGTGCCCCTCGACGCCCGAGCCCAGTGGCGCCGGCGGCGGCGCGTGCGACTATTCCGTGTGCATCGACTTTATCAACGGCGCTTCCAACGCCAAGGACAAGCTGATTCGCCAGGATCTGATCTCCGACCGCGGGCGGATCAACGCCTGGGGCGACGGGGCCAACGAGTATCGCTGGTTCAGCATGTTGGGAACAAATCGCGAATTGCACGACGACCTTCGCGTCAGTCTGCGGGAAGTCACCGACGGCACGTCGACGACCATGATGTTCTTCGAAGACTCGGGACGCCCGGATTCCTGGCGCAATGGTCAACTTGTCGCCGAAGGAACCGTGTCCGGGACCGGGTGGGGCAATCCCGACTCCTTCTTCAGCATTCACGACGAATGTGGCGGCGGCCAGATGATGAATTGCCATAACAACAACGAGATTTACAGCTTCCACACCGGCGGATGCAATTACGTGATGGGCGACGCGTCCGTGCACTTCATCCAAGAGTCGATCGATCCCGAGATCTTTACCTCGCTCTTCACTCGCAACGCCGACGACCTGGTGTCGTCGGATTGGTAATGCATCTGTTTCGGCTGAGTTGAGGAGAGAAAGTTGTGGACAATTGGAATGGATGCTTGCTGCAAGCGGGATGCGTCGTCCTCCTGGCGACGGCCGCCGGGTGCAGCGACGGCCGCGTGCCGGTCTACCCGGTGACGGGAACGGTCTTGGTCGATGGGCGACCCGCTGTTGGCGCCGAGGTCATCTGCTATGCGCGGAACGAGGAACTCAAGCGTTCCGGCGTGCCGATCCCCACCGGCGTCGTCGACGACAGCGGAGAATTCGTGCTTGATTCGTACGGGCAGGGCGACGGCGCTCCGGCCGGCGAGTACGACCTGTCGGTGATTTGGAACGTGACGGTCGTCGACAGCGACGATCCCGAGTCGCGCGTCGAACGCGATCAGCTGGCGGGGCGCTATGAAGACCCAAAGTCATCGGGGCTCAACCGCGTCGTGAACGGCGGCCCCACGACGTGGGAGACGCTTGAGTTGAGGTCCAGACCAGCGCGCTGAATTGCGCGACCGGGCGATGTGATTTGCGTTTTACACTACTTCGTGTTTCTTTCTTTGGAGTTGCAGCTCATGAAACAAACTTGGTTCCCCCTGTTGGTTGGCGCCTTGCTCCTTGCAGGGCAGAGCGCCCGCGCCGCCGTCGTGATTAGCGAAGTCCTGTTCAACGAGGTCGGCAGCGACGCCACCGGCGAGTGGATCGAGATCTACAATAACGGCGCCGCGACCGTTGATTTGTCGGCGTGGAAGATCGGCGACGAGGAAACGTCCGGCGGCACGGGGACGTCCGAAGGCATGTTCCAGTTCCCCCCGGGCGCCATGATCGCCGCGGGCGAGGTGCAGATCGTGGCGGTCGACGCCGACACGTTCAACGCGAACTACGGCTTCCTGCCCGCCTACGAGGTCACTGGCGCCAACGCCGGCGTGCCGAATCTGACGGTCTACAGCGCCTGGGACAACGACGGCGACAAGATCAACATGAGCAACTCAAACGACCAGGCCGTCCTGCTGGATGGCGCCGACGCGATTGCCGACGCGGTGAGCTGGGGCGGCACGTTTGCCTTTGACCCCGCACTGGACGCCTCGGCCGAAAGCGACGGCCAGAGCTGGGAGCGGATCAACGCCACGATCGACACCGACACCGCGGCCGATTGGCAGCTGGGCAACCCCAGCTCGCCGGGCGTCGTGTCGATCGTACCGGAGCCGGCAGCCGCGGCGTTGGCCGTGCTGGCGGCGGCCGGTTGCCTGGCTGCTGGTCGTCGGAGCTAGGAACCAGAATATTGCGTCGCCGTCGCGGCGCACCACGATCTACGCTCGTCTGGGGTGAAACCTCAGACTGGGGGTGCGCAACAAGGGGGCTTGTTGCGCCCCTTTTTTTTGCGCGCCGGCGAACATGTCGAGCGCGAGCGGCGTGCGCCCCCGTCACGCCAGCGCTGTGCCGTGCTGTTGTCGCTTCGCCCGGCCATCTTCCATTTCGTAGATCGTGTCGAACACATCCAGCGCACGGTGGTCGTGCGTGACCACGATCACCCCCGCGCCGTGCTCCTGGGCGACGCCGCGGAACAACTCCATCACTTGGCGGCCGCGATGGCTGTCGAGCGCCGCGGTCGGTTCGTCAGCCAGCACCACGCTGGGCCGATTGGCCAGCGCCCGGGCCACAGCGACCCGCTGCTGCTGTCCGCCCGACAGCATCGTTGGCCGGTAGCGCGCCCGGTTGTCAATGCCCAGCTCGCGCATCAGCTCCAGCGCCCGCGCCCGCGCCGTGCGGGCCGGCACGCCGTTCAGCTGCATCGCGACCGAGACGTTTTCATGCGCCGAGAGAAACGGAATCAGGTTGGCTTTCTGAAACACGAAGCCAATATGCTTGCGACGGAACGACCGCAGGTCCGTTGTCGCCCGCGGGCCGTCCATGACCAATTGCCCGCCGATGTGAATTTGCCCCGAGGTGGGGGGATTGATCAGCCCGGCGGCGGTGAGGAACGTCGACTTGCCGGCGCCGCTGGGACCCAGCAGGGCGACCACCTCGCCGCGCGCGACCGAGATCGACACGTCCTGCATGGCCACGACTTCGGTGTTGCCGCTGCCGTAGATCTTGTTGAGCTGCCGCGTTTCGATGGCCGGATGGTCGCTCATGGCATTGCTTACCCCATCAACGCTTCGTTCGGTTGGACGCGCATCGCTCGCCAAATTCCCAGCAGGCTAGCCAGCACCGAGATCACGACGACCACGACCGCCAACTGCACAAGATCGGCGTCGGTCAGCACGACCCGCCGCGGGAAAAACGGAAACAGCTTGCTGCCCGCGGCGTAGGCGATCGCGTATCCCAGCGCTCCCAGCACGAGCGCCTGCTGCAGGATGAGCCCCAGGATCACGCGGTTGGGCGCCCCGATCAGTTTCAGCAGTGCGATCGAGTGGATTTTGTCCAGCGTGAGCGTGTACAGGATCAGCGCCATGATGATCGCCGCGATGATCGTCAGCAGCGCGCGAAACATGCCCAACTGCCGGCGGGCTTTGTCGACCATGCCTTGCACCAGCAGGTCCTTTTGCTGCTGGCGGGTGTGGACCGTCACGTCGTCCCAACTGCCGATGATTTCCGCGACGCGGTCGACGCTCGCCCCCGGGGCGACCTGCACCAACACGGCGCTGATATCCGGCGGCGCCACGGCCGGCAATTCCGACGTGGGGCCCGCCAACTGCTCCGACAGCGTGGGCTGTTTGATGAACGACTCGTGCGTCGCCGCCCGGCGTTCGCGGCCGGCGCGCTCCAGGCGGATCGCCTCGCCCGCGCGGTCGAACTGAATCGCCTGCGAGTCGGGCACGGTGACGAACGCCATGCCGTCGCCCCCGGAACTGACCATCCCTTGGGTCAAACCAACGACCTCGTAGCTTTCCTTGCCCAGTCGCAGCTGCTCGCCCAGCCGCAATCCCAACGACCGGTCGGCGATCAGCTCGAAATGATTCTGCTGCAGCGGTCGCCCCGCGACCAACGGCAGCCATGCGCCCTTGTCGCTCGGCCAGCTCAGCCCCAGCACCGTCATCCGCAGACGCTCGCGCCCGCGCTGCCGCTGGATCGTGTGCAGCACGAACTCGCGCGACGACTCGACCCCCGGCACGGCCAACGCCCGGTAGACCAGGTTGTCGGGCACGCGAGACAATTCGGCAAACGGCCCCCGCGTGTCGCGCTGCACGATCCACAGGTCGGCGCCGATGCGGTCGACCAGCAGCGTGGCGTCTTCGATCAGCCCGCGGTAGATGCCGGCCATGCCCATCACGATCATCAGCAGCATGCCGATGCCGAGCGTCGTCAGGGCGAACCGCCCCAGGTTGTGCCGAATATCGCGGACTGCCAGGTTCATTGCAGGCGGACCTCGCGACCGTCGAGCGAGACCGGCTTGGGCCCGGCGGGCATGACGACCGTGGCGCCGGCGTCGAGCCCCGTGACGACTTCTACGTCGTCGCTGCCGTGCAGGCCCAACTGCACGGCTTGCCAGTTGGCTTTGCTGCCGGTGAGCACGTAGACGCCGGCCTCCGGCCCGCGCCACGCCAGAAACCGCGGCGGCAGCAACACGACCGAGTCTTTGCGAGCGGTTTGCACGTACGCCTCCGCCCGCTGGCCGACGGCCCAGTTGTCTGGCAAGGCCAACACGCGGACGTCGACGACAAATTCCCGTGTTTCGCGGTCAGTCTCGCGGCCGAGTCGCGCGACCTCGCCCTGGTAGTCGTGATCGGGCTCGGAGCGAAAGACGACCCGCGCCGGCTGCCCGACGGCCAGTTCCGCCAGTTCCGTCTCGTCGACCCACGCGGTGACCCAAATCTCTTCGAGCGACACCAGCGACAGCGCCGGGCTGCCGGGCGCCACGATGTCGCCCGGCTCGCGGTGTCGCTTGACAACCAAGCCGTCGAACGGCGCGGCGACCCGGCTGTCGGCCAGCAGCGTTTCGCGGTAGGCGAGGTTCCGCTCAGCCGCGATCAGTTCGGTGCGGCCCTCGGCGATTCCCGCGGCGGCGCGAGCGACGCCGGCTTCGGCCACGCGATAGGCTTCCAGCGCGCGGTCGGCTTCTTGCTCCGAAACGCTGTTGGTCGCCAGGGCCTCCTGGGCGCGCTCGTGACTGCGCCGCGTTTGGCTCAGCACCGCATTGGCTTGCGCTTCGTCGGCCCGCAGCCGGTCGAGCGCCGCGGCGGCCGAGTCGACATTCGCTTGGGCGATCTCGACCTGCTGCCGCAGGTCCGCGTCGTCGAGCGTCAGCAGCAGTTGACCGGCTTGTACCTGATCGCCTTGGTCGACCAGGACCTGCTGAATGCGACCGGCAATCTTGGGGCTGACGGTGGTCCGCACGCGGGCTTCCAGCGTGCCGGTGCCCATGACCTCGGCGACGATTTCGCCGCGGGCGACTTCGTGGCTGATCGCCGGCAGCGGGGCGAACCGCATCCAGTAGACCAGCGCGGCAATCACCCCTGCCAGGACCGCCACCTTGCCGAATCGAACGATGTGCGTCATCTCATTGCGCCCTCGCCGCACGAGCACCGGCAACTGCCGCCGCCAGATGCATTAATATCGAAATGTCACGATATATTGTAGTTCGGGCGTTGCGGCCGGGCAACTGCAATCTGGCTCGAGAAAAACCCTGCCGCCGTGGGCGCCCCGGGGCGACGACCGCGTGCATGTGGAGCCAAGCCGCTCACGAGCGGATGGGTCCAGCGACCCTGGTCGCCACGCTCACGCGCCCGGCGTCTTGATGTAATTCCTGTGCTTGATAACTAGAGCTGGTTTCAATTCCCCCTCCCTCGAAGGGAGAGGCAAGGGGAGGGACTCCCAACGCCGGAGTTTTCGCCCCTCTCCCAGCCTCGCCTCTCTGGGGGGGCAGGTATTGAAACTGGCTCAAGTCCCGGCTGCGGTTTCAGCCAGTTTGTTGCAGAGCCGTCGCAACCAGCTCGGCGACGACAATCGTCGCCACAACGCCGGCGGCGGCGAGCGCCTGACGACCAGAGATCCGCGCCCCTCGCCACCACGCGCCGGGCGACCCCAGGCGGTCCCAGATTCCTAGGCCCGCCACCGCCGAGACGCCGCCAACCAGCCACAGCTGCCACAGCGCGGCGCCGTGCTGCAATAGCACGCCGCAATCGCCAATTCCCGCGCCCGCGCCCCCCGCCAGGTAGAGCCCGTTGGCGATCAGGCAGAATCCCGCAAACGCCGCCGCCAACGATCGCGCCGTCGACCACCGCCGCGGACACGCCAGCCACGCTGCCAGGGGAACCAGCATGCCCAGTAACGGCCCGGCCCACGTCACCAACAGCGGGTTGTCATTCGCAGCGACATCGGTGCGGGAGATCGCCAGCGGGTGCAAAACGACGCGCTCAATCCGCGCGCCGACCAGCCATGCGCCCGCGACGTGGCCCGCTTCATGCACAATTTGCATCAGCAGCCAACCGGCGGCCAGCAAACAGGCGGCGAAGACAAGGCGATAGGCGTGCTGCATCGTCGCCATTGTAGCAGGCGACCGCGCCGGCTAGCGCCGCGTCGAGCCGCTGCTCAGGGCGATCTCGCCGAAGAAGCGGTCGCCGCCCCGCAGAATGTCGAACCGCACCTTGCCTTGTCGCGACAGCGACCCGGCGCGGTTGACGATGTAGCGGATATCCGACTCGCTGGTCGTGTACCAGCGATGCACGCGGATCAGGATGTCGCCTTCGATAACGCCCTGCTCGGCCGCGGCGCCATCGGCGCGAACCGAAGTGACGCGCATGCCGCCTTTGTACGATTGGCCGTTGCGCCGTACTTCGCTGGCGTCGACCGGCTCCAGCAGCATGCCAAAGGCGTTCCAGGTGGCCCGATCAAACTCCGACTGTGGGTATTCGCTGCTGGAGGCGACCGGCTGCGGAAGTTCGGGTTGCGACTGGGCGACGGTGGCCCGCCGGCCGCGCATCGCCAGTTGCAGATCGAGCTGGACCTCTGCGCCGTCCCGCTCGACCACCACGGGTATGCGATCGCCCGCGTTGCGACCCAGCAGGGCCCGCTCGACGTCCAGCGGGCGCTGGATCGACAGCGAGCCAATCTTCATCAGTCGATCGCCCCGTTGCAGGCCGCTTGCCTCGGCCGGGCTGTTGCGATCGAGCCGCATGACGGTCACCGGACCGGTGGCGGCGCCGATGACCGCGGGGGTCATGCCGTGCCACGTGTTGTCGATCCGCTCGATGCTCATCAGGCCCGCGGCCACTTCCAGCGCCTTGTCCGCCGGGATGGCGAAGCCGATCCCCTGGGCGCCGGCCCGCACGGCCACGTTCACGCCGATCATCTCGCCGTTGATGTTCAGCAGCGGCCCGCCGCTGTTGCCCGGGTTGATACTGGCGTCGGTTTGAATCAGGTCGAGATATTGCTGCGTTTCATTCACCTGCACGTTGCGGTGCAGCGCGCTGATGATGCCGGTGGTCACGGTGTTTTCGTAGCCAAACGCATTGCCCACGGCGATGACCGACTCGGCCGGCATCAGGTCGCTGGACGTGCCGATCCGCAGCACGGGCAGCGCGTGCGAGGTGCGAATGCGAATCACGGCCAAATCGGTCTCGCGGTCGTTGGCCACGAGTTGAGCGATGAATTTCTGCCCGTCGTGCAGCGTGACGTTGATCTGCCGCACGCCGTCGACGACGTGAAAGTTGGTGAGAATGTAGCCGCGGGGATCGATCACGATGCCCGTGCCCATGCCGTTCACCTGGCGGGGCACGCCGGCGCCGCGAACTCCGTCGATGCCGTCGGTGACAGACTTTTGCCCTTGGATGTTCACGACCGACGGGGCTGCGTCGCGAACGGCTCGCACGACGGGGGTCAGCCGCTGCTCGGAAACCGAATTCGCCTGCGCCGTCGGGGCGGCGATCAAGCTAGCGGCGGTCGAGCAGAGCAGAGCAAGAGCAAACCGCCGACGGCGGCACAGCGTGCGCAGGTGGGGCATCGCGGGGTCGTCCAAGCGTTCTGGCGGCCGTGCGACCGCGATCCGGGGAGGGTCACCGCGCACCGTCCGGGCGGGATCCGGGCGGACGCACTGCTGCCGGGGCGCGGCGGGTGCGCTCGGCAGGCGTCTCGCGGGGGCGACCTCCGCCGCCTCCACCTGCGAAAGATCGGCCCGCCCCTACGACGCGCTTAAACGGCACAACCCGCAGGCCGCACAGCTTGCCTAGGGTCAATGACCGGCCCGCTGCGGGGAAAATGTGGGAGCGCAGCGCCGCGGGAGCGGTTCCAGGCAGCGCCCGAGGGAATGCTTGCTGAGTAGAAGTCCGGCGCTTCACGCGCGCGGAGACGACGTGCTTCCCTGCGGCGAGCGAGCAGCGGCCTCAGTTGACGCCCTGAACGGAAAGCTGTGGCCGGAAGCCGCTGCGAACGTGGCCGCGCGGCAGTTCGACCGGGCCTGTGCGCCCCGGCGCCAGCACCGGTTCGGTCGGCACGGTCAAGAATTGCGGCGGCATCTCGGGGCGGTACCGTACAGGCGGCGGTCCGGGCGGCGGCGGCTGCAACAGCGGACAGTCGCGCAGGCGAAACTGGCACGCCATCAACCGGCTCACCGGGCAGTCGAGACAGAACTCGCCGACGCCGCAGCCGCAATCGGGCGCGTCAGCGGATGCGACGGAAGGTTTCTCTGCCGCGGGTTCTTCTGGCGTCGTGGGGCCGACGAATTTCGGCAGGGCCGCCTCGGGGTCCACAGGAATCGGCGCCTGCAGCAGCGGCAGCGTCCCGTCCGCGTCGAGTTGCTCCTCGATCGACGGCTCCGTTGGCTCGAACTCCTGGGCGAGTGAATCTTCCGCCGGCGCGACGCTGAGATCGTCCACGTCGTCGCCGACCTCTTCGCGAGGCGCCGGCAGAGGTTCATCGTGCTGGGCCAGTCGTACCGGCATAGGGGCGGAATGATCCGCCCACTGACGCGACTGCGTCGGTTGTCGCTGGGGGCCGAATGGATACCGGTCGAGCCAGACGCCCAAGTCGTCGTACGGCCGCATGAACGGCGCACACCCGCCGCCGACCGCCAGCGCGGCAAGAACCAACAGCAGATTCCGGAATCCCGGCGCGTGCATGCGACAAGAAAAGACCTGGGGCGCCCACCCTCGCTGTTGGTATCGGCCGCGGGAAATCGACAAATCCAGACTAACCCGCAAAGTCGAGTCGATTGCCGGCGCTGCTAGCACGACGCCGGAGTTGCGTGCCACGGCTCTGTGAGCCGTGCGCGGATGAGAGCGGGGTGGCGCCTCGCACGGCTCGCAGAGCCGTGAGACGCAAGGCTGTTGTTATTTCTCTGATGAGGCTCCGCCGTCGTCGCGCCCGGCGGGGTAGATCAGCTTCGGCAGCACCTGCAGCCCCAGAAACGCGGCGAGCAACCCCAGCAGCGCGTGCGGCCAGTAGTCCGCCAACTCGATCCCCAGCAGTCCCGCGGCCCAGCCAATCAGCAGCAACAGCGGCGGCAGCACGGCCAGCAACGCACAGCCGACCGCCGCCATCGTACCGCGAAACGCGAGCTGCTCGGTCAGTTGCTGGCCGTGCACGTCGATCATCCGTCCCCGCCGCAGGCTGATCTCGATCGAATCGGTCAGTTCCATCACGTGCAGCGCGGAGGCCCAAGTCGAATCGTCGCGCCCGGCGGCGACGGCGTCGACCAGCGCGGCAATCGCCGTGGCGGCCGGCGCTTGCGTGGCGATGGGCGACTCGGATTGTCCCGCTGTCGTTTGGCGAATCATGCGCTGGGCAACGCCAGCCTCGTCGAAGACGACGGTCATCCTTCCGCGGGCGCCCACCAGCGTCAGTCGCATGCCGGCGTCCGCGTGCGGCGGCAGCACCGACCACCGCACCGGCAGATTGCGACGCCCCGAAAGTTGCACGCTGAGTCCGGCGTAGGCCTGCGTGGCGCCGTCGGGCGCACCAGCGGGAGCCTGGGCTCCGTGAGCGCCGACGCGATCCAAGCCGCCAACCACCACGTCGAGTAGTTCCGCGTCGCGCGCGAAGTGCCATTGCACGCTCCCCTGCGAGCGGTCCTCCAGCGGCCGTTCGCACAGGACTTGCTCGATCGGGCCCAGCGCGTCGACCGACGCGGCGTCGTGCTCGGCCAGCGCGGCGCGCAACGCGTCGAGCGGCGCCGAACTCAGCACGGGGTTGTAGTGCCGCAGGAGGCTGCGACTCTCGCCGCGGGCCATGTCGACTTCAAAGAAACTCAGCACCGAATCGAACAGCGGAAAGCTCGTCAACACGGGCCGCCCCTGCTTGACCAACTCCTGCAATTGTCGGCAGCGCACCTGGCTGTCCGCGGCGCCGCGGCCGACGATCACCGCGTCGACCAACTCGCCGTCGAGCAGATCTTCCCACTGCCCCAGCGGGTGCGGCTCGCCAAACGAGCTGTCGCCGGCGGCGTCAGCGACCCACGCCACGTGGTGGCCCGCCGCCGCGGCCGCCGTGGCGAGAGAAAGGGCGTCGGCGTCGGCTCCCAACAGGGCGAACTTCATGGCGGGCTAGCGGGGCGGCGAAATGCGGGCAATTCTGCGAGCGTAAACCACGATCTTCGCCGCGACAACGGGCCGGGCGGCGTGCGTCGGCCTTTACTCGTCGGTAATTCACTCGACAATGGCGTTATGTGGTTGTCACCTCACTGCGGCGCCGGCTGAATCGCTTATGCGTAACCTCTGCAATATGACCGCCTGGCGGACAATTCCATGGTTGGCTGCGGCCCTGATCGCCGCATGGTCGCCGGGACGCTCGTGCGCGGACGCCGACGCCGCTGGGGACGACAGTGCGGAGATCGCTCAGCAAATCGCCGAGTTGGAGACGCGGTCTGTCGACGCGGCGCAAGTCGCCGAATGGATCGAGGACCTGGACGCCCAGCGGTTCAACCACCGCCAGCGTGCCGAGGCCAACCTCCAGGCGGCGGGACCGGCGGCGCTGGCGGCCGTGTCGGCCGCGGCGCGCGATGCGGCGCTTGAGCGTTCGACTCGCGCTGTGCGGATTCTGTTGGTTTGGTCCGAGTCGGGTGCGCCCGACGAGCGGATCGCCGCACTTCAGGAACTTGCCAAGGCGACCGAGACGCACCCCACCGAAGCGGCGTTCGCCCACGAGCAATTCGCCGCGGTGCGGGAAGCGGCCGCGCTGGAGACGCTCGCTGCGCACGGCGCGGTGCACAACTTCGACCAGTTCGCCCCCGCCACGCATCGCTACGCGCCGCTGCAGATCATGATTGGCCCGCGGTGGACGGGCGGCGACGAGGCCCTGGCCGCCCTGGCCGACGTGCGGCGACTGCGCACGCTCAGTTTCCACCGCGCGCCGGTGACCAACGAAGGTCTGCGCTACGCGGCCAAGATCGGGTCGCTTGATCGGCTGGAACTGTACGGCACGCCCAGCAGCGGCGGGGTGTCGCCCGAGGTGCTCAGCGAGATCCGCACCGCGCTGCCAGAGTTGGCGGACATTGAGATCCGCCCCGGCGGCGCCCAGTTGGGCATTCAGGGCGACTCGGCGCCCGCACGGAACGTCGCCTATGTGTATGCCGTGTTTCCCAATACGGCGGCGGCCCGCGCCGGCATCCAGCGCGGCGACATCATTACCGACGTCGAGGGGACTCAGGTGACCGACTTCAAATCGCTCACCGCCGAGATCGCCAAGTATCAGCCGGGCGACAGCGTCACGATGACCATCCAACGGAACGGGCAGGAACTGAAGCTGCCGGTCACCTTCGACGGGTGGGGCGACAACGAGACTCTTACCGAGGCCAGCATGCGTGGCGCGACGCCGCGGATCATCATCAACGGCGGCCAGCGGATTGTCATCCCGGCGCCGCAGCCGCAGCCTCAGCCACAGCAACAGCCCCAGCAGCCGGCGCCCGCGCAGCCCAAACAGCAGGCTCGGTAGGCGCCGCGTTGTTCGCCGAAGCTCGTTCCGCCGCCGCGTGCCATCCCACAAAAAACCGGGGCGATCTTGCCATGGCAAGATCGCCCCGGTGCGTTGGTTCTCAACGAGTCGTCAGCGACGCAGCCGGCTTTAGACGGCCAGGCCCGACTCGATCTGCTCCTGCAGCTCAGCCACGTGGCCGCTGGTGCGCAGTTGGTGCGACAGCAGGTCGCGGCCCTTGTCGGTCCAGACGCCGATGGTCCGCTTCACTTGCTTCGATTCGGGGCAGACGAAGGCGACCTGCTTGGGGGTCAGGCCCTTGATCTCGATCGCCTCGCCATTACGGGCGTACTCGACCGAGTAGGCCACGCGGCGATTGTTCTCTTCGTCCTCCCAGTGAGATTCAATCGTGTGCATTGCACAAATTCCCCATTCACAGGTCATAAAAGTGGAAGCCCGGCGGCCCGTCAGGTGCGAGCAACACGCCAAGCGGTCGACAGCGAGTCAGGCAGGCCTCGGAGCCGTGCGGACCGTTGCGGCCTGCGCGGCCGTAACTGGCAGATTTGCCCCGAGTCCCGTAAGTGTACACACCGAATCGACCGCCGGCAGCGGCAAATTGGGCATTTTCGCGCAGTTTTCCGGTTTTTTCGGGCGGTTGGGGCGCACTGACGCCGTCGCTGGTGACTCGGCATGAGCGCAGCGAGCCGCCCGCTAGGCAGTCCGTCCGCTGGCGCCGCTGCGTCATTCAGCCGCGGCGGCCCGTCGTCACACGGATGCCAGCACTTCGGGGACGCGGAACTCGTCGCGGCCGGCGCGCTTCCACAGGGCGGCGGCCGCCGGGTTGTCGACGAATTGCTCGCTGGCCGGATCGACCGAGACCCACGGGCCGGCAGTCAATGTGCCCGGCCCCGAGTCGACGTCGACGTCGTTGGCCCGCAAGTGCGTCGACAGCCGGTCGAACGATTGGCTGAGCAGCTCATTGCCGGCGATGGAGTTGGAAATGTCGCCGGCCGTGGCTGGCTGGCCGACGCGGTGCGAGACGTTGCCCACGTGGCACAGGGCGCTGGAGACGTGCCCTTCGCGCACCGGGGCGTTCAGTCGGCTGGGGTCGCCGGCCACCGCGGCGTCGCGCCAGTTGCGGAAGTGATCGCCGCCGCCGCTCCATTCTTTGACCTTCGCTCCGTCGCGGTCGTAGGCGGCCACCCGACTGTACGACGAGTCGGCCAACACGTGGCCGCCCTCGCACTGCACGATCACCCCGATCTGCGAGCCGCGATACCGGTCCATCGAGCGTCCCCAGTTCTGCTGGGCCTCTTTGCTGCGCGGCAGACCGCGGGTCTCGAAAATCAGCGGCGCGTTGGCGTAGTCGTGAAACACCACCTGGCTGTTGGGCGTGTTGCCGGCGTCGTCGTAACCCAAGCGGCCGCCGAAGCTGATGGTCCGCGGCGCCAGATTGTCTTCGCCCAAGAACCAGCGAGCGATATCCATCTGGTGGATGCCCTGGTTGCCGGTGTCGCCCGAGCCCGTGTTGAAATCCCAGTGCCAGTCGTAGTGCAGGTGCTGGCGATACAGGTCGACCTTCTCGGCCGGGCCGCACCACAGGTCATAGTTGACCGACTTGGGAATCTCCAGCGGCTGGTCCAGTTTGCCGATCGAGGGTCGCGGCTTGTAGCAGGTGCCCAGGGCGTAACGGATCTTGCCCAACTCGCCGGCTTGCACGAACGCCACCGCCTGCTGCAGCGCCCGGCTGGAGCGCGACTGCGTGCCGCATTGCGCGACCAACCCGGACTTCTCGGCCATCGCGGCCAACTGCCGACCTTCCCACACGTTGTGCGAGACGGGCTTCTCGACATACAGATGCTTGCCGGCTTCGATCGCCGCGATGCCGATCAGCGAATGCGTATGGTTGGGCGTGGCGACGGTGATGCCCTGGATATCGTCGCGGTCCATCAACTCGCGGTAATCGCCAATGAGTTCCAGATCGCGGTTGTGGTGTTTCTTGAACCGGGCCGCCTGGGATGCGGCAACGCGGGAATCGACGTCGCAGATGGCGACCACGTTGTCGGCCAGCGCCTGCATGTGACTCCACCCACGGCCGTTCACGCCCACCACGGCCACGCGGAAGTCGCGCGCCTGCTGGGCGCGTGCCCGGCTCGTCGACAGGGCGAGTCCGCCAGCGGCGGCGGAGTAGGCAAGAAATTCGCGGCGCTGCATGGCCATCGTGACGTCCTCAAAACAGATAGGCTTGACGAGTCGGTGGCGGCTCGCCCGGGTGAGCCGCGTAAACCGATGATTTTATGGCGCCACCGCGTCGGGTCGCAACAGAGCGCCGCCGCTCGACCGCCACCAACGTATGCAGCCGTACGCGAAATTCCCAAATCGGGATTTCTGAGGTTCCTCGCCCTAAAAAGGGTGGTCGGGGTTCGGCGACGGGGGTACTACTGGGGGCTTCTGGTCGCATGGAGGCGGCGCCGGCCGTGGGCGACTTGTGGCCGCGTCTTCTCGTGCGCGTTCGCGAAATCACAGCTTTGATTTTCCTCAGGGAGGGCCGACATCATGGGCGTCATGTCCGCTTCTGGATTGGGACGCGTCGTTCCCGGTTCGCTTCTGCTGCGGGCGGCGGTTGTCGCATTGGCGACTTGGACCGCATCGTTCAGCCGGACCGCGAGGGGCGAAGAGTTTCAATGGTCGGGCCCCAGCGGCGCCGGCGCGTGGAACGATTCCGCCAACTGGACCAACCTGACGCCCGGCGGCGTCGATCTGTTCCCTGGCGCCGACGATGACGCCACGATCGGCGTCGACGTGACCACCTCCGCCGGCGCGGTGGCTAATCTGACCACCACTGCCACGCTCACGGTGCAGGCCAACGGCGACATTACGATTCACGGGCCCGCGATCAACAACAGCGGAATGCTGACGTTGACGCCCGACGGCTCCAACAACATTGGCGGCATTCCTGACACGCGGTTGACCATTGCGGGCAACGCGTCGCTGACCGGCGGCGGCCAGCTCGTGCTGACCGGCAACGAAACCGGCCTGACCGGCGCCGGCGTGTTGACGAACGTCGACAACACGATCCGCGGCTTCGGGCAGATTCAGGTGGACCTGGTCAATCAGGCGACGCTGCGCGCCGAGGGCGGCACGCTGCTGGTCGTCGACGGCAAGGCGATCGACAACGCCGCGGGAGCAGTCGAGGTCGCGGCCGACGGGGTGCTTGACCTGGAGAGCAGCACGCTGACCGGCGGGCAAATCACCGGCGCTGCGGGCAGTCGGTGGGCGGGCGGGACCATCGCCGACGCGGCCCTTGCCGGCGAGTTGCAGCTGCTGGTGAATCGCGGCGCGGGACTTAGCGGCGCCATCGCCAACGCCGGCACGATCACGTTCGCTGCCGACAGTTCGAACAACATCGGCAATATTCCCGACACGCGGATCGTCGTCGACGCGGCCGCCACGCTCACCGGCAACGGTTCGATCGTGCTGACCGGCAGCGAGACGGGCTTCACCGGCGCCGGCGTGCTGACCATCGTCAACAACACCATCCGCGGCGCGGGGCAAATCCAGGTTGAGGTGGTCAACCAGGGCACGCTGCGGGCCGAGGGAGGTACGCTGGCGGTGATCGACGGGAAAGCCATCGACAACGCCGGCGGCGCGATCGAGGCGGCCGCTGACGGCGTGCTCGATCTCGGCAGCAGCGTCACGACCGGCGGCCTCGTTAGCGGTGCAGCCGGCAGTCGCATTGCCGGGGGAACAATCGACGGCGCCACGCTCGCCGGCGAACTGACGGTGGCGGTCAATCGCGGCGTGGCGTGGGCCGGCACGATCGCCAACGGCGGAGTCGTCACCTTCCTCGAGGACAATTCGGACAACATCGGCGGCATTCCCGACACGCGGATCAGCGTCGACTCGACCGTGTCGCTCAGCGGCGGCGGATCGATCGTGCTGACCGGCTCGCAGACCGGGCTGACCGGCGGCGGCGTGCTGCAGAACGTCGACAACACGATCGTCGCGGGCACCAACGGCGTGCTGCAAGTGGCCGTCGAAAATGGCGCCAGCGGCGTTGTGGCCATCGGCGCCGGCAAGCGGCTGGTGCTGCTCGCGCCGCTGTCGGGCGGCGCCGTCGACTCCACCGCGACCGGGCTGTTGGCGATCGGCGAGGCGGGTGCGTTGAGCGACCTGAGCATCGCTGGGGAACTGACCCTCGACATCCACAACGCGGCGCCGCTGGCGGGCGTGATCACAAACACCGGCGCCCTGACGTTCGTCGCCGACACGTTCAACAACTTCGGCGGCGTCCCCGATACGCGCTATTCGATTGCCGATGCGGCGACGCTCGCCGGCGGCGGGACCGTGGCGCTCAACGGCTCGGAGACCGGTTTTCTGGGCGACGGCGTGCTGACCAACGCCGACAACACCATCGTCGGCAGCGGACAGATTCAAGTGGACCTGATCAACCGGGCGACCGTCCGCGCCGAGGGCGGCTCGCTGACGGTGGTCGGCGGAGTCGCTTTCGACAACGCCAGCGGAACGGTGGAAATCGCGGCCGACGGCTTGCTCGACCTGGAGAGCAGCACGCTCGCCGGCGGTTCGCTCACCGGGGCGGCCGGCGGCAAAGTTGCCGGCGGTGCGCTGGCCAGCGTAACCGTCGCGGGCACGGTCACCGAAGCGATTCATCGGAGCACGACCTGGACCGGCGCCATTGCCAACACGGGCGTACTGACCCTGGAACCCGACACGTTCAACAACTTCGGCGGCATTCCCGACACGCGCTACACGATCACCGACGCGGCCGCGCTCACCGGCATGGGCGAGGTGGTGTTGACCGGCTCGGACACGGGCCTGACCGGCGCCGGCGTGCTGACGAACGTCGACAACACGATCCGCGGCGTCGGGCAGATTCAGGTCGCGCTGGTCAACCAAGGCACGCTGCGGGCCGAGGGCGGCGAACTGTTGGCCGTCGACGGCAAGCCGATCGACAACGCCGGCGGCACGGTGGAGATTGCCGCCGACGGCGTGCTCGATTTGCAGACGAGCCCGCTGACCGGCGGCGA
This sequence comes from Planctomycetaceae bacterium, assembly GCA_002702655.1. GTDB lineage: Bacteria > Planctomycetota > Planctomycetia > Pirellulales > Lacipirellulaceae. The sequence goes on from PABB01000018.1 coordinate 195,118, forward strand.
AGTTGTCGGCGCCGTCGGCAGTCGTTTGGCCGGCGGCACGATCGCCGACGCGGCCCTCAGCGGCGAGTTGACCATCCCCGTCAATCGCGGCGTGACCTGGGCCGGCGCCATCGACAACCAGGGCGTGGTTACCTTCGAGAACGACACGTTCGACAACTTCGGCGGGCTGCCCGACACGCGCGTCGCGATCGCCACGCCGGTGACGCTGACCGGCGGCGGATCGATCGTGTTGACCGGCTCCGAGACCGGCCTGACGGGCGCCGGCGTGTTGCACAACGTCGACAATACGATTTACGCCGGCGACAGCGCGATGCTCGACGCGGCGGTGCAGAACGGCCCCGCGGGCGTGGTGGCCATCGAAGCGGGCAAGCGGCTCTCGGTGCTCGCGCCGCTGTCGGGCGGCACGCTCAACGCGGCGGCGACCAGCTTGCTGACCACCAGCGGCGGCGGCTCGCTCAGCGACCTGACCGTCGTTGGCGAGCTGACGATCGATTTGCACAACGGCACGCCGTTGGCAGGGGCCATCCACAACACAGGCGTGCTCACGTTTGTCGTCGACACGTTCAACAACTTCGGCGGCATCCCCGACACTCGCTACACGATCTCCGGCGCGACTACGCTGACCGGCGGCGGGGTCGTGGCGCTCGCCAGTTTCGAGAATGGGCTGGTCGGCAGCGGCGTGTTGACCAATGCCGACAACACGATCGAGGGTCTTGGCCAGATCCAGGTCGAGTTGGTCAATCAGGGCACGCTGCGCGCCGCCGGCGGACTGCTGAGCGTCACCCGCAGCGTCACCGGCGCCGGCGCGATCGACGTGACCGCCGGCAGCGAAATCGAGTTCTCCGGCGCCCTGCTCACGGCCGGTTCGGTGGTGATCGATCCCGCGGGCACGTTCGACTTCAACGGCCAGCGCATGGAACTGGTCGACGTGACTGGCGACTTGCCGCACGACACCGGCGCCTACTCGCCGGCAATTGGCGTTGGCAGTGCGTCGATTTCCGGCGACCTGCAGATGTCCTCGCCCGCGGAGTTGGAAGTCGAGTTCGCCGGGCTCGACCCCGGCGAGTACGACCTGTTGACCGTCGGCGGCGACGCGGAGTTGGACGGCACGTTCTCCGTCCACGTGCTGGAAATGCTGCTGCCGATTGGGGGGAGCGCCTCCCGCGTGGTGACCACCGCGGGGGCGATCGCCGGCGCGTTCGACGCGATTCCGGCCCCCGGCACGCACGTCGGCTACGGCGTGTTCATCGACAGCGTGACGGTGGACGACGTGAACGCGCTGATCGAAGTCGCCCTGGAGCAGACCCGCTACCCCGGCGACTTTGACCAAGATGGCGATGTCGACGGCGTCGACCTCAGCCTGTGGAACGCTGGTTACGGCGCCCAAACCGGCGCCGTGCTGGGCGATGGCGACGCGGATGCCGACGGCGCGGTCAGCGGCCGCGACTTCATGATCTGGCAGCTATACCACGGCAGCGGCGTCGGCGACATCGCCAGCGTGCCGGAACCGGCCACTGCGGCGCTGCTTGCACTCGCGGTCATCGCGGCGACGCTGATCACTCGTTGCCGGCCGCCACAGCGCTGTTTGTGAAATCACGACCAGCGCAAGCAAACGGGGGGCTGACGCCCCCCGCTCGCCGTGGTTGGTGTTGTCCGCAGCTCAGCCGCTTACGGCGCCTGGTCCAGGAAGAAGCTGCCGTTGTCGGCCACGTTGAACAGCGGCTGGAACATGCTGCCGCAGTTCTTCTTCGCACTGCGATCAAAGTGCCAGTAGAAGTTGATGCCGACGTTCCAGCTCTCCTCCTGGGCGCCGATGGTTCCGGCGTTCTTGTCTGTGATCAGGTAGTTGAAACCCGACTGCACGCTCCAGCGGTCGGTCGCCGGCAGCCACACCTCGGCGCCGAAGATGCCTTCGCTGTCGTTGGTGCCGCCGCCCCAGATGCGGAAGTTGCCGCCGCGCGGGTAGTTCCACCGCAGGAAGCCCACGTATTGGTCGACCGCCTGATAAGTCACGCCGGACACGCCCTTGTCATTGGTGTGGGTTGTGCCCAAAAAGCCGATCTCGCGTCCCTTGGGGCTCTTCAAGCTGACCTCATAGCGGAGCTGGTGGAAGTCCTCGCTCGCCATGAAATCGTCGCGCATCAAATCCCACACGCAGCCGAACTGCAGACCGTGCGGCACGCGACGGAACAGACCGGCGGTGACGAACTGTTGCGAGCGATCGGTCGACGAGCCGCCCGACGTGCCCGACAGTTGGCTCTGCACGGCCTGGTAGCCCAGCTGATAAGCGATTCCCGGGAACAGCCGTCCCACGACCGGCGCGCGGCCGGCGATGTTGATGCCTTCCTGGAAGCCGAAGTTGCCGTCGCCCGAGCCGCCGAACGCCGGGGCGTCGCGGGGGCCTTTGAAGCCGTGGACGCCGCCCCAGATCCGCAACTCCCGCAGCCGCGGCAGGCAGACCGGGAAGCACCAGTAGTCGGCGCCGGCGTCGACGCACGACCCGCAGCCGACGCCGTCGCCGCAGTCGGCGATCCCGCAGCCGGGGTCGCAGATGCCGCAGCTCGGCTCGCCGCACCCGCAGGTCGGTTCGTAGATCCCGCAACCGGGCTCCATGATCCCGCAGCCGGGCTCAATGATGCCGCAGCCCGGTTCCATGATCCCGCAGCCGGGTTCGCAGATGCCGCAGCTTGGCTCGCCGCACCCGCAGGACGGTTCGTAGATGCCGCAGCCCGGCTCGACGATCCCGCACCCGGGATCAGTGTCACAGTAGCCGCCAATAAAGGTGGCCTGTTCGACTTGCTGCGAGCGGCGGTACGAGGCGGCCAAGCTGTTGCTGGCGTCCCTGCGCACCGCGTTGTCGCGGCGCACGACGGTGCGTTGCGGAGCGGCCGCCACGCGCTGCACTTGCGGAGCCGATTCAGTCACGTACGACGGCTTCTTCACCGCCGGTTTGGCCGCGGTGGTCGCAGCGGGCTGCTCGAACGCGGCGCGGACGATCTTTTGCTCTTGGGCAGCCGACTGTTGGGCAGCCTCGCCGGACGAGCGAAGCGGATTGGGCGAAGCGGCCGCGCGACGCGGTTTGGCTGTTGGCTTGGGAGCGGGACGCTCGGCCGGGGCCGCATCCGTGACCGCCGCGTCCGGTTGCTGCGCGCTGGCGCTGCGGAATTGCACGCCGGAGCTGGACGAGGCCGTGGCCCCGCGCTGCGGCTTTTGGAAATGTACGTGCTGCTGGCCCGTTTCGTGGGCCGAGGCGGCTGCCGTCCCCAACAGGACCAGCAGACCGGCAAACAAGCTCGTAGCGGGCGAATCGACAAAGAAGCGTCGCATAGATTGATCCCACGGGGGACGCCGTTTGACTGGACGTCGCCGCCGCCTTGGTGCTCGACGCGAGTGCCGCCGCGGGCCGCTGCATTTTCCGACCACTTGGCGGTCGAGAGCAGCAGATCGATGGCGCACGTGCGTCTGGTAGCCCCCCCGGGAACCAACACGTTAGGGGTGTTATCGGGGCCGCTACGATCAGAACTTTTGGCAAAACCTGCGTAACCGGAAAAATTTCTCGTCCGCTGTCCTTTTCGAGCAATCTGCGGAGCTAGCCGCGCCAGCATCGCCGGCGGACTGTCCAGCGTGCCCCATCGGTCCGGCACTGCGACAATTGCCGCGTCAGGCGGTCGGGTCGAACCGGTCGTGCGCCCTAATCCCGCCCGGCAGCGGGGCTTGCGGCAATCCCCCGTGCGCTGGCCAGCTTGCCGCAATCGTTCAATTCGCCCCACAAGTCGACGTTGCCCCATTCGCACTTTCGAACGATACTTGATGTGAGTGACGTGCGTGCCGCTGGCATGCTCGCTGCCGGCGGGACCGCCCGCCGCGGATGACAGCGAGCGTGTCGACCCACCGCACGGCCAGCGGGCGACGCAATTTGCCCGTCCGGCCCCGAGCGACGGTTCCCCGCTCTTTGCCAACCTCTCCAGCAGCCTGTGCTTGTGGCACGGCTTCTATTTGGCGACTCGCCCCTGCGGGGAGATTCTTTTTCTCCGCGTCGCACCCCCGGCAGTTCTTTGCTCTGCCGTGCGCGCTTCAGGAAATACCGACGACGTCGCCGCGGAAGCCGGCCGCGCTATGCACAGCGTCTGCCGCGAGAGGCCTGGCCCCCGAGCGCCCGCCTGCCCGGTGCACTCCCTTGCGAGCCCGCCACATTCCCGCCCGCTAGGAACTGAGACCCCCCGGCCCCGCGCCAGCGGAGCCGCTTGCCCGTCAGGAGCAGGACACATGGCCCGTGGATCAGAGATTGTCTCGTTGGTGTCCGATCGCCAGGATCGCGACCAGTTTCGCCGTAAGAATTGGATTGGCACGTTCGAGGAGTACCTCGACATCGTCGCGGACAACCCGCTGGTGACGCGCACGGCCTACCAGCGGCTGTACGACATGATTCTCTCCTACGGCGTCGAATCTGAAGAGCACGGGCGCGAAAAGCGCTACCGCTATCGATTCTTCGACGATCCCGACAACGACGGCCGCGACGCCGTCTTTGGCCTCCGCAAGCCGCTGCACAGCCTGGTCAATGCGCTCAAGAGCGCCGCCCACGAGTACGGCATCGAAAAACGCGTGTTGCTGCTGCACGGCCCGGTCGGCAGCAGCAAGAGCACGATCGTCCGTCTGCTGAAGCAGGGCCTGCAGCGCTACAGCACGACCGACGACGGCGCCCTGTTCACCCTGGGGTGGGTCGACGAAGAGAACCCCGAGGAAGTGCACTGGTGCCCGATGAACGAGGAGCCGCTGCACCTGATCCCCATGCGGTTCCGCCCCGATGTGGAAGCGCAACTGAACGAAGGTCGCGGCGAAGACGACTTCAAGGTGCGGATTCGCGGCGAGTTGGACCCCTTCTGCCGGTTCATGTACCAGAACCGGCTCAAAAAATACGACGGCGATTGGACCCGCGTGGTGCAGGACGTGCGGATCAAGCGTGTGATCCTCAGCGAAAAGGACCGCGTCGGCATCGGCACGTTCCAGCCGAAGGACGAGAAGAACCAGGACGCCACCGAGCTGACCGGCGACATCAACTACCGCAAGATCGCCGTCTACGGCAGCGAAAGCGACCCCCGCGCGTTCAACTTCGACGGCGAGTTCAACATTGCCAACCGCGGCATCATCGAGTTCGTCGAGGTGCTCAAGCTGGACGTGGCGTTCCTGTACGACCTGCTGGGCGCCAGCCAGGAACACCGCATCAAGCCGAAGAAATTCGCCCAGACCGACATCGACGAGGTGATCCTGGGCCACACCAACGAGCCGGAATACAAGCGGCTGCAGAACAACGAGTTCATGGAAGCGCTGCGCGACCGCACGGTCAAGATCGATATCCCTTATGTCACCACGCTGACCGAGGAGATCCAGATCTACGAAAAGGACTACAACCAGCGCACCGTGCCCAACAAGCACATCGCCCCGCACACGATCGAGATGGCCGCCATGTGGGCGGTGCTCACGCGGTTGGAAGAGCCCAAGCACGCCGGTCTGTCGCGGCTGCAGAAGCTCAAACTGTACAACGGCAAGACTCTCCCCGGGTTCACCCGCGAGAACATCGCCGAGCTGCGCGACGAAGCCCACAGCGAGGGGCTCATCGGCATCTCGCCCCGCTACGTGCAGGACAAAATCTCCAACGCCCTGGTGAACCACCCCGAGGCCAAGAGCATCAATCCTTTCATGGTGCTCAACGAACTGGAGACCGGGCTGAAGCATCACAGCCTGATCAACAGCGAGGACACCAAGCAGGAGTACCGCGAACTGCTGGCGGTGGTCAAAGAGGAGTACGCCAATATCGTGAAAAACGAAGTGCAGCGGGCGATCGCCGCCGACGAAGCCGCCCTGTCGCGGCTGTGCGCCAACTACATCGACAACATCAAGGCCTACACGCAACGCGAGAAGGTCAAGAACCCCTACACGGGCCAGTACGACGAGCCGGACGAGCGACTGATGCGGTCCATCGAGGAAAAGATCGACATCCCCGACAGCCGCAAGGACGATTTCCGCCGCGAGATCATGAACTACATCGGCGCGCTGTCAATCGACGGCAAGAAGTTCGACTACCGCACGAACGAACGGCTGTACAAGGCGCTGGAGCTGAAGCTGTTCGAGGACCAGAAGGACTCGATCAAGCTGACCAGCCTGGTCTCCAACGTGGTCGACGCCGAGACGCAGCAAAAGATTGACGTGGTCAAAGGCCGTCTGATCCGCGACTACGGCTACGACGACGAAAGCGCCACCGACGTGCTGAACTACGTGGCCAGCATCTTCGCCCGGGGGGATGCGAAGGAGAAGTGATTTGTCGTATGCACCACAGAGGACACAGAGAGCACGGAGGATAGGAGAAAGTGATTTGCGAAGAGGGTGGTTGGTTCGCATCTCGCGGGCATCAATCCGCGGCTCATGGCTTCTCCGTGCACTCTGTGTCCTCTGTGGTAAGTAACCTGCCCGAATAGCAACGCACCCATGGAAATCCAACGCGATAACAGCCGCTTCAAGCAAATCGTCCGCGGACGGATCCGGGAGAACCTGCGCAAGTACATCACCCACGGCGAGATGATCGGCCGCAAGGGGCGCGATCTGGTCAGCATTCCCGTGCCGCAGTTGGACGTGCCGAAGTTTCGCTTCGGCAAGAACGGCTCGGGGGGCGTCGGGCAGGGCGAGGGGGACGTGGGCGATCCGGTGGGCAAGCCGGGCGACGGCGACGGCGGCCAGGGGGGCGCGGGGAGCGAACCGGGCAGCGGCCACCTGGTCGAGGTCGACGTGTCGCTCGACGAACTCGCCGAAATGCTGGGCGACGAACTGGAACTGCCCAATATCAAGCCGAAGGGCTCGGCCAATATCATTGCCGAAAAGTCCAAATACAACAGCATCCGCCAGACGGGCCCCGAATCGCTCCGCCATCGTCGCCGCACTTACCTCCGCGCCCTGCGGCGGCAGATCAGCACCGGCAGCTACGAGGTCGAAGACCCGCGGGTGGTCCCCATCCGCGCCGACCACCAATACCGCAGTTGGAACGACGTGCCGCTGCCGCAGGTCAACGCGGTAGCGATTTACCTGATGGACGTCTCGGGCTCAATGACCGACGAGCAGAAGCAAATCGTCCGCACCGAAGCGTTCTGGATCGACGCCTGGCTGGCCAAGCAGTACCAGGGCGTCGAGCGGCGCTACATCATCCACGACGCCGTGGCCAAAGAGGTCGACGAGCACACCTTCTACCACACCCGCGAAAGCGGCGGTACGCGGATCAGCAGCGCCTACAAGGAAGCCGCCGAGGTGATCGAGCGCGACTTCCCGGTCGACCAGTGGAACATTTACGTCTTCCAGTTTTCCGACGGCGACAACTGGGGCGACGACAACCGCCGCGCGTTCGAGGTGCTCAAGGAGCGCATCCTGCCGGCGGTCAACCTGTTCTGCTACGGCCAAGTCGAAAGCCCCTACGGCAGCGGCGACTTCATCGACGCCGTGGAAAAAGAACTCGGCGACCACGAAGCGATCGTCACCAGCGAAATTCCCGACCGCGACGGGATTTATGCTTCGATCAAGAAGTTTTTAGGAAAAGGGAAATGAAGTACCACAGAGGCACGGAGTACACGGAGTGATTGCAAATGACCAATGACCAAGCATCAATGACCAAGACGGAAGAATCAGGTTTGCGGTCCAACCCGCATTGGTCATTGTGACTTGGTCATTGGTCATTTCTCCTCAGTGTCCTCCGTGCCTCCGTGGTTGATCAAACGCCATGTCAGCTCCCACCAGCAACCTGACGCCCGAACTCGCCGCCTTGCAGGTGGAGATCGAGGAGTACGCGCGCGGGCATGGGCTCGATTTCTTTCCCACGATCTTTGAACTGGTCGATGCCGATCAGCTCAACGCCATCGCCGCCCGCGGGGGCTTTCCGACCCGCTACCCGCACTGGCGGTTCGGCATGGAGTACGAGCAACTCTCCAAGAGCTACAGCTACGGCCTGTCGAAAATCTACGAGCTGGTCATCAACAACAACCCCTGCTACGCGTACCTCATGCGGTCCAACGACGTCATCGACCAAAAGCTGGTCATGGCGCACGTGTACGGGCACTGCGATTTCTTCAAGAACAACGCCTGCTTCGCCCCGACCGATCGCAAGATGATGGACACGATGGCCAACCACGGCACCCGCGTGGCCCGGTACATCGACCAGGTGGGGCTAGAGCCTGTCGAGCAGTTCATCGATGCTTGCTTGAGTCTTGAGGATTTGATCGATATTCACTCGCCTTTCATCCAGCGTCGCGAGCGGCGGAGCCGATACGACTTCCCAGGCAACGAGGGCGGCGAATCGCAACGGACCGGGCCCCCGCGGTATCGGTCCAAAGATTACATGGATTCGTTCATCAATCCCAAGGAAGCGATGGGCACGCTGGCCGATCGCGATGCCGACGCAGCGAACGACGCGCCGCCGCACTTTCCCGAGCGGCCGGAGCGCGACGTGTTGCTGTTTCTGCTGGAGCACGCGCCGCTCACATCCTGGCAGGCCGACGTGCTGTCGATCGTCCGCGACGAGGCGTACTACTTCGCCCCGCAGGCCCAGACCAAAATCATGAACGAAGGTTGGGCCAGCTACTGGCACTCGACCATCATGATCCGCCAGGGGCTGGGCGCGTCGGAAGTGGTCCACTACTGCGACCATCACAGCGGCACGCTGGCCACCAGCCGCAACCAGCTCAACCCGTACAAGCTGGGCATCGAGCTGTTCCGCGACATCGAAGATCGCTGGAACCGCGGCGCCTTCGGCCGCGAGTACGACGACTGCGACGACCACGAGACCCGCCGCCGCTGGAACACCGACGCCGGCCTGGGGCGCGACAAGATTTTCGAAGTCCGCCGCATCCACAACGACCTGACCTTCATTGACGAGTTTCTCACGCTCGACTTTGTGCGCGACCACAAACTGTTTCAGTTTGGCTACAACGCCGACGCCGAAACCTACGAAATCGAGAGCCGGGAGTTCCCCAAGGTCAAACGTCAACTGCTGGAGATGCTGACCAACCGCGGCCGGCCGACGATCGAAGTCGTCGACGGCAACCACGAGAACCGCGGCGAACTGTTCCTGCGGCACCAGTTCGCGGGGGTCGAAATCAAGCTGGACGAGGCGGCGGACACGCTCGAAAATTTGCACAAATTGTGGAAACGTCCGGTCCTGCTAGAAACAATAGTAGAGGGAGAGACCGCCGTGCTCTCCTACGATGGCCGCGAACACCAGATCGAGCGGGGCGACCCGGTCGACCTGGCAGACGACTCGGAGGACGGCTCGTAAGAGCCGACGCTGCATGAGTTTGTCGGCGCAACTTCGCACCGAACTTACCAACCTGGTCGGTCAGACGAACCAGTCGGTTCGCCTTGCCGACGCACAGCGCACCCTCCGCTGCGAAGCCGACCGCGTCGAAGCCCTCGGCGTCACCGCGATCGAGCTGTCGCTGGAAACGCCCGAGTTGGCCAACGTGGCCCTGTTCGATCTCCAGGCGGCCAGCGCCGATCTGTGCCGGCGCGTGAACTATCTTCTGGAGCCGATCGCTCCCATCGAAACCGACGCGCAGGGTTGCAGCGTGCAAATGCGCAGCAACCCGCCGCAGCGCGACGACAACAACCGTCGCTACTACAAACTGCAGCTGTCTCGCGGCGGCCGCGTCGAACTGTGCCGCTACGAAAAGCAGCCGGGCCAGCCCCGCACGCGGATCCCCGCCGTGCTCACCCACGAAGTCGCCTGCCGCTTGGTGGACGATTTCGTGGCGACCGTGGAGGGGCTATGACCGCAAACGCACAATCTCACCATCGGCGGGCCGTGTAAGTATGCGAATGGCCAATGACCAAGCACCAATGACCAATCCCAGCGGCAGCGCCGCTCTCGCTCTTGGTCATTGTCGCTTGGTCATTGGTCATTCCGCGGCCCTACGTTTCTCCGCGCCGTCGCGGCTGTCCCGCGTCGGCGCACTCCCCCGGCTGTCGCCGGCCACTTCGGCCGCGGCCGCCCACTCTCCCTGAAAGGACGATTCTGGTACCATGCGAACTGAGTTTCACTTGCTCCGCCGTCTCCTGGAACATCTCGCTCGCACACATGAATCGTCCCACTGCTGGTCCCGAAATTCCCGTCACCCGTATCCCCGAGGACGGGGGTTGGCACTGTTCGCACCTGTACTACAGCTTCAACCGTGCCCGGCTTGCGGCTATGTCGTCCGAGCAGATCGCGGCGGGCCGCGCCGCGGTCATTGCTGCACTCGATCCGAGTGCTGAGGCCGCCCCCACGCGTCTGCAAACCTCGATCGTCAGCGGCCACAAAGCCGATTTCGGGGTCATGATGCTCGACCCCGATCCGTTGGTGCTGGACAGCGTCCACCAACGGCTGATGGCGAGCCCGCTGGGTCCCGCGTTGGACCTGGGCTATTCGTTCGTCTCGATCACCGAAATCAGCGAGTACGTGCTCACGCCCGAGCAGTTCGGCGAGCGGCTGGTCGCCGAGGGCGCCGACCCGGCCAGCGAAGAATACGCCATGAAGGTCAAGGGGTACGAGGCGCGCCTGGGCGGCATGAACCGCCAACGGCTCACGCCCGAGTTTCCCAAGTACACCAATATGTGCTTTTACCCCATGAACAAGATTCGCGATCCGCACGCGAACTGGTTCACGCTGCCCAAGGCCGAGCGGATGCGGATGATGAGCGAGCACGCCCGCAGCGGCATTGCATTCGCCGGCAAGGTCTCGCAGCTGATCACCGTGGGCGTCGGCCTGGAAGACTGGGAATGGGGCGTGACCCTGTGGGCCGCCAACCCGCAGTACCTCAAAGAAATCGTCTACGCCATGCGATTCGACGAAGCCAGCGCCAAATACGCCGAGTTCGGCCCGTTTCTCACCAGCTACGTGTGCGCGGCGCATCAGATGCTGGATCACTGCCGGGTCGGGGCGGGGTGAAGTGTTCGCCAACCTGTGGGCGCCGCTGTGTCGTCGATGGTGGAGCAATCACAATGGCTGACGGCAAGAACCGGTTGTCCAAGCCGCGTCAAGACGACGATGCCGTCGGATCAACCCGCGCGGGAAGTGGATGGTTCTGGGCCTGTGTGCTCTTGCTGATTCCAGTGATCGAGTTGTTGTTCCATGTCTTTGGCGATCGTACCGAGGGACCCGGTCTCGGCAACACGTGGTTCTTCCTGTCGGTTGGCTTCTTTGGGTTGGCACTGGGCATGATGGTTTTCCAAATTGCCAAAAACCGTAGTTAGCGGCGCTACGGAACTAATAGATTCGCAGAATCGACGAGGGCGACAGCGATGGCGACGGTAATGCAACGCATTTCAGGGCAGGCCGCGCGCGGCGGCGTGTTTTGTGCAACCGGTCTGCTGTTGGCGGCGGCGGTTGGCTGTTCGCAGCAGCCGGCTCAGGCCCCGCCCGCAGAGTCGGCCGCCGACGCGGTGGCGGTCGTCCCCGACGCCGAACCGTCGGCCGCTCAGCGCGAGAAGATGGTGGCCGCCAAAGACGCGTTGTTCCAACAGCTCTCGGGACGGCTGGCCGAGGTGATTGGCGCCGAGGGCCCAGCGGCCGCGATCGCCGTCTGCCAGACCGAAGCTCTGGAGATCACCCGCCGCGTCGGCGAGCAACAGGGGCTGCAAATCGGTCGCACCGGCGTGCGGCTTCGCAACGACGCCAACCAGCCGCCGCCCTGGTCGCAACCATTGATCGCAGCGGCCACGGCGGAGCCGACGTTCGTCATGCTCACCAACAATCACGCCGCGGCGCTGTTGCCGATCAAGCTGCAACCGCAGTGCGTCGTGTGCCACGGCTCGCCAAGCGACATCCCCGACAGCATCCAAACGAAACTCGCCGAGCTGTACCCCGGCGACGACGCAACCGGGTTCGCCCCCGGCGAGCTCCGCGGCTGGTTCTGGATCGAGCTGCCGCCCGACGCCTAAAAGCGGATGACGACGGTCTGCCACGCGGGCTATCGCCGTTGGCGAATTGACGGTCGACCGCTAACCTGTCGCATGCCCTGCCGCGCGGGGGCGGCATAGAAGTGCGGTCCGCCGTGAGCGTCCCCGCGGATGATCCTGGATCAATCAGAATTCACATGTCGACTGCAACTGCTGATCCCCCCGCAGATTCGGCAATCTCCCGTGTCCGCCGGGCGACCCAGGGGACGGTATTGCAGCGATATCTGGCGGCTTCCCTCGACAACGCCGTCGCCTTGATGCTGGCCATCGCCACGGGGATCGCGGTGACGCAACTTCTCGGCGCCGAGGATCGCCCGGTCCAACTCTCGTCGGCGGTCGTCGTCTATCTGGCGTACTTCTTGGCCTTCGAGGTCCTGTGGTCGCGGACGCCGGGCAAGCTGCTCACCGGCCTGAAAGTCGTCGGCCCCAGCGGCGAGCCTTGCACCGGCCGGCAGGCGGTCGTTCGCACCGTCGCCCGCCTGGTCGAGGTGAACCCGATCCTGCTGGGCGCCCTGCCCGCGGCGATCGCCATCATGACGAACAAACACCGCCAACGCCTCGGCGACCGCCTGGCCGAGACGTTCGTGGTTTTTGTCGGATAGAACGCGTCGCCGCACAACGCCGAGCCGGTTGAGGGCCCGCATTTAGCCCCCGGCCAGTGGCCGGGGGCTAAGTGCGCTGCGACGCTCTGCCTCGCGGCGGCGACCCGTCATGAGTCAACGCGTGCTCGCACCCGCGCTCCGGGACACTGTGCGATAGTACTTTTTGACCGTGTGGCGCCGATCAACTATACTCCGCGCTTCGGAATGATCCGCGACCGTTGGATAGCGTGGACGCAATTCTCTCGTGGCTTCTATGGCGGCCGTGTCCGTCTGCAGGTGCTCCTTTTATCGTCTCCAGTAATTGGGCCAACGGTTTGCTTCTATGTTCACAGCAAGGATAGCTGATCGGCTCCTGGCCGCGTGCGACCGTAGGCTAGCGATTCTCGCGGCGGCTACGGTCAATACTTGGCTGGTTCTCGCGGCGACCGCGACGGCGCAGTCGGATCCTGCGAGTTTTGCCAACGTGATCAATATACCGCCGGGTCCTGCTCCGTTCGAAGCAGGCGCCGCGACTCAAGTCAACCTGAACGCCGGCGGCGCCTTGCCGCACGGTTTTACGGCCAGATTTGGCAGTGAAGTGAACATCAACGGAGGGCACGTCGGCGTCAGCTTCAGCGCAAATGCTGGCAGCGTCGTGAATGTTCGCGGCGGGGCCCTGGGACAAGATTTCGATGCTGAAGCGAACAGCGATGTGGAATTCTTCGGCGGTGAGTTTCAATTGAATGGCGTCCCTTATCTCGCTAGCACAATTACGCTCAGCGGCTCCGACGTCTTCAGCGGTACGCTAGCCGACGGTTCGCCTTTCATCGTGAGTCCCTTGTCAGCCGAAGTGTTTCACGGCGTGCATCTCACAGCAGAGACGTTGCCCGCCTATGATGCGGCGCCCATTTTCGTCGACGGTAGTCACCCCGCAACGGTGAACGGGTTGCGGGCGGGGCAAGGATTGACAATGGCAGCAGGCGGGGCGATCGGAGGCACCTTTGCCGTGGTCGATGCCACTGTCGAGGTCAATGGCGGACATCTCGCAGAGCAGCTGAAAGTCTCAGGCGGAACCGTCACCATGACGGCGGGATCGATCGGGCGCTTGCACGCGTTTCAGCGAAGCCAGTTCACCATGACTGGCGGAACACTGGGGGAGGAGGGCCGTGCCTATGTCGGCAGCGACATCCATATTCGCGGCGGGGCTGTTGGCGAACTCTTTCTGGCCGAATCTGGCAGCCGCGTGCGCCTGAGCGGCGGCACAATCGGCAACAGGTTGAGGCTAAACGGCGCCGAGTTGATCATTGACGGAGGAACCGCAGGCGTTCAGAACCGCTTTCTCCATGGCACGCGAGTCACAGTGGCTGGCGGAGCGATTGGCAGTTTCGAGGCGTACGGAGCCGAGATTCTGATTTCAGGCGGCGCTGTAGGCCAGTACGCCGTGCTGAATGACAACAGCGTCATGGAATTGTCAGCAGGGGCTCTAGGTCGTAATGCGGATTTTCGCCCCGGAACGCGGTTGATCATGACGGGCGGCGCCATCGGCATGGACGTGACAGGGCGTTCTGGAAGTGACATTGAACTCGTGGGCGGCGAGTTTCGACTCAACGGAGTTCCGTACGTCGGTTCGGTAGCGTCGCTTACTGAGTCGTTTGTCTTTTCCGGCACACTTGTGGACGGCACCCCGTTCGTGTTCAGCGACGCCGTCGGTGACTACCTCTCAAGAGTCACGTTGACCTCGGCAACGCTGCCAGAGATCGATTCAACGCCGATGGTCGTTTCCGATGATTCATTAGGTGCACCTACAGGCCTGCGTGACGGTCAAACGTTGACTGTGTCGTCCGACGGGCAGTTGCCGGATGATTTTGCTGCTGTGGGAGCCGCTGTCATCGTTGAAGGGGGCCGAATTGGCAATGGATTCGAGGTGGTCGATAGCGATGTCGTGATTCGTGACGGCGAGATTGGCCTTTGGTTTAACGTCTACGGGACAAGCCATGTCGAAATGCACGGAGGCGAAATTGGCGGCGGTTCTTCGATCGGCTCCGGATCTCTTTTCGATCTGAAACATGGTACGGTCGGCGCAGGTTTCGTTGTTCGCGAAGGTGGCGTGGCCAACGTTCACGGTGGCAGTTTTGGCAATAATTTCGGCCTGAATTCATCGGGCGAATTGAATCTGTACGGCACTGAGTTTTCGATCGACGGAGTTCCTCTCAGCGGTTTGATTGCAGGAGAGCCGTTCGAGATTGTCGAACGCAACGCAATACTCACCGGGCGCTTCGCGGACGGATCGCTTTTTAGCTTCGATCTGAATACCCGGAACGGCACACGTAATCGCGACTTCTTTTCCCCTGAAGCGCTGCTAACGGTAACGCTTTCCGTGCCCGAGCCTGCGACGGAGTTGTTAGCTATTCTGTGCCCATTAGTCGTGATGACCGCGCGGTGCCGCCGCCGCGGCCAACGACATGTTTCGCAGGGACAGCCAAGTACCTAGGCAGATGGCATTGTCGATGTTGTGTGCCACGCGTTTTCTCGCTGGCGGGTCCGTCTCACAGTGCAGATCGTCTCGCTGCCATTCGCGACACAGCGTGATGGACGTTCATACTGCGCACTCCCCTCCCGGCGGGTGGCACTGCCGATGGCCTGAATCGCAACGCGGGTGTGCCACTGCTGGCTTGTCCAGCAGTGTGAACGGGGAGCACGGCGAGACACTTCGGTTGAGCCCGATTCATGGTTCACATCAGTTCCCGCTCCCCACTGCTGGGCTAGCCAGCAGTGGCACGTATTCGCTCGCTGGCAGGCCCGTCACCGGCTGTCGATGGTCTCGTCGCCATTTGCGAGTTTAGTAGATCGACGTTCGCGCTGCGGGCTCTCATCATCGCCACTTTCTACTGGAAAATGAGCCACCGCATCGCGTAGAACAAGCGTGATGCACTGCGGGCGACGCTCGCTGTATGCGGCGCTCGGGCCGCTGCGAGTTTTGCACGCCCGGGGGAAGTTTTGCTCGCAAAACGGCGTGAGCACGGAACCGCCGCCGGGGACGCAACGCGTTGGCCGGTTGCGACTTAAGTCGTTTCGGTCAAGCTCGGTCGCGGGGACTTTTGCTCGTGAAATTGAGAGTTTTGCACACGTGCAAAACGGTGCAAAAGGAAAGGAGCACCGGGCGCCATGTCCACGCCTGTCCGCAGGTGTGGGCATGCTGCGTGGGTGATTCAGCATGCCCACGGCGGAAGACCGCCGTGGGCATGGCACCCGGCCAAGTCCGATTGGGACGAGCCGGGTGTTGCGGTCGCCCGGGTGGCGCTGAACCCGCGCGACGCGGAACACGTCATCAGTTGGCACCGATCGCCACACAATTCGCAGGAGGCCGCGGGATGTCCGACGCTGTTTCTGGAGTTCGCACGGGGTACGATCGCTGGGCGGCGGTTTACGACCACGACGCGAATCCTTTGCCGGCGCTCGAGGAGCCGATCGTCCGCGCGGCGGCGGGGGACGTGCGCGGGCTGCGGGCGTTGGACTTGGGTTGCGGCACCGGGCGACACGCGCTGTGGTTGGCGGCGGCCGGGGCGGAGGTCACCGCTGTCGACTTCTCCGAAAGGATGCTCGAAGCGGCCCGCGGCAAGCCGGGCGCCGAGGGGGTCGCGTTTTTGCAGCACGATCTCCATGCGCCGTTGCCGTTTGCCGGGGAGTTCGATCTGGTCGTCAGCGGGCTGGTGCTGGAGCATCTGCGCGACCTGGGCGCACTGTTCGGCGAGGTGCGGCGGGTGCTCAAACCCGGCGGCCGGGCGGTCGTCTCGGCGATGCATCCGGCGATGTTCCTGCGCGGCAGCCAAGCGCGGTTCACCGACCCCGACACCGGCGAGATCGTGCAACCGGGCAGCCTGCCGCATTCGCTGAGCGAGATGGTCATGGCGGCGGTCCACGCCGGGCTGACGCTGCACGACCTGGTGGAACGGGCGCCCGACGAGCCGTTCGCCGCCCGCTATCCGCGGGCCGAGAAGTACGTCGGCTGGCCGATGCTGGTGGTGATGTCGCTGAGCGCCTGATGCGCCGCGCGCAACCGTTGCGCAGGCACCGGACCGGATACGGACGAGCATCGGCGCCAAGCGCGACGCAGTTCACCCGCAGCGATGAAGCTGCATCAGCGCAATGACGCCGACGCACGCCAGCGCCATCGCGGCCGGCTCGGGGATGACGATGCCGCCGATGTTGTCGAGGTAAAACCCCTCGCCGCCGGAGACGCCGCCGTTGCCGGCGAATTGGATGTCGAGGATCGGTTCGCTGGCGGGGGTCTGGAACCCGACGAACGCGTCGATGCCGCCGGGCAGCACGAGATTCGTCAGCACCGCGCCCAGCGGGCCGATCAGCGTGATGGTCGCGCCCTCGCCCGTGGCGGCGCTGGACACGTTGAGCCCCAGGGCGGTCAGCGGGGCGTCGGGCGTGAGCCACACTTCGTCGCCCGTTTCGCCGTCGACGTACGCCGAGACGCCGTTGGTGCCGTTGCCGTCGGCGTAGTCGAGCGGGGTGACGTCGATGAGGTTGCGAAAGTCGTCGCCGCCGCGGTGTTCGATGACAAAGCCGTTGGGGGCGCTGGTCGTGGTGAAACTGTAGTCGATGTCGGCGGGGATCGCTTCGAAGTCTTCGTCAAAGGTGCGCGGGCCGACCGTGGACTCCCAGAGCGCGCGGTCGTCGAACGAAGTCACGACCGCGGAAGCGTCGGCCGCCGCGGCGATCACTGCCAGGGCCGACGCGCAGGTTGTCAGTCGTCTCACGAGGTCTCCTCCATGCGTGTGCGATGCGATTCGAGTGGCGGTGTCCTGCCGCGTATCGACGCCCGCCGGCATTCTAGCGGGGGAGCCGCCGTGTCGCGAGTTTTCTGCGGTTTGCTGCGAACGTGCCCGGCAGAAAGCCGCGGCGCGAGGTCGTCGCGGGGGCGTGCAGGCGGCTCGACTTCTACGCGACGCCGCGGCAAGAGTTCGCCGAGGTGCGGCGGACGCGGCGATTCGGTACTCTGGGGGCGGGGCGTTTTTGCCTCTGGTCAGCGGCGCGAGTTTGCGGAAATGCAGGCTCGCCCCCTGCCATTCCCGGCAACAAACCATCGTGGCACGGCCAACGAACAGCTCATTCTTCTGGCTGATAGCTGACAGCCGAAAGCTGACAGCCCGGCCCGGAATCCTTTGCGGCACAATTCTGATTCGGAGCGACCGGATGAACTGCATGCATCTTGCGCGGGCGATCAGTCTGTTGTTGATAGCAGCCAGCGTGGCCGTCGCGCAACAGGTGCAGCCGACGCGCGACGGGGAGATGGACGCTGGCTTCGAGCCGATCTTCGACGGGCGCACGCTGGCCGGCTGGGACGGCGACCCGGTTTACTGGCGCGTCGCAGATGGGTGCCTGGTCGGCGAGGTCACGCCCGAGACGATTCTGCAGCAAAACTCGTTCATCATCTGGCGCGGCGGCTCGGTGCGCGATTTTGAGCTGAAGTTGGAGTATCGTATCTCGCCCGCGGGCAACAGCGGCGTGAACTATCGCAGTGCGCCTTATCCGCAGACGGGCGAGTACGCGCTGCGCGGCTACCAGGCCGACATCGACGGCGCCAATCGCTACACGGGACAGAACTACGAGGAGAAGGGCCGCACGTTTCTGGCGCTACGCGGCGACGTGGCGCGAGTCGACGCCGACGGCGTGGCCCGGATTATCGGCGCCGTCGGCGACAAGGACCTGCTGGCTGCCGAGTTGACGTCCGAGCGGTTTCACCAGCTGCACATCATCGCCCGCGGCAATTCGCTGGTGCATATGATCAATGGCCGCGTCATGAGCATTGTCGTGGACGACGACCCCCGGGGGCGCGCTGCCGAAGGATTGATCGGCGTGCAAGTGCATGTCGGCCCGCCGATGAAGGTCGAGTACCGTAACATCCGGCTCAAGCGATTGGCCGACGGCGCGGCCGTTGGGCAGCAGGTCGACTGACGGCAACCGCGCGGTTGCTCTTCGTCGAGTGGAGAGGTTGGGGCAGAGGCCGTTGCGCCGCCAATCCCTCCCCCGGCCCCTCCCTGCGAGGGAGGGGGGAACCTGTGGCGCATGCCCGTTGGTGAGAGTCGCCGTCGTCTGCGCGTCTCACTTGGCGGCAGCGCCGGGGCCGGCCGTCCGCAGTTTGGCCTCGCAGATCCCCAGCAGCGCGGCGGCGGCCAAGGCGGCGCTCACTGGCTCGGCGACGACGACGGCGGTGGTCGCGGCGGGGGCCGCGGCGCCGTATTGTTGCTGCCACAGCGTCAGGTCGCCGTCGTCGACGGCCTGGTTGAAATCAAAATCGCCGTCGGCGGGCAGGCCCGACTGGCTCGTCCCGGCGCCGCGTTGCCAGCTCAGAAAGTCGGCGCCCTCGACTTGGCCGTTGCCGTCGGCGTCGGCCGGGGTCGGCAGGTCCAGGTTGCGGAACTCGACCTCGTCGAAATGCACGGCGCCGCCTTCGTTGGCAGGTTGACGGAAGAACAGCACCAGCCGCGCTTCCACGGCCCCCGCGGGCGCAACGCCCGAGACGTTGTGCTCCAGCCACTGATCTTGGGCAGTCGAGCCGTCGGCGAGTACTTCGATCACTTCGCTGATCATGTCGGCGGAGCCGTACTGGCCGCCGAGTTTGCTGTAGTACTCGATCTTTAGCAGCGCCTGGTTCGAGGTGCCGGCGATCGAGTCGGCCGAGCGGACGAACGTGCTGACGTTGGCCTCGACGCGGTCGCCCTCGCTGACGGTGATGCCCTGCAACACGCCGGAGTAGTTCTCGCGGTTGTTGAATTGACCGAACAGCTTCAGCGCGTGGTCGCCGGCCAGCAGCGTCTCGTCATGCACCAGCACGTTGGGATTGCCGTTGGCGTTGACGCCGAAGGTGCTCCACGAGCCCAGTCCGCCGCCGTCGGCCTCGAAGCCGGTGTTGCGGAACACGCGCGGCGGGGCGTTGGGGTCGCGCTCGTACACGCGCACGTAGTCGACGAGCATCTGTTGCGGCCAGTCGCTGGAGCCGTTTGGCTGCTCGCCGCCCAAGAAGTCGCCGCCGACCGCCACGTTCAGTACCGTCTCCATCGGCGCCGACTGCGATGCCAGGAAGCCGCCCACGTCAGCGTTGAAGATGGTGTAGTAGTTGACGTCGTCGACGAAGAACCGCAGTCGATCGGCGTCCCACTCGACCGCGTAGACGTGGAAATCGTCGTGGTAGTCGTCCAACTGGCCGCCGACGCTGGTCTGTTGCTCGAGGAACTGGTACTTGTGCCCGGCCACGTTGGGGCCGTAGTGATACGCGCTGCTGGTCAGGTGCGGTTGATTGCCGCGGTTTTCCAGAACGTCGATCTCGCCTTGCGTGGGCCAGCCGTACATGGTGGTGTCGGGCAGCAGCCAAATGGCCGGCCAGGTGCCTTGCGTGCCGGGCAATTTGGCGCGGACTTCCCAGCGGCCGTACTGTTGGGTGAACTTGCTTTCGACTTTGCCGGAGGTGTACGACTTGCCCCCCAGCGGCGTATCGTCGGCCGTCAGCACGAGATTCCCGCCGGCGACCGTCACTCGCGACGGGTGATACGCCTGCCGTTCATTGTTGAACGGCGTGAGCCACAGGATGGGATCCCACTTGGTCGTGTCGAGCGTCGAGCCTTCGAACTCGTCGCTGAAGGTGGGAATCCAGCCGGGAGGAGCGGCTTGGGCCAAGTGCGCACCGAAGGTGGCGGCGGCGAGGACCGCTGCGAGAGCGTGCGCACGCGCGTGCATCGAGAAATTGATTTCAAATGGCCGCATCATCGTTGCTCTGTTCTCTGTTCCGCTCTCCGCTGCACGATTGGCGAGCCGCGTTGCCTCAGTCGCGACCGATGCCAATCGCGTATTAGTCCGAAGTCAGCGTGATATCAATCGTGTTGCTGCCGGCCTCAACGGTGTAGTTCAGCCCCGACCGGTTCGGCAGGCTGTACTTCATGGGCACCAGGTACTTGCCCGGCAACGGCGGGCCGCTGCCGTCGGACTCGCCGCGCTCGCGGGCTGTGACTGTCGCTACGTATTGCCCGGCGTCAAGTCCGGTGTCTTGATTCGTCATCAGCTCGTAGTGTCCGCTTTCGTCGATGACGCCCACGGCTTTCTGCCCGCCGCTGGCTGGCATGAACGAAACGCTGCCGGTGGTCACCGGCTGGCCGTCGAGCGTGACGACCCCTTCGACGGTGGCCTCGCGCCCGCCGCAACCGGCGGCGCTCAGCAGCAGGGCCGCCAACAAACTGGCCTGCACGTACGGAGAGACTCGCAGAGGACACGTCATGTGCCAGACTCCTCAACAGCGGTTACACGAGGCAGGACTTGCCTGCAGCGGTCCCCAGCGCGGGGACGACGCTGGAGCCTATTGTAAACTAACAATCTCGCCGCCGGCCTTGGTTGACAAGCCCCGATAGATCAAATGGTCGATATCCTCGCCGACAAACTGGACCGAGGCGTCGGCCATGGCAAAATGGGCGCCCCCGGGGTGGCGACTGCGGAACCCGCGAACGTCGAACCAGAAGTCGTTTTTGATCTGATCCGGCTCGGCCAGCACGAAGTAGTTCAACTGCTGGTTGCAACTGGCCCAGTCGCCGTCGGAGAAGTAGGCGGCGGAGTGGAAATCCTGCTCCACCACGGCTTCGCCGATGAGGAAGGTGTTGCTCAGGCCGTCGGAGATCTCCTTGAAATTGATTGGATTGTAGTAGGAGAAACGCCAAAACAACCCGGGGCAATTGATGCTCTCGAAGCAGTCGGGTTCGCTGCCCCAGTAGTCGTCGCCCGACTTGCTCCATTCGCCGTTGGCGCCGAAGGTCATGCCGATTTTCGGATCGCCAATGACGCCTTTATAGTTCGTCGTCGCGGTCGCCACGTTGCCCCAGTGCCACTGGTCCTCGCGAACCCCGCCGGAGGGGTCCGACGGGCAACTCAACACGGGAATCTGCTGAGCGATGAACTGGCGAATCGTGATGTTGCCCATGCCCGAGCCGCCGCGGCCGCCAGCCGAGAAGTTCTTGCTCTGGTTGGGCTCGTACTGGAAACCGGGTTTCATGCCGTCGTACAGGGGCTGTTGCTCCAACTGCGGCAGCACGTCGACGATCCAACCCTTGCCGGTGAGATTGTCATTCTTCGCCCACTTCGACGGTGTGACGTTCATGCGGTTGTTGGGAGCCGTGATCTCGTTTTCCGGTCCATAGCGGCCGTAGTCGATCCCGTACGGCAGGTGCTTCGTGGCGTCGTGGAAATTCTGCACCGCCAGGGCCAGATTCTTCACGTTGTTGGCGCACGACATCCGCCGGGCCGCTTCACGAGCGGCCTGCACGGCCGGCAAGAGCAGGGCGACCAGTACGCCGATGATGGCGATCACGACCAGCAGTTCCACAAGTGTGAAACCGCGGCACTGGTTTGATTTGCGAGTGTGGCAAGCGATTGACAGTTTCATGACCCAGTCCTCCGTCGACTGAATTGCGGCGCTGCGGCAACGGACCGCCGGAGCGGTGCGTCGCACGACTGTGCATGGCTGGAGGCGGATCGCCTCGCGGATAAGTAAATCCGCGGCGTCGAGGCGCCGAGTGCCGGCGACGCCGCGGGGTAACGACTCTTTTTCTTTGTCTGAGCGGTACGTGTCGGGGCGGCCGACGACGGTCCGCTACCGATGGCGTTGACGAATGGCGGCCGCCAAACCCAGCAGCCCCGCCAGTGCGATCGCTGCCGTGGAGGGCTCGGGCACGGCGCCGAGGGCTCCCGCAGCGGTTCCGTATTGGCCGCTCCAGATCGCCAAGTCGGCCTGGTCGACGATGCCATTGCCGTCGGCGTCGCCGTCGCCTAACGCGGCCCCTGAAGCGGTCGGGAAGTTCTGCTGCCAGATCACGAAATCGCTGCCGTCGACGATCAAATCGCCGTTGAAGTCAGCGTTCTCAACGCCCTCGTCCAGCGCCGGGCTGGGGTTGGAGGTCAGCACGCTGACCGCCGATTCGGCCGTCGTGTCCTTGAAGATCTCCACCAGGGCGTTGTCCCACAGCAGGTTGCCGGGGCCGCCCAGCGAGTTGCCCGTGTAGTCGCCCATGAACATCACCGCGCGGATTTCTTCGACGTAGGTCACGTCCTCGATTATCGTGCCGTTGGCGGGGATGTCCTGCTGCAACGGATCGATGTCCCAGGAGGGCGGGAACGCGCCGCCGCCGCTGGTGCCTTGCGTGTCGTCGACCACGTAAGTGTGCACGATCTGCTGCCACTGGTCGGTCGTTGGCGCCGGTTCGGTCGTATTGCCGAACGTCCAGGTGTTGTTGCCGTCGATGTCGAGCACCCGCGCCCGCTGAGCAGGGTCGGGAATGGCGACGCCATTCTGGTCGGTGTCGAAGATGCGGCTGCCGAAGTTCGGGTTCGTCACCCCGCCGGTGAAGTCGGAGACGCCGCCCAGCGCGTCGCGCCAGAATTCCAGCTTGATGATCGGCGTGATCTGCGGCTCGATCATCAGCGGGGCGTTCGGGTCCTTGCGGACCCACACCGAAAAGCGAATCACGTTGCCATTCTCCAGTCGCCCCGACGAGTTGCCGATGGCGGAGAAGACGGGATCGGCGGCCACGATGTTCGACGGGTCGCTGCCCTGGATCGTCGCCCCGCCGTCGGCCCAGTAGCTGACGCCGGCCGAACCGCCGGCGCCGTAGCCGTCGCCGTTCTCGCCGTTGGAGATGCTGATGGTAAACCCGGCGCCGTCGAAGGCCGACGTGCCGTCCTGGGTGATGACCAACACGTCGTTGCCCATGAACGAGCCGTCTTGGTCAAGCTGATACGGCGCCCCGCCGCCGCTGGCGAACGCGTTGAATCCTGGCGAGAAGTTGTTGCCCTCGGTGGCGGGATTGACTGCCAGGACGTCGGGCTGGCCCGTGAGGTTGACGTTGATGTCTTTGACCAGCCCGGGACCGGCGAATTCGCCGTGCGCCGTCTGGTGACCGATGACCAGCGCGAGCGCGCTGCAGGTGAAAACGAGTCTACGAGAAGGAACGCGTCTGACCATGTGATGTTCTCCGTTGTTCTGGCGGCACGCTGTCGACGACTTGCCTGGGTCTGTTCCGGTGCGCCTAACCTTCGATTGTTGCTCGGGGGCGAAAGGGCGGCAAATTGGGCATGCCGCAAACGGGTTCGCGGCTGGTCGGCAGGTTGCCGCCGGGGCGTTTCTGTCCGCTTGATGGCAATCCGCCCGCGACAGCTGGCGGAGTCAAGCAAAAACGACGACAACCGCGGGGCTGTTGGACTGCCCCCGATGCATCCGACCGCCCGCGGTCGTCGTCTCAGTTCAGTCGTGAGTACCTCGTGATAAGCAGCGAGAAGCGCGACCGCCTGGTGCTGTCCAAACTGCATTGCGAGGCGCCGCGCTCACAGCGGGCGATTCGCGCCAAGCGACGGCCGCAGAATCGCGGCGAATAAGTGGGAGTGAAAAGGAAATGTTTTGTAACTGTTACGATCTTCGCCGCATTTGGCGGCGATGTCAAGGAAATATCAGCAGAATCCGCAAAATCGGGGTGTCTTATTGCTGAAGGATCACACGCCGGCGCCCGACGTCACAGTTTCCGAGCGAGATGCAGCCCCGGCCGGAACCGGACCCGATGAGTGGTGGATTTCCAGCCACGCCTCGCCGCGCAGCTCTGGCGGAACCGAGGCGGGATTCTCCGTCGTTTGGTGAACGAGATACTGAAACGCTCGGCTGCCCAATTCGACGGAATTCTGGCAGACGGCGGTCATCTTGGGATGGACCGCGTAGCGCAACTCGGCGTCGTCGAAACCCACGAACGACATGTCGTCCGGGATTCTCACGCCGAGATTGTGAGCCTCGTTGATGGCGCCCAGGGCGACCAGCGGATCGGCAATGAACACCGCCGTAGGACGCCGCGCGGCGCCGAGCATCTTTCGCATCAATTGCGTGCCGTCTTCCTGAATCGCCGGCAGCTTGTAGATCAGGCGGTCGTCGGCCAGGCCGTGCTGGGACATGGTCTCTCGGTAGGACCGCAAGCGGTCGAGGTGGTCGCCATCGTCGCGGTCGCTGGCGGCGAAGGCAATGTCGCGATGACCCAGTGAAATCAGGTATTCCACGGCCTCCTGGCTGGCGGCCTGGGAGTCGTTGTAGACGAATTTCAGGCCCTCGGCCTCGAAATGATCTCCCAAGACCACCACGGGAAAGCCATCCTGGTGGATCTGCGAGACGAGCCGTCGCTCGGCAGCCGTGCAGCGCACGATCGCCCCCTCGACGCTGCGGCGCATGAAGAACTGGGCGAACGTCTCGTCGGGCCGCTTGTCGCGGCGGATGTTGACGATTTGCAGGTCGAACGGCGACTCCTCCATGGCGCCGACGATGCCGGCCAGGCAAGCGGAGTCGTAGGGCGACGCGATCGTGCAGGGCCCGGCATAGACAAGCGCGATGGAGCCATGCGATTTCCTGCCCACGGTGGGCGAGTATCCGCATTTAGCGACCGACGCCATAACGCGATCACGCATATCCGGGGTCACGGCGCCACTGCCGTTAATCACGCGCGACACGGTGGCGATCGAAACGCCGGCATCCTTGGCGACTTTGCGTATGCTTGACATGCGACGAGCTGAAAGAGAGTTGAAACTGTTACTGTAACGTATTTTGCTTCGGCTCGCAGAAAAGTCAAGCCCTTGGCCGGCGGTTGTCATCAGCGACCGCCGGCGCACGAGCTAGAATCTGCCGGAAAAGGCGGCGTCGTGCGCTCCGCCAGACTGCCGAGTCGATCGAGCGCCGCGGGTCTCTCACGGGCGGAAGAGGGCGAGGGCCAGAGCACGCGAGCCCCCCGTCCGGAGCGTCGAGCCCACTGCTGTGAGGCGCCAGCGCCAACGGCAGGCTCGCAGGTTTCGTTGCCGGACGAGCGGCCACTGCGGCAAAACGCCGCGCGACAAAAGTCAGAAAGCGGAGAGGACAGGATTCGTCTTTAGTAAGTCCGCCCTAATCACTCACGCTGAGTCATTTGAACTGAAGTGGCTGATACCGCTCGCTCTAGTAGGCGCGACGACATGTCATGCGCGATCGCGTCCTCTCCGGTTACGTCACAGTTTTGGCACACTGTGCCAAACTTCGAGGGCCGCAGCATCTCCCCAGCACAGGGAGGTGCGAGATGCACTTTCTCAATCCGCCGCTTCGACCCAAGGACGGGGCGAAGTTGTCCGTACTCACGATCTGTCGCGTGAGCTGTCCCGGCGAAGGGAAGCAGCGGGAAGCATTCAATGACGACCAGGAACAGCGACTCCGGTCGTAACTGAGCTCGATTGGGGACGGCCTGGCGCGGATCGAAGTGATCGCCGGCGCCGGTAGCGGGGAGCTCAGCGACCGGAGCGAGTTCGTCGAGGCCAGGCAAGCAATTCGGACAGACGCATACGACCTCGTACTTGCCGAGGATCTGAGCCGGATCTCGGGCCGCACTCAAGCCTTCGATTTCTGCGAACTCGCCGAGGACTATCAGACGCGCGTCGTCGCCGTCAACGGAGATGTCGACATCGGAACGCGACGAGGCGCGGCAGGCGATGCTCGTCTTTACGATGATCGCCTAGGCGACGTGCCGGGTCATGCCAAGCGTGCGACCTGCGTTCACAATGGACGAACCGGCAAGCAGGACCAGCTTGAGCAGTTCCGCAGACTCGGCACCGGACCGCCAATCTGCTGGTGTTGGTCCATCTCTGAAAGAGGCTAACACGTCAAGTAAGTTTCTTCCTGGTTTCCTTCGACTATTGTGCGTACATCTTCCGGACACAGCGAAGCTGTGTTTTTTTCTCTCATCCAAGGGTTTCGATGAGCCCCTCCGCCGTCGCCCTCGCATCGGCCCTTCGCCCCGCGTCTCGAGGGTCGAGGCGAGGGCAGAGGCGCGAGGGGCGGGCCCCTCTGTCGAGCCCGAGCGGAGGTTTGGCGGCGACCGTCCGGGCTAATCTGTGGCTTGATGACACGCGCTGGCGAGTGGATTGATTACGGTTCGTCTTCGGGTTCGCTGGCAACGTTCTTTTGAGTTTCCGATTGCACCCCAAAACATCTCTTCGTGGATCCCGCTCCTGCCTGCGAGGAGTCGCCCGACCGGTTCGGTCGGCACTTAGCATTCTTCATTCGACCGTCCTGTGCGGCCTGGTTCGTCTCAATCAACCTCGCGTCAAAGTGCGTTGGCAAGCCAACGCCTAGATCCATGGACCAACTCAGACTGAACCATGCCCACAGGGGCCTCCGTCAAACAGAGGCCAATGCAATCAGCTTCGCACGTTGTGCCGTTTCAGCCCGTTCTAGGGCGTCGATCATCAGGCCGCAGGGGCTGCCGAAGCCCCGTCCTTGCGTAGTCGTGGAGGCGGTCCGCCAATCGTGTACGGTTCTCGATAGGTCAGCATGTGCCAGATGATCGTGGTCATCCGACGCATGACTGCCACGCGTCCGATCTTGGAGCCGCGTCGCAACTTGATCCGCCGATACCACTCCCGCATTTTCGGGTCATGCTTCAGGAGGTGGACCACCAGTTGCCCCAGGATGAACCGCGCGGTCTTACTGCCTTGCTTGGTAATCGATCCCAAGCGGTCTTGAGCGTTGCCGCTATTGCGGCACCCAGGCGTCAGCCCGAAGTAATTGGCCAGGCTGCGAGGACGCGGGAATCGCTGGATGGGGCCGATCCGACTCGCCAGGGTCAGTCCACTGTAATGGCTGACTCCCGGAATGGTCATGAGTATCTGCGTTGCGTTGAGTAGGCAGTCGGAAGCTGTGCGGCTAGCACGCTCGGCAATCTCGTTGTCCACCTGGGCAATCTGTTCGTCGCAAATCTCCCACTCCTTCAAGAGCATGTCCATTTCCAGTCGATCGATGGGCGGGAGTTGAACATCGACAAGCCATCTGCGCCCGGCTCTGGTTTGAAACGTCTTGGTCGGATAGTGCCAGATCAGATTGTAGCGATTGACGATTCGGCGAATCTTGTTGACCACGCGTATGCGACGTTGTCCAAGATTCTTCCGCAGCGACGTGAGTTGACGGTCTTCGCGTTCTTGTTGCGTCACCATGTAGACGCGCCGCAGCCCGCGCACGACCTGGCCGGCGGCCAGCCTCTGGCGATTGAGCCACAGCAGATCGGCCAGCTTCTGAGCGTCCCGCCGGTCGGTCTTCTTCTTGGACGGCTTTTCGGGATGAATCAACACGATCTGTCGACATTTCCGCCTTCGCAAATCTTCGACCAGCCAATCGTTGAAACCGCAGACTTCGAGGATCGCCATGAAATCGGGGTCTCTCTCGGTGAACTGCTCGAAGAACGCCTCGATCTTCTCGGAACGCGTACTCACTTGACGACGCAACACCGTGTCGCCTGCTTCGTTACGTACGCAAATGGTGAGTTGCTTGGCATGTTGGTCAATGGCAAGGTACAACATCACTGGGTTCTCCTGGTGGTGTTGGCGAGCCAAACGGCTACGCCGTGTTTACCAAACCAGGAGAACCTATTTTTCTTGAGCCCGCCGCCTCTTTCATAGAATCAACTTCGCTCAATTTGAAGATCTGCCAATTCGCAGCGGTCGCGCCACCTCTGTAGATGCGAAAGCGTCAGATTCAGACGCAGGAGTGTGTCGACCAAGCGGGGAGCGGACCCTTCAGGGCCGCGGTCGTCCAAGCCGACGCGTCTTGGCGAGAGCGGACGGTGCGGCCGCTAGAGAGCGCCGGGCCGCAGGACGGCAGTATCTCGCTTGCGAGTGCGCGCCGGCTATCGCGAAGCAGCGACCGGGGCGCACGTTGGACTGACTGGTCATGCCGAATCGCTGCGCGTCCTGGATCGGACAGCGGTGCTTCGGACCTTAAGGCTTCAAGCCGCGAAAGCGTCGTCCGGCCAGCCGTCGCCGTCGGTATCGTCCTCCTGGTCGAGCAGTGAATTCCAATCCAAGTCGGCCAGATCCAGTCGCGTGACGTCGGCCAGCGTTTGGTCGGCCAGTTTCTTGTACGTCGGGCTGCGGAAGATGCCATCCCCGTCAGTGTAGCCCGACAGGGTCGTGCCGTCGGACAGGGCGAGGTCGACCAGAACTCCGACCGCTGCCGCGTCGCCATCGTCAGCCACCTCGTTGAGATTCGAGTCCTGCCGCACCTCGACGACGATCGTCGTGAACACGCCCTGCGTCTCGAAGCGGATATCCCAGACGTAGATCTCGTTCGCCGCCGGCGGTGCTTCGTCGTCCAGATTCGTCACCGAGACGTCGGCCGGGTCGACGCCGTTGTAGTTTGAATCAGCGCTGACTGCGGGTTCCAGTCGAATCGTATAGTTCACGTCGCCGTCCAGGTCGTCGTCGTTCACGCCGCGGATCGTGACCGTCTGCGGCACGTCCCAGTTCGTGTCGTCGAACACGAGCGTCGTCGGCCCGTCAATCTCGCCTTCCGAATCGTCGCTGGTGGAGACGTTGATCGTCACCGGCGCTTGGGGCGGCGTGTCGAGCACGACGTCGAACGCGGCGGCGTCACCAGCTTCTGAAGTTTCCAGGCCGGCCACTGGCGTGACTGTTACGCCAGGCTCCGGCGGCGCGGGTTCACCCAGTCGGATCTTGGCGACGAATGCGTCGCTAACACCGCCATACGTTGTGTCATAGCCGCCAGCAATCCAAGCGGGGGAGTTCGGAGACTCCGTGGTACTCGCCACCACCAGGTTCCCGGATGTATCCACCGCGATCTTGGCGTTTCCTTCGTCGTTGATTCCACCGAGATAGGACGACCAAACGAGTCCGCCATCTGCGGACAGTGCTGCGACGAATGAATCGGCGATTCCGCCATAATTCAGGTCGAAACCACCAACCATCCATTCACTCGAAGTTGTCGAGCCACCTACAAACAAATCGCCCGATGTGCCCATGGTTAGATCATAGGCTGTGTCCCCCTGATCGCCGCCCAAATAGCATGCCCATTGAGGGACGCCCTCAGAGTTGAATTTGGCGACGTATCCGTCGATGCCGCCTTGATATGAACCGGCAATTGGAATGGACTCCCAGCCGTTCCAGTGATCGGACTCCGTTATGCCTGCCACAACAACATTCTGCTCATGATCGACGGCGACGCCCTTGTAGCCCATTTCACTGTCATCCCCGCCCAAGAACGTTGACCACAGGTGCGTCCCCGAGGCATCGAGTTTGATCAAGTAGGCGTCATAGGTTCCGCTCAGAGTTGTATCGAATCCATCGCGGATCCACTCTGACGAACCCGGCGACGGAGTCCGGCCTGTGAGATAAACAGCACCACTCACGTCGTCGATGGCAACACCTCGCGCACTTTCGTTTTCAGGGCCTCCCATTGATTGAGCCCAGACAAGTTGCCCACCACCTGATATCTTGGCCGCGAAAGCATCATTGCTATCGTTCGGATTGAACGTCAAGCTCTGGCCAACAACGACAATATTGCTCTCCGCGTCCAGGTCAACATCAAACAAAGTCTCGTAGGTTTTCTTTTCCGCGATGTCGGTAACGTAGGTGGACCAGAGGTGTTCACCTGCGGAGCTGAATTTCACAACAAAGCCGTCCGTTCTGTCGAGGCTCGTGTCGTACCCTCCGGAAATCCAGCCTTGGCTGTTTGTTTCGCCAACGACAATCACGTTATCATCCGCGTCAACTGCAACACCGAAACCACGATCGTAGCTGTCTCCGCCAAGGATATTCTCCCACATGAGCTCGCCACGCGTGTAGGTTGCCGTGTCAGAACCCGCCAGCTTTGCGACGTACGCATCGTCGTTGAAGTTGATCGAACCCACGATTAAGATGTCGCCGTTGGAATCGATGGCGACGTCGGTGACGGACTCCTCGGCCTCCGTTCCGAAATAGCTGGACCAATCAAGCGCGGGCGTCGACGTCAACTCGCCGGCGAGTCCGGCATCGAGCAGGCATCGCGACTCCAAACGCTCCAGGGTCGGCATGAAGCGGGACCGGCAGGGACCGCGTCGAGCGACCGCCTTCCGGCGCCAGAATCCGCGGGATGGCTTGGGGGACCGCTTGAGTGTTTGCGCGAGCATGGAAACGAGCTCCTTTCTGCTCAGCGCGGGCGACGCGACCGTTATAATGGCGGGACGGTCGCCGGTGGCGCGTGACGCACGCGCTGAGGCGATGCCAGGCCGGCGAGCAGTTCGTTGTCAGCGGGATGCTTGCCGGCCGTCTTTAATAATGGGGATGTTGAATAGCGAATTGTTCTGGAGACTCTCTCCTAGCGACTTCAGCCGCCCCACGTGGGAGACGCCGGAATCTGAGTTTTCTTGAATCTTGATTCGATTCTTCGCCACCGCCCGATGATCGCTGCCGTGGCGATTCCCGCGGCCAGTAGCAAGCTGCTCGCCGGCTCCGACACGGCCAACCGAAGCTTGGCGACGAAGGCATCTAACGAACCGATGTTGGTCGCGGCGAAGCTTCCGGCGGTCTGGCCCGCGACGTAAACGCTTCCTTGGCGGTCAAAGCAAACAGCTTCCGGGGTGTCGTCTTCACCCGTGCCGAACTGGCGGGTCCAGAGTTCCGCCCCAGCGGAATCGAAGAGGCGAACGAAAGTGTCACGGCCCCCGGCGTTGTTTGCGCCCAAGTCTCCCTCTGTCATGCCCGCCACCCAGGCGTTGCCCCGGTCGTCTACGGCGACGTCGACAAGGAAATCGACAGCGCTGGTGTCGACGTCTCGGCACCATTGCAGCGCACCGCTGGTATCGTATTCTCTGAGAGAGCCGTACGGGTTAGGGCTTTCACCGCCGGGATGCGACGTAACGTAGGCATTGCCGAGTCGATCAGCAGCCACGCCGCGTCCCGAATCATAGAGGCTACTGCCATATTGAACGGTCCAACGCAAATCAAAGGTCGGGCTATAGGACATGAGGTACGCGTCGCGACTGCCGGCATTGGGTCCTCCAAGGCTGCCAGTGGTTCCCCCGGAAATATAGCAGTTTCCCTCGGCATCCACGGCGACTGCGGCGGGGAAGTCGGGACCACTAGTGCCAAACTGGCTAGACCCTTTCAACGTTCCTAACGGGTCAAATCTGGCAATGAACCCGTCAACGCCGCCACGACCTTCGCCAAAGAGATCGTCGACCGTACTTCCCGCAACGAAGACGTCGCCCCTCGGGTCAACGGCTACGCTAATGCCGTTGTCGGTTCCTTCTCCGCCAAACTGGCGGCCCCACAGGAGCGTGCCCGACGAGTTGTATTTCGCTAAAAACGCGTCATAGCCCCCGAAGCTCGTCGACCAAAGACTGCCATTTGTGAAGCCCGTCACGTAGACGTTTCCTGATTGGTCCGCGGCCACGTCGAGGCAAAGCTCGGTTTCAGCGGTCTCGAATTGGCGAATCCATGCGGGATTGCCTTGCTCGTCCAGACGCGTCAGGAACACGTCGGCGCGACCGGCGTTGGCGGCGCCCATGCTGCCGCGCGTAGTTCCAGCAACGAAGACGTCGCCGAGGTCATTCGCAGCCACAGTGACGTTGCCTTCGTTCCCGGTCGTGCGAAACTGCCGGATCCATTCGAACTGCTGTGCGTGAAGGGAGGGCAGAAAGCACAATGCCAATGCAGAACCGATTAAACCACTTGCTACGGGGCCGAACTCTCGCTGCGATCGTGGCGGGATGATCTGGAAGCGGCTTGCACGCCGGTACGTTCGGATCAAGCCTATTCTCTTGCGACATGCCAGCGAGACGCCAACTCCAAGTAGCAGCAGTATGCCGCTTGCCGGTTCGGGAACGGCATCGAGCCGTACCAGGAACGCCTCGCGATCACCGTTGGCGTTGGCTCCTGAACCTACGATGTAGCGACCGTTGGGAGAGATGTCGTTCGCATATGTGAGTGTCCAGCCCTTCAATGCATTCCCCAGGCCATACTCGTCCACCAAGACCTGTTGCAGAGATCGAATTCCCTGAGCGCGATCCCATAAAAACGCGCCGACCGCGTTTAGCGAATGGCCGACAATGTATTCTCCGGCTTCCGATGCGGCGTTCGGGTAGTACTTTCCGTCTGACGCGGGGCTCCAGCTTGGATCGAGCAAAACGACGCCTTCTTCGGCTGTCCAACGCCAGCCCATGCCCGTAACGAGTCCATTGTCTACAAGTGCTCCGCCCCAACCTACGATCACGCTGCCGTCAGGGGAAACGGCCTTGCTTTCAAGCGAGTAGATGTCGAAGTCAATTCCGGAGTCATCCAGGACTTGCGGTCCGATCCTATCCGTCCACATTGCAGCATGTGATTCGTCGCCTCCGACAATCACACCACCGTCGCTAGATACACTCCATGCTTTGCTGTCAGCTGCACCTGCCCGACTTCCAAGCCCGAGCATGCCTTTGCCTACGGTCCACACAAACGCTTCCGTCATGTTCGGCGTGAAGTCAAATGACCGACCGACGACTGTCAGTCCATCAGCCGAGACGCCATAGGCTTGCGAATGGTCGTATCCCGCAGGGTTTCCCAGTGGTAAGACGCCCTCGGATTCTGTCCATCGAAATGCTTGGTCGCTGGGCGAAGCAAAACCGACTACTACACTGCCACCGGCATTTACATCGGTCGCCTCTCCTTGGCCGCCGATCACGATCCGCTCCATTCCAACGTTAGGCGTCCATATGAATGGCTCTCTCGTTGCATGATAGTCGTAGACGGGCCCCGGAAATCCAGGAAGGTAGACTTCCGGCCCCGCGCTGCCGCCTACGACAGTTCGACCATCGTCAGAGACGCCTCGCGGTCGACTTTCGAAGAGTCCGCCCGGCAAGTCGCCCAGCGGAATGAACTCTGCGGCGGCAAGTCGCTGAGAAAGACCGCCGCAGAGACAATGAATAGAAAGAACAGCCGCCAGACTGCCGACGCGATGCCGCAGTCGCCAAGTCATGGATTTGGAAGCATGATCATGCATGGCTTCAACTCCCCTGATTTCGCCACCGAGGTGAACTATCGCGTCGTGGTCGCCATGTCGATTTCTCGACGGCCTAGTCAGTGCCCTGCCAGTTGCGCGGCGAACCTCACGCGAAAACTCTTGATTTCTCTGCTGGCTTTTCAGCTTCCGGGTTTGCGCCCGATGGTTATTTCTCCCTCGCGTTGTCCGACGACGCCGTATCTCCCTGCCCCCTTTGGACTTCGGACGGCCCGGCGGCATCCACCTCCAATTCTGTCAATGGCTGTGGCGACGCGGCTGGCGGCGGGGCCGGATGCGCCGGGATGACCGCCTGCTCCTGGCCGTCGCATCCAGTGACGCCGCCCAACGCCACGACGAAGGTCGCGATTGTGAGACGAAGGTCGGGCGACATGGCTGGTCCTCTGCGCTTAACGCGCCGTTAATCTTGAATCTGCAGCGTGCTGCCGAGCACGTCGCCGTCGGCGATCCCGCCCAGCGCCATCAAGACGTGGTGGTCGATCTCGTCGATGAGCGGTCGCACGGAACCGTCGACGAACCCGAACTGAACGATGCCGGGATGCTCGCTGTGGAACTGAAACGCTTGATGTCCCAGGCCGACGGCCGTCATCAACGGGCCTCCGCCCATCCAGGCATGGGGATACTCGACGTCGCCCCGCGCGCCGGTCGTCTCGCCGCACAACAGGGTCTGGCTGACGCCGTCGACAATGTGCTTCATGCGCGTCATCGAACGGTCGGTGAACACGCCTTGGTAATCGTCCCACTCGGTGTCGGTCACCCCGTAGGCCCCGGCGCAGCCGAGGTAGTCGGTCGCCCCGAGCAACTCGTCGCCGGGAGCGTTGCGGGCTAATGCGCTCACCCACACGGTTCCGGGGAACGGCTCGAAGTAGTAGTGCACAAGCATGATCGCGCCGGTCTGCTCGCGCGGCGCCGAGGGGCAGCGGAGCACCGGAAGTTGGGCCTGAGCGATGCCGTACGTGTCCGCGTCGACCCACCACGAGTCGTCGCAGCGCCGAACATCGAGGTCAACCGCAATGCGGTCCG
Organism: Planctomycetaceae bacterium; assembly: GCA_002702655.1. Classification (GTDB taxonomy): domain Bacteria; phylum Planctomycetota; class Planctomycetia; order Pirellulales; family Lacipirellulaceae. Next base: position 229,555 of record PABB01000018.1, read on the forward strand.
AAACTGTCGACATCTCCAGGTACGGCAGCAGGTAAGGCAAGTGCCCGACGAACTGGAACTCGAACGGCGGCCAGACCTCGACGGGCTCTCCAGGCCCCTGATAGCCCGGCGGGAAACAGCCGTGGGCCCCGTGGTAAGAGTTGGCGGCGATCGCGATCTGTCGGAGGCGACTCGCGCACTGCGTGCGTCGGGCCGCTTCACGAGCGCTCTGAATGGCCGGCAACAATAACGAGACCAGCGTGCCGATAATCGCCATCGACACCAGCACTTCGACGAGCGAGAAACCGCGTCGCGATGAGATCATGGCGGCTCTCCGGTTTGGCCATCAATAGGCGGCCGCGCCGACTCCGACGAGGCGCTGCCGGGGCCGCGCAGTCGACCGGTTGCCGCATCGGCCTGCGACGGGGCCGTGAGGAGACGCGTGGCGTCGCTCTTCAGAGCATCGAGGTCGCAGTCGGCCGATTCTGCGGTCGTCCATGCGACCGACCGTTGAAACCATTGGCGGGCCAAGTCGCGCTGGTTGGTCTGGCGGTACGCCATGGCCAGGTAGAACCCGGCAAAGGGATCGCGCGCTTCGCGGCTCGCGAGGCTTGCGGTCAGTCGGGAGATCGCGTCGTCGTAGGCTCCGTGTCGATACCAGGCGATCCCCAGGGCGGTTTGCAGCGAAGGCAAGTCCCGCTCGTCCAGGAGCGACTCGTCGGCGCCCCGGTCGAATGCCCGGATCGAGTCAGTCGTCGCTGTGGGGAAATGGCTGGAGAACCACACGTAATCGCTCAGTTCGTATAGGCCGCTGACGTAGCTGACGACCTCCGGCATGCGGTGTCGCAGCCGATTCCACTTCTCGCCCGCCAGCAGGGCGACCTCGCCGGCTTCCGCGTTGCCGCGTTGCCGGAGGAAATCGGCCAGTTGGGCCAGCGCGTTGATTTCGGCGACGGCGAAGCGAGCGGCCGCGTGGATGGACTGCAGCACGCCGGCCGTGTGATAGGCCGTGCCCAGCGCCTGGCGCCCGGCGTAGTATCGACCTGACATCGCCAGCGCCCGTCCTTGGCGGATCTGGATTTCGACGTACTGGCAACAGAGGTTTGGCTCGATCTGGTTGGTCCACTGTCGCGATGAATCGAAGAGTTCGAACATGTGATCGCTGGGGGCCTTGTTGACCCGCATCATGCCTTTCACCGCTTGCAAGGCGGTCTCGTAGCGGGCGAGGGCCTCTTCGAACCGTTGCGCTGCGATCAGGGAGTCGCCGCCTTCCGCCAGCGCCGCCGCCCGCACTTGCCAAAGGTCTCGCGAATCGTATTGCAGCTGAATGAGCCAGGCACACCGCTCGGCCGTTTGGTCGGCGAGTTGTCGTGCTTCGTCGGGCCGGCCGGTCTGACGCAGCACGGTTGCCAACAGCACTGCGCTGCGAAGTTCTTCGCAATCGTAGTCGTTCGCATCGGCATTTGGAGAGCGGAGGGCGCGCAACTGCCGATGGGATTCCCGCGCGAACCGTTCCGCCGCGGCTTGGTCGCCCTTCCTGAGAGCGAGTCGCGCCAGCTGCCGCAGGTTGGCGGCCCGAACGGCCTGGTACTCGCCCACCAGCGGAAACTGCGTCGTCAAGTCGTTGAGGAGTCGCTCCGCACGGTCCCAAGCTTGTTGGGCGCGCGTCACCTGCTCCGCGTCGAATCGCAATTGACCAAGTTCTGCGTAGGCTTGCGACGCTTCCAAGCGGACGGCGGGCAGCGCCGCCAATTCGGCTGGCAGGTCCTCCAGCACCTGAATTGCCAGTTCACAGGCCCCTTCCGCCTGACGACGTTTGCCAATCTTCTGTTGGATTCGGCCGATTCGCAGAAAGACGGCAGCCGCTTCGCGGCGCGATTCGGGATCGGTCGGATCGGCCGCTGCCAGACTCTCGTAGATGCGCAGCGCCTTGTCGAGGAATTTGCGCTGCCGAGGAGTCGGCTCCAGCGTATCGGCGAGCCACGCCGCGGCTAACTCGGCGTACATGTCGTCGACCGCCGTGCGCGCCAAGCGGCGGCTGTCCTGGGCGGATGCCAAGGCGCGATTGGCACGCGACTGTTCGCGGGCCAACAACGAGGCCCCGACAGACAGGGCGACGACGGCGAGCAACGAGCAGATCAAGCCGCCCGCGACCCACCCTGCATGGCGGCGGCACCACTTGACGACTTGGTGCTGAAGGGAAGGCTTTCTGGCCTGAATGGGACGCATCTCAATCCAGCGTCGCAGGTCGTCGGCGAGGTCTTGCGCCGTTGCGTATCGATCGCCGGGGTCCTTTTCCATAGCCTTGCGGACAATGGTTTCCAACTCCCAGGGGATCGCGCGGTCGAGCGAGCGAAGCGGCGGGGGCGTCTCCCGAGCGATCCGCTGCAGCAGACGGTGGCGATCTTCGTCCGCAAAGGCCGGCCGGAGTGCGAGCAGTTCGTAGGCGGTCGCGCCCAACGAATAGACGTCCGTTCGATGATCAATGATGCGACGCCGGCCCAGGGCTTGCTCGGGGCTCATGTACCGCAGCGTGCCGAGCAGATCGCCGGTGATCGTGAGCCCCGCCTCCGATTCCAAATGGGCGAGTCCAAAGTCCGTGATCCAGAGTTGGCCGTCGCCGTCGATGAGCAGGTTGGACGGCTTGACGTCGCGGTGCACGACGCCCCGCCGATGGGCGTAATCGAGCCCCTCAGCGGCTTGGGCGATCCACTCGGCCACCCGCCGAAAATATTCCGTTTCCCCGCGCCCGCCCGAACGCACGGGTTGAGTGGGCTGCTTGCCGGCGCGCATCGTCGACGAGTCGCCCTGTCGAGCTGACTCCGGCGGCGTCTTGCGCCGCTCCCCGCCCTCCCGGAGCGACGGCAGCATCTGGGCGAGCGACTGCCCGGCAATCAGTTGCATGGCGTAATAGTGGACGCCCCGATCACAGCCCACGGCGTAAACGGGGACGACGTGCGCATGCTGCAACAGCGCCGCCGCCTGAACTTCATGACGGAAACGCAGCAGCTGGCGAGGATCGACAACCGCGGCGTAGGGCAGCACCTTCAGGGCGACGCGACGCCGCAGCGACAGCTGTTCAGCCTCGTAGACGACCCCCATGCCGCCGCGACCAATCTCTCGCACAAGCCGAAAGTCGCCGAGCTCGCGCGCCGGCGCTCGGCGTCCGTCAGGCTCCTCGGCGACTTCGCAGGCCACGGGCAGAGCGGCAATTTCTCGAAACGTCGGCAACAACTCGCCAAGTTCCGCGGCATGCTCCGGATATCGCGACAGGATCTCCCGGTCGCTGAGTTCGGGATCACGCCACAATTCGTCCGTCAGGCGCGCCACGATCTCCGCCAATTCGCAGCCCCCGTCGTCGGCAGGCGGGCTGCTGGCGCCGTTGTTGATCAGCTTCGGAATAACCGTTTCGGCGCTGTGCATGACCGCTGTTCTCACGGCGACAGGGCGAGGAGTCGACGCAGCTGTCGCAACGCCCGCAACTGTCGCATGTTGACAGCCCCCTCGCTGAGTCCCAGGACTTCGCCGACGGCACGAGCGGAGATTCCCTCGACGATGCGCATCATCAGCACTTGCTGATCGATCATGGGCAGCTGGGCGAGCCGTCGCCGCAGGCGTTCGCACGATTCGCCCAGCCCGACGAGCCGGCTGGGCGTGTCGCTCGTCAGCCCGAGTCGCGCCGCCAGCGTCAACATCGACGCAGTGGATTCGTTGCAGCAGGGCTGCGCCTCCCGCGCGACCGACCGTTTCTGAGCCGCGACATGGTCGCGCGTGATGCGGGCGATGCGATCGCGGACAAGCCGGCAGAGACAGGCAGCGAGCGGCTTGCCCGACTGCAACCAGCAACCGACGTGAGGCGAGGCTTCGACGAGCGCGTCCTGCACGACGTCCGAGGCGTCCAGCCGAGCCGTGATGCGCGGGTCCAGACGCTCAGCGGCCACTTGCAGCAACGCGGGACGATACGACTGCAGAAGTTCCCCCAGCGCCGACGGGCTCCCGTCGACGACGTCGTCCAAGAGTTGATCCGGGGGTAGCGGCCAGTCGGCCATGACAGACGGTCCTCCGGACTCGTCCCACCAATTTCCGCGCCAATCTCACGCGATTTCTTGAAAAAAGATGGTCGCGGGCAACTGTTCGGCAGCGAACGAGAAGGCCTGAGTCGCGCAAGCCTTGGCCGCGTCGGCACTTGCAACCCGCGCCCTCGACGAGACCGAGCCGGGATTCTCTTCGGCCGGAAGTGACGAGTTAGGGGGCCCTGAGGCGTTCCCTCGTCCTGCGACCAGGGGCGACAGTGAGCGAATTCGCGCGCCCCGCGCGGCGCGAAGGCCATCGGCTCGCCCCTAAAACGCTGCCGAGTCAACAGTCCGGCCTGCCGGCAATGTGCAAGATGCTCAAAAGACTCGCGCTCCGCGCGGGGCAAGTAGCGGGTTGGAAGTCACCGACGTACGGCGTGTCGCAGCGGCATCTGGGAGCCAGCGGTGACAATCACCGACCTCAATTCGCCGAGAGCCAAAACTGCGTCGGGTGCATCGGCCGCCAGCTTGAAGAGATTCTGCTGTGGCGCAGCGGTGCGAAATATCGAAGGCCACCTCAGCGAGTTTGGAGGAGGCGCACCTTGCTGGTGTTGATTCTATGAAAGAGGCGGTGGTCCAGCCGCTGTGAGTTTGAAGAGCCGCCGACTGCGATCGGTCGACGCACCTCTGTCGATGCGAAAATGTTCGTCTACTACTGCGGCGTGAGTGTCCGGTGCGCGAGTCAGGTTCTGAAATCGTGCCTGTTTCGCCGGAGGCCGCCAAGCAACCGCCTACAGTCCTGGTGGGTTGGTATGACTGGCTGCGGATGCTCTTAGACCGCGTGGAGAGCTTTTCCAAGAACCAGCGATTGGTGATTCACATCATTCAAGGCAACGCAGCAAGTCAACGACGCCGCCCCTCACGATGGCGCGGAACGGCGACGCGTGCGCCTCTTCTTCAGGGTCAAGCCAGCCGCGCCAGCAATCGCTAGGAAAACGGCACTCGGCTCGGGCGCCAGAATATCAGCCCCCGGCACGACCGTAGAATAGGTATAGACCAACGACGCCGGATCGGCGCCGGCTAGGGGCGATAAGTCAAATTCCGGAAAGTAGCCCGACAACGACGCTACGGGGATACCGCCATAGTTCGAAGACGAGTGGTACTCCGTGCCAGAATTGCCGATTATGGTCTCCCCGTCGAGGAATAGAACCTCGGGATTCAGCGGATCGAATCCGTCCATCCGCAGTTCCGTTCCTCCTGGATTGAGATCGCGACCGTACATCGTGGTCACAACGACTGGACCGTCGGGATCATCGCCGTCGGCGGTAACGAAAAACATGCCCAGCAGATCGGAAAGCGAAGGCGTCGGAATGATGATGGTGATCGTGTCCTTGAATCTCCAACGGAATATCCGACCCTGGGTATGGATGGGAATCTCAATATTGCTGGGACCCGGCGTGCCTTTGTAATCCTCGGCGGGACCGTAGGTGATGGGAGCGGCCATCGCGATTGCGCTCGTCGACAAGAGCCATCCCACACAGAGAAGCTGTAAATAGCGAGTCTTCATGGAGCGTACCTTTCAATGTGAACGCTGCCTTGCAGCAAAGGGGGCAACGTTGATCGTGGACCAGGAACCGAAGCAACGAATTGAATTCCGCCAAGGGGCATGCAACTAGACGTGCTGTAAGTCTTCCCCGCTACGACCGGGGCGTGTTCGGCTTCGTAGTGCTTGGGGGATTTCTAGCCGCATGCCTTCTCCTCCAGCTGGCGCGACTTGGCGGGCGCCGGATCTGAAATGGGTGGTGAGCGCATCTTTGCGCCGTGCCCCCAAGGAGACCGTCGCGTGAACCTTGAGAAACAAGGACGCCGAATCGGCTCAGGCGCCACTCCAGGCGTGAGATGACCGGGGGCGACTTTCGCGTCGGCAAAGCCCGTAGGCCGCTCCAATTGCCAAAATCACCCAAGACGCCGGTTCGGGGACGGCCGCCGCACCCCGGCCGGCGGCCGTCAACCCGAAATTGGCCCGCCAGTTGACGAGGTCACCCCCCGAACCGCCGCCGCGTTGCCAGGCCAGGAAGTCGCCGCCGTTGACGGCGCCGTCGAGATTGAAATCCCCCGCCAATCCGGCAACCACCGCGGCGATGCCGCTGGTGGCCAATGCCGACACGTCCCAGCTCAATCCGGCGGCGAGCGCGGGGAGGTCGAACCCGGCAAACCCGCCAGCAAGCGATCCGTCGAACAGTTGCCACTCGTCGCCCGCTTGCGGCGCAAAACCGTCCAATAGCGACACCTTGAGCGTGCCGCCCAACGACAGCGTGCCGGCGACGTCGATCGCGTCGTATTGGCCGCCGTGGTTAGCGCCGCCAATTTCCATCTCCAGCACGCTGGAATCGGCGAGCAGAGCGCTACCCACCTTCACCAAGGCCGGCGACAGCCCCGGCGAAAACGTGCCGCTGAACGCCACATTGTTGAACGTGCCGACTCCTTTCACAAAGCCGGTGAACTCCAGGTAGTTGGCGATCGAGTCCCCGTTGACGGCGCCGTTCATGATGACCGCCTGGGCCAGCGCGTTGGTCGAGCTGATCTGCCCGCGCCCCGTGATGTTGCGGCCGAAGTTCACCACGAGGCCGTTGGGGGCGTTGAGCGTGCCGTTGTTCACGCCGTCGCCCAGATGCGTCACCGCGCCAACCACGGCTTGGTTGGCGTCGGCGAGCGTGACGGCGTATTGACTGGTGTAGAGCTCGCCGTCCAGGTTGACCCCCGCCACGTGGGCGGCGTCGCCGACGGTCATGGCCCCCGTGGCGATGATCGTCGAACCGTTGGCGCTGGCGACGCGCCCCGTCACGCCGCCGTTGCCTTGCAGCACGGCGCCCAGCGGGATCGCGTAGCCGTTGGGGGCGTTGAGCGTGCCGCCGGCCAGCGTGACCGTGGGCAGCGAGATGAAGTTGAGCGATCGCACCGTGAGCGTCCCGCCGTTGACGTTGATGGGGCCGCTGCTGGTGAAGCCGTTGACGATATTGGGATTCCCCAGCGCCAGTTGCCCCGCGTTGACCGTGATGGTTTGGCTACCCGTGAGCCACTGGCCGGCGATGTCGGTCGTGCCGGTCGAGTTGTGGGTCGTCGCCCCGGTGGGTTGCTTGACCGCCGCGTTTGTAAACGAGAAATCCCCTGATCCGTCGAATGTGACGCCCTGCAGAGTCAGGGTATTGGCAAGCGTCCGCGCCCCGGCCGCACGGAGCGTTCCGCTGTAGACGGACAGACCACCGGCGCCGACGGCTGTGTCGCTTTGAATCTCGAGCGTACCGTTAAACACTTGCGTGCCGTTGGAGTAATTGTTGGCGCCGCCCAACCCCAGGGCGCCCGTCCCCACGACGCTGACAGAGGCGGGACCGGACAGCGAGCCGGTCCAGGTTGTATTGGTCGTTTGGCTGAATTGAAGTGCGCCGCTGCCGACGGCCGTGAACGATCCCAGCAGCGCGGTCGCGTCGCCGTAGGCTGATCCGCTCTGAAGAATCGTCCCGCCGGAGTAGTTCTGGGGGGCCGCAAATTGTACCGTCGTGCTCCGAATGACCACCTGCCCCGGGCCGCTGATCTGATTCGCCGCCAGCGTGCCCGAGGTGCTCAGCTCCACGGCGGCATTATTAGTGACTGTCCCGATCGTCTGCGGACCGCCGGCGAGCGTCCCCGCCGTGACGACGTTCGTGCCGGAAAAACTATTGCTGCTGTTGGAAATGACCAGCTTGCCGGCGCCCGTCTTGTTGATGCTGCCGTTGGTGATCGCGTCGCGAATCTGGAGGTATTCGCTGCCGCCGGTGCTGGTCACGTCGACAGTCTTGAATTGACCGTCGAAATCAATCGTGGGATTCGAGTTGCCGTAGCCGATGTAGCCAATGCCTGCCGCCGAGGAGAGCTGTCCGCCGAGGGTCAAAACGCCCGTGTTGTACACCTCAATCGAGCCGTTGGAGTTGACGGCCAGATCGTCAATGCTTTGGGCGGTGCCGTCGTTGATGAACCGGGCCCCGTTGACGATCGTCAGATCGGTCCCCGCGGCAAATTGGTTGCTGCCGCCGCCGCCATTGTATACGTACACATAGGCGTTTGCGCCGTCGATGGTGACGTTGCCGCCGAGAGCGGTCGTGTTGGCCGGTTTGTTGAGATAGACGTTCGATCGGTTTTTGACGAGAGTGGCGCCGGTGAGCCCGTTGGCGCTGCTGCCGCCCAAGATATAGGCGACACCGGACGTGCCCGTGTCGAACGTCACGTCGCTGCCTGTCAACGCGCCATCGAAACTGACGGGGTAAGAGCCTAGCTGGGTGATGGTCGTGGGATCGGCGAATTCCAGCGGGATGTTGAACGTGGTTGACTGACTCGACGTCCCCAGATTGATCGTCGGCGGCGCCCCCAAGTTCTTGAGACGAATTGGATTGCCCGCATTAAAGGACATTGAGTAGTACTGATTGTTGATTTGCAGCGATTGGACCTCTAGCGGATTGGCAATGTCTTGGTCGAGGGTGCTCGAAAAAAAGCCCGTGGGAAAGTTAAGCGTGAGGTTAGCCGACCCGCTTACCGGCGTTCCGATGTCCCAGTTTCCGCCCGCGTTCATGGAACTCGTCCCTCCTTGCCAGATGTGCGTGATCGCCTGGGCGAAGCGGGCGGACGACGCGGCGACGGACAGGCAAAGGGCGCCGACGATCAAACGGATTTCGAGCCGACGTGTCATGGCAAGGTGTCCTGAGAAACGGCAAGCGCTAGCTTGCGGGACAAGGAAGTCGAATGCAGAAAAGGAGAAAAGGCCGGAGCAACGCTTCACCGGGCGGCGGCACGGCGGCGGCGGCGTACGGCCAGCCGCCGCGTTGTCGCCGCCCCGGCGGCGGCCACTGCCAGCCCGCTCCACAGCAGTGCCGGCGACGCTTCGGGAACGGCCGTCACCGCGAGCGTGCCGCCCGCGTACAGGTCGCTGGCGTCCCACGACAGGCCCACGTTCAGCGCTGGCAGGTTGACCGTGGCGAACGAACCGAGGACCCCGGCGTTCCAATCGAACAGGTCGAACACGTTCCCGGCCGCCGGCGTGAACGCATTGATGAGCACCACGTCGAGCGTCCCCCCCGCGGCCGAGAGCCCCGTGTGGACGATCTTGTCGTGCTGCGAACCCGGCAGCAGCCCGCCGAGTTCCATCTCCAGCACGTTCGAGGCGGTGTAGATCACGCTCCCCACGGTCACCAATGCGGGCGAGTGCCCCGGCGAATACACGCCGGCGAATTCGACGTTGTCGAAAGACCCGGCGCCGATCGTGAAACCACCGATGACGATGGGCGACTCAGGGGCGTCGCCCCGCACTGTACCGTCGACGACCCACGGTTGGTGCGGGTCGGCCGAGCCGACGATCGTGCCGGAGCCGGTCACGATCACGCCCGCCGGGACGCCGGCGGCGAAGGCCGCGTCGCCTCCTGCCGGCTGATCGCCGACATACAAGTCTGCGGCGGCGCGCCCGCTCGTCAACATAGCGACGGCGCACAACGCCAGACACCCACCACCACCGACGCGGCAGCTTCGTCCCATAGGAGTGAATCAGCAGAAGAGACGCTCGCTCGGCCGACATGGAGCCGCGGACGCACCGTCCGCAATTAACTCGACGACCTCTCCGACGAGCGACGGCGCTGGCCAGAAGATTGGCAAGAGCCGGTCCACAGCAAACTCTGCGGTAGCGGCGAGACGCGATTGTCGTCGCCAGAACCGGACGGCACAGATTATGGGCTCCCCAGTCAGGGCGTGTCAACGATTTTGAGGCGGGAAAACGGCTTCACTGGGTAAGACCTCGGCGCGTAACGTCTCGCCTTGCACGAAGCAGGGATCAGCCCGTCGAATTGGACGAAATGCCGCAAGTGTTGCGACGCAAAGGAGTGCCAGGACGATTGCCCCTGGTTCGGGCACGGCGGCAGTCGTTACGGCAGCCAGCGACGGGCTGTACTGCCGCTGCCAGATCAGCAAGTCGGCGCCGCTAACGGCTCCGTTGAGGTCCGCATCTCCTTGGCTGTGGGTCGCACCGGACGGCGTGCCGAAGCCGTTGCGCCAGAGCGCCAAGTCGGCGCCATTGACCGCCAGGTCCTCATTGAAGTCGGCGTCCTGAAAGATGGCGCCCTTGATCAGCAGACTCAGCGGCGCCATAGCGCCGTCATATCCGCTGCCGTTCTGGCTACGCGGCGCGAACGAGACGGCGTGTGCGAACTGACCTGCCGCAGCCGTGCCAAGCAAGACGCTCAAGGCGCTGCTGGAAGCGCCCGGCGCCAGGCCGTTGACGGCGCCAAAGCCGCTCAACGAGAAGGGGCCGGAGCCGATCGTCCACGTGCCGGCAAGAGTGTCGGCGGGGGCCGCCACGGCATTGGCGACGGAGAATGTCATCTGCAGAGCCGCTCCGCCGCGCCGGACGCCGCCCAGGTCGAGCACGAAAGAGTTGGGCGTCGCCTCGGTGAGCGTGCCGACGCCGCCCGTCTTGACGAGATTGGGGTCGGCGTAAGCATTGACTGTTCCAGCAAGTGTGACCGACTGGCTCGCCAGCGCCGTTTGTCCCAGCGAGTTGATCCCGACGCCGTCGGAGGTGAAGTTCACGTTGATCGAGCCGTTGATCGTGCGCGGGATGCTCGTGTTGATGCCGACGAGCAGGCCGGTGCTATTCATGGCGCCAGCGTTGAGGTTATCGACCCCGCTGCCGCTGGCGGTGAAACCGGTCGGCGCCGGGCCGAGCGTCGCATCGAGCCGTTCGCTGAACCCGTCCGCGGCTGCGCTGTTCTGCACCGCGACGCCCACGGGCGACACCACGTCGCCAACATGGACGATGCCGAAATTGATCGGCTGAGCGGATTGAATGACCGGCTGAGCGAGCCGATAGACGGTCGCCGAGACGGGAATGGCTTGCGAACCGAGGTCGAGATCAGCTAAGCCGACTGCGCCGGTCGACTTGCGGGCAATATTGACGCTGCCGGACTTAGCCCCGGCCGTTGCTGTGCTGACGGCCACGCCAATCGTCGAGTTGGTCGCCCCGGGGGCCACGGTGACGGTCGGCCCCCCGGTGACGGACACGCCGCCGCCGGTCGCCGAGGCCGTCGCGACCAGGCTCTCGCTGAACGCTCCGACAGGCGTCGCGTTGCTGATCGCGATGGCTTGCTGAGCCGGTTGCCCGACGTGGAAATCACCCAAGGCGAGCGCGGCGGGGGTAATGTTCGGCGTCGCCGGAGAGTAAGCCGCGGCGGTCACACTGACCGTCTGATTGGCGACGTTGTCGAAATTGTTCACGACGGCCAACGTCCGCGTGACGCTCCCAGGGGTGACGCCAGTGAAGCTCACAGAGAACTCCTCCGACTGTCCGCTGGGCGCCACAGGGCCGAAATCCCGCGGCCCGCCGACAATGGCGAACTGGCTGTCGCCAACGAGGTTGGCGCCATTGCCGCTTGACTTCACGGCGCCGCGCAGGCTGGGCCCGCCGGCGCTGTTGTTCACGCGAAACGCGGCCGACGCAGCGTTTTGTCCGCTCACGCCGATGCGGACCGAGCCCAGCGCGATGGATGGCATGGCCGTCGTCCCGCCAGTCACGGCGCCGCTCAATGACTGCGTCTTGGCCACGCTGGAGTTGATCGAGCCTGTGCCGCTGACGCCTGCGCGCGGATTGTATGCGTTGGCAGACCCTGCGTTGCGGTTGTCGAAATCGCTGCTGACGATGACCGTTCTGGCGCCGAGCGTCAGTCCGCCGCCCGCCTGTAGTATCAACGATCCCGTTGTCGAGCCGCTTGCTCCGGCGGATACGTCAAGCGTGCCGCCGGCGCTCGCTTCGAGAATGCCGGTTCCTTGGACGCCGAGCGGCAGATTGAGCGTGCCCCCAGCCGCCTGGATTCGCCCCGCGTTGTTCGGTCGCTTCAGCACCGAGCCGAACCCCGACAGCGTGCTGCCGGCGGTCGTCGTGATTGTGGAAGACGAATTGAGACTGCCGCCGAAGAGACTGATCGTGCCGCGATTGGTCAGCGCGGCAGTGGTCCACAAACTGCGGCCGTTGTGCAGTTCCAACGTCGCCCCCGTGTCGTTCATCGCGAGGTTTCCAAGGGCGTCGACGCTCGCCAGGTCCGTGATACTTGATCCGGGGCCCACGAGGACCAGCTTGGCCCGATTTGTAACGATGTTGGCTGAGTCAAACTGAAAAGTCGAAGTCACTTCGTATTGCCCGCCGGTCAGCGTTCCGGTCAGGGCGTCAAAATTCGTGAAGCCCGCACCGATCTGGACCGTACCGCGATCGACTTGCAGGGCGCCGTCGTTGGTGAAGGTCTCGCGGAGGACGGTGACCCCCGTGTCGTCGTGGCGGAAGGTCGCGCCGGCTTCGACCAGGACGTTGGCGTACAGGTCGTAGGTTTGTCCGGCCCCGAACCCGTAGATCGTGCCGTCGGCGCGGGTGAGGGTCGTCCCCGCGGCGACTTCCAGCGTGCCGACCGTGCTGTTGTAGCTGATGTGGTCCCCCGCCCAGTCGACGTTCCCCGCCAACCGCATGGTCGTCCCTTCCAGCAGCAGCGTGTTGAACACGTTGCTGCCCCACAGACCGCCCCCAACGGTCACCAGGCCCGTCCCCGTGAAGGAACCGCCCGTCCAGGTCAGGCTCGACAGCGTCAACGCGTCCGCGCCGGAGATCGTGCCGCCGGTGAAGAGCAAGGCATCGATTCCGATCGGTTGGTCGACATCGACCGCGCCCGCCGCAATCACCGCGTCATAGGTGAGGCCGGCGTTGCCGTTATTGGGAAACAGGGCGGAGTCCCACTTCGTAGAATCCGACCAGACGCCGTCTGTGCCGTCCCACGTCGACGTCACGTCCGCGGCAGGACTCGACCCCGTCACGAAGCAGAATAACGCGAATACCAATGCCCAGATCATGACGCGAGGTGGACGGCACATGGAACTTGCCTTTGCTTGGAGTAGGGGAATCTCAGGCCGTACGCTCATTGGGCGCGAACGTGACGTGACGTCTCCGCAGTTAACGTACTCCTCGGTAGCGCGAGCCTCGCCGGTGCGGTGCCCGCGTAAAAAGACGTTCCGCGTTCCAACGTGAATTGCCAATCGGAACAGCGGGCGCGGTCGATCCTGCTTCGATGACGGTTCGGCCGCGTTCGATTGCCCTGCAGAGCGTCAGCCGGGGCCCTGGGACGCATCACTACAGTTGGACCGCATGCGTCGACAACGGATGCGACACGCCGACCTGTTACGATTCAACGAGAGGGCGCGAACTCGTTCGAATCAGGCGGCGAGTTCAGAAACGGCCAGATGCGACCAGCTGGATAGAGCGCTCATGAGCGCGGAAAAGGCCCATGGCGAGGCAGCGTCGTCCAGAGATTTAGAAGCGCACATGGTGCTGGTCACAACTCGGTAACGGTGACACTGGGGCGTATGATCACCGCACCGTATCCGCACAGTCAAGAAGAAACTGCGGAGAATCTGCAAAGCGCTGCAAGCATTGCGAGCCGCCACATGCAAGCGATTCCTGTGGGCGACTTGATCGTGGTCTCGTCGGATTGAAATGACGGACGTTTCGGCCCTGGAAATCCTGTGTCTATTGAATCCGTTGATCTGCCGCCGCAGGGCCGACCGCAAGGAACTCCGATCCGGCCGTACGTGAACCTGCGCATGCTGAGGTCGCGCCACCACCAGCAACTTGCCTTCGTTGAAACTTGCCGCGGGTGCATCGTCCGCTCGCTGTAGGGGATCTTTCTACGGCGCTGAGGTGTCGTTTCTCGAACAAGACCTCGTCAACTTAGCCGGCCGGCCGATTGCCCGCAGGTGGTCCAACTTCACGCTGAGACGGTCCAGTGGAACCGCCCCGTCGGTGGGGCATTTCAAGGGGGGCCGGCCTGACAGTCGTGTCGCGTCGATCTCGGCGACGGCCGCGGCGGGGCTACTCCGTTGACCCGGCAGCCGCCGGGATGATCCAGCAATCGTTGGCGCGGTCGATCGTGCCCCCCATCTGAAATTGGACGACCCGATCGACAACCGCCACGCCGCGTGTCGCCATGCCCGAGAACTCATCGACAGCCGCTGGAAAGGCCCGTCGCGTGCGGTGGATGTGGTAGCGGCTCGACAGGGGCTGGCCGAAGGCTTGCTCGATGCCTTCCCTCCCGTGCAGGAATCCCAGGAGGCCCCCCCAGGTGGCTGTTGGATTGTCGGAATCCCACCCGCAGAGGGCGCCAATCTTGATCGTCTGCTTGAGATCCCCCTCGCCGTAATACAGGCTCACCAGGCTGGCCGCGAAGTTGATGCCAGCGGCGAAGCATCCCCCGCCGGGCTTGTCACTCATGTCGTAACCATCCGCGTGGCGGAGCTGGTATCTTTCATAGACCGAGTCCCGTGCCCGCTCCCAGGTGACGCCAGACTGGTAGAGCGCGAGCACGTGGTCGTGCATCTTGGCCGCGTAAGAGTCTTCCGGGAGCGTCGTGCGAGCCTTCCCCGCGCTCCACCGGAGATGCTCACTCAGCGGCTGATCGCCATCGTGAAACGCCGCGAGTGCGTGCATCGTCACGTAGAACTCAGAGATCCAGGCGGCGTCTTCCCGAGCGGTCGTACGGATGGGCAGGTGCGCCATGCGCAGGGCGATGTCGGGCCGCGTCGGCGCGAAGAGGCCGAAGATCTCGGTTGTCAACTGTGCGTCAATCATGGCGTACTCGGCGTTGAGGTCCGGATCGCTCGTCGCCGGCGGCAGCACGCCGCCTTCCATGAGTCGGTAAGCGCGCTCGTTGGAAACCCACAAGTAGTTCTCTTCTTCCGAGTGGATGTGTGTGAGCCAGCCATCGCGTATCTGCTCCGGCGAGAGAACGCAGACCCGGTTCGACAGCAGCAGATGCTGGTACATGTACTCGATGTCCGTGTCATCGTCGGCGCCCCAGACTTCGTCCCTGCCCCGCAGCACAAAGTCGATCGTTGGGGAAAGGGGGCTGGGTTCCTTGCTCCAGATGTTAGGCTGATCGGGCTTGCCCCAATCCTCGCGGGTGTAGAAGGGGCCCGAGTCGAGGTCTGCCGTGACCCCAACCTTGTCCATCTCGGTCACCAGACCGGTCCAGTTGGCCACACAAGCGCCGAGCCAAAAGCCGTAGAGCTTGTCCGCGTAGTCGCTTCGCGAAATGACGCGCACCGACTTCGCGTGTGGAGCGGCCTCCGTTGCCGCGACGCCCTGAGGGGCTGCCGCATGCGTAGCTTCACGCAACGAAGAGGAGGAGGCCGTGATGAGCTTCACGGCAAGGACGAAGACAAGAAGCTTCTTCAAATCGGTCATGAATCAATCCAAGGGACTGGCGGTGGGAGCAGTAGTCCGCCGGTGTCGCCAACGAGAAGCGAGGCTTGGTCCCAAACGCAAAGAATGGGGCCAGGAAGCGGCTCCACGCGCCCCCGCTCCCGCGTGCGGGAGAGGGTCGGGGTCAGGGGGAAGGAAACTCGGAAGTTGTTTTTGAGCGATCCATAAGTTCTTTTGCAACAGGTTGTTGTGACAGCAAACGCTCTGGTTTTAAGAGTTGACAAAGCACCAGCCTTTCAGCCAGCGTAGCAGCGCGGGCGAGTCGCGGGCGAGATTGTAGCCTTGCTTGCCGCGGTGACCGTGCCCGCCTCGTTGTCGACGGTGAGCGGCGAGCCAAACGCACCGGCGTTGTTCCAGTGGTCTTGTGGGTCGGCCCCGGCGACCTCGCCCGGTTGCCTGAGCCTTGGCGCGCCACCCGCCGCGCTGCCGCCGACGAAGTTAATACCGACCGAGGACTGAGCATAAGCTCCCGGTCTAATCGCCGTGAGACAAATCGCCAGAAGCGCAGTAGTACGCAGTAGATGCATCGTCATTGAAGGGCCCCGCCGGAGATACTGTACAGATCAAAGCACCAGTCTGGACGCACCGAGGGCATCAGCGGACCTGCCATGTTTTTAGTTACCGTACCGGAAAGGCACAACTTCAGCGCTGCCAGGCGTGCCCCAGCTCGTAACGTGATTCGCGATCGCCCACGAATTCCTTGAGCTCCGCTCGGAGTTCGGCGGCGATCGCCGGGTGCTGATCGATCACGTTGTTTGTCTCACCAAGATCGGCTTCGAGGTCGTACAGCTCTTCGGCGAGGGGCCGCCCCGGTTCACGGGCGTACTCGTAGAGACAATGGTCCGCCAGCAGGTACTTCCACTTACCTTTGCGGTAGGCCTTCGTGTAGCAGAACGTGCTTCGCGCCCCGCGAGGGCTTTTCCCCGTGATCAGCGCTGTCTGGTCGACGCCATCGATCACTCGATCGGTGGGCAGTTCGCAGCCGGCCAGGCGAGCGATCGTCGGCGCCAAGTCAATCGTGGCGAAGATCGCTTCGGACGATCCGCCCGCCGGGGTATTGCCTGGCCAGCGGACGATGCATGCCGTGCGTAAACCGCCCTCGTAGCACGAGCCCTTGCCGTTTCGGAGCGGGCCGGAATCGCCCCAGAAAATGGATCCTTCCGGATGCCCCTTTTTTTTCGAAGTGTACTCGGGTTGGTTCCACGGGCCGTTGTCGGTTGTGTAAATCACCAGTGTGTTATCTCGCAGGCCCAACTCGTTGACGACGTCGAGAAGGCGGCCTGTCTCATAGTCCAGTTCCTCGACGACATCCCCGTAGAGCCCCCCTTGGAGGCGCCTTTGAATCGATCCGACGCGTCGATAATGGTGTGCGCCATCGTGTGGGCGACATAGAGGAAGAACGGCTGGCCAGGCTCGCGTTTGAAGCGTAGCCAATCAATCGCCTTATCAGTGTACAGGCGTGTGAGCGAGCCCATCGCGCGGGTCTCCCCCGCGGAGTTGTCGTTCTCGTGGAACTTTACGACTCCGTCGTCGTTGGCGCCCAGCGTACCGAAGAAGTAACCGAAACCCTGAGAGTTGGGCATCCGGTCGACGATTGCGCGGCGGCTGGACACGTCCCACTTGCCGATGCAAGCCGTTTGGTAGCCGGCGTCCCTCAACAACTCGGCGATCGTGACCTCCTCGGCCGGCATCGCCCAACCCTTGCTTCAAAACGGGTATCGCCCCGTAAGCAGCGCCGATCGGGAGGGGCCGCAGGTGTGTTGTGCGTAGAAGCTCGTAAAGCGCATCCCTTCGCTAGCCAACAAGTCGAGCCGGGGCGTCTTGTTTGTCGACGAGCCAAAGCAGCCGAGATCGGCATACCCCTGATCGTCGGTCAACACGATCAACACATTGGGTCGCCTCTCCGCCGCGCCGCAGACA
>PABB01000019.1 GCA_002702655.1 Planctomycetaceae bacterium
ATCCCGAACACTGGGCGACGATCCACAACAACATCGCCGCCGCTCAGGGCAAGTGCCCCATCATGAAGAAGGCGTTGCCCCAGAAAGTGAAGTGGACGGTCGTCGACGGGCAACTCGTCTACGTCTGCTGCCCGCCCTGCATCAAGAAAATCCAAGCCAACCCGGCGGAAAGTCTCGCCCAGGTGGACCAGTATTACATGGCCTATTTGAAGAAGAAGTCGGAAGACGACCGGCAACACGCTTTGCGGTAAATCGCCGTCGCAAGACAGTCTGGTTGGCGAAGGTCGCCCGTCGCCGTGAAGGCGGACGGCCGCGCTGGCCGCGTCGCAAAATACAGGTCGGCAATCCGTCTCAAGGGCGTAGAAATTGCCCAAACGGCATAAGCGGACGGAGCGAAGCGAGGGGCCAGTTGTAACGGTCATTCCGGCTGCAACCGGCGCCCCGCGCTGGCCGACACTTGGACAATACGATTAAGACTCCTCATGGAGGAAGGGCCAAGGATGGCCAACATTCATCGCTTAACGCTGCTCAGGACGGCGGTTCTGTTGGTGCTGTGCGCCGCCGGCTGCCGCAGCACCAAGGCAATTCGCGACCCGGAGTATGCTCGGGTCGCGTCGGCAATGCCCTTGGGCCAGCCGTCGCCCGCCAACGTCGCCGCGGCGACGCCGGCGCCGGTCGTTGAACTTTCCGGCCCGCAGCCTGTCGAACGGCTTGTTCAGGTCGCCCTATCGCAAAACCCGGACATCCAGGCGGCCCGAAAGCGGATCGAAGCGGCGGCCCTCATGGTCCCGGTCGAGGCGAGTCTTCCCGACCCCATGCTGGGAACGACCGCTTATCCGGCGCCTGTACAAACAGCGGCCGGTCAACAGGAGTTCTCCCTCAACGTCAACCAAAAATTCCCGCTTCGCAAAAAGCTGGACGTCAGAGCCGGCATCGCCGAGTCGAAGGCGGATGTTGCTAGGGCGCAGTATGCCGCAATCGAGTTGGCAACTGTGGAGCAGGTAAAACTCGCGTACTACGAACTCTACTACCTGCAGCAAGCCATCGAAATCACGAAGACCGAGGAGGAAGAACTCACGACGATTCGCGACACGGCCAACGCGCGCTACAAAGCCACGTTGACGAACCAGCAGGATGTTTTGCGAGCCGATCTTGAACTATCGAACATCGCCAACGAGTTGATACGCCTGCGACAGCAGTTCGACAGCGGCCAGGCCAAGCTGGCGAGGACGCTGCACGTCTCGCCGCAGACGGACATCATGGCGGTGCCGAACCTGTCAGCCGCCGCGGCCCCACGGGATTTGGACTGGCTGGAACAACGGGCGATCGCCGCCCGGCCGGAACTCCATGCCAAACTTGCCGCATTGGAGCGCGATCGTCGTTCAGCCCAATTGGCGCGGCTGGAGTCCATTCCCGATTTGACGCTTGGCGCCACCTGGATTGACACGGCCAGCACAGGCATCAGTCCGGTCGCCAACGGCCGAGACGCCGTATTGCTCACCGCTGGGGTGAATCTGCCCATCTATCGAAAACGGATCGACTCGGCCGTCCGCTCCGCCGAGGCGAACGCCGTCGCCACGGCCCGTGACTACGACTCGCTACGGGACGCAACGCTGGAACAAGTCGCGGATCTGTTTGCCAAGGCCCGTAGCGAACAGGATTTGCTCACGCTGTTTCGGGAAGACATTCTCCCCAAGGCTCGGCAAACGCTCGACGTTTCGAATCGCGCTTATGCCGTCGGCGAAGTTGATTTTCTCCAGTTGATTGACAATTTCCGGATCCTCCTGCGGTACGAGGTCGCGTATCAACGGCTGGAGGCGTCCTTCCGGCAGACCGTCGCCTCGCTGGAACGCGTTACCGGCGGACCGCTGCCGATCATGGCTGAGGGGATCAGTTCGCCTGAACCGCTAGAACTGAATTCCGACGAGGCCGCCAACGACGGCGAGCCTGAGCAGCCAACGCAGCTGCCGCCCCCGACCCTGGAGTAAGAGATGCCAAGCCACGCCTCCGCTGATCGCGCTGCCGCCCCGGCGTCCTGGATCCTGAGGGCAACAAGCGTTGTTGTCGCAGCAATCGTCGTCCATGCAGGTTGCGCACCCTCGTATCGCTGCTACGATGACTGCCGCGTGCCCTGCCAGTACTGCCCCCCGGCGCCGCTTCCCTACACCGGCTATTGCGATGGCCAGTGCCATAGCAAGGCCGCCCAGCCCTACATGGCGACGTCGCCGACGGCGTTAGTCAATCCCGCGTCTCCGCCGGAAAGTCATTGACCGCCGGTGGAACACGAATTCTTTAGCGGCCTGCGGTGTGATAGCCCAGCGTCGACAAATCGCAACGCGAGCAAGAGGGCAGTAGTGTCGTCGGCCTGCTTTCTCGGACCACGGTGTCGATCAAGGCGTTCTCGCAACTGCTTGATCGTTTCCTCTGGTTCAAAATGCCGGCAATGTTGCAGTAGTTCGCCGACTGCAGATCGACCGAGCAGCTCGCCTGAACCGTCGGCGGTCTCGCTCACGCCATCGGAGGTCAGCAGGAGTTGTTCACGTCCGCTCGTTGAAATGATCGTCTCGTCCCAGTGAGCATCCTCGGCAACTCCGAGCAACAAGCCGGTGGACGACAACTCGGAGAGTCGCCCATCTTCAGACAACAGCCAGGCCGGCTCGTGGCCCGCGCTGGCGTACCGCACGCTTCTGGCCGTCTGGTCGATACGAAGTATGGCTGCGCTGGCAAAATCTCCATCGAGCGACAGGGCGGCGAATCTGCGATTCAGTTCCTGCAAAATACAAGCCGGACTCGACTCCACTTCCACGGCGTACGCAAGTTGCGCTTTGATCATGGCCGCATTCATCGCCGCGGGGACCCCGTGTCCTGACACGTCGACCAGCGCTACGATCCAGGAGCCGTCTGTCGATCGGACGATGTCGTAGAAATCGCCGCCAACATCTTCAGCTGGTTGGAACAGTGCGAATGGGCGAAAGCCCGCCGGCTTGACCTCCCGGGGCAACAGGTTTCGCTGAATCTCGCGCGCTTGCGTCAATTCCGCCTGGCGACGTCTCTCCGCCGCGGCCAGGGCAGCACTCATCGCGTTGATTTCTTCCGCAAGGCAGTTCAGTTCCTTCGTGTGAAAGCCCGCACTCTGTTTGCCCAGGCGTCCGCGGCCAATCTCCCGGACCGCGGTGACCAACTTCTCTAGCGGCTGGCTGATGGTGAATACCTCCACGACGTAGATGACGCCAGCGGCGACAAGTGCGAACGCTGTAAAGCCGGCGAAGCGATACGCCTCAGCTCGAAGAACTGCACCGCGCACACTCGCCAATGATTCGGCGACATAGACGCGAAGGTTCTGCCTCTGCTGCTTACCGACCAATAGCAGCGTGCCGCCGATTCGCGATTGACGATCTGGAGCATCGCCGGCACGCAGGACCGCCGCCAACATTTCCGAAGAATTCCGCTGGTGGGCCGTCGACTGGTATACGGCTTCGTCAACGGCGACGACAATATGGTGGTTGGGAGATTCGGCGTCACGCATCCTCGCGCAGACGTCGTTGATATAGGCCTGAAGCGAATCGACGGGGTCATTTTGCAGACGGATAATCGCCGGCAAAAGCGCCTTGGCCTCCTCATCAAGCGCCACGCGCTTGTTCTCCACACGGCTTGCCAGTTCCTTTGAGAAATCGATGCCGAGCCAGACAATTGTAAAAACTGCCAGAGGCCAGCCGACAGCTGCCAGCAACCGACTCCGGATGGTTGGGGGCAAGCCTTTCACGCTCACGGTGCGACGCTCGGCGTACGTCGGCGCATTCGGAGATACGTCCATGAAACGGCGAGTCCTGACAATTGCTTACTGGTTGTACAACTCTGCGATTCGTTCTGCGTCTCCAGCCTTGACCGTGCGATCAAGGATTCAGCTTGGCGAGGTACTCGTCAGGGTTGTCCAGTAACTTCTGCCGACAGCCTTCGCAACAAATCCAGACATCTTGGCCTTTGACCGTCACCTTGATCGGCGGCCCCATCACGCCAATCATCTCGCCGCTGACGGGACAAACATGCTGCTTCCTCGCGGCGGCGGCGTCCTCCGCCGACAGGTTTGCCAATCCGACCTCCATCTTCTCCATGGGAGAGAGAGCCTCATTGGCGCCATCGCCGTGAGCATGTTCAGAATCGTGATGCGCATGTTCGCCCTGCTGGCCCTGATTGGTTACGCTCGTCCCCGAATCTCCCGTGCTCTTTGTACCAGCCTGTGAATTGCAGCCGGCGAAGATTAGAATCGCCGCGCCGATTACCGACCACTTCGTCAATGACCTGACGCTCATGCCTTCTCCTACTTTGTTGACTTACCGAATGGCTATGTGGGAGCGAGCGACGCCAGTTACAGCAACTGGCGTCGCGCTCCCGTGACCTGATTCCGCACGCGACAACATGCCGCGTCTCCTCATGACTACTGTTGCTGACGCTCTTGAATTTCCATGATTCGCAGCAGAGCATCATGTTCTGCCTGGGCCTTGTCCAGCTCCAGCAGGATTTGATTGCAGTGTTTCATGCAGGCTGATTCGTCAATCGATTCCTTTTCGCACTCTTTGTGGAGCATCGCGTGCTCCGTTGCTGCTTTCGACAGGTGTTCCTTGATTGTTTTCAGACTGGCCGCGGCGGTAGGCTCCTGTCCGACTTCTTGTTGCACCGTCTGCAATTCCTGCTGGGCCTTGGCGATATTTCGACCCAGTTCCTCTGACTCAGCCCGCGCGATGTCCACGGGAATCGACCTTGCATCGCGCGAGTGTTCGTAGATTCCTCTTGCGTAGTCGCGAGCATGGCGAACGCTCCGCGACGCCCTTTGTTGGCTCCACGAACCGGGACGAAG
The DNA here is from genome assembly GCA_002702655.1 of Planctomycetaceae bacterium. Taxonomy (GTDB): domain Bacteria; phylum Planctomycetota; class Planctomycetia; order Pirellulales; family Lacipirellulaceae. Next base: position 4,856 of record PABB01000019.1, read on the forward strand.
TCGAGCCGCACCCGTGACCCCGCCGCCGCTTCGCTGTGCCTGGGCTGTGGGAACGTCGCCCCAGATAACCAAAGCACACGTCAGAGCCACAATGGACGCCAGCGTCATTCGATTTAGTCTCATCGCCTGTCTCCTGTTTTTCGCCCGTGAACGCACCAATTGTTATCGCGACCGCCGGGCACGCCCTGGGAAAGAGGACCAGCGAGGGCGTGGTCAACGATCTCTTCCCAGATGCAATGTTCGATGACTTCAATCGACGGTTCCTTCGGACCAAATTTGAAAAACCTTGGCAATCGAAAGACTCCCGGCGGGGAAATTCGGCACATTTGCAGTTCTCTGGCAGCGACGCACAAAGCTAAAATGTTTTCACGAGACCGGAATGACTTCACGGCTCGGTTTGCCCGGCTTCATGTACCGGGAGATTTTTCCGTATTTCGTCTGAAGAGAATCGGCAGTTGAGTCGTCTAAATCGGTGACGGTGACCGAGACGCCGCCCTGGAATATGAAGCTCTCCGAGTCCGAATTGGTCGGTGCCTGTCAGAGAGGGGATCGCGCTGCGCAAAAACGACTCTTTGAGTCCACACAGGCGCGGATTTTTCGTGTCATCGCGAGAATTGTGGGAGAGCGAGAAGCGGTAGACGTGACCCAGCAAGCCTATCTGCAAGTCTTTCGTAAAATCGGGCAGTTCTCCGGACGATCAACTCTGGCAACTTGGGTTTACCGAATTGCAGTCAATGAGGCCTTACAACACATCCGACGTCGGGGCAGACGTACCGTGACAACCTTAGAGTTCGAACCGGTCGACCATGCCCCCAACCAGACGAACATTGCTGATCTTCGAGACGCGCTCGATGCGGCTCTTGCCGATATTGACCCGGAATTGAAAGCCGTGTTTCTGTTGAAAGAAGTCGACGAGTTGTCCTACAGCGAAATCGCCCACGTGCTGAGTATTCCCGAAGGAACCGTAGGTTCTCGTCTGAATCGCGCCCGACGTGAATTGCAGGACCGATTGAAAGCCTGTGGCTGGGCGAGTTGACCATGATTTGCGCAGAAGTCCAAAAACAGATGTCGGCCTACCTGGACTCGGAGTTGTCCGATGCCGATTGCCAGAGCATCGCTGCGCACCTCGATGGCTGCACTGCTTGCTCAGAAGTTCTTGCCGGGTTTCAATCGCTTTCGGCAGTTGCCAAGGATTTCGACGCGCCGTCTCCGCCGAGTGATCTCTGGCGCGGCATCGAAATGTCGCTTGATGACGAGAAACTGCAGATCGTTGCACTCGAATCACCTGGTCAGCAGCGGCGACGTTACGTTCTTGCGCCGTGGTCGACCGCCGCTGCAATTCTCCTCATTGCGACGGCCGCAATTTGGTCGTCTCGCGGCGTCTGGAACAGCCATGACCATGAGAGCATGGAAGCCAATTTTGACGTTTTTCTCGCGGCTTATTCTGCCAACCCAGAACAAGCGCATGAAACGCTCGTCAGGGCCTATGACGGCCAATTGATTTCACGGGACACTGCCGTGAAACGCCTCGGCTACACCCCCGCGGCCCTGGATGGCAAGCTCGCGGACGCAAATCCAGAAGAATCGTATCTGTTGGAGATGCCATGCTGCCGTTGTTCGCTCACGGTATGTCGGCGATCGGACGGCAGTGTGCTGACCGTACTAGAGCATGACGTCCCGCAGCCGGAATGGTTTGGCGACCGCTCGCGAAGCGAATGCGTCTGCGACGGCGTGCCCACGGACGTTGTTCAGGTCGACGACGTGCTCGCGGCAAGCTGGCGTTTGGGCGAGCGATTTGTCACCGTGATCGGACCGCGCAATTTGGACGACGTGACCGAGCTCGTATCAGACGAAAGCGCGACAAATGGCGGTTAGCCGCGACAGTCGTCGAAATCATTGCACGTTGTGGCCGTTCTGCTGAACGGCAAGTCGCTAGGTTTCTCGTCTTTTCGCGAAGAAGCCGACGCCTGCGTGCATCTAATGATCTGGCGGCTTTCCACGCAAAGGAAGCCCGTCGCCGCAATCGTCAACTAGGATGAAGGAGGCCCGCACTCGTGCCTGCCAACCATAACAAAATTGGAAAAGGCGCCAAGCGGCTGATGGTGAACGGCCGGTGGAAGCTGTGGGCGGGCCAAGCGCTCGCGTTCGTCGCCCTCGGCTTCGCCATGGCGTGGGGTATGCGGGGAGCGCCGGAGCAATCTCCTTCCAGCGCAGTCACTGCGGCCAGCAAGAAGTCCGCGGGCCCCAGCCTGTGGACCTGCTCGATGCATCCGCAAATCCGGTCGACCTCGCCAGGCAAGTGCCCCATTTGCGGCATGGACCTCGTTCCGGTGGCGGCCGAAGTGGGCGGCATGCGCACCGTCTCGCTCAGCCCGGCGACGAGCGCGCTGCTGAATATCTCGACCGTGCCCGTTGTGCGGAAGTACGTCTCGAACTCGATCCCTATGGTGGGCAAGGTCGACTACGACCAGACCAAGTTCGGCTACATCGCCGCCTGGGTGCCGGGTCGCCTGGACCGTCTGTACGTTGATTTTGCAGGCGTGCAGGTCAACAAGGGCGACCATATGGTCTCCATCTACAGCCCGGAACTGTATGCAGCGCAGGAGGAGTTGATTCAGGCAATCCGTTACCGCAGCGGTCGCCAAAATCCAGTCCGCGACGTCCCTTCGCTCGATCTCGTCTAGTCCGCGCGCGAGAAGCTCCGCTTGCTTGGCTTGACGGAGCCGCAGATTCGCGAAATTGAGCAGCAGGACAAGCCCAGCGATCATTTGACGATCTTCTCGCCTGCCAGCGGCATCGTGATTGAGAAGCTGAAGCAAGAGGGCGATTACGTCAAGACGGGCGAACGCATCTACACCGTGGCCGACCTCAATCAAGTCTGGGTCCATCTCGATGCCTACGAATCGGACCTGCCTTGGATTCGCTACGGACAGGACGTCACCATTACAACCGAGGCGTACCCGGGCGACGAGTTTCACGGACGGATCTCGTTCATCCAGCCGGTGCTGAACGACGCGACGCGGACGGTCAAGGTTCGCGTCAACGTGCCCAACCCGGAAGGCAAACTCAAACCGGAAATGTTCGTCCATGCTGTCGCTCGTCCGCAGGTCGCGGCGGGGGGGAGAGTCATGGATCCCAGCCTCGCGGGCCGCTGGATTTGCCCCATGCATCCGGAGGTTGTCAAGGACGAGCCCGGCGAGTGCGACATCTGCGGCATGGCGCTCGTGAGGGCCGAATCGCTCGGCTTCGTGGCTGCAGACACGGATAATCAACCGCCGCCTCTGGTTATTCCCTATTCGGCGGCACTGGTGACGGGACGACGCGCCGTCGTGTACGTCGAACTTCCCGAAACGCCCGCAGGGCTGGAGGTTGCGTTCCAGGGAATCAGCGCCGCCGTCGACCGCGACGACCTGGAGCAGACGCGTCAAGCCCTTGCCGTGTTTGGGCAAGTATTGGATCAACCGTACGGCGAGTACGGCAACTCCTACGCTCGGAACCTGTGGAACAGTTTCGCCGACGAACTTTCTACAGGGTTGCTCGCCGGGCAACGGGCCAAGACGCAGGATGAATCAGCGAACGCTTTCCGCCAAATCGAAAACATCATGGCTCGGCTTCACGAGGAATTCGCCCCTCTTGGACAGCCCGCCTTTGAAGGGCGCGAAATCGTACTGGGGCCCCGGGCTGGCGACTACTATCTGGTTCGCCACGGGCTGCAGGAAGGCGAGTTGGTCGTCACCCAAGGTAACTTCAAGATCGATGCGGAAATCCAAATTCAGGCCAAGCCCAGCATGATGACCCCCGAGGGGGGCGGCGGAGGCGGTCATCACCACGGCGGCGAGGCTCCTAAAAAATCCACGACTTCTGAAAATGCCGGGCACGCCATGTCGCTGCCGCCGGCGTTCGTCGACCAGTTGAGCCAACTCAACGCAGCCTACGGCGAGGTCGCATCGGCAGTGAAGCAGGCCGACCTGGACGCCGCGAAGCAAGCGTTTGCCCAGTTTGATCAGGAGCTGCATGCCATCGACGGGACCTCGCTGACGGGGCATCCACGAATGCAGTGGAGGGAGTTTTCGATGCTGCTTGGCAACGACGCCGCCGAAGGTCGCAACGTTGAGCAAATGACCGACGTTGATCGCGTCTTCGTGCTGCTCAAAGGCCATATGCGGCGGCTTAGAGAGCAGTTCGGATCTCAGCCCGACGCAACGCCGGGGATGGAACGAATAGCGACGTCGCCCGAGTTCCAAACTGAATTGATGGCCGTCTGGAAAGCATACCTCGCCATTCATCAGGCCCTGGCCGCCGACAATGGGGAGCATGCCAAGGAGGCCGTGCAGACCTTGCAGGGCGTCGTAGCTGGCATTGATTCGTCCGCCCTGGCTGGCCCGGCGGCCGAGGCATGGCAGCGCGAGGAGACAAATCTCCGCCAAATTACCAGTGGGTTCGACGCGGCGACCGATCTTCAGGCCATGCGGACCAGTTTCAAACCCTTGGCAGAAGAAGTCGGAGTCCTTGCTCGGTCGTTTGGGTTTGGCGGCGAATCGTCGGTCTACGAACTGCATTGCCCCATGGCGTTTCAAGGACAGGGCGCCGTCTGGTACCAGGACAGCGATCAAGTCCGCAATCCCTACTACGGCTTAGCAATGCCGGGCTGCACGGATCGGGTGCAGCGCGTCGATCGACGGGAACCAGCGGCGGCTTCCCCCCACGCGGATCACTCGCAGCACTGAATGTACGTAGGGATGCCGTTGACGCCATGATCGATCGCATTATCCGGTTCTGCCTAGAGAATAAGCTCATCGTCGCGCTGGTCGTCGGGGCAGTTGTCGGTTGGGGCATCCTCGTGGCGCCGTTCGATTGGGATGTGGGCAATCTGCCGCGCGACCCGGTTCCCACCGATGCGATTCCCGACATTGGCGAAAACCAGCAGATCGTCTTTACGGAATGGATGGGGCGTTCGCCGCAGGACGTTGAAGATCAGATTAGCTACCCCCTGACCGTCGCCTTGCTCGGCGTCCCGGGCGTCAAGACGATCCGCAGCTACTCCTTTTTTGGCTTCTCCACGATCTACGTCATCTTCAACGAGGACGTGGAGTTCTACTGGTCGCGCACCCGCGTCCTTGAGAAGCTTAACAGTCTGCCTTCGGGAACGCTGCCTGAGGGGGTGCAGCCGGCGCTGGGACCGGACGCCACGCCGCTGGGGCAAATCTTCTGGTACACGCTCGAAGGACGCGACCCCGATGGCAAACCGGCCGGCGGTTGGGATCTGAACGAACTGCGGACGATTCAGGATTGGTACGTCCGTTATTACCTGCTGTCCGCCGAAGGGATCAGCGAGGTCGGCTCGGTCGGCGGTTTCGTGCAGGAGTATCAGATCGACGTCGACCCCGACGCCATGCGGGCCGCGCGCGTGAACATCGACGAGATCTTCATGGCCGTGAAGAAATCGAACATCGACGTCGGCGCCCGGACGATAGAAATCAACAAGGCCGAGTACTTCATCCGCGGACTCGGATTTGTCAAGAGCGTCGAGGATCTGGAGGACAGCGTCGTCGCCGTGAACGACAACGTCCCGATCTACGTGAAAGACGTCGCCCGCGTCTGCCTGGGCCCGGCGCTGCGGCGCGGCACCTTGGACAAAGGCGGAGCGGAAGCCGTCGGCGGCGTCGCGGTCGTGAGATACGGGTTCAATCCTCTGGCGGCCATCAAAAACGTCAAGGCCAGAATCGACGAATTCGACGATGGTTTGCCGACCAAGGCTGTCGTCGACTACGAACTCGTCGCACCAAAGGACGTGGCCGCCTATGCCGAAGCCCACGACTTCGCAGGTTTTGCCGACGACGAACTGCTGAATCACGAGCAGTGGGTCAAGCACCTGCGCTCAATCTCGCGCGACGAGTGGCCCGCCTGGGTCACGACGAGCCAGGTCACGGTCGTGCCGTTTTACGATCGTACGGGACTAATTTATGAGACGCTGGGAACTCTCAATCAGGCGCTGGTCGAAGAAATCCTGGTGACGGTCATCGTGATTCTCGTGATGGTCATGCACTTGCGCAGTTCGCTGTTGATCAGCGCGCTCTTGCCGCTGGCAGTGCTGATGTGCTTCATCGCGATGAAGACGTTCAGCGTCGACGCCAACATCGTTGCCTTATCGGGCATTGCAATTGCCATCGGCACGATGGTCGATATGGGCATCATCCTCTGCGAGAACATCCTCAAGCACCTCGACGAAGCGTCAGGCGAGGAAAACATGCTGGAGGTCATTTATCGCGCATCGAGCGAGGTAGGCGGCGCCGTGGTAACCGCCGTGACCACCACGATCGTCAGTTTCCTACCAGTGTTCACCATGATTGGAGCGGAGGGAAAGCTCTTTAAGCCACTGGCCTTCACCAAGACATTCGCACTGGCAGCGTCCGTCGTGGTGGCGCTGACGATCATTCCCCCGACTGCCCATCTCCTGTTCACGATGAAAGCAAAAACTCGCATTCTTCGACAGTTCCTGTACGGCGGCCTCATTGTTGCCGGCTTATTGATTGGCGTCTGGATTGCGTGGTGGGCGGGGGCCATTCTCTCCGCGCTGGGACTCTTTAAGCTCGGCGAGGAGTTGCTTCCGGAGCGACACCAACGATGGCGTAAGCGCATACACGGCCTCGGCCTGCTGCTCGCCAACGGTGCGGCGGTGCTGCTCGTGGGCATCCTGCTCACCAAAGAGTGGCAGCCGTTAGGCCCCGAGCGCGGGCTATTGCGCAACTTTGCTTTCGTCGCGCTGCTGATTGGAGGCCTGCTCGCATTCTTTCAACTGTTCCAACGGTTCTTATACGAGCCGCTGCTGCGATGGTGCCTTGACCATAAGTTGCCTTTTCTGATCGCCCCGGCGCTCATCGTGCTGATCGGATTCGGCGCTTGGCTGGGACCGGCAACGGGTTTTGGCCGCTTTTCGCAAGAGTACGAGTCGCAGGCGCTGTCCGATGAGGACTTCGCCGCGCTGTCCTCCGCTGGCCGCTTCAAATACGAATTGGCCGGTCTGCGGGGAAAGCCGTGGGAAGGCGATATTGCCGACCGCGGCCTGTGGACCAAGCTCAAATGGACCGTCGCCCAAAGCTGGGAGGGATTCGGCAAGGAATTCATGCCACCGCTCGATGAGGGCTCGTATCTCTACATGCCGACGACGATGCCGCATGCCTCCATCGGCGAAGCGCTGAACGTCCTCCAGCTCCAGGACCGACGCATCAACTCAATCCCCGAGATTGAACTTGCCGTGGGAAAACTGGGGCGCGTTAAGAGCCCGCTTGATCCAGCGCCGATTTCCATGATCGAGACGGTCATCAACTACAAATCCGAATATGTCGTCGACAAGAACGGCCATCGCGTCGAGTATCGGTTTAACCCGGACGAAGTCGACTTCTTTCGCGACGCCCAAGGCGTCCCGCTCCCGGCTGACGACGGTCAACCGTATCAGGTGCAAGGGGCGTTCGCGCGTGACGATCAAGGTGGTCTGATTGAGGACGCCGACGGCGTTCCCTTCCGTCAATGGCGAACCGCGCTCGATCCGTCCCTCAACCCCGGACGTACGGCCTGGAATGGAATTGCGACGCCTGACGACATCTGGCAGGAGATCGTCGACGCGGCGCAAGTCCCTGGCACCACCTCGGCGCCGCGCCTGCAGCCCATTGCTGCCCGCATCGTCATGCTGCAAAGCGGCATGCGCGCCCCCATGGGCGTGAAGGTCAAGGGCCCCGACCTCGAAACCATTGAACGCGTGGCCCTTGACATCGAGCGGTTCCTCAAGCAAGTGCCCAGCGTGCAAGCGTCGGCCGTCATTGCCGATCGAATCGTCGGGAAGCCTTACCTGGAGATCGACTTTGATCGCAAGAAGATCGCCCGCTACGGCTTGACCATCAAAGACGTCCAGGACGTTGTCGAGGTCGCGATTGGCGGCATGCCGTTGACGACGACGGTGGAAGGGCGCGAACGTTTCGCGGTCCGCGTGCGTTACATGCGGGAACTGCGCGACGAGATCGAAGAGTTGCAGCGCATCTTGGTGCCTGCCAAGGGCGGGTCGCACATTCCGTTGTCACAGCTTGCCAAGATTGAGTACGTACGCGGGCCGCAGGTCATCAAGAGCG
>PABB01000020.1 GCA_002702655.1 Planctomycetaceae bacterium
CGGCGACGGCGAGGGCGGCGACGGCGGCGACGGCGGCGACGGCGACGGCGGCGACGGCGAGGGCGGCGAGCAGGGCGGGGACGGCGACGGCGAGGGCGGCGACGGCGGCGACGGCGGCGACGGCGACGGCGGCGACGGCGACGGCGAGCAGCAGAACATGGAAGTCGATCCGGAGCCCGACCCACCCGCGCCAAAGGCCCTATACGATATTCTCCTCTCGTCTGAATTCCAGAAGAATCTGTTCGACTCGGGGTGGACGCAGGAGAACGACAACGTGGAGCTATGGGCCATTTCCAAGTGGCTGGACGAGGTCAACGACCCGGAGAACCCTATGCTGCACACGCTTTTCCACTACGTCTTTCTCACGTCTTACAACCTGGATGAAGTGCCCCCCCACAAGGTGTCCCACACCGAGAATCAGCCAACGCGGGACGCGCCGATGCACTTCTTCATCCAAGGCAACGACTGGAGACCGCACACTTATACCTTCGGCTTCGACGACGTGCCGGGGTTCCAGTGCACGACGGGCCCGATTCCGACGCCGGAGGCGTTTGTGCAGCATTTGAAGAAGAAGGGGGGTGAGGATTCAGCTGCTTTCATCATGGAGATCAAGGATCGTCTCTCCGACTTCTTCAGACACAAGGCCCTTGGTAAAGCGATTGGGCGGCTGCGCAACAGCAACAACTTTCAGAAATACGTGAAGCAGGTCTTGGAACGGCGGCAGCAGGCGATCGAGGGGGAGGAGCCACCCGCGCCCCAAGCAGAGGAGCCACCCGCGCCCCAAGCGGGTCCGTCGCAAGAAGAACGTTGTCAGAAGAGCATCTCCTGCAGCAATAAAAATGGCCACAAGGGCAGGTGCAACAAGAGACTCCTGCAGATGACTGAGGGGGCCGGGAAGAATGCCCGGGCCGGCTTGCGGCGCCGTTGCGAGGCCATCGGCAAGTCGCAGCAGACGGCGATTCAGCTCGACGACGACGAGTCCTCCTCCGACGACCCCGGCGAGGAGGACCGCCAGCTCGGGGCGGCGCAGCGCGGGGTGGCGGCGATGGCGGCGGCGAAGGCGGCGGCGAAGGAGGGGGTGGCTGCTACCCAGCAAGTCCTCAAGGGCGCGCAAGAGGCGGTCCACGCAGAGGCAATGAGGGCCCTGTTCGACGCGATGCACATGCTGCTTGACGAAGGCGAGGGGGGGGGCACCCAGGCAATCAAGAGTTACGTGTGTTACCTGGTGACGCACGCTACGAGCCCCACCATCGGAATCCAGCGCTTCCACGAGGCTGGGTGGCGTCACGCGGCCTTATGGGTCTTGGCTGGCCCCATGATCTACCCCGTCCCCAACCCGGCGCACATTATGGCGGCGTTCTTCTGCCACAACGGTGTCTACCCCATCCGCGAGCAGGCGGACCCGGTGATCACGCTTGTCAGGATGCAGTTAGCTCTTTCTGCGCTCCGCTGCGTGGACGTGCTCAAGCAGACCCTCACGGGGATGTGCGAGCGGATGAACGTCATCCGGGGGCGGCTTCCCCTTCCCGATCACGAGTTCTTGGTGGGCCCTGAGGATGACGAGTGCCGCATGCAGTATGCAATCGGCATGGAGATTAGCGGCCACCCGCGGGCGCCGCAGCTGTGCCCGGGCAGCGCTGACCCAACCCCACGCCAGCACGAAGATATCAGTCGCTCCTGGGCTAAGCGCGCGTCGGATGCGAGCTACGAGGAGGAGTCACAGAAGCAGGCATTTGTGCCCGCGGGGAACTACTATGCCGATTGCGTCAAGATGGCGCTGCAGTCGGGGAACTACCTCGACTCGGAGCTGTGCCCCAAGGACGTGCCCGCCGACTTCACGGGCCCCCCGTCCAATGCAAAACTGCTCACGCTTGGAGTGGCTGATGGGGCTCACCGGGAGGTCACCGAGGAGCAGGAGAAGGCCCACAAGGACGACATATACTCGCCGTCCGAGATTCTCATCGACCGCAGGGACCCCGCGATCATCCTGGCGAAGCTAAACCTCAACCCCGAGCCGGGTTACGAGGCGGACTTTGCCCAGCACGTGGGTACGCTCTGCGCGGCCCTCATGCTGGTTCAGATGACGCTTGGGGCCGCCATGGCCGGCGTCGAGTCGGCGATCACCAAGATCAACAAGAAGACTGGTCCCAACGCACTCACGGATGCACTGCAGCGCTGCGTTGACAGCTACAATGGTGGCAAGCATGACAAGCCGGGGGGGCTCCTCGAGAAATTCCTGCCGCGTTCGAGCTTCGACAGCTTCATGAACAAGGAGATGTCCGTCTACGAGTGGTGCAAATATGTCTGCTCGAATGACATCCTGCCCAACGTGGAGCGCAACCCGATGAAGGTCTGGGACGAGGAGACCGAAGAGTTCGTGGACCTCTTCCAGGAATACGTTGACGCGGGCAAGTTACCAGGCCACGAGGCCCCGGGTACCGCGGGTGACACGATCATGGACTTCTACAAAGCCCGCCACCAGGCCATGTACCCGGGGAGCGAGGAGGAGTACCCCGGGCCTCGCCGTGGTTAGGTCACTCGCCCGGGGGTGGGGCGCTCGGGGAGTTGGTGTGCTTGGCGTCGTCTGTCGGTTCACTGCGTCCCTGTTCATACGCCTCTCGCGAACAAAACTTGTACGCAAACAACTGACGCCCATTTTTCCCTTCCCACGGACATTGTGCGCGATACGCGTAGCGGCCATTTTTCAGCTGCACGACCTCGGGTCGGTCGACGTCGAACTTTTTCTTAAACGTCATGCATGTCATGGTCACGGTCATAGTTATAGCACGTAGTAAGATTAGAATATCACAACGTCACGGCACGCAAGGATGTATTAAATTCTGAGACAGGGACAAGTGAAACAAACATGCCGATGGTCGCGCTGAGGAACTGGGCGGACGAGGCAGAGCAGGAGGCTGAATGGCAAACCCCGAAACAGGTGTCTCGTAAAACGCAAATCGCACCACCGGTGCGCAAGACGCTGGCGGATACGAACCGCTTCACGGCCCTTGCCGAAGCAAATCCCTCTTCGCCCGCTGCCCAGCCCGAAGTTCCCCGGTCGGATCCACAAGCCGCGCCAGCTCTTTCCCAGACGCCGGAAGACAACTCGCAGCAGAGGACATCTGCTCCGGACGCTGTGCCAGAGAAGAAACCACGCTCTCGGCGAAAGCCAGCTCCTCAGTCATCTGCGTCTTCAGCTGGGTGAACTCGTCAACGGTCAGACCACCACCACCATTCTCCGTGCGCCTGCGTTTGTTCGAGAACACGTCCTCGTAGTCCGAGATGTGGAAGTTTAAGTAGCGGCACCGTGGGATGTGGCTTGGTTCTCTCGCCTGTCGCACCACAACGGCGTCGCCGTAAATAGCACACTTGAAGACCCGAGACGCGGTGTGGTTAAAGGCAAGCCCGTTGCGGTGTGGCCAATAGAACACCGTGATGTCCTTCTCAACGCTGTTCCTCTTGCGTGGCAGGGTGAGGCACGTTGGGCGCGTCTCACCCATGGTGTTCTGTGGCCGCTTCATCACGGGGGTGGCCAACTCCGCGCCGTGGTCACACAGCACCTCGCCGACGACACCATCTTCTCCGATGCACACCGCCACAACCTTGCGCGACGCGGCATCCACGCGCTCGCATTCTGCCTGCAGCTCGAGAGCGCCCTGTAGTGAACCACCGAACCAGTGCAGGGTTGAATAGTGCGGCGCGGGCTTCACGTAGGCACCACACTGCTCGAAGACGTGTTGTTTAATCTTGCTGTAGTACTCCAGTGTGATTTCGTCCTTCCCAAACATATCTGAAGCATGGGCAACCACGCATTCCCAATTGGCGTAGCTGCCGCCTTTCTTGAGCAGACCGCTGCTCGCCCAAGAGGGCATGTAGCAGTTCGTGCTGCGCATGGCCAGACCGGTCCAATCGCATTGGTAGTAGGTTTGCCCGTGGAGCTTCCGTTTCCCCATCCCACACTGCTGGTGAGTTAGAAGAAAAAAACACAAGCGCTTCCCTGGGACGTTTCCAGGAAACCTTAATTGCGCGAGCGCTCGCGAGCAGCAAGCGATGGTCAGCGCGCGCGATTCCCCGCGCCGCCCCACGCCGCGCCGCCCGCGCCACGCATGCCGCTCGCGCCCGCGCCGCAAACACTTGTCGCAAGCGGCGTCGCGCGCACACACCCACGCGAACGCACACACGCTCGGCCGCCGCATGCGTTCGTGCAGCAGCGGCGCCGGCATTGTCGCTCATGCGCGGTGCTGCTGTGCAGGTGTTGTGTATGCCCAACACGACCGCGTGTGCGACGATTCGCTGGTACAACGACAACTATCTTGCTATCACCCCCGGCCTCTGCGAGATGCGCGTCGGCAAGCAGGTGTATCGATACGAGTGCTCCCTTTACCAGTGTCTCCAGCGAGTCTCACCCGAGAAGGATTCCGACAGCGCGCTCGTGGTGCTAGAAAAGGCCGCAAAGCGGATGAGGGCCAGCGAGGGTGTGCCGCCCTGGCTCAGCTCGTTCATAGCAATGGTCAGGAACCTCAACAGGGCGTGCGCGCTGAGCGGCTTGGCCCCCCTGCGAATCAACCACCTGCCATTTAATCCCGAGGATGCGGCCTTCGTTCTCTGCAAGCTGTCTACGCACAGCCCTCCCCCAAGGCGTACTTTAGGCAAGACGAAGAGAAGTCTTGCCGGCTCGAGGAACGTCAGGTTCAGGAACTGGAGGCCGACCAGAGAACCGCGTCCGGCATAATTTCTGGCTCTTTGAGAGAGATGGAGCGAACCGTGCTCTTTTGGGGTGCATGCATACCAGCGCGGTCGCTGGTCGCCTACCATGCCAAGGACAACCCAGTGATCAGGGTCGGCGCGGCGGTCGTTAGCGCGCGGTGGCTGCTCGGTATGGAGCAGGGCACGGTCGGGTTTTTTGGTGGTCGGGTGTGGTGGCGCGACGCGCGCGCGCTACACGGTGCGCTGTGGGGTGCGTATGCCGTGACGGGGCGTCCGCTATATCTGTGGACCGACATGGTGTTCGGGGCGTCGAATTGGCTCTTACACTACTTTGCGGGTGTGATCGGCTAGTCAATTTCTTCGATACCTTGCGCGTCAAACGCAATCTTTGCTTTGACGTTTCGACCAGGGTCCCTGTCCAATTTGCGTGTAGCCTTTTCCAACGCATCGATCATCTGTACGTCAATGAGATTGAACCGTGAAGTACGGTCGCGAATCCGCCGCTGCCGGGGCTCCCTCTTCTTCTGTTTAGATGGCAGGAAAGGAAGTGAGAAATTTTGGGCGGCGCCGGGGATCCGATGCCGATCATATCGAAACATCTTTCTCATTTGGTCCGGAAGAAGGTCAAGACTAAGCGCACCTGATGCGACCCCAAAAAGTGCCTTGTAGAGGCTGCTACTGATCGTGCGTAATCCGTCAACTCCTTCTTCAAGAAGTGCCGATGGCGCGAGAAGGAGTGTTGTAAAAATATCATACGTTTTGTTACCGTGGATATCAGTAAGACCTATACGCACACGCTTTGAGGGTACAGCGTACCGACCTCTCCGAGCCCAAGAAGAATCACCTCTGCCCGGTAAAGCACTCCAGGAAACAGCATTAAGCATGTCCCATTCCTGAACTTTTGCGCTTGATGCAGGAGCCTCCCAGTGTCCACGCCAACGCTTACCGAAACCCGAATTTTCATGAACGTAGAGCCCCATTGGGTCCTTCTCCCGACCTCTAATGTCCCCGTACAAGCCACGCGGCGTCCTGTTGAAATACAAGTGTCTCTCGTTATCCCTCGCGGTCCTAGCCCGCAACAGCGCAGAAACACTATTTGCAAAGTTTGGTCCAAATGGACTTGCCATCCTACGTGAAAGTTAGAAAAGGTTGTTACAAAATCTGTGGGTGTTCGTCGAGTAGGTCAAGTATCAGGCGCTGAACCAAATCACGCGTCGGTGGGCGTGCAACGCTCCGTGGCTCGTCTGGCCTTTCAAGCCGGTGGCGCAGATCCTGCATCAACTCCCTCTGTTGCAACACAACGTTCATGTCCTGCACGTCGGTCGTGGCCCAATCCCCGAACGCCTCCAAAAGACTTGTAAGCGGGATGTCGTATTTAATGACAGTGCGGTGGGATGGGACCGACCCACGCATGCGCATCGCACGCAGGACCTTGCTCGCCATCACACGGGGTCGGTGGCGATAGTAGTAGGTGCGTTGGGCCAGTGTGTTTTTGTTCGTCATGTTGGACAACGTGTGTTTAGAATTATTCTGAATACTGGGCGAGAAGTATGAGCGCCGGGCCCTCCGTACGCTTTCAGTCCGTCCTGGCACGCGATCGTGGCGCGGGCCGCGGCGACAACGGCGCTTGGCGTTATCCGGGGTTCGTCATCCAGCGGGCGCCCGCTACCCGCCTGGGAGACAGCGACTACTACGACCCACGCAACCCAAACTTGCCGCGCCGCCGCGTCGAGAGCAATTTCCACATCCTCTTCAATACACTCAAGAGCGTTAGCTTTCTCGAGCGGCAAAAAATGATGGAGATTCTCGCCGAGACGCTGCAAATCATGAAAGACCCCGGCTTCCCAGACGACCCGAACCCGAATGGAATTGCGCAGTTTGTGCGCTTCGGTGGGAAGGCAGCGCGCGGCTTCGACGCGACGCACGCGAGCTCCTACCGCGGCGACAAGTTTCACGACGTCGTGCAGGACGTGGACTGGGCACAGAGCGTGGAGATAGGCGAGCAACAGAACCGCCTACACGCGCACGTCGACCTGCGCTTCATCCACTACTCACAGATACAAATCGACATCCCTAAGATTAACCAGATCTTCGTGCGCACGTTCAACAGAATCCTACGCCGCGAATTCCTCCACTTCCCAGCACTTGCCTCTAAGTACACCCTAACAAAAGCCTTCATCCACCTCGGTAACAACAGGAACAGCGTCGAAGCAGAGAGCAACTGGGATCTCATAAGGCGGCAATATGGGCAGAAAGCGACAGCGTCAACAGCATCACCAGTGAAAATGGAAACGTGATTTTTCTAAGCGAGAAGCATATGGTGCACCACTACATGGAGGAGGAAAAGGACTTTACGCCGACGGTGTCGAGCAGCGTCGAACCCGTCGTGCAGGAAGACAAACCACCACGGGAGCCACCGGGCTTGCAGCCGATTCCGATCGAGCGCCAGCCCGCGTTTTGTGACGTGGGGAAGAGCGACACGCTTACGGATGCACTACCAACGATTGTCATTGGCATATGCCTCGCGTTCGTCCTCGGCAGCGTTGTCACCACCTTCACGCTCCACGCCCCCACCGACTAGTGTGTTGCGCACAAGACAGACGCACACTGGAAGGCCCGCACGTGAGGATTTCTGATTGCAGGTCGACAAATATGGCAGTGCCACGTAAGCGCGCGCGCGGGGGGTTGTCACCAGCCTATCTAAGAGGGCTAGCTTCACTGCCCGCCGAGATCTTCGACGAGGTCATGAGATACGTGCTCGGCGTATCCACACCGCGCCTAAAATGGTCATGGTATGTTCGCCAACCCTATCCGCGTGATCGGGACATGCCATACATGTTTAGACTCCGCAACACAGTTATGCTCGATCGATTCACGAGCGAACACGGACTGTACAGATATGGCACTTAGTTTGTGTTGCGCACAAGACAGCCTTCTGAATCATAAGTCCACGCGCCGCGGTGTGCTGCCTTTTCAAAGCTTATGAGCGCACCGAGATCCGGGTCGGTCGTGTAGGGGAGACCGAGTTCGTCAAACGTCTTGGCCTGTGCGCTTTTTGTGACGTCGTATGGTTCGCGAACCACATTAAGCGCCTTTTCCAACACGCGTTTGCGATACAGGGCCTCCTCGTTCAAAATTTCATCAAAGTATGCATCCTCCTGCCTTTTCGCAACTGGACAAAACTGCTTTGTATGCCCAAAGTACCCGCATACGCGACACGCGCGTGGGTTGATTTTGGCACCCATCGGACCACCCCTGTGGCCCATGAGCGTTGTAATGTTCTCCATGAGCGCACACGCGCGCTGCCACTGAGAGGTGTTGCACTCCGCAAGTTGTGCCCGCAGTGCGTCAACCTCCTCTTTTACGGCCAACTTTGGGCGGTACCCACTGGTCCGGCCCATAACGAACTAAAATTAGAAAAGTCTTACCAGACTTTTCGTCGCCTTGTATCATCTAAATCATCCCACGGAGCAGGGAATGTATCCCGTATGCGTTTCGTTGTGGTCCGCAAGAGATGCGCACGCCGCCTAATTATATTTAGTACATCCTTCAAATATCGGTTGAAGCGCCGAACGTAACGCGCAACGCGCAAATATCGGAGATAGAGAGACGCCGCGTCCGGGTCCAGCTGAAGGTCAGCCGGGTCCATTTATCTTAATAGTTTAGAACTTAATCTACCACGTACGCGCCGCCGCCGTAACACTACAATTAGAAAAGTCCGCAAGTATCGCGCGGATCGCTGAACGAAAAGGTCGACAGGAAACCACCTCGGTGGGGTGGGGTAGGGGCGCCAAAGTAGTTGCCAAATACGAAACAGGCGGGGGTTCATTTATCTTAAATTTAGAACTTAACCACTCACTTGCTGTTGATACCGCAACAGTAACTGGCCGCGTGTCAACGGCGAGATCCTCGCTCTTATAACGTGCGACGCATGATCGCGGAGAGCCAGGTTTGATTATGATTTACAATGTACTCCTCCATAGCGGCTAATTGCGCGGCTTGGCGCATATTAAACAGTGGCCTCCAACCCTGCACATTTGACCAATTAACTGCGCGCTTTCTTTCTAGGTAGCCCCTCACGCTGCGGTTAATCCTGGCAGCCGCGCTAGTGCGCGACGCTAGCCTCAAAACGTCCTCCAACAGCTCTAGGGGTAAAGTTAGTAGCCGCCCAACTACTACGGGCACACCTATCTTGTCTTGTAACTCGAGTGGCAGTTTGTCGATCCATGTGTCCTTATAGTACGTGTCTTGAATATAAGTACTCATATACCTTAACGTCGTTTCAGATTATTGTCATCATAACACAAAAGACACCGCACTTAGCCCCCCAACCACTCTGGCAGACTGTGTACGATTTCAGAGACGCGGTTTCCCAACTGCGCGTCGACGTGCGAGTCGGAGCCGTGTGTCGCCATGTGGCGCCCCGCCTCCGCCACCCACGCACCAACGCTATCACCTTCCGCAACCAGTCCAGTCTCGAGCTTCTCTAGCGTCGTCGCGGCTTGCCCAACTTTAAATGCCGCGTAAATGACTGCCAAACTCACCACAACACGAAGATTGTCCATCTCCTTTTAGCACCCGTTTGGAAAATCTATTTCTAATATCATTCCAAAAATGAGCGTCGACCACGACCTGCTGACAAAGTTTCCGGACCCGATGGCGCGCGAGCGCTGGGTGACTGGGAGTGGTGAGCAGCACGAAGAGATGCGGAAAAGGGGCAAACAAATCTCTGCAGACCGTGTTGCAGAAATGAAGGCGCTTCTCGACAGACAGACCCCCCACCGACCAGCCCAGTTCCACATTCCCGCCGCACCAGATCGCCAGATGCACGTGCGAAACGCCGCACCCATGTCGTGGCGGGGCACCCTACAGACACACGAGCGCAAGCACCGGGCACTACCCGTGGTTGAACACGCGGTGCTCAACGGTCTGTTTCCCGAAACCCCGCGCGACGTCGCCGAAAAACTTGCATTTGCAAACCAGATGGGCATAGATGCGCGATACCACGACCGCTCCAGCCAGTTGTGGAACTGGCGCCACTAAAGCAGGTTCGAATTCACCGGCTGCACATCGCGAACTTGATATTCGTTTACCGCACCCATCGCCCAGTAAAGCCCGTCGTCGATAGTCCCATCGGCCGCTTGTCTGTAGAAAGCCTTGTTGAACATGTGCGAGTCTGCGTGAACGAAGTTGTATACGCGTTGCTTCCCGATGTGCCGTCGCCACACGCTCCCCGGGGGCGTGGCTGGCGACGGATAGAGGGTCATGTAGTGCTTGCGCTTCTTACCACGGCACTCGCCAAACCCGATGAGGTCTTCGAACTCTTCCTCGTTGTCAGCATTGAAACTGCCAAAGCCATCAATCCCAAATTCGTACAACGCGCCATCGGTTTCGTAATCCGGGTCGTAGAGCTGCTGCAGTTCGTCCTCGCTCGACCCCCTCGGCGTGGCAAAGATCTTCCTCTCGTGCGCTATCTCCGGTTCATTCACCTTGGCGTACTTGAGCCAAATTTGCGCGACGTCGTACTTGCGCATCTTCACGTGGTCCCCGTATTTCAACTGCGCCGTGGTCATTCTCACAGGGTCGTCCGCCTCGGCTTTCATGCACAGCGGCTGTTTAATAACAAGGGTACCTGCGCACGCCGCAAAGGTGTCGGAGCGTGCCTTCGCATGGTGTGTGGAGGGTGGGGGGGAGGGCAACTCACATACCCGTGTCGTCGTCGTCGTCCCACTCGACAATCTTGACCTCCGACGCGCGGCTCTTTGCAAGAGCAGGATTGATGTTACCAACCGGGCCCACGTGCTGCTTCTTGTCCCGCGCGATGCATTCTTGGACAAAGAGTTGAATCTTGTTCTGCTCCCATTCTGTTTGTTTGATCTTCATCTTCTGATAGCCGGCGACATAGTAAAGCCTCTCCTTCAACGACCCCGCCTCGGTTTGAGTCATCCTGGGTAAAAGCTTCACCTTGTAGAAGCAGCCTTGGTGGGCGCAGAGATATCCCCGCCCGAGCTTCAGATAAACGCGGTGCGCGTCGCAGAGCTCGGACAAATCGCCCTGCCTTTCCATCTCCTTGTTGAAGAGGTTAAGCGTCGTGGCGTCCACTTCCCTCTTGTCGTTCCAGTCAACGACCGCTTCGAGTGGTTGGTAGATCGCGACACCCTTGGGCCCGACGCTAAACAATCTCTGCAGCCTACTCGAGGCATCTCTGTAAGCCATCCTCTCCGCGTCGAGCAGTGAGATCTTCCCAGAATTCTTCGCCGCCCCCGCATCAAAGTAGGCCTGTAGACGCTGCACATCGGCGTAAGTAGCGAGATTCTGCAAGTCGTCGGGCACAAACGGCTCCTGCAAGAGGCGCTTGAGTTGCTTGCAAGACCAGTCGTCCTCCAGAACCTTCTGGACGACCTGGTCCGCGGTCATGTAAGTGCCGTCGCGCGGCATCGAAAAGTCGCCACTCGCCGGCATCTGGTCCGTCTTGCGCGGGTCCACCACCTCGAACGCGCGCCCACCAAAGCCTTTCATCACGCGCTGCCCAACATGGCCCAGGTCGACGAACTCGGGCCGGGCGTCGAGGTGGCAGTACGTGTAGCCGCGGTAATACTTGTTGAAATCAAGCGCGAAGTCGCTCATCTCAAGCTTGATGTTTGCTTTCTTCCCGGGGCAGACACGCTCCTCCTGCAGGAATTCCGTGATGATGTTGTAGTCCACCGGGTCCCTGCGGTCCTTGTAGACGAGCTTGGGCTCGTACAGTACGGTGAAGTGCTTGAGGATGTCCCTTACGTCATCGCGCTTCAGGTGGTAAAGCTTCACGTTTACATCACCAACGTCGTAGTCGAATGTGACGGCATTGTTGGGGTCGACAGTGCCGAAGCAGACGCGGTGGCGGATGTATCTGGGCAGTCCCTGCAGGGTGTCTCCGAAGCAGTCCTGCAGCTTTGGGAACGTTTTCGGGCAGTGTTTCGCGAGGTAGTGGCACGCACTGGGCAGGAGGATGTCGAGCTCCCTGAGTCTTTCGTCCTCCGCCATGGCGCGTGGCTGGCGGGGAATCGTTGATTACTTCCCAGAAATGTCTTCATTTCACTTCTCGGAAAGGTCCCCGTTTCCCGACCACCAGCGATGTCGGCCGACGCCGAGACAATGACCACCGAGCCCGCGCCCGACGCGCTGTTGGCAACGCGGGAGGACGTGAAAGACTTCGTGGAACTCGTTTTGGACGACCATTCCACTATTAAGCAGCTCGTCGAACAGATGGCATATGCGCTCAAGGCTGTCGAGGTCTTCGGCGAAGCAGTGGCGGACCTGAAGGGGTCGGTTGAGCACATGTTTCAACAGTACCAGACCCTCCACCTTCTCGAGCGGCCGATGTACAAAGCACAGAAACTAGCCGTCGACGCCCACGACAGCGCTGAAACAGCCAAGGCGCAGGTGCAGTTCGCGCTCAAGGGCCAGGAGCAGCTGAAGAGTGCGATAATGTCGCTGCAGCTGGCGATGAAAGTCCAGAACACGCAGCGCGACGAAATGGTCGGCAAGCTAGCGGAGAAACTTTGCGGCCACTTTGAAATTTCCAAGGACTGAGTGTGGCGCGCGCACATGGATAGTGGTCTCGCAATCGCGCTCGTCCGCGCACACCTGATAAACGAGCCGCAATACCAGTCGCGCGTCCCGGGTTATGTGAAGGTCCGGGCGGTGGGGAACTCGCTCGTCGCGGAGCACATCGGCGAGCACATGCGCCGGAAGCCAATGTGCAAGAGAGCGATTGATGCGCTCGCGTGTGTGTGTTCACAGCCGGTGCTCGCGAATCCGCGCGTCGGCGAACCACCAGTGGGTAACAAGCGTAACCGTTAATAACCGTTACAACACTTGTGTGGTGTCGTGGTTGGTTGAGGTTTTCCGAAAAA
>PABB01000021.1 GCA_002702655.1 Planctomycetaceae bacterium
CTTTCTCTCAAGCGAAGCCATCACGTACGTCGCCATGATCAACCTCATGTCACGACGACTCGCCAGGGCGTCAAGCTGATTTTCAAAACACGTTCTTAGCCAGATCGGCAAACTGGTCGATCAGCGCCAGCTCTTCTTCGGTCGGCGAGCGGGGTTCGTCATAGTACAGGGCAAACGTGCCCAGAACGTCGCCGTGCTCATCCATGATCGGTTGCGACCAACATGCCATTAAGCCGAACTGCGTCGCGGCAACCCGGCAGATCTCCCAGCGCGGGTCTTCGAGAGTGTTTTCGACGACGACGCGCTGCCGCTTATAGGCGGCGGTTCCGCACGAGCCGACGGCGGGGCCGATTTCGACGCCGTCGATCAGTCGGATGTACTCCTCCGGCAGATGGGGAGCGGCGCCGTGGCGTAGACGATTGCCGTCCAGCAGCAATACGGAGCCGCGCATGCCGTCGCTGACCTGTTCGATGGCGTCGACGAGCGTCTCGAGCACCGTCGCCAGCGGCCGGGCCGACGCCAGTTGTTCGAGCACGCGGTTGTGGGAGCGCAGCAACTGCTCGGCCCGTTTCCACTGCGTGACGTCGTTGGCGGCGCCGATGATCTCGCGGACGTTGCCATGCTGGTCGCGGCGATGCACCGTGTCGCGACTGCGGAACCAGCGCCACCGTCCGGCGGCGTCTTTCAGGCGGAATTCCGTTTCGAAGACCTCGCCGTCGCGTGCCCTCGCCCAATGTCCCAGCAGCTCGCGCATCCGCTGCAAGTCGTCGGGGTGGAGCAACACCGCCAGCGGGTTGGGCTGCATGGCTGCCACGGCCTCGCTGTTCCAGCCGAGGTCTTGCCAGACGTCGCGGTTGGCGAAGACGCCGCGTTGCTCGACGAGATCGAATACGTACAGCGCCTGCGGCACTGTGGCGGCGATGGCGGCCAGCTTGCGTTCGCTTTGACGGAGGGCTTCCTCGGCGGCGACTCGCTTGCTGATGTTGCGCACCACCACCACGCTGCCGTCCCCCTCGATGGCGACAATGCGGGCGTCGTACTGCCAGCGCTTTTGGCCGGGAACGTCCAGTTCGTACTCGAACGACTCGGCGTGCCACGTCTCCCGGGCCTGGGCCTGGGCCCGCTCGAATTGCTCAACAACCTGCGGTGGAAGGAACTCCCGGTAGTGTCGTCCCAGGAGGTCGTCCACCGGAGCCAGCAGTTCTTCCTTGCGCACCGCATGAGCAAAGACGAACCGACCGTCGGCGTCCAGCCGGAAGATCATGTCGGGGATCACTTCCACAAGCGCCCGCAAGCGCGTCTCGCTGGAGCGGAGCTCCGACTCGGCCTGCTTGCGCTCGTCGATCTCCTTGGCCAAGGCGGCGTTCGCGCGCCGCAGCCTGCTGCGCTCCTGGAATATGCGGTAGCTTTGGGCGGCGACGAGCGCGCTCAGTGCAATGAACACCCCCAGAAACCACGGTTGCCGCCAGACGGGCGGAATGACCCGGAAATCCAACGCGGCGGGCGTGGCGTCGACGTTGAAATCGTTGTCGCGAGCCCGTACTTCAAGCCGGTGCCGGCCTGCGGGCAAGTCGGTGAACGCGCGTCCGGTGCGGGTTGTGAACGGGGACCACGGCCGCGCGTCGATGCGGTAGGAGAATTGCAACCGAGCTTCGTCAGGCTCGCGGAACTGTGCGACCCCGCCCCACAGGATCGACAGGTTGTCCGGCGAGTGGATCTCGTCGGGACCGGACAGGATCGCGGTCCGCGGCGGTCGATGATCGCCCCGGAATCGCGTGGCGGTGAAGGCGTCGGTCTCCCACTGGAACGAGTTCAATCGCGGCCACTGGCGAAGATTCCACTCGCGCGGACGGTGATTGATCCACAGCGCGCCGGAGGGCGATGCCCGCAGGTCGCCGACCTCGATCGACAACTGCAGTTGTTTCGGCAGGTCGACGCTCGTCCAACCGTGGCCGTCGAACCGGTGGAAACCTCGGTCCGTGGCAGCCCAAATTGTGCCGTCGGACGCCTCGGTGAGGCTGTAGACGTAGTGGGCGTCGAGACTGTTCTTGCCCTGGAAGTGCGTCCAAGTCTTGCCGTCGAAGCGGTAGGCGCCGAACTGCCGGGAGCCGAACCACAGGTCGCCGTCGCGCGTGGTGAGCATCGACTGGATGATCCCCAACTCGACGTCGTCGGAGCGGAACGGCTGCCACTGCAGGCGGTCCCACGTGATTGTCGCATTCCGGGCGGCCCAGATGCGTTTGTCGCGTGACTCGCCCAGGAGGTAGAGCTTTCGCGCCTCGGCGGACGCCGGCATCAAGATGTCGGAGTCGCGCTGCATGGGCCCCGGTTGGTGGTGATGAATCCACTGTCCGTCGCGGTACTGCAGCAGCCCGACCAGCCGCTCGGGGTCCCTGTTGGAGTCGACGTGGGCGGCAAACCACAGCGAGCCGTCCGACGCCTCCAGGAATCCGCGGCGGTCGAATCCCCAGGAAAAGTTTGGGTGCACGACGCGGTTCCAGCGCTGGCCGTCGAATCGCGCAGTCGCGGCCACATGCTGGTGGCTGCCCATGACCCAGACCTCGCCCGCTGTGGTTCCCGCCAACGCCACGGGGGCGTCCATCAAGCCGTCCTCGGGGCCGTAGCTTGTCCAGGCGCCGTCCCGGTTGACGACCACGCGCCCGTCGCGATGCAGGAACCACTGCTGGCCGTCGGCGCTCTCCCACTGGAAATTCAGGTCGTCCAGCGTGAGCCAACGGGGCGTCTGGTAGTCGATGCGCACCAGTTCCGAGTCCGCCCCGCCTAGCCACAGCGCGCCGTCGGACATCTGGAGCAGGACGTTCCGTGCGCTGGGAATGGCGAAGTCCGGCTTGGTATATGCCGTCCACTTCCCGTCGCGAAGTCGGCTGACGACGTAGCGGCTCGACAGCCAGATGGCGCCGTCTTGGGTCTGCAGCAGGGCGTTGCACCCCTGCGGCGGCAGGCCGGCGTCCTCCAGGGCGATCGTCCGCCACTGGTCGTCCTGGCGAATGCTGACGTGATTGCCGTCGAGGCCATAGCCTACCCACACGTCGCCGTTGTCGGTGACCAGAAGCGACGGAGCGTGGCCGGTGAGCATTCCGTCGGCCTCGTTGAAGACCGACCACGTGGCGGAATCCTCCCCTGCCCCCGTCGCCTCGTCGTCGGTTGCGGTCGAAGCGACCCGCTGCAGCACTTCCCCCTCGGCGGTGACCAACCACACGCGCCCGGCAGCGTCCTGGCTGACGGCCGCCAAGTCATGCCGATCTGTCGGCAGGTCATCGGGCCGGGGCGCATTGAGCACGCTTTCGGGCATGATCGCCACGCGGGTGAAGCGATCGCGCGTGGCGCCCAGCGCCGCAGCGATGGCAGGGCTTGTGTGCAGAATCTGTTGCGACTCGCGTAGCTCGATCAAGCCCCACGACGTGGCCGCCCACACGGCGCCGCCGCGACCGGCCGCGATCTTGCGAATCTCAAACGGCGTCGGCGCGGCGTCGATCTCAAACAGCGTCGACCAACGGCCATCGTGGTAGCGCGCGATTGCCGAGTACAGCCCGCAGAGCATCGCCCCGTCGGGTCCCCGGCAGATCGAGTGAATTGGCTGGCCCAACTGCTCCGTGTGATTGGTCCAGACGAAGCCGTCGTAGCTCCACGGTCCCAGCGCCGTCCCGAACCAGATCGTGCCGTCGGGGGCCTCGGCCAGACAGCGAAGGTCCAGGCCGGTCAACTCGGTGAAGGTGCGCCACCGCCAGGGTTCGGTCAGCGGGTCGACGACGACCGGCTGGAACGGCTCACCGGCGCACGCCCCGCGAGACGACGCGGCGCACGCCACGCAGACGACCAGCAGCCATCGCAGCGGGCGACTGCGGCAACACCACGACACGCCCCGCGCGGCTTCGGTCTGAACCAGGCTGACGCGACGCGACACGCTGCGTTCGCGTGTTGGAGCGGGCGTGGCGACAGCCGGCTGCGGCGGTTGGCCGGTCGTGTTCATGGCGGGACGTTTGTGCTGTCGGCAGTCGTTGCTGCCAACGGCGCCTGCAGACGGGATGGCGACCTGGGACGAGTGTCACCCGCGGCGGAGACCGTGATCGCTCCCCAATTCTAATACTCCCGTGCGAGCACGCCGAGTCCGAAATCGCCGGGCAGATTGAATCATCCCCCGAGTTAGCGGGTTGCCCAAATCTGATCGTGGCCTGCCGCACCCGCGGCGACGCGGACGGCGGGTTACAGCGGGCGGGCGGCGGCGCCCGCCGCGTCGCGCGCAGCCAGCGACTGCGTGGCGGCGGCGATCCAGGGGCCATTCGCCAGATACCACGCGACCGTGTCGCGCAGTCCAGCCGCGAGTTCGATCTGCGGCCGCCAGTTAAGCTGCCGTTGCGCGGGCGCCGAGTCGAGTGCATACCGCCGATCGTGGCCCGGGCGGTCGGCAGCGGCGGCGATCAATTCGCGTCGCCGGCGTCCGTCGTCCCGCTGCCGATCGATTTCGTCGCAGAGTTGCTCGACGATCGCGCGGTTGGGGTAGCAGTTGTCGCTGCCGATCAGGTACCGCTCGCCGGGCGTCCCGCAGGCCGCCGCGGCGCGGATCGCGCGGCAGCCGTCGTCCACGTGAATCCAATCGCGCTGATGCTGGCCGTCGCCGTACAGCGGAAGCGGTTCGCCGGCGTCGGCGCGCAGGATCATCTTCGGGATCAGCTTCTCGGGCAACTGCCGCGGGCCGTAGTGATTGCCCGGGTTGAGCGTCACCACCGGCAGTCCGTACGTGTGAGCGAACGCGCGAGCCAGTTGCTCGCCGGCCGCCTTCGACGCGGCGTAGGGCGAGTTGGGCGCCAGCGGGCTCGCGACCGTGAACGTCCGCCCCGCCTCCGCCGAGCCGAACACTTCGTCGGTCGACACGTGCACGAAGCGGAACGCGTCGCGCGACTCGGCCGGCAGCTCGCGCCACCAGCGGGTTGTTTCCTCCAGCAACGCGGCCGTGCCGACGACATTGGT
Organism: Planctomycetaceae bacterium; assembly: GCA_002702655.1. Taxonomy (GTDB): domain Bacteria; phylum Planctomycetota; class Planctomycetia; order Pirellulales; family Lacipirellulaceae. The sequence continues at coordinate 4,990 of PABB01000021.1, forward strand.
CTGCACGAACCCCAGCGGCTCGACGATCGAGCGGTCCACATGCGACTCGGCCGCCAGGTGCAGCACGGCGCGCGGCCTGTGCTCTGCGAGCAGCTCGCGGACCAGCGGCGCATCGCCAATGTCGCCCACGACCAACTCGTGACGCGGGTGCGCCAGCGCATCGCCGAGCGACTCGCGCAGCCCGGCGTAGGTCAGGGCGTCGAGCGTGACGACGGCGTCGGATTCTTCAGCCAGCCACTGGCGAACCAGATTGCTGCCGATGAACCCCGCGCCGCCGGTGATCAGCACGGTGGGACGTGGTGCGGGCATATCACCAGTTTAGTTCGCGAAAGCGAGGCGCAGAAGCTGAGCTGACGCGGGAGAACTGCGATGTCCGAGCGTGCCGCTGGCAGCCCGTCCGAAAGTGGGCGCCGTCGACTCGCTCTGCACTGCTGGACAAGCCAGCCGGGGCACGCAGTCACGTTCGCCTGTGAGCGAGGCGTGTCGAATGGGCCCGCGGGCCGCTTGCGGTATACTGAGGCCGCTTTCAGTCCGCACGCTCCGTTTCCCCGTTTTTCGCCGACGTCATGTCCGAAGTCCCCGAATCCTCCGCCTGCCAGTTTGGCCTTCCTGCCCTGCACGCCGATTGCAGCGAGTTGACGCGGGCCGAGTACATCACCGCGTTGGTCCATTTCTACCGAGCGGAAATGTACCGGGCCACCCAGTGGCGGATGCGGCTGGACACCACGACCAACTGGTCGATCCTGGCGACCACGGCGGTGGTCACGTTCAGCTTTGGCGAGCGGCAAAGCTCGCACGCGTCGTTGATCGTCGGAATGCTGATGGTGCTCACGTTTTTGCTGATCGAGGCCCGCCGGTATCGAATATTCGACGTGTGGCGGGAGCGGACTCGCGTGCTGGAGAAGAGCTTCATCGGCCCGATCTTGCGCGGCGATCCCACGGCTTCGATGAGCGGCTGGGGGACCCAGGCGGCCGAGTCGCTTGATCGGCCGGAGTACAACATCAGTTGGTCGCAGGCAGTACGGGCGCGGCTGGTGCGAAATTATCTGCCGCTGTTTGCGCTGATGCTGGGTTGCTGGCTGATCAAGCTGAACCCCGCTCCTCGCGCCGACATGTCACCGGCTGAGGCGTGGTTGAAGGCGATGGAGGTCGGCCCGCTGCCCGGTTGGCTGGTGGGCGGATTCGTCGGCGTCCACTATCTGTGGCTGCTGCTGCTGGCGCTGGCCGTGCGGGCGAAGGGGCCGGAGGAGGATCTACGCGCACATCCCGAGATTGCCGTGCCGGACTAGCCGGCGCGGTCGCGTCAGTCTTCGAACACTCCGTCGGGCAGCGTGCCGCCGTCGCCAATTGCCGCCAGCATCGTCAGCGTCTCGATTTCCGTGTCGTGCGAAACAGTGTGCACGCTGCCGTCGAGAAACGCGAACTGGCTGACGCCGGGGTGCTCGCTGCCGAACTGGCCGGGGTAGTCGTCGTTGCTTCCGTCAGGAAACCCTGCCGAACTGCGTCGCACGACGGTGTGTCGCGAGTCGCCGGAGAAAATGGCAGTATCGCCCCGACGCAAGTCCCAGCGGCCCGGGTCGCCATCGCTTGGCTCGGGGGGCAGGTACTTCTCTCCCAGCGCGTAGGTTTGCGACAGCCCGTCGGTGACCTGCCGCGCGCTGATCTCCGAACGCGTGTATATCGGGCCGAACTCGGTTTCGTCGAAGTCATCGCGTCCCGGCATGCCGTGGCGCGTGCTGGTGCCGCTGTTGGCCGCGTAGTCGCCGCCCGCGGCGGCGTCGGGAACGAGCGTGGGGGCGTCGTCGTTGTCGAAGTCGCGGTCGGCCGCCGGCTCGCGTCGCGACGGGCAATAGAACAGATCGACCCGCGTGCGCATCGCCACGGCATTCACGTCCGCGTCGACACGCTCGCCTGGCACGAAAGCGTCCGCGATCGTCTGTTGTTCGATGTAGGGCAGAATCAGAAACGCCCACGAAACGGCGTACTGATCGGTGCCGCTGGGGTGACTGCGGACGCCGGTCCGCGCCGCCGGAAAGTGGCCGCGGACATCGTGGTAATTCTGCACGGCAAGGGCTAACTGACGTAACCGACTTTGGCACTGCGTGCGTCGCGCGGCCTCGCGCGCCGACTGAATCGCGGGCAGCAACAGGCCAATCAGCACGCCGATGATCGCGATCACCACCAGCAGTTCAACCAGCGTGAAAGCCGCTGCTGAGCGGGCGGACGGCGGGCGGCGATTTTGCCGGAGTCTTCGACTGATTTGTTTGCGGGCGTGCATGCACTCGTTTCCTGTTTGCGTGGCGCGGAGTTCCCTCGTTGGGAAACCGCAGACGACGAGAGGCGCTCACGGCCCCAACGCCCGCGGACGTGACCAAGCTCACATTGCGGCGAACCACGACGCCGCGCGGGTCAAACAGTCCGGTTTCATCGTCTTGCACAGGGATCTTGGCGATTTGACGCCGTTCGACGTAAGTCAGGCCGCGGTCCGCCGTGACGCTTGCCCGTAGCGAACGGGCGAAGTACTGGTGCGAGATGATCTGCCGCTGTTCGCGCTGATGCTGGTGGGCGCACTCGTCAGCGCTCGCTACCCGTGGCTGCAGATGTCGGCGCTGGCCGTGCAGGCGAAGGGGCCGGAGGAGGACGTGGTGTCCCACGCGGAGATTCATCTGCCCGATTGAGCAAGCAAAATCGTGGCGTCGGCTCGCGCGACTCATCGCCGAATCGCGCCGCGCTGCCGGCAACCGGCCCGCCGGCATCAGGTCGGGTCGCCCGCCGCATCGTCCGCTTCGCTGGTGCGCGGCTCGTCAGACGGTTTGACCGACGCGGTCCAGTGTCGCACGAGCACGTACACAATGCAGACGCCGCCCAGCACGTAGGCGGTGGCGGCGGCCACGATCAGTTCGAGTCGCTGTCCCGTGTCGTCCATTTGTCGCACCGACAGCGACGCCGTGATCACGAAAAAGCTCAACAGCAGCACGCTGAAACCGACCACAAACGAGCGGTCGACCATCCGAAACTGCGTTTGCGTCTCCAGCCACCGCTCCCAACACGTCATTTCCTTGATGTTGGGTTCCACGACTTCCCGCAAATATCGCCCGGCGCGACTGATATTGCTCTCCTCGGCAATGAAGGACAGCATCACGGCGAGCAGCAAAAAAGGAATGGCCGCGTTGGCGAACGCGGTGGGGTGCTCGGCCGCGACATAGCCAGCCGCAAACACCAGAGCGATGCCGATCAGCAGCAGCCAAAACACGCGGGACTTGGACTCGCTAATCTCGGCGCGGAGCGCCACATACTGTTGCTTGGAGAAGTCGTCAGTGCTCATTTCCAGCTTCCTCCGTCGTGCCCCGCGGCACACGATCTGAGTGATGGACGCCGCGGGACGGCGACGTCGCAGAAAAGAACCAGCGCAAGACAAGCCGCCTGACGTCGTCGCCGATCTGCTGGAAAGGCGCGAGCGCCTGACGCTGCCGATTCTATCGCCGCGGGGAGGCGGTCGCAATTCCGTGCCGCGTCGCGGCGCCGCCGGTCCGCCGCTACGACCGTTTGGCGCGAAAGAACTCGCGTAGGATGTCGCCGCACGGTTCGGCGAGCACGCCGGGGGTCACGTCGCAGCGATGGTTCAGTCGCGCGTCGTCCAGCAGCGAAAAGAGGCTGCCCGCGGCCCCCGCCTTGGGGTCGGCGGCGCCGTACACGACCCGGGGAACGCGCGCCTGCACGATTGCCCCGGCGCACATGGGGCACGGCTCCAGCGTCACGTACAGCGTACAACCGGTCAGCCGCCAGCTGGCGAGCGCCTCGGCCGCTTGGGTGATGGCGATCATCTCGGCGTGCGCGGTGGGGTCGTGGAGTTGCTCGCGCTGGTTGTGCGCCGCCGCGATTATCGTGTCGTCGTGCACGATCACCGCGCCCACGGGCGTCTCGTCCTCGGCGGCCGCCGCGCGGGCCTCGGCCAGGGCCAATTGCATATAGTGATCGTCGGTCACGGAAGTCAAATTCTGAACGATTCGCGTGCCACGGTTCTGCGAGCCGTGTGCAGGGGAGAGATGCTCGTCACTTCGCACGGCTCGCAGAGCCGTGGCACTTATTGTGGATTGCAGATCGCAGGCTGTCGATGCTGGCATGCTGCCGGCCGAACCGGATCCGCTGGCGGTACGTATGGTGCTTCGGTCGCATTGTTGCGCGGGGGCCCGCCGCAAGCGGCGGGGCTAAATCGGTTCGGCCTGGGCTTTGGGCGGCGGCAAAATCTTCATGTCGCCCGCCGTCGCCGTACGGTAAACTGGAGGGCTTGCCGTGAACGATCCGTTCGTGCCTGCTGGTCCCCTGCCCCGCGCTGATTCGCATTCCCCTCGCGCCATGTCCGACGGTTCCGACGCCGCCCACCGCTTGCGCCGCCTGGCTGCCCGCGCTCGTACGCTGGCGGTCGTGTACTTCTTGGTGCTCGCCACCGCGACCCATTGGCCGCAGGTGTCGACCGGCGACTTCGCCCTGAGCGACAAGGTCATGCACCTGGGCGCTTACTTCCTGCTGACGGTGATCGTGCTGACCGGGTGGGAGTTGACGATCGGCCGACTGGAGCCGAAGCATTTCTTCGCCGTGTGGCTGGCCGGCACGCTGTACGGCGTCGTTGACGAGTACCTGCAGGTTCCCGTGGGGCGCGATTGCGACGTCCACGACTGGGTGGCCGACGTGCTGGGGCTCGTGCTCGGGATCATCGCGTACAATGCCGCCCGCGCTCTGTGGCGGCGCGTGACGCGGTCGTATCAACGAGCGCCGGAACTGGCCGAGAGCTGAGCGACGCGGGTGTTTGGCCGTCGCTTGGCTCAGTAGTTCGGCGTCGGCGCCCGGTAGTCGCCCAGGTTGATCGTCTTGAACCACCCGATCGTTCGCTCCAGCCCCTCGCGGAGCGGCGTTTGCGGCTCCCAGCCGTCGAGATGCTTTTTGGCCAGCGTGATGTCCGGCTGCCGCCGCGTTGGATCGTCGGCCGGCAGCGGGCGGGTGACCAGCTTCGACTTGGAATCGGTCAGTTCGATCACCAACTCGGCCAGTTCGCGGATGGTGAACTCGCCCTGGTTGCCGATGTTCACCGGGCCGATGAAATCGTCCGAGCCGTTCATCATGCGGATGATCGCTTCGCACAGATCGTCGCGGTAGCAGAAGCTGCGGGTCTGCGAACCGTCGCCAAAGATCGTGATGTCCTCCCCGGCGAGCGCTTGGCGGATGAAGTTCGACACGACCCGGCCGTCGTACGGATGCATCCGCGGGCCGTACGTGTTGAAGATCCGCACGATCCGCACGTTGACCTTGTTCAGCCGGTGGTAGTCGACGAACAGCGTCTCGGCCGCACGCTTGCCTTCGTCGTAGCACGCCCGCAGGCCGACCGGGTTGACGCAGCCGCGGTACGTTTCCTTCTGCGGGTGCTCTTCGGGGTCGCCGTACACCTCGCTGGTCGACGCCTGCAGCACCTTGGCCCGGCAGCGCTTGGCGAGCCCCAGCATGTTGATGGCGCCCATCACGGAGGTCTTCATCGTCTTGATGGGATTGAATTGGTAGTGCCCGGGCGCCGCGGGGCACGCCATGTTGTAGATCTCGTCGACCTCCAGAAACAGCGGGTGCGTGATGTCGTGCCGCAGCAGCTCGAAATTCGGCTTGTCCAGCAGGTGCGAGACGTTCGATTTCTGGCTGGTGAAGAAGTTGTCGACGCAAATCACGTCGTGCCCGTCGGCGACCAGTCGCTCGCACAAGTGAGAGCCCAGGAAACCGGCCCCGCCGGTGACAACGATGCGTTTGATTTGAGACATAAAGGGTGTGTGAGAGGTGGGGGCGGAGTGGAGGGGCGGGCCGTCGGCTGCGGAATTAGATTCCGCGGTCGCTCGATCGGAACCGCCTATCGTAATTGAGATCGGCAACTTTGCGAGCGCGGGTTGTCAGTCGCGGCCCCGGCCCCGGCGGCCGTTGCCATTGCCGTTGCCGTTGGACGAAACTTGCGGGCGAACGCTTTGCAGGTGGAAATTCCCGGGGCCCAGCAGGCCGTCGACCCGCTCGCGCAGCTCGGTGTTCAGTTCGATCCCGGCCAGGCCGCTGTCGAGCCACACCTGTCCGCCGCTGGCCAGATCGAGCCGCAGCCGCAGTTTTTTACTGCCGGGATAGCCGCGGACGATTTCCTTGAGTGTTTCCAGCCGCTGCTCGCCGTCGTCGGCCTGGGCCACGCTGATCCAGATGCCGCTGGAGAACCGCGCCTCCAGGTCGGCAATCGGGATCACTTCGTCCACGATCACGTTGACCTCCTCGGCGCCGGGCCGGCGATCGACTTTGCCTTTGAGTGCCACGATCGCGTCGGGCACGACCATCTGTCCGCACTGGGCGTACTGCTCGGGCCACAGGATGCAGCGGGCGATGCCCTCCAGGTCTTCCAAATCCCACATGGCGTACTTGGTGGGCGCCCCGGGCGTGCGGGGATTCTTGGTGTGCGAGAACTTGATCGCCGCGATCATGCCGCCCATCAGGATTTCACTGCGGTGCTCCAACTGCATGATCGACTTGCTCGTGTTGGGGCAGAATGTTTTGAGCGTTTGCTCATATTCGGCCAGCGGGTGGCTGCTGAGGTAGAAGCCCAGCACTTCCTTTTCCAGCGAGAGCGATTCCTTCTCCTCCCACTCGGGAGCATCGGGCAGGTCGAGTGCGGCGTCCTCGACTTCCTCCTCGACTTCGTCGAACAGCCCCTTCTGTCCCGAGCGCCGGTCGGCGGCCGCGGCCGCGCCCGACTGCAGCGCTCGATCGAGCCCTGCCATGTACTGGGCCCGGTGTCCGCCGAGCTTGTCGAAGGCGCCCGCTTTGATGAGCGACTCGATTGCCGCCCGATTGCATGCGCTGGCGTCGACCCGCTCGCAGAAATCGAACATGTCTGCGAACGGCCCATTGGCCTGGCGCTCTTTGGAAATCGCCGCCGCCGCGCCGCCGCCGCAGGCCTTGATCGCGCTGAGGCCGAAGTAAATTTTGCCGTCGTCGACCTTGAAGTCGGGGTCGCTGGCGTTCACGTCGGGCGGCAGAACGTCGATGTTCATTCGCCGGCAATCTTCCAGGTGCTCGACCAGCGAGTCCTTGCTCTTGAAGTTGCGGCCCGGGATGTCGCACGACAGCAGTGCGGCCATGAACTCGACCGGGTAGTGCGCCTTGAGGTACGCGGTCATGTACGCGATCAATGCGTACGCGGTCGAGTGCGACTTGTTGAAGCCGTAGCCGGCGAACTTTTCGATCATGCCGAACAGTTCTTCGGCCTTCTTGCCGTCCAGGCCCTGCGACTTGGCGCCGTCGATGAACTCCTGCCGGTACTTGGCGATCAACGGCAGCTTTTTCTTGCTGATCGCTTTGATGCAGGTGTACGCGTTGGAGAGCTGGATGCCGCCCAGGCGGTTCAGGATCCGCATCACCTGTTCTTGGTACACCATCACGCCGTGGGTCTCGGCCAGCACGTCCTCCATGACCGGGTGCGGGTACTCGGCCGGTTTGCGGCCGTGCTTGACCTCGATGTACTGATCGACCATGCCGCCTTCCAGCGGCCCTGGGCGGTACAGCGCGTTGGTGGCGATGATGTCGTGAAAGTGGTTGGGCTTCATCCGCTGCAGCAGGTCGCGGATGCCGCCGCTTTCCAACTGGAAGATGCCCTTCGTCTCGCCCCGCTGCAGCACGGCGAACGTTTCGGCGTCGTCCAGCGGAAACTCGTACGGGTCGACGCGCTCGCCGCGCGATTGCTCGATCAGGTCGACCGTGCGGGCGAGGATCGTCAGGTTGCGCAGGCCCAGAAAGTCCATCTTCAGCAGACCGGCCGCCTCGACGTCGCCCATCGCCCACTGGGTGATGACTTCCGTTTTGCCTTTGACGGTTTGCAGCGGCACGTACTCGTCGACCGGCCGTTCGGCAATGACCACCGCCGCCGCGTGGGTGCCGACGTTGCGGGCCAGGCCTTCGATCTTACGGGCCAGGTCCAGCAGCTCGCGCACCTCGGGATCTTTGCCGTACGCCTGCTTCAGCTCGTCGCTGGTCTCGATGGCCTTTTCCAGCGAGATGCCCAACTGGTCGGGCACCATGGCGACGATTTCGTCGACCTTGAAGATCGGCATGCTCATCGTGCGGCCGACGTCGCGGATCGCCGCCCGGGCCGCCAGCGTGCCGAACGTGCCAATCTGGGCCACGTTGGCTTCGCCGTATTTGTCCTTCACGTACTGAATGACTTCGCCGCGGCGCTCCTTGCAGAAATCGATGTCGATATCGGGCGCTTCCAGCCGGCTCTCGTCCAGGAACCGCTCGAACAGCAAGTCGTACCGCAGCGGGCACACGTGGCTGAGCCGCAGCGCGTAGCAGACCAGCGACCCCACGCCGCTGCCGCGAGCCGTGCAGGGAATTTGCTGTTCGACGGCGAACCGCACAAAGTCCCACACGATGATGAAGTAGTCGCAGAAGCCCAGCTTGTTGATCACGCCCAGCTCGCGGTTGAGCCGGTCGTAAACCTCTTGCGACAAATCGTCGCCATTCCAGCGGTCCGGCTGGTTGGCGTAGCGATCCTTCAGCCCGGTCAAGCACAGCTCGCGCAGGTAGTCTTCCGACGATTTGTTGTCGGGCGGCGTGAACGTGGGGAAGTACCGCTTGCCCAGCTCCAGGTCGATGTCAACCGAATCGGCGATCTCCTGCGCGCGGGCCAGCGCCTCGGCCTGGTCCGGCAGCGCGGCGAACATGTCCTCGGGGCTGCGCAGGTAGAACTGGTCGCCCTCCATTCGCATGCGGTTCGTGTCGGTACGGTACTTGCCCGTGTTGATGCACAGCAGCACATCCTGGGCTTCGGCGTCCTCGCGGTTCACGTAGTGGGCGTCGCTGGTGGCGACCACCGGCAGGCCCATCCGTCCGGCCACCTCGACCGCCGCTTCCTTGGCCAGCCGCTGGATCTCCAGACCGTTGTCCTGGATCTCGACGAAGTAGCGATTGCCGAACACCTTGTGGAACCAGCCGGCAATGTCCATCGCGCGGGCGACTTGGTCTTCGGCCGCCGCGGCGATCCCCTCGCCCCGCTTGCCGCTGCTGGCCGCCAGCAGCGCGCGGCTGAACTCGCCGCTGACGCAGCCGCTGAGGCAGATGATCCCCTCGTTGTATTCTTCGAGCAGCGCCCGATCGATCCGCGGCTTGTGATAGAAGCCCTCCAGAAAGGCGCGGCTGGCCATCTTCACCAGGTTGCGAAACCCGGTGCGATTCTGCGCGAGCAGCGTCAAGTGGTAGGTCGCTTCCTTCGAGGAGCTGGCGCCCGCCTTGTCAAACCGGCTGCCCGGGGCCACGTACGCTTCGTACCCCAGCACGGGGTTGATCTCGGCTTCCTTGCACGCCCGGTAGAACTGCAGCGCCCCGTACAGATTGCCGTGATCGGTCAGCGCCAGGCCGTTCATGCCCAGCTCTTTGGCCCGGTTCACGAGCCCTTTGATCGGGCTGGCGCCATCGAGCAGGCTGAAGTGACTGTGGCAATGCAAATGAACAAACGACGGAGCGGCAGACACGGCGAAATCCCTTCCGAACGAGCGGATTGCAACCCAACGGCCCCTGCACGGCGCCGCGGAGAGCTCGCCATTGTAACGCCCCGCGGCGGGAAGGTTGAGAGTGCGAAAAATCGCGGGGAAACGCCGGGGAGCAGCGAGCGCCAACTGGGTCCCTCAGGTTCTCCGAACCTGGGCGGCGCAGCCGCGAGAGGCATTGTTAGGCACGCGGCAATTGAAACCTCTTGCCGCCTCCGGCGGCACAGCTTCAAGAAGCTGTGCTACCCGGTTCGGGTGGCACAGACACTCCGCCGCGAAACGGATTGCCGACGGGGACGACACAACCGGCGGCGTGTCTGTGTCGCTTGCGACAGGAGGCGATGGGCGGTCGGGTCCCGCGGCGTTTGCCTCTTGTGCTGCGCACCCCGACAATCGTTCGGGCGGCGTCGATAGACTGGCCACAGTTCTCGCGAACGACTGTCGGGGCTACCCACTGCCTTCGCTGCAGCTCGCCCTACCGAATCACGTCCCCCTCTACGTCCAACACCTGCGAGTTGGGGGCGGAGTTGCCGAACAGGTCGTAGCGGTCGAAGGTCCAGGCGACCTCTTTCGTTTTCGGGTCGATTTCCACCAGCAGCGGTTGGTCGGGGCCGGCGTGGCAGTTGCCGATGACGTAGCGGCCGCTGGGGAGCACCTCCAACGTGGTGACCCAGGCGAGCGTGATGCCGGTCAGGTCGCGTTGGTGCAGCTTCCACACGATTTCCTTGCCCGGGGTGACTTCCAGCACGCTGTGCCCGTTGCCGGTGGCGATCAGCGTGTGCCCGTTGGGCAGTCGCACGGCGGCGAACGCCTGGTTGCCAAACGCCTCCGGGCCGTGCCCGTCGGCGCGGGGTTTGCCGAACAGCGGCACTTCGTACTCCCAAACGACGCGGCCGGTGCGGCCTTCATACTCGCGCACCATGCCGTCCCCTTCGTGGCAGACCAGGTAGTTGCCGCTGGCGAGCTTGCGGACCAAGCGGGTGTCGCGGTGCGGGTCGGGGCGGCGGACCTGCAGCTTGATTTCGTGCAGGATGTCGCCCGCGCGGTTGATTTCGATGATCCGCCCGGGGCCGCTTTCGGCGATCATCACGCGGCCCTCGGGCAGCGGCTGAAAGGCGTGCACCTCGACCCGCCGGCCCTCGTTGCCGCCGCGGGTGGCGGAGTCGTATTGCCAGACGATCTGCTTGGTCGCGGGGTCGATTTCCACGACCTTGTGCATGTCCTGCTGCACCATCACGTGGCCATTGGGCAGCACGTGGATGTCGTGGATGCCGCCCCAGGGCATCTGCCACTCGACGGTCCCGTCGGCCGCGACAATCGCCAGCTTGCCCTCGCCCTGCATGATCACGCGGTGCTGGGCCGTGGCGGCTCCCTCGGCCGCGCGGGTCGGCGCCCATGGCAAGAGTCCAAGGACGATCAGCAGGAATTTGCCGCACGGGGGCAAGCGAAAACCGGTCATCGGCGGGGTTCTCCAACGGCAGGGGCGTCGAGCGGTTGCCGCATGATACCGCGCGGGCGCTGGAGAACGTGGCGATCCCGCTGGATTTCCGCTCACTGCGATGGTTACAATCAGACACGACTCGCCACGCGTACAGTTGCGCTGCTCTGCAGGCTCGCCCCAGGTGGGCGCCACTGTTCGCGGCAGTCACATCGGCGGCAACCGATTCCCACCTCGCGCGTCGTCCGCGGCTTACACGCCGGCGGCGCTTGCGCACTTCCCTGCCGCCCGAGCGAGCCCCGGCCGTGTCCACGCCTTTGCGACGCCTGTTTGCCGGGTTGCTGTTCTTCGTGATTGTCTGCGTACTCGCCACGCTGGGGTACATCGCCGCCGGGTGGAACCCGATGGACGCCGTCTACATGGTGATCATCACCATCTTCGGCGTCGGCTACGGCGAGGTGCAGCCGGTCCAGTCGCCGGGGCTGCGGGTGCTGACTATCTCGCTGATCATCGCCGGCTACGGCACGGCCATCTACATCGTCGGAGGATTTGTGCAAATGGTGACCGAAGGCGAAATCAACCGCGCGCTGAACAAACGCAAGATGACCCGCGGCATCGAGCAGCTGACCGGCCACGCGATCGTGTGCGGCTACGGCCGCAGCGGTAAGATCCTGGCCAAGCAATTGGCCCAAGCGGGATTGCCGTTTGTGGTCGTCGACCAGGACGAGCAGAAGCTGGCCGAGGCCGAGGAACAGGGCTACCTGGTCATCGAGGGCGATGCGACCGAGGAAGACATCCTGGAATCGGCCGGCGTGCAGCGCGCACGCGTGCTGGCCACGGTGCTGCCCAACGACGCGGCGAACGTGTTCATCACGCTCACCGCACGCGGCATGAACGCCGACATGGAGATCATCGCCCGCGGCGAGCATCCTTCGACGGAGAAGAAATTGATGCGCAGCGGCGCCAACCAGGTGGTCCTGCCGCATGTGATCGGCGGGCAGCGGATGGCGCAGCTGATCACGCGGCCCAGCGCCGAGCAGTTTCTGCGCGATCAGGCGGGCGGTGAATCGCTGCAGCACGAGCTGTCGCACATTGGACTGCACATCGACGAGTTGCCGATTGTCGGCGGTTCGCCGCTGGAGGGGCAACCGATCAGCGAGATCGAATTGAAGGGCAACCACGGCTTCCTCATTGTCGGCGTTCGCAAGAGCGACGGGCAGGTCGTCGTCAACCCGCCCGCCGATTGCCTGTTGGCCGTCGGCGATCGCGTGATTCTCCTGGGTCGTGCCAACGAACTGCCGGAACTCAGCAAACGTTATCAGGCCAGTACCGAGATCATCTACCGCGGGCAGCGAGTGCGGACGACGGGGTGAATCGCGCAGCGGTCGGGCTGTTCACTCGGCCTGACATTGCGGGCAGGCGTAAATCGTGCGCCCCCCGACGGGCCAGCTTTCGACCAGCGCGTCGCACTGGCCGCACCAGTCTTTTTTGTAGATCAGCAGCCGCTCGGCTCGATTCATGCGGCTGCGCGGTTTGCCGACGTCCCGCGGGTCGGCGATCACAATGCGGTTGAGCTTGACGCCGACCGTCATCAACTCGACCAGCAGCGTCCACAGGCGTTCGAACTCGTCGCGGGTCAGGTCGCGCCCGGGACGCTCCGGCGACATATTCAACAGATGCAGCACTTCAGCCCGATACACGTTGCCGACGCCCGCGATGACCTCCTGATTGAGCAACAAAGTCCCGATCGCCGCGCGGCTGCGGCTGATGCGGCGCCAGGCGTCGTCCGGATCGGCGTCGCCGCGCAACGGGTCGGGACCCAGTCGGGCGAGCAGCGCCTGCTCGGACCGCTTGGCGAGGATCTCGCAGCGGTTGGGGCCATTCAGGTCGAACGCCTTGTGCTGGCCGACGACGCGCAGCCGGACTTCGCCGCGCGGCTCCGGCGGGGGCGACTTGTGCGTGCGGAACTTGCCGTACAGGCCCAGGTGAATGTGGACCGTGCGGCCGCCCTCCCAGCGGTACAGCAGGTGTTTGCCCCAGGCGTCGACGGCCTCCAGCGTGCGGCCGTCCAGCCGCTTCGCCTCGCGGGCAAAGCGTCCCTGCGGCGACGCGACGGCGAGCGCCTGCCCGACGAAGTCACGCGCGTGATCGCGGGCGACGCGGTGGATGGTGTGGCCTTCGGGCATGAAACTGTTGCGGTGGTGATTGGTTTTGACGGCAAGAAAGAACTAACCGTACAATCGTCCGCCGGTCAACCCGATGATGCGCCCGAGTGCATCGCGAACGATGTGAAGGAGGACGATGCGAACGTGAGCGAATGGGAGCAGGAAGACTGGGAGCACAACGACTGGGAGCACAACGACTGGGAGCAAAGCGACTGGGACGCCGAGGAGGATGACGACCTGTTCGCTGTCGACGAGGGCGCCTGGGGCGAAACCTACGACGACATGCTGGATGACGACGAAGAGGACGACTCTGACGTGCCGGCGGAACTGACGCGAGCCTGGCGGGCGGCGGTCATCGGAGCGATCGTGCTGCCGCCCGTGGTGACGCTCTATTCGGTCTGGATTCTCATCCGCAATCGGTTCTTCTTGGACCGCACCGACAATTGGCGGATTGCGGCCGCGGTGCTGCTGAACGGCTTGGTGCTGTCGATTGCTACGTGGATCATTCTGGCGTTCCTGACACCGCAACCGCCGCCGTCGGGACAAGCGGCGCCCGGCGACGCGATTGCGATACCCTTGCTGCCATAGACCCAAGTGGCGCCGCTCACCAATATCCGGTCGATTGAAAGACGACGCCGGCGGCCGGGTCGAAATAGTAGATCGCCCCGCCGCCGTCCGGCTCAATCGGACCGTAGAGGCAGACCGCCCTGGGCGGCAACGGCCACTCGACCGCCTCAAACCAATGCGCGAACTGGCGTTGATCGATTTCTCGGCCGCTGTTGGCGAGTTGCTCCCGATCGTCCGGGTTGGCGTCGTCAGCGTTGGCCCAAGCGGCGTCTAAGAATTCGGTCAGCTCATCGCGGCTGATGCGGTACCGGGCATGATAGCCGTTGCCGCGGGTGAGCAGGGTGATCTCCGTGGCCGTCGGCGGCAAGTAGTATCCGACCCGCTTGTCGTCAACGCGGCTCGCTTGCGCGTAGTGCGACTCGCCAAATCGAAACGAATCAACAACCCACGCGACCACGAAGCAGAGCGGCAGAAACCCGAGAATGGCGATGGCGGTCGAGCCGAAGAACATCGCCCGCCGCGTCCTCTTCCATCGCGGCGCGTTGGCAACGGCCAACGCGACAAACGCGATCAGCAGGGCCGAGGTAATCTGCAGCGGGAGGATCAGCGGCCAGAACACAATCGCTGCCCGGGGTTGCCTGATTGCCGATTCAAACGCCGCGGGAGAACACGGCGATCACTCGCACCCATCATAGCAAGCGGTCGGAGGAAGGACCGAGGGTCGCAAGCCTGGGGATTCAACCAGCCCCGCGTTGCCGGCGTTGGGGGCGGCGGCTCCGCCGAGAGCGGAGCGGTTCAGATTGACGGGCGGCTCAAGCCAGGCAGGCGCCGGACGCCAGTGCGTATGCGGCGCCAAACACGCCCCGCACCAGCAGCCACCACAGTCCTTTCCAGACCATCGGACAGTTCCCAATTACGCGGTGTGCAAACGGCCCTCGTCGCGGTAGTCGTCAACTCAAGCGAAGTGGACCGGGCCGCTGTTACCAAACAACGGAAGGTCCCATCAAGAGAACATCGTCCGCGCAGGCGTGATCTCTGCAGCGGAACCGCGGTTCGCTTCGGGAAATGCAATCTCCGTGCCATGAGGACTTCCGTGCCGAAACGTCGCTGCCGCAACCTTATTCTGGTGCTAGGCGATCAGCTTGATCGCCATTCGGCCGCGCTGTGCGACAGCGACCGCCAGCTCGACGTTGTGTGGATGGCCGAGGTCGGCGAGGAGTCGACGCACGTCTGGTCGCACAAAGCGCGGATCGCCCTGTTTCTGGCCGCCATGCGGCACTACCGCGATTGGCTGCAGGACGAGGGCTACACGGTCCACTACACGCAGCTCGACGACCCGAAGAACAGAGGGACACTGTCCGCTGAGTTGGCCGCTGCAATTGGCGAGTTGCAGCCCGAGCGACTTGTGGTCGTCGAGCCGGGCGAGTACCGCGTGCTGCACGCGCTGCGCACGCTCGCGGGGAAGCACGACGTGCCGCTGGAAGTGCGGACCGACGAGCACTTCCTGTCGACGATCGACGAGTTCAACCAGCACGCCGAGGGCCGCAAGCAGTTGCGGCAGGAATACTTCTATCGCGAGCTGCGCAAGAAGCACGGCATTCTGCTGGAGGATGGCCACCCGGTCGGCGGCAAGTGGAACTACGATGCCAAGAATCGCGGGTCGTTTGGTCGCAGCGGTCCTGGGGAGATCAAGGCGCCTCGTTCGTTCCGTACCGACGAGATTACCGACGAGGTGCTAGAGCTGGTTCGCGAGCGGTTCGCGGAGCACCCCGGGTCGCTGGACGAGTTCGACTGGCCCGTCACTCCCCAGCAGGCGAAGTGGGCACTGGACGATTTCATCGAGCATCGGCTGCCGATGTTCGGCAAGTTCCAGGATGCGATGTGGACCGACCGGCCGTGGCTGTACCATTCGCGGCTGAGCGTGGCGCTGAATCTGAAGCTGATCGATCCTCGCGACGTGATTGCCAAGGCGGAGGCGGCCTACCGGGACGGCGACGCACCGCTGGCGGCGGTCGAGGGTTTTATCCGGCAGATCCTGGGCTGGCGCGAGTACGTGCGCGGGGTTTACTGGCGTTTTATGCCCGAGTACCTCTCACGCAACGAACTGGGCGCTGACGCTCCCTTGCCGGAGTTCTACTGGACCGGCGAGACCGACATGCAGTGCCTGCGGCAGGCAATCGGGCAGACGCTTGAGTTCGGCTACGCTCACCACATCCAACGGCTCATGGTCACGGGGCTGTTCGCCCTGCTGCTGGGGGTCGACCCGCGGCAGGTGCACCAGTGGTATCTGGCCGTCTACGTCGATGCAGTGGAGTGGGTGGAACTGCCCAACACGCTGGGGATGAGCCAATATGCCGACGGCGGCGTCATGGCCAGCAAACCGTATGCGGCCACCGGGAAATACATCCAGCGGATGAGCAACTACTGCAGCGGCTGCCGCTATGACCCGGCCCAGGCGACCGGCGAGGACGCCTGCCCGTTCACCACGCTGTATTGGGACTTCCTGGCGCGGCACGAGCAGAAACTCGCCGCCAACACGCGGATGAGCCTGCAGGTGAAGAACCTGGATCGCAAGAGCGCGGAGGAACTCAAGCAGATTCGCAAGCAGGCGGCCGACCTGCGCGCGGGGCTGGCGTGATGGATCTCGAAACCGCTGTCGAGCGGCGCCCGTGGCCGATTCTCGGAGAGAATCGGCCATTGCGGTTTGCGGGCGGGCGCGGATCAGCGCTGGGGCCGCGCACCTTCGTCACTTCTCGGAGAGAATTGACGAAGGGCATTACGAGCCGTCAGCGTTGCGGCAGTAGGCGATCATCTCGTCGACGCTCATCGACGATTTGTCGACTTTCTTGATCTCGGCGGGCTCGTCGCTCGGCTCGGTGGATTCGGCGACAACTTCGGCGGCCTCGGCAGCTTCGTCGGCGGGCGGCTCTTCGGGAGCAGCCTCCTCGCCGCCGCCGGACTTCTCGCCGCGCGCCATCGCCAACATATCGGCCACCGACATCTTCGAGCGGTCGACCTTCGCGGGGGCGGCGCTGCTGGCCGCGGGCTGTTCGCTCTTGGCGGGCGCCGACTTCTCGGCGGCCGGTTTGGCCGGCGCGGCCTCGCCGCCGCCGCCGCGAGCGGCTGCCAGAATGTCGGACGTCGACATCTTGCCCTTGGGGGCATCGCTCTTGTCGGCCTTTGCCGGGGCTGCACCGCCGCGGGCCGCGGCGAGGATATCGGCCGTCGATTTCTTTCCCCCCGCCGGTTTGCCGCCGCCGGCAGCGCCTGCGGCGCCCTGCTGGCGGGCCATCTCCAACGGCGAGAGCTTCTTCGCCCCCGCGTCGGCAGCAGGCTTCTTCGCGGCGGGCTTGGCCTTGGGCTTCGCCTTGGCGCCGGCCGGCTTCGGCTCGGGCTTCGGCACGACCTTCAGGCAATCGCGGTCGATGTCGTACCAGCCGATGTTCAGCGCGTAATCGGCGAACTCGACCAGCGCCCGGCCGTTCATGTTGATCGTCTTGACCTGGCCCACCAGATCGCCGAACCGCGCCAGTTCCGGGCGATTGGCGTCGACCACCACGTACTTGTCGGTCCAGTCGGATTTGAGCTGTTCGATTTGGTCGGCAAACATCGTCGCGGCGAGATGGTGCGAGGGGGCGAAAACGGTCGAAGTCGGCAGAAGCGGCAGGCCGTGGGCGGTCGCTGCCGAGCCCTGAATTCTCGCCGAATCGCGGCCGCGTGGCAATGACCCCTTCGGCGAGGCGCGTGCGCGGCGAGCGGGGGGCGTCAGCCCTGTGTTGTGGCGGACGAATAGGCCGCGGGTGGCTGGGGACGCAGCGCAGCGGAGCCCCCAGGGATTAGCACTGGGGGCTCCCTTTGGTCGTCCCCAGCCACCCCTCTGGAAGTCCTACCGCCGCGGCGGCCTTTGTTGCGGTCCGCCTCTACCGGGCTCATAATCGGCACTGCTGCGGCAGTCGGCGACGACCGCCGCGGCGCCGCTAGTCACACCCTCTGGATCCTGTCAGAAGCCATGAAAATGCGAATTTGCGACGCTGCCTCGTTCTCCCTTGCTCTCGCTTTGTGCGTCATCCTCAGCCAGTCCGCGGACGTGCGGGCGTTGGAGTATCTGCCGGGGGTCGAGTGGCCCGAGCCGCCCGTGGTGACTCCCGCGGACAAGCCTGGCGGAGCGCCCTCCGACGCAATTGTGCTGTTCGACGGCAAGGACTTCTCGGCCTGGAACGGGGCCGACCGGTGGAAGATCGAAGACGGCGTGGCCGTGGTTCGCGGCGGCGAGATTCAGACCAAACAGGCATTTGCCGACTGCCAATTGCACATCGAGTGGTCGGCCCCCACGCCGGCGTCCGGCAGCGGGCAGGGTCGCGGCAATAGCGGCGTGTTCTTTGGGCCGTACGAACTACAGGTGCTCGACTCGTATGAGAACAAGACCTACTTTGACGGCCAGGCGGGCGCCATCTACAAGCAGCAACCGCCGCAGGTCAACGCCATGCGCCCCCCCGGCCAATGGAACGTGTATGACGTTGTCTGGACCGCTCCGCGGTTCCGCGAGGATGGCTCGCTCGAGTCGCCCGCCTACGTGACCGTGCTGCACAACGGCGTGCTGATCCAGAACCACTTCGAAGTGCGCGGCACCACGTTTTACAACGAGCCGGCCGTGTACTGGCCTCACGACTCGGCCCAGCCGATCCGCCTGCAGGACCATGGCAACCCGGTGCGCTTCCGCAACATCTGGGTCCGCGAGTTGAAGCCGATCCGTGGCAAGCAGGTCAAGTCGCCAGCCAAGCGGATCGGCAACGAAGTGAAGGCGATCGGCGGCATGCAGTAGCCACAAAGCCGCGACCGCTGGTCGCGGAAAGCGCGTCGCAAGTTCCGGGGGAGTTCCGCCAGGTGCTCCGCGCTCCGCCCTGACACGGCGTCAGGCTGGAAAGCCTGACCTACGGCTGTTCCTCCAGATCGCTGGCTGCGGGGCGGTGAAGCAGGTACGCGTCGTCGTCGCCCGGTTCGTAGAAGAACGACTCGCCTGTCGCAGGATCGACGGGCAGCTCCGGCAGATATTCCGGCACAAGCTCCACGAGCTTCAACGGCAGGCGGTCGTTCTCTAGTTGGAACAGCCGCAGGCCGAGGCGGAGTTTCAACGCGGCCGCCGCGGCGGCGACGCGGCTCTGGACCTGCTCCAGCCGCTGCAGCGACTGCTGTCGCTGCGAGCCGACCACCGAGCTGAGCACCAGCCGTTCGCCGGCACTGTGACTTTGCATGACGACGGCAATGTCGCGATCGACCACCGTGGCTGCGTCCTCCACCGGCAGCGGGTTCGCGAGCAGTTGCTGCAGCACACGGCGGGCTACGGCCGCGTCCAGGTCGGGGGTCAATTCGACGAGGCGCCCGATTGCGGAATCAGCCAGGGCCGCGCTGCGCGTGTGGGCGTTGAGCAGATCGCCGCGCGACGCGGAACGCGAAAAGCGAAGCAAGTCCACCAGAATTGCCGACTCCTCGGCAGCGTCTTGCGACAAGGCAGCCTGGCGACTCGCCACCAGCATCGCGCGGCCGAGGCGCAGCACCTTACGGTCGCGGTCGAGTGCCGCTTGGACGAGGTCGGTTGCGTTGGAGCCAGCGTCGAGCGGCACGACGCTTTCGCGATCGAGCGCGGCCCGCACGTCGGCGATTGCTTGGGCGTTCGCCGCCGAAACGCGGGCGACTTCTGCCTCATCCAAGTCCCGCCAGTTGTCAACGCCGGCGTCGATTTGCTCCGCCGCGGCGACGAACGTGTCATACGCGTTCTGCGGCGGCACCGGCAGCAACGGCACGGCCGGCTTGCGCAGCAGCGTGGCCCAGGCGATCAGCGCCGCCAGCACGAGCACGCCGGCGACGAGGGTGAGTTTCCATTTCATAGCGGGTGGCGGGGCGTCTGGTTGGACGGTGATGAGTCGAAATTGACGAGCCGGGTTGGTCCGGAGGCGGCGCTGCAATTGCGTGACGTGTTTGCAGGCGATTCGTCGCACTGCCCCGAAGGTTGCCGCGGCAACGCCATTTCGCCGCGGGGCTTGCCCCGCGCCCGCCGCAAGCGGCGGGGCTAAATGGGCGACAATTCGCGCCGGCGCGGGTGATTTGCCCGCGGTTTCCCTCAACTTGCCGCGGTCGCGGGTCGATCGCTATACTGTGCGCCTGTTTAGTAATCGCCGGCGGTCCCGGCTTGCTCACGGAGGATTGGCGTCATGGATGTGGCTGCATTGTTGGAACGCATGAAATCCCGCCGCGACTATGCGGGGCAGTTGGAGCATGTGGAAATCCTGCCGCCGCGCGAAGGGCAATACGCCCAACCGCAGGAGCCGCTGCCCGCGGCGCTGGCCCGCTTGCTGGCCGCGCGGGGCGTCGAGCAGCTTTACTCGCACCAGGTCGAAGCGCTGGAGGCGGCCCGCGCGCGCCGCGACTTCGTCGTCGTCACCGGGACCGCCAGCGGCAAGACGCTGTGCTACAACGTGCCGATCCTCGAGGCGGCTGTCGGCGAGGCCGCCGGCGACCCCGCGCGGGCATTGTATCTGTTTCCCACCAAGGCGCTCGCCCAAGACCAACTGAAGAATCTGCTCGAACTGGTGTCGACCGACGAGGCCGTCGCCGCCGCGGCGCGCCCCGGCGTGTACGATGGCGATACGCCCACCGCCCAGCGGCGGCGGATTCGCAGCGAAGCGAACCTGGTGCTCTCGAACCCCGACATGCTGCACGCGGCGATTCTGCCCTACCACCCCAAGTGGGCGCAGTTCTTCGCCGAGCTGCGGTACGTGGTGATCGACGAGGTGCACACCTACCGCGGCATCCTGGGCGCCCACGTGTCGGCCGTGCTGCGCCGACTAATGCGCGTGTGTCGGCATTACGGCAGCGAGCCGACCTTCATGGCCACCAGCGCCACGATTGCCAACCCGGGCGAGTTGGTCAGCCGGCTGATCGGCCGCAACGTGCAGGTGATCGAGCAGGACGGCTCGCCGCGGGGACGCAAGTATTTTGCGCTGTGGAACCCCACGCCGCTGGGTAAGGACTCGCTGGCGCGCCGCAGCGCCAACGACGACGCGGTGGCGTGGATGACCGAAGCGATCGAAGCCGACGCCCAGGCGCTGGCCTTCACCCGCACGCGGCAGGCGGCCGAGCTGATCCACCGTTACGTGCGGCAGGCGCTAGCCGACGAGCGCTCGCCGCACGCGGACAAGGTGCGCAGCTACCGCGGCGGCTATTTGCCAAACGAGCGTCGGGAAATCGAGCAGGATCTGTTCGCCGGCCGGCTGCGCGCCGTGGCGGCGACCAACGCGTTAGAACTGGGCATCGACATTGGCTCGCTCGACGTGGCGCTGATGGTCAACTACCCCGGCACGATCGCCAGTTGCTGGCAGCAGGCGGGCCGCAGCGGCCGCCGCAGCGACGAAAGCCTGGCGGTACTGCTCGCGGGGAACGATCCCGTCGATCAATACCTGCTGCGGCGGCCGGATTACTTCTTCGCCCAGTCGCCGGAGCAGGCGGTCGTCGACCCCGACAATCCGTACGTGCTGGCCAAGCACCTGAAGAGTGCGGCGTTTGAGTTGCCGCTGACCGAGGCGGATTTCGCCGCGTTCGGGCCGCTCGCTCAGCCGATTGTCGATGCTTTGTGCGCCGACGAGCAGCTGGCCGAGGTCCGCGGCGAGTACTACCACCCCGGCGGGCAGAATCCGTCGGTGGGCGTGAGCCTGCGGCACATGAGCGACAACACGTTCAGCATCGTGCTGGTCGAAAGCGGCACGCCCCGCGTCGAGTTCGCCGCCCGGCAGCACCGCGCCCCGGTTGCCGATCGCCGCGCGCGGCCCCACGCTGGCGCCGACTTGCAGCCGACCGCGTACAGCGACCAGGCCAACGGGCTGGTGATCGCCAATGTCGATTCGATCAGCGCACCCGAACTGGTCTACCCCGAGGCGATCTACCTGCACAACGGCGAGACGTACCTGGTGCGCGAGCTGGACCTGATCGGCAAGGTCGCGTACGTCGAGCGGCGGGAGACCGACTACTACACGCAGGCCGTGCTGGAAAGCAACGTGCGGATCACGGCCACGCGAGCCGAGCACGAGCGTGCGGAGAGTGCCGACAGCGGGGCGCAGCAGGCGCCAAGCCCACAGGCGCTTCCTCAAGCCGCCGCACACGCGGCCATCGCCTACGGCGACGTCGAGGTGTCGTGGCAGACGGTTGCGTTCAAGAAAATCAAATTCGCCACCCGCGAGAATATCGGGCTGGGGCCGGTGGACATTCCGGCCCAACAACTGGCGACCACCGCATTCTGGCTGTCGCCCGACGATGACGTACGGCGGCAGCTCAAGCTGGCCGGGTTGCGAGCCAGCGAGGGTCTCACCGGGCTGCGCAATCTGGCCGTGGTGGCCTTGCCGCTGGTGGCCATGTGCGACAGCCGCGATCTGGGCGGCGTGGTCGACAGCCAGAATCTGGGCCGTGCGGCGATGATTATCTACGACCGCTACCCCGGCGGATTGGGCTACGCGGAAAAGGGATTCCAACTGATCGACCAGCTATTGGCGATTTGCCGCGATATGGTCGCCGGGTGTCCGTGCGACGCCGGTTGCCCCAGTTGCGTCGGATTGCCCAACCTGCGACCGGCGATTCACAGCGATCCCGACCTGACGCGCGGCCATCCCATGCCGAACAAACTGGCGACGCTGCGGCTCGTCGAAATCCTGTGCGGCGAGCCGGCGAATTCGCTGTCCGTGGCGACCACCGTCGCCGAGGCGGATCACTAGCGCAGTTTTCGCTGGCGTCGCGCCGGGCGGCGCCCTTACAATTTGCGACAACCAGGGATGGCGCCGAGGCGGAGCGCCGGGGGGCCTTGCCGCGGGAGTGTCGCGCGATGTTGACCGCAGAACAACAAGATTCGGTGCGCACCTGCACGCGCGTCATGCAGATCATTTGGGCCGCCTTGCTGGCCGGGTTGGGCCTGTTCGTGGCGCTGCTGCTCACGGTGCTGGCCCCCACGCCGCTGGCCGAGGGCCGTACGCCCATCGTGACTTACGCCGCCTTGGGCGCGGGGGTCGTGGCCTTTGTTGCCGGCAATGTCGTCACGCGAATTATGGCCACCGCTCAGCAGCACGCCCTGGTGACGCGCGCGGAGTCGCCCGCGGGCGAGCGCGACGGCGCCGATGTCGCGATGCTGCTGGGAGGCTACCAGGTGCGGTTCATCGTGGCGTGCGCGCTGTTGGAGGGCGCCGGCTATTTCAACGGCGCCGCGTATTTGATCGAGGGGCAATGGTCCAGTCTGGCGATGATCGCCGCCCTGGCCGCGGGAATGCTGCTGCTGCTGCCCACGCCGGGCCGCATGCGGGGCTGGTTGGAACGCAAGCTGGCGACCCTTCAGCAGGAGCGGCAGTGGACGCGGCCGTGAGTTGCGGGGCGAGATACAGCGTGCCACGGCTCTGTGAGCCGTGCCATGCGGGACCAACCAAGGCTTGCTGCGCACGGCTCACAGAGCCGTGGCACGCGCGGTGCGGGCAATCTGCCGTTGCCGCCTGCGCTGGGGCCCGCGAAAATGCCCGGCATGGACTCAGAACGGCTTCGTCGCAGTCTGGAGCAGCTCAACCGCGGGCCTTTGCCGGCGGCGCCGAAGGCGTCGACGGTCCGCCCCCCTGCGGCTGCGGCGTCGGTAGCCGCTCCGACGACTTCAGCCGCGACCGACGATGCGGCGCGGGTGCGCAGCGGCAGTCTGGCCAAGCTGGTTAAGCCGTTACCAGGACTTGTGCGCCGCGGCGAAGCGGTCGCCACCGAGTTGGGCGAACATTGGCGCGTGTGCGTGCCGGTCGACGAGATCTGGCCGGACGGCGAGCGTTTGGTGACGGCCCGCCACGCTCGATTGGCTCATGCGGCCGAGCTGTGCCGATCCGGCGGCATCGACGCGTTTGCCGAGGCGGACCTGCAGGAGTTTCTCGCGGCGTTTCCCGACGATGCCCTGCTGTTGGACTTGGAGACCTGCGGCCTGGCGGGCAGCGCGCTGTTTCTGGCCGGCGTGCTGCGACCGGTCGAGGGGCGGCTGATGGTCGAGTTGCTACTGGCCCGCGACTACGCCGAGGAGCCCGCTGTGCTGGCCAGCCTGTGGCAGCGTGTGACCGAGCGCACCGTGCTGGTCACCTTCAACGGCAAGAGTTTTGACTGGCCGATGGTGCAGGATCGCACGGCGCGGCATCTGCTGTTTCGCGGCCGGCTCGCTCCGCAGCCGCGGCATGTCGATCTGCTGCACCCGGCGCGGCGGCGCTGGCGGCGCGCCCTGCCCGACTGCCGGCTGCAGACGCTCGAGTCGCGAATCTGCGGTCGTCGTCGCGGCGACGACATCCCCGGCAGCCAGATCCCCGCGGCTTATCAGCAGTACGTGCGCACGGGATTCACGCGGGAAATGGACCAGGTGCTCATGCACAACGCACTGGATCTGGTGACGTTGCTGGATCTGGCCATGCGATTAGCCGGCCCCTGACGACGTCAGCGCAACAAAAAAGCGGAGTCGCCCGGCTGCCTACCGAACGACTCCGCTGCGTGCATTGGCGGTGGCGGACTACTCGGTCACGGCTTCCGCGTCTTCTTCGACGGCGTCGGCGCTGTCGCCTTCTTCGTCGCCGATCGAGAAGTCGAACTCGGCTTCGCCGCCTTCCTCAAGATCGCCCATGTCGAATTCCATCTCAACGCCGCCTTCGCCCATTTCCATCTCACCCCCGTCGGGGCCGGCGGGTTGCAAAGCGTCGAGGTCGAGGTGCAGCTTCCAGCCGTCGCCCGTCTTGCGGAAGGTGACTTCCTCGGTTTCTTCGGGGGCTCCATCGGGCGGCTGCACGGTGACCGTGCCGGTGGCGCTGTCGCCGTCGATTTTCACGTCGCTGAGCTTGGCTGCGGCTATGGCGTCGATGATCTCTTGCGGGTCGGGACCCTCGCCGCCGCTCAGTTGCATAAACGCTTCCACCATATCGAGAATGAATTGAGCTTTGTCGTCGACGACGCCGGCGAGTTGTGAGATTGCATCCTCAGACGGTCCGCCGCTCATCATCATGCCCATCACGCCACCTTCTCCCATGGCGCCTTTGAGTTGCTCATCCGTCACGCCATGTTTTTCCATTACCTGATTCGCTGCGCCGGCGGCGTCAAGCAGTTTCTTTGCTTCCGGATTGTCGGCGCTGCCCATCATGCCGGCCATCGCGGCGGCGGCCTTCATTCCGGCGCCCGCCATGACAAGCAGGCCGGACAGGTTGGACTGGGACTCGTCTGTCACGCCGTTCAAGGCCGTCTTGAAATCGCCACCGCTGATCGCGGCCTTGATGCCGTTGAAGCAGGCTTCGGGCGAGTCGTAGGCTGGTCCGCCGCCGCCGGAGCAACCGGCCAGCAGCACCAGAACTGAACACGCTAAACAAACGAGCGGTTGAGGGCGGCGCAACATGGCAATCTTCTCCCGGGACTCGAGGATTCGCGACCGGCGGCCGCCTGGGGATGCCGCGCGACAGCGGCAGGTTCATGTGAGCGTAGCGGGTGTTTCGCCAGGACGTTACCGACTCTTGGCGAAAAAACTGCGAATTCGGCGGGATGGGCCGCGCGAGAGGCTGTGAACTTGTGCGTCAGGGCTTTGAGAGCCGTGCGGTGCTGTCGGCTATCGGCTGTCGGCTCTCGGCCAGACGCGGATTTCTCTGGCTGATAGCCGACAGCCGACAGCCGAGAGCCTTCCATCGACTCGCTTGTCTTTCAGAATTCGAAACCCGACAAAAGAACAAGGCCGCCAGCCCGGTCCGGGCGGCGGCCTCATTCGTGAATCAAACTTCCGGCCTGATTGCGACTGGGTGGAGTCGCTGGAAGAACGACGCGTCTCGAACAGTGCTGCGCACTGCCATGTGTCGTGACGGGCCGATCCGAAAAATTGGTCCTCCCGACGGAATCTTGACCAGGAAGTTTGGCTTGGGGCCTCGCCATCAGCGTCGCGGTTAGCGACACCGACAGCGAAGCGGTTGGTTTGTGGTGCGCGGGGCGGACTGGAATCCTACGCCCGACGCGCGGCGAATCAAGTTATCGGTCCGCGGCGGTCGGCGGCGTGAGCCAACTTCACCGCGGCGGAAACTCGCTCTCGCGGCTACGTCAACCGCGGCGCGAGGGGCAACCTTAACGCTTAATTCTAGTTCGCGAAAGGGCCGCTGCGAGCGGATTCTGATGGTGCAAACAGCGTGCCGGGAGCGCCGCCAGCTGCG
The DNA here is from genome assembly GCA_002702655.1 of Planctomycetaceae bacterium. GTDB lineage: Bacteria > Planctomycetota > Planctomycetia > Pirellulales > Lacipirellulaceae. The sequence goes on from PABB01000021.1 coordinate 30,935, forward strand.
TCTCCGCCGCGCCGCTGGCGAACCGCCCTTGCCCCAATTGGCGGTGTTTTCTACAAGCCCCGCGTGCGCGCTGCGGCCCTGCCCTGGGCCGAGAATCCGTCGCCTCGCCTCTTCCTCGGAGCACCGCCATGTCCCGCATCATTCGCACGACTGCCCGCCGGTTGGGCGCCGCTCGCGCGGCGGCGATCCTGGTTGTCGTCGCGGCGCTCACGGCGGCTGCGCGGCTGCCGGCGGTGACCGCCCCGATCACCCCCTCGTCGGGCAATCGCACGGCCGCTCAGGGCCGCCAGATCGCGTTGCGAGACCAATTGCGCGTGGGGCTGTACGCGTTCACCAAGGCCGACATGCAGTTCATCAATCTGGTCGTCCTGCGGGTCCAGCAGGGCGTCCTGCCGCGCAGTTTGGTCGACAGCACATTCCTGTGGGCCCGGCAGCGCACGCGAACCACTGACGGCCGCTATCGGAAGCGGCCGATCGTGTATTTTCAACCTGCGTTGACTTTGCGGGCAAAACAGTTGGGAATCACGCTGTAAACGGGCCGTTTTGGAGTGTACGGGCGGTCAGGTGCTGCTAGCAATCGGGCGGAATTCTCGCTAGATTGGTGAGATTCTGGCAGCGACTCCCCCGGCACGCGAGACTCTCGTCCCATGGCAAAGAAAACGGCCAAGAAAAAAGCTCCGGCCAAAAAGGCTCCTGCAAAGAAAGCCCCGGCGAAGAAGGCGGCCGCCAAAAAGGCCCCCGCCAAAAAGGCTGCCGCGAAGAAGGCTCCTGCCAAGAAGGCGCCCGCCAAGAAAAAAGCTGCCAAGCGGTCGCGCGCTGCCAAAGAGGTGCGACTGAAGGCGTTTTGGGGCGTCTTCAGCCAGTCGCTGCGGCGCGTGGCGATCTTCGACTACAACCAGAAGAAGCAGGCCGAGAAAAGGCCCAGGAGCTCTCCAAGGACGGTAAGAGCCCGCACTTCGTGCAACTGGTCAAGGAAGTGATCGAAGGCTAAGCGGCGGGCCTGCTGCGCGGCGACTGAGGACAAGTCCCGGCCTGGCCCGCAATTTCGTGCGGCGCGGCTGGGCGGACCGCAATGCCGACATCGCGCGGTCCGTCGTAACGGCTTGCGCGTGCGACGGCGCCAAGCTGCCTTCTGCCTTTTCGGCAACGACTGCGGCGATTGCCGGCTAAGAGGCCGGGCGTCCGCATGCCAGCGGACGCCCGGCGTAAATCATGTCTTTCATGCTCGCAGCGACGTGCCCTCAGCGACGGCGCCAAGCCAGCAGAATCATTCCCGCCAAGCTGGCTATCGTCAAACTCGCTGGTTCGGGCACGGTGCTGATCGTGTCGATCACTAACCACCGCGGGTCGGCGTTGATGAATTCGACCTGGATCGCTTCGAAATCGGGATTGGGACGGATTTCGAAATCGTCCCAGCGATAGAATGCGTTTGGCTCGCTGGGAACAGGCATGGGAGGAATCGAGTCGACCAACTGAATACTCCCGCCAGGAATATTCGGCGAAACGTTGATCGTCTCAGTCCGTGCGTCGCCGCTGGCGCCAAACCAACTGTATTGGATGCGCATCAGCTTGAGGGGCAGGTCGTCGATGTAGTTGGGAAGTTCGATTTGATAGAGTTGCCCCCCGGGCGTTGGACCTGTTACCGGGCCGGATACCGTCGGCGGTATCGTGGAGAGCGGGTAAGTCGGATTCGCCCCCTCGGTAACGACAATTGTCGGCGGCCCCATGGTCAAATCGATTTTCGCCATCACGCTGTTGGGGTCTCCGCGAAAATTGGCCGGCTCGACGTCGTCGGCATGCACGAACGATCCGGCCGAGATGATCGCGATTAGCGCGCAAGCGCCTCCCCATTTTCGTCGGTTCATCAGCTCACCTCACAGAAAAGACTTCGGAGAAGATCCGCGGCAGACCATCCCACGCGGCAGCTGGTAAGAATACACGAACTGCGGCGATCTGGGCTTGCGTCTAGGATTTCCGTCCCGTTTGAAGTCGCGCGAAACTCGCTGTCCGAGTTTCTCAAGGGGGGCGGCTGATCAAGGCGGGCCGGACTATCTCGGTCCCAATCACAGCCGCAGCGCCTACTGCGGGCGTCCGTCTGGCCGACGCCTGCCGGTTGCTGATCTGCGACTGCTACTCGCCTAATACGGCGGCGATGCGGTCGATGGCCGCCGGGTCGTTCATTTCGAGTTTGCCGAAGCCGTGCAGCGCGCCCAGCGCGACCGCGGCCTCTTGGTGCTCGGGGTAATTGGTCACCAACATCATCGGCACCGCGGAGGTCGCGGGCGCCGTTTTGAGCTGCCGAATCACGTCGACGCCGTCGCTGTAGTCGATGTCGAGCTTGCGATTGACCAGCACCAGGGCGTAGTCGTTGGCCGCCAGCTTGGTCTGCGCATCGGCGAGCGCATCGGCTTGGTGGACCAGGCAATCGAACCGGCTGGTCAGGAACCGCTTGATCGCGGCATGATCCGGGCCGCAGTTGCCGATGTCGAGAACGAGGTGGGGCATAGGGGGCGCGGTAAGGCTCTGACGAATAGCGGCGGGAGTACGTGAGTCGAATGAGCAATGGGGGCAGCGCGCGAGACTCAAATCGGCGGTTGGAGATCGGTTGCGTGGCCGCAACCGCCAAGGATCGCGTTACTCCCCATTCCCCGTTCCGCCTTCCCCCTTCGCATCACTTTCCTTCCGGCGTGATCGCGAAGACGTGGGTGCGGTTGCTGATGATCAGCGTGTTGTCGGCAACGATGGGCGTGCTGTAGACGCTGTTACCCATGTTGCGGGTGCCATAGTAGGGCTCCATCATGCCGCCGTCGTCGATCATCGCCACGTTGGGGTCGGCCGAGTGACGGAAGATGGCCACTTCGCCGTCCTCGTCGCCGCAGTAGACCTTGTCCTCGACAATCAACGGCGAACCCCATGACTCGCTCAGCATATCGTAGACCCAGTTGCGCTCGCCGGTTTCGGCGTTGAGGCAGTGGACCAGGCCGCAGAAGTCGGCGATGTACAGAATGTCGTCGCGGATCGCCACGGTGCCGATGCTGCGGTGCATGGTCTCTTCGAACGCGATCTCGCCGTCGCCGTCATGATCCTGCGGGCCGTAATGCCAGATGACCGCCGAGTTGGGGTTGGCCCGGACAATGTCGCCCTCGGCCTCGTTGGCGGCCTGCACGCGTTTGGGGGCGATCGGCTCGTTGGGATTCTCGGAGTTGAACACCAGCTCGGGGCTCACGTCGCTGCCGTCGGTCCGCTTGAGCGGATCGATACACCACAAGTGGCCGTCGCCTTCGCCATGCTCGGGGTCTTGCCCCGTGGCGACGTAGATGCGTCCTTCGTAGACCACTGGCGTGGCGATGATGTTGTTCCGCACGCCACGGCCCATGGGATCCCACTTGGAATCTTTGGGATTGGCGTCGAACTTCCACAGCAGCTTGCTGCCGCCGTTTCCGTCGCCCGCGGGATCGAACGAGTACACCCAGCCGTCGCCGCCGGCGAAGATGACTTGCGCCTGTCCGTCGAACTCGCCGTAGGTGGGCGACGACCACTGCCCGTGCAGGATGTTCAGCCCTGGCGACTTGTCGCTCCACAGCACTTCCTTGGTGTTCTTGTCCATCGCAAAGAAGCTGGGGGCGTCGGGGGCGGGAATGTAGTTGTGCTCGACGTCCACGCCGTTGGACGTATTCACAAACAGCACGTCGCCGACGCACGTGACCGAGCAACTGCACATGTTGTGCTGCGAGATGCCCATTTCGGTCATCATGTTGAACACCCACACGACGTCGGCTTCGTTTTGCATGTCGTACGGCTGGTTGACCTTGGCTGCTTGGGCTTTCACTTCGGCCTCTTCGTCCTGATAGGGACCGTCGTTCTCGCCGTCGCGGAAACCGTTGAGGTCGAGGCAGCGGACTTCGCCGCGGCTGGTCACAAACCACACGCGATCGCCTTCGCAGTAAGGCGCACAACAGATGCCCTGCAGGGGCCAGTCATGCACGCGGCCCGTGGGAAGCTTCTCGCTGCTGTGTTGCCACAGGAACTCGCCGGTGTTCACGTTGAAGCAGACCAGGCATCCCAGGTCGACGTCGGAGGGGTACCGCGGCAGCCATCCGCCGGAGTTGTTCGTGCCGACGATCACCTTGCCGTCGTGCACCACGGCGTTGCCGTAGGTTTGAGAACCGAGCCGGGCGACCCACTTGATGTTCTTCGCATCGGTCGGATCCCACTCGCCGGTCACGTAGTCAAAATCGCCCACTTCCCACTCGGCGGGAATGTTCACCCCCACGGGGGTGTTGTTGCGCTGCGGCGAGCCGCCCCATTGCGACCAGTTCACGTTGGGCTGGGCGGTCTCCGCGGCGGGCTGGCTGTCTGCGGCGGCGGTGTCGCCGATGCTGCGTTCCAGCATAGCGCTGCACCACCACCCGGCGAGGACGACGAGCATCAAGGCGGCAACTTTGCGAGTGCGGCGGGGATTGGTCAGAAAGGTCATGCGTGACTACCTTGCGGGCAGGTGGTGACGTGAAGCGTGTTGCGATGCGGAGAACCGTCGGCCGGATTCTCCGTCTGCGAACGGGGGGCGCGAGCCCCATGTTGGTCGGATATTCTCGTGAGCGATGGCAAACAGCGGGCGGACGCCCCCCGCTCGCCGCGGCTTCGTTCAATCATTCGGCGTGACTTCGATATTGTCCACGGCGAACTCCGCATCGCCGGCGTTGCCATACAGGCCCGGACTGCCGGATTCGACCGGCGCCTTGTCGGTCATTTCCAGCGACCAGGAAGCGGGTTCGTCTTCGTCGCGCGGCCACATCTTGCCCTGCACGAGCGCCTGACCGTCCTGCTGCTCGACGCGGAGTTTCATCCGATACCAAACGTCCGGTTTCGGCTCGAAGGCGGTGTCCGCAGCCGTGCGATGATCGTGCGACGTCCAACTGTAGACGCGCAGTTGGCGATTGCCCGAGCGAATGGTCATCGTGTAGCCGCTGTTGGTGATCCCCGCGTCGGGCATCTTGCCAGTCTCTTCTTCTTTGGTCAGCAGCACGTCGGCTTGAATCGTGTAGTCGTGCAGGTCGACCGGCCCCATCGACATCATACTGCGCGTGCCGAGCTTGTTGTTGGGATCGCGCGGCGTGGGCAGCACGCTGCGTTTGACCGCGGCCCGCTCGCCGGCGACGTCTCGCAACACGTACCGCACGCGGCCGCCCACCCAAGTGAGCGGTACGTCCTCGGCGTCGTTGAAGTCGAAGTGCCACGGCAGCGGCGGGACGACGCGCACGCGGGCCGTCCCCTCCAAGTCGCCGACTTTGCAGGCGATCAGGACTCCCTCGTGAGCAACATCGTCGGGGGCCGTGTAGAGCCCCTCGGCCGAGACGGCGCCCGGGCCGGCCACGACGCGGTACTTGGCCTGTACGCCTTCCGGAGCTTCCACCTGCTGGCCGTCGGAGTTGAACAGCCGCGGCGTCAATTGCACGGATTCACCGGGTTTGAGCAGCGAATCGAAGGGCGACAGTTGCACGAGCGTCGGCTGCGGGTTGTCGGCAACCGGCTTCTCCTCGGGGCTCGAGGGCAGCGGGTCGGCCTGCGGCTCGGCCCCCGTGCCCAGGCAATACAGGGCTGCCGAGGTGGGCAGGTAGACGCGGCCCCCTGCGATGATCGGCGAGCCATCGTTCGACTCGCCGTTGAGGTGCATACGATGCACAAAGTCGGCCTTATTGCCGTTGGGGCGCAGGATGTACCAGCGACCGCTGTTGGTGCACAGATACACTTTGCCGTCGCCGGCCACCGGGGTGCTGCGCATCACCGATCCCAGCGCCCGCTTGTTGAGCTGCTTGCCGGTTTCCGGGTCGAGCATGTACAGCTTGGCGCGGTCGTCGACGATCCACAACTTGCCTTCCACCATCAGCGGCGAGCTCTTGCCGGCCATCACTTCGTAGACTTTCCACTTTTCCTTGTCGGTCAGGTCGCCACGCAGCGTGCCGTCGATCGCCACCACGGCGCCCATGGTGTTGCCGATCGTGTTCTCTTCGCTGTGCGACATGTAGACCGTGTCGCCCTCGACCAGCGGCGAAACGTTCAGGCCCCGCCGCGACAGCGGATAGTTCCACAGCCGCACGCCCGTGCGCGGTTGCAGGGCCCACAGCGCTCCGTCGCCCGAGCCGAACACCAACTGCTGCACGCCGCCGATGACCGCCACGGTGGGCGTGCTGTAGGTCGTGTCGTAGGGCGAAATGCCCGTGCCGTTGAGCCACCGCAGTTCGCCGGTCGCTTTGTCGAAGGCCATGAACCGATGAGCCGGCTTGGCCAGGTTGCCGAACTCGGGCGTGTCGCCCCAGCCAATCACCACGGCGCTGGCCAGCACGAGGTCCTCAAAAATCAGCGGGATGTTCGTCCGTCCGCCGTAGGTCGACAGCACGCCCAATTCTTCGTGCAAGCTGCGCGACCAGACCAGCTTGCCGGTGTCGCCTTCCAGGCAGCAGAAGTAGCCGCACACGCCCTGGGCGTACACGCGGCCCGTTTCCGGGTCGACGGTGCACGAGGACCACGCCACGCGCGTGTCGGGGACTTCCGACAAGTACACGTTGAAGCGGTGCTCCCAGATCGGCTCGCCAGTGGCGGCGTCGACGCAGACGACTTTCTCGCCCTCGGTGTCGGCGCCGGGCTCGTCGCGCGCCAGCACATACAGCTTGTCGCCAAAGACGACCGGGGTGCTGCGCGTGCCCAGGTCGCTGCGCTTCCAAATGAGATTGCTGCCCTCGCCGCCACTGGGCTTCCACGCCTCGGGCAGGTTTTTCTCGGTCGACGTGTGATTCTGCTGAGGGCCCTGCCATGTGGGCCAGTCCAGGGGCGACAACTCGTCGGCCAGCGCGGCGAGCGGCGCGCAACCGACCAGCAGCCCACACAGGGCGTGCCAACAATGCGAGCGGCGGGACGGCAAGAACAGCGGGAGAAGGCGGGCGAGCGTCATGGAACTGGCCAATGTATGTCGTACAAGTGGTCGGCGGGACTCACGCGGCCGGTCGCGAGACCGACGCCCCGATGAATGCGGGGGTCGAAACGCGAGGGCGCAACCCATGCAGGTCGCGTGGCGGCGTTTGCACCGCGGGGAGCAGGACAGTCGTGCGGCGGCGCTGGACAACTGCGGATACTGCTAGAGTGGGGCAACTGTGCCGGTTTGGCAATGGGCGCCGGCGTTTGAAACGCCCCGATTGCCGCAGCTGCGTGAGCCCGCTCACGCGCGAGCCGGTCGCGGGCCGCCCCACTGCCAGCAGAAACTGGCAAAACCTTGCCGCCAGTAACGGCTGTAGGCCCGGTATCGAAGCTCCAGCGGGGTCTACAACCGGCACCGACGGCAGCGGTTCCCTGGCCGGCAAAGTTTACCTAACGGTTGACGTAAACCAGTTGGTGAAAATTACTTCCGAGCGCTCAAGGGGTCTTCTCGGCGGGACCGATACCACGGATGTTGCCGACCCATGCAGAGCAAGCATGGCCCTCGGCAGCGTCCCCCGCGAAGTGCATCAACGAACCGGCTTCCCCTTCGGGCTATGGAGTGGCCCGACCGGAGTTGACGCCCACCAGCGGGGACGACCCCGCAACAACCCGCCTTGACTCGCCGGACGCCGTCCGGTCCCGCGCCCCGCCCCCGTACATCCCGCCTGGCACACGCCGCACACCCCACGTCGCCTCGACGAAATCGCTCAGAGGGTCGCAGCGGATGACGACGGCTGGCGTCTTGCGTTGGCACGCGCTGTCGCGAGGTTGTCCCCAACCTTAAGGAGATGTTCTGCGATGAAATGGAACCTGTTAGGAGCGCTCTTGGTGAGCATCAGCCTGGCGGGCCAGACCCAAGCGGCCGGCTTGCTGGATAAGATGCTCGACGGCGGCGTCGGATGCGACGACGTCACCCAATGTTGTTGCTGCGAGAAGTCTTGCGGCTACAGCGACACCTGCTGCGATGATGGCTGCTGCGAAGCCAGCTGCGGATGTGCCGACAGCTGCTGCGAAGCTTCCTGCGGTTGCGCCACCAGCTGCTGCAAGAAGAAGAAGTGCGGTCTGCTCGCGAAGTTGTTCGGCAAGAAGAAGTCCTGCTGCGAAGCTTCGTGCGGATGTGCCGACCCCTGCTGCGGCGACGACTGCTGTGGCGATGGCTGCTGCGGCGACGACTGCTGCGAAGCCTCGTGCGGTTGCCCCGATGACTGCTGCGGCGACAGCTGCTGCGAAGCTTCCTGCGGTTGCGCCGCCAGCTGCTGCAAGAAGAAGAAGGGTTGCCTGCTGAGCAAGCTGTTCAGCCGCAAGAAGAAGAGCTGCTGCGAAGCCTCGTGCGGTTGCTCGGACGCCTGCTGCGGTTGCGATGACGGCTGCTGCGGCGACGACTGCTGCGAAGCCTCGTGCGGTTGCCCCGACGACTGCTGCGGCGACGACTGCTGCGGCGGCTGCTGTGGCGACGACTGCTGCGAAGCCTCGTGCGGTTGCCCCGACGACTGCTGTGGCGACGACTGCTGCGGCGACAGCTGCTGCGAAGCTTCCTGCGGTTGCGCCGCCAGCTGCTGCAAGAAGAAGAAGGGCTGCCTGCTGAGCAAGCTGTTCAGCCGCAAGAAGAAGAGCTGCTGCTGCGAAGCCTCGTGCGGTTGCTCGGATGACTGCTGCGGCAACGGCTGCTGCGAAGCGTCCTGCGGTTGTGCCGATGGTTGCTGCGAAGCTTCCTGCGGTTGCACCTCGGGCTGTGCCACGTACGCTCCCGCTGCGGCTCCCGCCGCCAGCGTGCCGACCGAGGCCGCTCCGATCCCGCCGGCGCCCGCCGCCGACCCCGAGGCTCGCATCGCCCAGCCCCGCAAGGTCGTCAGCGCCAGCTTCGTTCGCTAAGAAGTAACGACTCGCGAGAGCGAGAATAAAGAATCCCCCTCTGAGGACCTGTCTCGGGCTTTCGGGCCCGGGGCAGGTTCTTTTTTGTTGGTTGTCCGTTGTCCGGTCCGTGTCAACCGCAGGCGGCAGCCAGCGGCGAGTTTGTCTGCGTGGCTTCCCTCGCCGTTTGCCGACAACAAGAACATCGGCGTGCCACGGTTCTGTGAGCCGCGTGCGAACGAGAATCGTTCGTCACTTCGCACGGCTCACAGAGCCGTGGCACGCATTGACGGCGACTCCGCAATCTCACTTGCAGCCGGCGCCAGCGTGAACCGCGTTGCGTTGCCGCTACGTATCAACAGCATGACCTTTCCGTCTCGCAAACTGCCGATGCTTGCCGCGATGGCCGCAGTCGCTTGCGCGACAGTTCGTGCTGGCGCCGCCGAGGCGCCGTCGGCCGCCGCCGCGCAGGCGACCGGCGAGACGCCGCTGGCTCGCTCGCTGGCCGGCGTGATTGCCGGCGCGATTCCGTCCGTCTACGAGAAGCAGAAGGACTGGGGCAAGACGAAAAACATCACCGTCGGGCTGCGCAACGAAGGCCACGGACTGAAGCTCCGCCTGCACCGTCGCAAGAAAGCCGTCAACCACGGGGTGTGGAAGCACTATCAAATCCGCGTGGTCGATCCGGCCGATGCACTGGTCGTGCAACTGACAGAGCTGCGCCCCGCCGGGCCCGGCAAGATGGCGTTTGCTCTGCACCTGGAAGCGGCCATCGACGCCTGGGGCCGCGTGAAGATCTACGAGTACGGCGTGCATCTGGGCGCCTACGAGGTGGTGGCCGACGCACGACTGCGGTTGGACGTGGCGGGCGAGATCGCGCTGCGATTGGACGCCGGAACTGCCGCGGCGGTCGTGCCGGAGATTCGCCACGCCGCGATTCGCTTCGACGACCTGCAGATTCGTCGCGTGAGCAACGCCCACGGCCCGCTGGTCCGCGAGCTGGGCGACGGCGTTCGCCACTGGCTGGAGGATTCCTACGACGAAGCCAAGCTGGTCGGCAAGCTCAATCGGGCGATTGAGAAGAAGCAGGACCGACTGCGCGTGCAGTGGTCCGACGTCGCCACAAGCGATTGGTTTGCCGCCGCGGCGGAGTGATTGCCGCGGCCGGGATCAGCGTGACGACTGCTGACGGCCACGGGAGTGCGAGGTTCCGCCGCGCCTGACAACTTGGCGACGCCGCGGGCTCAGCGGAGCTTGGCCCTGCCGCTCAACCCGCCTCGCGCGGTCGTGGATTCACGCTGACAAACCGCTCTTCGGGCAGCACCATCGCGCTGACGCGGAAGCCGAATTTTTCGCCGACCTTCACCGCTTCGCCTTCGGCGATCACCTGTCCGCCGGCGAACAGGTGCAGCAGCTCGTCGCAGGATTTGTCGAACTTCAGGATCGTGCCCGGCGCCAGTTCGATGATTTCCTGCACCGATTCCTTCTTGCTGGCCAGCGCCACGCTCACCGGCACCTGCACCCGCATCATGCTGTCGTAGTGCGTGGTGGGCGGCGGCGGCGGGACCGGTTCCCCGGCTGCGGCGCCGCCAAACGTGACTTTGGGTCGCGCGGGCGCCTCGGGCTTGGGCGTTGGGGCGGGCTCTGGTTCCGACTCGGGCTCGGGTTCGGGCGGGAAGATTTTCGCAGGCTCGGCCAACGGCCACACCAGCGTCATCACGCCCGACGAGTCGCCGCGGCTGAGCGTCAACGGCGCCAGCGCTGCGTCGCCGGCGACGCCCGCGCCCTGCAGCGCCGCGGCCAGATTGTCGACGCGGCGCGCCTCGAACACGTCGGCCATCAACGTCTCGGGCACCAGCAGCATGCTCAGCTCTTGCGCGAGCGTGCTCAGCTTGCTGGCCCCGGTCGGATCGGGATCGCCGTACCAGTCGGGGATCAGCCCGGTGGCTTCGGGAAGCAGCGCCGCGGCGCCCGTTCCCCCAAAGGAGAACATCACGGCCAGGCCTGGGCCATCGAACCCTTCGGGCGCGGCGGCCGCGTCGTAGCTGCCCGCTTCGCCCACGGCGACTGTAAACTCGCCATCCAGCGCGCGGCCGAGCGCGCCGGCGGCTTCCTCGGCGCCCGCCTGGCAAGCGGCGATCACTTCGGCGGCGATTTGCGGCGTGAGTTCACTCATAGCGGACGAGGCGACGGGCCTGGGCGGTACGCGATTCTGGCGACGGCGCATCGGCGGCGCGCGCCCTGGTACTGACTATCGGTCAATCGGGCCCGCAAACTTTGCCCAGAGCGTGCGACTGTCGCTAGCTGCTGGCAGCTCGGCGCGGATCGGCTACGTGAGCCGAGAGCCGCGTCGGCTGGACCTGTTTGCACAGCTCACAGAGCCGTGGCACGAGGGGGTAGTGATACCGTTTGTGGGAAACGGCTGGGTGGCTGGGGACGTAGCGCAGCGAAGCCCCCAGGATTTCCACTGGGGCTCCCTCCGGTCGTCCCCAGCCACCCCAATTTGCGTCAAATGGTATCATCACCCACGAGGGTGCGGTGGTGCTTACTGCGGGCAATCGGCGTATAATGCGGTGCTTCACCCGCTTGCCACTGCCGTCACCCTGCTAGCACGCCATGACCGTCGCCGCCGAGCCCGCCCCGAAATTCGAGCTGCAGCCGTACAAGTCGCTCAGCAACGACGAACTGCACGGTCGCATCCAACGGGTGCGCGACGAGCTGGGACCGCAGCTGCTGATCCTGGGCCACCACTACCAGCAGGACGAGGTGATCGCCCTGGCCGATCTGAGCGGCGACAGCTACCAGCTCAGCCAGATGGCCGCCGACAGCGCCGACTGCCGTATGATCGCGTTCTGCGGCGTGCACTTCATGGCCGAGACGGCCGACATCCTGGCCAATCGGCCCGAGAAGCTGGCCCAACGCAACGGCGAGCGGGTGCGGGTCGTCCTGCCCGACATGGCCGCCGGCTGCTCGATGGCCGACATGGCCGCCATCCACCAGATCGAAGACGCCTGGGATCAGCTCGGCGAGGTCATCGACACCGAGGACGTGACGCCGGTCACCTACATTAACTCAGCCGCCAGTTTGAAGGCGTTCGTCGGCCGGCACGGCGGGATCGTCTGCACCAGCAGCAACGCCCGGGCGGCCCTGGAGTGGGCGTTTGCTCGCACCAAGCGGGTGATGTTCTTTCCCGATCAGCACTTGGGTCGCAACACGTCGTTGGAGATGGGCATTCCGCTGGACGAGATGCCCGCGTGGGATCCGTACGCCGAAGATCTGGGCGGCAGCACGGCCGAGCAACTGCAAGCGAGCCGCGTGATTCTGTGGAAGGGCCACTGCAGCGTCCACCAGATGTTCAAGCCCGAGCACGTGGCGATGTTCCGCCAGCAGCATCCGGGGATCAAGATCCTGGTGCATCCCGAATGCCCGCGCGAGGTGTTCGAACTGGCCGACGAGTACGGCTCGACGGGCAGGATCATCAAAGCGGTGGAAGCGGCCCCGCCGGGAACCAAGTGGGCCATCGGCACCGAGCTGCACCTGGTCAACCGGCTCAAGGCACAGCACCCCGAGCAGGAGATTCACTTCCTGTCGCCGGTCGTGTGCATGTGCGCCACGATGTACCGGATCGACCTGCCGCACTTGGCGTGGAGCCTGGAGAACTTGGCCGCGGGCACGCCGGTCAACACCATCGACGTCGACGAGGAGACGGCCAAGTGGTCGCTGGTCGCGCTGGAGCGGATGCTGGAAGTGAAGTGAGTGAAGTGAGACGCGGCTCGCCACGGTTGCGCACGCGGATATTCAGCGTTTCTCTGCAGGACCCACGGCGTGCTCGCTCAGTCGTGCATCGTCGATGGGCTGCTTGCTTTGATGGACGCGGGTTCGCCACAGTACGGCCCCTGGCATCAACGCGACGAGCGCAAATATCACCGCACCATAAATGCGACCAATCTTCCAGGCGCCCTTGAAGCCCGCCTGTCGCTGGCGGGCGAGAATCCGCTCGACCGCCTCCTTGTCGGTCAAAGATTCGAGCAGCGCCAACGCGTCGGCCGGGTCGCGAAATTGCCCGACTTTCAGGCAGTGCGACTGCACCCCGTCCGCGCGGACGTCGCACCACGCGAGCATGCGTTGAGGAGGTGCGCGGCGACGTGTCACGAAGTATCCTTCGTACTGCTCTGCGTGACCCGCATCGGTGCTGCTGCTCAATAACTGTACGGCTTCGTCCAGCGAGACGTCGCGCGGCTCTGTCCAGGTGGCGTTGATGCTTGACGCTTCGATCACAATCGGCCACGCGAACGCATCCTCTTTCGGGTCATCGGAAGCATGCACGCGAAAGAAATGTGCTGTTAGCGGGGCGTCTGTTTGATGATGCAAACGTGCAGCCGGGCATGCGTAGATGCCAACCGAGTCCTCGACGGCCTCCGTGTTCGTGGCGCTATCCCATGATTGTGTCGCATCGTACGAGGGCTGTGCGGCACTGCCCGTAACGTCGGCCAGCCATACTGGTACGTACGGGAGAACTAATGCTCGCCAGCTATGTTGCGGCCGACCGGCCGCGTCGTCCACGATCAGCGAAGGAAACGAGGCGTGTTGTTTGCGATAAGAACCGAGCATTTGTGCGATCGCCGGCGCTTGTTCGTCACAACGCGACCCCACGTGGTAGGCGCCAAGGTTGTCCAACATAGTGCACATCGAAAAGAGTGCGATTGAAATGCAGAGCGTACCCGCCACGGCAGCCGCGGCCATGTAGAAGGCGGCGCGACGAACCGGCTGACCCGGCGGAGTTCGAAACAGCCATTGCCAGTACTTGAAGACGAGCGCGGCCGTGACGGCGCCCAGCCACGGACCAACAGCCGCCATTGACGCGGCCACCAAGGCAAACACGTAGGCGATCGTGCGGAGTCGGTATCGCATCGACTTTCAACGAGACGGGAAAAAAGGTCGCAACCTGGCGAGTCCTCGCGATTATACCGCGGCGCCGCCGGCAACGCGGCGAGGGCCTGCTCGCCGCCGCTCAAGCGATTGCCATGCGTTCTGCCTCTCGTGTGCGTCTGCGAGACAAAGCGATCGCCGGCATGTAAGCGATCGCTACGAACGCGACGATGGCGTAGAGCCGCGCCCAGTTGATTTGCGTGACTTGCTCCAATTGCGATTGGCGGCTGAGAATCGAGTTGGCGATCTTGACGTTATCCAGATTTGACAGGAATTCGGCCGCATCCTGACGTGATTCGAATGGAGCCACGAAGATTGGCGACGACTGCGTAAAGTTGGCGTACTTCGTACAAGCAACGACAATGCGCAACGGCCTGGCAAGGCGCCGACCTACAATGAAACTGCCGTCGGCTCCGTCGTGTTTTGCGTCATCGCCCGTCGTGAGGAGATCGAGGGCGTCGTTCAGCGAGATGTCGCCGGGCCGAGTCCACGTGACGTGGCGCCGCCCCGTCTCGATGAGAACCGGCCATTCAAACGCGTCACGCGCTGGGTCGTCGTTGTCGCTGATGCGGAGATAGGAGGCGTGGACGTCAACTCCCCATTGAAATCCGCGCTGCGCAGCGGGGCAGCGATATGCGATCGGAGCAGTCCGGGCCGCAGTCAGGTTCGCATCGGCGTCCCACGGTTGATTCGGATCGTACGGGCCGGCGGCGTTGTTGGCGACGCGTGAATCCAGGTAAGGCAGCACGAGCGACCGCCAGCTATGCACCGGCCTCCCGGAGTCATCGTAGACGATCAGAGGAGGAAACGCGCCATGTACCCCGCGGTAGTTGTTCAGCGCATCAACGGCAAGCGAAGCGCGGAATTTGCAGGTGGCGTCGGCAGCCACGCGATCGATCGTCGAATCAGTCGTCGCGTAGAGATACCCGCCCACGGCCGCCACGCAGACGATCGCAATCGCGAGAGCGGCGGTTGCAGTCCTGACGAAACCGAGCGGCTCGTACCAGGGTACGCGGTGAATCCACAACCAGCAGAGCAGCACGAGCGCGGCCGCGACGGGTCCCAGCACCGGGCCGGCACCGCTCATCGCCGAAGCAACCAGCGCAATGGCGTATGCGATCGTTGCGAGGCGAAAGCGCATCGGCAAGCGAACAGTGGGTCTGGCGGACGCGATCAGCAGCGGGCGCTTGCCAGATTGTATCGCGACCGGCTATTTGCCCCCACGGCAATGCGCCCCCGGGATTGCGTCCGCATTGGCTAGCGACGCCGGAATACACAGCGTGCGCGACCGCACGATGCGAAAGCGTCGCGCTGGCAAGCGCGCCGGCGGCGCTGGAGCGAGACTTCGCCCGAAAAGCGAAGCGGGGGCGCTACGCCCAATTACCGCTGAGCGCGGCCATGTTGCCGCGTGCGGGCGCCGTGACGCTGGCTTGCGGGCCTTTGATGGCGCCGAAGCCGCCGTATTCGCGAATTTCCATCCACAGGCACAGGCACGCGATCAGCAGCGCCAGCAGTGACACGATCAGCATGACCGTGTACACGTTCCAGGGCGACTTCTTGGTCAGGACCGAGGGAGCGCTAGCTTCGAAGTTGGGTTGCGACATCATCGCCCTCCTGGATCGGACCCTGCTGATACTCGCGAAGCACTTGCCCCACGGCGCGATCGGGATTGGTTTGAATGATCATCGCCCGACCGAGATACCGCTCGCCGCGGAAGATTTCGACGGTTTGGTTCTTCTTGACGCCGTCGTCGGCGCCGATCGAGATTTCGATGAGCTGCTTGCCCGCGGTGCGGCGGGTGGCCGCCACGACGCCGCGCACCCGCGGCACCGCCTCGCCGGTCGGGTCAATGTCGTTCTCACGCAGCAGGGAATTCTTCATAGCAAGATCCTGCACGAGTTGGGCGTTGCGGTCCTTCACCTCGTTCAACTCGCCGGCGGTCGTGTGCAGGTCGGTGGTCGCCTTGAGCGTCGTAGCGAACAGTTGGTCGCGCTCCTGCTGGGCGGTGCGGATATCCGACCGCAGCTTCTGCACCTCTTCGCTGAGGAGGCGGTTGTTCTCGCTGGTCGAGGTGACCGTGCCCTGCAGCGCCGAAATCTGGTTGGCCGCCTGCTCCAGCTCAGTCTGCAGGCCGTTGCGGTCTTCGACCAACTGGACGCGTTCGGTTTCCAGCTTGCGGGCTTCCTGCTTGGCGGCTTCCTTCTCGGCTTCCAACTGGCTGATCTGCCGGAGATACGCGGCCTTCTGGTCGGTGTAGTCCGACTCGGCCTGGTTCAGCTTCGTGTTGAGCGCCTGGTAGGCGTCGCGCCAGTTGGTGTGCGTCGAGTACACCGCCATCCCGATGACCATCACGATGATCGACGTGACCAGGATGATTCCGGTGAAGATTTTGCCGAGCAGGGACATAACGCGCGAATTCCTTGTGGTCGGCAGCGGCAGCCCGGGCGGGCGAGGCGTTTGCCGGCAGGTCGACGCCGTGCACTTCCAATGCACGGGTTGACCGAGTGTTCTCAACCGACGCGACTCCCGCGCCGAGGAGATGGCGGCACGCGGCGGGGCGTTCCGAAGACCCCGGGCGGGGCAGTGGGATGACCCTTCCCCTCGGGGGGGACTCCCCGCGAGGCGGGCCGATTTGCCCAAACCGCTGCCGTACACAGGAGATAGCTCCTGTCCTTGGCAGTATAGTCAGGCTAGGAAAACAGTGTCAAACTTCCGCCCTGGCCGTCGCTGGGGGAAGCGGGGAATTCCCGCCCTGCCGGCCGGATTATGCCGGGAGGACAGCTTGTGCCGGGGGACCAGTTCGTCAGCCGCCGGGGAAGCAGCTACACGAGCCGCCGCAGGGGCCGGGGGGCGGCGCCTGAGGGAGCTGGCCCCCGCCGCCGTGGGTATGGGCGGCCGGGACGCTCAGCAGTCGGGTCAGCCGCGACCCGCCGCACTGCTCGCACTCGGGCGTCTCTTCGCCGCGGACCAAGTGCTCCTGTTCGCGCTGGCAGTCGTCGCAGACGAATTCGTAGAGGGGCATGGCTGGGGAGAGGCGAGAGGTCGGAGGTCAGGGACAGATTGGGGCGGCTGGGGACGGAGCGCAGCGGAGGCCCCAGGAGGTCGTGTTCATGCGAGCTATCTGACCCCATTCTACTTGCCGCGGGACCAGCGCTCTTCCGGGCGGCGGAGAATCTCGTTGGCGAGGATCAGTTGCCGTGCGCCCCCCGGGCGGGTCAGCGTGCCGATCAGCTCGGCGATCATCGGGCTGGGCGCTTCGGCCTGTATGGCTTCGACCGATTGCTCGAGCGAACCCAGTTTGTGGCTGAACTTCTCTCGCAGGTGCTCTTCCATCCGCTCGTCGGCCAGGCCAATCGACTCGGCCAAGTGGGTCGAGTGTTCGGTGACCGGGTGGCTGCCGATATGCGTGCGGACGTGGTCGGCGACCGTTTCGTGCTGCGGTTGCTGCTGGGGCTGAGCCGGCCGTCTCGCCGCGGGCCGCTGACTGCGGTCGCGCTGTGGTCTGTCAGAGCCCAGCGGAGCGCGCAAGGGCGGCCGGGCGGGCTGCGGGACGTCGCGACCACTGCCGGGGCGCGTTTGAGCAGGGCGCTGCTGGCCGACTGCGGGCCGGGGCTTCGCCGGCTGCTCGCCGCCGCCGCGGGCCTTGCGCAGAAAATCTTCGACTTCCTTCCGCAGCGCGTCCTGCGGCGGCCCTGCGGGACCGGCGCCCGGCGCGGGTCGGGGGGCTGGCTTCACCTTCGGCCGCTTCCCCTTCTCGCGATTCGCCGCGAGCTGACTCAATCCCGACATGACGACGAAGATGATCGGAATGATCACCTTCAAGATGTCATCGATGTCGGCGAGGATCAGCAGCGATTGCATGGCGGTTGAGAGTAGGCCGTAGGCGGTTGGCAGCAGGCGGTTTGTTGGCGGCGGGGTTTACGGCGCTGGCCGACGGCCGAGAGCTGATAGCCAACAGCCTGTTCGTCAATTCTACGCCGCGCCGTCGGTCGGGCGGGCCGGCGCGGCGCTCACGCCCGCGATGGCTTCCCGCATGTCGGTGTCGGCCTGGACATTTTTCAGCCGGTAGTAGTCGAGGATGCCCAGTTTGCCGCTGTGGAAGGCGTCGGCGATCGCCTTGGGCACCTCCGCTTCCGATTGAACCAGCAGGGCGCGATTCTCTTCGATAGTCGCGATGTTCTCCTGTTCCTCCGAGACGGCCATCGCCCGCTTGCTTTCCGCGGCGGCGCGGGCCACGCGGGTGTCGGCTTCGGCCTGGTCGGCCTGGAGCCGAGCGCCAATGTTGTCCCCGACGTCGATATCGGCAATGTCAATCGACACGATCTCAAACGCGGTCTGCGAGTCGAGTTTGCGGGCCAGCACGGTGCGCGAGATGCGATCGGGGTTCTCCAGCACGTCGGCGTGCGTGGCGGCCGAGCCGATCGCGCTGACGATGCCTTCGCCCACGCGGGCGACGATCGTGTCCTCGGTGGCGCCGCCAATCAGCTGGTCGAGATTCGCTCGCACGGTCACACGCGCTTTCACCTTGAGTTGAATGCCGTTTTTGGCAATCGAGTCGAGCGACGGCCGTTTGGCGTCGCGTGCGGGACAGTCGATCACCCGCGGGTAGACGCTGGTCTGCACGGCTTCCAGGATGTTGCGGCCGGCCAGATCGATCGCGGTGGCCCGCTTGAATGTGAGCGGAATGACCTTGGCCTTCTTGGCGGCGATCATGGCGCGGATTACCAACGGCAGGTTGCCGCCGGCCAGGTAGTGCGCCTCCAGCGCCTTGGTGGAGATCTCTTCCTCTTCGTCCAAACCTGACTGCACGGCCATGATTTTGGCGCGGGTGATGATGGTGGGGTTCACCTTCCGCAGCCACATCCGCACCAGGTCGAAAATACCGATCCCGGCGCCGGTCATCACCGACTGGATCCAGAGCTTGAAGAACCGCCAGAAGATGGCCAGGAACACCAGCAGCGCCAGCACGGCAATGACCGCGCCGACCAGAATCGCCGTTTCCAGGATGGAGCCGTCCTCGCCGCCGAATTGCAGCAGCAGGGCGTAGTTCGGGGAGCGGGCAATCATCGCAACGATCTCCATTCGAGCGCGGGCCGAGGGCTTCTACTGGCTGGTTGTAACGCCGCGGGCGCGGCGGAGCAAGTCGCCGCTGTCCGCGCCCAACGCCGCAAGCGTCACCCCGTCGAACGCTGGAAACGCTGACGCTGGTCCAGGTCCGCTGCGGCCGCTTGGTCGAAATCCAAGTCAGCCCCGCCGTCCTCGCGGGCGGCGATCATGCCCCGCACGACCAATTCGGGGTCGCCGCCGGCGCGGGCGTGCTCGGCGAGTTTGTCGAATGTCGCCTCCTCGTGGAGCCCGGCCTGCCTGGCCATAACGTACGCGTGGACCACTTTCTTCACCTTGATGCGCCGCAACTTCATCGTCAGCAGCTTGGCAACGGGGATCGGCGCTCCGGCCATCGCGGCCTGAATCCACAGCCGGAAAATCGACCAGAAGATCGCCAAGAAGACAAACAGCAGGGCCATGGCAATAAGAGCCACGGCCAGCAGCACATACTCTAGGGCTACGCCTTGTCGACCGGCTGCCGAGAACACGCGAGTGAGTGTGACGGCCATCACGATTTGGATCAGCTCCTTCTCGGCGAGTCAGCGCGCTACGTGAGCGGTTCCTCGAAATCTTCCAACCCGAAATCCTCCAGCGGTTGCTCGAGCACCTGGCCGTGCTCGGCGGCGATGTGGCGGGCTTCGTCCCCTTCGGCCGGTCGGACCATCACCCGGTTGCCGCGGACCTCGACGACCACCACGGGCGTGCCGGGCTCGATCGGCAGGCCCCGGCTCACGGCGTCGATCAGTTGTCCGTCGATCAGCACGCTGCCGCTGGGGAGCATCAGGCTCTTGGCCACGCCGGTGCGGCCGACCAGGTTGCGGCGATTGTCTTCGGGGTCGACCTCGTCGGCCGACGGCAACTCGCCCAGAAACGCTTTGCCCATGGGCGTATGCGGCAGAATCTTAAACGCGGCGGCAATGGTCGCGGGCACCGCGACCAGGGCGATCGTGGTGAACGCGAGCCCCGTGGTCATGTCGCGGCGGTAGGCCACGACCAGACTGGCAATGACTCCTACGGCGGCGAAGAAGCTGATCACGCCGCCCGAGGGGATAAACACCTCCAGCACGGCCAGCAGGCAGGCGCCGGCCAAAAAGAGAATCGCCCAGCCGATCGGGTCCAAAAAGTTCATCGCACTGGGTTCCTGCGCCGTCGAATCCGTCCGCCCGTGGGGCGTGTTTGTATTGTAGCACTTCGCCCCGGGGGCGCATGAAGTACGTCTCCGGCGTTGGCCCTGCCCTGAGCGACCAGCCGCAGCTACGGCAGCGGGATATCGTGCAGCTCAAACTCCAGCGGCACGCTCATGATTGCCGCCGGCGATTGGTAGATCCACTGGTAGCCGGCGATGTCGTCTTCGGGGATTTCGTAGATGTAGGCAAAGCCGATTTCGTCGACGCCCTGGGACACGGTTTCGATGCCGACGTCCTCGACCTTCTCGCCCGCCGGGTTCACCAGCCAGGCCAGATTCTGATAGACCCACGAACGATGCGATTCGAGTCCCGTCTCCGGCCCCGCGACGCGGACCCGCATGTAGACTTCCCACACCGGGCCGTTCTTGCGGACCCGATCGACGGCCACGGTGACCCCGGCGATCGTTTGCTCGACGCCCTCGGCGTCCTTGAGCTTGTCGAATTTGAACTCGGCCTTCTTGCCCGGCGCGAGCACGGTGAGCGTGCCGGCGATCGTGCTCAGCATGGTCGCTTCGCGAGCGGGCAACTCCAACGGCAGCGTCAGGTCGCTGGCGAAGCTGCCTGGCTGCAACTCCACGTCGATCACGTTCATTTGCGTGGCCAGCGGAATCGACCGTCCGTCGTCGGCGGTGACCTGCAGCGACGCGGCGTCCAGCGACAGCGCGATCGGCTCCAGCCGCGGTTCCCACGATGCTTCCAGCCCCACGTGCAGGTTGCTTTGCTCGGGCGAGCGGAGCCCGCGCTGCGCTTGCACGGCGATCGGCTCCAACCGGAGCGGGCCCACATAGGTGGCCCGACCGCTGCGACGCAACTCCTCCGGCGGCCGCTCGACGATGCCCAAACCGTCCTCGCCCGAGTACGGATACGGCGACAGGTTGGCGTCGTCCAGCAGGCGATCGACCACGGGCCAGAAGTCCGCGTCGTCGGCCGTGACCGTCAGCGGCACGTCGGCCGGTTGCTGGCCGAACTGCTCGCGGAAGTCGATCAGCCGGTTGCCCGTTTGTTTTTCGATGGCAGCGAAGATGTCGGCGAGCTTGGCGTCCTGCATGTCGAGCGTCAGCCGCGACGCCGACAGCGCCGACTCGGCCACGTCCTGCTGCACGGCGGCGCGGATGCGGTCGAGCCGCATGGCCACTTCCGGCGGCATCCGCTGATCGGGCGACGGCAGCGCGGCCAGCAGCGCGTCGGCGTCGCCGCGGCCCAGTTCTGTCAGCTCTCGCTCGGCCGCGTCGCGGTCGCCGGCGTCGTCGGCGTTGAGTTGCTGCACCAGGGCGGTCACCCGCTGAGCGTCGATCTCCGCCGCTGCGCCGGTCGCCGTGCCAATGCCGAGCAGGCAGGCGCCGACTGCGTAGGCCAAGCGGATCGGAACTTGTCTCAAACAACAATTCATGACGAGCAGATTGCCAAGTAGAAAATAGGAGCCATCAGACCGCCGCCCATTTTACCCTTTCTGCCGTGGCAACGCTCCTGTGAAGCCGCCACGCTAGCGGCAGACGCCTCGGCGGGCCGGCAGCAATTCGCGGGAACTGCCGTTGTTCGCGGGACAGTTCGGGCGATACCATCCGTCACCCGCGCAGCGTCCGCCGCCGCACGTCGGCGATCAGTGGTTGACGCCGAGCGCCGCAGCGACCGCTCTTTCTCACGGTTCGGCAGGATCTGTCATGGCTATCTGGCATCGTTGTCTGGTGTGGGTTCTGGGGTGGGCGACGCTCGCGGCGGCGGCCTGTGGCGAGACGATCGAAGTCGCGTCCGCCACGATGGGCGTCACCGGTTACAACGCCGGGCAGGCCATTGGGACCGATCAATTCCTCGGCTGGCGGTTCGAACTGACCACCGGGCTGCTGGTCAGCGAGGTCGGCGGGCACATGGTGGCGGCCCCCGACGGCGGCGTGTTCGCAGCCATCGTGCGGCTGGACGCCCTCGACGCCCTGCCCCCCGGGTTTCCGTTTGCCGACAGCGAGGTGCTCGCCACGGCCGCCATGACCCCCCCGGTCCCCAGCGACGAAGTGTTCGTTGACCTCCAGGCTCTGCTCGTGCCCGGCAGCTACGCCCTGGTGTTTGGCTCGGGCCTGTACGAGGGCGGCATGACCAAGACGGGCACCAACGCCGCAATGGTTCAGGCGGGCAGCCAGGACCTGCTGGAGGGCGTCTCGACCGATTCGTTCATCGCCTGGATTGGCGCCGAGCAGCGGTGGCGCTCGGGAATTGCCTCGCCGACGCACGGCATGCGATTTGTCGTGCGCGGGGCCGAGGTGGCCAGCCTGGCCGATTTTGAACTCGACGGCGACGTCGATGGCGGCGACCTGAGCGTGTGGGGCGCCGGGTTCGGCAAGACGCCGGATGCGGTGCTCACCGACGGCGATGCCGACAGCGACGGCTCGGTCACGGGCAGCGACTTTCTGGAGTGGCAGCGGGCGTTCGCCGAGGCCGCGGCGCCGACGGGCGCTGCCGTGCCGGAGCCGGTGGCGTGGGTGCTGGCGGCGGTGGCGGCTCTGCTGGTCGCTAGCATGCACGCGCTGCGCAGCTCACAAACTGCTGAATAGTGCGTGCCACGGCGCTGTGAGCCGGGTGAGCTGCCAAACTCTTGCCCGCTGCGTACGGCTCGCAGAGCCGTGGCGCGCGCGCCCGTCGTTCCTCGACCTTCTGCTCACTCCGCAGCAATTGCCCTTGCCGTGCGCGGCGGATTTTCCGACCATCCCGCCGCTCGATCGAGCCGTTGCGATTCGCACCACGCGATCGTCTTGTCTTGCTTGAGCCGTGCGACCGCCACTGCGGGTCATCCCCCGCGGCGAAGATGGATCTTCGTCGTTGACCTGCGGCACCGCGACTCGCTCAGGACAACCCACGGATCAAGCGGCGACGCTCCCGCGACCCCAGGCCGGAGGCCTGAGGTTTTGCGTTGCACTGCGATCCCCTTGCCCCGGCGTCCACCACGCCGCGGCGCCTTGTGCATCCACGGAGGGAAGCCATGGTTCGCCGCCGACCCGTCGGCCTGTGTCTGTTCGCGCTCGTCGCGAGCTTCGCCCCGATTGCCGCCAGCGCCGCCCAGACGGTGCTCCTCGATTTCTCCTCGCCCAGTTGCGGTCCCTGCCGCCGCATGCGGCCCACCATCGGCCGGCTGGCCGCGGCGGGGTACGACGTGCGCGAGGTCGACGTCTCGCGCGACGGGCAGACCGCCCAACGATTCGGCGTGGAAAGCGTGCCCACGTTCATCGTGCTGGTCGACGGCAAGCCGTACGGCCGCCTGACCGGCGCCACCAGCTACGAGCAGCTCACGGCGATGATCGCCAAGAGCGAACAGTTGGCCGGCGCGGCGCGGATCCAGCCCGCTCAGTTCAGCGGAGCTCCCAGCACGTTCGCCGATCCGGCCGCCGACCTGCAGACCCCGCAGGAAGGCCGCATCGTCGAACTGGAACCGCCGGGCGCCGCCGCCCTGCCCCGGCCCAGTGCGCAATTCGGCGGCGGTTCATCCGCGGCTGCGCCGCAGGCTGGCGCCTATGCCGATCTCGCGAAACTGACCGCCGCCACGGTGCGGCTCTCTGTGGAGGACGGCGCCGGCAAGTCGACCGGCACCGGCACGATTGTTGACGCTCGCAACGGCGAAGCGCTGATCCTCACCTGCGGCCACATCTTCCGCGAATCGCAAGGTCGCGGTCGGATCGAAGTCACCCTGTTCGATGGCAGCCCGCAGGGGGCCGTCAAGCGGGGCGTCGTCGAAGGCCGGATGGTGGCGTTCGATTTGGATCGCGACCTGGGTCTGGTGAGCATCTGGATCGACGCCCCGGTGACCGTGGCGCCGATTGCCCCGGCGACGGCCGCGGCGCGCCCGACTGAACCGGTCACGACCATGGGCTGCAGCAACGGGGCCGATCCCACGCCACAGCAAACGCGGGTGACTACGGTCGATCGCTACACGGGTCCCCCCAACGTGCAAGTGGCCGGCGCGCCGGTCGAAGGCCGCAGCGGCGGCGGGCTGTTCAATGCGGCGGGCCAGGTGGTGGGCGTTTGCTTTGCTGCCGATCCCGGCAGCAACGAAGGACTGTACGCGGGGTTGCGATCGATTCACGCCAAGATGGATGAGCTGAAACTGACCGCCGTCTATCAGCAACCTTCGACCGGGATTGCCCTGGCCGCGGCCACAGAGCAACCAAAAATCCGCGGCCAGGAGCCCAGCGAGGCCTTCGGCGCCACGGCCGCGCCGCCGGCGACGCCGCTGAGCGTGCCGTCCACTCCCGATGCGGGGTTGGGCGCCGCGACGGCTGGCAATCCGTTTGGGTCGCTGAGCACGGCCGCACCGGGCGGCGCGGTCACGCCCACGCCGCCAACGCTTTCGCCGGTCGAACGGGCCACGCTCGAAGAACTTGCCAATCGCAGCGGCGACAGCGAGGTGATCTGCATCATCCGCCCGCAGCAGCCGGGCGGCAAAAGCGAAGTGATCACGGTCAGCGGCGCCTCGCCGGCATTCGTGGGGGCCCTGCAACAGGCGGCCGCCGCGGGGGGGGCCACGCGACGCTGATGCGGCCGGCCGCGACCTCCGCAGCCGCGCAATCCGCACAACCGCACCGAGTCGATCGCTCGCCGCCGTGGCGGCAGGCGTGTTCTAAAGTTGAGACAGCGGCGCGCACTGGTTGACGTGCGCCATCGGCACGCGCGACGAGCTGTCTCATGCTGATTACTCTCACGGTCATTTCGCTGACGAACTTAGCGCTAGGGTTTGGCCTGGCCGTGTACTTCCTGCGCACCGGCGAGCTGCCTGGGCGCTTCATGCCGGTCGGGATGGCGCCGGTTCGCACGTCCGGGGCCGCCGCGGCTCCGGTTGCCAAGCCCGAACTCGAAGCGGAGCCGGAGCCTGCCGCCCAGGAAGATCCGCCAGCCGCTGCCGCCGCACCGGTCGAGCCAACCGCTGCGTCGCCGCCTACCGAACCACAGAGTCCAGCCCCCGAGTCGCCGGCCGCTGCAGCGCCCGCGCCGATCGCCGCCGCCGAGCCCGCCGAAACGGAGCCAGCCGAAACCGCCGCGCCGCAAGCGACCGCGGAGGAGGCGACCGCCGAGTCACAAGAATCCGCCGCCGCGGCCGCCGAAGGGGCCGACGACGAAGCGGAAGTGGAAGAGGACGTGATGGCCGGCATCGAAGCGTTCCGCGCCCAGTTGGCGCAGATGAACGAAGAGCCGGCCGAAGCCGCGGCCGCCCAGTAGACGCGCGGCGTTTTGTCGCACAGCCTTTGGCGACCTATTCTCATCGCGGCTCACCCGCCTGCGGGCGGCGGCGGGGGCTCGTAGAACTTGGTCAGATCGAAGCCGCCGCGCTGTTCTTCCTCAACAAGTTTCAGCCGCGTTTCCAGTTGCTCGACCCGTCGCGCGAGCACGGGCAGCAACCGCTCCTCGGGATCCTCCGGCCGCGGCCGGGGCACTTCGGGGTAACCCAGTTGCCGGTGCAGCGCCGCAAACAGATAGATGGGATCCTTGCGGCGATTGGCCCAAGCGATTCGGCCCTCGCGGCGGCCGAACAGCACGGGGGCGTCGGTCTCTTCCTTCGCGTCACGCTGGGCCGCGCGCTCGTGGTAGTACTCGCTGCGGACGTAAATCAGATCGGCCGTCTCGACGATGCCAATCTGCCGCCGGACAGTCAGCACCCACTGGCGCCACCGTTGGTCAAACGACGGATCGCCGGCGATCGCTTCCAGTCCCCGGTCGTAGCCGAGCCGATTGCGGCTGATGACCTCCAACTGATACAGAAACAGCCCCTGCAAGCTGATCCCGTCGGCCCGGTACTTCGCTTCGCGCGCGAGTATCTCCAGCGCGATCCGCAGATCGAACCGCCGGCGGTCGTCTTCCGCCTCGGCCATCACGTAGCACTGAAACGGCGTGAAGTAGTGCTGCAGTCGATCCATCGCCGTGCTGAACGTGCCCAGGTGCCGCAGCTCGGCCAGCATAAAGTCGATCGCCATCGGCAGCTTGGTCGTGGCGAGCACTTCCTCGCGGACGCTGGCGAGCACCTCCTGCGCAGGCACGTTGGAGCGGAGTTGCTCGCCCATCACCGTGAACAGGTGCTGCTGCTCGACGTACTCTTCGCGCGGTAGCGGCGACAGCGGCGCCGGTTGGTCGTCGGTCGGCTGCGGCGGATCGGACCGCGTCATGGCGCGGCTCCCGCAGCAGTCGTTGCTGCGCGGGCGTCGTCGTCCGACGGCGAGTCGCCGCTTTGTCCCAGATGCTCCTGGAGAAACGCGAAGCCCAACTCCAGCGAACGCCGGTCAGCCGCCGCCCCGCCGTGGCCGACCCGCGGCACGACGTGCAACTGGCCGGTCGCTCCGGCGGCCGCGAGCTTGTCGCACATCGCTTGGGGGCTCTCGACAGACACCAGTCGGTCGCCCTCGCCGTGATAAAAAAACATGGGCGGGTCGTCGCCGGTAGCGAATGCCGTGGGCGAGGCCAGGCGGTACAAGTCGGGTTTCTCGCCACGCGTGCCGCCGAGCCAGAACGCCAGTCCGCGCGAGTCGGCCGGCATGGTTTGGAACTCGCACGGCGCTCCGCCGGCGACGACCGCTTGCAGTCGCAGCGCGTCGTCGATCTGGTCGGTCGCTGCGTCGCCATCGATCGTGGCGCCGTTGAGCGCGCCCAGCAGCGTGACCAGGTGACCGCCTGCCGAGTAACCCAAGCCCGCGATCCGCGCGGGATCGATCTTCCAGCGGGCCGCCTCGGTGCGCATCCACCGCAACGCGGCTTGGCAGTCTTCCAGCTGCGCCGGGAACTTGTCCTGCGGGGCCAGGCGATAGCTGATTGCCGCGGCCGTGTACCCTCCTTCCGCCAGCTTCTCAGCGAGGCCGCCCAACTGCGCGCGGGTGCCGGATCGCCAGGCGCCGCCATGCACCACCAGCACCGCGGGAAACGGGCCCTCGCCGGCCGGGACGTACATGTCGGCTTTCAGCTGGGTGTCGCCCCGCTGGGCGTAGGTTTCGCCGAAGGAGATTTCGACCTTGCCCGGTGCGCTGGCAGCGTCTTCGCCTGCGGCGGCAGGTTGCGCGGTCTGCGACTGGGCCAGCAGCGACCCGGCGAGTTGGGCGTCGACGACCGCTGCGATCAAGGCGGCAAGAAAAGCTCGTTTCACGGCGAGAACCTGCGGGGGCCCGATGGAGAGCAGGCGGTCCCGCTCGTATACTGATTATTTCCGCAATTCCTCGGCGGCGGCAACGGGCGATTTGACGCCGCCGTCCCCTGCCCGTTCCCTTCCTCCGACCAAGTCAGCCCTGTGAATCCCGAGTTTTCCACGATTGAAGAGGCCGTCGAGGCGATCGCACGCGGCGAGGTGGTGATCGTCGCCGATGCCGAAGACCGCGAGAACGAGGGCGATTTCGTCTGCGCCGCCGAGAAGACCACGCCCGAGGTGGTCAATTTCATGATCACTCACGGCCGCGGGCAACTGTGCATGCCGATCCTGCCGGAAGTGAGCGAGCGGCTGCGGCTCAATCCCATGGTCGACGACAACACGGCGCCGCTGCGGACCAATTACACCGTGCCGGTCGACCACTGCACCAGCCGCACCGGCATCACCGCGGCTGAGCGGGCCGCCACAATTCTGGGAATCTGCGACCCGGGGAGCAAACCAAGCGACTTCGTCCGCCCGGGACACCTGTTCCCGCTGGTCGCCAAGGAGGGGGGCGTGCTGCGCCGCGCCGGGCACACCGAAGCGGCCGTCGACCTGGCGCGGATGGCGGGGCTGCATCCGGCCGGCGTCCTGTGCGAGATCCTCGACGAGGACGGCGATCGAGCCACGCGACCGCGGCTGATGGAGCTGGCCCGCGAGTACAACTTGCCGGTGATCACGATCGAGCAACTGATCGCCCACCGCCGGCAACGCGAGAAGCTCGTCTACCGCAAGGCCGAAGCGCAGTTGCCCACCAAATACGGCGACGGCCGAATCATTGCCTACGGCGTGAAGTACGAATCGCAGGAGCCGGTGGCGTACGTGATCGGCGACCTGTCCGCGGTCGAGGCGCCGTTGGTTCGGCTGCACTCGTCGTGCTTCACCGGCGATCTGCTGGAGTCGCTCCGCTGCGACTGCGGCGATCAGTTGCACATGGCGCTGGAAATGATCGGCCGCGCCGGCGCCGGCGCGCTGATCTACCTGCCCCAGGAAGGTCGCGGCATCGGGCTGGTCGAAAAGATCAAAGCCTACGCCTTGCAGGACCAGGGCATGGACACGGTCGAAGCAAACCTGGCCCTGGGTTATATGGCCGACCCCCGCGACTACGGCGTGGGCATTCAACTGCTGAAAGACCTGGGACTGCGCAAGGTGCGGCTGCTGACCAACAATCCCAAGAAAACCGAGGCGTTCGTGTTCGGCGGGTTCGACCTGGAGGTCGTCGACCAAGTGCCGATCGTCCCGGCGCCGAATCCCCACAACGTGGCGTATTTGCAGACCAAACGCGATAAGATGGGGCATCAACTGCCGGAGATTTGAGATGGGCCGGCAGCGTCCTCGCGCGCGGCGCATCGTGAATTGCTATGCTGACTTTCGACGCCAACATCTACGCTTATCCGACGACGGCCACGGTGGGCGATTCCGTCGTGATTCGCGGCGAGTCGCTCACGCCGCTGTGCGACGCGGAGCGCCGGCCGCCGATCTTTGACGCCTTTCTGCCCGTGACCTTCGAGCAGGCGTACGAAGCGCTGGTTCAACTGCCGCGGCTCGACGCCGAGCCGGACGGTTTTTTGGTCATCGCCGGCGAAGCGGACGGGAGCCGTTGGCAACTCGACGGCCACCTGTACGACTTTGGCGACAGCCTGCACCGGCTGCGATTGCACGGCCAGTGCCCCGACGAAACGCTGGACGCCGTGCTGCAGTGTCTCGGTTGGCCGGAAGCGCAAGTCGCTTTCGAGGTGATCAGCGACGGCGTCGTGTTGGACGAGTCGAACTTCCGCCGCTACGCCGCCCGGCGGCCAATCCACTGACTCAGACGCGAGCGGGTCCAGACCTCGTTGCCCGCCACGTCGATGCCCTTCAGCCGGGCCGTGTCGCGGAAGATGCGTCGGGCCTGGCGGCGATTCTTAATGCCGAATCGCTGCAGCAGCTCGTGGTACTCGGCGCCCGGGTCGATTCCCAACTTCGCCAGCAGCGAGTGCACGCCGCCCGATTGCAGGGGCCGCGTATGGTGGACCGGCGTTTCGTCGATGACCGCCACCTCGTCCTCGCCGTGCATGGTCGACCAGACCCAATCGATGCCCCAGGCGGAGCGGTTGGCCGCGAACACGGGCGCCGATTTGATCAGCGCTTTGCGCGTGAACAGCGGGCACATGATCTCCACGTACCCCGTGTAACGCAGTCGGTACTGGGGGTGCGCTCGCAGCGCTGCGAAGCTGAAGTCGCCCTTGCCGATGGCCGGCTGGCAGACCTGCAGTTGGAACTCCGCCGCGGTGCGAAACATCTGGTTCACCGTCGCCGTGTCGCAGGCGATGTCATCGTCGGGCAGCCAGAAGCGATCATACCGCTCAATCAAGTGCGCCCACTCGCCCTGCAGCAGGTCGTACAGCAGTTGGAACTTGATGCCCTTGCGGCGCAGATAGTACTCGCCGTCGTCGGCCCACTGTCCCGGCTGGTCGCCGAAGTAAACCAAGGCCAGATCAAACTGCCGCGCGTCGGGCTCCGACAGCCATGACCGATGGACGGACTGATCGCCGACAATGCTGAGGACGAGATTGCGGGACATGGCGCGGTTGTGACCTGCTATCGGTGACCAGTGACCAGTGAACAAGTATGGCGAGCGGCTCAATGTGGCTTCACCGGTCACAGGTAACAGGTAACCGGTAACTCCACCGTTACGCTGCTTGGGACCGTGACGGCGCCAGGGCTTTCTCCGCAGCGGTCATCGCTTGGGCGATCACCTGGTGCATGTCGTAGTACTGATAGCTCCCCAGTCGGCCGCCAAACAGCACGTTGGTCGATGCGGCCAGTTTGCGGTAGCGGTCGTAGAGTTTGGCATTGCGCTCGTCGCGGATCGGGTAAAACGCCTCGCCGCCGCGCTCGTACGCTTGCGGGTACTCGTAGGTCAGCACGGTGCGGTCGCACTTCTGCAGGGCGAAGTGTTTGTGCTCGACGATCCGCGTGTAGGGCACGGCCCCGTCGCCGTAGTTCACGATTGCAGCGCCCTGGAAATCGCCCGGCCGTTCGACCGTTTCAAAACGCAGCGAGCGGTATTCCAACTCGCCGTAGCGATAGTCGAAAAACTCGTCGATCTTGCCGCTGTAGACCAGTTGCCCGCCCGCGGTCGCCAGCGATTGGCGTTCGTCGAAGAAATCGACGCCCGTCTCCACGCGGATCTTGTCGTGGTCCAACAGATTTTCAAACAACCGCGTGTAGCCGTCGACCGGAATGCCCTGGTACGCGTCGTCGAAGTACCAGTCGTTCCAGGTGAGCCGCACCGGGATGCGCTTGATGATCGACGAGGGCAATTCCCGCGGGTCGCGGCCCCACTGCTTGGCCGTGTAGCCGCGGACAAAGATCTCGTACAACTCGCGTCCGACCTGGCTGACGATCCAGCTTTCCAGATTGTCGTCGCCAGCGGGTTCGCGCACCGCGGCCAATTTGGCTTCCGCCTCGGCCGGGGTGCTCACGCCCCACAGTTGGTGCAGCGTGGCCAGGTTGATCGGAAACGAGAACAGCCGGTCTCCGTGTCGGACGACCCCGCGGTGACGGTAGTGGTTGAAGTGGGCAAAACGATTGACGAACTCCCACACCCAGGGGTTATTGGTGTGAAAGATGTGCGGCCCGTAGCGATGCACGTCGATGCCATCGACGCGCTCGCTGTAGCAATTGCCGCCGATGTGGTCGCGGCGATCGACCAGCAGCACGGACTTGCCGGCTTCGGCGGCGCAGCGGGCGAAGACCGAGCCGTACAGCCCGGCGCCCACGACGGTGAAATCAAACGACGGAGCAGAAGAGAAACGCGTCATGAGGCGGCTTGTAGCAAACCGACCGCGACGCGGAAATGGCGACCGCGCGGCGCTGCTAGCACGCAATCACGGCCATTGAAGGAAATCGCGATTTAGCCCCGCCGCTGGCGGCGGGCGCGGGGCGAGCCCCGCGGCGAAATGACTGTGTGCGGCGCTGTGCGGGAACCCGCCGGTTCAGCCGTCCAGCTCGCCGCTGACTGCGAGCCACTCTTCCTCGAGCGTCGCCACTTCGTCGGCGAGCGCGGTGAGTTGCTCATGCACCCGCTTCGCCTCGCCGGCGTCGGTGGTGGTCATCAGCGAGTCGTTCAGCGCCCGCTTTTCGTCGTCGAGCCTGGCGATCTTGCGCTCCAGCGATTTGAGCCGCTTCTCCAACTCCCGCTCTTCGCGGCCCGAGAGCTTCCGTTGACTGTCGCCGCTGGCGCCCGTGGCGGCCCCCTCCGGCGTCGCGCAGTACGTGGCGTGCTCGGCCCGCAGGCCGTCTTCCAGTTCTTTGTGGATGCGGTAGACGTAGTCGTCGTAGCTGCCGGGGTAGCTCACGACGCGGCCGCTGGCCACTTCGATCACCTCGGTCGCCACGCGATGCATGAAATGCCGGTCATGGCTGGTGAAGATCACCGTGCCGGGATAGCGGTCCAGGGCGTCGGCGAGCGCCTCGACGGTTTCCACATCAAGGTGGTTGCCCGGTTCGTCGAGCACCAGCACGTTGTGTTGCTCCAGCAGCAGCCCGGCGAGCACCAGCCGGGCCCGCTCGCCGCCGCTGAGCACCTTGATCTGTTTCTCGGCGAGCGCGCCGCTGAACAGAAAGCTGCCTGCCACGTCCTTGATCTGCTGAATCGTGGTGCCGGGCGCCGCCTGATAGTGCAGGTAGTCCTCGACGGTCTGCTTCTCAGGCAACGTCGTGTACACATGCTGGGCGTAGACGCCGATTTGGCAGCCGTGGCCCCACTTCAGCGACCCCTCCTTCGGCTCCAGCGAACCCACCACGGTGCGCAGAAAGGTCGTCTTCCCCTGCCCGTTGTCGCCCACCACGCCGGCGCGGGCGCCATGCTCGATCTCCAACTGCACGTTTTCGGCCACGGTGCGCTCAGGGTAGCCGATCGCCATTTCCTCGGTCCGCAGCGCCGTACCCTGCCGCGCGTTCCCTTTGGGAAAGCTGAATTTGACCGTCGCCTCCTCGCCGGCCACCTCGACCAGTTGCAGCCGTTCGAGCTGCTTCGCTTTGCTGCGGGCCTGGCTGGCCGTGTTGGCGTTGGCGCGGTTCTTGGCGATGAACGATTCGAGCTGCTTGCGCTTGGCAAGCGTGGCGGCGTTGGCGCGCTGATCGTGCTCGCGGCGTTCGTCCAGGTTCGCCAGGTAAGCGTCCACGTCCCCGGGGAACATCGTCAGCTGCCCCCGAGACAGCTCCAGTGTGTGGGCACAGGTGCGCTTCAGGAACTCCCGATCGTGAGAGACGACCAAGCAGCCGCCGTTGAAGCCGTGTAGGAACTCCTCCAGCAGCATTTGGGTGCGCAGGTCGAGAAAGTTGGTCGGTTCGTCCAGAATCAGCAGGTTGGGGTCGTGCAGCAGCAGCGCCGCCAGCTTCACCCGGGTTTGCCAGCCGCCCGACAGCGAGCGGACTGGCTGGTGCAGCATCGGCTCGGGCAACTGGAATTGCCAGGCGATTTCGCCGCATCGCCACTCCGGTTGGCCGCTGTCGCGCTCCAAAAAGTCGAGCACCGTTTCTTCGTCGCGAAACGGGTCGTGCTGCCGCAGGTAGCCCAGCCGCAGCTTGCGACTTGTTACGACCTCGCCCGCGTCGAGTTCCTCCTCGCCCAGCAGCACGCGGCAGAGCGTGCTCTTGCCGGCCCCGTTGCGGCCGATGAGCCCCACTTTCTGGTCATCGGTCAGCGCGCAACTGGCCCCGTCGAGCAGCGCCTGCTCGCCATAGCGTTTGTGGGCGTCTTGCAGTTGGAGAACGACGGGCATCGGGGGCGAGGTTAGAGGCGGGAGGTCGAAGGTTGGGGGATGTGCGCCGCGCTAGCCGTTACGCGACGGCTACGCGTTTGGCCGCGCGTCGCTCGCGCCAGCCGACAATCGCGAAAACCATGCAGCATAACAGACACGCCCCGGGGAGCCAGTCGCCATAGCGAACGTATAACGTCGGCAAACCAGGACCGTAGCGCGGCAGGCGGACGTCGGCAATCAGCGTGGTTGACGTGTCGCGCGGCGTGACGCCAACGATTCGCCCCTCGGCGCTGATATGCGCCGAGAGCCCCCGGTTGGCCGCGATCACGACGGGGGTGCGAGTCTCGACGGCGCGCAGCACCGCAGCTGCCAAATGCATGTCCAGTTCGGCGGAGCCCCAATACCAGGCGTCGTTGGTCAGGTTCACCAGAACGTCGGGCGCCTCGCCGCGGTCGTGCAGCTCAGCCACCTGGCGGCGAATCAGATGCGGGACAGCAGTCTCATAGCAAATGTTGGGCGCGTAGCGAACAATTCGCCGGGGATCACTAGCCAGCGGCAGCGGCAGAGCGACAGGCCCGGCGCCGGCCACGGCGCCGCCGGTGATCGGCGTGATCTTCCGCAGCAGCGGGATCCACCGCACGAGCGGCACGTACTCGCCAAACGGCAGCAGGTGCATCTTGTCGTACGTGCCGACGATCCTGCCGGTGCGGTCGACCATCACGCTCGAGTTGAAGGAGTCGACCGCCACGGCCGGCCCGTCGGCAAACAGCGGCGGCTCGCCGTCAACCGGGTCGCGCCACACCCGTCGGTCCACCCCCACGAGCACGGCCGCCTGCAACTCTGTGACCATCGCGGCGAGGTAGTTCGGCGTGCTCGCGAACACCTCGGCAGCCGAGGCGCCGAACAAATCTTGGAACAGACCGGCTGGCGGTTGGTAGCCGTCGCCCCGCTGGTTGAGCGGCATGCGGAACATCGTCTCGGGCCACACGATCAGATCGAGCGGCTCGCCGTTCTCGCGCACCGCGTTGCGGGACAAGTCGGCCTGCTGCAGCATCACGTCTTCATCGCGCTGCCGGGTGCCCTTCCAATCGGCAAGCATGTCGCTTTGGATCAACGCGATACGCGCGATCTGGGGGGCGTTGCTGTCGAGCTGGAACACAGAACGCGTCGCCCATTCGCCGTAAAGAAACACGGTGGCCAGCAAGACCGCCGGGCAGGCCATTCGCCATGCGTGGCGAATGACGGCGCGACCGTTTCTGCGTGGCGAGGCGGGTGCTTCGTCAGGGCCCGCTTGCTGCGAGTTGCTTGCAGCAGCAGGGACAGCCAGCACGACCAGCGACGCGAAAAGCAGCATCACAAACGTCACTGCGTACTCGCCGCCGATCGTCGCGAATTGGATCAACTGCGGCCAGCGATATTGCGTCTCGGCCAGCGAGCCCATCAAGAACCCGGTCAGCAGGTGCGCTCGGGCCAACTCCAAGCCGGTCCACACGACCGGCGCCGCCAGCCACAGCGGCAAGCGAAGCCGATGCACCGCGACGCGCGACAGGCCCACGAACACCGGCAGATACAGGCCCAGATAGCTCGTTACGAACGCCAGAGCGCCCCAGTTGTAGGGGCTCGGCAGCCGCAGCCAGGCGATGGTCAGCAGCCAGTAGACGAGCCCCGCGATCCACAGCGCGCGGTACGGCCGCCGGCCCGGTAACTCTGGCCAGGCAATCATCGCGATCCACGCCGCGGGGCCGATCCACCCCAGCAGGCTCCAGCCGACCGGCGGGTGGGCCAGGTAGGTGACCACCGCCCCTGCGAGGCCCCACTGCAACACGGCCCAGGCCGAGCGGCCTGTCGTCGCCGCGGGTTGCGGTTCGGCATCATCGGCGGTGCGAGGGCGTTGCGACATGCCGCCCAAGCTACGGGCGCCGGCTGCCTTTCGCCAGAGCGCTTACGCCCTGCATCAGACGGACGCGTCCACAAACGGACCACTCTAGCCGGAGGCACACTTGCCTCCGGGCCGCCCGGACCGCGTGGCGGTCCGGCCAGCAGGCGCTACGCAGACTCACGCCGTGGCGAGCGTGAACACCGTGATCTCCGGCCGGGCGTTGAACCGCACGCGGCGCAGGTAACCCAGCCCGCGGTTGATGTACAGCTGCCGCCCCGGCGCCAGATCGTACTCGCCCGCCGCGTACCGCTTGTTGCGGACCGGCACGATCGGCGGGCGGAAGAACGGCGCCTTGCACTGACCGCCGTGCGTGTGCCCGGCCAGGATCCAACCGTGGTAGTCGGCCCACGCGGCATCGTCGACGCCATCGGGGTTGTGGCACAGGGCGAGCACGGCCTCGTCGCTGCTCAGCTGCCCCAACATCCGCTCGGGATTGAAACGGCGTGAGTAGAAATCCTCGACGCCGCCGATCTGCAGGCCGCCCACGTTGGTCACATCGTTGGCGAGCACCTGCACGTCGTGCCGCTCCAACTCCCGGCGCAGCTTGTCCGCGACGCCGTGGTCGCGGAAGCGGCAGCCGTAGTCGTGGTTGCCCAGGATCGCCAGCCGGCCCAGCGGCGCGGCGGGCAGGGCGCGGATCGCCTCGGCGGCGCGGGGAATCTCTTCAGTCCCCTCGCACGTCATGAAGTCGCCGGTCACGATCAGCAGGTCCGGCCGCAGCAACTCGATTTGCTGGAGTGATTCGATCAGCCACCGCTGATCGACGATGGGCCCGGCGTGCAGGTCGCTCACCTGCACCAAGCGCCGGCCCGCCAGGTGCGGGGGCAGATTGACGATCGGCAGCGGCCGCTCGACCACCTCAATCCAATGCGGCTCGAATCGCCACGTGTACACGAACGCCCCGCTGGCAACGACGGCGGAACGCTTGGCCAGACGTTTGAGAAACCGGCGGCGGGAGAGTCGGGGGTCGTCGCCGGCGATGGGCGGCGCAGCGTCGGCCGGCAACGAATCGGAGGGAGGCGGGAGCGGCATAGCGGGACTCGGCAGAATGGCGGCTGTGTGTAGGATGGCAGCCGCAGCGGCCGGCGGCAAGGAAACACCCGCGGCCAAGGGTTGCCATTCAAACCGGCGAACTGGACATTTCGCCGCCTCGGGCCCCGGCAATCGTGCCGGTTGTGTGGCTTACACGGGTCGCGGGCGCTTTCGGGTTCCCGGCTGCTTGTCCCAGGGCCGTACGCCACCCGTTGCAGCGTGACCTATGTTTTCTTGAGGTTCGAAGCACGCCCCACCCAGCCTGCGCAGGTTCGCGCGGCCGTTTTAGCGAGGTCATTGCCGCCATGTCTCACCCGCAACGCAAGAAAAAGTTCGTCGACCCCCAGGTCCAAGGCGCCCTGGTTCGGCGTTTGGTGATCCATTGGGTCGCTTTCATCGGCGTCGCGGCCGCGGTGTCGTTCGCGCTGCAGGTGCTGACCGATCCGTTCCGCCCGATGTCGGACCATGCGTCCTCGTTGTGGCGGACGCAGGGGCCGTTCCTGCTGGTGCTGATCTTCATGCTGCCGGTGTTCGTGGTCGACACGATCAAGCTGAGCCACCGCTTCGCCGGCCCGATCTTCCGCTTGCGGAGCACCATTCGCTCGCTGGCGATGGGCGGCGACTTTGTGCCGCTGAAATTCCGCGACTACGATTTCTGGCAAGGCATGGCCGCCGACTTCAACCACATGGTTGAGCAGTTGCAGAGTCGCCACGGCGGTGCGAAAGAGCCGTCGGCTGAAAACAAGACCGACACCACCGCTAGCGAAGCCGCGATAGATGCCGAAGCGCCGGTCAACGCCGGCTGATTGTGGCGTCTCCAGGGCGATGCACCTCGACGACGCGTTAGCGCCGCCGGCGCGTGATTGCCCCGCCGAACATCGCGGCCAGCCCTGCCAGCACCAGACTGGCCGGTTCCGGCACGGCGCCAAGCGCCCCGCCGCCGGCGTACTCGCGTTGCCAGAGCAAGAAGTCGTACGATCGCTTGCCGGGGTCGCCATACCCGGCTCGCCAGCTGGCCAAGTCGGCGGCATCGACCGAGCCGTTGTCGTCGATATCGCCGGGCAACTTGCCGGTCAGCGCGGTGAGCACCAGCGCGTTCGCCTCGAGGCTGAGATCCCACGACACCTCGCCGGGCAGATCGAGCAGGTCGAAGTCGCCGCCGAACGACTCGTACACGGCCAGCGTGAACTCGTCGCCGATGTACGGCTTGTAGCCTGTGGCAAAATCGACCTGCAGCGTGCCGCCCCAAGCCGCGGGGCCGTCGATGCTCAACTGGCCGTACTCCGTGCCGGCGTGGGGCCCTTCAAGCGTATATTGCAGCGTGGCGTTCTCGCCGTTGGAGTAGCGGCCGACGATCTCCAGCGGCGTGGTGCTCCCGTCGCCGGGGGCG
This sequence comes from Planctomycetaceae bacterium, assembly GCA_002702655.1. Lineage (GTDB taxonomy): Bacteria > Planctomycetota > Planctomycetia > Pirellulales > Lacipirellulaceae. Next base: position 68,232 of record PABB01000021.1, read on the forward strand.
ACCGTGCCGCGAATGTTCTCGACCTGTCCGTCGATCGGCCCGCTGCCGGTGCGGATCGTGCCGGCCCCGGTCAGCGTGGCGTTCTCGCCGACCTCGACGTATTGCGCGTCAAGAACGCCCCCCTCGATCTCAAGCCCGCCGTACTGCTCGACGTTGATGCCTGAGTAAACGGTCAAGCTGCCCGCGGCCGTCACGCGAACGGTCATCCGCTGGGCGGGGTCCACGCCCGAGATGTTGACCTCGTAAGCTTCGGCTGCGGTCGACAGGACGGCTTCCTGATGTCCGCCGCCGACGTGCCGCACATTGGCAATTCCGGTCAGGTTGGGCGTTGCGCCGCCGGACCAGTTGCCGCCGGTGTGCCACGCGGCGCTGGCTGCCGCGGTCGTCCAATTACGATCGGTCGTTACGGGGTCGCTGATGTAGACGCCGGCGCTTACGCCGCCGCCGCCGAGCGACGGGATTGGGTCGATGATAATATCGCGACCGGCGAACACGTTGGTGCCGACGATGCCCGGCACCACGTTGCCCGGGCTGGCGGGGTTGGTCACGTCGAACACTAGCACCGGCACGTTGCTGACGGTGACCGAACCGCCGGTCGCCAGAACAGTGAACGAGTCGATGTAGAACCCGGGCACCTCCTCGGAAATGCCGCCGGAGCCGATGATCTGTAGGGAGAAGTCGGGCTCGTCCACCCCGACGTCGACGCCCAATTGCAGCGCCGTGAGTTCGGAAAGCACGGTGACGCTGGCGCCCGTGTCGAAGAAGAACTGCGAGCCGCTAATCGACGACCCGTCGTTGGCCGCGTTAATGTTCAGAAAGTGCCCGCCCGCCACGACGGTCGGCTGCGAGGGATTCTCCCAGGCGTCGTTCAGTCCGCCGTTGAAATTCAGAAAGTAAAACGGGTTCGACGGGGCGTCGCCCAGCAGGCTCATCGGCGCCTTGCGCGTGATGCCGTGCTGGCTGCCCGTTCCCAACTCTAAAAAGTCGATCGCAGGGGCGCGCACTGTCTTGCCGTTCAACTCGAAGATCTGCGGCAAGCTGTTGCGGATGCGCGTGGCGTACTGGCTGGCAAACGGCAGCCCGAGAATGTTCGGCAGGTCCGATTCAACGGGCAATGTGGCGATGGAGGTGTTGGTCTGTCCGCTGAGGTTGGCGCCGTTCATGGACAGTTCTGAACCGGCGCTGGTCCGCGCTTGCAGGCCATTGGCATACAGGCCCAAGGGATCGCTGATCCGCGCCTGCAAGAAACCGGTGGCGCCGCCGATGGTGATAAACTCCGTACCGCGAAAACCGTCCGACTCCCCGGGATACGGCCCGGCAATGTTGAAGTTGGCGTCGGCCGCCGTGGTGATCAGCGAGGCGGCGGCCCCTGTGTCCAACAGCGCCACGTCGTAGAACGGCGTGCCGCCGGCGCCCAGTTGCGTGCCGCTCGTCCCGAACGCCGGGTACGGGAAGAAGTCGATGTCGTCGACGAACTCGTCGGTCAGGCCGATGCCCACGAAAGGCAAGAAGCCGTCAATCGGCACGCCGGTGGCGCGGGCGGCGACCGCGCCGCCGCCGACGGTCGCTGCGGCGAGCGCACAACACACGAAGCGCAGGCGCGTTCGCAACAATTCCATCTCCCACATTCTCCTTGCTGGCTTGCGGATCGGGGCAAGCCGAGACGAGCACGGCGCACGCGCTCGGGGCGCGGCCGCCACTTGAGCGACGTCATTCAATGGAAAGGGAAACGCCGCCGGGATGCGCGGACGCTTCGGTAGCCCAATGCGCGCGGCAAACCGGCTCCATCCCCAAGGGCGAGCAGCACAGACGAGAAAGCCCCTCTCTGTCGGGTGCGCCGCGGCCGGGTCTTCCAGCCAATTTCAGCCTACGCGGAGGCGAAAACCGCGTCAAGCAAGCCGATTTTGCGGGTTTCGCGGGCCAAGAGACGGGAGCGTGTAACGGGCCGTCGCGGATCGCGCTTTGGCAGTCAGAGCCGAAGAGTTTTTCGCAGGATCACCCAGGAGTCCCACCCCATGATTGCCGCCGATTCGACCTACCCGAGTACGCAAGTTTTCCCCCGTCAGGAATCAACGCTGGCGGCGCCCCGCGGCCGCTGGCAGGGCGCGGCCAATTCGCCGGTGGCGTACCGTCGCGACTCGCTGGGGCAGATCCGCGAGCTGCGAATCGGCGCCTGGCGGGTGCTGGCTGCGACCGAAACCCGGCGGATTGCGGACGTCCGCGAACTGTCCGCCGGTCGCACCGCCGTGCTGATCGAGCGCCGCGGCGTCCCGTCCGGGCCGGTGACGAGTCTGCTGTGGCAGCTGTACGACGGCGCCGGTCGGCTGCTCTCGGCGATGCAGAGTTCTCCCGACGGCCAGCGCACGCTGATGATGAACTACCAGACCCGACAAGCGTGCCAGGTGAACGTCAACGACGCGGGAACGCTGGAAACCGTGGGCGAGTGGTTCTTTTGACGGCTCCGTGGCTGGCGACGGCCGTTCAGGCCGCGTGCGTCGCTCCAGGCAACGGCCAATAGCCGGCGGCACACCTGCCGCCGGGAACGCGACGCGGCGCCGTCTCCAACGCCGTCCCGGCGGCAAGTGTGCCGCCGGCTAGCACGCCCCAACTCTTCCGTATGAGGTGCCGTCCGACCCGCGTGAGGACCCAGCCCTTGGTTGTGACGGCCCCCCCGGCGCGGTACCCTGAGCTGTTTGGCCTTCTCCCAACGGCCCTCGGTGACAGCACGCGTCCCGGGGCGGGAGACGCCGCCAGGCCGCGCCGCTTGAGTTGCACCCATGTCGATTGCCGACTGTGAATCTGCTCCCGCCGAGGCCGCCGCGCCGTCCGCGGCGATCCGTATCCGCGGCGCCCGGACGCACAATCTCAAGAACGTCGATGTCGACATTCCCCAGCACGCGCTGGTGGCGATCACCGGGTTGAGCGGCTCGGGCAAGAGTTCGCTGGCGTTCGACACCCTGCTGGCCGAGGGACAGCGGCAGTATGTCGAGAGCTTGAGCGTTTATGCGCGGCAGTTCTTCCAACAGATGCAGCGGCCCGACGTCGACGTGATCGAAGGGCTGCAGCCCACGATTGCCATCGACCAACACGCGGGCAGCGCCAACCCGCGCAGCACCGTGGCGACCGTCACGGAGATTTACGACTTTCTGCGCGTGCTGATGGCCCGCACCGCAGAGGTCGCCTGCCCCGAGTGCGGCACGGCGATCGCGCAGCAGACGCCCGCAGAAATTCAGCAAGCGATCCTCGCTCTGCCGGAGTCGACCAAGGTCATGGTGCTGGCCCCTATGGTCCGCGGGCGCAAGGGCAAACACGCTGACGTGATGGAGCGGATCCGCAAAGAGGGCTTCCTGCGGGTGCGGATCGACGGGGTCACCTACGAGGTGGAAGACGCCCCCGAGCTGTCCGCCGGCAAGCGGCATGACATCGAGGCGGTGGTCGACCGCGTGATCATCCGCGAGGGATTGGAGAACCGGCTGGCCGAGTCGGTGCGACTGGCGCTGAAACACGGCGAGGGCGCGCTGCGGACCGTGTACCTCACTCCCGCGGCGAAGGAAGCCGCGGGCGGCGCGGATACGCGCGAAGCGACCGAAGCCAATGGCTGGGAAGAGCGCGTGTTCAGCACGCAGTATGCCTGCCCCGACTGTAAGCTGAGCCTGGCGGAGGTCGAGCCGCGTATCTTCAGCTTCAACAGTCCGTATGGCGCCTGCCCCGAGTGCGAGGGCCTGGCCGCTCGCGAGGCGTTCGATCCGCAGCTGGTCGTGCCGGACTGGTCGCTGTCGCTCGCCCGGGGAGCGATTGCCCCGTGGCGCAACGCCTCGGCCGCCGAGCGGGCCAAGCAGAACAAGCTAATCGCCCCGTTTGTGACCAAGGCGAAGGTCGATGTCGAGGCGCCGCTGGAGTCTTGGTCCGAATCGGCCCGCGCAAAATTGCTCGTTGGCGACAATGGCAAATGGCCCGGGCTGCTCGCCCACCTCGAGATGGACTACGCCGCCACGAAACGCGAGTCGAAGCGACAGAAGCTGGCGGAGTTCCGCGGCGTTGTGCAGTGCGAAGCGTGCGGCGGGTCGCGATTGCGGGCCGAGGCCCGTTCGTGTCGGCTGGCGGGCAAGGCGATCCACGAGGTCGCCGCCATGACGGTCGACGAGGCGGTCGGGTATTTCGAGCAACTCAGCTTCGATCCCTCGCTGGCGCCGATCGGCGAGCCGCTGACCGCGGAGATTCTCAAGCGCCTCAAGTTTCTGCATCAAGTGGGCGTCGAGTACCTCACGCTGGACCGGCCGGCCGATTCGCTCTCCGGCGGCGAAATGCAGCGCGTGCGGCTGGCGACGGGGATCGGTTCGGGGTTGGTCGGAGTGCTCTACATTCTCGACGAACCGTCGATCGGCCTGCACCCCCGCGACAACGCCCGACTGATCGCCGCGCTGCGCAACCTGCAGGAGCAGGGCAACACGGTGCTGGTGGTCGAACACGACGAAGCGCTGATCGAGGCGGCCGACTGGGTCATCGATATGGGGCCCGGCGCCGGCGATCGCGGCGGCGAAGTGGTCGCCGAGGGCGCACCTGCCGATCTGTCGGAAAACCACCAATCGCTCACCGGCGGCTACCTCTCTGGGCGACTCAAAATTCAGCCGCCCGAAAAACGCCGCCGCCCTGCCAAGACGCGCATGCTGGAGATCGAGGGCGCCACGCACAACAACTTGCGCGGCGTCAGCACCGCGATCCCGTTGGGTTGTTTCACCTGCGTCACCGGAGTGAGCGGGTCGGGGAAAAGCTCGCTGGTGATCGACACGCTTGGGCGGGCGCTGGCCGTGAAGCTCAACGGCGCGGCGGCGCGGTCCGGCCCCTACACGGCGCTGCGCGGGGCGGCCAAGTTGGATCGGCTGGTGCATGTGGACCAGGCGCCGATCGGCCGTACGCCGCGGTCCAACCCGGCGACGTTCACGGGCATCTTTGATGAAATCCGCCGCGTGTTCGCCGGCACCAAGCACGCGAAACAGTTAGGCTACAAGCTGGGCCGCTTCAGCTTCAACACCAAGGGCGGCCGCTGCGAGCAGTGCCAGGGCCAGGGCGTCGAGCGAATCGAAATGCGGTTCCTGCCCGACCTGTTCGTCCCCTGTCCCGCGTGCCACGGGCGGCAGTTCAACCGCCAGACGTTGGCGGTGCGGTACAAGGACAAGTCGATCGCCGACGTGCTGGCGATGAGCGTCGACGAGGCGGTCGACTTCTTCGAGAACCACGCCGCCATCCACAGCGTGGTCCGTAGCCTGCAGGACGTGGGACTGGGCTACCTGACCCTGGGGCAACGGAGCACAACCCTCTCGGGCGGCGAGGCGCAGCGGATCAAGCTGGCCGCCGAACTCGGCCGCCCGGCCAGCGGCAAGACGCTGTACATTCTCGACGAGCCCACCACCGGACTGCACACCGACGACGTGGCGCGGCTGTTGGCCGTGCTGCAACAACTAGTCGACCTGGGCCACACGGTGGTGGTCATCGAGCACCAGCTGGACGTGATTCGCTGCGCCGACTGGGTGATTGACCTGGGCCCCGAAGGGGGCGCCGGCGGCGGCGAGATTCTGGTGTCCGGCACGCCCGAGGACGTGGCCGCGTGCGAGGCAAGTTTCACCGGCCGTTGGCTCCGCGACGCTTGAGGCGGCTCTTCTGCCGCCTTTGGCTACTGTGCGAATCCGCACTCCTCGCCAAGACGTTCTTGCAGAGCTCGCTGCGCCTCGTCTCTCGCCGTTGGCTGATTCGCACCGGCCGTGGCTAGCTGCACTGCCGCCCGTGACGAGCCGGCGAAACGTGGGCCTAAAAATTGTTGCGGGCTGGCGCCGGACGTCCTAAGTTGATGGCGCATTGGCATCATCCTCTTTTCTCTCGTAGCCGTCGGGCCAGCGGTTGCACTTTCATTCTATTTTTCTTTTTTGCGAGGGATCTCATGAGACGAACGACAACTTGTTGCACGGCGCTGGCGTGCGCCGCGCTGGCACTCAGCGCGCACTCGCCCGCGCTGGCGAGCAATGCGTGGTTGAGCCTCAATCTGGAGTTCAACGACCCGACCGACTTTGGCTCGGGCGGGACGTGGACCATGGTCGGCAAAGTGGACGAACGCGGACTGGCGGGGTTGAGCACCTATCTGAATGCCGCGTCCGTCAATTTCGATGCCGCAACGGGCTTCATCGCCCCCGCCGAGTTTGACGCCCGTGAAACGCTGGTGAGCCTCCCTGATCGGGAAATCGTGGTCGGCTTCGGATTCAACCTGATCAATCCCACGCTCGACATTGGGGTGATTGGCGGGACGTGGGCGTCCAGCTACGTCGACGATCCGAACCTGGCGCTCTACGCCGGAAATCCCGATCTGGGTTCCTTCACGGGCGGCGTGGCGCTGCTGACGGGGACGTTCGACGCCGGCGCCGTCCCGGCGTGGGGGGCTAGCGATACCCTGGCAAACCTCCTCACCGGTCCGACGAGCCCCGGCAACGTCATTGGCGCCGACAACGTGCTGACGACCGTCCGCTATGTGGCGGTGCCCGAGCCGACGGCGGTGGCGCTAGGGACTTTGGCGCTGGCCGGTGCGGCTCTGGTAGCCGTGCGAGCCAAAGCCTGATTGGCGCTCGCCAAGCGGTCAGAAGAAGAGATTTCGAGCCTCGCGGCGGCGACATCATGCGCTGCCGCGAGGCGTGTTTCGTTTTGTGAGCACGATGGCAGCGGCCGTGCGTCGCGCGCGACGCTTTGGCGCCTACCGCGACTTTTGCGCCGGCGCCAACCGCGGATCGTCCAGGTCGAGCCGGTACCAAATCTGGTTGTAGTCATGCCGCGGCGTGGGGGCGGCGTGGTCGGCGAAGGTGTGCGTGTACGTCGCCTCGAACACCAGTGACTTCGACCCCTCGGGCGTCAGTTCCGCGTGGATCGCGGGGTTGTAGAAGGTGTAGTTGTCGTGCGTGACCACCTTGACCGCGGGTCCCCACGGCCCGGTTGGCTCGTCGGCTTCGCAGTACCACAACTCGCCAAACGCCGAGGGGTCGCCCAGCCGCTCGCAAAACACGCACACCCAGCGACCGCGGAAATCGCTGTACGCGATCGCCCCGCGCGCGGGCGTGACACGGCGTCCGTCGCCCGCCGCCGCGACGTGCTGTTGCACGTCGAGCAGCTCCCACGAGGCCGGGTCTCGCCAGGCTGCGAACGTCGCGCGACAGCGGAGGTGGGGAAATGGGTCGCCGAATAGGACCCACGACTGGCCTTGCTCGTCCTGCCACGCCACGGCGTGCCCGGTCGGCAGCGGTGGAGCATGCTCGTCGTCGCGCGAGCGGTTCCACACCTTCCGCTGGGGCACGAACCGCTCGCGCACCTCGTCCCACGTGCATAAACCTTTTTCGTACGCCCGGAGGCCCCCTTTGACCTTTTCGTAACTCGCGCAGAGTCGCTCGTGGCCGTGCTCGTCGGGCAGCGCGATCAGCCCCCACAGCCACGTCGGTCCATCGCCCGGGATGTCGGCGATGCCGCGGGGGACGCCCCGGTCATTGCGGAAGTAATCCAGCTGGGCGCCAAACCGCAGCGGGGGACGCCAGTCGTCGCGCACCACCGTGGGCGAGGCGGCGCCCGACACGTTGAAGATTCCCAGCGGGTAGTGCGGCAGGTCCGTGTCGCCCCATAGCCAGAACAGCCCCTCGCGATAGGGCGTCATCTGCACGCTGTCGCAACCGAACACGCCCGACTCCTGCCACTGCGGCTCGCGGCCTAACTGCTGGCTCTCGGCAAACTGTCCCGCGCCGGTCGCGCGGCCCAGTCGTTGCGCCGCCAATTCGCGCTGAACGCGCACCTCGCGCCGCTCGCCCGGGGCCAGCTTCAGTCGCACGCCGCGATAACCGAATCCATCGGCCGGAACGCTGTAACCGTGGCCCGTGATCTCAAACCAACACTCCCGCGACAGCAACTCGGGCGCATCAATCGCCACGATCCCGGCGTTGTCAGTGACGAATAGCAAGTCATGAGTCGTACGCAACTGCACCAGCGGCACGGGCCAGCCGTTGGCATCGTCGATGACCACAATCTCGGCCGGCGGAAGGGCGCACGCTGCTTGGCCCGATAGGGCAATCGCAGCGCACGCAATCACGTGGCGAACTCGGCGAGGCGATGTCATGCGGGGTTCCAATCGTGTGAATCACTCGTCACATGGATGCGGGGTGCGTCGAGCGAGAAACAAGGCAAGTTTGGTTTGCATCCCTCCCCTTGCTCCTCCCTGCGAGGGACGGGAACAATCGTCTGCTCACGTTGATTGCGGCGTGGGAGTTGCGCGCCAGGCGGCGACGAACAGCACGCCCATCACCAGGTCGACCACGCCAAAGACCAGCGGCGTCGCGGCCAGGCGACCTTGCAGGTACAGCACGACCGCGGCCATGCCGAAGCCGAATTTCTCCAAGCTCCCGGCCAGCATCATGGGGCGGTACCGCACCGGGTCGCGGGCGATGATCAGAAACGCCACCTGCCACGCGGCGGCCACGCCGACGAATCCGTAAAAGTGCTCCGGGTGATTCACCGGGGGCGGGAACTCGCGGCCCAGCCGACCCTCCATGAAGTACTGCGGCAGCAGCACGCACAGTCCGTAGATGCCAGAGTAGTGAAACAGGCGTTGAGTCCAAGTCATGGCGATCTCGTGTCCTCAATTCGGTCCGGCGTTGGCGCGGCCAAATCCTACGATAGCAAGCCGTGAAGCGACCGTCGCCGTGACTCCAGGCGGGCAGCGCTGCTGGTCAGCCGCCCGGCGCCGACTATCCTGTGGGGTATGGCGGACGAAAGAAATGCCACCGCAGCGGAAATGTCGGCCGGAGCGGTTCGCCGTTCCGACGCCGGCGCTTGGTGGGCGCTGCCGGCGCTGCTGGCTGTGTTGATCGTGGCCGTAGCGGCAATTGGCTGGCGTCAGTCCCCGCGCGACGGCGACACGTCGGCCGCGGGTACGGAGCAGGCGCCTACGCCGCGGCCGAATGGCGAAACGGTGAGTCTGACGGTCGAGTTCGGCAACGGAGCCAGCCGCGATTTTGCCGCCCTGCCCCATCGTCCAGAGATGACGATCGCCGACGCCATGGCCGCGGCGCGCAACTTTCGCCCTGGGCTCACGTTTGTTCAGCAAGGCGAGGGCGCTGCGGCGTTTCTGACCGCGATTGACGGGGTGACCAGCGAGAGCGCCGGCGGCCGGTACTGGCAGATTTTGGTGAACGGCGAGCCGATCAACGACAGTTTTGGCGCCCATCGGGTTGCTCCCGGGGACCGCATCTTGTGGAGGTACGCGGCCGAGTAGTACAATCGGCGGTTCGCATGAACCTGCCGCCGCACTCGCGCGGCCGAACTGGGAGTTGTTGCTGTGAATCGAGCGGCCGTCCGCGACGTGTTGGTGTTTGTCCTGCTGGTGACTCTGGGAGTCGTGGGCCGCTGGGCCCAGCCGACGTGGAACTTCACCCCCCTGGCCGCGATTGCCGCGATGGCCGGCTTCTACTTCCGCAGTTGGCTGCCGGCGGTGCTGGTCCCGGCCACGACCCTGGCCGTCTCGGATCTGTGTCTGCGGTCGCATGACAGCCTGGCCGTGCAAGTGAGCGTGCATGTGATGATGCTGCTGCCGCTGCTGCTGGGTCGGCTGGCGGCTCGCAACGAAGGTTGGCGGCGCGCGGCTTGCTGGGTGGCCACGGGCGTCGTGCCCGCCACGGCGTTCTTCGTCGTCACCAATTTCGCGGTGTGGGCCTTCCAGGGACACTACCCCATGACTCTGGCCGGCCTGGCCGAGTGCTATGCCGCCGCCGTGCCGTTCTACCGCACCATGCTCGCTGGCGACGTGGCGTACGTGTCCGCGTTGGTTGCCACGCTGTACGCGGCGCAACAGATCGAATTGCGGTCGGCCGAGCCGCGGGCCCTGGCATCCTGAGGCGGCCCGGTTTTGCCGTCGCCAGTTCTTGCTATTCCGAGCCGCGAACTGTGTCGTTGTGCGCGCGGATGGCCGCGGCAATCTCTTCGTCGGCGAAGCCACGGTCGACCAGATCCAGCGGGTCCCACGACAACTCGCTCCACATGTAGGCGTCGCGCACCGGCGTGTCGGCCGGCGGTTGGGTGAGAAATTCCAACAGCGCCGCGTGGAATGCTCGGCGGAAGCCGCGCATCTCGTCGGTGATCCACGGATTGCGTCGCGCGCTCGCGACGCCTTCCCACGGCTGCTGAGCCGCTTCGGCAGGCGACAGGGCGGGCTGATTGCCGCCGGCTCCCCCGCCCAGGCCGACCTCGGTGATCTCCAGCGGCAGGTCGCGGTGACCGGCCACGCCCCACGCGTCGAGCGCCGCGTACAGCTCGCGCACCGCCAAGGCAAAGCCGCGCGCGTCCGGCGGCAAATCGAACGGTCGATAGTCGCTCAGCCCCAGAAAATCGCTCTTTGCCAGCAGTGCCGACATGCTGGCCTGTCGCCGCTCGGTCGGCCTCGCCTCGCCGGCAACTTCGGTAAAGTTCAGACTGACGCCCAACTGCCACTGAGGGCCGGTTGTCCGGGCGCGCAGGTCGTCGATGACCTTGGCGTAGGACTGCGGGTGCTCGAACACGCTGCGGCCCATCTCGCCACAGAGAGAGAAACTCACGTGCGCATCGGCAGGCAATTCCGCTGCTGCCGCGGCGGCGATCGAGTCAATCAAGGCCGTCTGGTAACTGTAGCCTTCGTAGTCCGCCAGCGGGTCGAAGCGCATGTGGTTCCGCCACTCGACGATGGCGCCAGCAGCGTTCAGATGGGCCGTGATCGCCACCTCCAACTGCTCGTCGGCCGCCGTCGCGAACGTGCGCCGCAGACTGTCCAGGAACCTACCGAGCGAGTCGTCCGTCAGCGGCACAAACCGCTGCCCGGCCAATGTGCCAAAACGCTGCACCTGGAAATCGGCCGACAACTCGCAGTGCAACGTCACCACGATGTGAACCTTGCGAAAGCCCAAATCCGCAGCGCGCCGCACCTGCTCGGGGCCGTTGATGTGATGCGGTTTGTGAAATAGCAGCACCGACGGGTAAAGCCCGGCCGCCGCATCCGCAACGGCCTCTGCCGCGGCACGCGGCGCGCAACTCGGGCCAGAAAGAACTGCCGCGAGCAAACCGCAGACAAGACCGCGATGGGGCATGCGAACGACGCCTCGTAAAATGTGAAAACGGGGGCGAGCCGAAATGGCGCGAATCGCTATCCGCGGAGCGCCGCGATCACTTACGTCGCTGGCGGCGAGCGCGGACCCACAAGGCCAACAGCCACCCCCCGACAAACGCTCCCGAGCACGCCGCCATGATCGCGAATCGCCAGGCATCCCGGCTGGGCGTCTGGCGGTCAATGCCCAGGTACGAACCGAAAGCTAGCAGCAATCCCCAGAGCGACACCGCGGCGATCGTCACGATCAGCAGTCGGCGGCGTTGTTGTGATTCGTCCATCGGCGGGCAGGCGTCAGTTGGGCGGTTGGGCGGTTGGGCGGGATGGCGGCGATCAATCTGTTGCCATCGTACCCCGCGTGCGCCCTCGGTGGAATGCAGCGGCAACGTTACAATGGCCCTATGGCAGCTACCATTCTGGACAAGATTGTCGCCGAGAAGCGCCGCGAAATCGCGGCCGCCCGCCAGCGCATCGACGAGCGCGCGCTCGAAGCGCAACTGGCCGACGCTCCGCCTGTGCGCGATTTCTTCGCCGCGTTGGCCGCGCCGGGCCCGATCCGGCTGATTGCCGAGGTCAAGAAAGCCAGCCCGTCGGCCGGGGTGATCCGCGCGGACTTTGATCCGGTGGCCATCGCTCGCACCTACCAGTCGCACGGCGCCAGCTGCGTGAGCGTGCTGACCGACGAGCCATTCTTCCAGGGCAAGCTCGAATACCTCACCGCGATACGGCTGGCGATCGAGTTGCCAGTGCTACGGAAGGACTTCATCCTCGACCGCTACCAGCTGCTCGAAGCGCGGGTCGCGGGGGCCGACGCCGTGCTGTTGATCGCCGAGTGTTTGGACGACTGCAGCCTGCGCAGCTTGCACAACCACTGCATCGAGTTGGGGATGACGCCGTTGGTCGAGCTGTACGATCCCGCCAACCTGCCCCGCGTGCTGGATGCGGGCGCGCGCCTGGTTGGCGTCAACAATCGCAATCTGCACACGTTCGAAGTGGATCTGCAGCACGTGGTCCGGCTGCGAGCGCAAGTGCCGGAAGATTGCGTGTTGGTGGCCGAGAGCGGCATTCGCACCCACGACGACGTGAGCATGCTGGCTGCCGCGGGGATCGAAGCGATGTTGGTCGGCGAATCGCTCACCCGCGAAGCGGACATCGGCGCCGCGGTCGATCGGCTGTTGGGCGCCTGAACTCTTTGAAGGTGCGAGCGTCGCCGCTTGCTGTTCAGCCGGGGCGATCGCAAGAGCTACCGCCGCGCGCACAGACACGCACGGTGCGACTCCGCGCACCGTGCGTGCTTTTTCATCCGCAGTTGTTGTTTTCCCTGCGCGCTTCAGCGCGCTCGCCTGCAGAGCTATTCCAATCGGGTTTTAACCGCGTCGCCGCAGCGCCGCGGTCAGACCCAGGCCGGTCACGCCGGTCAGCAGCAACACGACCGTGTTGGGCTCGGGCACGACGGTCATGAAGCTCTGCCGGAAGTCGGTCAGGATCACGCGGGTCGGCTCTTCGCTGTCGCCGCCGTAGACCTGGAAGTCCTTGGAGATTACCAGCTTGTTCGCCGGGGTCACCACCTGTTGGCTGTCAATCAACTGCGTGATCTGTGGATCGCGGAACACAACCAGCGTGTAGGGAGCTTGCGTACTGTTGGGATCCATCGGCATGACGGTCTCGTTGATCGTCGCGTAGGGACTGCCCGACAGGTCGCCGATAAAGCTGGGGCCAAACGACAATCCATGGCTCATGATCGCCTGGCCGTCGGGAGCCCAGGCGGTGAAATCGAGCACCAACTCAGTGAAGTCGCCTTCCGTCCAAACGCCCTGGAACTGGAACAGCAGGTCGACCTTGCCGGGCCCCTTGGGGACGACCGAAACCGACATGTCTTCGGGATCGATGTCTTTGTTGCTGGGGACCGCGCTGTTGGTCAGCGAAAAGTCGGTGAAGGTATAGCCGCTGGCGCCGATCGACATGCCGGGCGACGACAGCTGATCAAGCGTCGCCGACGCGCCGAGGAAACCCGCCTGGGCGGCCGACGCGATCAGCAGACAGAGCGTCACGGCGAGGCCGCGCAGCGCGAATTGAGCAGTGGACTTCATTGTTCTGGTCACTCTGATGGTTTGCGAAAATACGGAAAACAACGGATGAAAACGAAACTTCCAACTCCTTTGACACTCCCGGCTCGCTTGTCAAAGCGGCCGCGCAGACGACCTCCAGGCTGCGGAATTCCTGGCCGGGCGCCCGCCTCTCCTCACGATCTCCTATTCCTTCGCTGGTGAATCCCTGCGGATGCTTTCGTCTTTGGGCGCCGCTTCTCCGGCTTGCGACGTGTGACGCGCTTGGGACTACTGCTTCGTGTCGGGCCGCCGACTTGCTCCGTCGGGCCCTCGACTTCTTCAGCGATAATTCGTTTGTTCATGGCAGGGCTTGATCTGCTGGTCTGGCTTGCATCTCTCGGAGTACGGTTCGCGAACCGGTAGCGACGCGGCGGCGACGACCGTTCGCACTTCTCATACAGCCTCGCCTGCAGCCTCGCTCGTCGACTGGCGTCTCTGCTGGCTGCGTTGCAGCGCCAGAATCGCCTCGTCCAGGACCGCGCTGATTTGGTTCCTTGCCGTCACGTCGGGCAGATAGGCCCACGCGCCAAGCGATCGCGCCCAGCACTCCTCGTTGCCGATCGGGTTGTTCGTGCTGACGACCAATAGTCCCTTGCACCCGCGACGAATTGCCGCGACGGCCGATTGCAGGTCCGCCACTTCGTCGTCGTGTTCTCCGTCCGTCGGCGGCATGTCTATCCACACGAGCGAACTGCGATGCAAAAACGCCATTCGCAGCAGTTCTCGCGAGGATTCGACCACGATCGAATTCCACATCGTTTCCTCGGCCGCGGCGCGAATCAGCCGCCGCCGGGATTCAATCGGTGAAACCGCCAGACAAGTTTCGACGTCGGGGATCGTCGGAAGCCCGCGTGCGCCGCTGGAGCGCGTGCGAGTCGCCGTCGGGGTACCCGCCGGTGTTCTCAACAGTGACATTGGTGGGGCGCCAACTTCCTCAGTTGCAGGTGCTCAGCAATCAAACGGTGCTCGTCTGCTCGGCTGCGGCGATGCACAGGCGCACCGGCTGCCGCCACTGAACAGACTCCATCAATTCAACGCCGCACGGGACAAACGCAGTCGCCGCGCAGTCGCCGACTCGCAGTGCATCGGTCGCCAAGCCCGCGGGCCAGACCGACGCACTGCTGATGTGTTGTCTCGGCTGTACGCCGTGCCCCATGTACACCCGGCGCACCGCAATCCATGCACAGCCTTTCCTGTGTCGCCTCAACGCACCGTGCAACGGCAGAGATTCCGCCATCGCCTCTCGCAAGCCGCTGAATACCGTCGCTTCGACCGACCGCCGTTCGCCGACGACAACCCGAGGCGCACCGCGCAGACTCAATGGTCCCCGCGCGCACAGGAGTCGGGCCGTGCGGCGCAATCAGCCGAACACCGTCGGATCACCAGCTCATCTTGCGGCGCCGACGACGATGGATGCCGTTGACCGACTGCGGCGACTTGCCCCGCTTGCGGCCATGGGCTGGTCGACGGGACTTGCTATCGCTCGTCCGATCCGAGCGACGGTAGCCCTCGCGGTCTCCGCCCTGGTAATCCATGTCGTCGCACTCGTAGAGGTGGCTGTGACTCATTTGCTTCTCTCCTTTGCATCGACCAACGTCAGCTCAAGGCCCCGTGCCTCAGTTGACGTTCTGCCGAACCCTTTGCTTCGGCCGCGGGCGAACGTGCCCACGGTCGTCAGCAACCGACGGTCGCTCAAGTTGCGAGCGCACTCCGATTGCTGGGTTCTCCCTAAAGCGAGTCTTGTGCCAAACCTGCGGAAATGGGCAAAAGAGCTGTTTGACTCGCGAAACGCCGAGTCAATCGATGGCGACTGCGAGGGGCCGGTTATGAGGCCATTCACCAAAGTGGTGATCGACTGAAGGCTGGCCAAAAGAAACGCGTTGCGAGGAAACGAGTTAGGGCAGAATCATCATGCTGGTGAGGCGTCACCGATATGGTGAAACACGACAGGGCGCACGCTGCGAAGAGGCGCCGCGCAACGGGCTACGGCATATTGCAGGTAAGACGCGCCGCAAGAGTACGCGGCGCGGCCCCGCTATGCTGGCGCTGGCTGCTGTGCGCGCAGAGGAAGCGTCAGGGGGCTGAAGAGGCTCAAGAGGGGTCGTAGCTGAGGCGGTTATTCCTCGGCCGCATCCGACTTGTTGAACTGGGCGATGAGGCGGGTCATCGTGTTGGGGTGAACCCCCAGCAGTTTGGCCGCACGGCCTTTGTGATTGTTGGTCGCACGCAGCGCCTGCTCGACCGCCGTGCGACGCAGTCGCGAGAGATCGGTAAACGGGAGCGTCGCCGTCGTGGCGGCTGCTTGTTGTTCGGCGCCGGGGAGCATCGGCTCGCAATCGAGCACGTAGCCTTGTTCGATCACATAGCCCAATTGGCGGATATTGCCCGGCCAAGCGTAGTTGCAGAATGCGGCGAGCGTGTCGGGCGTCGGCTGCCAGACGGGCCGGTCGTAGCGCGCGGCAAACCGCCGCGAAAAGTGATCGATAAACGCCGGGATATCGCTCGTCCGCTCCCGCAGGGCGGGCATCCGCAGCTCGACCAGGTTGAGCCGATAGTACAGGTCCTCGCGGAACCGCCCTGCGGCGACTTCGTTCTCGAGATTCAGGTTGGTTGCGGCCACGATCTGGACGTCGACATGCACGGGATGGGCCGAGCCGACGGGCGTCACCTCGCCCTCCTGCAGCACGCGGAGCAGCTTCGGTTGCAGCTCCAGGGGCATATCGCCGACCTCATCCAGAAAGACGACGCCGCCTTCGCCAGCACGGAAGACGCCCAGGCTGGCGCCAGCGGCCCCCGTGAACGCGCCCCGTTCGTGGCCGAACAGTTGGCTCTCGGCCAAGGTGGGCGTCAGGGCGGCGCAATTCACCGGCAAGAACGGCCGATGCTGCCGGGGGCCCAGCCGATGCAGCATGCGAGCCCAGACCTCTTTGCCGGTCCCGGTTTCGCCGGTCAGCAAGACCGTGCACTCGACCTGGGCGGCGCGCTCGGCGTGGTGCGCAATGCGATTAACCGTCGGATCGCTACCGACGACGAGGGACGCAGGATCGTCCGGAGGGAGGGAGGTGAAGCGATTGAGGGGAGACTGCGTTACATCAAGAGTTGCCATCTGCGTTCTGCTCCGAAGCAAGTCTGATCAACCTCGAACAGACTTGCCGGCTGTTGCCATCCTCCACAGCGCCCGCCGGCGCGATGAGCAATGGCGAAATGAATTCACTAGCGGCCCAACCATATGGGGTAGAAAAAACGGTCCCTGCGGAAAGCAACACGCCCCCCTGCCAATTCGCAAATTGGAGTGAGACACGCGAGGTTCCGCAGCTCCGATTCTAACTGGGCTCTGCGGAAGACACAAACATTTACGCTGTGGCGGATTGCGGAATCTGCAGCACCGTGGAGGGACCGGGCGACGGTGTTGCTTGTAGCGGTTGTCGTGACGCCGGTGTGTTTCGTAAGTTCTTTTATGGAAATGGTTTGCGTCAGATTCGCGGCCTGCGGGCGGAGCACGGCCCCGGCAACCGTTGGGGGAGTTAAGCACCAGCAGCCGGCCCCTCCGCGGAGCGCCGCGGCGCCGGTAGGCAGGCTCAGGCGGCCGCTTGAGCCTGCTCGGCCGAGAGCGCCACGACGCTGATGCCGAGTTGCCCCGCCACCCGGCGGAACTCGACGTCGTCGAGAAGAATCGTCTGATCGGCCTCGACCGCCAGCACCTGCCCGCCGGCCGACGCGATCGTTTGCAGGGTCCGCGTACCGATGGTCGGGACGTCGAACCGCATGTCCTGGCCCGGTTTGGCGACCTTCACCACGGTGAATCCGCGTCCGCCGCACAATTCGCCGGCCCGGCGAATGCAGGCATCGGTTCCCTCGATCGCCTCGACGGCCAGGGGGGCCTGATTGAGCACGCACACGCTTTGACCCACGTCGAGCCCGCCCATCTGCTTGGCCAACGTCCAGCCGAAGTGCACGTCGCGGCGCTGGCGGGCGGTGAGTTGCTTGCCGGCGATCGACCCGGCGGGGACCAGCAGGTTGGGGGCGAAATCGGTGGCCGGTTCAAACACGATGCCTCCCTTGGCGAATGCGTCCACCACCAGCCCCAGCAGCGTGTCATCCTTGCGGTCGGACTCGCCGAACAGCCAGGCTCGGGAGAAAGTCCGCACGCAGTACCAATCCGGTCGGTGGGTCCACCACCAGCCTGGCTGAAACAGCTGGGCCTTATGGACTTTCCCCGCCATAACGGCCCGACGCACGCCCCAGCGGCGATAGTGCTTGATGGCCCGGCCGATGCTGCCCAGGCCGATCCAGGCGAACTCGTCGCACAATTCGGCCAGCTCGGAACTGGTGTGCTTGCGGATTCCCAGCCCGGCTACGCGATACCCTTGTTTGCGCAGGGCGCGGGCGACAACCAGCGGGTACTCGCCCCAGCCGGCCATCAGGCCGATGGTCTCCGACGAGCGGGTCGACATGGCAATCGTATCGGACATGGGCGCTGTTAGGCGGCTTTCTCTTGGGCGCTGGCTTGCGTGGGGGCGAGTTGTTGTTGCAGGGCTTCCACCTCCCGCTGCAGACGGCGGAATTCCCGCCGCATCTCCGGCAGCTTGGAAATCGCGGCAAACTGCAGCTTCTGTTGGCGGAGCGGGGTGGCCGGCGAGCCCAGCACTTCGATCCCCGCGGCCACGTCGTTGCTAACCCCTGCCTTGGAGCACAACACGGCGCCTTCGCCGATGTGAACGTGATCGCGTACGCCCACCTGTCCGGCCATCACCACGTAGTCGCCGGTGGTCGTGCTGCCGGCGATGCCCACCTGCGAGCAGATCAGGTTGTGTCGTCCCAGCCGGCAGTTGTGGGCGATCATGACCTGGTTGTCGATTTTGGTCCCGGCGCCGATGACGGTCGGGCCGTACGTGCCCCGGTCGATGGTGGCGCACGCCCCCACCTCCACGTCTTCGTGGATTTCCACATACCCCAGTTGTGCAGACAACTCATGCCCTGCGGCGGTCGACTTGTAGCCGAATCCGTACGCGCCCAACACGGCGCCAGCATGGATGATTGTGCGGTCCCCGACGCGAGTGTCTTCGTAGAGCACGGCGTTGGGGAAGATCGTCACGCCGGCGCCGATCACGCAGCCGGGGGCGATGCTAACGCCGGAGTGAATCGTGGAGCCCTCTCCAATCGTCACGTCGTGGCCGATCACGGCGTATGGGTGAATCTCCACGTCGCGGCCCAGCCGTGCCGACTGGCTGACCACCGCCTGGGGGTGAACGCGACGGGAGCGGCCCGCCTGCCGACGCGGCCGAAAGTGCTGAACGACTGCGGCGAACGCCGCGTGAACGTCCGCGACCACAATGGCGGGCTTACCGCACGGGTCGACGCCGGCGGCGAGGACCGCGGCAGCCGCTGCGGATTGCTGCAGATCCCGGCAGCGATCGGCGCTGTCGGCCAGCGAAATATCTCCGGCGGCGGCCGTATCCAGGGTGGCCGCCCCGGTGATCGTCAGCGAACCGTCGCCGACGAGAGTTCCGCCTACCAATTCGGCCAGTTGGGCCAATGTCGTCGCCATCGGGTGCATCCTTGCAGCAGGGACAAACGGGCGCGGATCCGGCACGCCACGGGCGGGGGATCGTACTGCCAGCGGGGGAAATCGGGCAATATCAGCTCTCTTGCTCGCTAGTTCGTCGCTATTCAGTCGGCTGTAGCAGCCCGGCGGCCGCGGGCTTCCCCCCTTTTCCACTCGCGGGCGGGCTGGTATCCTGCGGGACTCGGCGTCAGGTTCCCCTGCTAAGCAAGCGGGCGACCTTTCGTCGAGCCGGCCGCCCGAATGGCCGATATCAACACTTCCGCGAACGTCTCGCAGCGAGTTGAGTTATGCCCAAGCAAAAGACCCACAAAGGCACCAAGAAGCGGTTCCGCCTGTCCGCCAAGGGCAAGGCGATGCACCGCTCGGCCGGCACGAGCCACTTGGCAGCCCGTATGAGCCAGAAGCGCAAGCGGAAACTCCGCGGCACGACTGCCGCCGACGACGTGGTTTCCAAGACCGTCGCCAAGGTCCTGGCCGGCAACAGCTATTGATTCACACTCTGTGTGCCACGGCTCTGCGAGCCGTGTGCCGAGGGGTTGGGCTTCAAGTCCTTCGCACGGCTCGCAGAGCCGTGGCACGCCGAAGCCATCGCGGCCGCTCCACGCAGGGGTCGCTCGCGGCATCAGCCGCGGTCGGTTTGCCAACTGAGCAAACCGCTCGCCAAACTCGCCGGGCGAACAACGCCTGCCACTGCGGCAGGGGCCTGGGCGTGAACCACAGATTCTGAAAGGGTTTCGCTTCCCATGCGAACCACCAAAGGCAGCGCCCGCAATCGGGCTAAGAATCGTCTTTTCAAGAAGACCAAGGGCTATACCGGCGGCCGCGGCACGCTGCTGCGGACAGCCAAGGAAACGCTGGTCCGGGCAGAAGCCTACGCGTTCCGCGATCGCCGGGCACGCAAGCGCGACTTCCGCAAGCTGTGGATCATCCGCATCAACGCGGCCGCTCGCGAACGCGGCTTGCGCTACAGCGAGCTGATCGCCGGGTTGAAGAAGGGCCAGATCGAGCTGGATCGCAAGATGCTCGCCGAGATGGCGGTGGCCGACTCGGCCGCATTCGACGCCGTGGTCGAAAAGGCCCGCGAAGCGCTGGCGGCCTAGCGCGGTCTCCCCGCCAGTCCGACTGACTCGCTTCCCTTCGATTTGCCGTGGCCCTCGCAGAATTTCTCGCCGACCTGGATGCACTGGTCGCGGAGGCGGATGCCGCTTTCGCCGCCGCTGCCGACGACGCTGCGCTGGAAGCGGCCCGGATCGAGTACCTGGGCGCCAAGGCCGGCCGGCTGAAGGACGTGCAGAAGGGCCTGGGCAAGGTCGACAAAGCCGACAAGCCCGCCGCGGGGAAGCGGTTCAACGAAGTCAAGCAGTCGATCGAAGCGGCCTTCGCCGCCGCCCAAGAGCGACGGGCCAACGGCGCCGCGACCCACCAGCGCGAGGCGTTCGACTTCACCCTGCCCGGGCAACCGGTGCGGCTGGGTCGTTTGCATCCAATCACGCAAACGATCGCCGAGATGAAGGACATCATGGGCCGGCTGGGGTTCACGGCCGTCGAAGGGCCGGAGATCGAGGACGACTGGCACAACTTCGAAGCGCTCAACATCCCGCGCTCGCACCCGGCCCGCGATCCGCTGGATAACTTCTACCTGGCAACCGCCCAGTTAGCCCCCGGTGACTCACCGGGGGCTAAATCGAAGTCATCGGACGCCAAGGCAGCGGCCAAGCCGCTGTTGTTGCGGTCGCAAACGTCCACGGTGCAGATCCGCGTGATGGAAAGCACCCCCCCGCCGGTGCGGATCATCTCGCTGGGTCGCGTGTATCGTCCCGACACGGCCGACGCGACGCACTACCCCATGTTCCACCAGATCGAAGGTCTGCTGGTCGACCGCGGCGTGACGATGGCCGATCTGAAGAGCGTGTTGCGGCTGTTCTGCCAAAGCTACTTTGCCGGCGGCGACGAAGTGCATGTGCGGTTTCGACCGTCGTTCTTCCCGTTCACCGAGCCGAGCGTGGAGGTGGACATGAGCTGGACCAACGCCGCGGGCGAACACGGCTGGCTGGAAATGGGTGGCGCCGGGATGGTCGACCCCAACGTCCTGCGGGCCGTGGGATACGACCCCGAGGAGGTGACCGGGTTCGCCTTCGGCCTGGGCGTCGAACGGATCTGCATGCGGCAACACGGCATCACCGACATCCGCGCGCTGTACGAAAACGACGTGCGGTTCTTGGAGCAGTTCTGAGCGAGCCGCCGCAGAGAGCACCGAGGACACGGAGCAGGCAATCCATGGACTCCCCTCGCGGGCGCGCGCAACGGCGGCTTTTTCGGTTTCGCGCTAAGCGACACGCTCGCCGCTTTTTGCGGTTGGCTTGGTACTGCGAACCGACGATGCATCAAGTGGCAGTTCACACGCGGACGCCAAAAGCCTGCTCGTGCTACCTGTGTGGCAACCCCCGTAAATTCGAAGGCGCTATTTCCCGACAGGAAGCGATCAGCCTACTTCGTTTGAAGGAACAAACCGACGAAGTCCAAGAGCCGTCGCCTCTGTGATCTCCGTGCCCTCTGTGGTGAATCGAATCTCATGATTGTCAGCACGAATTGGCTCTCCGAGTATGTGGACCTGCCCAAGTCGCTCGATGAGTTGACTGAGCGGCTGACGCTCACGGGGCTCAACCTGGAGGGCGTCGAGACCGTCGGCGATGACACCGGCGTTGACTTGGAGGTGACAAGCAATCGGCCGGATTGTCTGGGGCATGTGGGGGTCGCGCGCGAGATTGCGGTGCTGTGGGAGAAGGAACTCAAGATTCCCACCGCTAAGCCGCAAGCGGCGGGCCAGCCCGTTTCCGCGCTCGCGTTGGTGGCGATCGAGGCGCCGCAGTTGTGTTCGCGGTACACGGCGCGGGTGATCAAGGGCGTGAAGATCGGCCCTAGCCCCGAGTGGCTCGCCAATCGGCTGCGCACCTTGGGGATCGCCGTGATCAACAACGTGGTCGACGCGACCAACTACGTGATGATGGAATGCGGCCAGCCGCTGCATGCGTTTGACTTTGCCAAGCTCAATGGCGGCGCGATCATCGTGCGCGAATCGCAACCGGGCGAGAAATTCACCGCCATCAACCACCAAGAGTACGAGCTGCCCGCAGGCACGTGCGTCATCGCCGACGCCAAACGGGCCGTGGCCCTGGCGGGGGTGATGGGCGGCGCCGACTCAGAAGTTTCCGACGCCACCGTCGACTTGCTCATCGAGTCGGCTGACTTCGATTGCATGAGCGTGCGCAGCACCGCCCGGGCGCTGAACCTGCACAGCCCCTCTTCGTACCGGTTCGAGCGCGGCGTCGACCCCGAGGGCATCGACTGGGCCAGCCGCCGCTGCTGCGAGCTGATCCTGGAGTTGGCCGGCGGCCAGCTGTGCGACGGCGTGCTTGACGAGGGATCGGAGCGGCCCGCACGGCCGGAGATCAAACTGCGATTCGAGCAACTCCCCCGCGTCCTGGGCATTGAGGTCCCCAAGCCCGCGGTGCGCAAGATCCTGACTGATCTGGGTTGCGAAGAGACGCACGAGTGCGATCACTGCGTGAAAGTCATTCCCCCGTCGTGGCGCGCGGATCTGACGCGAGAGATCGACCTGATCGAGGAGGTCGCTCGCATTCACGGCTACGAACAGATCCCCGAGGATGCCGGCGTACGAATGGCCGCCTCGACGCGCACCCGCAGCGATCGCGTACTGGAGAAGGTCCGCGGCGTGATGGTTGCGGCGGGGCTGAACGAAGCATTGACGCTCAGCGCCGTGGAAGCCAGCTGGTGCGACGCGTTCCGCCCCTGGACCAACGCCGAGCCGCTGGCGGCCTCGACGCCGGTGCTCCGGGGCGCCAATTGCCTGCGGCAGTCGCTCGTGCCTAGCCTGTTGACCGCGCGGCGGCACAACGAAAAGCTCTCGAATCCCGAGATCGAGTTGTTCGAAATCGCCAAGGTTTATCTGCCGCAATCGGGCGACGAGCTGCCCGCCGAGCGGCGGGTGCTGTCTGCCACCAGCGGCCGCGGCTTTTTCGAGGCCAAGGGCGTCGTCGAGTCGGTTGTGGCCGCCGTGGCCCCCGCCGCGCGGATTGCGATCGAGCCGGCGGAACTGCCGTTGTTGGACCCGGCGCGGCAGGCGACCGTGCGGCTGGGCGACGCCGTGCTGGGCGTGCTGGGGGAACTCAGCGAGTCGGGACGCGAGCAGTTCGAGCTGCGCGGCCCTGCAACCGTGTTCGAACTGGATCTGGAACTGCTGATTGAAGCGGCCGAGTTGCGCCCGATCGCGCAGCCGCTCTCGCCCTACCCCCCTGTCAGCCGCGACTTGAACATCGTGGTTGACGAAGCGGTCCGCTGGTCGGCGGTCGAGGAAACGGCCCGCACGGCGGGGGGCGAATTGGTCGAGTCGATTGCCTACCAGGAAACCTACCGCGACGAGCAGCGACTGGGCGTCGGCAAAAAGAGCCTGCTATTCGGCGTGCAACTGCGGTCCGCCGCAGGGACGTTGACGAGCGAACAGGCCGATGCGGTCCGCGACAGAATCGTGGTGGCTTTAGGCAAATCGGTGGGCGGCGCCCTGCGAGCGTAGCCGATTCCGCCGCGCTGCGAATCATTCTCGCCGCCGCAAATGTGGCGGGCTGTCCCGGCCCAGCCACATTTTTCCAGAGCGTTCGCGCATGAGGTCGATTGGCGCGATTGTATCGGCGTCGGAAACGAGGCGCTGGCGCCGCCGCTGTGAGCTACTCTTTGATACGCCCCTTGAGTCTTACCGTGCATAGCCGCGTTCTGCGCACTGCGCACGAATTTGTGCCGAACCAATGGGGCGCCTGATATGACTCCGCGAATCATGTTCGTCGATGACGAACAATCGGTGCTGCGATCCTTGCAGCGCAATCTCGCCATCGATTTCGACGTCACTGTCGCGCATTCGGCCGCGGAAGCGCAGACGCTGCTCGGCGGGCCAGGCAAGTTCGATGTGATCGTGACGGACGTCATGATGCCGGGCTTCAACGGCCTCGACTTCATTGAAGTGACCGCGCCACGGTTCCCGGAAACGAACTTCATCGTGCTGACTGGCACGTCTGACGGGGCGACTTGCGAACGGGCCGAGTCGATGCCGGCCGTTTTCCGCGTGCTGAACAAGCCCTGCAGTCGGGACCAGATTGTCGCCGCGATCAACGATTCTGTCGCCCAACTAGCGCGACTCTAGCCGCAGTCGCGGTGGTCACCTCCGGCTGGGCGGCGGCCATCGCGTCAGCCGCTGCCGTTGCTATTGCACCACGAGGCTGACAGGGAGTTCGATCGACGAGTCGCCGCCGACGCCCAGGCGAAATTCGCCGGACTCGACGTGGAATCCCTCCGCCTCGTCGTAGAACCCCAACGCGGCATACGGCAGAGCAAAGTCGACCATCGTTTCCTCGCCGGGCGCGAGCGTCACCCGCTGAAACCCTTTCAACTCCTTCACCGGTCGCACAACGCTGCCCACTGAGTCGCACACGTACAACTGCGCGACTTCCGTTGCCTCGCGCGAGCCCACGTTACGCAGCCGCACCCGCACGACCAGGATGTCTCCCGCGGCCAGTTGCGTGGCGGACAATTCCGGTTCGCCGTACTCAAAGTCTGAATACGTCAGCCCGAATCCGAAGGGAAACAGCGGGAACGGGTCGCTGTCGACGTAATGCGAATGGTAGCCGATCCCGTCGGAGGTGATCTGGCCGTTGCGCATTGGGGGCTGGTAGTCGGCGGGGCTCGGACGCCCCGTGTTGGGGTGATTGTAGTACAGCGGAACCTGCCCCGCGGTCTTGGGAAACGTCACCGGCAGGCGGCCCGACGGCGAGATGCGGCCCAGCAACAAATCGGCCAGCGCCGGCCCGGCCAGCGTGCCGCCCTGCCAGGCGTACAACACGGCGTCGCTCTGCTGGACCTCCGGCCCGATCGTCAGCGGCCGACCCGCTGAGACCACCAACACCAGCGGCGTGTCGACCTCGGCCAGCGCTGCGACCAGTTGCCGCTGCTTGCCGGGCAAGTTCAAGCTGCTGCGCGAGCGGGCTTCGCCGGACAGGTCCCAGCCCTCGCCCAGGAACACGAGCGCAACGTCGGCGGTGCGAGCCGCGGCGACTGCCGCAGCGACCTCGGTTTCGTCGCCGTGATACGCGCCTTGTTTGCATGGCACGTGCTGCACCTCAACGTCGTCGCCCAGGGCGTCACGCAGCGCGGCCAGCGGAGTGACGCTGTCCTCCGCCCGCCCGTCCAGCGTCCAGCAGCCAAGCTGATCGCGCGGGGCCTCGGCGAACGGGCCGATCACCGCCACCGTCTTCAGCGACTCGGCCGCCAGCGGCAACGCGCCGTCGTTCTTCAGCAGCACCATGCTTTCGCGGGCCAGCTGCAATGCGGTCTGGCGATGACCCGCGGCAAGCAACTCCGCGCGGCTGGCGTCGGCGTAGGGCGCATCGAACAGGCCAAGTTTCAGCTTGACGGTCAGGACGCGCCGCACGGCGTCGTCGAGCGTCGCGGCCGAGAGCCGTCCCTGATCGATCAGCTCGCTGAGGTGCGCATCGTAGCTGGTGCTGACCATCTCCATGTCGACGCCGGCGGCAAACGCCGCGGCGGCCGCCTCGCGCTCGTCGGCCACGTAACCGTGGTCAATCATTTCGGTAATCGACGCCCAGTCGCTGACAACGATCCCGTCGAATCCCCATTCCGATTTGAGCACGTCGCGCACCAGCCGCCGGTGTCCGCTCGCGGGGACGCCGTTGACGGTGTTGAAGGCCGTCATGAGCGTCATGGCGCCGGCGTCGACTGACGCTTTGAACGGGGCCAAGAACGTGTTGCGCAGCTCGTTCCGCGAAACCATCACGCGGTTGTAGTCGCGCCCCCCCTCGGCCAGGCCGTAGGCGACAAAGTGCTTGGGGCACGCGGCGACGCCCTGTACGGCGCCGTCCGGCCCGCGATACTGAAAGCCGCGGATCATCGCCGCTCCCAGCCGACTGGCGAGCAGCGGGTCTTCGCCGCAGCTTTCGGCGATGCGACCCCAGCGAGCGTCGCGCGGGATGTCGACCATCGGCGCAAACGTCCAATGGACGCCCACGCGCCGCGACTCGTCGGCGGCCACGCGAGCCGCTCGCTCGACCAGATCCGGATTCCAACTGGACGCTTGCCCGATCGGGATCGGAAACATCGTGCGAAATCCGTGAATCACGTCCCGCGCGACAATCAACGGAATGCCGAGCCGGGATTCCTCCACGGCAATCCGCTGGAACTCGCGGGTCGCGTCGTCGTCGGCGGTGTAGAACACCGACCCGACGCGCCCCTGTCGAATGGCCTCTGCAGTCTCTTCGCCTGGAAACACCTGACAAACCTGGCCGATCTTCTCCTCACGCGTCATCGCGGCCAGCAACGTGTCCACGAACTGCTGGGGATCGTCGGGCGTCGGCTCCAGACGGACCCGCGGACGTTGGTCGGCTGGACGCTGGGGTTGCGCCGAGGCGTCTGCGGACGAGGGTCGCGGCCCCGTTTCTTGGGGACCGGTCGGTTGCGGCCCTGTTGCCTGATCGCCGCAAACTCCGCCGGCCAGGGCCACGCACGCAGCGCCCGCCGCGATCATCGCGATCAACCTCCCTCGCACCTGTCCTCGTTGCGCACCGCCGCCATTGCCAAACGTCATCGATCTCCTCCCAGGTGTCATGCAAGTCTGTCGGCGCTTGGCCGCGAGTGCTGGAGTCGAAACCCTGCCTCAATTATTTGTATTTGCCCGAGTCGGCCGCAGGTTCGTCCGCGCGCTCTACTCCGCGGACTCATCTTCTGCCGATTGGTTTGCCGCTTCGTCGTCTGTGACGGCCGCGGCGTCCGGCGCAGTGTGGGGAGCGTCCTCGTCTGCCGACTCGCTGTCTAGGTCTGCATCTGCAACCGTCGACTCAAGCTTGATATTAATTGCATTCTCCCCTGGATGCAGCGTAAAGCGAAGCCCCGACGTGGCTGCGTCCGCGTAACGCTGGGGCGTTAGCAGGTCGCCGGGCGTCGGCGGGCCGCCCTGCGGGTGCGGCGTCGACGGCTCGCGGGCGGTGACGGACACGCTAAATTCGCCGGAGGCGGGGCTGCCGGCCCGATCGATAATCACCCGATACGACCCGTCGGCGGCGATTGAAGCGGTCCCCGCATGTTTGCGGCCAGCATTGAACTGCACCACGCCGGTCGTGAGCGGCTGGCCGTCCAGCGTGACGGTCCCGGTGACGACCGGCGGGGAATCGGCACATGCCAGCAGGCAGGCGATCATCGGCAAGCATGCCAGGAGGCGGTCCCAGCGAGTGGCTGCGAACGAGTGGTTCATCGCAAGTTCCTTTCTTCTTCGACAGGGCGCCTGCCGCCTGCGAGGTCGGCCGACTGAAGCGCCCTGTGTCTTGTTGTCACCGTCGCGCTCGAATGCTGCGGGAGCGGTTGTTCCGGCGTCATAATTTGCCGCGGAAGACTCAGGGGAGAGTCATGCTGCGGCGCTCTTCCAGTTGGGCGCGGATGTCGCGCGCCGTGGACTCGTCGATCGAGTAAGTCATCAACACGCCAATGGCAAGCGCCGATGTGACAAACGGAATGCCTACGTCGAACAGCCGCAGTTGCAGTAGCGTCGCTTGGGACTGCGCGGCCAAATCGACGTCGAATCCCGATGCACTAAGCAAGACGCCCCCCAACAGCCCGGCCAGCGCCATGCCGACTTTGACCATCCACCAGTACACGGCGCCGAAGACGCCCTCGCGCCGCTCGCCGCGGACCAGTTCATTGTAATCGCACACGTCGGCCAGCATGGAACTGATCAGGGTGAACAGCGAACCCACGCCAAACGCGACGAACGGACAGGCGAACAGTAGCAGATACGGTCGTTGCGGATCGTAGCCGAACCATTTCAAAACGTAACCGATCAGCGAAATTGCAATGGTCGTCGCCAACGCCGTTCGTTTCCCCAGCCGCCGGGACAGCCAAGGCGTCAGCGCGATCACGCCCAGCGCGCAACAGGCGGTCCCCGTGCCGAACGCACCCAGCAGCGTGCCGGCTTGCTGGTTGTCGCCGGAGAAGATGTAGTAAATCAGCACGTACAGCGAAAATGTCGTTCCCAGTTGGAAACCGTTGAACACCAAGAACGTCGCCGTGCAGAGCTTCACGTACGGTCGGCACCGGAACACGGCGACAAGTTCGCGAAAGAACTTGCCGGTGTGTTCCCGCACGCCGTGAGCCGTCAAACGCGGCTTGCGCGTCGGCGTCTCGGCGGACGGCGATGCGGGGCGCTCCCGGCAGACCAGCGCTGGCACGATCCCCACGACGCACATCGCACCGCCGATGATGATTGCCAGCACGCGGACCCCCTCGACCGTGTTGTCGAACAGATCGCTCGCCAGAAAGGCGTAGATCCACGGGGCGCCAATCCAGACCGCCTGCCCGAACATATTAGCCACCGCTTGCAGCTGCGTGCGCTCGTGGTAGTCGGCAGTCAGTTCGTAGCCCAGGGCGATTAGCGGCGTCGCGAACAGCGTGAACGCGAGGTAGAACAGGCTGAACGTCGCCAGGCAGCACCAGAAGTAGAACTGCTCGGACAGCCCGGTCGGCAGTTGCCACATGGCGGCAAAGATCAACCCCGACATCAACGCACCGCACAAGATATAGGGCCGACGCCTGCCCCAGCGGGACGCCGTCGTGTCGGAAATGTAGCCCACCACCGGATCGGACAGCGCGTCCAGGCCGCGCGACACGAAGCTGATAATGCCGACCAACCTGGGGTCCATTCCCAAGCCCAGATTGAGGATGACGACCATCGCATCCAAACCGGCCGACTGCAGGTGGTTGACGAATATGCCCAGCGCATAAGCGAGCTTTTGAACCAGCGGAATACGGTCGTCGGGGGGCGTCACAGAGCGTCCGCGCGAGTCGAAGCCAGGAGGATTTCGCCGGCGACCGCCCGCGG
This sequence comes from Planctomycetaceae bacterium, assembly GCA_002702655.1. Lineage (GTDB taxonomy): Bacteria > Planctomycetota > Planctomycetia > Pirellulales > Lacipirellulaceae. The sequence goes on from PABB01000021.1 coordinate 97,004, forward strand.
GTCGCCCATCGCATCGCCCCAGTTGGTCTGCTCGCATTTGCCGTGGTGCGCGGACGCGTGCGGCAGCGGCGGCTAGCCAAACGTTGATCGGGACGATGGGCCTAGTATAACCGCCCGGCGTCGCCGCGGCTCAGCCAGAAACGGCGAGCTATCCAGGGGTTGCTTGGGGCATCAGCCGCTGTGGCGGCTGTGCAGCGGCCGGCGGCGACAACCTCACTTGCCTGCAGCCCTCGACTTGGTCTGTTGGTCGAACTTTAAGGCGATGGCTCCTTTGTCCGGCAGAATGCGGAACCCGCGGTCAACGGTCTCAAAACGGCCCTGCTGGGCGTCGACGCGAAACTTGGTCCCGCGAAAGTTGCCGGTGATCGCCGACTCGCTCACGTCAAACGCCGTGAACTTGGGTGGCATCGCGGTCACAAGCTTCAGGCGCCACAGAGGATCGCCCGCGCCGCGGAAGGCAATCTGCATTTCGTCTTCGGTCAGCGAAATGAGGAACTGGCCCGGAGGGTCGGTTGTCGGCCACGCGATGTCCAGTTGGCCAGCGGCGCCTCGCGTGACCAGCGGGTCGCCCCCCGTGACCTGTCTCGTCTGGCCGTCCTCATCCACTAGCAGTTGCAGGCCGGCCAGGGTGTCGCGCGAACTCCACAGATACCCGTCGACCAGCGGCAGCGTATAGAACTCGACCGCCGGTTGGTCGATGCTCTGCTTGAGAATCGGCGACTCGACCGTCTGGTCAAAGAGGTGGATATCCCGCACCCGCATGGTTCCGTTTTCCCAGATCAGGTTCGTCCGGTAGAAGCGGCTGTTGAACCACACGGTTTGGCGGTTGTCGCCTTTCAGCGGCGATTGAAACGTCATCGCCGTGGCGGGCGTCACGGGAAACTCGCGCCGAAACCACGCGCCCGACTCGGCGAGCGTCTCCACGCGCAACTGGCCGTTGTCGCGCAATCGGGCGATGAGCGGGAACTGGAACTCCAGTCCGCGGCGCATGGCGGCCCACGTGAACGAGTTCTCCTGCCCGGCCTGCGTGTAGTTGAAGGCCAGGCACTGGCCCTCCACCAGGTTGTGAAAGAACCACTCGACCCACTCCGGATCGCCGCCGCTGTCGCCGTACACCGGTTCCAGCGAGGTCACGCCCTGCAGGTTGGACCCCACGCCCGTGTCGTACTGCCGCAGCGGGTCGCTGCCCAACATGCGGAATACCGGGACGGGGATTTGGGCGTCCGCGGTTTGAGCCGGCATGTACGCGTTCACCCGGCTCGGGTAATACGCTTGATTCCAGTACCCGCCCCACAGCGTGTAGCCGTCTGTGCCGACCTGGTCCTTGCAGTTGGCGCTGGCGACGATGCCGTATTTGTCGTGCAGATACTGCAGCGTGTGGGCGTCGATGAACCACGAGGCGACGGACTTGGGATAGCGGCCGAAGATCTTGTTGAAGTCGGCCATGTACGCGTCTGCCAACCTTTCGCGCTCCGCCGGCGTGTAACCGGACACGAAGCCCACGTTCGCGTGCCAGTCCCACGGGTAACGCCCGCGCCACGTCAGCCCGGCCTTCTCGACCAGCGGCTGCGGCAGTTCCCACCAGGCGCCGATCTCGAACTGCTCGGGCGGCAGCGACTTGAGGAACTCCTGGTAGCGGCTGTCCGTCAGCGCGTCGTACTGCAGCAGAAACGTGCCCGGCAAATTGAGCTGCTGCATCAGTTCCGCCTGTTTGACGACCGTCTCGAACAGCACGTCCTCGGTGATCTGCTCGCTGCGGGGCTCCAGCAGCCGAATGAAGTTGACGATGTTGACAATCCGCGGCGCCGCGGGCTTTGTGGTCGTCTCGTCGGCCAACGCCGCGCTGGGCAGCGTGCCCGCCGCCGAGACGGCCAACACCAGACCGCAGCAGGCCGAGGTGAAGAATCGATTCATGATCGTCAAAGCCAGCACAAGGCGGGTACGTCGGCGTCAAGGGGAATGTCGAGTCGCGAGCAGCGCTGCGGACGTCGCGGAGAACGTGCCGGGACTGCGAGTACGACTCCAAATGCTACTCGGCAGCCGGCGCCACGAAGTGGTACATGCCCGAGGGGACGTTCACTTCGGCCATTGCGTCGTCGTCGTGTTTCTCGACCCGAACGTCAGCCAGCGTCGACGACTGAATTGGCTCGCCGTCGAGTAGCAGATGGTCGACGCTCGCATTCTTCAGCCGCACCGTCGCCGTCACGTTGGCCGGCACCGCGACCGTCAATTCTCGGCCGGCATCGGTCCGCCGCCAGTGCGAGACGATCGGACCGCGGATGCTGTCGTATTCGACTTCGCAGAAGTCCAACTGGGGGTCGAATGCCGGCTGGATCACAATCTGGCCGTACGCCGGTTGTGTCGCGCGAATGCCGCCCAGGTTCTCGGCCATCCAGCCGTACACCGCGCCAAACGAGTAGTGGGCGAACGAGTTCATGTCCGGGTGCTGGAACCCATCCTGCGGCGTCCAGCCGTCCCACCGCTCCCAAATGCTGGTCGCGCCATGGGCGATCGAGAACAGCCACCCCGGATACTCTCGCTGGTGCAGCAGCCTCAACGCCACGTCGTTGCGGCCGATTTCCGCCAGCACCATCATCAGGTCCTTGGTGCCGATGAAGCCGGTCGACAGTTTCCAGCCGCGGGATTCGATGTCGGCGACAAGCCGCCTGGCAGCCGCTGCGCGCACCTCGCCGTCAACCAGCCCGTAGCCGATGGCCAGCACGTAGCAACATTGGGTGTTGCCGTGGATTTCGCCGTCGGGTCGGACGAACTCCTGCTGGAACGCGGCCTTGATGCGCTCGAACAATTCGCCGTACTTGCGGGCGTCTTCGTCGCGGCCCAGTACTTCGGCCGAGCGACGCAGCAGATCGACGCTGCGGGCGTAGTAGGCGGTGTAAATCACCTCGCGCGGCGTGTCGGCGTTCACGCTGAGCCAATCGCCAAAGCAATGGAATTGCTTCGGCGGCAGCACTTCGTCCCGCGACCGCTGACGACAAAACTCGACGAACTCGACCATCGACGGATACTGTTGCTCGAGCAGCACGATGTCCCCGTACGCCTGATAGACTTCCCACGGGCAGATGACCCCCGCGTCCGACCACGCCGGGCCGCCGTCGTGTTCGTTCAGCACGACCGGCGCGACGCGGGGAAATTGGCCGTCCTCGCGCTGCGCGTCGGTCAGGTCAACCAGCCACTTGCGAAAGAATGCCTGGGCGTCGGTGGTCAAGCACGCCGTATGCACGTAGACCTGTGCGTCTCCGGTCCAGCCCATTCGCTCGTCGCGCTGCGGGCAATCGGTGGGCACGTCGATGTAGTTGGCCCGCTGGGTCCACAGCACGTTTTTGTAGAGCCGGTTGATCTGCTCGTCCGAGCAGTGAAACCGGCTGGCCAACGGCGTGTCGCTGCTCAGCGCGACGCCGGTGATCATGTCGAGCGCCGGCGGCTCGTCCAGCCCGGTGACCTCGACATACTGGAAGCCGTGGAACGTTTGCCGCGGCTGCCAGATCTCCACCCCGTCGCCCGAACAGATGTACGCGTCGGTCGCCCGCGCCAGTCGCAGATTGGCCGTGTACAGCGTGCCGTCGTCGTTGAGCCGCTCGGCAAAGCGGAGTTGGATCCGCTGCCCGCGCCGACCTTGCACCTGCAGGCGCGCGACCCCGGCGATATTCTGCCCAATGTCGAACACGTACACGCCCGGCGCCGGTTCGTTGACCGAGCGGGCCGGGAACTCGCCGACCGCCACGACCGGTTGCCCCGGATGCCATTGGACCACTGGCGAGACCTCGGCGCCTGTGTCGACGGGCTGGCCGTCGACCGTTGCGCTCGCCTGATCCCAGCCTGCCACTTTGGCCGTGGCGTCGTACTCCTCGCCCAGCAGAATGTCGGCCGTGGTGGTCGGCCCGCGCATGGCCTGCCACGAGTCGTCGGTGGCGAACGTGTCGGACGAGCCATCCTCGTACTGGACGTGGAGCATTGCCCGCACGCGCGGCTTTTCGCCATACAGTGCGCGGTCGGCGCCCCAGCCGATGTGCCCGCTGTACCAGCCGTCGGCCAGCACTGCGCCCCACGCATTGGGGCCGGGCTTGAGCAGTCCGCCGACGTCATACGCCCGGTAGTAAACCCGCCGTGCGTAGTCAGTCCATCCGGAAGAGAAATAGTCGGTGTTCACCGGCTCGCCATTGATCGACAAGTCGGCCCATCCCAATGCCGCCAGGTAGACCGTCGCCTGCGCGACGGGCTTGGAGATCGTGAACTCGTCCCGCAGGTAGACAGGCCGCCGCGTGGCGTCGCGGCGCATGCCGGGCTTGCGCCACGGCTCGCTTCCGTATTCCGCCACCGCAAATGCCGAGGGGGCCGACTCGATCTCGCTGGTCTTCCAGGCGTCCCCGTCGTCGTTCAGCGCGATCGTCTTCCAGTTGTCGTCGGTGACCAGGACCGACTCGGCGCCGGACGACGTGCGGGCGATCGCCTTGACGCAGAGCCCGGTGTAGCCGCGCGAGCGATTCCACACGGCGATGCGAAGCTCGTTCCGGCCTGCGCGCAAGTGAGCGAGGATGTCTTCGGTGCGCGCGTGCTCGTAGTGGCGCGTCCAGGCGATCTGCTTGCCGTTGACGTACACGTCGGCCACGTCGTCGGCACTGAGGGTCAGCGTGCCCAGCACGAAGCGGCCGTCCGCCGGCAGTTCCCAAACTGTTGCAAAGACGCGCCGACCATTGCGCGAGTTCTCGTTGGGGCGGTCGCGGTCGGAAATCCACTGGGCTCCCTCCAGCGGGGCTGGCGGGGCCTGCGTGCGTTGCTGCGGATCGGCGTCGTAGCCGATCCAATCGCCCGGCCAGTCGGCAGGCTCCAGCGGGCCGACCGACCACATGGCTGACTCGCTCCAAGTGCCGGCGCGTTGCTGCCGGTCCCAGGTCATGACCTTCCAGTAACAACGCTGGTGCGATGGGAGCGGATTGCCTTCGTAGCGAACGCCAAACGTCTTGTTCCCGTCGACCCGGCCGGAATCCCACAGGTCGCCCGTGCCTGCCGCCAACTTCTCCGGCGTCGATGCGACGATCACGCGGTAGGCGGTCTGCCATTGATTGCGCTCGGCGGAGGCAACGATCCAACTCAACTCGGGGCTGGGATTGTCAACGCCCAGCGGCTCAACGCGATACTCGCAGCGGAGACGCTGTGCGCGGAGCACGCCGTCGGCGTCGGCGGCGAACGCCCGCGGCGACGCGGCCAGCGGGGCGAGCAACAGGAATGTCAGCAGAAGTCGTGGGGAGCGATTCATGTCGAGAAATCGAAAGCGTCTTGTGTGAGAGTTGGAGTTGGAATTGTTAGTTGAGGCCGGCGTCGGCAAACTCGTCCAGATCGTCGGTCCAGGTAGAAAATGCCTCGTCAAGCAGACCCGTGTCTGAGTCGGAAGTCTCGGTACGGGCCTCCTGCGCCGAGGCGCCGGACATGTCGGAACTGACAGCCGGCGGCGACGCGTCCAACGATTCCAGTTCGTGAGCGGCAGTGGAATCGATCGCCGGGTTGACGGTCGCAACAATCAACGGGTTGCTCGCACTCGTCCCGGTGGTGGAAATAGGCGACGCGAGGAAACCGTCGAGCGACGTGACAATCGCGGTGCCCGTGACGATCGACGACAATGCAGCCGCGGTCTGTGGCGTCGGGGCTTGGCCGTACTGTTGTTGCCACACGGCCAGATCGTCGCCGTCCACGCTGCCATCGCCGTTGGCGTCGCCGTCGGCCGGCGTCGCGGGCGAGGTCCCCAAGCCGCGTTGCCATGCCAGGAAGTCGCCGCCGGTCACCGTACCGCTGCCGTCGAAATCGGCGTTCGCCGCGACGAAAGTCGCCTCGGTCAGTGCGCTCCACTCCCCGGCTAGTAACGTTCTGGCCTTGATTGTCGTCGTTCCCGTCAGCGTCACCGCGCCGGTGAATGACTGCGCGCTCGCCGAGTTGACGCTGCCGCCGATCAACCGGGGGTCGGAGCCGTCGGTCGTGTAGTAGATGACGCCCCCGCCGCCAGCGTTGGGATTCACAAAATCCAACAGCGCCCCAGGTTCAATCTGCCCGCCGTGTTGGCGGGCGGAGTTGACCAGCAACTCCGGTGCGTCGGTCGACGGGTAAAGATCCGCTGCCCGCCATTGGTTCAGCACGATGCCGTGGCGGCTTGTGAAATACGACCCCAGCATGTAGTTCAGCGAATTCTGCCAGTCGATGTTTTTGGTGCGGGGGAACGACACATGCTGATCGCCCCACCGCGCCGATTCGGCCACGATGGACGCGGCCACCGAGTCGGCCAGCGCTGCAAACCGAGCCGCGGGCAGGTTGTTCTCCGGGTACGCCGGATCGTAGGCTGGGCTGTCAGGATTGACGTACAGCACGCCGTCGTTGAACAGGTGCTTGTGGATTCGATCCGCGAACTGCAGCCGGAACTCTTCGTAGTTGCGCAGAATGCCGTAGGCCTCGGCGCCGCCGCCCGTTTTGTCGAGATTGTTCTCGTTGATGCTGGTGCGGCTGCTGAGCGCCAGGGCGATCTCGGTATCCCAGTTGACGTAACGGAAGCCTTCGCTGTCCGGGCCGCGGCGGCGGGTGGCGTACCAGTTGTTCACCGGCCAATCGTTGTTGCCGCCGTAGTGGTTCAGGATCATGTAGTCGATGAGATTCTCGACATCCAAGTAGTCCTCGGCCGCCGGATCGTCGGTCCCGTCGGCAAAATTCCCCTGCAGGTGCTGGTAGGCGGCCGCCTTGCCCGCCGTGCCCTGGGCGCTGAGCACGCCAAACGCCAGGCTCCGCATCGTGTCGTACGCGGCCGACGAGCCGTCCTGCACGCCTTGCGCGTACATGACGTCGTACTCTTCTTTGTCACCGCCCATGGTCTCGGCGGAGAATGACGCGTCGGGGCGTTCGCTGGGATTGTACAAGCCCCAGTACAAGCCGTTGACGTACAGATGCACCAGGTTGCCGCGCGACGAGGGCTGGCCCATCGCCGCCTGCGTATCGCGGAACCACTGGTCGCGGATATACAGTGGATCGCCCAGCGCGCCGTCCCAGCCCCAACCGTCATTGAAGTGGGGGCGAATTGTGATCGTGTCGAACTTCGACACGCCGTCGCCGAACAGCGGAAACTCGAGCTTCGTGGCGCCGTACTCCGACTTGAATAGCAGACGCAGGCCGTTTTTCTTCGAAAGCACGCGGCTGGCAGAACCGGCGATGCGCAGCCCCGCGTCGATCTGGAACCCTTCGGTCTCGTCGGGGTAGATCAACTCGGCCGAGGCCGGCCGCTCCCAGGCGACGCCGCCGGCGGTTGGGTTGGCGTAAATCCCGTTGGGGCCGAAGAAATCATCGCTGTCCAAAACGATCGACAGCGAGGGGATCGACTCCAAACTCTCCACGATCTGATCGACATAGACGCCGCCGAACAGATCATTGGGGCCGATCACGTCGGGGTCCAGCCCGTAATCCGCACTGCGACCGCCCCAGAACGCCGGATAGCCCGCCGCCAGGGTCGATTGGGACGTTTGCTGGATCACGTCGTTGAGAAAGATGTACGTTTGCGTGTCGACGTTGGTGGGGACGTAATCCGCTTTGAACGCCGCTGCACGTAGCGTCGTCGTCTGTGCGATGTTCAGCGGACCCGAGTACAGCACGCCATTGGTCACGTTCAGAGCGGCATCGACGGTCGGGACGGAGCCGTCCGTGGTGTACACGATTGTTGCGCCGTCGGTTTCCGTCGTGATATTAAGCGTCAAGGCGTCCGAGTAAAAACCGCGATCGAAGTCAAATTTCGTATCAGCCACGACGCCGACAAAGACTGGCCCGTTTGGCGCACCTGGGGTCGGCTCGGCAAAGTTGCCGTACATCAATGGGGCGACAATTTCCGTGACCCCGGCGGTGAGCCGCGCCGTCATCAGCATGTCCGAGCTGCTCGCCACGTTCAACGCATGCACTGCCAGGACGTTCGTGCCCGCCTGCAAGGCGTCGACGTGGCTGGTCACGTCAAACTCCACGTAATCCGACAGCACCAGGTCGTCGGACCGCATATCGCCAGCCGCGATCGAGTTCCACGCTGGACTGGTTGGCGCATTGGCCGAGGCGATCTCCAGCCCGTTGAGATAGGCGACGAATCCGTCGTCGTAGAGCATCTGCAACTGCAGAGTATTGAACGCCGCCGGGTCAGCGACATTGAACTCGAATCGAGCGTAGGCAGTCGTCGTACCCGAGGGAACCACGGCGCCCAAATATGAGGAATAGGAAGTCGAGCTGCCGGGGCTATTCTCATAGCCGAGCCCCCCCGCCGAGACATCCCAAGGTGAGTCGTCAAAACCGGGACTCGTCCAGGTTGCGTCCGCCGTCGCGCTGGTCGGAACCCAGTAGTGCATCGTCAGACTCTCGTCGACCAGGGTCGTCGACGTGGCGGTCATCGACAAGCCGTAGGATATGTCAGTCGACTGCGGCGGAAATTCGGGAGCAAACTGATCGACGATTGTCAGGCCATCGGCCTGGACGAGCGCCAGATACTCGCCGTCGGCCGACAGTTTGAAATTCGCGTGCAACTCGCCCGCGGGGGGAGCGTCCGCTTTGTCGGAGGCGAAGACTAGCAGTGTGGAGTGCGGCTGGATCGTCGTGCCGATTGGCAGCGCCCACTTGGCGAGTTCGGTCGCATCGTCGGTTAGGTAGTAGCCGCCCAAGTCGATGGCCGACGCCGTCGTGTTGAACAACTCGATCCAATCGGAGGAGTCGCCATCGCCGTCCCTCAGCCCCAGGTCGTTGGAGGCCAGGAATTCGGAGATGACAACGTCTGCCGCCAGGAGCTGTCGCGGCTCCAACCTCTCGATCGCCAACCGTCGCAGACCGAGCTGCTGCAGCGCGCGATGCTGCCGTTTGTGCTGATCGAATTGCCACATCCCAGGGACCTCGTTTTGCCTCTGCCCACTGCCTATTCCGAACCTGATCCGAGATTCCATTCTACTCGCGAGCGTGTCACTGCCCCGTGCGACGGAGAGTTCGCGAGACAAAAAAAAGCCGGGACGCCGACCCCAACGGCCGCGCGCCCCGGCGGATCCGATCCTGTCGATTCACGCCTGACGCCGCCTGCTTCACGAAGCTGACGGTGTCACGGGTTGTTGCCGCGCGGTGACCCGCGACGGCGCTGGCCCGCCCAGGCCAGCGAACAGGCCGCGCAGGCGATCATTGCCAGCGTCGACGGTTCGGGCACGGACGACGCGGTCGGCGCGGCGCTCGACATACCCGACTGCTGCTGCCAAATCAGGAAGTCGGCGCCATTGGTCTGGCCGTCGTTGTTGGCGTCGCCGCCAGCTCCCGTGCCGTAGGCGCCGTTCCAAATCGCCAAGTCCGTCCCGTTGACGGTCCCGTCGCCATTGAAGTCGGCAGTCAAACCGCCAATGCTGCGGTAGGCAATCACGCCATCGCGGAACTCCGTGTCGCCCGGGAACAAGTACTGGAAGTTCAAGTCCTCCGTGCCGCCGGCCGAAACCGTCTTGAACAGCGTGCCCAGGTTGTAGCCAAAGTTTGACCCGCCCGACATGAGGGTCGACGAGGTCGGCTTCAACTCGGCCAGCAGATTGGCGCTGGGGTTCGACTCGCGCCAATCGCCGCCCGCGGTGTCCTGGTCGTCGAGGCTGTTCCATTGCCCCGCGCCGGCCAGCAGCGAGCCCGACTCCGACTCGATTTTGTAGCCGTCGATGCTCACGCTAATCGCCGACTGGTTCTCCATGCGGGCGGCGCCCGTGTCGGGGTCGACGACCAGTACCAGATTGTTGTACTGTTTGTCGCCCACGTAGTTGACGATGCCCTGAGTCACCACGCCGCCAGCCGAGTAGTACTCGAACGAGATGTCTTCCAACTCGGTGTCGAACTCTGTGGGCGTCGGCAGTTGGAACGTCGAACCAATCGCAATGGTCGAGTTGGTCAGCGTTTCGGCTCCGGTCGGCTTCAGTTCGCTCAGAGCATTGATCGACCCGCCCTGCGGAGACTCGCGCCAGTCGCTCTTGCCCTGATCCTGGAAGCTGTTCCAGCCGCTCGGGTTGATCCCGCCCAGCCCGGATTGAATCGAGTAGCCGTCGAAACTAATCGGCGCGGGGCCGCCGACGATTTCCATGACGCCCGTCTGGCGGTTGACGTTCAGCACCAGGCGCTGCTCGATCGAAAGCTGACCGTACACGCCGTTCACGCTTCCGGCGTCAGCGACCGTGCCGTACTGATAGATCTGGCCCACCGGCAGCTCTGGCGCATCGGAGAGGTCGAGCGTGAACGAACCGTTGATGGCCGCGGCGTCGAACAGATTCCAACTGTCGCCCACAGTCGGCACAACGCCGTTGGAGAAGGTGGGACGCAAGATCGCGTTGTCGCTATTGACCGTCCCCGCGACTTTGATCGCCGAGTGCGTCGCCGCCGTGATTTCGGGAGCATACGTTGCCGTACTGTACCAGTCGAAGGTGCCGGTGGAGAAGTTGACGTTGGGGCCAACCACTCGCACCTCGCGCGATACGATCGCGCCGACGTCGATGGTGACGTTCGCCACGCCGGCGCCCGCACCGCCGACGGTCATGATGCTGCCGACGTCCAAACCGCCGACAATCAATGAGCGCCCTGAGATAGTGCCGCCAGGGTCGACGTTCATGAAGCCGATGCCGTCGCCGCCGACCCAGATTTGACCGTTGGAGACATTGCCGACCACGACTTGGGCGGAAACCTGCCCGCCGCTTTTGATGTTCAGCGTGCCGGTGTCGCCGACCTGTCGCCCAACGATGATCTGGCCGGGGAGGGAAAACAGATTCGTGTCGACCTCCACCGTGCCGCCATTACTGATACTGGCGACTTCGTCAAACGACGCGTCGGGTTGGAAGCCCAGATCCCATTTGTCGTCTTCTTCCCAGTTGCCTGGAGTGCCGGGCGCGCCCTGCCACTCGACAAAGGTCTGGGCCAGCGCCGCGGGCGCGCCTCCCAGCAGGCACAAAGCTGCTATTACTTGCGTGGATCGTCTTAGAGAGTTCATTGAAAAGCGCCTCGTAGGGGGATTGTCGTAGATGTTTCGAGAACAAGAAGTCGACAAGCGGCTAGCTGCGACGACGCAGCAGGCCTGCCCCAAACAAAACGCCCAGCCCGGCCAATGCGATGGAGGCAGGCTCGGGAATGGTCCCGGCTGCTCCGGTGGCGCCGGCCCCGGTGGCGACGCGCCACTCGCGGAAGTCTTTCTGATCGACGACGCCGTCAAAATTGACGTCGCCCATCGTGCCGGCGGTCGCCGGCGTCGAGAGGAAGTTGTCGCTGATCATGATGAAGTCGTTGATGTTGACGATGCCGTTGCCATCGGCGTCGCCGGGCACGTTCAGCAGCGTGCCGAAGACGTCGATTTCCGAGTAGCCGGTGTAGCCGTTCTCGACGGCGAGAAAATTTAGGCGAATGTTGGTCACCGCGCTGGCCAAATTGGCCGCCACGTTCTCAGTGAACATCACTCGCGACGAGACCGGCGTCGTGTCGGTGCCTTGGACGCCTGGGTTAATGTCGACGGTGCTGAGCGTCGAGTAGTTGGCGCCGCCGTCGGTGGAGATTTGCAGGTCGTAGTGCTGTGCGTCGCGACCGCCGTCGTTCCAGCCGCCGTAGACGAGGATCGAATCGATGTCGTAAGCGCCGCCCAGCGAGTAGGTGACCGTGGTTCCCGAGCCGCTGCCGTTGCCGGCGGTGGCGTAGGCCGTGTGCAAGCTCTCGGCCGTGCCGTCGCCGTAAAACGTGGTGACCGTGCCGTCAGTCAAGGCCGCCAGCCCCTTAGACAACTCCAACGTGAAGTTGCCGTTGGACGCCGAGGGGAGCATGCCTTCCAGCACGTCGGTCGTCGACGGACCCGCGGTGGTGAACGGGGCCGTGATCGGGAACGACGGCGTGTACTCGCCCGAGCCGCCGCCAGGAGCGAAGTCCGTCTGGATGCTCTGCACAACCGCCGCGGAAGCCGCGGAAGCCAGGCAGGCGATGGCCAGAGTGCACAGCGTGACAGCAAATCTGCGTTGCGACATTGGAAAAGCCTCTCTGTCGAGTCAGTAAGGAGGAATCAAGATTGTCAGACGGTCGTTGGCGTGCCCCGCGGAACGTCTCGCCATGGCGACGCCCCGCTGCTGCGCTCGCCGCGCGCCGTCATGTGTCGGTCGTCGTAAGCACGAAGTCGTGCTCGTTGTCGCCGTGGACGATGTCCACGGTCAGTTCCGTGTTGGCGTTGTATTTTTCGGGGAGCGATTCGCCCATGACCTCGGCCACAGGGCTGTCGGGCGTGTTGTACAGCTTCCGCTTGCCGACGACCTTGGGGACGAAGATGGCGACCTTGTTCGTGCCCACCGGCAGCACGGCGGTGAACTTGCCGTCGACGACCTTCGCGCCGGCGGTGGGGCCGGAGCCGTCGACTGGCGTGAAATTCATGGCCCCGTTGCCGGCCAACTCGCCGTCAATCGTGACCGTGCCCGTCAAGCGACCGCGGTTGTCCGGCAACCCGTCGCTGCAACCGGCGGCCAGCAACAGTGCCGTCAGAATCAATAGAGCGAGCACCCGGACCGGTCGATGTGTTGAGCACTGCGATGCAGCAGAGAGACGAGATCGATTCATGTTAGTTGACGACTTCGCCCCCGTTCATCGTGCTCAGGGCTTGCCAGATCGATAGGGATACGTCGTCGCTGTAAAACTCAACCGAACTGTCGCACCGCAGCACGTTGACCCCTCCCGGGTGGCGGCTGCGGGAGGCGCTCTGCTGATTCGTGAAATCGGAACTGAGGTTGCTCGACTGGGTCGTCGTCTGCCCGGGCGCCACGACCGGCATCAGCGGATCGTCGTTGTCCACGTACCGCGGGACATGGTCGAACGCGGTCGAGTTGGGGGTGTTCTCCGTCTGGAAGCGAAACACGCCTTCGTCGTTCAGGAAATCGCCCCGCCAATCCACGTCGGCTTCGGCCCACGCCTTGAGCGTCTCGCCGATCATCAGCGTGTTTGACAACCCGTCAGTGATCTCCGCGAACTTCGTCTCGCGCGGGTCGTAGGTTCGCCCGTTCACCTGTGAGAAGGGCGCAATGCCGTTGCCCCGGTCCTCGTTGTAGGCGCGACCATAGCGAGCCGTGCCCCAGTTGACGACGTAGTTGCCGCGCCGGCGCTGGTAAGTCCCCACCGACTGATCGCGACCGACGCCAAAATCCGTCGGGCAGTTGTACATAGGAACCGCAACGCCTCCCAACCCGTCCAACGTGTTATGAATCGTGACTGGCGGATTGTAGAACGGCAGGTCCAAATCGTTGGCCGCGTCGAGATTCGTTTGCTCGATGTACGGCCACAGGTGCATCACCCAAGTCTGTCGCGGGCGGTACAACGGGTCGGTCGTCGCCACGCCTTCATAGCCTTGGGCGCCAATCGGAAGATGGTTGTTGGCGTCGTGATACAACTGCATCGCAAGCCCCCATTGCTTCAGATTGTTGATGCACTGGGTCCGCCGCGCCGCCTCGCGGGCGGCCTGCACGGCGGGCAGCAAGAGGGCGACCAGCACCCCGATGATCGCGATCACGACCAGCAATTCGACAAGAGTGAATGCGCCGAGCCGTCGGCGCCGGAGGTCCGTCATCGTCTCATGTTCCTCACGTGAAGCGCACACCCACGGCGGATGCGCCGCGCCTGGCTGCCCACACAGGCGCGCACGCGATCCAGCCGCGGGATGAAGCCAGGAATTCAACCAGACAAGAGGCGAAAGCAGGCCACTCTGACTGACTGCGTCGCTCACCCAGCTCGCGACGCCTGTCAATCCACCCGACCAGGGACCGCCCTTCGGGTTCGTCCACTGGTTAGATTGTTCCGAGACCGGGAATTTGACAGAGAATCTCAGGTTTTCGCCGATGTTGGGCGATTTGCTGGGCACTCGGCGCCCCGGGGCAGGTTCCGGCGACTTCCCGAACGCTGTAAAGAGGAAGGGGACCTCGTCGGCCAGGGCCTGAGTCGGCACAGAAAGTGCTCGGCGCACGCCCGGGCGCTGCTTGTCACTGCTCGCCGGATCGCGTACCACTAGAAGATTGGCGTTTGGCCGCCACGCGTCCGTAGCTCAATTGGCTACCTCGACCGCGGCATCATAACTGTTGGCAGTGAACGACTTACGTCGACAGAGATTTTTCTGGCAGTTGCCCCTCGATGCCCATTTTCGCCTTGTTTTTCGCATGGCGGATTTTCATTTACTGCCAGATTTACTGCCATGGCAGCGGGTTGTTCGGCGCGGGGACGCCGGGTATTCCCCTACTCGTTCTCTGGTAGCTGGCGGGGAAGATCGCGCACGCCATCGATGAGTCGCATGACCTCGATGCCATTGGTATGCAGCCTGTAGAAGAGCAGCCAGCGCTTGTGGCGAAAGTAACTCCATTCGCTGGGCGCGAGTGGATGCTTGACCGGGGGCAGATTCCGTGCCGCATGCTCATTCGCCCGGTCACGAATCTCACCGTAAATCCGCTCAGCCGTCTCCGGCCGGCCGTCAACGACCGCAATCTGAAAGAGTATGTCGTCGAGGTCCTCCTCGGCAACGGGCGTCCAAGCCGCGACGCCCATCACTAGTCGATGATCCCATCGGATTGAAGTCGTTCGCGAAGTCGCCCGAGTACGGCCCGATCATCGAGTGGACGTGACAGACGTTGCCGGCTTTGACTCTCGGCCATTCGGTTTCGCTCATGCCATCTGGCAAGCGTCTGCTCTTCGAGGGCGTCGAGTGCGTCCATCGCGTCGCGAAGCACGTCACCTTCGCTGCCGTACCGACCGCTGGTCATGCGGTCCGCCACTCGTTCGCGTATGTCTGATGGAATAACTGCGTCCATGCTCACAGCTTATCACAGGCAGAAAATCCTGGGAATCAAAATCGACACGGTCAACTGGCCTTGGCGTACTCGCCGTACTTTTCCTCAAGCATCGCCAGGGCCTCATCGTAGAACTCTTGCTTACAACCAGAAAAGACGCCGTCGCCCCTCATCCGGTAGTAGATCCTATCAAGCAATTCAAGTCTCTTCTCGCGAGCCTTGTAACTCGGCGTTACCCACCGGCTCTCGCGCAACTCCTCCGCGCGGCGCAACCTCTGCTGCTCCTCAGCCTCTTTCCGTTTGCGGGCAGCCTCTTGCTTCTTTCTGCGTGCAGCGGCTTCGGCGTCTTCGTCAGTGGCGTGGGAGGCGCCGTCTTGCGGCTTCGCGTCCGTTGACGATTTTGGCGTGGTTTTGGATTCCCCTATTCGTCTGGCTTGCTTCCGCCGCTCTTCGAGTTTCGTTGAAACGTCATCGAGCCTGTCGACCGGATCAAGCTCGGCGGAAATGTCATAGGCTCTGTTGTCATTCATTAGCTGCCCTCCCCTGCCGCGTCAGTCGCGACAAAATCACTTCGTAGACGAACGCCGCAATGTCCATTGCGCACTTGTCGCTCTTCTTAACTGGATTGGCATTCGGGTTTCTCGTGACGAACTCGCAGAGCCGATGCCACTCATAGAATCGAAGCTCGCATCGTGACACATGGTAGCCGAGTTCTACGAGTTGCCTACGATAGTGCAGAGCGCTGCGGCTCTGGCGCCCAGCAGGGAGCGGCGGCACTTCGTTGAAAATGATCGTCGAATCGGGTCGCCCGTTCTGCCGCGTCTGCGATCGCCGAATCATTCGCAACACCGACTGGCTGCCGCGCACGTCTTTGAGCGATAACTTGATCGGCACGACGACGAGATCGGCCACGGAGCAGATTGTGGCGACTTCCTCGCCAGAGGTCTGCCCCGGTGCGTCAAAGAGAATGATGTCGTGCTGTTCGCCGAGTTCCTGAATCGCATCGTCGATATCAAATGCGGTCCTTGCCGTGCGGGTTTCGATGCCCGGTTCGAACCGATTGAGAGCCGCAGCGTTGATCCCCCCTTCTTCGGCATCGATAAGTGCCACGCGACGGCCCTGATCGAACAGCTCCACTGCGCTATTCAAGGCGAGCGTGGTCTTTCCCGGTCCACCCTTTCCGTTGGCAAAGCCAACGACGAAGGCTGTTTCTGTATCTTTCGATTCACACTTGGTCACGATCGAACGCTAGCACGGACGAACGCAGCCAACAAGATACGAAGTTGGTCAGCTGCAAACGAACGAAACTGCATGCGTGTGTAACTGGTTTCGCTATCGCGTGGGTACGAACGCGCGCAGCTGCGAAGTTGACAAGTTGACTCGCCACGATGGCCCAATTGCATTGCATCGCGGCAACTCGATTCGCGGAGAAGGCCGCTCTCTGCGCCGTAGCGAAGAGATCATGGGTTGGCCTATGGGTCAGGTCGTTTCGGAAGAATCGGCGCTCTGAGAGCCATTCTGTGCGTCGCCCATTTTGGGGGCGGGACGGGTCGTGGAAGCGGGAAACGAGTGCGAAGGGACGAGAATCGAAAGGCGTGGACCGTTACCCTGCGGTCGCGACAGGGAACCTTCGACTGCTTGAGCCGCGCAGATGTCGTCACGCGGCGACGTGCATTCTGCATCTTGCCAGGTCGCGTACAATCGTCGTAGGGTAGCTTCAAGTTGGTTGAAGTTCAGTGCGCTAGCTTCTGCACGGAGCGGGCGCGTTAAATGACGGACGTTTTGTGCGTTACCTGACGGATGGCGCACGTTAAATGAGGGATAGCGAATGCGTGAGATGAGGGATGATGATGCGTTACATGACGGATGGAGACGCGTTAAACGAGGGATGATTGCAGGCCAATTCGCGAATGATTTCGGGTACTTCCCGGGCCTATATCTAAAGAGATCTAGAATCTATGAATCTAGAAGGAATGCTCAGCAGACTCCTTTGGATTTGAGGAGGCAGGTTGGTTAGGGAGTCGAGCCGGGGGCACATCATTTCGGATGAACTGAATCTTGCTGAGTTCCCGCTCAGCTCGCTTGGCGAGCGCACACCGAAAGGCGTTGACGAACTGGTCTTTGAGGACGAATACATCGATCCGGTATCAGGCGACCCCTATCCGCGGCGGATCACCGTTCGCGGCCAGAAACCGTTCGGGCTTCCGACTTGTGTCGATGACGAAGTGCTGATCGGCTGTCTGCGAGCGACCAAAGAGGCCGGCTTCTCGTCAAGGAAGGTGCAATTCGCACCGCGCAAGTTCCTGCAGAGCCTGCGCTGGCGCACTGACGGTCCAGCTTACGCGAAACTGAAACGTGGCCTCGACAGGTACGCAACCATCTCCGTTGTTTCAGAATCGGCCTACTGGCATCGCGGCAAACAAAAACCAGTTCGCGACGTGCTGAGCATTCTTGACCGCTGGCAGGAAAGCGGCCGCGATGCCGTGACGGGCCTGCCCGAAAAGGCGTTCTTCGTCTGGGGCGACTTTATGTGGGAGAGTTTTCAGGCCGGCAACCTCCGCAATCTCGACTACGACTTTTGGCTGTCGCTGGAAAGCCCAGTTTCCAAACGTGCCTATCGATTTCTCGGGAAGCGATTTTACAACCGCGAGTCAGTCCGGTTCGGGCTCAAGCATTTTGCCGTGAACAAGCTCGGCATGAGCGCCAAACGCCAAAACGGCCAGATTCGAGCGACGCTCGATAAAGCGCACACGGAACTCGAGGCCAAGGGATTCTGCCGGGCGGAGTTCGTCGGCAAGGGCGGCGATGCGGAAGTCGTGTACTACTCGCTCAAAGAGAAGAAGCCTGTCGACCCGCTCGTTGCCGAACTCAAGAAGCGAAACTGCGGCGGCGCCGCGGAACTCGTGAAGTCGAAACCGCGAGACCGGATCGAGCAAGCCATTGCGAACTTCGATCACAGAAACGCCATGGGCGAGAACCGCACCGGCGGCTGGCTTCGCAAAGACATTCTCAGCAAAGTGCCCTACAAGTTCCGTGACGACTACGTCTCGGACGAGGACCGCCAGCGCACGGAATCGCGCAAGAAAACGGGCGAGACCAGAGAGAACGCCCGCCGCACCAAACTCAAAGGCGAAACCGACGCGAGGGCTGCAACATTGGAGCGAGAGTTTGAGGAGTATCTCGCACGGCTGACGGATGCCCAGCAGCGGGAGTTTCGTGAAGCCGCCAAGCGGCAGAGCAAGTTGCACGCCAAAACGCTCATGGTAGGGAGTCCTGATACGACTCCGCACTACGCAACGTATCTGCGAATCGCCATGTTGGAACACTGGCGACGACTCAAAATGAAAAAAGGTCTAGCGGAGTGAGTGCGGCTAGAGCGTAGACCTTCGGCTGCGTAAACGTTACGCGGCCTCTTCTCGTTTCGCCTGGTAGTCGGCCTCCACTTGCTGGTAGGCCTTCGTTTCCAGTTCCTGCAGCACCGCAATGACCTTGGGGATGTCATCGAGCGGGACGTGCAGCACTTCGTTTTTCCACTGGTCGCGGTCGTCTTTGTAGGACCGGGTGACCGAGGAGACGTAAAACGGATTGCCGTTGCTGTCGTGGTTTTGCCAGAGCGCCCCCTGGATATTTCGCCGACGGGTCGCCTCGCAAAACGGACGCTTTTTTTGTTGGGCCATGAGAACCTCGCTTTCTTGGGTTGAACCGTAGCTCCAACCGCTCACTCCGCTAGCCACGAAGCAGAGTGCCACAGCCAACTTCGCTAAGCAAACCTTTCCAACCAGCGTTTGATTACCAGGCGGCAATTGCGATATGCTCCCTGCCAAGTCAGAGCGCTCGGGGGATCGAAGCGCTCAAGTGATCGATACTGAGAAGCGGGTAAGTCCCCGCTTCGCACAGAAGATCGTCATCATCCAGACC
>PABB01000022.1 GCA_002702655.1 Planctomycetaceae bacterium
ACGGCTATCTGCGCATGCCTAGAAATGAAACAAAACTCGCTATGATCAAGGGGACAAAGAATAACTAAGTGCCATTCGATGTCACAACCTCGGTCAGATTCGGGACTCCCGAACCTGCGCCGGCTTCATCGACCTTATAGCATCACCAGTACTCCGGCTTTGTGCGTCTCGCAGAAACGGAGGCGAATGCGCCGCCAGCCAACTCGATTCTTGCCCCGGCCGCCTGTACCGGCAGACGAGTCGTCGGTCCTGGTCGAAGACTGCGATGATGGTGATTTCGGGCGAGGACCATTGCTCGCGGAGATACTCCTGGTACCCCTTCGCGAGCAGCGACTCTTTGTCCTGCGTGCAGTTCGTGGCGTACTGGTCGGGCCCCGTCACATTGCCCACGTCGTTCCAGCGGCCGCGCGGGGGGCCGAGCAGCTCGTGGACTTCCGCTTGCGACAGGCCGATCCGCAATCGCCCGAAATTGGCGGGCGTGACCGTCTCGTGCGCGAGCAAGAAGAAGACGCCCGCCAGCACGACAATGGCGACGACGGCCCCCAGCGCAGTTCGACGTGTGCGAAGCGATTGTCGGATTGCGCCCATCGACTTCCCCATCAGGTGCGGAGCGGGTCCCCGAGGTTCTCGCACGTGGGCAGCGAAGCCGCAAGAGCCGAACGGACCTGTCTTGCCATCGTGCCTCCCGCCGCCTGCGGCGACGCAGCTTCGCGAAGCGGTGCGGCCCGTGGCCGGTTGCCGCTCCTACCCTTGGCCGCGTCTGCCGCAATAATGGTGCGTCATGGCCGACGCCCCCAATCCCCCCGCCGATGCCGCCCCCGACGCCCCGTCCCCCAAGACGCAGGCGGAGTTCTTCCTGCGCGCCGCCGAAAAGGTCCGCACCAAGTTCCCCGACACGCCCGGCTGCTACCTGTTCCAGGACCAGGCCGGCCGGGTGCTGTACGTCGGCAAAGCCAAGAACCTGCGGGCCCGCGCCGGCAGCTACTTTCTGAAGGCGGCCGCCGAAGATTCGCGCACCGCGCAGCTGGTGACCGAAGCGTACGACATCGATTTTCTGGAGTGCGACAGCGAGGTCGACGCGCTGCTGACCGAGGCCCGGCTGGTGAAGGACGTGCAGCCGAAGTTCAATCGCGACCTGCGCGACGACAAAACATTCCCCTATCTGCAGATCACCACGCACGAGGATTTCCCCCGCGTCGAAATCACCCGCGAGCCGCGCTCCAGCGGCGTGAAGCTCTACGGCCCGTTTGCCAACGTCGGCCAGCTGCGCGGCGCCCTGCAGGTGTTGCAGCGGGTGTTTCAGTTCCGCACCTGCTCGTTGGACATCGAAGACGGCGATGAACGCTGGCGGTGGTTCCGCCCCTGCCTGCTCGCCTCGATCCGCCAATGCACGGCGCCGTGCAACTTGCGCATCAGCAAAGAGGAGTACCGCAAGGACGTGCAGCGGTTGCGGCAGTTCCTCGACGGCAATCGCCGCAAGCTGCTCAAGGAAATGGAAGCCGAAATGCAAGAGGCGGCCAAGCTCCTGCGATTCGAGCAAGCCGCCCGGCTGCGCGACGAGCTGAAGATGCTCGAATCGATCGGCGACCGCGGCGACCTGGACAAGCACGAGCAGCCCGAGGTGTTTTACCAGGACCCGAAGAAGGGGCTGGCCGGGTTGCGCAAGGTGCTGAAGCTGGCCGAAACGCCGCGCACGATCGAAGGGGTCGACATCGCCCACCTGCAGGGCAGCGAAACGGTCGCCAGCCTGGTGCAGTTCATCGACGGCCTGCCGTTCAAGCCGGGCTACCGCCGGTTCCGCATCCGCGAGGTCGCGGGCGTCGACGACTACGCCAGCATGCACGAAGTCGTGTCGCGACGGTTCAAGCGGCTCGACGACGAGGGGGCCATGCAGCCCGACATCCTGCTGATCGACGGCGGCAAGGGCCAACTCGGCAAGGCGCTGCAGGCGTTCGACGCGCTGAAGATCGCCCCGCCGCTGGTGCTGTCGCTGGCCAAGAAAGAGGAGCTGATCTACGTGATGGGCCGCGACCAGCCGCTGCGGCTCAGCCGTCACGCCTACGCGCTGCGGCTGCTGCAATACGTCCGCGACGAAGCCCACCGCTCGGCGCAGCACTATCATCACCTGCTGCGGCGGAAACGCACGCTGGGCGAGTGAGCAGCTGACATTCACCACGAACGTACGGAAGCCTCTGAGCAGGTGCAGGCGTGCCACTGGCGTGCCGCCAGTGTGAACCCACGGCAACGACCTGCTGCACATCACACTGGCGACACGCCAGTGGCGCTCAAGACTCTAGATGGATGTCGCGGTTTGACAGTGCATCCGCCGCTTGCCCACGGCGCCAACTACCCCGCGGCGCGCGCTACCCTATAATGGTCCCCGCGGCAGATGATGCCGCGAAAATCCCCTGCTCTCAAGTGGCAATTCAATAGGAGACCGGACCATGCTGCGCCCCGCCATCGCGGTTCTCGCCGCCCTGCTGCTGACCAGCGTCACGACCGCCAACGACTGGACGCGATTCCGCGGGCCGGGCGGCGCAGGCGTCGTCGAAGGTCCGGACATTCCGACCTCCTGGTCGTCGAGCGAGAATCTCAAGTGGCGAACGCCGCTGCCGGGCAAGGGATCTTCGTCCCCGGTCGTGGCCGGCGACCGCGTCTACGTCACCTGCTACACCGGCTACGGCGAGCAACTCGAGGAGCCCGGCAATCCCGAGGATCTGGTGCGTCACCTCATCGCGCTGGACAAGCAGTCGGGGCGCGAATTGTGGCGGGCGTCGATCGCGTCCGAGGGCAAGCAAGATCCTTACCGCGGTTTCCTCACGCAACACGGCTATGCCAGCAGCACGCCCGTCACCGACGGCGATGCCGTTTACGTGTTGTTCGGCAAATCGGGCCTGCTGGCATTCGATCGCGACGGCAAACAACTGTGGCAGGTCGACGTGGGCCAACAGTCCGACCCCGCCCAATGGGGCGACGCCTCGAGCCCGATTCTCGCGGGCAACCTCGTGATCGTCGATGCGGGCATCCTCGGCAATCGGTTCGTGGCGATCGACAAGCAAACCGGCGACGTCGTTTGGGAAATCAAGGACCCGTCGTTCACCAACAGTTGGGCCACGCCGGTCGAGCACCCGACCGACGACGGCCTGCAGGTGCTGGTGCATGTTCCCAAGAAAGTCATGGCCATTGACCCTCAGCAGGGGCAAGTCGTCTGGTCCGCCGCCTCGCCGCTGGAGGACGCGGCCTGCGGCAGCATCGTCACCCACGACGGCGTCGCCTATCTGATGGGAAGTCGCGCCGGGCGTGCGCTCGCGCTGCGCTGCGGCGGCTCCGGCGACGTCACCGGCGCCAACACGGTTTGGTCGCGGGCGATGCGCTCGGGAATTGCCACGCCGGTCATCGTCGGAGAGAACATGTACTGGCAGTCCGGCGGCATCTTCTACGCCGCCGATCTTAAGACCGGCGAGTACGTCTACCGCGAACGGCTGCCGCGGCTGGGCGGCCCGACCGGCGGGTTCCCCAACGCCGACTACTCCTCGGCAATTGCCGTGGGCGAGAAAATCGTGCAGTTCACCCGCAACGGCGAAAGCTACGTGATCGCCGCGGGCGACGAGTTCGAGGTCCTCGGCCACAACCCGGCGTTCGACGGCGACTCCAGCGCGTTCAGCGCCACGCCCGCCGTCAGCGACGGCGAATTGTTCGTCCGCTCCGACGAGTTTCTATACTGCATCTCGGCCGACTGAAGCCGCCGGCGCCGGCCGCGCAACCGACCCCGACGGCGACGCGCTGGCGATCACGTGGTGGCAGTACGCCGCGGCGGATACGTACGACGGCGAGATCCCGATTGCCGCCGCCGAGCAAACCGACGCCACGGTGCAAGTCCCCCAGGATGCCGCCGGGGGGCAAACGATCCACATCGTCTGCGAAGGGACCGACGCCGGCACGCCCCCGCTGACCCGCTACCAGCGCGTGGTGCTCACAGTCGGCGAGTGACGCTCGACGTTGGCGCCAGGCGCCACTGCTGGCTATGTCCAGCAGTGCGAAGCGGGGACACGGGATCCACTGCTGGGCAAGCCAGACAGTGGCACGCGTCATGCCGCGACGCGGCGCCGTTAGTCTTCCATTGGCCGGCAGCACTCGCCCAATCTGTGGATTTCGTCGCGAAGATTTCCGTAGAAATTGGGCCAGCCTCTGGCGTAGAACGAAGGCTGCCGGTTTGGTCGGGCGAGGGTCGCCGGTGATCAGGCGGCCGTCCCGTCGGCGTTGAGGCGTTTTGCACACCGGCGGGGAGTTTTGCTGGCAAAAGTCGCCGCCAGCGCTCGGCCGCATCCGTCGCAACTCCATGCCAGACTGCGGGTAATGCCAATCCAAACCGCAACCGCCGAATGAGTTTTGCTCGCGAAAAACGCGTTTCGTGCAAAAGCAAAAGTCGCGCTCGGCCACAGGGAGAGCGGCGTTGCGACGGCAGCCAGGACGAAGTTGGAAGAAAGTGACCGTCGCGTCAGAGGATCGGGCGGCGGGGGTAGCGGGCCGCCGTTCGCTGGCTCGCATTGCCGTCGGCTCGCGACAGTCTTTGCGTGAAAAACGACTTCCGTCATAGACTGCTAAGAGAGGGGCTACCAACCGCTGTCGGGGTTGATCCGGCCGGGCGGGGCCGACCGACGAGATGGGGGCTGTGGCTGTACTGACGAGGAGGTCCTGCCATGAACCTGACGCTCAACGACCAGGAGCGCGACTTTCTGTTGGAACTGTTGCAGTGGCGTGCCGGGGAATTGCATCCCGAGATCCGCCGTTGCATGGACCACGTCTACAAAGACGAACTGAAGTCCAAGCTGCAGCGTTGCGAAGCGCTGCGCGAGCGACTGAAAACCTGTGCGGCCGGCGTCGATTGAAGGCGGCAGGCCGCGCTGCACTCAGCGAGTACGCCGAGCCGGCGTCGCTCAGCCCGCACGGCTGAGCGACACGCTGTCGCGGCGCAGGCTGGGCGGCAGGCCGTCGACTTCGTACTCGAACAGCCGTTGTTTGAGCCGCTTCAGTTCGTCGCGCAGCAGGAACTCGCGCCGACGGCAGTCGGCCAGTACAGCTAACAGGCCTCGTAGCCGCGCGACGGTGACCGTCTGCACGGGGGCGCCGAAACCGATCCGCTGACTGATCGCGGCGATGGCCGTTGGCAGGGCCGGGGAGTGCGGGCCTTCGCCCAGGTGCGGATACTTGTCGGCCGTCCGCTGCTCCTCGACGGTGATTGGTTGGTATAGCGTCATGGTTCTGCCCTCCTCTGTCGAATCGGTCTGCCGGGGCAAGCCCGGCGCCGGGTCGGCTCCGCGACGCCCCACGCGCCGGCAGCCGACCCGTTCGCGGCGCGCCTAGCGAGCGCCCGCGCCGTACAGTCGCCGAATGGCGTCCGCGACTTGCGCGACGTCAGCCTGATAACGCGCCCGGGCCCACAGCTCGGGGAAGCGCAGGCAAGCCGAGTCGCCTTCGTTGCAGTAGACTTGTTCGAGATTGCTGCCGTCGCACTGGTCGAGCCGGCGGGCGGCGGCGAGAATGCTGGCCGGGATTTGACGCAACGCGTTCATGGTTCCCTGCGGCGGCCGCGTCGCGGTTGGCAAGCTGCTTCGCTGCGACTTGGCGTGCCGTCCTTTCATCGAGCTGGGGGGAAGTGGCAGGCCGATGTCGATCGGCCCTTTACCTTGACATTCCATTTGCGCAGCGGAGTCCGACAGAAATCGCCCGATTTTTGGCCAAGTCGCGCCGCCGCCCGCCGCGTCCTGCGCCAGCGGCCGGGGTCGGCCGATCAGGCCAGCTCAGCAGCCGGCCCGATCCGCTGCTGCACCCACTGTTGGAAGTGGTGTACCCGCTCCTCGCGGATCGAAATGAGGCCGCCCGCGGGCAAGTCGGGCGACTGCAGCCCCTGCTGGATCGACGGCAACACGGCCAGGTCCTCGCCGATGACCTTGGCGACCTCCTTGGCGGCAAACCGGCTCGCCAGCCGGCAGGCGGCGCGGGCGGCCAGGTTGCGGCGCTCGCCAGGATCGCCGAACAGCTGCAGCGTCAGCCGCGACCGCCCGGGCGACAGCGGCTCGACGGCCATCACGGCCGAGAACATCTTGCTGGTGGCGATGGTGAAATTGGGGAAGAAGTGGTAGTGCTCGTACCGTTCCACGAACGGCCGCCCCAGCAGCCGGTGAACCAGCCGTTCCAACCGCTGCACCAGCCGCGACGCCTGCGAGGGAGCGTCGGTCACGAACCGGGTATAGTCGTTGGCCAGTTCATGCGTGCAGCTCTCGGCCGACGGCATCTGGCCGAACGACGCCTCGTGGACGAACCCCACGTGGTAGCTCTCCACGGCGTTTTCGATCACGACCTTCCAGTTGGCGGGGACCTCGCGCTGTATGGCGAACACCAGTCTGCTGCGCGGGCCGAACAGGCGCTCGAACACGTTCGCGTGCCGATGCATGGGCGAGTCGGCGGGGCTCTGGCCGGTGAAGTTCACCAGCGCCAACTGCCCGGCCACGACCAACGGCAGTCTGGTCAGCCCTAGCCGCTGTCCTGCCAGGGGGCGGAAGTTCTGAGAGTCGGGGATCTTCTGCGTGTCGCCCGACGCGTCGTATTGCCAGCCGTGATACTGACAGGTGAGCCGCTCCGCGCGGCCGCATGGCTGATCGGTGAGCTTGGAAAAGCGATGGGCGCAGACGTTGAGAAAGGCGTGCAACTCGCCCTGTTGCCGCCACAGGATGACCGGGCGATCCAGGATTGTCGCGGTCGAGAAGTTGCCGTCGCTATGTAGCTCCGCCAACGAACCCGCGTAGTGCCACGCCGGCACGAACAACTGCGTCAGTTCCTGGCGAGCAAACTGCTCGTCCGCGTAACACGACGGCGGCAGCAATTGCGGCAGGTGGGAGTCGCTGAGGAACATGGCGTCGACGGGCTTGGCAAGCGACTGCTGCGCCAGGTCGCACAGCTCGGTCGGCGTGTGCGGTGCGCCGCACGACCGCCCCTGCCAAGTCTAGCCAAAACGCCCGCTCGGCGCCCGCGTTCGTTCGCCATAGCAGCGAAGCAACCGCCGCTAGGTGGACATGTAGCGTCGATAGGCCGCGGCGATTTCGGGGTCGAGATCACCGTCGCCGGCGGCCGCGACCAGCTCGCCTTCGCCGTCGTCTTCGCCTAGGGGTTCATAGGCGTCAACGCCCGCATCCCCCATTTGCTCTTCGGCCTGTTCTTGGGTGATCTTCCCGTAGACCAGATCGATGTGGGCGCGCAGCGTGGCGTCGAACTGCAGCTGGTTCGCCAGTTGCCGGGCATCGTCGTAGCTGGCCGTGCCTTTGCACAGCACCAGCGTCGCGATGCCCAGGGGGATCGACAGCACGCCCATCGCGAACATCAGCCGGTACGAGTTGATCTTCTCCGGCTCGAACTGGTTGCCGACGCCGTAGATCGCATTGAGCCCGGCGAGGCCCGCGAAGAGGAACAAGAACGAGAAGACGCGCCCGTAGCCGGCCAGGACCGACTTCCACTGGAGGCCCAACGGGATGCCCTCGAACCGCCAGCCTTCCTCGTGCGTCACGAAGTACGTGTTCGTGGGTACCAGCGGGATCCAGCAGAAGTGCCAGAATTGCGTGGCCACGAATCCCAGATCCTTGATCGCATCGACTTTGCCGTACAGCTTGGTTCCCCAGACAATCATCGCTCGTCGCCCTTGGAGTGCTCAACAGAACAGAAGCGGCGCGCACGGCGCCAAACAAGCTTGTGGTTTTTCTGCTAGAGCGACTGCGCAGGACCGCCGGACAGCCGTTAAAAGAGCGCTCCGCGGTACAGAGCATGCCGATTCTGGCGATCGTAGCGGGAGCAAGGCGGGCTCACCGCCGGTCCCGCCGCCGCCAAAGCGCAACGCCGGCTACCGCCGCTGTGGTCAAGACGAGCGTCGCCGGTTCGGGGACGACTTGCAGTGCGCCGATTTCGTAACCCAGCGAGCGCCCCGTGGCGAGAGAAATCCAACTTACGTTGGACAAGTCGGCCGAGCCCAGCAGGTCGGCGAAGAAGATGTCGCCATTGGCGTCGAAGTCGCCGCGTGATTCGAGGCCGCCGGGCGAGCCGAGATAGAGCCGTGGCGGATAGCCGGCAACGATGTCGGCATGAAGACGATTGCCGCCGTCAGCCTTCAGATCGATCCCGAGCGGTTCGGTGTCCGAGCCCCACATGAGCTCGAAATAAACAAGCGTTGAGCCGCCTGGTGCGGGCGTGGAGGTCAACTGCAGAGTGCCGCCGCCAACGGTCGCGGTTTGCACTTCAGCCCCGAACTGGTCGAATGCGAACTGCCGCTCGCCGCCGGTGACCCGGCTGGCCTCCAAACCCGTCTGGCTCTCCGAGTACGCTCCGCCGGTGCGGGTGACGGTGATGGGCCCCTCAGAAAAATCGTCGATGAGCACGCCGGCCAGGGCCAAAGTGGGCCGACTGCAGACAGCCAAGACAGCTGCCGAGAAAATCAGAACTCGCATGTTGGCTACCCTCTCGCAGGCTAGCCCCCCACTGACGTCAATCTACTGGCGCTGGCCGTATCTCGCAAATCTGCCAACAGATTCTTGCATGGGCACGGCACTGACGCACCGGCAAAGTCGTGACCGGGCGGCCTGAAACGGCCAGCCGCCGTGCGTTTGTCGCTGCCTTCGTTTTGTCACGCTGAGCGGAAGCAGTGGAGAAAGAACGTTGCGCGTGACGAAGTCGGCCGTGCGCAAGAAAGCGTGGCATCGTGTCGCATCGCCAATCAGCGTGGAGAGTGAAAGTAAATCAAGTCTTGGCGTTGACGACGGTCGCCGCGAACCCCGCGGTGCGCTGCGCCCCTATCGGGTCTTTTCGATGGAAATCACACCATGAAGCATCAACTCGCAACTTTGGCGATCATGTTGGCTGCCGTGGCCCCTGCTGGGGTGGCGTCTGCCACGCTGGTCGATGATTTCTCCGGCGGAGTTACCGCCGTCAACCATCCCAATCCGGGCGCGTTTGGCGTCTGGTATGACATCACCACCGATGCCTTTGCCTCGGTCGCGGCCAACTCCGGCGGCATGCAAATCGACGACGGCGGATTCACCAACGGCATCTACGCGATCTACGAAGCGGTCGTCCCCGCCGATGGGCTCTACACGCTGTCCGCAGACATGACCATCTTCGAAGACGCGGCCAATTCCAACGGCATCCGCGCCTACCAGTTGGGCGTGGCCGTCAACGGCAGCCACCGCCTGCCGGGGACCTATCCTAGCGACATTCAAGATTTGGCCACTCTGTCGATCGTTGGCAACTATGCGGGCACGCTCGATAGCGGCGACAACAGTTCCAATCCGACCGAAACGGTCGTCACGCCGGTGTTTTCCGCCTCGGCTGGCGACAACCTGCTGATCGCGTTCTCGACCGATCTGGACACCGGCGGCTTCGACGGCAACTCCGGCACGTGGGGCAGCAGCTACGTCCTGGTCGACAATCTCACGCTGACGGCCGTGCCGGAAACGACCCCGGCGTTGGCGTTCTGCGTGGCGGGTCTGGGCATGATCGTCGCCGGTCGCATGCGTCGGCCGCGCAACCGCGACTAGCCTAGCTGCGCGAGGCGTCTGAGATATAGGCGGACCCCCCGAACGCTCCGCAAGCGTTCGGGGGCGTCCGTTCGTGCTTTGTGCGCACTGGGTGCACGAGCGTCAGGCCGCCATCCGTAGCGGCGGAACGGCCTGCTGCTCTTCGGCGCCGTCCCAACGACGTAGCGCGACGGCCGCCAGATGGCCGCCAAAGGCGATTGAGATCTTCACGGCGTGCTCGAAGGCCCGCTGCCGGCCCACCATTGGAATGCAGTCCAGATCGCACTGGGGGTCGGGCGTGTGCAAGTTGCGCGTCGGCGGGGCGAAGCCGTCCCGCAGTGCGAGCGCCGTGAGCGCCAACTCGACCGAGCCGGCGGCGTTGACCAGATGGCCGATGTTGCCCTTCACGCTGCTGACGCACAAATCGTCGGCCGCGGCGCCGAACGCCTGGCGGATGCCGCGGGACTCCATGATGTCGTTTTGCGTGGTTCCCGTGCCGTGGGCGTTGATGTACGACACGTCGCCGGGGGCCAG
Source organism: Planctomycetaceae bacterium (assembly GCA_002702655.1). Lineage (GTDB taxonomy): Bacteria > Planctomycetota > Planctomycetia > Pirellulales > Lacipirellulaceae. Next base: position 10,092 of record PABB01000022.1, read on the forward strand.
GCGCGCCTTTTTGAGCGTCGAGCCCAACAGGTGGGTCAGCGTCGAGCTGTCGGTGCTCAGGTCGGTCACGTGGTGAGCGTCGCAGGCGAGCTTGCCGGCCGTCAGTTCGGCGTAGATTCGTGCTCCGCGGGCTCGGGCGGCGCTGGCTCGCTCGAGCACCAGCATGCCGGCGCCTTCGCCCATCACGAACCCCGTGCGATCGACGTCGAACGGCCGGCACGCGCAGGTCGGATCGTCGTGCTTGGCGAGCACGCGCATGTTGTAGAAGCCCGCGGCCAACAGCGGCTGGATCGTGGTGATCGCGCCGGCGAGCACGGCGTCGCATTGGTTGTCTTCGATCATTCGCATGGCGTTGACCGTGCAAATGGTCCCTGTGGCGCAAGCGGTCGCATTGCCGATCCGCGGGCCGACCAGTTTGAAGTCGTTGGCGATCCGCGCCAGCGTCGAGGACGCCAGAAACTCTTCGTGCCAGCGAGCCGCGCCTTCGGCGCCGCCGCGGAGTTCGGCGATCCGCGGCGAGTCGCCGTACACGGCGGAGATGCAAACGCCAATTCGCGTGCGGTCGACGCGGTTGCGCAGGAGCAAACCGCTGTCGGCCAGCGCCTCGCTCGCCGCGTGCTTGCCGATGGGGTAGTCGCGCAGACGTCCCGGCTCGGCCGGCAGGCCGCGCACGTCGGCCGCCAACAGCAGTCCGTCGGGCAACCCGGCGACGCCGTTGAGTTGGCGCACGCCGCTGACGCCCTCGCGGACGTTGCGCCACGTGGTTTCACGATCGTGACCCACGGCGGTCACTAATCCAATTCCGGAAATAACGATGGGGTCGTGCATGCTGGCGATTCGGTTCGGGCAACAATCCGGCCGCCGCGTGAGGCGCGGCAGACCGGGAGTGGTGAATACCGAATTGCCCCAGACGCCGCTACCGCGATCTGGCGGGCGTGGCACGCGAGGCTAGCGGCGCCAGCAAGCTGGCAGTTTGCAGCTCTTGCCCCGCGGCTGCGGCATGCCGCGAGGCGGCGATTCCGCAGTGCATTGGGTTGATCGCGAGCCCAACGGCGGTAGAATCACGGGGCAACAAGCGGGCAACGCGCCCATTTGTGACGTTAAGTAAGGTTTTGGGTGGGATTTAAGCCCACGACACCAAATCACGGAGGGGGCCAACATCACACGCCCGGCGTGAGCCGCCGGCTTTTGCATGCCATCCACCGCCGCACCGCTGCTGTTGGGCGAATGGGCCCGCACCGTTGACGAACGGTTCCGCCTGTCGCTGCCCGCGGAGTGGGTTGAGGGCATCGCCGGCGACGCCGGCCAGTGCACTTTGGCCAAGGAGCGACCGGGCTGCATCAGCCTGTGGAACACGGCCCAGTGGGACGCGTGGCTGACCGCGGGGACGGAGTTGCTTGCCAGCAAAGTGGCCAGCGGGCGGCTGAACGACCGAATCGACAAACTACAAACACTGGGGCGACTGCTGAGCACGCGGCATCGCACCGTGCCGATTGCCGGCCGCGGACGGCTGGCCGTGCCCGACACGTTTCGCGACTTCCTGGGCGTTGAGCCGGGCGGCGCGGTGCAACTGGTGGGCGCTGCGGTGTGCGTCGAAGTGTGGCGGCCCGATGCCTGGAACCAACACATTGGCGAGCGGATGCCGACCTTCCGCGAGCTGTTTGACGAGTTGACCGAGTGACCCGCCCGATCGCGGACAACTCAAGTTGCAGATAAACGAACACGCCAGCGCGAGTCGCTCGCCGAGCAGCAGCCCCCATGTTCGGCGACGGCTCGCGGCTGGCGCCCTACCGCGCGAGAGTCGCCTCGCCAAACTGTAGCGTTCGGTTGCGACACCCGCGCGAGCCTAATACTGCCGCGTCCAGTCGAGACTTTGCTCGTTTGACCCCGTCCGTTGTCACCCGCGTCGGGGGATGCAAGTCTATCCTAGCGAGCGCTCGGCTTCGTCAGCCGAAACCTCGACTGGACGCGGTTTCTTCTGCCCACAGTCGTCAGCGGGCAATCTCTCGCACGAATCGATGTGCAAAACCAACGGGGCGAAAGCGCGGAAAGCTCGCCGGCGCTTATCCGACGCCACTTCTCGAAAGTGCGTGTTCAGCGGATTGTGGTGGCAGTCCGACTGGACGTCACAACACCGGCCCGAGCATTGCGATTGTGTTGTTCCACAGCCGGCGGCGCAGCGGCCATTGGTCCACGGTCTCGGGCGTCACGGGGGTCGATGACGCCAGGTACTGCTGCTGCCGTTCGCGCAGTTGCTGCGTGAGCGGCGGGTCCCAGAGCAGGATGTTGTTCTCGTAGTTCAGCTCAAAACTGCGGCGGTCCATGTTGGCCGAGCCGATCAGGCTCATCTGGCCGTCCAGCGTGATGGACTTCGCATGCAGCAGTCCGCCGCGGTTCTCGAAGATCTTCACGCCCGCGGCGAGCAGGTCGCGGTAGTAGCTGCGACTGGCCGCGGCGACGATCCAGGAGTCGTTGCGCTCGGGGAAGATGATCGTAACGTCCACTCCCCGATACGCGGCGGCGCACAGCGCGCTTTGCATCGACTCGTTGGGAACGTAGTACGGCGTGGTGATGATCAGTTCCCGCTCGGCGGCATGGAGCACCGCCTCGAACAGTTCCGGCATCGCCGAGTACCGCACGGTAGGGCCGGTGCCGATCACCTGGGCCAGAAAACCCGTCGCCCGCGGTGCGGCGGGCGCGGCCAGCAGGTCGCTCAGATCCTCGTCGACGTAGGTCATCCAGTCGCTGGCGAACAGGTGCTGGTTCTGCATCACGACCGGCCCCTCGAAGCGGAACATCACGTCGACCCAGGGGGCGTACTTCGCCTTCACGCGAAACTCGGGGTCGGCGCAGTTCTGGCTGCCGCAGTACGTGACGGCGCCGTCGATCACGAGGATCTTGCGGTGGTTGCGCAGGTCGATCCGCCCGTCAAAGGCGCGGACCACGGGGTTGCCAATCGGCAGCGCCACGCCCAGTTGCACGCCGGCCTCGCGCATCGCCCGCCAGTGGGACGAGGCGATCATCGCGCGGGAGCCCAGGCTGTCGGCCAGCGCTCGGCAGGTCACCCCGCGGCGGGCGGCGCGACAGAGCGCGTCGACCATCTTGCAGCCGTTGCCGTCGGCCAGCCAGATGTAGAACAGCAGGTGGACGTGATCGGTCGCCGCGTCGATGTCGGCGACCATGTCGCCAATCGCTGCGTTGGAATCGGCGGCCAGTCGGGCCGTGTTGCCCGTCGCCGCCTCAAACCCGCTGATCGATCGCCCCGTGCGAAACAGGTTGGCCAGGCGCCGCGGCACATCGGCCAGGTCGCCCGCGTCGCCGTCAGGTCGCATCGATTCGGGGGGCGGCAGCCGGCGCAGCGCTTCGTTCATCCGCGCGATCCGCGCGCGGCCGATGCTCGTTTCACCGAACAGGAGATAGGACAGAATGCCGACCACCGGGGCGGCGGCCACGACCACGATCCAGGCGACCCGCGACGCCGGCTCGCGATGCGGCCGCAGCAAGACCCGCACGATCAGGGTCAACTGCACCGCGGCGTGAATGAGAATCCCCGTTGTCGTTCCGTCCATTCGCCTTCCGTGTCAAGGCCTTGCCGCCGCCCGGGTTGCCGTCGCAGTTGTTGAGGCTGGTCTTGCGGCATCCGCCCTGCCGCCGCATCCTTCCTCGCCCGGCCCCTCCCCGCCTGGGGAAGGGATATGCTCGGAATCGTCTGCGAGCCTGCGCTGTTTACGCGTCGTCGCTGCGGAGCTTGGCGAGCACGGTATAGTCCTCCAGCGTGGTCGTGTCGCCGACGGTTTCTTTCCCCGCGGCAATGTCCTTTAGCAGCCGCCGCATGATTTTTCCGCTGCGCGTCTTGGGCAGCGCGGCGGTGAAGCGGATGTCATCGGGTTGAGCCAGGGCGCCAATCTCGTGGCGGACGTGCTGCTTCAGTTCGTCGCGCAGCTCGTCGGTCGCCTCCACGCCCGCCGCCAGTGAGACAAACACGGCCACCGCTTCGCCCTTGAGCTCGTCGGGGCGCCCGACGGCGGCCGCTTCGGCGACTTTGGGATGGCTGACCAGCGCGCTTTCGATTTCGATCGTGCTGAGCCGGTGGCCCGACACGTTCAGCACGTCGTCGATGCGGCCCATGATCCAGTAGTAGCCGTCCTCGTCGCGGCGGGCGTTGTCGCCGGCCAGGTACATCCCCGGCGTCTTGCTCCAGTAGACTTCTTCGTACCGTTGGTCGTCGCCCCAGATCCCGCGGAGCATGCCGGGCCAGGGGTGCGAGATGGTCAGCCACCCGCCCTGATTCTCGCCGACCTCGTCGCCCATGGGGTCGACGATCTTGGGCATGATCCCGGGGAGCGGCTTGGTGCAACTGCCGGGTTTGGTGGGAATGGCCCCGGGGAGCGGGCTCATCATGATGCCGCCGGTTTCGGTCTGCCACCAGGTGTCGACGATCGGGCAACGGCCGCCGCCGATCTTCTCGTGGTACCACAACCACGCGGCCGGGTTGATCCCCTCGCCCACCGTGCCGAGCAGCCGCAGGCTCGACAGGTCGTGCTTTTCGACATGCTCGTCGCCCCACTTGATGAACGCGCGGATGGCGGTGGGAGCGGTGTAGAAGGTGGTGACCTTGTACTTCTCGACGATGTCCCAGAACCGGTCCTCGGCGGGGAAGTTGGGGGCGCCTTCGTACATCACGCACGCGGCCCCAGCGGCCAGGGGACCGTAAACCAGGTAGCTGTGGCCGGTGATCCAACCGCAGTCGGCGGTGCACCAGTAGACGTCGTCATCGCGATGGTCGAACACCCACTGGAATGTCTTCTTGGCGTACAAATTGTAGCCGGCGGTGGTGTGGCGAATGCCCTTCGGCTTGCCGGTCGAGCCGCTGGTGTACAGGATGAACAACGTCGTCTCGCTATCGAGCGGCGTCGCGGGGCAATCGTCGCTGGCGGCTTCCATCAGCTCGTGCCACCAATGGTCGCGGCCGTCTTGCATGGCGACGGGCTCGCCGATCCGCTTGAGCGCGATGCAGGTCTCGACGGTGTGGCTCTTGGCGAGCGCTTCGTCGACCGTTTCTTTCAGCGGCAGCGCCTTGCCGCGCCGCCACGCGCCGTCGGCGGTCAGTTGCACCTTGGCTTTTGCGTCGTTGTTGCGGTCGGCGATCGCTTCGGCCGAGAAGCCGGCAAAGATCACGGAGTGAATGGCGCCGATGCGAGCGCAGGCCAGCATGGCGACCGCCAATTCGGGCGTCATCGGCATGTAGATCGAAACCACGTCGCCGACGCCCACGCCGACGCTCTTGAGCACGTTGGCGAACTTGCAGACTTCGCTGAGCAGCTCGGCGTAGGTGAGCGTTCGGGTGTCGCCCGGCTCGCCCTCCCACAAAATCGCGGTGCGATCGCCGCGGCCCTCGGCAACATGCTTGTCGAGACAGTTGTACGCCGCGTTGGTTTTGCCGCCGACGAACCACTTGGCAAACGGCTCGTTCCACTGGAGCGTCTCGGTGAACGGCTCGAACCAATGCAGCTCCTCGCGGGCCAGATCGGCCCAAAACGCCAACGGGTCGGCGGCCGCTCTGTCCCACAGGGCCTGGTACTCGTCGAGCGACTTCACGCGGGCGGCGGCCGAGAATTCCGCCGGCGGCGGGAAGACGCGGGACTCGTGCATCACGTTGTCGATGCTGGCGGCGGACTGCGAGGCCATAGACTATTACTCCTGGCTGAAAAAGCCGGATCGCGGCGAAACAAGAGAAAAAGCGACGAGCCCCACGATTGTAACGGGCTGAATTTCATGTTCAATGAGAGGGTGTCCCGGCCGCCCCGCGTGTTTGGCGCCGGTGCGCAACGCTCGTTCGCTTTCACGCATTCTTCTCGCGAGCCATCTGCTGCTCCTGCAACAAAGGAATCGCCCCCGTGACGTTTTCTCGACTTTTCTGTCCGGTGTTGTCCTGTTTGGCGTTGGCAACCGCGTTCCCCGCACTGGTGCGTGCCGAGATGTCGTGCGATATCGTCGAGAGCCCCAATGGCCGGCTGAAGGTCGCCGTGTGTCAGGGCGACGCCGGGAGCCCCAGCTATACCGTCGAGTTGGAGGGCCGCCCTGTGCTGCATCCCTCGAAGCTGGGCCTGGTGCGGGACGACGCCGATTTCACGCGGGGGCTGACGCTGGCCGGCGTCGACGACGTGCAGCAGGTGACCGACGGGTACGAAATCCTCACCGCCAAACGCCGCCGCAACCAGTACACGGCCAACGAGCGCGTGTTCCACTTTGAAACAGCCGACGGCAAGAAGCTGGACATTGCGTTTCGCGTGTCCGACGACGGGGTGGCGTTTCGCTACGTCTTTCCCGGGCAGGACGCGACGGTTCGCAAGCTGACGTCCGAAGCGTCGTCGTTCGCGTTCCCCGCCGGCGCGCGGGCATGGCTGCAGCCGATGTCGGTGGCCAAGAGCGGTTGGGAGCGCAGCAATCCGTCATACGAGGAACACTACGAGCAGGAGATACCCGTGGGCACGCCGTCGCGGCTGGGCGCTGGCTGGGTGTTTCCGGCACTGTTTCGCGTCAACGAGCAAGCGGCCGACAACGCCGGCGACGACGTGTGGGTGCTGCTCAGCGAAGCCGGGCTGGGGCGGAACTACTGCGGGTGCCGATTGGCTTCGGAGTCGCCCGACGGAGAATACTCCATCGCGTTTGCCGACCCGCGCGAGGTGATCGGCGACGGTCCGGCCGCGCCCGAGTCGACGCTTCCCTGGGCGACGCCGTGGCGAATCATCGTGGTGGGTTCGCTGGAGACCGTCGCCGAGTCGATGCTGGGCGTGCATCTGGCCGATCGCCCCGCGGTGGCCGTCGACGCCCGCGACTTGCCCGGCAAAGCGTCGTGGAGCTGGGTGCTGCTGAAGGACAACTTCACGATCTTCCCCGTGCAGAAGAAGTTCATCGACTACGCCGCGGAGATGGGCTGGCAGTACTGCCTGGTCGACGCCGATTGGGACCAAAAAATCGGCGAGGAGAAGCTTGGCGAGTTGGTCCGCCACGGTCAGGAGCAGGGCGTGAAGGTGATCGTCTGGTACAACTCGGCCGGCGCCTGGAACACCACTCCCTACACGCCGCGCGACAAGATGCTGACGCACCAGAGCCGCGTCGCGGAGTTTGAAAAGCTGAAAGCCCTCGGCGTCGCGGGCCTGAAAATCGACTTCTTTGGTGGCGACGGGCAGTCGGTGATTGCTTACTACCACGACATTCTGGCCGACGCGGCGCCGTACGGCCTTGCGATCAACTTTCACGGGGCGACGCTGCCCCGCGGCTGGCAGCGGACCTACCCGCATCTGATGACGATGGAGTCGATCAAAGGCATGGAGTTCATCACGTTCGATCAGAACAATGCCGATCGGGCGCCCAGCCACAACGCGACGATCCCGTTCACTCGCAACGTATTCGACCCGATGGACTACACGCCGATGGCGTTGGCCGGGATCCCCAACATCCAGCGGCGCACGACCGCCGCGCACGAGTTGGCCACCGCCGTGCTGTTCACCTCCGGGGTGCAGCACTACGCCGAAACGCCCGAGGGGATGGCGACGATGCCGGAGTTCGTGCGCGAGTTTGTGAAGGGCATCCCCCGCGTTTGGGACGACGTGCAGTTTCTGCAGGGCTACCCGGGCAAGTATGTGGTCATGGCCCGGCTGCGCGGCGATCGGTGGTGGATCGCGGGGATCAACGGCGAGGACGGGCCGCGGCGGGTGGAACTGGACCTGGATGCGCTGGGCGACCTTGGCCCCGCGGAGTTGATCGCCGACGGCGATGAGGACGGCTCCGCGTTTCGCCGCATGACGATCGACTTGTCCGGGGCGTCGCTGCAGCCGATCGAGATGCCGCCGCACGGCGGCTTCGTGATCGCGGTCGACGCGGCGGAGTAGAGGATCGATTCCACGGCGGCGAGGCGTAGCTCGCCGGCTGCTTGCAGCCCCCTAGCCGGCGAGCTACGCCTCGCCGCCGTGCGTCACAAATACTCCCCGCGCGTTTCGCACCACTTCCACCCCCGGTGGTCGGGGAGGTACTTTCCTCGCAAGTACTCGAAGTGCTCTTGATCCTTCACGCGCTTGCGCGAGCCGTTCCCGCTGAGCCACCGCCGCCCGCCGAACTTGCTCTTCAGTCTGAGCGTGAGCGATTTCTTGAAGCTCGCGCGGATTGGCTCCCAGTCACGCTCGGTCGCCCAACTGACCAGCAGATGCAGGTGAGTTGGCTCGGTGGCGACTGCGTGCAGGCGGGAGCCGAGACGCTTCGCCGCTTCGATTGACTGGGCAATGATGGCTCGCTGTTGTTCTACCTCCAGGATCGCTGGCTCGAACGTCGCGCGATCGCGGTAGCGCCGCGCCTCGTCGACGTTGCGAGCCAGGATACCCTCGCCTCGCTTCACATAGCCCTGTGGCCGGTCGGGGTACCAACTGCCGTAAGCGTGGAACGTGAAGAGGTAGCAGGGCATGGCTGCAGCCTCGGCGGCGAGACGTAGCTCGCCGGCTAGTGAAGGGAGTTAGTGAACTTATGTTCACTTTATCCCGGGCGCCACGCGAGGTCAATAGCCGGCGAGCTACGTCTCGCCGCTGTGCGCTCTACGCGCCGCGATAAACCTCCGACGCCGCCGCGATCGATGCCCCGTGCTCGAACCGACAGCCCTGTTCGGCGAGCAGTTGCTCGAGCGCTGAGAGCACCAGGTACACGTTCTGCGGGCGGGCGCCGTAGCCCATCAGGCCGATCCGCCATACTTTGCCCTTGAAGGCGCCCAAGCCGGCGCCGATTTCGACGCCAAACCGCGTCAGCAGGTCCTTGCGGACCTGCGCTTCGTCGACGCCCTCGGGCACGAGCACCGCGTTGAGCATCGGCAGCTGGTGTCCCTCTTGCGCGGCGTAGCCGATGCCGATGGCGGCCAGCCCCGCCTTCAGCGCGCGGTGGTTCAGATCGTGTCGCGCGAAGCAGGCTTCCAAGCCTTCTTCCAAGATGACCTGCACCGCTTCATACAGACCGTAGTTGGCGTTGATGGGCGCCGTGTGGTGGTACACGCGGTCGCTGCCCCAGTAGCTGGCGAGCATCGTCACGTCGAGGTACCACGACTGGACCTTCGTCTTGCGACTGAGAATGACGTCCATCGCGGCGGGGCCGAACGACACGGGTGCGAGGCCCGGCGGGCAGCTCAGGCATTTCTGCGTGCCGCTGTAGATGGCGTCGATGTTCCAGGCGTCGACTTCCACCGGCATGCCGCCCAGAGCGGTCACGGTGTCGACCGCCAGCAGGGCGCCGGCGTCGTGCACGACCTTGGAGATCTCCTGAATCGGCTGCGAGGCGCCGGTCGAGGTTTCCGCCATCACGATGCCCACGACCTTGGGCTTGGCTTGCGCAACGACCGCGGCGACTTCCTCGGCCGTGAAGACCTCGCCCCAGGGGCGCTCGACCTTGGTCACCTTGGCGCCGGCCCGCTCGGCCACGTCGCACATCCGCCCGCCGAACACGCCGTTGACGCACACCACCATCGCGTCGCCCGGCTCAATCAAATTGTTGACCACCGTCTCCATCCCCGCCGAGCCGGTGCCGCTGACGGCGAAGGTCATGCGGTTCTCGGTCCGAAACAATTGCCGCAGGCCGCCCTGCAGGTTGTCCATCAACTGCAGGAAGTACGGATCGAGATGCCCCACGGTCGGCTTGGCCATGGCGGCCAGCACCCGCGGGTGAATGTCGCTGGGACCGGGCCCCAACAGCGTGCGAACGGGCGGATTGAGCGGGGGAAGCGTGGACATGACGGGGGTTCCCATTGCGGACAGCCTGGGGGACGGAAGTCGCGCCGCCAGTAAGCAACAGGGCAGCGTCCTCTGTTGTACCAGGACCCGCACGCGCGCAGCCAGGGGCTGCCGGCGGCGGGACGGTCTCCGGTCTGGGAAAGTCGCCGTGAGGCGGCTAGTCGGCCGCGGCGGCGGCATCGACGGACAGCAGCTGGCGCACGGTGTTCAGCGGCGTATCAAGCGGCAGATCGTGCGGTTTGAGATCTTCGCCCAGGTACAAGACAGCGCCGCCGCCGTGCGTTGTTGGGTTCGCTCGTTGCTGCTGAAACCAGGCGAGGAACTCGTCGACCGTCAGATCGCGAGGCTCGGTCCACAGGATGTCGCTCGCCGGCCAATCGACGAGGAGAATCCGCGGCAACGGTCCGTCGAGCGGCGGCGGCAACGCGGCGCCCTGATTGGCTTGCGCGGCGTAGTCGTCGGCGCTCGTCGGCGGCGGCCACAGCGTGCCTGGACCGGAGACGGCCACGTACTGGGTCACAGCGGTTTTGGCGTTTTCGTGAGCCGGACACTGGACCGTCCCGACGTTGCTGTCAAGCACGGCCTTGTTGACGGGCGCGTCCCACGGCTGCGAGAGATCGAGTTGGGCGAGCCACGGACGGTCGTAGTAAATTCCATACGGCGAAATCAGCGTCCGCCAGCTATGCGTCGGTGTCCCGTGGCCGTCGGTGATCATCGCGGGAGGAAGGGCGCCGTTGTACTTGCGGGAGTAGCCTTCCAGAGCCCCCCCAATCATCCGAAGTGTGTTGCGACAGGAATTTCTAGTGGCTGCTTCACGCGCACTCCGAATGCCCCTGTACGCCAGGCCCCCGAGTATCGCACCGCTCACGAAGATAGCGGCGAGGACCACGCGTTTGAGGGTTGGCGATTCCATGGATTTGCGATCACTAGCGCTCAGGATGCAGTTGACGGGCTCCGCGGAGCGTCGCCCTCCCTGGCGCCTTAATCCTCCCGGGGCGTCTCACTCTCCGCCGCCAACTCGTAAAACCGCCAGTCGCATTGGTAGTCGCGCGTGAGCGGCTCGTCGGTGAGGCTGGCGCGGATCATCGCCACGGGGATCGAGTTCTCGCGCAGCACCGCGTCGTGGAACTCCCGCGGCGTCATCTGGCCCGTGCCGATCAGCTCGCGCGACAGCTCCCTCAGTTGCAGGCCGCCCAGCATGTACGCCGCCTGGTACAGCGGGTCGTAGCTACCCTCGATCGACCGGCGGACCTCGGCCCGGGCGTTACGCGGTTCGTGGCCGATCTGCTCCACCAGGAAATCCACCGCTTCTTCGGCCGACATTTCGCCCAGGTGGTACTGCAGCGAGAACAGGATTCGAGCGCAACGGTGCGAGCGCCAGAACAGCATCCCCACGCGGTCCTCGGGGGAGCCCGCGAAGCCCTCGTCCCACAGCAGCATTTCCCAGTACAGGGCCCAGCCCTCGACCAGAAACGGCGTGCGGAACAGCTTGCGGTGCGGGCGGTAGCGATCCGCCATGAAGATCTGCAGGTGATGCCCCGGGATCAGCTCGTGATGGACCGTGGCCCGGGCGAAGTGCCGGTTGTTGCCGCGCAGGCTCATCAGTTTGTCGGCGTGCACCATGTCGGCGGTGGGAAACGAAACGCTAATCACTTCGCCGCCGGTGAAGTAGGGGTTCACCCGCTGCCGCTCGGGCGACATCATCGTCATTCGCCAGCCGTCGCGGCAGAGCGGCGGGATGGTCACCAGGTCGCGGGCATCGAGAAAGTCGATCGCCTCCTGAGCCAACTCGGCGATCAGCGCTGGTTGCCCGCCGGGCTCCTCGTGCAGCGTGCTCACCCGCTCCAGCGCGGCCCGCCAGTCGTCGCCCAGGCCCATTTCGTTGGCGGCCTGCTTGTACTCGACGCGGCACCAGGCAAGTTCCTGCTCGGCGATTTGGCACAGTTCTTCCGGCGTGTAGGGAATCATCTCGTGCTGCAAGCTGTCGAGCAGCGCTTCGCGGCCGATCGGCATGCCGACCAGACGGTCGTCGTCGTCGCCGATGAGTTTTTCCCGAACCAGCTTGACGTAGTCGTCCAGCGCCTGCTCGACGCGGGCCGCGGGCGCCTTGGTCCACCACGTGAACGCCGGATCGTATTGATCGTAGAACCGCCGCCACGCCGCGAACTGCCGCGACAGATGCCTCACGCGTCGCACCGCCTCCGGGGCAAGTTCGGCAGGCACGGCGATCTCGTCGGCCTTCCACTTGGCCGCCGCCGCGTCGATGGCCGCGGCGAGTTTATCGAGTTGAGTCGCGGCGGCGCGGGCGTCGACCGACCGGTTGGCTGCTCGATCGGCGACGAACTGTTCGACGGTCTCGGCAAACGGAGCGACCGACGCCAATTGCTCCAGTCGCTGCTGCTCGCGCGCCAATTGCTTGGCCGTGAAGTCCAGGTGCCCGGCCAACAGCAAATAGTCGATCTGGTCGTCCAGGGCGAGCGCAGCGAAGTCGACCGCTTGCAGCCGCTCGCGCCACGCGGCGAGCATCGCCTGCCGCGCCGCAATGCCAGCGGCCGCGGGCGCCTCGAATGTCTGGCGCGAGAGCAAGCCCCAGTCTTCATCGAACCGAGCCACTTCGGCGGCCAGGGCATGGCGGGCCGGGTCGACGTCGTCGACGAGATAGCGGGCCGGATCGACAAGCGACTCGGGGGTGACGGCATGCACGCACTGGCAAGCCAGACAGCACGCCCCCAAGCACATTCCCATCGCAATCGCCCAGCGGCCCATGTTCGTCCCCTTCGTCTGTCACGGTTGTCAGGAAAATCGGCAGGCGGACGATCCGCGCGCACCGCTACCGCTGGAAACGAGCGTAAACATGGGCCGCGGCGAACGCAACTTGATGAGGATTGCGGCGTCAATGAACTCAGGCAGGGCTGTCAGCTCTCGGCCAGAAGGACTCGGGGTCCTTTGGCCGCGTGAGAATCAATCATGCAGCCGCCGGGCGTAAGGCCGTCGGGCTTGTTCGAGCGGGCGGCGGAGCCGCTGTCGCCGAGGGCTGCCTCACAGGATCAGCGGAGCTTGGCCCTCTTGCGGGGCGTGTCGACGGCGGCTTGCAGACGGTATAATCAGGTTCGCGCTTCGACGCCGCGGGTCCCGCAGCGCGGTGGCAGCCTTTTCTCTTCGTCCGTGGTGAACCAGACATGGCGCGTCGTTTCCACTTTCGCTGCACGCTGTGGGCGTTGGTCGTCGCGCTGGCGCCACTTGCGCCGGCAGTCGAAACGGCCCAGCCGAACTCTCCAGCTAACACGCCGACGACCCCGGGAAAGCAGGCCGACGACGGGTTCGTCGCGATCTTCAACGGCAAGAACCTCGACGGTTGGGAAGGCGCCCCCGGGTGGTGGGAAGTCCGCGACGGCGTCTTGGTCGCCGAGAGCACGCCCGAGAGGCCGTGCGAACGTTCCCACTATCTCTACTGGAAAGGCGGCGAGCCGGCCAACTTTGAGCTGCGGGCGATTTACCGCATCAGCGGCGAAGCGAACTCCGGCATTCAGTTCCGCAGCGAGCGGCGGCCCGATTGGGACACGTGGGGCTACCAAGCCGATCTCGATACGGCCGGTCAGTACACGGGCTGCCTGTATCAGCACGACCGCGGCCTGGTCGCCGAGCGCGGCCAGGCGGTCCTCATCAACGAGGCCGGCGAGAAGCAGATCACAGCCATCGGCGATTCCGCTAAGTTGCTCAAGGCGGTGCAATCCGACGACTGGAACGAGTACCGCATGCGCGCCGACGGGCCGCAGATCACGCTGTGGATCAACGGCGTGAAGATGTGCCACGTCGAAGATCATCAGAAGAAGTTTGCCCGCGCTCGCGGGATCATCGCCCTGCAAATGCACCAGGGCCCGCCCATGAAGGTCGAGTTCAAGAACATTCGACTGCGGACGCTCGAATGACCGTCTGGCCACCACCGACTTGCGGCCTCTTGGTCCGACGGCGCAAGGCCTGAACCTCATGAACCGCAGATGGACGCGGATAAACGCAAATGATTGCTGCTGAACTCCTCCAGCCGTCACATAAACGCCGGGCGGGCCGAATGGTTGCATCGCAAGGAGGATCTGCACGGCGAAACCTGCGTTTATCTGCGTTTATCTGCGGTTCCTGAATTTGGCGACCCTGCGCAGTGGCACCAACTCACCCTGTTTGGATCACGATCATGTCGAAACAGCAACTCACGCGACGCGAATCTTTGAAATGGGGCGCCGCGGCCGTCGCCCTGCCGACCTTCGTTCCGGCGACCGTCCTGGGGCTCGGCGAGGCGGCGCCGCCCAGCGAGACGGTCCGCGTGGGCGTGATCGGCTGCGGCCCGCGATCCCGCTTGATCCGCGAGGGCGCCGACGTGAAGGGCTTTCAAGTCGTCGCCGCCTGCGATTGCCTGAAGCAGCGCGCTGAAGACTACGTCCGCGAGCTGTCCGATGGCGCCAAGTGGGGCGTGTACGACGACTTTCGCCAGATGATCGAGCAGGAGCAGCTCGACGCGGTCATGGTCGAAACGACCACCCACGCCCGCGCGTGGGTGACCATCCTGGCCATGCAGATGGGCATGGACGCGTACATCGAGAAGCCGATGTGCCTGACGATTTCCGAAGGGCGGGCTATGGTCAATGCGGCGCGAGCGCTGGACCGGGTCACCCAAGTCGGCACGCAACAGCGGAGCATGCCCATCAACAACTGGGCCAGCGACCTGGTCAAGAACGGGGCGATCGGCAAGATCCGCGCCGTGCTGGCGCCCAACTTCATCGGGCCGTTCAAGTGGACCAAAACCAGTTCCGCCGACGTGACCAGCCCGGTGGAGCCGTGGTGGGACGTGTGGACCAACCAAGCCGAGCTCCGGCCCTACGACACCGAGTTGCATCATGGCTGGGCGAAGTGGGGCGACTACGACGCGGGCGGGCTGTGCTTTGGGGTCAGCGGCTGGGGCGCCCATTCGTACGACCAGATCAACCGCGCGTTGGGCACGGACGACACCGGTCCGGTCGAAGTGCTGCTGGAGGAGGAGGTCGCCGTGCGCGACTCGGGCCGCTTTGCTCCTCAAGAGACGGTGGGCGGCGTCGCACTGGGGGCCACCGGCGACATCGACACCGGGGTCGACTACTACAGCATGGCCAAGCTCGCCGGCCCCCGGGCCAAGGTGCGGATGAAGATGGCCAACGGCACGGAGTTGCGGTTGCACTTGGACGGCGATCGCGGGCCCGGACTAGGCGCAATCTTCGTTGGCGAAGAGGGCAAGATCGAAATCAACCGCAACAAGCTCGCCAGCAACCCCAAGGAGTTGGTGCGGTCGCCCGACAACCCCGGCCCCAACCGCCGCCCGGAGACGGCCTATCACATCGAAAACTGGATCGAGTGCATCAAGACGCGCGAGCGCTGCAACGCCGACATCGAAATCGGCCAGCGCTCGGCCACGCTGTGCGACCTGGTGAACATCGTGCGCAACGTCGGCCGCATCGGCGCGCCGCTGAAGTGGGACCCAGACGCGGAACGCTTCACCAACAGCGAGCAGGCCAACGCCATGCTGTCCCGACCGCGGCGCGCCGGGTACGAGTTGCCGAGCTTTGCCGGAGCGAAGACGTAGTCCGCTTGAGCAGCCAGGCGAACACACGGCGTGCCACGGCTCTGTGAGCCGTGCGCGCCGGGGACATGGTTCGCAATTCACACGGCTCACAGAGCCGTGGCACTCGGGGTTGCGCTGTTTTACAGGCCGCTAGTCCAACAGCGCTTCCTCGGTGGCCGCTTCGCACAGGCTGATCGTGAACTCGGCGTCTTCGGCCACGTCCTCGGCCGAGGCGGGCGCTTCGCTGTCATCGGCGTGGCAGAAGGCGAACGGGTTCTCGTCGGCGGGGCAATCGCCGAAGCTGATGCCCAGCGCCCGGGCGGCTTGCACGGCCGCGCCGTGGGGGTCGACGGTGCGAATCTCGTTCACCGCTTCCATGATCGGCACGCTGCCCATTTCCGGCGGGCTGTACGTGATCATGTGGCCGAACTTCTGTTCGACGATCAGCCGCACGGCGTGGGCTCCGTACTGCGTGGCGAGCACGCGGTCGAACGTCGTCGGGGCGCCGCCGCGCTGCAGGTGCCCCAGGATCACGGTGCGGCATTCGCGGTGCAGCCGGCGTTCGATCTCTTTGGCAATCAGCGGGCCGATGCCGCCCAACCGGGCCTGCGCGCCGGCTTGCTCTTCGGCGATCAAGTTGCCGCAGGGCAGGGGAGCGCCTTCGGCAATGACCACCAGCGTGAACTTTTTGCCTTTGGCTTCGCGGTCGAGGATCTTGTGGCACACGTCGTCGTAGGTCCACGGGATTTCCGGCAGGAGGATGACATCGCCGCCGCCGGCAATGCCCGCGTGCAGCGCGATCCAGCCCGCGTGGCGACCCATGACTTCCAGCACCATGATCCGCTCGTGACTGGCGGCCGTGGTATGCAGGCGATCCAGCGCGTTGGTCGCGCACTCCACGGCGCTGTCAAAGCCGAACGTAAACGCCGTGGCAGACAGGTCGTTGTCGATCGTCTTGGGCACGCCGACCACGGGAATGCCGTATTCGTGAAACTGCTGCGCCACGGCCAGCGAGCCGTCGCCGCCAACGCACACCAGCCCCTCGATGCCCAACTGCTGAACGGTTTGCGACACGCCCTCGAGCAGTTCCGGATCCAGCTCGACGCGATCCTGCACGCCCACGGTTGCGGCAAATCGCCCCTTGTTCGTTGAGCCGAGGATCGTGCCGCCCTCGTTGAGGATGCCGGTCGTGTTCTTGCGATCCAGCGTGATGTAGTTGACCGGACTGTAGAGCCCCTCGTACCCCTTGAGGAACCCCAGGCACTCGTATCCCAACTGCGTGGCGGCCTTGTACGTGCCGCGAATCACCGCGTTGAGTCCCGGGCAGTCGCCGCCGCTGGTGAGAATGCCGATGCGTTTGCTGCTCATAATCGTTGGTCTCGGGGCAAGACGGTGCGGGTTGCGGGCGAGGCCGCCGGTGGCGGATCGTTCGCGCGCAGGAGTGACTGGGAGGAAGGACGAGAAAGCTTAGGGCGCAGTCGCGCATCAGGCGGAATCGCGTGCTACGCGCGGCCCAGCCGCCGCGCAATTGACACAGGCGGCATAACCCCCCTGCGGCCCGCGTGCCGTGAACAGCGGCTTCAGTCCCGCAGCCGCCGCCAGCCCAGCCGCAGCAGCATCCGCAGCTTGCCGACCGCCTCGCCGGCGGTGACCTTCGACTCGCCGGCGCGGCGATCGGTAAAGACGATCGGCACTTCGGCAAAGGTGGCGCCGGTCTCTCGCAGTCGCCACAGCAGCTCTTCCAGATACGCGTAGCCCGTTTCCTGCAGAACGGAGAAGTCCAATTGCCGTAGCGTGTCGACCCGGTACAACCGATACGCGGTGCTCGCGTCGCGCACCGGCAGGCCCAGCATCGCCCGCGTCGCCAGGTTGACCACGCCGCTGATTGCGCGCCGCGACCAGGGCCAGCCGTCCACGGCCCCGCCGGGACAGTAGCGCGAGCCGATCACCACGTCGACGCCCTCGGTGTCGGCGGCGGCCAGCATCCGCGGCAGCGCCTCGGGCGGATGGCTCCAGTCGGCATCGATCGTCACCAACCACGCGTAGTCGCGTGCGATCGCCCATTGCATCGCCTCCCAGGCGGCACTGCCAAGCCCCGCCTTTTCGGGGCGGTGGACGACGGAGAACCACTCGTGCTCGGCCGCCTGCTCGTCGCACCACGCGCCGGTGCCGTCGGGCGAGTTGTCGTCAACCACCAGCACGTCGGCGGCTGGCATCTCCGTCCGCAGCGCGTCGACCAACGAGGGCAGCGTCTCGCGCTCGTTGTAGGTGGCAATGGCGATCAGGGTCGACATGGAGTAGCGAATGGGGAAGGCGGAATGGGGAAGGCGGACGCGAAGGAGGCGCCTTCGCGGTCGCGGCCACGCGACCCTTACACGACGGGAGCATGTGACTGTATCGGCTGCACTATCGACAGCAGTCCTCTCAACCAATGGACGCCCGCCGCGCTGCCGCGTTAGAATCCTCCCCGGAGACTCTCGTCGCGACAACCGCAACTCTTCGGATTCCGCACATGCAATACCGCGAACTCGGCCGAACCGGCTGGAAAGTCTCGACCGTCAGCTTCGGCGCCTGGGCCATCGGCGGCAATTGGGGGACCGTGCCCGAGGACGATGCCATGGCCGCGCTGCATCGGGCGCTGGACCGCGGCATCAATTTCTTCGATACGGCCGACGTCTACGGCGACGGCCGCAGCGAGCGGTTGATCGCGCGCCTCCGCCGCGAACGACCCGGCGACTCGTTCCACGTGGCCACCAAGGCGGGCCGGCGGCTCGATCCGCATACGGCCGACGGTTACACGCGCGAGAATCTCACCGCATTCGTCGAGCGGAGCCTGAAGAACCTCGAGGTCGAGTCGCTGGAGCTGGTGCAGCTGCACTGCCCGCCAACGGATGTCTACTACCGACCCGAGGTGTTCGCGGCCCTGGACGACCTGAAGGCCGCGGGCAAGCTGCAGCACTACGGCGTCAGCGTGGAACGGGTGGAAGAGGGGCTCAAGGCGATCGAGTACCCGGGCGTCGAGACCGTGCAGATCATTTTCAATCTCTTCCGCCAACGGCCGGCGGAGCTGTTCTTTGCCGAGACTCAGCGGCGGCAGGTGGGCATCCTGGCGCGGGTGCCGCTGGCGTCGGGGCT
The DNA here is from genome assembly GCA_002702655.1 of Planctomycetaceae bacterium. Taxonomy (GTDB): domain Bacteria; phylum Planctomycetota; class Planctomycetia; order Pirellulales; family Lacipirellulaceae. The sequence continues at coordinate 28,581 of PABB01000022.1, forward strand.
GCTGACCGGCAAGCTGACGCGGGACAGCCAGTTCGCGGCGGACGACCATCGCCAGTTCAATCGGCATGGCGAGGCGTTTGATCGGGGCGAGACCTTTGCGGGCGTCGACTACGAAACGGGACTCGCCGCCGTGGAAGCGTTACGACCGCTGGTCCCCAGCGGCGTGACGATGCCGCAGTTTGCGTTGCGGTGGATACTGATGAACCCGGCCGTCACGTGCGTGATTCCGGGCGCCAAGACAACTGCTCAGGTGGACGACAACGCGGCGGCGGCCGATCTGCCCGAACTCTCGGCGGAGACGATGGAAGCGGCGGCGCAGATTTACGTCGAGCGCATCAGGCCCGGGGTGCATCAGCTCTGGTAATGTTCTCAACTGCACCCGCTGGCCAGACGCTGCTCTGTCGGTCCGCGACTCGAGAGCTCGTCCTGGCGGCTCCCGGCGTTAGCAACTTGCCCTCTTCAACCGGCCAGTTCCGTATCACCTGGCAAAGTCCGGAGCCGATTCCGCCGTCGCCCTACCCCGCGTCACGGAAGTCGGACGAGTGGCGGGCGTTGTTGGAGTCGCTCCACGACGAATGGAACGGGCGCTGGGCCACGCGCCTAACGGCGGGCAGGAATGGACCACTTGGCCACGCTTACGGCGCATCTGCGGTCGACGAGGAGAGCGGGTGCGCCGCCACGCCCTCAAACGTAATCGTCACGGGCTTAATCGTCCCGTCCGCGGCGAACTCCATGCGGTCGATGCAAACGTGGCGGTGGTTCCCCTCGCGGTCGCCCAACGGGCGACGGTGGTAGACGATGTAGTAGTCGTCGGCGCCCGGCGGATGCAGCACCGAGTGATGCCCGGCCCCGGTGGCCACGTCGGGGTCTTGCTGCAAGATTTTGCCAATCCGCTTGAACGGGCCGGTCGGCGCATCGGCGATCGCGTAGGCCACGCTGTAGTCGGGCCCCGTCCAGCCGCCCTCGGACCACATCAGGTAATACTTGCCATCGCGTTTCAGCACGAACGGTCCCTCGACGTAATTCTCCGGCGTGATCTCCTTGAATATTTCGCCGTCGTCGAACGGCACGATCGACAGCAAATCGTCGGCCAGCCGCACGACGTTGCAGTGCCGCCAACCGCCGTAGTACATGTAGTGCTGGCCGTCGTCGTCGCGAAATACAAACTGATCGATCGGCTGGGCGCCGTTGTGGAACTTGTCGATCAGCGGCTTGCCCAGCGCGTCGCTGTACGGCCCCTCCGGCTGGTCGGCCACGGCCACGCCGATGCCGCCGAGCTGCTCGTCGTTCTGAATATCGTTCGCGGCGAAGAACAGAAAGTACGTGCCATCGTGCTCGATGATCGATGGCGCCCACAGCGCCCGCTGGCCCCAGGACACGTCTGACAACTGCAGCACCCGCGGATGCTTGGTCCACTCGACCAAGTCGGGCGAGCTGAACGCGTCCATGAAGACCTGCTTTTCGTAGCGGTCCGAGTAGGTTGGGAAGATCCAGTAGCGTTCGCCAAAGATGATCGCTTCGGGGTCGGCGTACCAGCCGGGGAACACGGGATTGCCCGCGCGGGCCGGCGTGCTGCAGCAGGCTGTCAAGAGGGCGACGGCCGCTAGCAAACTGACGACAAGAAGCCGCAGCGACAAAATCGATTTCGACAAGCGGGCGCGTCCGCTCTGACGGCGCAAGTTGTGGTGTCCCATGACGATCCAGCGTTCCCAGAAGCAGTTGACGGGGAGCATGTTCGGCGGCGCCCCGGTCGCGGCGGGTTGCCACGCCGGGTTTCCCCATTACACTCGCTCGCTTTCCCGCCTGCAATCGCCCTGCCCGCGGCCGAGTCCGCACCTGCCGCACGGCGTCGCACCAGACCTCTGTCCTGGAGATTTGCCATGACACGCTGTTCCGCCTCCCACCGCTTGCCCCGCATCGCCGCGGTCTCCGTCGCGTTGCTGCTGGCCGGCCTCTGCCAACCGGCGCTGGCCGCCGCGCCGGCCGCCGAGTCGACTGCAACTGCGGCCTTGCACTGGCACAACGATTACTACGCCGCATACCGCGCGGCCGAGCAGCAACAGCAGATGCTGCTGGTCCTGCTGGAGCCCGCCGGCTCGTCGCAGGGGCAATCGCTCGACGCGGCGATTGCCGCCCGCCCCGCATTGCAGGCGAAGCTGCAGCAGGTGACGCTCTGCCGCCTGCCGAGCGACGCGGCGATTGACGTGGAAGGGCAAAGCCGCCGGCTGGCCAGCTTTGCCGCCTTCCGCGAACTGAACGGCGGCAGCGGGATCGTGCTGATTGACCTGCAGCATCGCGACGCGCCCTACTTCGGCCGCACCGTGACGGCCCTCCCGCTGGCGGGCGGCAAATACTACCGCTGGAGCGTCGACAATCTGGCCGTGGCGCTGGACCTGCCCGCGGGGACGCTTACGCAGCGCAGCATGATCTGGGCCGTGCGCATGCACCCCGAGCGTCCGCAAAGCACCAATAGCGTGTTCAACCCCAGCCTGGCCGCCGGCGCCACGCAGCAGGCGTCGTACCAGGCCCAGGTCCGGCAGTGCGGCCATCAGAACTTCGAGACGCGGTTTCACCAGCTCAGCGCCGCGGTCGGCAGCGGCGTGACCGAAGTGTGCGCCGAGAGTTGGCCGAACCAGACGATGATCGACTCGTGCCTGGACTGCGTCGCCAGCTGGCGGCACAGCAGCGGCCACTGGAACGGGGTGAGCCGCCCCCACCGGGCCTACGCCTACGACATCCGCCAGGGCGCCAACGGCATCTGGTACGGCACGGGGTTATTTGCGGATTGAGGGGCCCGCAACAAGGCGAAACGCGCAAGTGAAATTGTCCCGGTCCTATCCGATGATGGAGAAGTCGTTCACCAATCGCTGAGGAACTCCAGTCGGTTCTTCATGCGGTCCCCGTCAATTGCGTTGGCCAGCGCAAGCAGTCGCCGCAGCGTCTCCCCGACGGGCCGCTGTGCGGAGACGACAATCCCGGCGTGGTCGCGCCCTTGCTGCAGGCACTCGGCATGGAGCCGGGCAAAATGGGCGACGTTGAACGTGACGATCGCGCGCCCTGCGGCCGTCGCCCAGGAGAGTTGCGATTCGTCCGACTCGCCGAGGCGTCCGGCCTCGGGCGTGGACACGGCGTCGACGCCAGCGCGGCGAAGTGCGACTGCCACGGCCGCGTAAACGTCCTCGTCAAGGAAAAAGCGAAGCTGGCTCATTGCCCCTGGCCGTTGCCGGCAAGTTGGCCCTTCACCGCCGCCTCGTCATCGGCGGTCACGTCGGCGTCGATTTCCTCGACGTGGTCATGCGCATACGCGAGCGCGTCATGCACGTCGGCCGGCCGTAGCGACGGATACTGCTGAGTGATTTCCTCAACGCTCATCCCTTGGCGGTAGCAACCGAGAATTGTCGCCACGCGAATCCGCGTCCCGGCCACCACCGGCTGCCCGCCGCAACGGCCGGGATCCTTTTCAATGTTGCGATAGTCGAGTTTGGGCATCTGCTCGTCTGGGCTGAAGGGTCACGATCGGGGCTATCGATTTATTCTAGCAGGCGGCTCGACCAATCGTAGTGATTTGGCGATCCGGCCCGCGCTCGCCGGCGAGTTGTTCGGCGCACCCTGCTGGACCGCCAATCCCTCTCCATGCTCCGGCGTGGCGGTCGTCACGTGATGAGATGGACCGCCAGGGCGCCAACGGCATCTGGTACGGCACGGGGTTGTTTGCGGATTGAGGGGCCGACCCCAGATAGAAGCGTTAGCGACGTGCCACGGGTCCTGGCGATTCGCCACCGAGCACGCGAAACGCTCAAACGGCTCAAGCGTCTGCTTTCCCACGGTTGACGCGACGCCCTCTCGCGACAGCCAACAGACCGATTGCTACGAAGCACGCAAGAATCATGGCAGGAGGTTCGGGCGTCATGGCAATCCGAAACCCCAGCGTTGAAGCCTCGACATCAGGCGCGACTCCCCCCCAACGGGTCACGTCACTCCCCCCGGCGAGATCGTTCCATCTCGTCCCCCGAACGATCGGAAGTCCGCCCGAAGGAAACTGCGATGCGGCGCGACTCTCGGTCCACTCCGACACGTTTCCGGCCTGATCGAACGTGCCGTAGGGACTGGTTGCAAGCGCGTAGGCGCCGACGTCGGTCAGCCAATTCTGACTTTGATCATCAGGGCCGTAGCCCTGCAGATACTGCTCGTCGAAGAAATTCCCCGTGTTGGACGGATCAGCCGCCAGCGTGCCCGGCGGGTCCGAGTCCGTCGGAGCAACATCGGTTCCCGTGGGATAGTCCCAGTAGTTCCCCGTCGCCCCGTCATTCTGGTGGAAGGCCGCCTTGTACCATTCGTCATCCGTCGGGAGGAAATACGTGGCGCCAGGGGCGCGCACTTCGCTTGAGCCATCCGCAACGGCGTAGACGCCGTCCTCGGTTCCGCCGCTCGCTTGCCCGTTGTCGAGCCAGTTAACGAATCGCATTGCGTCCAGCAGCGACACGAAATTCACTGGGTTCTGCCCTCGCCCGCTCTTGGCCGCATACGTCGAACCGACGGGTGCGCTCGCGTCGTGAAGGATGCCGCCCAGTATGTGGGTCGTCATCGAAGCGTTGTAGAGTTCCAGGACATTGGCGCCCGATGGGTCGACCGAGTTGAGAAACTCCACGTACTGGGCATTTGTCACTTCGTGCTGTGAGATCCGATAGGGATGATCCACTGCACCGTAGAATTCCAGCCCGAATGGGCCAGGAATGATATCAGCTGGGTTGCCGGCGTTCCCGATGGTGGCCCACGAGAACGCTATCGCGCGAGCATCCGTCGCGTACCCTAGTGCAAACGCCGCTGCCAGAATAATTCGAGCTGCATTCATGAGACCCCTCGCCGCCTTAGCGTGATCAGACTCCAGGAGCATTTCCCTAGCGTCATGATGGCTGATGGCTGCCGCCGCCACAAGCAGCCGGGACCCTGCCCGACGGCTGGGCGAGTTCTTCGATGGAACTTCGTAGGTGAGACGGACCTACCGGGCTTACGCCTACGACATCCACCAGGGCGGCAACGGCATCTGGTACGGCACGGGGTTGTTTGCGGACTGAGCGGCAGGATGGCGATGGCGGCTACGGACCCGCCCCCACCGCGCCGAGATGGATGTCGTCCCAGTTGCCGACCAGGCACTGGCGCTGCTGAAGCTTCCACAGCATGGGGGCCAGCTTTGTCTTCTGTTCTGCTGTGGCGACGGCGATTGCCTGCCGAAGGATGCCAATCGCCCGCTTCCACTCCCCAGCCGCACTGAGAACGCGCGCAAACACTTGGAGATGCGCAACGTTGCCCCAACTGGACGATTCGCAGACTGCCTCCATCAGTTCAATCGACCGCGTCACATTGTCGGGCAGCCGGTCTTCCTCGCGGTACACCAGGGCTCGCGCGAGCACAATCCTGGAGCCAACGTCCGTCGGATCGATTGCCAGAGCCTTCTCCAGATCGGCAATCGCAACCGCGTAATGACCTAAGTGCAGATGGCAGAGTGCACGCTGTCCAAGCAGTCTGACGTCCTCAGGCCGCTCGTTCAGGAGTTGCGACAGGTCGTCAATGGCACGGGAGTACTCCCCGAGCTGGCCCCACAGGGTTGCCCGGGATTCGTAGGCCTTTATGTTATCTGGCGCCAACTCCACGACCCGCGACAAGTCGTCAATGGCAAGCTGGTACTCTCCGGAGTCGCAGTAGTACTTCGATCGTCGGAGGAAAAAATCCTCTTCCTCGGGCAGTGTTTCGATTGCCGACGTGATTTCCGTAATCGCGCCTGGGAGGTCGTCCAGGTCCGCTCTGATGTGCGACAACAGCACATAGAACCATGCCGGATGGATGCCATCGTCTCCCTTAGCAACGCATTCCAACCCGCAGTTGATATCGTGGACCGCATCGTTGTAACGTCGAAGGCGATATCGGCAACCTGCTCGGTAGAAGTAACCCTCGGTCGACGGATGGAGTGAAATTACGCGACCAAATGCTTCCTCCGCTTCGGCCCACTTGGATTGATCAAAAAGGTCGTGCGCGACGTCCGTCGCGACGCGCAGCTCGACATCAGCTTCGATCGCCTTATTCTCGTCGGCTGACGCCCCCAAGTCGCCCAGGGCGAAACCGATCAAGAGCAGAGCAAGGCCATGAAACACTGCAGAGTTCTCCTTCGCCTCGGCATCCGCCGCCCGAGAGCGACTTGGGGAGCTACCGGTTAACGTCGATCCCGCCAAGGTCGTCGAGCATGCAAGTCCTCTGTTGCAGCTTCCACAGTACAACCCCTGCTCGTTGCTTGTCCATCTCGACGGCGAGGTCAACGACCTGTTGCTGGATTTCTACGGCCCGCCGCCAATCCCCGGACGCACCGACCACCTGAGCCAACTGCTGCAACACAGGTGCGTTTTGCCACTTCGTCTGTTCGCAAGCGGACTCAATCAACGCGATCGCTCGCTGGAAGTTCTCCGGCGTTCGATCCTTCTCGGCAAAAACGCACGCCCTGGCAAGCGCCACCTCGTAGTTCCAGTTGTCCGGATCGAGAGAGACGGCTTGTTCCAGATCAGTGATGGCTACTTGAGGTTTGCCGGTCCGCAAGTACGCCCACGCGCGCCACGCCAGCGGCGAGGCGGCGTCAGGCCGCAGTTCGACGACTTTGGCAATGTCAGAAATCGCTAACTCCAACTCGCCCAACGTTTCCCAGCACCGGGCGCGGTAGCTATAGTACTCGACTTCGGCAGGGGCGATCTCGATGGCTCTCGTCAGGTCATCGATCGCCGTCTGATAATCGAACAATTGTCCGCTGTAGACTGCCCGGAGAAACAGGAATCTTTCCGTGTTCGGAGCAATCGCCAGCGCCGCATTGATGTCGTTCAGAGCGCCTTGCCGGTCATCCTGCACATACTTGAGATTCGACCTCATCCAGAATGCAGCCGCCTGTATGTCGTGATCAGCGGCTTTTTCAAAAGCCAAGCAACGATTGAGATCTTGCATTGCCCGACCAGATTCCCCCAGCTCGTAGTGGCATGCTGCACGAAAGCAATAGACCGCTGCAGTCGGTTCCAGTACGATCGCATCACTGAATGCGGCGATAGCGTCACGGTAATGCGAGCCGTCGAAGAGTTCCAATCCTCGCCGTGCGGCGGCGTTGCTTAGATCGGCCGAATTGTCGGACCGATCGCCGACACCAGCATCGCCAATGCCGAATCCCGCCGCCAAGAGAATCGCGGCTAGACACGCGTGCATGCCTTCTCCTCGTGGATTTGCATTTCCAGACCTGACTGACGGGACTCGCTCGCGGCCCGCGCTTCACTCCACCGTCACGCTCTTCGCCAGATTCCGCGGCTTGTCGACGTCGCAGCCGCGCAGCACGGCAATGTGGTACGCCAACAACTGCAGCGGCACGGCGGCGACGATCGGTTGCAGGAAGTCCGGCGCCGCGGGGATTTCGATCACGTCGTCGGCCAGCCGGGCCGTTTCGTCGTCGCCTTCCTGGACCACGGCGATCACCGGGCCGCCGCGGGCCTTGATCTCTTCCAGGTTCGCCAACACCTTGTCGTAGACGCCGCCGCGGGGCACCACGAACACGCTGGGGGTGTTCTCGTCGACCAGGGCGATCGGGCCGTGCTTCATCTCGGCGGCCGGGTAGCCCTCGGCATGGATGTAGCTGATTTCCTTGAGCTTGAGCGCCCCTTCCAGCGCGGTGGGGAAGTTGTACTGCCGCCCCAGGTACAGGAAATTATTGCACCCGGCGTACTTGCCCGCGACCTGCCGGCAGACGTTGTTGGTCGTGAGCGCCTGCTCGACCAGATCGGGCAGCGACTGCAGGTCGTTGATCACCCGCAGCCCAGCTTCGTAGCTGAGGTGGTGCAGCCGGCCGAAGTACAACGCCAGCAGGGCCATGACCACGCACTGCGAGGTGTAAGCCTTGGTGCTGGCGACGCCAATCTCGGCGCCGGCGTGCAGATAGATGCCGCCGTCCGCCTCGCGGGCGATCGTGCTGCCGACCACGTTGCAGATGGACAGGGCCATGTGGCCCTTGCGCTGCAGCTCGCGCATGGCGGCCAGCGTGTCGATCGTCTCGCCGCTTTGCGACAGCGTGAACAGCAGCGTCGAGGGGCTCAGCGGCGGGTTGCGGTAGCGTAGCTCGCTGGCGTACTCGACCTCGACCGGGACGCGCGACAGGGCTTCGATCATGTACTCGCCGACCAGCGCGGCGTGCCAACTGGTGCCGCAGGCGGTCAGCAGGAACCGATCGATCGCCCGCAGTCGCCGCGGCGTCAGGTTCAGGCCGCCGAATTTGGCCGTGGCCGCGTCGAAATCGAGCCGCCCCCGCATCGCGTTGCGGATCGTTTCGGGCTGCTCGAAGATTTCCTTGAGCATGTAGTGCGGGTACTCGCCGAGTTCCACCTCGTCGGCGGTGATTTCGAGTTGCTTGACCGTGTGCTCCACGTCGCCCTGGTCGCGGTGGATCACCCGCAGCGTGTCGGCGGTTACCACGGCGATTTCGTGGTCGGCCAGGTAGACGATGCGGTCGGTCTTGCCCGCCAGGGGCGAACCGTCGCTGGCCAGGAAATGCTCGCCGTCCCCGACGCCAATCACCAGCGGGCTGCCCAGCCGGGCGGCGACGATCACCTCGGGGAATTCGCGAAACACGATGGCCAGCCCGTAGGTGCCGCGCAACTGCGCGACGGCGTTCTGCACGGCGGCGACCAGCGGGGCGTAGGGATCCAGTTCGTCGCTGACGCTGTCGTCGAGCTGCCGCAGCTCGTGCGAGATGAGTTGGGCGACGACTTCGCTGTCGGTGACCGAGCGGAATTCGCAGCCGTGCTCGGTCAGATGGTCTTTGATTGCGCGGTAGTTCTCGATCACGCCATTGTGCACCAGGGCCAGCACATCGCCGCCGCCCAGATGCGGATGCGCGTTGACATCGGTCGCCGGACCGTGGGTGGCCCACCGCGTGTGGCCGACGCCGGTGGTGCCGGTCGGCTTGGTCTGCTTGACCAGCGCGGCAAGTTGTTCGACGCGGCCGGCCGATTTGTTCACATGCAGCCGGCCCTCGTCGATGGTGACGATGCCCGCGCTGTCGTAGCCGCGGTACTCCAACCGCCGCAGACCGGCGAGGAGGTAGGTGGCTGCCTTCTTGTCGCCCACGTAGCCGACGATGCCGCACATGATGGAAATGGTCCTGGGGAGCGCGAAGTTCGTTTCGATCGCGCCGTCGGTGCTAGCATCGCGGGCCGGCGCCGAGCGCGGAATTGGGGGAGCTTAGCAATTGGGGCGGCAGCGGCCTATGCGGATGTGGCGCGGGGCGGGCAGGCGGATTGCAGCGGTCGCCCAAACGATGGGCGCTAGCAACGGAACCGCTCTGGCAACGCAGCCGGGAGCTGCGGTATCTTTGCCCTCCCCGCCGCCGGCGCGTTGATCGTCGGCTTGCTTGAGCCAAGGAGGGCTCCCCATGCAATCGCTCGTAAACGCCCGCTGCGTATTGGTGATCCCGGCCCGCCGCGCTTCGACCCGTTTGGCTGACAAGATGCTGCTGCGCGACACCGGCAAAACGGTGCTGCAACACACCTGGGAGCGCGCCTGCAAGGCTGAGCGCCCCGACGCGGTGGTGATCGCCACCGACGATGACGAGATCGCCCGCGAGGCGCGCCGCTTTGGCGCCGACGTGATCATGACCAGCCGCGAATGCAACAGCGGCACCGACCGCGTGGCCGAAGCGGCCCGCGAACTGCCCCAGGCCGAAATCCTGGTCAACCTGCAGGGCGACGAGCCCGACATGGATCCCGCGGCCATCGACCGCGTGATCGGCAAACTGCAACGTCACCCCGCCGCCGGCATGGCCACTGCCGCGGCGCCGATTCGCTCGCGCGAGCAGTTGGACGACCCGGCGTGCGTGAAAGTCACGTTCGACCATCAGGGCCGGGCGTTGTACTTCAGCCGCAGCCCGATTCCTCACCCGCGCGAGTGGGACGACGCCCTGCTCGCCAGCGAGCCGCCGACCTTCCACTTGCACCTGGGCATCTACGCCTACCGCCGCCTGCTGTTGGAGCGCATCACGTCGCTGCCGATGAGCGAGCTGGAGAGCGTCGAAAAGCTGGAGCAGCTGCGCGTGCTGGAGTGCGGAGAGTCGATCCTAATCGCCCCGGTGGATCACGCCTGCCGTGGCATCGATACGCCGGCCGACTATGCCGAGTTCGTGCAGCGGCACGCCGCCGCGTAGGCAACGCACAATCCACAAAGGGGTGGCTGGGGACGAGCGCAGCGAGCCCCCAGTGTAGTGCGCGGCGATGTGATTCGCCTGGGAACTTCCCGTTGGTCGTCCCCAGCCACCCGGCGTCGTCAGTCCGTGGTCGACACGTGTCGCTCGGAGAGGTCGCGCCGGCGGAGCAGCCGCCAGTGGTCGTCGTCCCAGGTCGTGACCGGCCGGTAGTGGGCGTCGATCCAAGCGGCGGTCGCCCGGCAGTAATCGTCGCCAAAGCCGCGATAGCCGTATTCGTCGAGATCGCGCGGAGCGAGCACGATCCAGTCGGGCGCCGCGGCGGCCAGGTCCGCGAGCATCGCTTCCTCGCCGAAGAACAGCACCTCCGGCGGCATCCAGGTGATGAACTTCGTGCCGCTGGCGCGCCGCGACAGGAAGTTCAGCATCACGCCCTCGGGCAATACGGCGACCGTCTCGTCTGCGGCGACATAGGCCGCGATTGTGTCGAGCGCCGTCGCCACGGGGGCCGCGTCGGCGTCGGCAAAAAACTGGTCCTGCGGCGACAGACCGACGGCGGTCTCGCGGTGGATGTGCATGCTGTGCTGCACCTGGTACGCCAGCAGGTACGCCGCCAGCAGCGGCAAAAACAGCCACGGCAGCGTCGAGCCGCGACAACGCCGTCGGCCGCGGCGAGGAATCCAATCGAGCACTGCCACCACCACCGTCAGCGCGGCCGGCAGCGCCAGGGCGAAACCGTAGTGCATCACGCGCGCGAACAGCGCGATCTTGCCCAGCATCACAAGTGCGAACACGCACCACCCCAACCGCAGCGCGGCGACCACGTCGCCGCGACCGGCCTGGGGCAGTTCCGGCGAGGGCCGCGGGTCGTCGGAGACTGCGGTTCCCTCGTGGCGGTCGTCGTCCTGAACTCTTGCCAGGCGGCGCTTCCGCGCCCGCACGAGACGCGCCGCCCACCAGAAGGTCAAGATCGCGAGCCACATCGGCAGCGCGCGTTCGATGATCGGCCAGTAGTATCCTTCGACGATCAGCAGCGCACCGCCGCACAACCCCAGGGCCAGCGCCCACCAGCGGCGGCGATCGTCGGCAATGCGGCGGTCGAGGATGTCCGCCGCCCCCAGCACGGCCGCCCCGTGGGCCAGGCTGACGACGATGTTCCGCAAGCTCATCGGCAGATCGAGCGTGCCGACGCATTCGCGATAAAAGTCGAGCTGGCGAATCTCGGCCATCCCCGCCATCCGCCAGGCGCCCAGGCAGGCGTCGACCGCCTCGGGTAACGGCATCATCGTGGCCAGCCAGGCGATGGCCACCAACGGCGTGGCGACGGCGCCCGCGGCCATGATCGTCACCTGACGCAACACGCGCCGCCAACTGGTCCCCGCCGCAAAGCACATGGCGGCGTGGCTGGCGGCGGCTCCTGCCGCGGCGGCCGCGGTCAGCTCCGGCTTGGTCAGGAACGTGGCGCCGATGAACAAACCGGCCAGCAGCGCCGTACGACGCCGCGGCTTGTCGCCCTGCCACGCGGCCGCCAGCGCCAACAGCGCCAGCAGCAGCCCGTGCGTCAACTCGTGCGAGTACGGCGTGACGAAGTTGTAGTTGGCGATCGTGCCGTAGTTGCCAAACCCGAACAATAGCGGCAACAGCGCGCTGGCGGCCAGCGCGGCGCCGCGGCTCGCAATCCGACTGAGCAAGTGAAACGTGAGCGCCGTGATCGCGCCCAGCACCGCCAGGTTGGCGGCCATCAGCGTGGCGAGGCTCGCTCCGAACAGCTGGAACCACACCGCGTTCAGATAGGGCGACAGCGGGCCGTTGAAATACGCGATGTCGCGGTACAGCGTCGCGCCCTCGGCAAGTTGCCAGGGAACGTACAGTTCACGGCCGAAGTCCACCAACGGATCGAGGCCGGTCCGCCACGAACGCGCCGCGGGATAGACCGCCAGCAGCGCCAACACCGCATAAGGCCAGAGGCTATAGGCCATGCGTCGCAAGCGACTGCGAAGAATCGACGCATCGACCGTCCCCGCCGCGGCGAGGCGGTGCGCCAGTGAGCGTTTCTGCAAGGCGGTAGTCATCGACGGCCGGGGTAAACATCCGAGCTGCGGTGTTCCGAGACGGTCGCCCCACGGCGCCCACATCTGCAAGGATAGCTCACCCCGCGCGCGGCCCCTCGCGAACCCGAACAATCGGCAGATCCCGACCCGGAAGAGGTCGCCGCCGCTTTAGCGGTCGGCCGATTGCGAACAATCGAACGCCCGCAATTCGCCCAGCGGTTGATGGGCGGGAACGGCGACCGCCGCGGCGTAGTCGGCCGCGGCCTGCAGCGCGACGACCTGCCAGCGACGCGACTCGCCGTCATAGCAAGTCTCGGCCTCGCAGCGCTTGTCGTCGACCGGCGTCAGCTCCAACGCCGCCGGCGCCACGGCCATTCCCAGACCGGCGGCCTTCAGCACGGCCTCCTTGCAGGTCCAGGCGGCCAACAGGGCCGCGAGGTGATCGCCGGCCGCGAACGACTCATGCTGCTGCAGTTCCCGCGGCGAGAGAATCGTGCGGGCAAAGCTGGCCTGATTCTGCAGGGGGCGCGTCAGTTCGATGTCGACGCCCACCGGCCGCCCGGCCGTGATCGCCGCCAGCCCCCACGCCCCGGCATGCGACACATTGAACTGCAGCCGAGGGCTGGTCGCCGGCGCCGCGAGCGACGGTTTCTCCTGCGGGCCGTAGGCAAAGACCAACTCGTGCGGCTCGGCGGCGACATAGCGGGCGAGAATCCGCCGCAATGCAGCCCGCACCGCGATCGCCTGCTGCCGTTTCTCAATAACCCGCACGCGGTCGTAGCGGGCGAGTTCGTCGGGCGAGAGAATCGCGCGGGCCTGCGACTCGGCCGCCTCGTCCACTCCGGCGTCAACCAGCCACAGGTCCACGCCGGCGGCCGGGGCGGCCAGCGGCCCCACGGGCGGTTGCGTCCAGTTGAGCGTGAGAGGTTGCATGGCGGTCCCGGGCCGCGTGGCGGCCCGGCTGGGGCGCGGCGTTGGTTGGGACCTGGCTTGGGGCCGTGCTGCGGTGCGGGCTACTCGCGCGTCGCTACGTACGCATGCTCCAGCGCCCCGGCGACCGGCGCTTCGTCGCCGCAGATCGAAAACTCGAACTTGTCCAAGTTGCGGAAACCGTCCAACGCGTAGGTGCGGTACGACTCCTCGGCCAGTTGGCGATAGCGGTCCCGGACCGGCGGAGCGAGATCGGCCACGCCGCCGCCGATCACCAGCAGGTCAAAGTCGCCCAGATAGTTGACGCTCAGCAGCGCGATGCCCAGCGCCTTGGCCTGATCGTCAAACAACTGCTGCGCCAGCGGGTCGCCCTCGGCGGCCAGCTCGCGCAGCTTCTTGGCCTTGTCTCGCACCGTGCCGGGCGCAGCGGCCAGCGGATGATCGCGCCACTCGTCGAGCGTGAGCCGGTAGCCCAACTGATGGGTCAGCCCCGTGAGCGAGACGGCCGACTCCGCGGTCGACAGCGCGTTGCCGACCTGCAGCGTGCGATCGTGCGGGTGGCGGAACGCGTACTCGGGCAGCAGAATGTGACCCACATGGCCGGCGCGGCCTTCGATGCCGCGGACGACCCGGCCGTCGCGCACCTCGCCGCCGCCCAGTCCGGTGCCGACGATCACCATGAAGATCGACTGCAGGCTCTCGTCGGCCGATACCTCCGCGGCATGCGGCCACTGCAGCTTGCCCGTGCGGACGGCGTACTCGCCCAGCACGGCGGCCTGACCATCGCCGATGTAGTGCACCGGAATGCCGGGCTGCTGTTTCTGCAGCGCTTCTTCCAGCGCGCCGCGGATGGGGAACCGGTCCCACAGCGCCGGATCCAAATTCGGCGTCTTCAGCAGCAGCCCGTCGAGCGTCGCCGGCCCCGGGGTCGAGATGCAGACGCTGGTCACGTCGGCCAGCGTGCCGCCGGACTCGGCGACGCCGGCATTCACCGCGGCCGCCACCGCCTCGATCACTGCGGCGGGCCCTTCGGTGGAGCGCGTCTCGAACTGGGCCGACACGTGCGTCGCCCGCCGGCTGTCGTCGCCCACCGCCACGGTGCTGGTCGTACCGCCCACGTCAATTCCCACCCAATATGCCATCGCACCGCTGCCTGATTGCCGTGTGTGTGTGATGCCGCGTGACGGCCCGAATCCGTGGTTCTACGTCAGGGCGGCGGGGGGCGTCAACTCGCTCGCCCGCGAGCACAGTGCTACTTTGTTGAGCATTTTTCGCAAGCAGGATTCTAGCCGGCGGCACACGTGCCGCCGGGCGGACTACGGCGCTAGTTTTTCCCGATATTTCCCGGCGGCACGTGTGCCGCCGGCTAGCTAACGCCGTTTGAATTGCTGATCGGTCCAGCACGCGAGCCGTCGGGTTGTGCGGGCTGGGGGCAGGTTGCGCGGCCAGTGCTCGCGGAAATGCCGTGGATTGCCGATTTCGCCTCACCGCCTGGCCGGGTCGCGGCCAATATACACCCGTGTGCATCTTGACCTTGCAAAGGTAGTAATCCCATGAGCGTCGACGCCGCCATCGACTCGGTCCTGGCCGCCCAAAACGCCGCCACGCGCACCCAAATTGACGTGGCCCTGCTGGCCAAGGGCCAAGACGCCGCCAAAGCCCAGGGCGACGCGGTCGTGCAGATGCTCAACGCCGCCGCGCAGATTGGCAAGGCCATCGGCAAGGGCGAGATTCTCGACGCCCTCGCGTAGCGGCCCAGAGACGCGCGTAGCGGCCCAGAGACGCGCGTAGCGGTTCACTTCGCCGGCAGTGTTTGGACGAACTCGACCGCCTGGGCCACCCACGCCTGCAGGTCTTCATCACGGGCGATCCCCGGCGGGTCGATCATCACCCACCCGCGCAACGCCTTGCCGGTCATGTCAAACGGCCGCGCGTGCGGCGCCGCGAGCGCTTGCTCGTAGTTGTCCAGCCCCACGCGGACGATCAGCGTGTCGCGCGTGACGCCCACGCACATGTTCCCGTCGAGCATGTACCCGACGCCGCCAAACATTTTTTTCTCGGCCAGACCGCGGCGGTGGCCGAGCGTTTCGCGGACCCGAGCGGCGAGCACTTCGTCGAAAGGCATGACTAGCTGGCGGGTGCGATGGAGGTTGCAGGCCGCACGCCGGCGATGATGAATTCCTCGCAGGGTGCGTTTCGTAATCGCGAACGGCGTGTTATGAAACTAAGGCGGCGGCCGCGCCGGGGCAACGGGTTTTCGCGACCGGCGCCGCCCGCGCGACGTGCACTTGCCCGGCTCTCATTCTTGCTTCACCCCACCGGGACGACGTGACCGACTCGGCTCCCGACCCGCTGCAACAAGCCGAAACGTGGCTTGCCGACCATGGCGACGCTCTGCTGGCGTATGCGATGCGCCGGACGCCCTCGGCTGCAGCGGCCGAGGACCTGGTGCAGGAAACTCTGCTGGCGGCGCTGAAGGCCGCCGGTGAATTCCGCGGCCAGGCGGCGGTCCAAACGTGGCTGACGGGCATCCTGCGGCGCAAGATCGCCGATTTCTACCGCCGCGCGGCGCGCGACGCGCGGGTCGAAGCGGAACTGGTCGAACCGTTCAACGCCGATCGACAATGGCGCGAGCGCCCCGGCGATTGGGGCGGCGACCCGGCACAAATCGCCGAATCGGCTGAGTTTCAAGCCGCGCTGGCCGCGTGTCTGGAGAAACTGGGGCCGACGCTTCGCCCCGCCTTTCAGTTGCGCGTGCTCGACCAACTGAAAACCGAAGAAATCTGTAGCGAATTGGATGTGACGCCGACTAACCTATCGGTACGGCTGGCCCGTGCTCGCGTGCTGCTGCGCGAATGCCTGGAGCGAACCTGGTTCGCCGCCCCGCAGGGCAAGCCGCCTGGGCCAGCGTCTGATTAGGACTGAGGAATTTCGCTCGTGTCGCTCCGTTCCGCCTGCCGCAACCTGCTGACGCTTTCCTGCGAGGATGCTGCGCGGCTGGTCTCGGACGCCCAGGAGCGGCGGCTGACGTTTTCCGAGCGGTGGGGCCTGCGAGCCCATTTGGCAATCTGCACCGGTTGCCGCCGGTTTCGGCAGCAACTCAAGGCCATCGAATCGGCCGCCCGCAAATTGGCGGGACAAGACTGCGTGAGTTCCGATCAGTCAGTCGCGGCGCGAGAGCGAATTGCCGCCGGCCTGCGCGACCGACTTGGGCCGCAGTAAATCGAAGCGTCTCCCGCTAGGCCGCTTCGCGACAGTGGGTGCGCGCTCTCCGCAAAAGCTGGTTTCAAATCCCCCTCCCTCGAAGGAAGGGGCCAGGGGAGGGATTCCCAACGCCGGAGTTTTCGCCCTTCTCCCAGCCTCTCCCCTCAGGGGAGAGTGGTATTGAAACTGATTCGAGCAATGTTGGCGGCATTCCGTGTGGATCAGGCAATTCTCTCTTTTTTCCTCAAGAGCGTGTAGCGATTATTCCGCGACTGCGACTAACCCCTCACAAGACGCACAACTCGGCTGCTACCGGCGGCCCACTCGTTCGCGTGCGGAGCTTGGAGGGGTTTCTGACGGCATGGCGGCGGTCCGCGTGGGATCGACCGAACAGGCCGTCGTCTTTCAGTGTGCTTGGAGTCGCATCATGCATTGTTACCAGGGTCGTTTTACTGCACTGCTCGCGCTGTTGGGCGCGACGCTCAGCGCGTCTGCCGTCAGGGCGCAAGTTCCAATTCGCGTGACGGTCGAAAATATCGCGCCCACCAACAGCGTCGCCACGTCGCCGGTGCGGTTCGGATTTGGCAACGGCACGTTCGATTCGTTCGACGAGGGCCAAGCCGCGTTCCTGTTGGGCGCGGCGACCATCGCCGACGCGCCGATTGTGGGCATCGCTGAGGGCGGTTCGAACGCCGCGTGGAATCCCGCCTTTCTGGCCGTGGAGCCCAACGCGAATATCGGCAGCGTCGTCGGCGCCTCAGGCAATGCCGGCCCTCCTTTCACGCCGGGCGAGACGGCCTCCACCGTGCTGACGGTCGATACGGCCAACCAGTACTTCTCGTTCGGCTCGATGGTCGTCCCCAGCAATGACTTCTTCGTGGGCAACGACTCGCCGACGCAGTACCAAGTCTTCGATGGCGGCGGGAACTTGATCCTCAGCTCGATTACGCTCACCGCGAGCGACATTTGGGACGCCGGTTCCGAAACCGAGGATCCCAACAACGCTGCGTTTCTGGTGGTGGGCGTCAATGCCAACCGCGTCAACGAAAACGGCACGGTCGAGCGCAACTTCAGCGAGTTGAGCACCTTCAATGGCCTGGAGACGGCCGAAGGCTACACGTTCGACAGCAGCCTGCTGTCGGCCGACACCGGAGTGCTGCGGATCTCTTTTGCCGTGGTCCCCGAGCCCGCCACGTGGGCGCTGGCCGCCAGCGCGTTGGGCGTTGTCGGCTGGCTGCGCCGCCGGGCTAGGTGAGCGCGGCCGTTTTGCACCCCCGTCTGGGGCGCAGCGCTGCGCGGTTCAGAAGCGCGCCGCGTCGCCCCAACAAGAAAAGCCGCCCGGTCGCGTTCAGGATGGCGCGAGCCGGGCGGCTTTCGTTTCGATCTGCGGTCGGTGCGAGCAGTCTCGCCTTTGTTGTCCTCAGCGTCACGGGAGGGCAAAGAACTTCAGCGGCGATGCGTGTCGCGAGCGGCGGCTTCGGCAGTCCGACGCGGCGTCGGGAGTGTTTAAGCGCAATTGAGCAGGGAGTCCCTGTCGAGCAACGTCCGAGCTACCGCGACTCGTCGACGGGCGCGACGGCTACATCGGCTGCGGATCGGTGTATCGGCTGTCACTCGGCGGGGTCACGACGCTGCCTTCGGGGGCGCGCGGAATGTACTGGCTCTCGTCAAAAATCACTTGACCCGAGCCGGCGGCTTCGCAGGCGGCACATCCCGGACCGGATTCGCTGGCATAACCGCCGTAATACCCGGTCGAGTAGCTCCCGCACGGATCCGCACAGGGATCGCCGCAGGGGTCGCAGGGGACGCACATCGGCGCCGTTTCGATGCATTGCATCGGGGCGGCCATCATGGGCATGGTCGGAGCGGCCATGGTGATCGGGGCCCCCAGCGTCGCCGGCGCCACGCGGGCGCCGCAGGGCGACCCTTTGTGGAACCAACTGCGGACCTTGCCGCAGGCTCCGCAGCCGCTGGAGGAGACCACCACCGCAGCGGCAGCCGTAAGTACCAAAAACTTCCTCATAATCCGATTCCTCGCGGTGGGCGCCGGTTCCTCAGTGCTCTGGCTTCCCTTCAAGCCAACGTCAATCGGCCAAGCACTTGGCGCAGGGGGGAGGGGTGCGTGTCTTGCGGATGTTGGGGAGGGCAAGACGGCGGGTGTCGACGAAACTCTACCTCACGCTGCGCACGTGGCAAATTTTCAACGCCGAGTTTTTTTCTCGCCACATCCGCCCGACCTGCGCGTTGTTTGCGTGCTACACTTGTGCAGCCACGATTGCGCACATCTCCGGCGCAGCCGATGGTCCTACCCGCGTCAGCCGGCGGAAGCCGTGCCGGCCTAGCTCCCCAGGGATGCCGCCCTGGCAGGAAGCCCGACTGACCCACGCGCACGATGCATTCGTGTTTGGCGATGATGGAAGTCCGCCCTCGCTCACTCCCTGCCCTGCTGTCCGTGGCAGCGTTTCGCTGCGTGCTGGTCGTGGCCGCGCTGTGCCTGACGGACATGGCCGATGTCAGGGGCGAAAGCCCCCCCGACGACGTGCGCGGGCATGACGAAATCGTGCTGATCAGCTCGCGTCGCATCGGCACCCGCTGCGACGCCGACGCGATGCTCGCGGGGCTCGATTGCCACGTTTACCGGGCCGCTTCGGCGCTGACATCTCCCACGCGGTCCTGGCACGCCGCCGCCACGGCCGACGTGCTCGATCCGACGCGCGTGACGCCCACGATTGTCTACATTCACGGCAATCGCGTCCCCAACGGCGTCGCCGCGGGACACGGGTTGAGCGTTTATCGCTCGATGAAACCGCGGCTGCCGGACGACACGCCGGTGCGGTTCGTCATTTGGTCGTGGCCATCGGCGGAGATCCGCGGGCCCGTGCGCGACTACCGCGTGAAAGCCGCTCGCACGGGACCGGTCGCCTGGCAAGTCGCCTGGGCGATCAACCAACTGCCTGCCGATACGCCGCTGGCGATCGTCGGCTACAGCTACGGGGCCCGCGTTGCCACGGGCACGTTGCACCTGCTGGCAGGCGGTTCGCTGAACGGTCGCACGACGCCCGATCTGCAGCCGCGCCGCTCGAAAGCTCACGCCGTGTTGCTCGCCGGAGCGCTGGACGCCGACTGGCTTCTGCCGGGGCGCTACCATGGCCGGGCGTTGGAGGCAGTCGACGAGCTGACGATCATCGCCAACCGCCGCGACCCGGCGATGCGGTTCTATCACCTGACTACCGACCGCGATACACGCGCTCTCGGTTATGCAGGACCGGCCGGGCTGGCGAGCCTGCGTCGGGCGTTCGACGTGGAGATCCATGCCCTCGACGCCACCGACAATGTCGGCCGGACGCATGCGTTGTTCGAATACCTGCATTCCTCGCCGCAGGTGGCGCGGGCCTGGCGATTGCTGGGAGGGCTGGCGCCCGCGAGCACCGAACTGCGGCAACTGCAGATGGCCACGCGCGCCGGCGGAAGCACGCCGCCGTCCCAGGGCGGGTAAACAATCGGCAGGCGAGCGCTCGCGTGGAAATCGGACAGCCGTCGGCGCCGCCGATCAGCTCAGCCGCGACATTTGCAGGATCTTTCGCACGGCGTCGGCGGCATTCTCGCTGTGGTCGGCGGCCGTCAGTTGTCGCTGGGACCAACTGGGGCCCGCGGCCATCTGCCGGCA
Source organism: Planctomycetaceae bacterium (assembly GCA_002702655.1). Lineage (GTDB taxonomy): Bacteria > Planctomycetota > Planctomycetia > Pirellulales > Lacipirellulaceae. The sequence continues at coordinate 48,643 of PABB01000022.1, forward strand.
CTGTTCCAAGCGCTCCGCGCAACGAAGTTGCGTCGCGGTTCCGGCAAGCTTCTCCAGCAGCCGATCCAATGCCACCGGGACCGACTGCACTTCAAAGGTGTAGGTGTCGACAAGCTTGGCATCGATGCCGTAGCGGGCGGCGCGCCATTTGTTCTGCCGCACCATCATCGGATGGCAGTCGTGCTGGTAGGTTCCTTCGTCGATTTCGTCGGACAGCGCCTGCACCAGGCACTGGATCAAAGCCGCCAGCGCCAGCACGTCGTCCAGATTGCCGGGCATGTCGCACACGCGCACCTCGACCGTGCCGAAGCGGTGGTGCGGCCGCACGTCCCACCATAGCTCGCGCACGCTGTTGATAAACCCCGTGTCGACCATGTGGTTGACGAGCCACACGTACTCGCTCCAGTTGCGCATCAGCGGCGGCAACCCGGCGGTCGGCAGGCCTTCCATGACCTTGGTCCGGTAACTGTGCAGTCCCGTGCGGCGGTCTTCCCAGAACGGGCTGCTGGTCGACAACGCCAACAGCACCGGCAGGTGCCGCAGGATGCGATCGCAAATCATGACCGCCTTGTCGCCCGAGTCGACGCCCACGTGCACGTGCAGCCCGAACGTGACCAGCCGCTGGGCCAGCTCCTGCAGCAGTTCGACGAGCGACTCGTAGCGCTCGGTGGGCGTGGTCAGCTGGTCCTTCCACTTGGAAAACGGATGGCTTCCGCCCCACCACAGCCCCAGCCCCAACGCGTCGGCCGCCTGCTGGACCTCGATGATCTTGGCGCGCAAATCGTCCTCAGCCTCGGCGACCGAGTCGCAAACGTCCGTGTTGATTTCCAGAACGCTTTGCTTGAGTTCCGGTTTGTAGGACGGGTTGCCGTCGGCCTTGAGTTGCCGGGCCAAGGCCGCGAACGAATTGGCCAGCGCCATCGTCTGCCGATCGACGATGCCCAACTCAAGCTCGATGCCGATCGTGGGCCGATCATTGTTGGCAAAGGCGATCGTTGACATGCGGCAGTTCTCCAGAGCGATCATGTCCCCCTCCCCCTGGCGGGGAGGGGTTAGGGGAGGGGCGTGCGTGTCCGCTCAACGCGATTCCCATCCTTGGGCTCGCAGGCCGCAACCACCGCCCGGGCCAACACGCGGGCGCCGATGGTCAGCGCCTTCTCGTCCACGTCGAACCGCGACGTATGCAGCGGCGTGATCGCCGACAGATCCCCCGCCGTGCCCAGCCGAAACATGGCGCCGGGGGCGTGCTCCAGGTAACAGGCAAAGTCCTCGCTGCCCATGCTGGGCCGCGCGATCAAGTGGCAATGCTGGGGGCCGACGACCTCGGCCGCCGCGGTGCGCAGCGTTTCGGTGGCGTCGGCGTCGTTGAAGACCGCCGGAATGCTGCCGGAGAACTGCACTTCGATCTTGGCGCCGGTGATTTCTTCAACGCCCCGCGCCAATTGCTGGATGTGATCGATCGTCGACAGTCGCACCGAGGATTCCAGGGTGCGCACCGTTCCCTCCAACTCGACGTGCTCGGGAATCACATTGGGGTTGCTGCCGCCGCAGACTCGGCCGATGCTCACCACGACCGCTTCCAGGCTGTCGGTGGCCCGCGGCACGTACTGGTACAGCGTGCTGATCAGCGTCGCGGCGGCGGCAATCGGGTCGCGCGACTCGTGCGGCCGGGCGCCATGCCCGCCGCGGCCGTGGATGGCGATCTTCAGCAAATCGCAGTTCGCGGTCATCGGGCCGGAACGCACGCCGACAGTCCCGACGGGCAGCTTCGGCTCGACGTGCAGAGCGAAAATCCGCTCGACGCGGTCCATGGCCCCGGCGGCGACCATTTGCCGGGCGCCCGAGGCCGTTTCTTCGGCCGGCTGCAGAATCGCCCGCCACGTGAGCGGCCACGGCGCCAGGTTCTGCTGGACAAGTCGCCGTAGCGCAACCGCGGCGCCGTAGGCGCAGGTCGCGTGAGCGTCGTGGCCGCAGGCGTGCATCACGCCCGCGCGGGTGCTGTGGTACGAAACAAGTTTTTCGTCCTGGATCAACAGCGCGTCGATATCGCCGCGGAAGGCAACCCGCGCGCCCTTGGCATCCCGCGGCTCGTCGACCAAGACGCCGCACCCCTCGGGCCCCATCCGCACGGCAAGCCCCTCGTCGCCCAGCATCTGGTAGAGCCGCAGGCTGGTCTGCAACTCCTCGCCGCTGGGCTCGGGGTGGGCGTGCAAGTGGCGGCGCAACTCGATCAGCCGGGGCTCCAAATCCCGGACGATCTCATCCAGTGCCGTGTGCCAATCGCTCGCCATGTCCAGCTCCTATTGGTCCGTTCAAGCATACACGCGCCCTGCATCGCAGCCCACTGCGGCGCGTTGCGTACGGGACGGCGGCACGTTGGCGGCCAGCGGACGCCGCCTGCAATCTGCATGATCGTTGCACGCCGACCCCGCTGCGCCGGCAGCAGCGCAAGGCAGCAAGAAAAAACGACCGCATCCCCAAATATGAGAATGCGGTCGTTCGTTGAATCTATCACAGTCGCGAGGAGCGCTGCTGAGGTCGGCGTTACGCCTTGGCCGCGTCAATCGCTTCCTGCAGGCGCGTCTTGGGCTGCACGCCGACGAATCGGTCGACCACCTCGCCGCCCTTGAACACCATGATTGTCGGGATGCTGCTCACCCCGTAGTTTTGCGCCGACATGGGGGCGTCGTCGACGTTCAGCTTGACGACTTTGGCCGAGCCGTCGTTCTCGCCGGCCAGTTGCTCGACAACCGGCGCGATCTGCCGGCAGGGTCCGCACCAGGGCGCCCAAAAGTCAACGAGCACCGGCTCGCTCGATTGCAGCACTTCACTTTCAAAACTGTCGTCGTTGATCTCGGCAACGCCCATGGATCACCTCGTTTCCTGACTCGTGTGGCGGGGAGCGCGGGGATTCGTCCCCTGGCAGGACCGGTCCTTCGCGTGAATGGTTATGTACGCAGGGGGCGTACTGCCGGTTCGCCGACAAGCCTTCGCGAGTCCGCCGGCGAAGACGCGACTCGACGAATCCTCTTGCCCGCGAAGCACTTAGCTCCGGCCGTCCCCCTCCTGGATGGCCGAATTATTGAGAATTGCCTCCGACGTGTCAACGAACCGCCGCGTTGGTTGCCCGCACGCCCCGGGAAAGGTCATACTGGCCGGCAGATGCGCTAACGGCTCCACTCCCTCACTCCGACCAGGAAACTGACGCTATGGTTCGCACCCCCAGCACGATGCTGCCCCTGGGCACCCCGGCCCCCGAGTTCTCGCTGCCGAACGTCGACGGCCAAATGGTTTCGTTGGGCGATTTCGACGACGCCCCTGCCCTGTTGGTCGTCTTCATGTGCAACCACTGTCCCTACGTGATCCACGTGGCGGACGAACTGGCCCGGCTGGGCGCCGAATACTTGGCCAAGGGGGTCGCGATTGTCGGGATCAGCAGCAACGACGTCTCCACGCACCCGGCCGATAGCCCCGAACAAATGGTCGCCGAGGCCGAGGAGCGGGGCTACCAGTTCCCATACCTGTACGACGAAACCCAGGAAGTGGCGATCGCTTACCACGCGGCCTGCACGCCCGATTTCTTTCTGTTCAACGCGGACAAGAAGCTCGTCTACCGCGGCCAGTTCGACGACAGCCGCCCGGGCAGCGACATCCCGGTGACGGGTCAGGACCTGCGAGCCGCGCTCGACGCCGTGCTGGCCGGACAACCCGTCCCCGAGCCCCAGAAGCCGAGTCTGGGGTGCAATATCAAATGGAAGTCGGGTAACGAGCCGGAGTATTTCGGCGGTTAGGACTGCGGAGTCCGTCCGCCTTGGCCTGCTCGAACCATGACGCTCATTCTGGAACATGTCCGCGCTGCCGCCCTGTGGCAACTCGTCGCTTGGTCGCTGGCGCTGAACGTCGTGCTTTTTGTCGCCAGCGTCGCCTTGGGCGAGTTGGCCGTTCGCCTGCTGGCGCGACGCCGTTGCTGCCAGCCCGCCGCGGCGGTCACCGGCAAGGAAATGGCGCTGTCGGCGACCTGCGTGGTGCTCAACGCCGGGGTGACCGTCGTGGGCGCCCTGCTGTATCAGCGCGGCTGGATCGTTGTGCTGACGGAGTTTCCGCTGTGGCGAGCGGTGCTGGATTTCGTGGTCCTGTTCTTTGTCATGGATCTGGCGATGTATCTGCTGCACCGCGTCGCCCATCACCGGAGCATCTATCCGTGGGTGCATCGCACGCACCATGACTACGAGAATCCCCGCCCGCTGACGCTGTTCGTGCTCAATCCGTTCGAAGTGCTGGGGTTCGGCGGCCTGTGGCTGATCGTGCTGTTGGCCTACCCGGTCACCTGGCTGGGCATGACGGCTTACCTGGCGCTGAACCTGGCGTTTGGTACAATCGGCCACCTGGGGGTCGAACCATTCCCCCGCGACTGGGCGTCCGGGCCGCTGGGGTGGATCGCCACGAGCTCGTTCCACGCCGGCCACCATGGCGACCGCGACCATAACTACGGATTCTACACGCTCCTGTGGGATCGCCTGTTCGGCACCGCCGCGGCCTTGGAATCTGCGTGCCGCGCTGAACTATCAAAACCCGATTGACGCAGGCTTAGTCAAACTGCATCCGAAACGCCGGTCTGGCGATTGCGTCTTATGGCCAAGATCCGGGGCTCGCCCGTGAGGCTGTAGGCGAAGGCCGCGCAGCTTGCCAGCAGCGTGCTCCAGTAGAGTGCGCGGTAGGGCACGGTCGCCAATGTCGTTTGTCGACACCACGACCAATCGAGGTGGGACTGCTTCAACCACAGCGCCAGCGGGGGCAACAGTAGGACAATTGTGCTGCTGAGAATGTTGCCCAACGCGATCCAGCGCCAGCGAAGTTGGCCGTCGGCGGGCGCGGCGCCTTTGACGACGTGCCCTTCAACGGCGATTGAGACGCCAACGGCAATCACGCACCATAGCGGCCCGATTATGTAGATGGCAGCTATCAACAGGAGGGTCAAGCAGAAGCCTACAAGCATGCTCGCCAGGTTGGCGCGCAAGGAGAGTCGCAGGGCATCGCGCGTGACGCCAGCGCGCAAGAAGAACGGCCGCTCGATCAGGGCGGCAAGCACCGATGCGGGGACAGCGAATTCCATCCCGTAGAGCGGCAGGATGCCCGGGAAGAACATTGCCTGGGGAGCGATGGAGTTGGCCAGTGCCACAGCGGCGCACAGCCAAACTGCGGAAGCCGTGAACCCAAAGGGAGCGGTGCGACGGATAAGCAAAGGCGTCATAAACGCTCGCCGGCGTTGAGCGTGGCCGTCAGTTGCGTAGCGAGAGACGCGGGAGAATATCTTCCGGGGACTTTCGCAGGGACGATGCATGCACGCAGTGTACCAGCACGATGATCCGCAGGAGCAAGGCAGGCGAGCGCATAAAAAAACCCGACTCGCGGCGGCTAACCGTCGAGTCGGGTTTCTCAAATCAATTTGGTAAGCTTGCAGCGAGCCGAAGAGCCTAAGCTCCCGGAGCTGCTGACCTCTTTGCCAAGGGCAAGATCGCCCCATTCTATCCCTCACGTTGTTGCCAACATTGAGGTTTCTAAGAAATCCTTAGAAAGGAGGTGATCCAGCCGCAGGTTCCCCTACGGCTACCTTGTTACGACTTAGTCCCAATCGCGGAGTTGACTCTAGGCGCCTGCCTCCCGAAGGTTAGCTCAGCGACTTTAAGCCCCCCCCACTTTCGTGGCTTGACGGGCGGTGTGTACAAGGCTCAGGAACATATTCACCGCCGTATGCTGACCGGCGATTACTAGCGATTCCGGCTTCATGCAGGCGAGTTGCAGCCTGCAATCCGAACTGGGGCATACTTTCTGAGATTTGCTTACTCTCGCGAGTTCGCTTCCCTTTGTATATGCCATTGTAGGACGTGTGCAGCCCAGACCATAAAGGCCATGAGGACTTGACGTCATCCCCACCTTCCTCCGGTTTAACACCGGCAGTCTCCCTAGAGTCCCCGACATGACTCGCTGGCAACTAGGGATAAGGGTTTCGCTCGTTAAGGGACTTAACCCGACATCTCACGACACGAGCTGACGACAGCCATGCAGCACCTGTGCACGTTTCACCCGAAGGCAATTAACCCGCTTTCACGGGCAACATCCGTGCATGTCAAGGCCTGGATAAGGTTCTTCGCGTAGCCTCGAATTAAGCCACATCCTCCACCGCTTGTGTGAGCCCCCGTCAATTCCTTTGAGTTTCAGCCTTGCGACCATACTCCCCAGGCGGAG
>PABB01000023.1 GCA_002702655.1 Planctomycetaceae bacterium
AACTCGAAACTGAACTCCCGGCACTCGCCGCTACGGTTGAGTGCATAGTTCCACGATCCCGACGAAACCGGTTTCTTCAACGGCCTGCTAGGTGATGTTAAAGATCTGATAAACTTGGTTTAGTACAAAAAGCAGACGGCGTAGCAATTCCTGATTTGTTATATTCCTTTGTTTTCTTTCAACTGCGACTCGATAAACGATGCGATCTGGTCCTTGTCTGGTAATGCGACTTGATACCTTGAAACAAACAACTGGTTGTCCATTCCTGCAACGGCGTATTTCACCAACGCATCGTTTTTGTTGGTACAGAGCAGGATTCCAACGGGCGGATTGTCGCCCTCTGTTCGTTCATTCTCAGCGTACCAGTTCAGGTATGTGTTGAGTTGACCGAGATTCTCGTGCGTGAACGGTTCGGTTTTCAGTTCGACCAGCACGTGACACTTCAGGAGTCGGTGATAAAAGACGAGATCAACGTAGTAGTATTCTCCGCCGATTATTATTCGTTTCTGGCGCGCCTCGAAACAAAAGCCTCGTCCGAGTTCCAGCAGGAACGGTTCCAGTTTGTCTAGCAGAGCATGTTCAAGGTGGGACTCAAGCATCGTGTCCTGCGGCCTGATGCCGAGGAACTCAAACACGACCGGATCACGAAGAACGAGACTTGGCTCATCCGGTTCCGCGAGAGATTGCACGTGTCTTGCCAAAGCAGCCTTGTCTTTGGACAACGCGGATCGCTCGAAATAGAGACTCCCGATTTGCCGTTTCAACTCGCGAACGGACCATCCGCCTTTCAAACACTCGACTTCGTAGAAGGTACGTTTTAGCGGATCACCGAGTACAACAAGTTGCTCAAAATGACTGTACGAAAGGCTGTTGAGGAGTCGGTCGGCTGGCACAAGCAATTGTGGGGTCGCTGTTCCCACAATCTGCGAAATGGCGTCTGACGACGCTGATTCTGAATCCGGCGGCATCAACGCGGCAAATTGTGGGGACAGCGTCCCCACAATCTGTGGGTAGGTCTGAAAGAAGTCGCGATAGCGGTAAAGCTGCCGCCGATCGCAACTCTTGACGCCCAGGCCTTGAAGCCCCTCAGACAACCGGTCAAACAACTCATCGCCGTACTTCGAGCGATCTTCGCCCCTGAGTTCGTAGTGCCCAATGTGGCGACCAATTGCCCAATTTCGCAGCGTCAGCCCAACATTGACGGCGCGAGCCGTATCGCGTCGAGCATGTTCGTCGATTTCGCGAATCTGCTGAATCAGCTTGTCGAATTTCACGGAGCTACTCCGTTAGTCGCTATCCCGGTCCCCTTCATGATTCAGATGATTTCGCTTTTTTTGGCAGGGAAGTCAATCAAAGAGCATTGGTCGAGCAGTCGCTAGATTGCTCCTCTGTTCGATTTTAGCGGAAAATCGCCACAATTTGAGCGACTGTGGCCGGATTCAGCGTTTCAACCCCAGCCGAAAAAAGTTCTACTCGTGTCCTCGACCCTCCACTTTCCCGCCTTGATTGGCGGCGCAGCCCACCCGCGCCGCGCGGCCGGTTCGATGAACGCCGGCAATCGTCCTCCGGTTCTACCCGGGGCAGGGCGTTTTATTGGTCGAGTCGCCCCGCGGTCGCTCTCACGCTGCCGGGGACCGGGCGTTCGGTTCGCCCCCGAGGCGAAAGCCGGACGTTGTTTGGACTGGCGTGCCGCATCGGGCGCCGTCCGGCTTGAAGTCTCACTGACGCCGCGGCTATGAGCGACCCCCTTCCTGCCGCGTCGCCCGCCGATTCCTCCGCCGGCCCGTCGCAGCGTCGCGTCGCGGTGCTGTTGAGCCTGGCCTGGGCCGCCGGGCATTTCGCGTTGGGCTCCTGGTACGTGACGCTGGGCAGCTTCATCAAAGCCAACACGGGCGACGCTGGCACGGGAATGTTCGCCCCCGGCTTCGTCGGCACCGCCACGTCCGCGGCGCCAATCGGCGCGATGTTGGCGCCGTTTCTCGCGGGCCTGCTGGCGGATCGTTTCTTCTCCACCGAGAAGATTATGGTTGTGATGCATCTGCTGGCCGGGACCATGCTGCTGGCGGCGGCCACGGCCACGTCGCAAACGGTGTTTCTTGCCGCTTTGCTGGGGTTCTTCATCTGCTTCTGGCCGACGATCTCGCTGCTGGCGGCAATGTCGATGAAGCACCTCGCCCAGCCGAATCGGCAGTTCCCGTTGGTCCGCGGCTGCGGAACGCTCGGGTGGATTGCCTCCGGGCTGGCGATCGGTTTGCTCGCACCGTGGCTGCTGGGCGGGTCGATCGAAGCGACCAAATTGCCGCTGCAGGTGGCGATCGTCGCCCATTTCGTGAACGCGGTGATTTGTATCTGGCTGCCTCACACGCCCCCCAGCGCCGCGTTGCGCAAATTGGCGCCCAGCGCCGAAAAGGGGGCCCAAATGGGGCAGTTGCTCCGAGATCGCACCCTGCTGTCCGTGCTGCTGGTGGCGTTTCTGGCACTGGTCCCCTCGCCATTCTATTACGGCTTCGTCAATCCGTTTTTGAACTGGCGGGGCATGCCCAATCCGGCCGCCCGGATGACGCTGGGCCAGGCCGTGGAGGTGGTCTGCATGCTGACCTTGCCGCTGGTGCTGCTGCGCGTGGGGCTGCGCAACGCGGTGCTGTGCGGAATCGTCACGTGGGGGGCCCGCTACGCCCTGCTGGCACTGGCGGCGTGGACTGGGGGGCAGCAATGGGCGCTTTATGCGGCGATCGCTTTGCACGGGATTGCGTACACGTTTGTGAGCGTCTCGCTGCAAATGGAGGTCGAGACGCTGGTCGAGCCGAAATTCCGAGCGACCGCTCAGGGACTGCTGGCGGTGGCCACGTCGGGGTTGGGCAGCTTCGCCGGGGCCCAGTTGGCAGCGTTTGCCGATAAGCGGTGGCTGCCGGCCGAGTTGGCCGAGACCACCGGGCGTCAGTGGGCCCAGTTCTGGCTGGCCCCCACGATGGCCGCCGGGGTGGCCCTGGTGGCGGCGTTCGTGTTGCTGCCGGCCGGCGGGAGATCGGCCCATGGACCCGCTTCGGCGGGTGGGCCAAACGGCACGTGAGGCGGTTTGGGTGAATTTTTCGTAAGTGTTTTGATTGGAACGGTTTGCGGTCGGAGGGGGCACAGCGAGGCGCCACGTTCGCGGGGGTGGAAATACGCCGATAATTCGCCTGAACTTCACAAACCCTAAATACTGCAAAATCTGCCTGTATTTTTGTTGCGTGAAGCGCCATAGCTGCTAGAATCGGCATCAGGAAACGCGCGGCGGCTGGGCTGCGCACTGCCGCATGGCTCTTATTTCGCGGCGTGATTTACCTCTGGACGACTCACCACACTCACTGAGCCAATTTGGCGACACCTCGGAGTAGGACCTAATGCGACGTTACAACCTGAAGTCTTGCCACACGGTCGTGGCGGTCTGCGCGCTGGCTGCCCTCGTGGCGTCCTCTTCCGCTCGCGCAGCGTCGATTAATTACGGCGATTTTGCCCCGTCGCCCCCCGACGTCATGTTTCTCGACGTCACCGAATCTTCCGGGACCGACTCCGTTCCTCAGTACGGGCCCCCCTCGGTCTACTCCAACGGTTTGGATTTCGATCCGATCGGCTTCACGTCGTCTGCGGACAATGGCACCGCTGACATCAGCGACGGCCAACTGAACTTCACCATCATGGGCAATGGCGCCCTGGGCGTTGGCTCCATCACGATCTCTGAGGGCGGCGATTTCTCCCTCATTGGTACCGGTACCGCGGCCACTTGGGTCAGCGCCGGCATCGCCGCCCGCGCCAAGATCATTGAGGTGAACAACCTGCCGGTCGCCCCGATCACTGTTCCCGCCGCGAGCGTGTCGGGTTCCTGGGATCTTCCCACCGACGCCGGCATTGCCGTTCCTTGGGATCTGGGCCTGCTGTACGACATCAGCGCCATGCTCCCCAGCGGCTCGGTCGCCACCAAGGTGGAAGTCGTCATCAACAACACGCTGGCCTCGGCGAGCGAGCCGGGTACCGCGGCCTTCATTGCCAAGAAGGATTTCCAGATCGACATCGAGACTCTGGAAGTTCAGGAGATTCCTGAGCCGTCCACCGTCGTCCTGCTGGGCGTCGCCCTGTGCGGCTTGGGCCTGGTGGGCGCCAACCGCCGCTAAAGCGACGGCGGCAGCAGGCCGCGGCTGCCGACAGGATGAGTTTTCCAGTCACGCCAAGGCCCTCCCGAATTTCGGGAGGGCCTTTTTTTGCGCGCTGATTCTCGTTCGCGGGCGTGCGGGGGCGGACTTCTCGCGCGATGGCCGGCAAGCGGCGTCCAGTGGGGTTCCCTGCTGACGCTGCTCGCGATCCGGCCGCTTCACAAGCGCTAGCCGACACGCGGATGCTCGCGCGGATGCACAACCGCTACGATCCGTCCAACATGTCTTGCCGCCAGGCGACCAGCGTCATTCTTCAGTACGGGCGATGCGAAACCGTTGCTGGTTGAATTGCTCCAATTATGCTGGCCTGAAAACGCAGGCGTTTCGGGCATGTTTGGCGGGCCGCTCCGTCCACTCGATGCGCGCTGCGGCTGTCGCTGCTCCGTCAATGCGGGCCGCGCCGCGCGGGCATTCAGTCGGCACTCCACACCTTGATTCAGGAACCAGATCTCATGAGCCGGACATTCGACCACCTGACATTCGTTCACGGCTTCATCGCCGCCACACTCCTGGCCGGGGCCGTCTCGTCCGCTTCCGCGGCATCGATATCCTATCCGGATTTAGGGCCAGTCGCCCCCGGCGTGACGTTTGTCGACATCGCCGAATCGTCCGGCACCGACGCTGTCCCGTTGTACGGAGCCCCCTCGGCGCTCGGCACAGGATTGGCGTTTTCGCCGACGCCTGCCTTCGCTTCTAGCTCGACCGGCGGCTCCGCGGACCTCACCGACGGCCAACTTAACTACACGATGATCGCCGGCACGGGCAGCGGCGGCATCCCGCTGATCACCTACAACGAGTCGGGCGTTTACACGCTCTCCGGCGTTGGCGCGGGGACCCAAGCATCGGTCGGCGCCGTGCTCCGTGCAACGGTCACGGAAGTGAACGGGACGAGCGTGTCGCCGATCGCGCTGGCGATCGCCCAGCAATCCCTGATCTTCTCGCTCCCGGCTGATGTCGGCTCGGCCGCGTGGAGCCTGGGCTTGTCGGTCGACGTGGCCAGCGAACTTGCCGGGCACGGCTATGGCAGCGGCGACGTCGCGACCCGAATCGACGTGACGATCGACAACGTCCTGGGAACGACCAGCACCGTCGACAGCACGGCAAGCATCTCCAAGACAAACCTCACTGTGCTGACGACGCCCGAACCCGCGTCGATTCTGCTGGGCGTGTTCGCCGCCGGCGGACTGGCCCTGTGCCGCGTGCGTCGCGGCGTGAGCTGATCTCGAATCACTGTTTAGTCGTCGGCCGCTGGATGTCGACGCCGCAGAAACGATCAACGAAGCGGGGCCGTCGCCCATGACGGTCCTGCTTCGTTTTTTGCACGGGGGCAGAGGCCGTTTCCGCGTGACTTCCGTTTCCGATTTCGCTACGACACGAAGTGTCCCGTCGGCTCGTCACGCAGCACGCGCAGGTGCGGCTGGTCGAGGATCTCAAACGGATCGGCGACGTCCTGCCATCGTTCGCCGCGCTGCTCGATCCGCGCGTCGGCAAGCGGCCCCAGACGGTTGGCGATGAGCGCCAAATACGTGATGCGTTCCGGCGTCAGCCCAATGATTCGGGCGGCGGTCGCGTCGACGGCGGGCAGGTTGTCGCCGACCAGCAGCAGCCCCATATGCTTGCGACTGCCCAGGATCGGTCCGTCGCCTTCCATGCAGTCGATCCCGTCGACGATGGCCAGCGTGCGCGGCAGCGAGCAGTTCACGTCGGCAACCGTTTCGGGAATGCCGTTGTGGTGCAGCACGTTTTTGGGCCAGCCATATTTGATGCCCGGCAGCACGCCGTAGAAGTTTTTCATAGCGCAGGTCAAGCCGACCCAGTGGTGCGTCTTGAGCTTCGGCATCGACACGACCACGTCGGCCTCGACCACGCTTTGCGGCAGGTACAGGCCCTTGAGCTTGCTGTAGCGGCCGCGGTTGGATTGCCACGCGACCTGTTGATAGTTGAGGTCGGCGAACTGCAGTTGCGCGTCGAGCAGCGCCTCGCCGACGCCCGATTCGTGAAGCGCCATGCGGGTGTCGCGGACGTGCCCCGGGGCTTCGCCCACGGTGACCGTAGCGCCCCAGCGGCGGAAGACCTCAGCCGCGGCGACGATCACCGCCGGGTGCGTGGTCATGTGGGGGATGGCGCGGGTGGGCTCCACCAGGTTCGGCTTGAGCAGCACGCGGCGGTCGCGGAACTGCGTGGGGATCGCGCCGCAGGCGAGCAGGCCCTCCTCGATCACCGTGGTCAGCGGTCCATCGTAGCGTTGGTTGGCGGCGATGAAGACGGGGTGCCTGCGGCCGAACCGCGAGGCGAGCGCCGCGGCCCCCGCCAGCCCGGCCGTTGCGCCCGCAATGCCAATCGCCTGCCGACGATTCGGCAGCAGCGGCTGCTTGTCGTGTTGGGGATTGGCGTTCATGATGCCGCCACCTCCGGGCGTGCTGCGACTGGGCCAACGAGGCTGGCGAAATGCGTGGCCGCCGGTTCGGTTGCCAGCGCCAGCAAAGCCGTTTCGTAGAGCGACATCGGCAGCGGGGTTGCCATCGCCTTGGATGGGTCGCCGGCCGATGCTGCGAGTTTGGCGCCCAGCAGTTGCTCGACGTACCGCGGACGCCGGTCGCAGGCCGTCAGCGCGAGCGCGGCGTAGGCCAACGATGCCGGGCTGGTCTGTTCATTGACTGCCCCGTGCAGGTAATCGACCGTGGCCTGCACGCGCTGGGGCCCGTCGGCGACGGCCCCCAGCGAGTCTTGCTCGGCAGCCAGGGCCAACAGTGCAATGCCGCTGGGCTGCAGATGAGGCACGAGCGTCTGCCCCAAGACAATTGTGTTGCCGTAGTTGGCGCCGCCGTCGGGCAGCAGGCGGTCGGCGATCAGCCGCACGCCCTCGCGGACGCGGGGATGCTCGCCGTAGCCGCACGCCCGCAGCGCCATGACGAAGAAACAGGTCGGTTCCAGCCAGGAGTGCGTGTCGGCGGCCCACGACCAACCGGTGAGCGTCGTGTCGTGACCGATGCGCGGGTCGCGCGGATTGGTCTTGCCGCGGTCGCTCAAGGCCCACCGGGCGGCGGCCGCGATCGCCGGGGCGAAATGTTGCTCGTTACGCTCGAAGTCGACCGCTCGCCACGCCAGCATGGCCAAGCTGGTGCACCACCGCGGCGATTCCAGCTCGGGGGACATGCCGACCGATCCGTCGCTTTGCTGCAGATCGGCCAGCCACTGAGCGGGTTGGCGAGCCGCCTCGGCGTGGCCATGCCCGGCCAAGGCCAAGGCGCACCAGGCCGCTGGTTCGGCGACGGAACCTTGCCCCGGGCCGTACGACCACGCATCGGCGGCCGTCAGGCGGGCGAGAGCGGGAGCAATCGCGGCGGGTTGCGGAGTCATGGCGGGGGGGCGATTTCTATTTCTGTAAGGAAATGACTGCCACGGTTCAGTGAGCCGGACAATTTGCGGTCGAAGCGACCGTTCCACACGGCTCGCAGAACCGTGGCACGGGCCGGTCGGGTCCGACTGGCGCAATCGTAGGTTGCCGCGACGCACCCGGCGGATCAGTCGCGTTGCCGCTTCGCAACAAAACGGCCGCCGCGCTCCGGCTGGCGCGGTCGTAGCGGCCTCCTGGGGCAAAAACAGCCGCAGTTCGGCTGGCGCCTTTTGACTCCTGGGAAACCTGACATAGGTTTCATGTGGAGTCGGAAACAGGCAGTGGACGACCCCAGGCGACGCGAGCAGGCGTTGCCGGCGATTACTTCTCTTCTTATCTCATGAGCCCCGTGATTGGGGCGATTCAAGGACGAGCTTAAGACGGAAGAGCGGGCGTTGCCATTGGAGCCTGCTGCGTCCTCATCCTCGATAAGGGCAACTCGATTGGGGTTTTACCCCGCTCGGGACGCAAAGCCACGGGGGCGATGGTTGCTTCGGCGACTGTCGAGAAGCCCGGCTGCCGAAAGGATGCAGCGTCTACTGGACGCAGCGCTCGAAAAGGACGAGGTGAGACGCGCTTTTTACCGTTCCTTTTTCAAAATGGCCATGACGACTGCCAGCGCGCAGGCTCGCTCCGCGAGGATGGAGTGCAGTCGCCAGGTCGCCAACGGGAGCTTATCCAAAACTCGCTCCCGACAACCATGTGAGGGCGTCGGTTTACGCCGATGCTCGATGCGGAGGATGCTATGAAGTTGTTTGCTAAGAAGGTGCAGCGTTTCCTCGCTTCGGAAGACGGCCCGACTGCCGTTGAGTACGCCGTGATGCTGGCGTTGATCGTGATCGTGTGCCTCACGGCCATTCGTTCGATCGGAACGAACGCCTCGGCTACGTTCAACAACGTCGCTGGTCAGCTCGGCAGCTAATTCGGCAGCCGTCTTACGCCCTCTCTTGGATGTCTGGGTACTGATATTTGGCCCCTTGGCCGGCATGAGCCGGCCAAGGGGTTTTTTGTGTAATGGGGAAGGTCGAAATGATCTGGCGAGCGGCTTAGGAATGGGGGATCAGCACTCACCACGACCCACTGCCGATTGCCCACGGCATTCCGGCGATGCCGTTTGTGCGGGCTGTTTGCCCGATCCTGATAAGCCGAGAAACCGGTCAACTCCACGTCGTCGGCGCGGTTTGTGAGCTAGGTTTCAGTAGCTTGAATACGCCGCGGTTCGAGTGCGCTTGACGCGCTGGGCCTCGACGCGGCACGGGGAGAATACGCCATGATCAGCCTGATGCCGGACGAACTGTTCGCCGCGACGTGCCAACTGGTGTGCTACGGTTGCGCGATGGTGAGCGCCCTGGCCGCCTGTTTGTGGTGGCCGCGCTGGTAAGCGCCGCGCCGCATTGGCCGCTGGCCGCCCCGCCCACTTAACACGACTGCCGACACAGGGACCACGCGCTATGACCGCCTACGATCAGTTCGTTGCCAATCTGGCCGAGACCTGGCCTGCCTGGGTTGTGACCATCACGCTGGTTGTGGCCGCCGTGATCGACGGCCTGCAACTGAAGGTGCCCAACTGGATCACCTTTCCCATGATTATCAGCGGCTGGATCTACAGCGCCGCGCTGAGCCCCTACGCAGGCTGGGAAGGCCTGTGGCTGAGCCTGATCGGCACGGCCGTCGGCCTGGCCCTGCTGCTGCCCGCCTACGCGATTGGCGGCATGGGCGCCGGCGACGTGAAGCTGCTGGCCGGCGTGGGCGCCTGGATGTGGGGCTCCGTCACCTTCTACGCCTTCGCCGTCTCGGCGTTGGTCGGCGGGGTGATTGCGATCGGCATGGTGCTCTACAAGAAATCCTGGTCCAAGCACCGCGACCAGTTCTATTCCATCCTCAACGAAATCGCCACGGTCAAGGATCCCGAGAAGCTCGCTGAGATCGCCGCCGAGCGCAAGCCGCGGATGTTCCTGCTGCCTTACGGAATCCCGATCGCCATTGGCTCGATTGCTTACTTTGCGTGGACCGGCATGCTGAGCTAGCACCGCCAGTTGCGTGTTCCCGTCGGGCGAATGACGGGATTGTTGGCCCTTAGACTGAACCGGTTGTGCGGCTCATGCCGAAGAATCCGACGAGCGGGGAGAACGACTCCTTCGCCGGTGGAGTACCCTGCCGTGGCGGCTCGCATGGCCGCGGCGGCGGGTTGGACAATCGCGAGGTTTGCAGGACAACCGCTGAGACCGCATCGCTGCTGTTGATTTACTGAACCTGTGACCTTGCACCGGGGGGGTGTCATGCGTCCCAAATCACTTGTTTTGCTTGCGCTGGCGCTGGGCTGCGGCCTGATTGCGTCGATTGGCATCAGCCAGGTCCTCGACGGCTCGAATAAGCCGGCGATGGTCGAAACCGCGCCGATCTACGTTGCGCTGCAGAATGTGAACGTTGGCGACCCGATCACCGACGCCATGGTGTCGCTGGAAGAGTGGCCCAAGGACAAAGTGCCGCCCGGGGCCATCACGACCTGGGACGAGCTGGAAGATCGCCGTCCGCGGACGAACATCTTCAAAGGCGAGCCCATTCTCGACACCAAGCTGCTCGCCAAGGGCGAGATCAACGACCCCATTCAGGGCATTCCGGATGGGATGCGACTGAAGACCATTTCGGTCGACGCCCGTAAGAGCGCCGCCGGCCTGTTGAGCCCGGGCGACCGGGTCGACGTGCAGATCTACGTGCGTCGCAACGAGCAGGAAGGCGTGCTGTCGCCGTTCACGAAGATCTTTCTGCAGAACATCCGCGTGTACGCGGTCGACCAGACGGTCGACAAGTCGATCGACGGGGCCGAGGCCCGTAACGTGGCCAAGACAGTGTCGCTGGTCGTGACGCCGCAACAGGCCAACCGGATCACGCTGGCCGAGAATCTGGGCGAGATCAGCCTGATCCCGCGCAACCCCGACGACGAAACGGTCGTTGACGACCACGAACAGGACATCGACGCGCTGCTGAATTCCAGCACGGCGAACAACCGCGAGAAGGAACAACTGGCATCAACGTCCGGCAGAGACAATGCCGCGCCCAGCGCGATTGAGTCGCTCAAAGCGTTCATGGAAGCCGCCGTGCAGCGCAGCCAGATCGCCGCGGATGACGGCAGCGGAGCGGGCGCGCCGCCGCCGTTTGAGATGGAAATTGTGTATCCGACGGAAGTGGAAGTGCTGCAATTTATCGGCGGGCGACCGGTCAAGCCGAACAAAGACGGTACGGTCGCATTGACGCCGTTTGTGGCCCCTGCTCCGGCGAACTCAGCCGCTCCGGCCGCGCCGGGCGAAGCGTCGCCGTTGCCGGCCGACTTCCCCATTGATTTGCAGGTCAAGTAGACAGCGACAATCGCAATCGACGTTACGCCAGGAAAGCAACATCGTCGCGCCGCCGCGGGCAAGGATGCTCCGTAGCGACCGCGAAACACGACTGAGCACGGCGGCCGCGCCGCTGCCCATTCTAGCGAAGGAAGTACAAGGATGTACTGCTTGTTCACGCCGCGCACCAAGCGCCTCGCACGATTCATTGTCACAATCGCCCTGGCGGCGACGACTGTGCTGGGGCCTGCCGCGCCCTCGCTGGCCGCGTCCGGGGGGGCCGTGGTCCGCAATGTCACGCAGGCCAACGAGCGACTGGAGATGACGGTCAACACCAGTCAGATCCTCACGCTCGAGACGCGAATTCCGCGGATGGTCGTGAACAACCCCGAGCTGGTCACCGTGACCGCGATCAGTGCCAACCAGGTGCAGATTGCCGCTCGCAAGCCGGGCGTCACGCAAATCAATCTGTGGGACGAAAACGATCAGGTGCACACCATCGATCTGATGATCTTCGGCGACGTTCGCGAACTGGAAATGCAACTCAAACGGATGTTCCCTGGTTCGAGCCTGCGAGTCGTGCGATTGACCAACAGCCTCGTGCTGGAAGGCCAAGTGGATCGGCCCGAGATCGTCAGCACCATCCGCACTCTGGCCGAGGACTACGCTCCCAAGGTGATCAACAACATTTCCGTGGCCGGCGTGCAGCAGGTGGTGCTGAAGGTGAAGGTCATGGAGGTGTCGCGCACCAAGCTGCGCCGGATGGGCACCGACTGGGCCTGGTGGGGCAACGAGTTCTTTGTCGGCTCGAGCCTGTCGGACATCATTCAGTCGGTCTCGTCCACGGCGGGCTCCGCCACGGGGGCCGGGACGACCATCGACTTTGGCGTCCTCGGCAACGACACCACCTTCCTGGGATTCCTCGACTGGTTGCAGCAGAATAACGTGTCGAAGGTGCTGGCCGACCCCACCCTGACCACGGTGAGCGGCCGTCCGGCCAGCTTCAACGTGGGCGGCGAGCTGCCGATCCTGGTGCCGTCCGGCTTGGGGCAAACTTCGATCGAATACAAGAAGTTCGGCACGCAGATCGACTTTGTGCCGATCGTGCTGGGCGACGGCAATATCCGCCTGGAAGTCCGCCCGCGGGTGAGCGAAATTGACGACACTCGCAGCGTGACGATCAACTCGTTCGTGGTGCCAGCCTTGAAGGTCCGCGAAGTCGACACCGGCGTCGAGATGAAGGCGGGCCAAACGCTGGCCCTGGCGGGGTTGATCCAAGAGCGGGTCGAAGCCAGCCACCGCGGTCTGCCGTTCGTCTCGGACCTGCCGATTATCGGCGTGCCGTTCCGCAAGGTGCAGGAACAGGTCAACGAGATCGAACTGCTGATCCTGGTCACGCCGGACTATGCGGCCGCGTTGGATCCGCACGAGGTGCCGCAGTGCGGCCCCGGCATGGAGTCGATGTCGCCCAGCCACGCGGAACTGTATTGCAAGGGTTACGTCGAAGTGCCGTCCTGCGGTCCGTGCGGAGTGAGCGGTCAGTGCGGCAGCTGTGGCGCCGGCGGGGCCTGCATGCAGGGCGACTGCCATAGCAGCATGCCGGGGCACGCATATCCGATGGCCGGCGGAGCGTACTCCGCTCCCTCCGGGACGCCCGTGATGGCCACCGACGGCGGCTACGAATATTCCGTGAGCCCGGACGGGACGATGGTCATGCCGCAGGCCGCCGAAGGTCAACCGATGCTGACGCCGGAGCCGGCGCCGGTTGAGGAGATCACCCCGCTGGACCCCTCGGCGGCGACTTCGCAATACGGCTACGACCAAACCGCGACCCGTCCCGCCCCGCGGCGGCTGCGCCGGCCAACCGCAACGCCCGGGTTAATCGGTCCGGTCGGTTATGACGTTCAGAAGTAAGCTACTTTGAAGACAGAGGACGTGCGGACCCGCGACGCCGGCGTCCGGCCGCCGCCCGCGGCATCGACGGGCTCGCCCGCCTGTCGACGCACCGGCGTTTGTATTGGAAGCTGTTCATGGCTAACGTGCTGCGTATCGCCGTCGTCGAGCCCGACGACTCCAATCGGGAGAACCTGAAAGCGGTTCTGCTCGGCCTGGAGACGGTGTGGCTAGAGGCCGAGTGCTCGCGGTACGAGTTCTTCGTCGACGTGGTCGAACAGACCAAGCCGGAGATCTCGCTGATTGGCATGGACGCCGACCCCGCCCAGGCGGTCAGCCTGATCAGCCAAGTGCTGGCGAAGTGCCCGGAAACGACTGTGCTGGTCTCCAGCCACTCGACCGACGGGCGGCTGATTCTGGAATCGATGCGGGCCGGCGCCAAGGAGTTCCTCACCGAACCGGTCAAGGCCGAAGACCTCGCCACCGCGATCCAGCGGATTCAACGCCAATCGGCGACCGCTCGCGGCGAGACGGATCGCTCGGGCTGCAACGTGATCGCGGTTGCTGGCGCCACGGGCGGCGTGGGGGCGTCCAGCATTGCCGTGAACCTGTCGTGCGCGCTCGCCGCCGACCCGCAGCATTCGGTCGTGCTGGCAGATCTGGATTTGGCGTTGGGCGACGCCGACGTGTTCCTCGACACGATCCCCGAGTATACGCTGGCCGACGTCGCGCAGAACGTCGAGCGGCTGGACCTGACGCTGCTGAAGAAATCGCTCACCAAACACAGCAGCGGCGTCCACTTGCTGCCGCGACCTCTGCAACTGGAGGACTCGCAGCTCATCACCTCCGACCGCCTGCAGCGAATCGTGGGGCTGCTGAAAACGTCGTTCTCGCATATTGTGCTCGACCTTTCCAAGGGCTACAGCCCGGTGGACATGGCGGCGCTGCGCATGTGCGACCACGTGCTGATGGTCACCCAGTTGGACCTGCCCTGCCTGCGGAACGTGGTGCGGCTGATGGTCACCTTCGACGACGAACCGGACCTGCGCGAGAAGATTCGCGTGGTCGTCAACCGCGTCGGACAGGACAGCGGCCAGATCAGCCTGAAGAAGGCTCGCGAAACGGTCGGCCGTGAGATCTACTGGCAGATTCCCAACGACTACCGGGTGATGGCCGAGGTGCGCAACAACGGCGTGCCGCTGCTGGAACACGCACCCAAGGCGGGGATCACCCAATCGATCGGCCAGTTGGCCGACGCCCTGTGCGGCAAAGAGGTGGACGGCGACGACGCAGGCAAGAGCCGCCGCTGGCTGAACCTGTGGCCGGCCAAGTCGTAGGGGCCGCCGCAGCGCGCCTTTTCCGCGTCTGTCTTCCGATGCGGCATCCTGCACTGCCGAACTCGCAAGCCCCCAGCGGCAGACCGTCGCGGGCAGCACTCCTCCGACTGCGTGACCGCTTCTGAGCGTCACGCGCCCGCGATCCGACCGAACCGACCGAACCGACCGAACCGTCTGGGTCCGCGGTCGGCATCTTCGGCCCTGCGCGCATAACCGTTGCAACCGGCGCGGCGGCAAACTCTGCCGCCTGCCCGTTCTGGGGCGCCCTCGCCGGGGGTGAGCTATGTTTGCATGACGCAAAATCTCACCGCCGCTGCGCCGCCGCGCAGCGACCGGCGCCGGCTTGAGGCCTGGCCGCGAGATCTCCGTGCGTTTGCGTCGTCCCTCGCTCCCCCCGCAAATCACCAACGGATCGCAGTCATGAGCAGTCTTGCCGCCTCAGCGCCCGGGATGGGCCAGCGCGATCGCGAAGCCGAGTTCGAGAAACTCAAGCAGCGCATTCACTCGAAGCTGGTCGACAAGCTCGACTTGTCGCACGTCGGCGAGTTGGAAGGCGACGTGCTGCGTCGCGAAATCCGGCTGGTCGTCGAGCACCTGTGCGACACCGAGGACACGTTCCTCAACCGTCAGGAACGCGATCGGCTGATCGACGAGGTGCTGGACGAAACGTTCGGCCTGGGCCCGTTGGAGATGCTGCTGAAAGACCCCGCGATCAGCGAAATCATGATCAACGGGCCGAAGAAGGTGTACGTGGAAAGCAGCGGTAAGCTGGAACTTTCCAGCGTTCAGTTCCGCGACGACAAACACCTGATGCAAATCATCGACCGGATCGTGTCGAAGGTCGGCCGCCGCGTGGACGAAGTCTGCCCGATGGTCGACGCCCGTCTGCCGGACGGTTCGCGCGTGAACGCGATCATTCCGCCGTTGGCGCTGGACGGTCCCAGCGTGACGATCCGGCGGTTCGGTTCCAACCCTCTCAAGCTGGAAGATCTGCTGAAGTTCAAGAGCATGACCCCCGAGATGGTCATGTTGTTGGAAGGCGCCATGAAGGCGAAGCTGAACATCATCATCAGCGGAGGTACTGGTTCTGGTAAGACGACGCTGCTGAACACGCTGTCGAGCTTCATCTCCAACACTGACCGGATCGTCACGATCGAAGACGCCGCGGAACTGCAGCTGCAGCAGGACCACATCGTGCGTCTGGAAACGCGGCCGCCGAACATCGAAGGCAAGGGCAAGATTTCCGCCACCGACCTGGTGCGCAACTGCCTGCGTATGCGGCCCGACCGCGTGATCATCGGCGAATGCCGCGGCCCCGAAACGCTCGACATGCTGCAGGCGATGAACACCGGTCACGAAGGTTCGCTGACCACGTGCCATGCCAACACGCCCCGCGACGCGATCGCCCGTCTGGAAACGATGATCATGATGGCGGGCTTCGAGATGCCCGTTCGCGCCATGCGGACGCAGATCTCCAGCGCCGTCGACCTGATCGTGCAGGTCAACCGCCTATCCGGCGGTCCGCGCAAGGTGACGGCGATCACGGAAATCCTGGGCATGGAACAAGACACGATCGTCATGCAGGACATTTTCAAGTTCGTGCAGGACGGCGTCGACGAGAACGGCCGGGCCCGCGGACGATTTATCTCCACCGGCATCCGACCCACCTTCGTACCGCGGTTGGAGTCCAACGGCGTCCGCCTGCCGGCGAGCTGCTTCCGCGAACGGGTCATGTTGCAGGACTGACAACGAGTCGCATCACCACCGAAATTCATTCGGCATTGACCGCGGAGGGGGCAGAGGGGCTCCTCCGCGGCAATGTTCGACTCCTAACTAAGCAAGCGAAATCGCCATGTCGACCACGTTGATGATCACCATTGCCGTCTTCATTGGCGTGGCGCTGCTGGTCGTGGCCGTCGCCAGCCTGATGCGAGATAAAGACATCTCGCAGATGGAAGGCCGGCTGAACGCGCTGACCGGCAAGGGCGACAAAGGCGACCCGAGCAGCTTGGGCGAAATGACCAAGCTGCTCGCGGCCCAGCGCGAGGACGGCCAGTCCGCCTTGGACGTGGCCCTGTCACGGTGGTTCAACCTGAACCGGCTGTTCGAGCAGGCTCAGGTGATGATGTCGACCACGTCCTTCTTGGCCGCATGCGCGGGCCTGGGCATTGGCGCCTTCACGTTGTGCGCCGTGGCGGGCGTCAGCCTGACGATCGCTCCGGCGGTCGGCGGCATGTTCGCCATGTTGCCGTTCGGCTGGCTCATGTTCCGCCGCAAGAAGCGATTCAAGAGATTCGCCGCCCAGTTACCTGAAGCGCTGGAACTGGTCGCTCGCGCATTGCGAGCCGGCCATTCGCTGGCCGCCGGTTTCAAGCTGGTGGGCAGCGAGATGTCCGACCCGATCAGCTCGGAGTTCAACCGCGTGTTCGAGGAGCAGAACCTCGGTATTCCGTTCGAAGAGGCGCTGGACGGAATGACCGAGCGGATCCCGAACCTCGACCTGAAATTCTTCGTCACTGCCGTGATCTTGCAGCGGCAAACGGGCGGCGACCTGGCGGAGATCCTCGACAAGATCGGCAGTCTGGTCCGCGACCGATTCCGCATCTGGGGTCAGGTCCAAGCGCTCACCGGCGAAGGTCGTCTGTCGGGCATCGTGCTGTTGGCCTTGCCGCCGTTGTTGTTCGCTGCCGTATGGCGCATGAATCCTGACTATCTGATGGTGCTGTTTACCGACGACTTGGGCAAAAAAATGCTCATCGGCGGCATCGTTATGCAGTTGCTGGGCGCTTTGGTGATCCGCAAAATCGTCAACATTCGAGTTTGATATGCACACCCTGATGCTAGCCGGGCTGCTGACGCCCACGATGATGACGCAAATTGCGGTCTTTGGCGCCGCTGCGCTGGCCGCGTGGTGGCTGCTGGATTTCATGCAAGGCCGCAAGCCGACCGCCGAACGGCGACTCGACGAATTTCGCGATCCCAGCTCGCGCAAGACCGACGTGCTGACCAGTCGCAACAAAGCGGGCAAGGGCGGGGCGGTCAAGCGGGCCCTGGCCAAGGCGTCGCCGGCGCTCTCCGCGCCGTTGCAGCCCAAGAACAATGACGAAATCAGCAAGACTCGCGAGAAGCTCAACACCGCCGGCTTCCGCGGCGAAAACGCTCCCAGCATGTTCTGGGCGCTGAAAATCATCGGCCTGGTCGGCGGATTCGTCATCGGCGGCGGCACCATGCTCGCCCTGCGCGGCGCCGACATCGATTCGCTCACCTACTCCGGCGTCATCGCGGGGCTCATGTTCTACGCCCCCGAAGCCGCCGTCTTCCTGATTCGCAAGAGCCGCCAGGACAACATCTTCTACGGTTTGCCCGATGCGCTCGACCTGATGGTCGTGTGCGTCGAGGCCGGCCTGGGCCTCGACCAGGCCATGCGCAAAGTCTCCGAGGAGATGAAAAAGACCTACGCCGTGATCGCCGAAGAGTTCGGCCTGTGCAACCTGCAACTGCAGATGGGCCGGGCCCGCAACGAGGTGCTGCACGACCTGGGCAATCGTACGGGCGTCGATGACCTGAAGGCGCTGTCCGCGATTCTGATTCAGGCCGACAAGTTCGGCTCCAGCGTGGCCCAGGCGCTGCGCGTGCAGAGCGACTCGATGCGCACCCGCCGCCGGCAGATGGCCGAAGAAAAAGCGGCCAAGACGGCGGTCAAGCTGATCTTTCCGCTGGTCATCTTCATCTTCCCGGCGATCTTCGTCGTGCTGGTCGGCCCGGCCGCCATCACGATGATCAACGAGCTGTTCCCGTCGATGAATTGACGCGGTTGGCGGAGCTGCAAAGCACCAACGCCCCCGCTCGCCGCAAGCATTCTGGACTGACGACTCTCCCTGGCAGACTGTCAGGCGCCACGCCATTGTGGCTCGATCCTGTCGCTATGCTGCCTCTTGCGCGGCTGCATGCTAGCATTCCGGTTCGGCAAGCTGGGCAAGGTTGCGCGGATGCTCTCAAAGTAGCGAAGCGGGTCGTCCGTCCGCGACGATACTGACGATGCTGACGCCGCGCTGGGGGCCCGCACCTCCGTTCGCGCGCCCCGCCGCCCGCCCGCGTCGCTCCCGTGCGATGCTCTCTGCGAAGGACCCAGACTCATGCGCAAGTGTTCGTTGACCGCCGCTGTGGCCTGCGTTGCGATTGTCGGATTCGCGCCCGCTGTGAGTGCCCAGAACTGCCACACGACGGTGGCGCAGTCGTACAAAGAATCGTACATGCAGAACAACATCTGGCCGTCGCAGTACGTCAGCGCCCCGCGGCGGGCGATCTGCAACACGTTTGCGATGATGACCAACAACGCCTGGCGTCAGCAAAACACGCTGGGCAAGTACCACTTCAACAACGACGGCACGGAGCTGTCGTTGGCCGGCGAGACGAAGGTCCGCTGGATTGCCACGCAAGCGCCGATGAACCGCCGCCACGTGTTCGTGCAGCAGGGACTCAGCGCCGATGCGACCGCGTCCCGCATTTCGTCGGTGCAACAGTACGTGGCCAACGGCTACCCGATGCAGGGCAACCCGGTGGAAGTCAACGAAACGTATCGTCAACTGGAAAGCCACCCGGCCGCGGGCGTCGACAACGTGTTTGTCGGCTTCTCGACGAGCCAACCGGCGCCGGTGCTGCCGGACGCCTCTGGCGGCGGCGAGTCGGGCGGCGAGTGACGCGCACGTGCTGACGACAGCCGTCGCAAACAAATCAGGACAAGGACCGACCCAACCGGCGCCGCAGCATGGATGCTACGACGGCGCAACGATCGCCATGGAGGGCGTCACGGTGCGAAAGGACTGGATCGCAATATGGGCCGCCGCAGCAATGTGCTGCGGGTGCGCCGGCAGCACGGGCGGAGCCCCCGCGGGGTCGATGGCCGCCGTGAACGCCGGCGGCGGGCCGACCGTCGCCGCCCAGGGCAACTACGGACCGGTGCAGCCCGCCAGTTGGACGGACCGACTGCAGGCCGCGGTGATAGCGCCGTTTCAAGCGGGCCAGCAGGTCCCGCCGCCGGCGCCGACCGACTCCATTTCGCTGAGCGCCGGCACGGGCGCGGTTACGCCCGAGCTGTTCGTGTCGATGGGCGGCATGTGCGAACGCGCCGGCGATATCGCCCAGGCGCGACACATCTACGGCCAAGCGCTGCGACTCGCCCCGCAACACACGGGCGCCATGCTCGGTATGGCCCGCCTGGAAGACCGCCAGGGACAGCTCGACGACGCGCTGGGCTGGTACCAGCAAGCCGCCTACGCCAATCCCCAGGACGCGATTGTGGCCAACGACTACGGGCTGTGCCTGGCTCGTGCCGGCCGGTTCCAGGAAGCTCTGTCCCCGCTGGGGCAGGCCGTGCGATTGGACCCCGCCAAGCAACTCTACCGCAACAACATCGCCAAGGTCTTGGTCGCGTTGGACCGACCGGCCGAGGCGGCTCAGCACCTGTCGGCGGTGCTTGACCCGGCGACGGTCAACTACAACATGGCCGTGCTGCTGCTGGAGCAGAATCGCATTGACGAGGCGGCGCGCTGCCTCGACCTGGCCGTGTCGATGAATCCCGAAATGACCGAGGCGAGCGACCTGCTCGCGCAGATGACCGCCGAGCCAGATGACACGATGCTTGCCGAAGACGGACCGGCTATCGGCAGCGACGTCGAGCGCGTCGCCCGTCGGTCGGGCGCCGGGGTCGATGTCAACTCGGCCGTCGCCGAGGCGGTTCGCGACTCGCAACCGTGGCCGCCGGCCGCCAGCGGCGCTGCCGTGCGTCCGGCGGGCGAGTCGACCAGCGTGAATCACTTCGACGAGCCGCTGTTGCTGCCGGCCGTGGAGTAACGGGCGGCGGAAAATCTCACTCGCCGCTGCCGGGGGCCACGAAGACGGGCCGCGGTTTGGCGCGTTCCGGCGCGGCGGAGTCAGCGCTCGCGTCCGACTCAGCCGGCTGCGGCGTCGCGGCGTCAATCGGCGCGGCGAAGCTCGCTCGCTGCACGTCGTCGGCCGTCGTCAAGGATTGGTCCGCGACTTCTTGAGTCCCCGCCGTTGATGCTTCCGGCGGCACGTCGTCCATCGTCGCGGCGAGTTCCCAGGGCGGCGCGGGCAGCGGTTGGGCAGCGACCTGCGTGGACGAACCGCCGACGGGCGCCTGCGCTCGCTGACGCGACGCGTCGACCACACGATATCCTACCACGCTGACCAGCGCCACCACGAGCGAGCCGAGCAGCGCCATGCCGCGGCGAACCAGCCGGCGATCGACGGTCAAGGGTTCGTCATCCATCATGCATCTGCTACGGTCGGCGGGAACGGCGCCCGCAGCGCGGGCCGGGGCGAGTCGATCCCCAAGAATAGCATCTCGCCGGCGCCGCGGCAGGGTCAATCGACCCGCTCGGCAACACGGAATTTTGCGCTGCGGGACCGCGGATTGCGGGCCTGTTCCTCCTCGGTGGGCACAATTGGCCGCCGGGTGAGCACGTTCAGTCGCGCATCATCGCGAAACGCGCTTTTGACCAGTCGATCTTCCAGCGAGTGAAAGCTGATAATCGCCAGCCGCCCGCCTGGGTTCAGGCACCCCGGCAGCGTACGCAACGCCGTCGCGACCGCTTCCAACTCGCCGTTGACCAAGATCCGCAGCGCCTGGAACGTGCGCGTCGCCGGGTCGATCGAGTGACCGGCACTGCGCGGCACGCAACTGCGCACCAAATCGGCAAGCTCGGCCGCGGTCCGCAGCGGCGGTCCCGTGCGCCGGCGCTCGACGATCTTCCGCGCGATGCGGCGGCTGAATCGCTCCTCGCCGAATTGATAGATGGCGTCGGCGATGGCCGTTTCGCTCATCCGCTCCAGCAGTCGCCAGGCGGGCTCGCCCTGAGTCGGGTCGAACCGCAGGTCCAGTTCGCCGACGCCGTGGTAGCTGAACCCCCGCGCATCGTCGGCCAACTGATCGCTGGAGAGGCCCAAGTCGAGCAAGATGCCGTCAACGGCGGCAATGTCCAACTCCGCGAGCGTCTCGGGCAAATCCGTGTAGGAGCGATTGGCAAGGAGCACCGGCATGCCGGCGAGCGTCGTCTCGGCGCGCTCTGTGGCCGCCGGGTCGAGATCCATCGCCAACACGCGGCCGTCGGGGGCGACTCGCTCGGCCAGGGCCCGCGCGTGCCCGCCGCCTCCCAGGGTGCCGTCGACGATCGTCATTCCGGACGCCGGGCGCAGCCACTGCAGAACTTCGTCCATCAAGACAGGCACATGAACGGTCGGCTCGAGCATGCCGCCAGTGTAGCCGGTCGGCAGCGCGTCGTCAGTTGTCACTGGACAGTTGTCAGTTGTCAGTTGTCAGTTGTCAGTGGGCACTGGTTCGTCGCAATTCCATTGAGCCCCGCCGCTTGCGGCGGGAGCGTGTCGGCGGCGCCCGGCCAGCAAAAATGAGAGCCGCCGGGGATGGCGCGTCCTTGCGCCATCCCCGGCGGCTCGTGTCGGCCGCGACCGCGAAAACGGCAACGCGGCGCGGCAAACATCCGCTCCATCTGCATCCATGCGGCGAGCGGGGTTCAATCGGGCCCCGAAGCGGCGCGTGCCCTGTGGCCAAAATGCACGCGTCACTCCCGGGCGCTCGATCGTGTACGAATGAGATTTGGACTCCGTCCGTAGAGGCTAGTGCGATGCGGCTCAGCGCGGCGCCGGGCGCTGAGCCGCCGCAGTGGGTAGCTTTCTGGACTCCGACGCGGGCGGACAAGGGGCGGACGGCATCGACGGCGACTCCGCGGGGGGGCGAGCTCCGCCCAAGGCCGCCTCGGCCAGGTCGGTGAAGCTGTGGTCGCGCTGGGCCACGTACTGGTCCCACCTGGCCGCGTCCCAGATCTCCAGGTGGTCGCGCACGCCGACCAACACGATTTCCGATTGCAGAGTCGCCCATTGGGCCAGTTCCGCGGGCAGGCGGAGCCGACCCTGCTTGTCTGCCGACAGGCACTCGGCCTGCGAGAAGAACAGCCGGGCATAGTCGCGTGCCGGGGCGGTGGCCGGCGAGGCGTTTGCCAACCGGTCCGCAAGTGCGGCGAATTCGGCCTCGGGGTACAACGCCAGGCACCCGTCCAGCCCGGGCGTCAGATACAGCGGCGCGGCCGTCAGCGCCTCGCGGAAGGGCTTGGGGACGGCGACCCGTAGCTTGTCGTCGAGCGATCGGCGGTATTGCCCCGTGAGCAGCATTGCTTTGCCACTGTGCCCCATTTTTTCCCAACCAGCCCCAAACTTAGGGGCGACGGAGGATCCGTCAACTCGAAAATCTTATGGATGACGGCACGTCGAGAATCGTCGAGTCAACCTGAATCCGCTAGCTTGCTAGCGGTGTGCGGGCGTCGACTACGCCGCCCAGGTAGTTCAACCGCAGCGCGCCAAGCCCTGCCCCAAAGTTGGCGGATCGGTATACTTCCCTGCTTCGTTTGCTTCGTTGGAAGTTGGCCAAGCCGCGCCCCCACCTGTCGCTACGCCGCTGTTGTTTCCGCTATGGAACCTTGGATCGACTACCACCTGCCGTCCGAACTGATTGCGCAGGAACCACTGGCAAACCGGGTCGACGCGCGGCTGCTGGTGGTCGATCGCCAGCGGCAAGCGCTGGAGCACCGCCACATTCGCGATTTGCCGGAGTTTCTGCGCCGGCACGACCAACTGGTGCTCAACGACACGCGGGTCGTCCCCGCTCAACTGCAGGGACGTCGCGAGGGAACAGGCGGCAAGTGGCAGGGCCTGTTCCTGCACGCCAACGCCGATCAGACCTGGACGATCGTCTGCAAGACCCGCGGCACGCTGCAGCCGCCCGAGCCCGTGATCCTGGTCGATCGGGACGGTCGCGACGCGGTGAAGCTGTGGCTGCTGGAGAAGTTCGGCGACGGCCAGTGGATCGCCCGCCCGGACTCGGACGAATCGCCGCTGGAGTTGCTGAATCGCGTGGGTCGCGTGCCGCTGCCGCCGTACATTCGCGGCGGCAAGATGGTGGAAAGCGACATCGAGCGTTATCAGACCGTGTTTGCCCGCCGGCCTGGCGCCGTGGCGGCGCCGACCGCGGGGCTCCACTTGACCGAGCCGTTGCTGCGGACGATTCACGAGCGCGGCGTCGGGCTTACAGCCGTCACACTGCACGTGGGGCTGGGGACGTTTCGCCCGGTGGCGGTCGAGGATCCAGCTAAGCACGATATGCACGCCGAGTGGGCCGAGGTCACCTCAGTCGCCGCGAAGGAGATTCAGCAAGCACGCGACGCGGGGGGCCGCATTGTCGCGGTCGGCACCACGGTCACGCGGGTGTTGGAGACGGTGGCCGCCGAGGCCGCCCAGGCAGGCGCGGAGACCCTGCTGCAGGCATGGTCTGGCGAGACGTCGCTATTCATCCGACCGCCCTACGAGTTCCGGGCCGTCGACGCGCTGCTGACGAACTTCCACTTCCCCCGCACGACGCTGCTACTGCTGGTGCAGGCGTTGGCTGGGTCGGACCTGCTGCGCCAGGCGTACGAGACGGCCGTGGCCGAGCGGTACCGGTTCTACAGCTACGGCGACGCCATGCTGATTATCTGATGTCGTGCTGACGGTCTGTGCCGTCGTCGACGAGAGTGCCGCCGGCATCATCCGCGCACAAAAAAGGCTCTCCTCGACAAGGACTGGGGCAGGTAGCCCTTGATGCCCGAGGAGAGCCCGTTGGTGGTGTCGATCTGCGCGGCCAAATCCACGGGCGCACTGCCGGCGGACGCCCAGCTGGCGAATGCGGGTACCCGCACGACGGGCACTGGTTCTAGGTATCGGGATACGGCGACCGCCGCCATGAGTCGAATTGGGGGATTATCATCCAGAGACAACGCCCCCGGATTTGGCAGCGCGATGACCATGTCACCAACGGGAAACTCCCGCCCGGGCGGCGCAGAACCGCCCCGGCCGGCGGGATGGGCCGTTGGCTGCGGGGAAGGAGGGGGGCCGCTGCTGTGCGCCGCCTAACTGCCCAGGACCCCGTCGAGTTGAGTCGCCGAGTCGTTGAAGCTCTCGCCCGTGGCCTGGGCGAGCGTGTTCACCGCCACGAGGCACGCGCCCACGATCAGGGCCAGCATCACGGCGTACTCGACAGCGGTGGGCCCGCTGTCATCAATCAGGAATTGGCGTAGTTTGGCGAGCATGACGGAACTTCCTTGACGAGATAGAAAAACGCGAGGGGGAACTCGCGGAGGGAAAAGAGGCGCAAACGCAGGGCGCGTCGCCACTCAAAGCGTACGTCGCCCGCGGGCCGGATGAGGCTTGCCGCACATCGGATTCGGCGGAGAGAGCGCAGCATTCAGGCAGGTCGGCGCGGTCGCGCGGCCTATAACGATTCTGTCGGCTGCCGGAACGAGCGCGGTGAGGAACGCACTGGTTGCGCAGCGATCAACTTGCACGGCTCGCAGAGCCGTGGCACGCGAAGGAAACGACCACCGACTCAGCGGCTAGGCCTGGAACGAGCTGCCGCAGCCGCAGCTCTTGACCGCATTGGGGTTGTCGAACGTGAACCCGCGGCGATCGATGCCCTCGTAGAAGTCGACGGTCGTGCCGTCCAGGTACAGGGCGCTCTTCTTGTCGACCACGACCGGCACGCCGTGGAACTCGTACTTCGAGTCGGTCTTTTCGTCGAACGCCTTGTCGAAGCCCAGCGAGTAGCTGAAGCCGCTGCACCCGCCGCCCGCAACGCCGACCCGCAGGACCGTGCCGTCTTCCAACTTCTGGTCGGCGATGATGCGCTTGACTTCGGAGGCGGCTTTTTCGGTGAGTACGACGCTCATGGAAATGGTCCTTCGCGGCGGGCTGAGGGGAGAGTTGCGGTAATTGACGGCCGGCAGATCGCGGCGACGATCACGGCGGCCAGGAGGAACCGGTCCTAGCGGCGACCGGTGCTCCTTCAGATTATACCACATTGCGGGGCGAGAAAAGTGCGGGTGAGCACACAGCCCAACGAGCCGAAATCCGCGTGCCACGGCTCTGTGAGCCGTGCGAAGTCCGACGGTGCCGCGATTCAGCACGGCTGACACAGCCGTGGCACGCTGGGCGCCAGCCTTGGCCGCCCAGCGTCACCGAGCGAGCCCCCGCAGCTTGGCCACCGCGGCGATCACCGCGTCGGCCGCCATCTCGACGTCGCTCTCGGTGGTGAACCGTCCCAGGCCGAAGCGCAGCGTGCTGCGGGCCGCGTCCTCGGTCATTCCCAGGGCCAGCAGCACGTGGCTGGGCGCCGGGTCGGTCGACGAGCAGGCCGCTCCCGAGCTGACCGCCACGTCCGGCATGGCCAGCATCAGCGCCTCGCCGTCCACGTCGCCAAATGCCACGTCCAGATTGCCTGGCAGACGCAGCGGCGTTCCCGCGGCGTCGACCGCGTCGAGCGCCGGGCCGCACAGTTCGACGCCGGCGACGCCCGCGCTCAAGCGCTGCCACAGGCGATTCCGCAATTTCGTCTGCCGGGACATTTCGTCGGACAGTTCCAACTGGCACAGCGACACGGCCGCCGCCAGGCCGACGATCCCCGGCACGTTGAGCGTGCCGCTGCGGAGGCCGTGTTCCTGCCCGCCGCCGCTGATTTGGGCGTCGAGCCGCACCGCGGGGCGCGTCCGCCGCACATACAGCGCGCCGACGCCCTTGGGGCCGTAGATCTTGTGCGCCGAGAAACTCATCAAGTCGACGCCCAACTCCTGCACGTCCACCGGCAACTTGCCCACCGCCTGCGTCGCGTCGCAATGCAGCAGCACGCCCGCCGCGCGGCACGCGGCGGCGAGCTCGGCGATCGGCTGCACGACGCCGATTTCGTTGTTGGCCAACATCACCGAGGCGAGCACCGTGTCATCGCGCAGCGCCGCGGCGAATTGCTCAACGTCCACCAGCCCCGCCTCGCGCCGGCCGTGGGGCGCCACGTCCAGCAGCGTCACGTCGTAGCCCCGCCGCCCGAGCCGCGCCAACGGATCGAGCACGGCCCGGTGCTCGGTGGCGACGCTCACGAGGTGATCGCCCCGGCGGCGCTGCCGCTCCGCCACGCCGCGGATGGCTAGGTTGTTGCTTTCGGTCGCGCCGCTGGTGAAGACGATCTCCTCGGGCGACGCGCCAATCGCCGCGGCAATCGCCCGGCGGGAATCGGCGACCGCCTCCCGCGCCCGCTCGCCGTAGGCGTGCACGACGCTGCCGGCGTTGCCAAAGTGCTCGCTGAAGTACGGCAACATCGCCGCCAACACGCGCGGATCGACGCGGGTGGTGGCGTGATTGTCCAGGTAAATGGTCAAGTCGTCAGACACTGCACGTCGGGCGGGGGTGTAGTTTCAAGTGGTCTCCATGTTACCTGCGCTCGCTGTATGCGTGCCACGGCTTTGCGAGCCGTGCCAAGAGAACTGCAAAGTAGGCTTCTGCGTGCCACTGCTGGCTTGTCCAGCAGTGGGCGCCTTGTACCCGCTTCGCACTGCTGGACAAGCCCGCAGTGGCACGCCGCGACTATGCGGTTGTCCTGTGACTCGTAAGCGGTGGAGAGCGGTTTGGTCCTTCGCACGGCTCACAGAGCCGTGGCACGCCGAGCGCGGAACCGGCGCTGCGTGATCGTGCGGCGCTGTTTGGGGCTAAGCGGGGGGCGAGGCGGTTGGGCTCAAGCTCAGCGGCGAGGCGTAGCTCGCCGGCTGCTCGGGCCCTGTTAGGCGCCCTGCTCGCCGAAGAGGGCTTTCACCACGATCTGCGACCAGGTTTCGAAGCCGGCGAGGTCGGCCAGGATTTCGCTCACCGGGCGGAAGCCGGCGTCGATGATGTCTTCTTCGCGGGGGCGCACCGCGGGCGACTCGACGTCGAAGATGTGCACCATGCCCAGATGGACCATCCCGACCGGGGTTTCGTCGTCGTTGATCAGGCCGGCGAGTTGCTCGGCGTACTCCGTGGCGATTTCGACTTCCTCGGTCAGCTCGCGCTGCATGCCCTCGCGGTAGACGTCGTGGTGGTTGTCAGACGACTCGGCGTCGACGGTCGAGATGTGGCCGCCCACGCCGACGCTGCGTTTGGCGCGCAAGCGGGCCTCGCCCTGGCCGCCGCCGCGGGTGTACTGGAACAGGTGCACGACGCCCGCGTCGTCGGTCCAGCGGAACAGCACGTAGGGAATGAGTTGCTTGAAGCTGGGGTCGTCCTCCATGGCGCCGCGGGGGCGGTAGCTCAGGTCGTCGCCCTCCAGCAGCGCGGGCAGGTAGCTGTCGACGTCGGCCGAGAATCCCTGGAAATGGCCCAGCGAGCGAAACCGAGCGGTGGGCACGACCAAGACGCGTTCTTCAGCAACAGCAGTCACAGCGAGTCCTTTCGACAGGAGCGAGAGCGGGGAGCGAGTGATGGAAAGCGGGATTGTAGGCGATGACACGCTGGGGTGACAAATGGCGGGGGCTGTGCGGGGACGGCGGCGAGGCGTAGCTCGCCGGCTAGTTGCCAATCAACAAACACCACTCACGAATCACGAATCACCAATCACACCCCGCTCAGCCCGTGCGGAGGACGTTCTCCACGCGGCGCAGGACTTCTTCCACGCCGCAGGGGGCGTCGTCGACGGTGAGGGTGGCTTCGCGGCGGATGAGTTGGTCGAACCGTTTCTGAGCGGCGACGACCGTGCTGTGGCTGCGGCGGCCGAA
Organism: Planctomycetaceae bacterium; assembly: GCA_002702655.1. Lineage (GTDB taxonomy): Bacteria > Planctomycetota > Planctomycetia > Pirellulales > Lacipirellulaceae. The sequence goes on from PABB01000023.1 coordinate 27,793, forward strand.
GTAGTCGCCAATTTCGCTGAGCGCGGCCCGCGTGTACTTGCGGGCCAGCCACATGGCCAGCGTGCGAGGGTCGGCCACCGCGCGGGCGCGGCTGTCGCTCTTGAGCCGCTTGGGCTCGACGCCGAACACTTCGCACACGGCCCGCTGGATGTCGGCCAGTCGCACTTGCGGGGCGTGTTGGCGGGTGAAGTCGGCGAGCGCCTCGGTCGCCAGTTCGAGGGTGATCGCGGTGGAGCGGGCCATGCTGGCGGCGACCAGCCGGTTGATGGCGCCGCCCAGCAGCCGTGCGCTGCCGACGACTTGCTGAGCGACGAGTTGCAGCACGTTGTCGTCGATGTTCAGCTCCAACCGTTGCGCGATGCCGCGGACCACGCCCAACCGGGTGGAGTAATCGGGCGGATCGAGTTGCACGGCCAAACCGGCGCCCAGGCGGGCGGTCAACTCGCTGCTGACCGACTGCAGCTCGGCCGGCGCGCGGTCGCTGGCGAGCACGACTTGGGCGTCGCGGCGGGCGAGCGAATCGATCGTATGCAGCAGCTCTTCCAGCGTGGCCCGCTTGCCGGCAAAGAACTGCACGTCGTCCACGAGCAACATGCCCAGGCTGCGGAACTTGTCGCGGAAGCTGGGCAGCATGCGCCGCTCGAGCGCGTCGAGGAACTGCGCGGTGAACTGCTCGGCCGTGGCAAACAGCGCGCCGCCGCGCACCGCGCCGCGGCGACGGGCGTCGTGGGCAATCGCTTCCAGCAGGTGGGTCTTGCCCGTGCCGGCGGGGCCGAACAGCAGCAGCGGCGAGTAGCGACCCGGGTGGGCGGCCGTTTCGGCGGCGGTGTGCAGCGCCAGCCGATTGCCGGCCCCGGCGACGAACGTGCCGAAGGTCCAGCGGTCCTTGCGCGGCGGCCGGGGAGGCAAGGCCGAGGGCGACGCGGTCGCGTGGCACGCGCCGTTGACGTCACTCTGGCAAGCGGGGCGACGATTGCGCGGCGCGTCGGTCAGCAACGGTTGCACCTGCGCCGGCTCGCAGGCGGTGGCTTTGAGCTGTGCGGCGGTGGGGGCGGGCGCCCGCTTCACGTGCAAACTCACTTCCACGTTGGCGCCCAGAAACTCGCTGCACCGGGCCGACAGTTCGGTCAGCAGTTTGCGGCGGATCCACTGCACCTCGGCGCGTGACGCACAGTGTACGTGCAGGACGCCGGCATTCAACTCCATCTCGGCGGGGGGGCCCAGCCAGAGATCAAATCGCTCCGCGCCCAAGCGATCGCGGAGATGATCGCGCAATGCGGACAGCCTGTCCGAATCGTCCTTGAACACGTCCTGCTCGTTTGCCAGGCGCACCGCGACCGCGCCGGTCCTGCGCTGGCTTGCTTGCCGGCGCGAAAACTGTGCGCGTTTGTCGCTGGAGCGCGTCCGAAGATTCCGTAGAAGAAGCCGCTCGCACCTGGGGGCCGTCGTCATCGGCGCCACGGTCAGTGGGAGCGCTGCCCGTTGTCACTCGTGGGGCCGATTCTAGCGTGCTAGCATCGCGCTGAAAGCACTTGACGCGTTCGGCGAATCTGTCCCGCGCCGCGGCGGGCGAGTTCCCCGAGAAAACGGCGGTGTTGTCGATGCCGTTTGTTCAAAAATTCTTTGCGAATTCTTCATCGTCGCGGTGGATAACGTGTCGTCGTGAACGCCACTGCGCGCGACCCCGAGAATTGCGGCGGCTCGCAGCGCGAAACGCGCACGTTCGGCACAGATGAGCGCGCCGGCGCGGGTGCGAAAACAGTGCGCCGCGGCGCTAACTGGCGTGACCATGATTGCTTGCGCGCTTCCCACGTAGACGGGCGTACACGCAGCGACGATCCCACTCGATGAACCCGCAGTTTGCGTACATTGCCAGCGCGGGTGCGTTGCCCGCGTCGACCGCTAACACCAAACGTTCGGCGCCGGCGGCATGAGTCGCCGTGACCGCAAAGTCGACGATGCGTCGGCCCAATCCGCGGCCGCGGAATTGCGCCGCGACGCCGATGTAAACCAATTCCCAATTCTCCACCGCCGGGTGCGCGGCCAACAGCAACGCGGCGGCGTCGACGCCCTTGCACTGCACGAGGTACCAATGCTCGGGAATGTGCGTGCCTTGCGCGCGGTAGCCGGCCAGTGCGTCGTCGATCGAGCGGGCGTTTTCCAATCCGGGCACGTCCTGGGAACCGTCGTAAGTTTGCGCCAGCAGCGCTGCCAACCGCGGCAGATCGTCGCCTGCGCTGCCGTGAAACGTCAAACTCGCGCCGGCGTCGCTGGTGCGCCGCTCGGCCGCCGCGAACAGATACGCCAACTCGGCCAGTTGCGGAAACCCTGCGGCTGCGAGCGCCGCGCCGGTCGCGTCGTCATCGACGTCAATCAGCGCCTGGGCAATGCCGATGCCGCGCTGGTCGACGTAACTGGCCGCGCCGGCCAGGACTTCGGCGGCATGCTGCGTCTCGCCGCAGGGCGCCCAGACCGTCGCGCCGTTGCCGGCGGTTGGTTGCACCCAGCATGCGGCCAGAATCTCTTCGTGTTGGCGCGCCACGATCAGGCCGGCAAAGTCGTCGGGGCCCGCGTTGTCCAACGCCTGGACCAAGGCGGGGCGCTCGGTCTTCGTCAGCCCGTCATGCAACGCGCGCAGCGCTGGCTTGAGCAACTGCGCAGGGCACGGGCCGACGACCGGCGAGGAGGAAGAGTCCATGCGGGCAAGATAACCGAGCGCCCGCGGCCGGCTCTACCACAATTGCCGCGGCTTGTTCAGATCGTCGAGTTGGTTCTTGGGAACGCGGCTGCGGGGGAAGAAGGCCCGCCAACCGCTGGCGTCGTCCTGTTCGTCGGCGGCCTCGGCGGCTGCTTCGGCTTCGGGGGGAGCGGCCGCCTGCTCAGCGGCGGCGACTTGTTCGGGCGGCGCGGGGGTGGCGGCCTGCCCGGGCTTGGCGGTCGGCTGCGTCGGCTTAGGCGGAACCAGCGGGCGAGCCGTGTCGGGTTGCTGCAACTCCAACTCCACCGTGAAACTGTCGTGCGGCGCGCTTTCCCACAGCACGGGAGCGGGGCGGGTCCGCAACTCGCTGAGCACGTCGTCGCCGTTGCGGTATTGCAGCAGTTGCTCGGCGGGCGTGAGCGTCTGTTGCCATTTCAGCCCGAACCGCTGCTGCACCAGCATCACGATTTGCGTCGTGTCGCCGGTGCGACCGCGGAACGAGATCCGCTCAACGCGCCCCGTGGGGCCGAAATAGTACGTCAGCGCCCCGGCCAGGTCGTGCAACTGCGGCCCGGTGACCAGCGGCACGCGCACGCCGAACAGCCCCAACTCGGCCAGCGACGTCGACTTGCGCGGCCAGTGCTGATAGACCCACTCCTTGGTCACGTCCATGCGGAACACGTCTTGCACGGCGTAGGTCGGGTAGCCCTCCAGCGGCGTGGAGACCGGGATGATCTCGGAGCCCGGCGCCTCGGGGGGCGCCAACTGCGGCAGCGGTCGCAATTGCGGATTGCCGGCGGCATCCAGCAGCGGCGGCGCCTGCGTGGGTTGCGCCGGCGACGCGGCCGACGGCAGTTGGACCTGCTCGGCCCACTGCGGTGCGTTGGTGGCGACGTACGGTACGGCAACCGACGCGGCCAGCAGCGACGGCACGGCGACGGATCGGGGGAGCATGGGGATCGCGGGGAGTTTGCGGGGAGGTGCGCAGGGCCGCAGCGCAGCGGCTCTTGGATCGTCATCGGCTGCCGCGGGCGCCGTCGTGTAGATTGACGGAAGCCGACCGGCGGCGTTACGCGACGCCGCCAACCCGTGCTTCCGGTCGCATCGGCAGAACCCGCGCCATGCGACGGTTCGCGGGCGGCGGGCATTGTCGGACCTGTTTGTTGTGGTTCAATAAAAGATATGCCAACTGCTGACGATTACTTGTGGCTCGCGAGCCCGGCGGCGGCCCAGTATCTCGCTGCTGCGGCGGTGGACGACCGCCCGCTGCTGGCGCGGCTGACCGCGCTGCGGCAGACGTTGGGCCCGGACCGGGCCGCGGCGATTGTCGAGTTGGTCGAGCAGCGCATCCGCGGCGCCGCCAAGTTCGGCGACCTCGCCCCGCAGTTGTTCGGCACGACCAAACAGTGGCAGCAAGCGACCGACGGCTGGATCGCCGCGTACAAGGCGGACCGTTTCGCATCCGCCGGTGGTGCGGCGCACGTGCATGACTTTTGCTGCGGCATGGGGGGCGACCTGATGGCGCTCGCCAGCCGCGTGCCGACGACCGGGTGGGATTGTGACGAGGTGGCCGCGCGATTTGCGCAAGCGAACCTTAACGCGTGGCGAAATTCGAATGCCGGAGTGCTGGGGACGAGCACAGCGAGCCCCCAGACCGCGGTGGATTGCTCCGTGCAATGCGCCGACGTTGCCGATGCCGCGCCGGCCGCCGATGAAGCGTGGCACGTCGATCCCGATCGCCGGCGCGACGGCCGCCGCACGACCACGCCCGAATTGCACTCGCCGCGTCCCGAGGCCATCGACCGGTGGTTGGCCGACTGCCCGCACGGCGCCGTGAAGCTGGCCCCCGCGACTCGGCCGTGGGGCGCGTGGAGCGATGCGGCCGAGTGGGAGTGGATCAGCCGCGAACGCGAGTGCAAACAACTGGTGGCGTGGTTCGGCAACTTGCGCCGAGGCGTCGAGCCGGGCGTCCGCCGCGCGACGCGCATCACGGCGGTCGCTGGCGATGGCTTCGCGTGCGATGCGGTCACATTTAGCGCCGCGCCGGTCGACGCCGGGAGCGTTGCCGAGGAGCCGGGACCGTATGTCGTGGAGCCCGACCCCGCGGTGATTGCGGCGGAATTGGTCGGATCAATCGCCAACGAGGCGCAACTGGCGACGTTGGGCGCGGGGGGCGTGTATCTGACCGGCGACGCGCCGCCGTCGTCGCCGCTGCTCACGACGTTTGTCGTGGTCGAAACGCTGCCGTTGCGCCCGGCGAAGATCATCGATGCGCTCAATGCGCGCAGCATCGGAAGCGTGGAAGTGAAAGTGCGCGGCGTGAAGCAGGATCCGACCGCGTTCCGGCGGCGGTTGAAAATCCGCGGCGACAACGCGGCGGTCGTGGTGCTCACCCGCATCGGCCGGCGCGAGTTGGCGATCATCGCCGAGCGGGTTGCGTGATCCGGCCAATCGCCATTTAGCCCCGCCGCTTGCGGCGGGGGCGCGGCGCAAGCTCCGCGGCGAAATAGTCTGCGTGTTGAGTTTCTTGCGGCGGCGTCCAGCGCAAACTCGACTGCTCTACAGCGGCGGCGTCTCGCGGTACAATGTGCGGTTTCGCCCCATCCCGTGACCCCGCACCGCTTGCCGCGCGCTTCGCATGCAACTTGCTTTCAGCTCCAACGCATACCTCAGTTTCTCGATCGAAGAGACAATCCGCCGGATCGCGGGCATCGGCTACCGCGGCATCGAACTGCTGGCCGACGTGCCGCACGCCTGGCCGGCGGGGTTGCTCCCCGAGCGCGTCGATGCGATCCGCACGGCGCTTGACGAGGCGGGGCTGACCATCTCGAACATCAACGCGTTCATGATGAATGCCGTGGCCGACCCGCGACAGCCGTACTGGCACCCGGGCTGGACCGATCCCGACCCGCACTATCGGGCGATTCGCCGTGAGCACACCAAGCGATCGCTGCAGTTGGCCGCCGACCTGGGGGCGCCGCACATCACGACCGAGCCGGGCGGGCATCTGGCCGAGGGACAAACCCGCGCCGACGCGGCCGACATCTTTTACGACGAGTTGATGCCCTGTTTGGACGTGGCCGAGTCGCTGGGCGTCGGGCTGTTGATCGAACCGGAGCCCGAGTTGCTGATTGAGCGGTTCGACGAGTATCTGGCGTTCGTCGCGCGGCTCGATTCGCCGCGCGTGGGGCTGAACTTTGACGTGGGGCATGCGTACTGCGTTGGCGAGGATCCGCAGGATTGGGTCGCGCAGATGGCCGAGCACACCGTGCATTATCACCTGGAAGACATCGCCGCGACGCGCGTGCATCAGCACCTGATCCCCGGCCACGGGGCCATTGACTTCGACGCCACGCTGGCGGCGATTCAGCAGACGGGCTTCGACGGTTGGCTGACGGTCGAGTTGTACCCGTACGGCGACGCCCCCGATGCCGCGGCGCGCGAGGCGAAGGAGTTTCTCGATGCGAAACTCGCTGTGCTGATTTAACTTCTGTCGCTGCGGGCGCCATGCCCACCGAGGTCCGCCGAGATGGGCATGTGAATCCAAGTCTGAGTCGGCATAGCCACGCCGGCGGACCGGCGTGGCCATGGCACCCAACTCTCAGTGCACTTCCACACCACAGCAAGTTTCATGGAGCCCCCCTCTGATCTTGCCGCCCGTCTGCTTGCCTGGCGGCAATTGCTGCGCTTGGGGAACGTGTTTACTGCTGTGAGTAACATCGCGGCGGGCTTCTTGCTGGTGCATCGCGACTGGGCGCCGGCGGGCGAGTTGGTGTGGCTGGGCCTGGCAGCGGCGCTGCTGTATGCGGCGGGGATGGCGCTGAACGACGCGTTTGATGCGGACGTCGACGCGCAGGAGCGACCCGAGCGGCCGATCCCGTCAGGGCGCATTACTCGGCAAGCGGCGTTCGCCGGCGGCTGGCTGCTCATGGCCGGCGGGGTGATTGCCGCGGTCGGCGCCGCGACGAGCAGCGCGCGTATCGCGCCGGTGGTCGTCGGCGGGTGCCTGGCGCTGATGATCGTGATGTACGACGGCGGCTTGAAGCATACGTCCGCGGGGCCGTGGGCGATGGGGTGGTGCCGGCTGCTGTGCGTGTTGCTGGGGGCCAGCGGCGCCGCGAATCTGGCCGCGGAGCTGGCCGCGTGGAAGTACGCCGCCGCGGTGGGCGCCTACACCGTGGGGTTGAGCTACCTGGCCCGCGACGAAGCGGCGACCGACGCCGCGGCGGCCGCCCGGCGGCCGTTCGTGCTGGCCGCGGCGTGCTGGTTGGCGGCGGTGGTTGCCATGTTGTCGATCGTGAACGACTACGCGCTGGCCGTGCCGCGGTGGGCGTGGGGGACGCTGCTGTCGGTCACGTTCGCCGCGGTCGCGGCGGGGTGGGACTACGCCCACAACGGCCGCCGCGAGCGGATCACGGTGATTGTGTCGCTGTTGCGGGGATTCATCGTGCTGGACGCACTGGCCGCGGCCGCGGCGGCCGGGTGGGGGGCGGCAGTGGTCGTGCTCACGCTGCTCGTGCCGTGCGTCGTTGCCGCGCGGCGGGCGCCGATGACATAATTGACCGAGCTGTCAGCTTTCAGCGATCAGCGATCAGCTCGGGTGGGCAAGGCGCCTGCCGAGCCGGTAGCATGGCCGCTCCGGCCGTGCGAAGCGCTCTGCCTGAAGGACGCACGGCCGGAGCGGCCATGCTACGAGACCTCGCGGCTGGGCAGAAGCCGCGCCGTCCCGGACGCTGCAATCTGCCTGCTGCCGACCGCCCACTCGCTCATGCTTCTCGGCTACAACACCAATGGACTCGCGCACCACAGCCTGCCGGCAGCGCTGGAGTTGTTGGCGGAGCATGGTTACCGCAGCGTCGCGCTGACGCTCGATCACCATTTGCTCAATCCGTACGCACTCGATCATGCCGACGAGCTGCGGCGCGCGGGCGAGTTGCTGCGACAGCACGAAATGCGTTCGGTCGTGGAAACCGGCGCTCGGTTCCTGCTGGACCCGCGGCGCAAGCATCACCCGACGCTCATGTCGACGCGCAGCGAGGGCCGGCCGCATCGGGTCGAATTTCTTCGCCGCGCGATCGACGCGGCCGCGGCGCTGGGGAGCGAATGCGTGTCGCTGTGGTCCGGCGCGCTATCGGCCGGCGTGAGCGAAGCGGACGGCTGGCGGCGGTTGGAGGAGGGGCTCGGCCGCGTGCTGCAGTATGCCGAGCGCCGCGAGGTGACTCTCGGGTTCGAGCCCGAGCCGGGCATGTTCGTCGACCGCATGGAGCGGTTCGCGGAACTGGACCGGCGGCTTGATTCGCCGCGTCTGCAGTTGACGCTCGACGTGGGGCACCTGCACTGCCTGGGCGAGACGCCGATCGCCGCTGTGATTCGCCGCTGGGGCGAGCGGATCGTCAACGTGCATATCGAGGACATGCGCGGCGGAGTGCACGAGCACCTGCTGTTTGGCGAGGGCGAGATGGAGTTCCCGCCGATCATCGCCGCGCTGGGGGAGGTCGGCTACGCGGGCGGCGTCCATGTGGAATTGAGCCGCCACAGCCACGTGGCGCCCACGGCGGTCGCGCACGCGGCGAGCGTGCTGGCGCCGTTGATCGCCGCTGGCGATCCACGATGACCATTTGCCGGTTGAATAGAACGCGGATAGCCGCGGGTTGGGCGGATATGCGCGGACGAACGGTAGCCGGCCTGCTCTCCAGGTGGTTGATCGACGACCGCTCAGTCGATTTCGCTCCGCGGCAACCCGCTCCACCCGCGCGAATCTGCGTTCTATTCGTCCCGCGTCCGCGTCGCCTATGGCGGTGACCCACGGATAGATCGCCAGCGGGATTTCTGGACAATTAAGTGAACTGTCGTCGGTTCCGTGTTCGTCCTGCTTGGTGATTCTGTTCATGTCCGATCATGTGATTTTGTTGTCGATTCCCGGATTGCGGCAGCGCGATTTGGCGGCGATGCCGCGGTTGTCGGCGCTGACCTCCGGGGGGGACTGTACGGAGCTGGCGCCGACGTTTCCCGCGGTCACCTGCTGCGTGCAGGCGAACCTGACCACCGGCATGCCGCCCAGCGAGCACGGCGTGGTCGCCAACGGTTTCTTCTGGCGCGAAACGGGCGAAGTCGAAATGTGGACCTCGCCGGCCTCCTGCATCGGGCGGCCGCAGTTGTGGGACTTGATGAAGCGGCACGACCCGGCGCTGACCAGCGCCGCGTGGTTCCCGCTGCATACCAAGGAGTGCGGCGCGGACTACATTTGCCTGCCGGCGCCGATTCACAACCCCGACGGCACCGAGAGCATGTGGTGCTACACGCGGCCCGATGGGTTTTATGCGGAGCTGCTGGAGGAGTTGGGGCCGTTCCCGTTGCAGCACTTCTGGGGACCGTTGGCCAACATCAAGGGCACGACGTGGATCGTCGACTCCGCGATTCGAGCCGGCGTGCGGTGGCAGCCGAACCTGCTTTACATCTATCTGCCGCACTTGGATTACGCCGCGCAGAAACTGGGGCCCGACAGTGCTGAGGCGACCGCCGCGGTCGCCGAATTGGACGAGCAGATCGGCCGGCTGGCCGACGGGATTCACACAGCCTATGGCGACGCGGAGCCGTTGTGGCTGGTCGCGGGCGAGTACGCGATCACGCCGGTCGACCATGTGAGTTATCCCAACCGCGCGCTGGCGGCAGCGGGCCTTGTGCAATTGCAGGACACGCCCGCCGGGCGAGTCATCGATTACGCCAACAGCCCCGCCTGGGCGTTGGTCGATCACCAATTCTCGCACGTGTTCGTGCGCGAACGCGACGCCGCGACGATTCGCAAGGCGGCCGAGGTGCTGCGCGAGTTGCCGGGGATTGCCGAGGTGGTCGTCCCCGCCGAGGCCCCCCAGTACGACCTGAACCACCCCCGCAGCGGCGATTTGGTCGCGATCAGCGAGCCGAGCAGTTGGCAGGCGTATTATTGGTGGGAGGACGACGCCGACGCGCCGACATTCGCCCGCACGGTTGATATCCATCGCAAGCCGGGGTACGACCCGGCCGAGATGCATTTCGACCCGGCGACGCGGGGTATCTCGCTCGATGCGACGCTGGTGCGGGGAAGCCACGGCGCCCCGGCGCTCGACCCGTCGCAGCGGACTGTGCTGCTGAGCAGCCAGCGGGGCGTGTTCGTCGAGCGCGAAACCGCCGACATTGACGTGGCCGACATCGTGCTGCGGCAGTTTGGGATTTGAGTCCGAAGCGCTTCCACTCTGTTGCGGGGCATTGCTCACGATGCGGCGGCGCCGTACTCGGGGCCCACGATTGCCCGCACCGCCCCTGGCAGCACGCGAAACGACGCCGGTTGTTGTTCAATCAGGTCGCCGTCCATCGAAAAATCGACCGGCGGGTCGGATGTGACGCACACGGTCTTGGCCTGCCGATAGACGACGCGATCGCTCTGGCTGTAGTCTTCCAGGAAGTAGCGGGCGGTCAGTTCCACCAGGTCGCCCACGGCGCCGGCGCGGATCACGATTACGTCGAGCAAGCCGTCGTCCAATGTCGCGCGGGGCGCCACGCGGACGCGCCCCGCGGAGGTGCGGCCGTTGGCCACCACGACGTTCCACGCGTCAAACGGCTCGGGCGGCTCCCCGTCGAACGAGATCGCGACGTGGTACGTGCGCAGGTCGGCCAGCATGGGCGCCGCCGTGCGGACGTAGGCCAACGCGCCCCAGCGTTGTTTCACCTCGTCCTCGACCGCCTCGGTGACGCGCTGGCTGTTACCGCCGGTGGCGATGTTGGCGAACCGGTGCGTGAGCTCGTCACTCGATGCCTCGGCCAGATCGACCGGCGCCGTGCGCGCCGCTCGCAACACGTCGAAGGCGGCCTGCAGATTGCCGGGGATGGCGAGCGACTCGCAACAGTCGTTCGCGGTGCCCAGCGGCAGAACGCCCAGTTCGACCGAGCCGTCGCAAGGGATGCCGTTGATGACCGAGTTGATCGTGCCGTCGCCGCCCGCGGCGACCACGCAGCGGCCGCCGTCATCGCAGAACTGCTGCACCGCGCGCTGGGCGTCGGCGGCGGAGTCGGGGCCGTGAATCCGCACGTCGGGGTCCGCCTCCAACGCCCGACGAATCTCGGCGGCTGCCTCGGCGCGGCCGGCCGATGAGTTCCAGATGACAAGTTGCGGCCTGTTCATGGTCGTTGTGCGCGTGGTCCTTCTTGAGCCGCACCGTGGAACGGCTGTCCGCGATTGACCGGCACGGGCATGGAGCAGCAACAGCTATGCCGATTGCGAACGGTTGGGGGGCTCAGCAATCGGCGTCAGATTCGCCCGATCGAGCCGCACCAGGCTGGCGGAGGTGGTCGAGTTGCAGCCAAAGTGGCTTCTGGGCGGCCGCCGGCGTCGCGGTCGCTCGGAGTTGGCAGACTATGGCCGCAGCGGCACGACGGGGGCGCCGATGGCGCGGCTCAACGCGTCGATGAACTGCCGCGAGTCGCGGTCCTGGGTGCCCGTGGCGTCGTAGGCAAAGTCGCTCCACATCATCCAGTCCGGGAAGGGGCTGTCGTTGACGAACGTCCCCTCGCCGAAGAAGTGGAACAGGTGCACCTGGTCTTCGTCGCCGATCAGCTGCAGCCGCGCCGTGAACAGCTCCAGCGAGTCGTGGGCCCATTGCAGGAAGGCCAGGGGCGTGAGGTCGCGATAGCCGTAGGCGACGCCCTCGATCCAATCGAAGCGAAAGCGGCGCACCTTGCGAAACAGCCAAAGTGCGCGGCGTTCGATTTTAATTTCGCGCTGGACGGCGTCGACGGTCACGGTGCGCTTCCACGCGTCCAGCGTGAGCACTCGCACCCGCCACGCGGTCGTCGCCACGAGGTTGCCGCCGCGAACCTTCAGACGCGGGTTGATCGAGAACAGGCGGCCGACGAAGGGCACGATTGTGTTCCTTGGGATGCCCCGACGGGCGCGTCACTGCTGGGCCAGGTACAGCGCTACGTAGGGCGTCAGATTCAGCAGGATGATGCCCAGTTTGTAGGCGGCCATCGCGCCGTAGTGAATCGCGTCGAACGTTTCCACCGACATGCGAAACATCTGGGCGTGCAGGCGGTACATCAGGTCGTGACCCAGCGTGAAAAACGCAAACCAGGCTGCAAGAATTGCCACGTTGATCAGCGTGCTCCAGCCGAGCCAACTGGACAGCAATTCGGCGGTCATTTCGTCCTCCTCGCGATGAAAAGCAGGAGCCGCCGCCGCACCTGCGTGCGGAGCGCTCCGGTGTGCCCCGACCTGCGGCGCCAACGACAGGCGTCTGTGGCGACGCGCTGGAGGGTGCTCTGCCAGTATTTCGTTGTCCGGCGGCCTGCCTTGCCCGCAAACCGGCGGCGCGGGGGCCGCTCAGCGGGGCGTGAAACGGAAGCCGCGGCTTTGTCGGAAAAACGTCAGCGGGTTGTCGTACACCACCCGGCGGATCAACGCTTCGTCGTGCCCGCGGCGCCGCATTTCCAGGATAAAGTCCGGCACGGCGGTCGGTTTGGACGGGCCCCAATCCCCCGCACTGTTCACCAGCAGCCGCTCGGGGCCGTACATTTCGACGATGTCCACGGCGCGGGCCGGGGTGCATTTGCTGACCGGGTACAGGGTCATGCCGGCCCAGAAACCCGCTTCCAGCACCGGACGCACCGTGTGTTCTTCGACATGGTCGATCAGCACGCGGCGGCGGTCGACGCGGGCGTCGCCGGCGAGCATGTCGATGATCATCCGCGTGCCCTGGTGCTTGTCTTCCAAGTGCGGCGTGTGAATCAGCAGTTGTTCGCCCGTCTTCAGCGCCAGTTCGACATGCTCCAAAAAGACGGTCGCTTCGTTGCGGGTGTTCTTGTTGAGCCCGATCTCGCCGATGCCCAGCACGCCGGGGCGGTCCAGGAACTCGGGGATCATGGCGATCACCTCGCGGGATAGCGCGACGTTTTCCGCCTCCTTGGCGTTGATGCACAGCCACGTGAAGTGCTGCACGCCGTACCAGCCGGCGCGCTTCGGCTCAAACGCGGTGAGTTGCTCGAAGTAGTCGCGAAAGCCCTCCACGCTGCCGCGATCGTAGCCGGCCCAGAACGCCGGTTCGCTGACCGCGACGCAGCCCATCTTGGCCAGCGTTTCGTAGTCGTCGGTGGTCCGCGAGACCATGTGGATGTGGGGGTCGATGTAGTTCATCGGAGTCGGTAGGCGGTAGGGAGGAGGCGGTAGGCAGGAAATCCGCGCGGGTATGGGCCTTAGCGGTCGCCGCCCGGCGGCCAGTCACGCGACGCGTCGAATTTACACCTCGAACGCTTGCCGCCAATCGGCGTCGTAAGCGCGGCTGAATAGCAGTTGCAGGCGTTCGGCGCGGTCGGTGTGCGTCGCGTCGCACGATTGGGCCAGCAACTGCACGGCGTCGACCAGCAGGGCACGTCGCGCAGCGGCGGCCTCGTCCAGCTCGCCGGCGCCGCGATCGAGCCGATCGAGCGCGGCGGCCACCTCCAGCAGTTTGGCCCGCACGGGCAGGAATTCGTTTTCGAACGTCGCGGCGACGGGGCGGGCTGGCGGGATGTCGGACATGGCGGGACGAGGGGGGAGGGCACGCGAAAGGCGGCGCCGAGCGGGCGCCTGCTGCCCATTAGTCTCTCGCAGCCGCGGCGAGTTGGCAACTCGCCCGCGGGCCGGTTTGCAGCGATTGTGTCGGCTGGGGCGCCCCGACCGCGGGGGATGCGCGCCCGCGGCACGCGGAATACTGGCAACCGGCGCCCCCTCGCCCCGGTCATGCGCAAATTGCGTCCTACGTTTGCCTAGCACGGAGTCGGGCCATGGCGTTGCGCTTTGCGCGGCGGCGCGGCCGACTCCCCAAATCATGCGTGATGTACCGCGGGCGTTCGCAGTCGAGCTGCGACAGCGCGCCTGCGGCAGCTTGCCGTTGGAACATCTGCCGTGTCGACCGCCCTGAAAACCACCTTCGCCACCTTGGCCAAGAGTCGCAACGAAGCGGCCACGGAGGTGCTCATGCGCGGTCTGGATTCGAAAGAACCGGTGGTGTTCGAGGGATGTTTGTCAGCGCTTGTGGCCCGGCGAAGCAAACCAGGACACCTCGCCGTGCTGCGACGCTGGCACGAGCTGACGCCGCGGCAACTGGAATTGCTGCGGCCCGGCCGCGGCCGCATGGGCGGCGCGCTACGGGCCGCACTGATGGACAACGATCAGCGGCTGGTCAACAACGCGTACGAATTCGCCCTGGCCTTCAGCGAATTCGACGTGCTGCCGACGCTGGTCAACATTGCCGAGCAGAAGAACTTTCGTAAGGCCGAACCCGCGCTGATGCTGACCGGCCAGTTGGTCTCGCATCTGAGCCATCTGATGTGCGGCGGTCGCGACGCCCACGAGCGGCGCGATCCCAACGTCATCGCTCGCGCGGCGCTGGAGAGCTTGGAACGATCGGTCGAACGGTATCGCACGCACAAACGAGACGGGATCGTCGAAGCGTTCGTCTCGCTGGCCGGTCCGCATAGCTCGCTGCTGATGCAGATGATCGACGCTCCGCACCATCCCTGTTACGGGGCGGTGATGCACGCCTTGACCGAGAGCGAGTCGCCCGGCATCGTCCACCTGATTGGCGATCTGCTGCACGGCGGCGACGTTCCCGCCAGCGTGTTGGGCGTGGTGAGCCATCGCGAGGACGAAGCGTTCGTCAACGCCTTGTTGAGCCTGGAGTTGGAAACGCCCAGCGCCACGCTGCGAAAGAATCTGTCGCGCGTGCAGTCGTTTGCGTTTCTGGAGCGGTCGGACGAGATCCTGGAACTGGAGCCGAAGCAGCAGGCCGCCGCGATGCGGTTGCTCACTCACAGCGGCGTCGATCAGGCGCACAAGCTGCTGACCGCCGAGACGTTGCTGACTGACGGAGCCCTGGAAGGCCGCCTGGCCGCGTGCCGGTTGCTGGCGGGGACCGCGGGCGATCAGGCCAATAGGCTCGTGCTGCAAGCCGTGCAGGATGAGCACCCCGAGGTGCAAGCCGCGGCCGCTCGGCAGTTGCGCGATCGGCACATCCCCGGGGCGATGTCGAAGTTGGTGGAACTGGCCAAGAGCGAGCACCCCGAGGTCGCCGCCGCGGCGCGCGAGGGGCTCACCGAGTTCAACTTCGAGAACTTCCTGCTGCGGTACGACGGCCTGGACGAGGGCACGCGCGAAACGGCCGGCAAGCTGGCCGTGGAAATCGACCCCGAGGTCGAAACGCACCTGCGCCGCGATCTGGAGTCGCCGTCGCGTCACGCGCGACTGCGGGCGCTGGAAATCGTGGAACTGCTGGACCTCGCCCCCAAGGTCGCCGACGCGCTGGTCGAGCGGCTCACCGACAACGATCACCTGGTCCGCTCGGCCGCGGCCGAGGCGCTGCGGGTCTGCACGGGCAATGACGTCCGCGACGCGCTGTTGGCGTCGCTGGGCGATCGGGCGGTCAGCGTGCAACGGGCCGCGCAAGCGTCGCTGGCGGTGCTGGGCGTCGAAGCGGAAATTGCGGGCACGCAGGCGATTGTCGAGACCGAGGAGGACTTGCCATGAATGGCGCCGTGGCGATGGCTCTGTTGGCACAGATGTCGAAGTGGTCGCGGTTGGGCGATGGGTTTCGTCCCGGCGCGCGGAGCGGCGACGCGACGGTGTTCGTCGTCATGGGCATCTTGGCCGCCATCGGCGGGCTGATTGCCGTGATCGTCGCGCAGAATCGCAAGCGCAACGACATGTCCGTGCGATGCGACGACCCCGAGAAACTGTTTCGCGAGTTGTGTCTGGCTCACGACTTGCCGGTGATTACGCAACGTTCGCTGCGGCAGCTGGCTTCGGCCCGCAAGTTCGACCACCCGGCCGAGATCTTCCTGTCGCCGGCGGCCTTTGACACGAGCGACCTGCCGGCCAGCGCCGGGCTGAGCGACCTGCAAGTGCAAGATTTGCGCGCACGGCTGTTCTAGCAAGAAATGTGTCCACGGCTCTGTGAGCCGTGCGCAGCGGGGAAGTGTTTGGCGCTTCCCACGGTTCACAGAGCCGTGGCACTCGGTTCCGCTGGCTAGACCGCGGCCGGTGATGGGCGCCGTTGCGGCAGCGCCGCGGCGGCCATCAGCGCCAGTTGGCTGGCGGCGAACCCAATCAGCGCGATGGTGATCCCGGAGGTGAATCCGTAGCTGTGCAGGCCGACGCCCAGTTGGTTGACGCCGAACCACGACCAGGCGGTCACCACGTTGCCGAATACGGCCAGCACGGCGAGTCCCCGCAGGCCGACCAGCTTGCCCCAGCGGGCGTGCAGGACCACGGCGTTCCACAGCACGATCATCAGGGCGCCGTTCTCTTTGGGGTCCCAACCCCAGAACCGGCCCCACGAATCGTCGGCCCACAGCCCGCCCAGCACTGTTCCGACAAAGCTGAAGAAGATCGCAAAGCACAGCGTGCCGTAAATCATGCGGGTGACGTTCTTCTGGTCCCGATCGCTCAGCACGTGCGTCAGCCAGCCCAGCACGAGCCAAATGATCCCCAGGAAACCGGCCACGAACGTGGTCGTGTATCCCAGCGAGATGCAGACCACGTGGGTGGCCAGCCAGAACTGGGTATCGAGCACGGCCTGCATGACGGTGAACGTGTCGCCCACGGCCAGGTTGCTGGCCACGACCAGCGAGGGGAACCCGATCGCCGCAGCGAGCAGGTTGCCGATGCCGTTGCGGTAGACGATTTCAAACACCAGCGCGAACAGCACGGCCCCCCAGCCGATGAACACGGCCGAGGAATACAGGTTCGTCACCGGCGGGCGGCCGGAGATGTAGATCCGCGCCACAATCGCCGCGGTGTGCAGCGTGAAGGTCAGCCACAGCAGCCAATTGGCCGAGCGGTTGAAACCCTCCGTCCACCCTAGCCACGCGGCGCACGCCAGCAGGAAGGCGACGATATATAGCGCCTTGCAGACCGCGAACAGATTCAGGCGGTTGTAGGTCACTTCCCAGGCGATCCGCTCGGGGGCCAGCCGCTCGACGAACTTGCGGGTGCCGCGTTCGCCGGCGGCGGCCAGTTCGGCTTCGTGCTCGGCTTCGGCCGCGGCTTGGCCTTCGATCCACTGCCGGTAGTCGTCCAGCGCCGCGTTGAATTTGGCGACGTCGCCGGCCGCGTAGGCGTCCAGCACGTCGGTCAGCAGCGGCAAACCGGGATGCGCCCCGTCGGATTGCCGGGCGACTTTGCGCATGACTTCGGCGAAATCGGCCTCCAGCGGCGTTTGCCAGCGGCCGTCGACCTCGGCCGGGGGCAGCGGCAGCGGGGCCGGCGGTTGGCGGTCGTTCAGCCGTACGATCCGCTCCTTGGCGGCCTGCAGGCTGGCGATCGCTTCTTGTTGGGTTGAGCCTGACAGTTCTGTCACGCCAAACACCTCGGTCAGCATGATCACGCGCTGCAGTTTGTCGTACGCCTCCAGGAACTTGCGCTGGCCGAGCTGCAGTTTGTCGACCTCGCCGACCGTGGCCAGTTCCTGCCGCGCGAGGCGAACCTGCTCGTCGAAGACTTCGGCGTTCTCGCCCTCCAGCAGCTCCATCAGGCTGTAGCGGAAACCGCTGCGGGGCTCCAGCGACAACGCCTGCAGCACGTCGAGATTCTCGATGCGGAACACCGGGTGCTTCTGCCAGCCGCGCTTGTCGCTGGCCACTTCCAGCAGCCACTGGATGGCGGGCAGGCGCTCGGTCTCTTTGGGCGTGGACCCGTCGTCGTAGGTTTCCTTGCCGGAGATCGCCGCCAGCGTGTTGCGGGCCAGCGTGTCGAGCGGTTGCACGCGGCCGTTGGCGGCCACCGGCAGCGCGGCCGCCTGCGACAGATGGAACTTCGTGGCGTCCTCGCGCGGGGGACGGGCCCGGCTGGCGATCCAACTGGCAAACACCAACACGATCAGCGCGGGGACCCACACCACCGGCAGCTTCCAGTCGCGGGCGAGCGAGCGGTCGATCCAAAACGGCGAGATCGCCGCGTCTTCATCGTCAGCAGCTTCCGCGCGGGCGGCTTCCTCGTTGCGGCGGCGGACGAACCGCGCGATCGCGAGCGCAAAGTGGGCGAACATCCCCACCCCCACAATCACGCACGCCAGGTACGGAACCAACCAGCCGCTGTTGGTCATCACCTGCAAACCCGTCACCGATCGCCCGCCGGGGATCACCGTGGCGTTGCTCTGGTACAGCGTGTCGCCGGCGTAACGCAGCGGGTTGTTCATCCAAATCGAAATTGTTCTGTCGACGTTGTGCGCCGGATCGGTCAGCCGCACCAGCGACTCGTAGTGCTTGGCCGTGTCGGTGCCGACGTACTGCTCGGCGGTCAGCTTGAGCAGTTGCACGCGGTACGGCTTTTCCAGCCGGCGGTAACGCAATGCCACTTCGTACGGCTGCCCGCCGGGCGTTTCTACCACTTGTGGGTAGAAATGCGGGTGCAGCAGAAACGTGCCCAGCGATTGCCCGTCGTCCTTGGCGAGCAGCTTGACGTAGGCGGCGGGCGTGTCGTGCGTTTGCTCGGTGTCGACGCCGACGCTCGACTTGGCGGCGTCGACGGTCCGCAATTGGCCCAAACCTGCGTCGGCGGGGCTGGCCTCGCCGGAGGTGCGCCAGCGGACGATCGAGTTGGGCAGGTACCGCTCGACGCGCAGCTTCACGGGCAACTGCGGGTCGTCGATCACTGCGGCGTCGCCCTCGGCGTCCGCCGCGGCGGCGATCAGCGCACCGGGGACGCGCACGACTTGGTCGACCTGCGGGTCCGATTTGTCGACAACCGCCAGCTCGACCGAGCGCATGTCCTCGGAGTAGGCGGCGGTGTCGCCCTCGACGATCTGCATCTGCGACTCGACCGCGGTCAGCCCGGTGTGCAGTTCGCTGGCCATCAGCAGAGCCACGCCCGCGTGCAGCAGCACCACCCCGGCCCGCTTGGCGAATAGCAACCAGCAGCCGGCCAGCAGCACGGCCGCGGCGCCCAGCCCCTTGAACAACTGCCAAAGAATCCGCAGCCCGGAGGCGTCGAGCCGCCAGTCGGGATTGGCGAACAGCGTCACCGTCAGCGCCAGCAGCAGCGTGGCGGTCACGGCGCCCAGGCCCCACAGCCACTTGGCGTTGGTGCCGCGGACCTGCGGCCAGGTGATTGCCACGACCCAGCCCAGCGCCAACCCCGCGCCCCCGATCAGGGCGCGCAGGCCGTGCCACAGGCCGTTGGCCAACCGCGGCGAGAGCTGACTGAGCAGCGTGTCCTGCAGACCGCTCTGGATGACCGCCCACGTGGCGGCCACGCCGGCGATCAGCACGAGCAGCCCGGCGACCAGCCGCCGGCCGCGGGCGGACACCTTGAACCGAATCGCGTGGGCGGCGAGCAGGTTCGCCGTCAACGCCCCGCCCAACAACCAGCCGCCGAAGAACGGAAAGCCGACGCTGGCCGACGGCTCGGCCAGCGTGCGCGGCAAGAACCATCGCAACTCGATCCACGCCACCAGCGAGCGGAACACGTGGTTGACCGGCTCCCACACGTCGTAGAACCGCTGGGCCAGCGTGCCGGCCAGCACCAGAAAGATCGATAGCGACAGCAGCACGACAGTCAGCTTCAGCGAAGCGAGCGCGGCGAGCAGCGGCCGCACGACCGAGACGGCCGTGGGCGTCGCGACGGTGGTCGTGCGGGCGCGAGGGCGGGTGTCAGCAGGAAGTTCGGCTGTCGCCATGGGAGGAGCTGCTTGGGTTGAGCTTAACGGTGAGTGGTGTTGTTTGAGAGGGAACCGCGAAATGCGCGAAAGGTCGCGAAAGTAAGTCTTAGCGAGGTCGGCGGAGCCGCCACTTGAGGTTCAGTTGGACGGTCGATGAACTTCAACGGCGATGTGTGCGTGCCACTGCTGGCTGGTCCAGCAGTGGGCGCCGTGTACCCGCTTCGCACTGCTGGGCAAGCCAGCAGTGGCACATTCGGATTTTGCAGTTCCGCTGGGTTTGCAGAGCCAGGCGCCAATTTGTCGCCATCGAGCTGCCCTGCAGGATTTCGCGGATGTTCGCGACTTTCGTGGTTCCTCTCTCTGTCGAGCCCTACTCGAACTTCACGGAATCGAGAAACGCCCCGAACTTCTCGCGCTGGCTCTCGACCAGTGGCCGGTCGCCCTTGAGCTTGAAGAACCAGATCCGCTCGCCGCGCGGCAGCATGGCCGCCAGGGTCGCCAGCGGCTGGTCGCCGTCGGGGCCGAGGAACTCGGCATACATGGCAGAGGAGCCGGCAATGGTCCGCTCGACCGCCAGGGCTTTCAATTCTTCGGCGGACAGCCCGGTCAGCTGGACCTCGCCGGCCCACCGCTGCAGGTTGCCGGTCACGTCCCGCATGCCGGGGGTGTTGGGGAACGGCATCACGGTCACCTCCGCAGCCCCGCCGTCGCCGGTGATGTCGAAGGCGGCCACGCGCATTGAGTTGAGCCGCCCCTGCTGCCAACCGTCGGGCGTGTCGAACTTCAACTCGCCTGACTGAGCAGGTTGAGTCGGAGCCGGCTGAGCCGGGGGTGTCGCCCCGCTGGCCCCGGCCATGGCGCCATGGGGCGACGCCATGGGGTTGGCCTGCATCGTGCCGACCAGCTCGAACAGCGTCGCGTCGCCGGCGGCGGTGGCGACAGTCTCGCCCAGCTTCTCAATCTGCACGGGCCCCAGGGCCGGCTCGCCGAGCTGACGCTGCCAGCGGTTCACGTTGGCGCTGATGTACGCCCCGCGCGGCTCAGAGTACGGCAATTGCGACACGGTCAGTTCCAGCGGTTCGCCATCGCCGACGGGCACCAGGAGGGTGGCGAAGCGGTTGGCGTCGCCAGCCTGCTCTTGCCAATTGTCGGGGGCGTCCCAGGCCGGCTTGCCGTTGTCCAACTGCACCGACTGCAGAAACGACTCGACGGCGTCGCGCAGCTCGGCCGCCTGATCGCCTGGGGCCACCAACTTGAAGAACCAGGCTTGTTTGGCGTCGGGCGGCACGAGGATCGCCGCGAACATGTGGTCGAGCCGCGCCCGCTCGGCCGCCACGTCAATCGGCTGGCGAGGCGGTGCGGTGCGGTCGACTTCATACGACTCGACAACGGGATCGTCGCCGCAGCCGGTGAGCGATAGCAGGCAGGTCGCGAGAACAAACGGAACAGCGGCGGCCGCCGCAATAGGGCGGCGGCAAGAGTGTCGATTGGGCATGAGAGGGTGAGAGCGATGGGCGCGCGGCTGCGGCCGGCCGGCGGCGCGGGGGAGCGGTTCAGGGGGCCCGTCGTGGGGGGGACCGCGATCGCCGAATTGTACCCCGGAACGCCCCGCGGGTAGAGGGCGCTGCGCTGTCGGGCAGTAATCTGGACCGCGCACCCGGCGCATGAAAGACGCGTGCCACGGCTCTGTGAGCCGTGTGAATTGCCGAGCATCGCTCCGCTGCGCACGGCTCATAGAGCCGTGGCACGCATTATTGCCGCCCTTCAACAGCCCGCTCTTGGGGGCACGGGGTCACCGTGCGAGCGACAAAGGAGTCGCATGCGGTGAAATCTAAACCGAGTCAGCAAGCTGCGCTAGCTGGTTCGCAAGCCGAACATGCCCAGCAGGCCGTCGAGGATCCAGCTGTTCAAGGTCAGCCCTTCCTGCCAGCCCCAGATATTGCGGACCATGTCGAGCATGATAATGCCGGCGATCATCAGCAGCATGGCGGTGGCGCCCAGGGCCAAGATCGAGCCAATGCCGTATTCGGACTCGCGTTTGGCAGCGACGGAGCCGCCGTAGGCGGCCACGCCCAATTCGCTCTCTTCGCCAAAATCTTCGCCCATTTCCGCTTCGGCGTCGACTTCGGCGAACGCATCGGCGCCCAGCTCTTCCTCGGCGCCCAAGCCTTCCATGTCCGCGTCCAACGCGATGACCTGCGAGCTGCTGTCGCCTTCGTCATCGGCCGCAGAGGCCATCGGGGTCAGGTTGAAATCGTCCTCGGCCTCCAATTCGGCCAGCCCGGAGGCTCCGCCCGCGTCGGGGCTGATGTCGCTGCCCAGCAGCGAAATGTCGGCGTCGCCTTCGTCGTCCAACGACAACGAGCTGAGAATGGCCGAACCCTCGACATCCAGCGGAATGTCGTCGAGCGCCAAGCCGCTGTCGGCGGGGCTGACCAGGTTAATGCCGCTGTCGCCGCTGTCGAGCGTGATGTCGCTGCCGCCGGACTCGGCCAGCACGAAATCTTCGTCCGTGGCCAATTCGATGTTCGACTCGCCGCCGCCGGCTTCCTGGTCGGACTTGTCGGCCGCTTCGACCACGGCAGGCGGAACGGGATCGGTGCCTTCGTCGTCGTCCAACTCGAGATCTTCCAGTTGGATGTCGCTTGCCTCGCCGCCGGCCGCCGGTTCGATGCCCGCGAGCGTCTCCTTCGCTTCCTCTTCAGCGAGCGCTTTGCTGGACTCGGCGTTGAGGTCCAACTCCAGTTCTTCCAGATCAGCAAATGCGCTGGTGGCGCCCGATTCCTTCTCCAACTCGTTCAGCACCCCCGAGCCGGAAATACCGGAGTTCAGCACGTTCGATTCGCCGCTGCTGGGCCCGGCCAACTTGACGTCGCTTCCGCTCTCGTCGGAGCCCAACTCCAGGTCGGCGTCTTCCAACTCCTCCCGACCGATGATCGTGCTGGGGGGCGGGCCGGCCGCGGCTTCGCCCAATTCTTCTTCGCTCAGCAGGATCGAGTCGGAGCCGGGGGGGCCGTCCGCGGTGACCGTGTCTTCCATCTCCAAATCGAGGGAACTCGGCAGGTCGTCCGGGCTCATTTTGATATCGTCGTCGGCCGTGGCTTCGTCGGCTGGCTTGGCTTCGTCATCGCCCAGATCGCCCATGTCGAGTTCCAACCCGCTGCCTTCCAGCGACAGATCGTCGTCGGCCAGCTTGAGGTCGTCGTCCAGCGACTTGACTTCCGCCAGATCGGGCAGCTCGTCGGCCGCCATCAGGTCGTCGCCGCCAACGAGGCTGATGTCGCTTGCGGGGCCTTCGTCCGGCAAGCCCTCGCTGGCCAGCCGCTCGATTTCGTCGGTGCGGAACTTCCAACTGGCGCCATCACGGTAGGCGCGCAACTTGCCCGACTCGCGGAGCTTGGTCAGCCGCTCGTTGCTGATCGCGAGCTTCTTGACGGCCTCATCAAAGCTGACGAATTTCTCCATTGCTGCCTCTTACCTGTGTGTCGGCCGAGCACTGTTCATTGCGTCGGCATGCGCTGCAATTGACTGCGGACGGCCTTGGGTTCCAAGCCGTCGACATTGTGTCCGTCGAGTTTCAAGTCCCACTGAAACGGACGAACGCTCATCAGTTGGATGCGACCCGTGTCGCGGGTGATGTGGTACACGGCGATGACCTGCTGAGTCGGGTCGACCACCGTCAGTTGCGTTGGCTGCCCGTCGCCGGGCAGAAAGTGCGTAATCAGTTGAGAGTTGCCGAGTTGCGCCCCGGCTCCCCCCGCGCCCGGTACGTAGGCGTCGGCCCGCCACGACGCGGCCGCTGCCACCGTCAACACCACTGCCATCCCGATCCACGGTTTCATCGCTCGTCCTCCGTAACGAAAAGGTTGTCAGCGGCAGAGCTGCATGCGCAGCCGCCGGGCTATCTGCATTCTAAATGGACGCGGGGGCACTTCAAGGAAAACTCTCCCCATCCTGTTGCTACGTCGCCACTTACCGACGCCGGGCAATCGGCACGACCGGATCTGATCGGGGGGCTGGCGGACATTTGGGCGGTCCCGCCGTGGTCCTGCAAGACCAGGCCCCCGGCGACCGCCGCGGCGGCAAGCCGTGCGGAAATCGTCCGCTGGGGGCGCGGCCTACCAACTGGGGGGCGTGCGGTTTGCTGGAATGGCGTTAAACTACTTTCGCGTTGCCGCGGCAATGGCCCGACTTGCCTGGGCTGGCCGTAACTGCCTCACAGAAAACGGGTTAACTCCATGTCTGTCGACCCGCAAGTCCAGTCGCGATTGAAATTGGCCCTCGTCGCCGCCCGAGCCGCCGGGGCGGAGACGCTGCGACACTTCCGCCAGTCCTCGCTGGCGGTCGAGCGCAAGGGGGACGGCAGCCCCGTGACGGCGGCGGATCGGGCCTCCGAAACGCTGCTGCGGGAGCAGATCGCCGCGGAGTTTCCCGACGACGGGATCCTGGGCGAGGAATTCGGCGAGCAGCTGGGCACCAGCGGCTATCGCTGGATTCTCGACCCCATCGACGGCACCAAGTCGTTTATCACCGGAGCGCCGCTGTACACGACGCTGGTGGCGATCATGCGGGGCGAGGAGCCGCTGGCCGGGGTGATCTACGCCCCGGCGACCGCCGAGATCGTCTACGCCGCCCGCGGCGGCGGGGCCTGGCAGGCCGTCGGCGACGGCGACCCGCAGCCGGCGCGCGTGTCGGAGGTCGGCTCGCTGGCCAACGCCGCGTTCATGACCACCGACGTCAAAGCGTTCGGCAAAATCAACCGCCGCGAGGTCTACCAGCGGCTGGAGTCGGCCACCCGGTTGGCCCGCACCTGGGGCGACGCCTACGGCTACTTGCTGGTCGCCTGCGGCCGGGCCGAGGTGATGATCGACCCGGAAATGAACCTGTGGGACGCCGCCGCGTTGCAGCCAATCATCGAAGAGGCCGGGGGCCGATTCTTCGACTGGCAGGGGGAGCCGACGGTCCACTCGGGCAACTCGGTGGCGACCAACGCCGCGGTGGCCGAGGAGGTGATCGCCCTGATCACCGCGGATTAGGGCTGCGACGGACGTAGGTCAGGCTTTCCAGCCTGACTCTGGACACCGAAACGAGGATCGATACCCGTCGACAGATCTCAGGCACGGCTGCTGCCGCCCAGTCAGGCTGGAAAGCCTGACCTACGCGCCACCAGCGGGCTGACGCCCGCCGCTCGCCGGGACGTTTCCCCCGTTGCATGCTCGGCCGCCGGCCGTATACTAAGCCGTTTGCCTGCGGCGGGATACGACGAATCCCTGCGGTCCGCGGGCCGTGCCCAACACAACTTCGGCGGCGACACGAGGTCGTCGCGATCAGCTGGCTCAATATCAATAGAAGTTTCGAAGGTTACAGTCCCATGGCTCGACAGTGTGAAGTCTGCGGCAAGGGTTCCCAGATGGGCAACCAAGTCACGATCCGCGGTAAGAGGAAGTATCTGGGCGGCGTCGGCACCAAGGTGACCGGCATCACCCGCCGGCAGTTCAAGCCGAACCTGCAGCGCGTGCATGTCAGCACGCCCGAGGGCAATAAGGCGATGCGCGTCTGCACCCAGTGCATCCGCTCCGGCGCGATTCGCAAGGTCGTGCGCCTCAAGCCGTTCGTCGTGCCCGAAGGGAAGTGACGAAACGATGAACGATGAGCGCGGAACGATGGACAGTCGCACGCAACCGTCTGTCCGAGGCCAGCGCCAGTTCGCCTTTCATCGTTCATAGTTCACCGCTCATCGCTGCGCCATGTCCCTCACTCGCCAAGACGTCGAAAAGGTCGCGCTGCTCGCGCGGCTGCAGTTGACCGACGACGAGTTGGCGACGATGACCGACCAGCTCGCGCAGATTGTCGACTATGTCGATCAATTGGCCGAGGTCGACACCGACGGCGTGGAGCCGATGGCGCACGCGGTGGAAGTGGCCAACGTGTTCGCCGCCGACGAGGTGCGCCCCAGCCTGCCCCGCGAAGCCGCCCTGGCCAACGGCCCCCGCACCAACGGCCGCGGCTACCTGGTGCCCGCCGTGCTGGGCGACTAGCGAGCGAAGCGATGAACTATGAACGATAAACGATGAGTCAACGCTGAACATCGGCTGCTGCCGCGAGTCATCGTTCATCGTTCATCGCTCATCGTTTCGGCCGCCACGGCCGGCGCCATTTCGCCCATCTGTCCGCTTGCAACGCGACACCCATGTCTCTCGCCGATCTGACCGCCAGCGAACTTCTCGACACGCTTGGCCGGGGCGAGGCGTCGGCGGTCGAGGCGGCCCGCGAGTATCTCGCGCTCATCGAGCAGCGCGACGGCGACATCGGCTCCTACCTCCGCGTCGACGCCGAGGGCGCCCTGGCCCAGGCGGCTGAGGTCGATCGCAAGCGGGAAGCCGGCGAGGAACTCGGCCCGCTGGCCGGTTTGCCGGTCGCGGTGAAAGACGTGCTGTGCGACTCCGCCGGCGCCACGACATGCGCGTCGCGGATGCTCGAGCAGTTCCATCCGCCCTACGACGCCACGGTCGTGGCCAAGCTGAAGGCCGCCGACGCGGTGCTGCTGGGCCGGCTCAACATGGACGAGTTCGCCATGGGCGGCTCGACCGAGAATTCGGCGTTTCAAGTCACCCGCAACCCGTGGGATCGCGGGCGGACCCCCGGCGGCTCCAGCGGCGGTTCGGCGGCGTGCGTCGCCGCGGGACTGGCGCCGTTGGCCGTCGGCACCGACACCGGCGGCTCGATCCGCCAGCCAGCCGGGCTATGCGGCGTGGTGGGCCTGAAGCCGACCTATGGCCGCGTGAGTCGCTACGGACTGGTCGCCTTTGCCAGCAGCTTGGACCAGGTCGGCCCGATGGCCCGCACGGTCCGCGACGCGGCGTTGCTGCTGGAGGCGATCGCCGGGCACGACCCGCACGATGCCACCTCGCTCGAGGAGCCGGTGCCGCAGTACGCGGCCACGCTCGACAAGCCGCTGGAAGGCCTGCGACTGGGCGTGGTCAAGGAGCACTACGGCGCTGGGCTCGACGGCGAGGTCGAATCGGCGGTCCGCGCAGCCATCGCTCAGTACGAGTCGTTGGGTGCGGAAGTCCGCGAGATCTCGCTGCCGCACAGCAAGTACGCAGTGGCCACCTACTATGTGATCGCCCCCAGCGAAGCGTCCAGCAATCTGGCCCGCTACGACGGCGTGCACTACGGCTACCGGACCGATCAGACGAAAATGGTTGCCGAGTTGGCCGCCGAGCGGAAGGCGCTCTCCGACGCCGGCGACGAGGCGGGACTCGCGCAGCTCGACACCGCGCTGGTGCGCATGTATCGCAAGACCCGCGCCGAGGGGTTCGGTCCCGAGGTGAAGCGGCGGATCATGCTGGGCACGTACGCGCTGAGCGCCGGCTACTACGACGCTTACTACCTGAAGGCGCTGAAAGTGCGGCGGTTGATCCGGCAGGACTTCGACGCGGCGTTCGAGCAGGTCGACCTGATCGCCAGTCCGGTCACCGCGGCGCCGGCGTTCAAGCTGGGCGAAATGGTCGACGACCCGTTGGCGATGTACCTGGTCGACCTGTACACGGTCAGCGCCAACCTGGCGGGCATCCCCGGCATCAGCGTGCCATGCGGCTTCAACACCGCGGGATTGCCCATCGGCCTGCAACTGCTCGCCCCGCCGCTGAAAGAAGCCCGCCTCCTCCGCGGCGCCCATATGTACCAACAAGCCACCGACTGGCACCAGCGCCGGCCGGCTTTCTCTGCAACGCCATCGGAATAGAACGCGGGGCCACGCGGACTGGGCGGATGAACGCGGAGAGAACGAGATCCGATCAGCGAACATCCGCCCGACCCGCCTTCATCCGCGTCCCGTTCGTCGCGACTTTCGCGGTTCCAATCACATGAGCAACGCCTACACCACTGTTATCGGCCTGGAAGTTCACGTTCAGCTGGCCACGCACAGCAAGCTGTTCTGCCGGTGCAGCACGCAGTTTGGCGCTGAGCCCAATACGCAGACTTGTCCCGTATGCATCGGCATGCCGGGGACGCTGCCGGTGATGAACCGCCAGGCGTATCAACTGGCTTTGCGCACAGCGGTGGCGCTCAACTGCGATATCCCCGAGTTCACCAAGTGGGACCGCAAGCAGTACTACTACCCCGACCTGCCGAAGGGGTACCAGATCAGCCAATACGATCTGCCGATGTCGGACGACGGTTTTCTGGAGATCGCCGACGCGAAGGATCGGTTCGAGCCGAAGCGGGTCCGGATTATCCGCGCCCACCTGGAAGAGGATGCCGGCAAGAGCATCCACGACGAAGCGGCGGGCAAGGCCGACAGCGAGATCGACTTGAACCGCACCGGGACGCCGCTGCTGGAGATCGTCTCGCAGCCCGACATGCGCTCGGCCGCTGAGGCGCGGGCGTACTTGGAGGAGATGAAGCTGCTGCTGACCTACATCGGCGTGTCCGACTGCAACATGCAGGAGGGCTCGCTGCGGTGCGACGCGAACGTGAACTTGCACCTGGATCACGAGGGCGAGAGCATCGCCACGCCAATTGTGGAGATCAAGAATCTCAACAGCTTCCGCGCGGTGGAGCGGGCGATTGAGTACGAAGCCGCCCGGCAATACAAGGAGTGGCAGGAAAACAGCGAGCCCCCGAAGGCGCGGCAGAAGTATTTGGCGAGGCCCAAGCAGACCCGCGGGTGGGATGACGCCGCTGGGGTGACTCGCGCCCAGCGGGAGAAGGAAGAGTCGAGCGACTATCGCTACTTCCCCGATCCCGACCTGGCGCCGGTGATCACCAAGGGCGACGAGGTGCAGGCGGTCCGCGAGGCGCTGCCGGAGCTGCCCGCCGCGCTGCGCGAGCGGCTGGGCGAGGACTACGGCCTGGGCACGTACGACGCCGACGTGCTGGTCAACCAGGGCCGAGCATTGGTCGATTACTATCTGGCCGTGGCCGACGGCTCGGGCGATCCCAAGGCGGCATGTAACTGGGTCACGCAGGACGTGCTGCGGGTGCTCAAGGACCAGGAGTCGACGATCGACCAGTTTGGCGTATCCGCCGAGAACCTTGCCGGTCTGGTCAAAGCGATCGACGATGGCCAGTTGCCCAGCAGCCGCGCTCGCGAGGCGTTCGAAGTGATGCTCGCCGACGGCTCGGCCGTCGATGCGGCGATCACGAAGCTGGGTATCGAGCAAGTTGACGAGTCGGCGCTGGAAGACCTGTGCCGCGAACTGCTGGCCGCGAATCCTAAAATCGTGGCCGACGTCCAGGACGGCAAACAGCAGGCCGTCGGCGCACTGATCGGACAGGCGAAGAAGAAGAACCCCAACGCCGATCCGGCGCTCGTGCGACAAATCTGCCTTAAATTGATCGGCGAAGGCGTGTAAGCCCGGTCGTTTATGCTTTGCGCACCATCTTTTGCTGCCTTCCGCAGCAGCGGGGTTTTCGGCCCCAATTGGGTCGCGGAACGAGCTGCGCAAATTATGCTGGGGGTAGTTGCCGCGTTGTGTTGTTCCGCTGGCAGTCGTGACCGACGCAGGCGCATGTCGCCTGCGGTCGCCCTGGCCAGCTCTGTTCCCGCATCCGTTTTGGATCGGCATCATTGCAACGTGGGAGACGCTTCATGCATCGGTTTCTTTCTTCGCGCGGCACGTTCGTGGCCGTGCTGATCGTCGCAGGCACAGCCCTGCTGACGCCGGCTTCTTTGAAAGCCGTCGTGGTCGAGCACTGGGACTTCGAGGACGGCGTGGACGGCACGCCGTTCACCAACACGGATGGCAACACTCTGGGGAACGAGGGCTCTGGCGGATCCACCGGCGTCAACGGCACGTTGATGCGCGGGTGGGACGAGTACTGGGGGCCTGACTGGTCCAGCGCCGCCGCGTCGCCCGAGGGCGGCCTGTTGGGGATGACAGTCAAGGACGGTCACGAAGACGGCTACACGATCGATGGCGCCCTGCACAATTGGACGAGTTCCGATTGGACGCTGGAGGTCCACGTGAAGTTCGACAGCTTCGACGGCTGGGAAACGATCGTCGGTCGCGACGGATCGTCCTTCAGCGTCGCCGAGTCGGACTTCTATTTCCAACGCAAGGGCATGGATAACAACGAGCTGCGGCTCAACTACCGCACCTCCGGCGGCACGCAATACGTTGTCGACGGCGTGACGACTCTGCAGGAAGGGCACTGGTACGGGCTGGCCGCGGTGGCCGACAGCACCGCCGGCACGATCACGCTGCTGATCGACGACGGCAATGGCTACGTGCAGGACGGCCAGCTCACGGGGTTGGCCGAGGACCTGGGCGTCTACAGTTCGGCGATCAACTGGACATTCGGTCGCGGCTGGTACAACGGCGGCTTCGGGGACCGCTTGGACGGTTACCTGGACAACGTCCGGATCAGCGACACGGCCCTGGCGCCGAGCGAGTTGCTGCCTGTGGGCGTCGTGCCCGAGCCGTCGACCGTGGTGCTCGCCGGGCTGGCGATCGCTATAGCGGCACGGGCGATGACAACGCGTCGGCGGTGATTCACTCGCACCGACACCCCATGCGTGACATTTAGCCCCCGGTCACTGACCGGGGGCTAATTTCGTACAATGGCGGCATGGACGCGCCGCCGCTGATTACGCTCACCACGGACTTTGGCGTGGGCAGTGCGTACGTGGCGGCGATGAAGGGGGTGATCTACTCGATCTGTCCCGCGGCGCGGATTGTCGACCTGACGCATGCCGTGCCGCCGCAGGACGTGGCCGCTGGGGCTCGCGCGCTGGCGGACGTGGCGCCATTGTTCCCCCCGGGCACGATCCACGTGGCCGTGATCGATCCGGGCGTGGGCACCGAGCGATCGATTGTCTACGCCGAGATCGCCGGCCAGCGGCTGATTTGCCCCGACAACGGCTTGCTCACGCTGTTGGCGGCTCGGGAGAAGCCCCGTAAGATACGTGCTATCACCGAGCGGCGGTGGATGCGAGCCGAGGTTTCGGCCACGTTTCACGGGCGGGACGTGATGGCGCCGGCGGCGGCGCACCTGGCGGCAGGGCTCGATCCGGAACAACTGGGCCCGCCGCACGGCGATCTGGTCACCCTGGCATTTCCCGGAGCAGAGAAAGTGGCGAACTCGATCTCCGGCGAAGTCGTTTCTATCGACTCGTTCGGCAACCTGGTGACCAACATCAAGCGCGAGATGCTCGAGGGGGTCCCCACCGACGACTCGGTGGCGATCACCTGCGACGAGCACGAAACGCGGGGCATCTTCACCACCTACGGCGACCAGCCGGACCTGACGCTGATCGCACTGATTGGTTCAACCGATGCGCTGGAGCTGGCCATTGTGGGCGAAAGCGCGGCGATCATGCTGGGCGTCCGCGCCGGAACGCCGGTGACGGTCGCATGGTAGGAGGGATGTTTGATGTAAGATGTGCGATTGTTGATCTGGGGATGGCTG
The DNA here is from genome assembly GCA_002702655.1 of Planctomycetaceae bacterium. Classification (GTDB taxonomy): domain Bacteria; phylum Planctomycetota; class Planctomycetia; order Pirellulales; family Lacipirellulaceae. The sequence continues at coordinate 58,570 of PABB01000023.1, forward strand.
GCCTCGCGGCGAGGCGCCGGCAACTCAGAGCACCCTCGTTGGCGCGACACATCATCAATCTCACATCCCACATCTCACATTGATCATGCCTCGCACCGCGATTGCCGCTGAACTGGCCGTTTGGGACCTGGCCCACGTGTGGCACGGGTTCACCCAGATGGCCGAATACGAGCCGCTGGTGATCGAGCGCGCCGAGGGCTGTTGGCTGACCACGGCGGACGGCCGGCGGTTGTTGGACGGCGTCAGCAGCTTGTGGTGCAACCTGCACGGCCACCGACACCCCGTGATCGACGGGGCGATCGAAGCTCAGCTGGAGAAGGTCGCCCACGTGACGACGTTGGGCATGGTCGGGGCGACGGCGGTCGAGTTCTCGCACCGCCTGGCCGACGCGCTGCCCGGCGATCTGAATCACGTGTTTTACGCCAGCGACGGCGCGGCGGCGGTGGAAGCCGCGCTGAAGATGGCGTTTCAGTACTGGCGGCAATGCGACTCGCCGCAGCTGGGCAAGACGAAATACCTGGCGTACGGCGGCGCCTATCATGGCGACACGCTCGGCAGCACGGCGGTGGGCGGCGTGCCGGCCTTTCATGCGATGTTTGCACCCCTGCTGTGCGAAGTGATTCGCGCCGACGCCCCCGATCGCCGCGTGCCGGCTGGCGCCACGCCGGCGGAGTCGACGGCCCACCATCTCGTGCAGCTCGAAAGCGTGCTGGCCGCGCGGCACGCGGAGATCGCGGCGGTGGTGATCGAGCCGCTGGTGCAGGGCGCCGCGGGGATGGTCATGCAGCCGCCGGGGTACCTGCGGGGCGTGCGCCAGTTGACGCAAAAATACGACGTGCTGCTGGTCGCCGATGAGATCGTCACCGGGTTTGGCCGCACCGGCGCCATGTTCGCCTGCCAGCATGAGAGCGTCACGCCCGACATTCTCTGTTTGGGCAAGAGCATCACCGCCGGTTACCTGCCGATGGCTGCGGCCGTGGCAAGCGACCGCGTTTACGGCGCCTTTCTGGGCTCGCACGAGACGGGGCGGACGTTCTTCCACGGCCACACTTTCAGCGGCAACCCGCTGGCGGCGGCCGCGGCGTTGGCCTCGCTCGATCTGCTGCAGAGCGAACGGATGGTCGAAGAACTCGTGCCGCAACGGGCTGAGCAGCTCGCGACCGCCCTGGCGCCCGTGGCGGCCAGCGCGCATGTGGCCGAAGTGCGTCAGCTGGGGATGCTGGCCGCGGTGGAGTTGCAGGACGCGGCGACCGGCCGACCGCTGGCGGCCGAACGACGCGGCGGCTACCACGTCTGTCGCGAGTCGACGCAGCGCGGCGTGTGGCTGCGGCCCCTGGGCGACGTCGTGGTGGTGATGCCCCCGTTGGCGGCGTCGGCCCAAGAACTGGCGATGGTCGGCGAAGTGCTAGCCGCGAGCATCGCCGCGGTGCTCGGGCGGGAATAGATACGGCTCTCCCCGCGATGCGAAACACCTCATTCCGCGCGATTGTGAGGCGCTCGATGGTTCGCCGATTGTTCTTCTCCGTTCTGGCGATCATTTGCGTGAGCCTCTGCCAGCGCGTTGCGGCCGAGTCGCCGCCGTCCGATCTCCCCGCGAGTATCTCGTCGAATGCGGAAATGGAGCAAGCGGTCGCCGCGCTGCGCGAGTCGCACAAGCTGGTCAGCCTGGCGGCCATGTATCAAGTCGACGGCAAAATCGTGGCCGCCGCCGCGGTCGGCGAGCGTGCCGCGGGCAGCGGCGTGCCGGTCACGCTGGATGATCAGTGGCACCTGGGGTCAATCACCAAGTCGATGACCGCCACCATGATCGGCCGCCTGGTCGAAATAGGGCAAATGCACTGGGGTGATACGGTGGGCGGCGCGTTTGACGGCGTCGAGGGCGTGGCCGCCGGTTGGCGGGACGTGACGCTGATGCATCTACTCACTCACACCGCGGGGGCGCCGGACAACTTTCCGCTGGCGGTGCGGTTGATTCATCCCAAGCTCGGCGACCAGTGCGTCGCCGCTCGGCACGCGGCGGTCGAGTCGATGCTGACCAGCGAGCCGCTCTCCCCGCCGGGGAAGAATTTCGCTTATTCGAACGTCGGCTACACCATCGCCGGGGTGATGGCGGAGCGAGCCACTGGCAAGTCGTGGGAAGAACTGATGCAGGCGGAGGTGTTCGAGCCGCTGGGGTTGACGCAGGCCGGATTCGGGGCGCCCGACTGGCGAGATGCACTGAGCCAACCGCGGGGTCACCTGGGCGGTTTCAAGCCCAAGGCGCCGGTTCAGGGGATCGAGGACAATACGCCGATCATGGGTCCGGCGGGGACGGTGCACATGACGCTGGCCGAGCTCTGCACCTTTGCCCACGAGCACCTGCACGGGCAGCGGGGCGAGGGGAAGCTGCTCGCCAAAGAAACTTACCAGCAGCTGCACACGCCGGCACTGCAGAAGTATGCGTGCGGCTGGGTGTGCGAGGCTGGCGACGACGGACTACCGCCGCACTTCTGGCACAACGGCTCCAACACCATGTGGTACGCCAATGTCACGGTCGTGCCGAAGTCGGGGGCGGTGCTGGCGGTGACGTCGAACGACGGCGATATCAAGGCGGCCGAGAAAGCGGCCGCAGAGATTTTCCGTCGGTGCGCGGGCGAAGCGAGTGCGCCGCAGCCGTGACGGGGGGCGATTCGCCGTCCCTCCAATTCCTCATTGCGCCTCGAATTGAGACGGCGACGTGATCAAAGTGCCGGCGCTTTCCATTGGGGTTGCACGCTAGCATCCGTTGGCGGCAGCGACTTGCAGCAGCTCGTCGGCGTCGCGCATCAGCAACAGCGACATCAGTCGGCGCTGGGCCGCGGCAGCTAGCAGCGCACGTTGTTCCTTTTCTCGCGGGCTCCAGGCGTTGCGGACGCGCGAGCAGGCGGCGGTGAGCTTGGCGGTTGAACGGTTCTGATTCGATTCACATGCGGTAGTCATGACTTGCGCCCTCCAGCGGCGATTGGGGAGTGTGTTTCCGTCAGCAGTCGGCATTTGCGAATTGCGTGCCAATTGGAACGTGGCGTGGAAACGGGCGAACTCTCTCGCCGGCCAACTTTGTCGCGACCCGGCGGCGTCCATCGTGATCGCCGACGAGCCGACCCACGTGGTCAATACGTGGTCAACCGCTGTTCAGTTCGTGGGCAGCAGTCGCGCGTCGAAATGCGCATCAGCGTCGTCATTTCTCGCAGGGTCCCGTCGGCTTTGCAGCGGAAAGCTCGCCGGGGCTTGGACTTGGGACGCCTGGCGCCGACGTTGCCTCGAAAGTGCCGCGGACGGCGTAGCGTTTTGGCATTGATTTTGCCGACGGTAGCGGAGTATCAAATGCGGCCGTCGACAAGATTGGCGGTCGTTGCACGAAAGCAAAACGAGATGCGCGACGCGGCGGTCGATTGACGTTGCCTTTCAGATATCCCCCACGCTCGCGTGAACCGGAACCACGCGGATGCGTACAGATGACAGACGCCCTACGGGGTCCCCGTACGCGCCGCTATTGGCGGCGATGCTGCGACGAGATTCCCTGTGCCAGAGAGGCTTCCCTCGGCACGCGGCGATATCGAGCGATATCGCGACAAGAAGCTCAGTCTTAGTCAGATGGCCACAAGGACCGCTGTCGATGCGGCGTCGACAGCTCAGATCATTACGGAATTGCCATGCCGTCTTCAGCAACGCTGGATCAAGTCCAGGCGCACTTCCGCCGCTCGAGCTACCCCCAGATGGCCGCGTACGTGGCCGACGTCGACAATGGAGTCGTCACGCTGGCGGGCGAAGCTCCCACCTATTACGCCAAGCAGGTCGTGCAGACGATAGCAGCACGCTGCCCGGGCGTCGCCCATGTGGCGAACGCCGTGGAAGTGCGTTCGTGGCGGTGAAGCCCCGACGCGGCGGCAGATGTGACGGTCCGCTTAGTAGCTGACCTTGGGCAGCCGCTTGCGGAAGACGCCCTGCGGCTGGCCCGTCTTGCGCGGCAACTCCTGAGCGCGCGGCTGAGCGGTGAAGTCTCGTTCGCTGGCGTCGATTCCCAGCGGGACCACGTCGGCGTCATTCTTCCAGCCGATCAGTTCCAAAAACCGCTGTAGCGGAATGGTTGGGATGGCCAGGTTGCCGGCCTCGCGGCTGATTTCCTGGTAGCTATTCACCCACGCGGTACGGTTGGGGGAATCGGGTTGCTCGCCGAGGATCAGGAATCGCGTTTCCACCTGCGCGGCGCCTTCCTTCTCGCCCTGCGCGTTCGGGGCGATGTCGACCTTGCCGCCGCTGGTGCGAATGATCCGTTTGAGCTGCTCCAGGTCGCTGGAGCCGTCGCCGTCCAGATCGATAAACCCAGCGATGGCGAAACCGGTTTGCCGACCCGGGGCCCACGCGGGGCTGTAGATCTTGTCGCCCGGCATGACGGGATTCTTGGGGTCGTCGCCGGTGATTTTGGCTTCCGACAGCCCGCCGCTGAGCACCTGCACGATTTCGATGCTGGCCTTCTTGATCGCCTGATCGGCGTCCGCCTCGCCCACTTCGTACACGCTGAATGTCACTTGCGGACGCAACCCGTCATTGCGGCCAATATTGATCCAGGCCTTGTTTTCGCCCTGGTTGACCCAGGTGACCTCGCCGTCGGCCGGCTGGGCGAACGGATCCTCTTGGGGCTGCTTCAGCTTGAGCTTCTCGACGCTGTCCTGCAGCGAGGCGATCTTTTGTTCCAGCGCGGCCCGGGTGGCGTTCAGGTCTTTGACCGCCTCGGCGTGTTCTTCCTGAAGCTTGGCGAACTCGGCGGCCAGATCCTCTTTTTCCTGGTTCACGCGTTCGTACTGTTCGGTGAATTTGTTGCGTTCCGCTGCCAGTTCGGCGGCCGCGGCCTCTTTGTCAGCGCGGTACTTGGCCAGTTCCTGCTCTTTCTCGGCTTCCAACGCAGTCAGCTCGGCCTGCAAATCGGCTTCGCGGGCCTTGGCTTCTGCTTCGTTGAGCGCGAGCTTGCGGTTCTCTTCGAAGATCTGGCCCAGAATCGTGCGGAAGTTGCGGTCTTCTTCCGGGAAGTTGGCGCCCCAGCGATCCAGGTCTTCCTTGATCGCCGCCTGCATGCTGGCGTAGCTTTCGCCGCGGCCGAAGCCCATCGACTCTTTGTAGTAGTTGGCTTCTTCCTGGACCTGCCGCTCGCTGTTGGCGGCGTTCTGGGCGTTGGTTTCGGCCGAGTCGGCGCGGGCCTTTTCCGTCTTGCGTGAGTTATTCACCAAGACCAGCCCCACGCCCAAACCCACGACCAACAGCGCGAGCACGATTACGATGGCTTGGAGACCCTGGTTGTCTTTCGCGGCCACGATAATACCTCGGCGACTGGACTTCTCTGTTCACGCGAGCCGGGGGCGGCGACGCAGCGCGGCGGCCTGCCCGGCAGGAGGAGGGACCGCGGCGGCAACTCCCGTTCGCGGCATGGCGACGAATCGCCATAAGTGCAAGGTAATTGGATAGATAGGGGGTGTCAATAAAACAGGGGCGGCAGGCGGTCTGGGTTGCCCGGCGGTTGCCCGCGACCCTGCCCGCACGACCGGCACTACTGATTTCTACGGAACTGAACGGCGGCAGGGAACTCCCCGGGGTGTTCCTGCGTCGAAATCCGCAGCGAATGCCGCGCAGAGCGCGGTCCGAGGCCCCCGCTAGACGGACACGACCCCCGGCGATTAGAACCAACGGGCCGGCTCTCGACGGATCGAGCTTGTCACAACTTCAAGAGGCACAACATGTTTCGCTTTTCCCGGCTATGGATTCCCGGACTGCTGCTGGCGGTCGCCGGCGGCGCCCAGGTCCTGTTCTCTGCCGAACCGACGCCCCGGGGCCTGCTGACGCAAGCGAAAACCATGTACGACGACGGCAACTACGCCGAGGCGCTTGACGCCTATCGCCGGCTGACGACTGATCCCGACTCGGCCCTGAGCGGCAAGGAACTCGTCGACGCGTTTGGCCAAGCGGTCGCCTGCTTTGGACATTTGAATCAGATTGAGAATCTCGACGAGTACCGCGAGGCCGTTGCCGCGGCCCATCCCGACTCGTGGCGGGTGCAGCTGGCGGTGGGGCAGAGTTACGGCAATCAGGTCCACTACGGCTTTCTCGTGGCGGGCGAGTTCCATCGGGGCAACCATCGCGGCGGCGGCAAGGTGGTGCATGCTTCGGCCCGCGACCGCGTGCGGGCGATGCAGCTCTACCGCCGGGCCTACGAGTTGGCTTTCGGCGCCACCGGCAGCGAGCCGGGCGCCGAGGCGCAGGCGATCTTCGACCGGATGGCTGAAGCCCTGCAGATGCAGGCCGGGGGCGCCGCGGCGTGGCGGCTGCAGAAGCTCACCGACCTGACGGAACTGCCCGACTACGAAGACGGCTGGGGCAACGGCGGGCAGGCGGAGGGCGCGGCGGTTGACCCCCAGGGCGAGCCGATCGTGTACGACGAGCCAGAATCCTGGGACGCCGCCGCCAATGATGGCGAGCGTTGGCGGTGGGTCTTGGCCGAGCGGACCCGACAGTACCCCGCCACGGCGCTGCGTGAGCTGTTGGACCGGGCTGCCTTTCTGCAGTCGCAGTTCGGCGTGGAGACGCTCGCCCGCTTTGGCTGGCCAATGGGCCGCAGCGGCGACGACGATGCGGATAAGACCGGCACATTCGCGCTGCACACCTTGGGCGAGGACGAAACGATTGCCCGGCTGGCGACGGGCGTGAAGCGGTTCCCGCTACCTGCGGGGCATAGCCACCTCGAATTGCTCAAGCAGGTCGCGGCCGATGCGCAGGTTGGGTCGTGGGAATGGCGCGAGGCCAACGAGCGGCTGGCGCGGCTGTTCGAGAACCGGCGGCAATATCCGCGGGCGGTCGAGTTCTGGCAGACCGTCGCAGCCGGCGCCGATGGCCATGTGAAAGAAAACGCCGAGCGCCGCATTCGGCAGATCACCGGCGCCTGGGGCCGCCTGGAACCGGCCGAGATGCAGCCGGCCGGTCGCGGGGCGACGCTCGCCTATCGCTTTCGCAACGGCAAGCAGGTGGAATTCGTCGCCCGCGCGATCGATGTGCGCAAGCTGCTGGACGATTTGAAAAAGTATCTCACATCGAACCCCCGCGAGTTGTCGTGGGAGCAACTGCAGATTGACAATCTGGGTTATCGGTTGGTGACCAAGGACCAGCAGCAATACGTGGGCGCCGAAGCGGCCCGGTGGACGCTGCCGTTGGAGCCGCGGTCCAACCACTTCGACCGCCGCGTGACTATCGCCGCGCCGCTGACCAAGCCCGGCGCGTATCTGGTCACGGCGCGGATGGCCGACGGCAACAAGCACCATGTCGTGCTGTGGGTCACCGACACGGCGATCGTGAAAAAGCCGCTGGAGTCCGCGGCGTTGTACTACGTGGCTGACGCCGTGACCGGTCGGCCGGTCGAGCGGGCGAACGTGGAATTCTTCGGCTGGCGCCGCGAGCAGCGCGAGTCGGGCCGCTACGTGATCGACACCACCAACGTGGCCGAGTTGACCGACGCCGCAGGCATGGCGCAGCTGCCGAGCAACGACGCCAATCGGCGGATGCAGTGGCTGGCCATCGCCACCACGCCCGACGGGCGGCTGGCTCACTTGGGCTTCAGTCATGTCTGGTCGGGCCAGTACTACGAACAGCAGTACCGGCAGGTCAAGGCGTACGCGCTGACCGATCGACCCGTCTATCGCCCTGGCGACGAAGTGCAATTCAAATTCTGGGTTCGCTCGGCGCAATACGACGCCGATCAGTCCAGCGATGCCGAGTTCGCGGCCAAAAGTTTCGTGGTCGAGATCCGCGACCCGCGCAACGAGAAAGTCTTTTCCCAGACGCTCACGTCCGACAAGTACGGCGGCATCGCCGGCACGTGGAAGCTGCCCCCCGGCGCCACGCTGGGGCAGTACCAACTGTTCGTCGTGAATCACGGCGGGGGAAGTTTCCGCGTCGAGGAGTACAAGAAGCCGGAGTTCGAGGTCACGATCGACGCGCCCGACGAGCCGCTCATGCTGGGCGAGCAGGCCACGGCGACGATCTCGGCGAAATATTACTTCGGTTCGCCGGTGGTCAACGCGCGGGTGAAGTACAAGGTGCTCCGCAGCGAGCACAACGCCGCGTGGTACCCGCCCATGCCGTGGGATTGGCTGTACGGCCCGGGGTATTGGTGGTTCGCCGAGACGTACGACTGGTACCCGGGGTGGTCGCGGTGGGGTTGCGGTCGACCCTGGCCGTGGTGGTGGTGGCGTCAGCCCGCGCCGCCCGAGGTGATCGCCGAACAGGAAGTCGAGATCGGCCCCGACGGCACGGTCGAGATTTCGATCGACACGCTGCCGGCCAAAGAGCTGCACGGCGACCAGGACCATCGCTACGAAATCACCGCCGAGGTGACCGACGAGTCGCGCCGCACGATCGCGGCCACGGGCCAGGTGCTGGTCGCGCGGCAACCGTTTCGGGTGTTTTTGTGGACCGATCGCGGTTACTACCGCGCGGGCGAACCCATGCAGCTGGAGATGGCCGCTCGCACGCTCGACGGCAATGGCGTGGCCGGGGCCGGCGTGCTGCGGCTGCTGTCGATCGAATACGTCGACGGCAAGCCGGTCGAAACGGAAGTGGCCAAGTGGGAACTGCCCGCCGATGAGCAGGGCCGGGCGAGTTTGCAGATCAAGGCCTCCGAGCCGGGGCAGTACCGCTTGGCATACGAAGTCACGGACAAGGCGGGCCATCGCATCGAAGGCGGCCAGGTGATCACCGTGCGCGGCGAGGGCTTCGACGGCGGCGACTTCCGCTTCAACGATCTCGAAGTCATCCCCGACCGCCGCGAGTACGCCCCCGGCGACACCGTCAAATTGCAGCTGAACGTCGATCGCCGCAATGCCACGGTGCTGCTGTTCGTGCGGCCGTCCAATGGCATTTATCTCAAGCCGCAGGTCGTGGAGGTTTCCGGCAAGAGCACCGTGGTCGACGTGCCGATTGAGGCGCGGGACATGCCCAACTTCTTCGTCGAGGCGGTCGCCGTGCATGGCGGCCAATTGCACACGGTGGCCCGCGAGATCTTCGTGCCGCCGACCAAGCGGGTGGTCGACGTGGAGGTGGCGCCCACCAGCGACGCCTACCTGCCGGGGCAGGAAGCCACGGTGAGCTTGAAAGTGACCGGCCCCGACGGCAAGCCGGCGGTCGGCTCGCTGGTCGTGGCGATCTACGACAAGGCGCTCGACTACATCGCCGGCGGCGCGGGCGCCGCGGATATTCGCGAGTTCTTCTGGAAGTGGCGTCGCGAGCATCGGCCGCAGCAGGAAACCAATCTGGGCCGCGTCGAACCGCCGGCGAACGCCAACGGCGAAACGGCGATGGAAGACATCGGGCTGTTCGGCAACACGAGCGTCGACGATCTCAGCGTGACGCGCGGCGATACCTACTTTCGAGACAGCAGTCTTCGGCGGTCGATGTCTGCACGGGGCGGCATGATGGCCGAGACGGCGTCGATGGCAATGCCCGCGGCGCCCATGGCGATGGCCGACGAGGGCGGCGTCGGCGGCGTGATGCAAAGCAACGAACGCTTCGCCCCGGGCACGGACAAAGCCGACGCTGGCCAACCGCCGGCGGAAGTCGTGCCGGAGATCCGCGAGAACTTTGCCGACACCGCGCTGTGGGTCGGCGCCCTGGAAACCGACGCCAACGGCCTGGCCGAGGTGTCGCTCACGATGCCCGAGAATCTCACCGCGTGGAAGATCAACGCCTGGAGCATGGGCAGCGGCACGCGGGTCGGCGAGGGCTCGGCCGAAGCGGTCACGCGGAAAAACATCATTGTGCGTCTGCAGGCGCCGCGGTTCTTTGTCGAGCGGGACGAGGTGGTCCTCTCGGCCAACGTGCACAACTACTTGGATCAGGCCAAGCAGGTCCGCGTGAAGTTGGATCTGGAAGGTGGCGCGCTTTCCGGCCCGGACATGCTGGAAGAAACGATCGAAGTGCCCGCCGGCGGCGAGTACCGCGTCGACTGGCGCGTGAAGGCCGTCAGCGAGGGCGAGGCGGTCGTCCGGGTCAGCGCTCTGACCGACGAAGAGTCCGATGCCATGCAGATGCGCTTCCCCGTGCTTGTGCACGGCATGTTGAAGATGGATTCGTTCAGCGGCGTGCTGCGGCCCGACGACGGCAGCGGCGGGTTCACGTTCACCGTGCCCGCGCAGCGCCGGCCTGAGCAAACGCGGCTGGAAGTGCGTTACACGCCCACGCTGGCCGGGGCGATGCTCGACGCACTGCCTTACCTGATTGACTATCCCTACGGCTGCACCGAGCAGACGCTCAACCGCTTCCTGCCGGCGGTGCTCACCCAGCGCACGTTGCAGAAAATGGGCGTCGACCTGGCCGCGTTGAAAGACAAAACGGCCAACCTGAACGCCCAGGAGATCGGCGATCCGGCCGAGCGGGCGGCGCAGTGGGATCGGTTTGAGGAGAATCCCGTCTTCGACGAGGCCAAGCTGGCCGACGTGGTCAAGGCGGGCGTGAATCGCCTGACCGAGATGCAAATGTCCGATGGCGGCTGGGGCTGGTTCAGCGGCTGGGGCGAACGTTCCAGCCCGCACACCACCGCCGTGGTGGTGCGCGGATTGCTCGTCGCTCGGCAGAACGACGTGGCCCTGGTGCCCGGCGTGCTGGAGCGGGGGCTCGATTGGCTAGAGCGCTACCAGAGCGAGCAACTCGCGCTGCTGGACGCCTTTGACCGGCAAGCGGACCAGCCGCGCGAGAAGGACGGCCGCCACAAGCGGCGTGCGGACAATCTCGACACCTACGTGCAGCTGTTGCTGACCCAATCCGGGCGGGGCAACCCGCGGATGCGGGCCTACCTGTATGTCGATCGCACGGAGTTGGCGCCCTACGCGATGGCCCTGTTCGGCTTGTCGCTGCAGGCAGAGCTCAATCCCACTGCCGCTGTTGGCGGCGTCGGCAACGACGCCAATTCACGAGACGGCGATGCTCTGCCGGATTCGCTGCAGAACACATTCCCCGCGACCGAGCCGGCCGACATGCTGGCGATGGTCGTGCGCAACCTGTCGCAGTACGTCCAGCAGGACGAGGAGAACCAGACCGCGTGGCTCAATCTGCCCGGCGGTTACTGGTGGCATTGGTACGGCAGCGAGTACGAAGCCCACGCGGCGTACCTCAAGCTGCTCGCGGCGACCGACCCCGACAGCGAGGTCGCCTCGCGGATGGTCAAGTACCTGCTGAACAACCGCAAGCACGCCACCTACTGGAACAGTACCCGCGACACGGCCCTGGTCGTCGAAGCGTTTGCCGATTACCTGGCCGCCACCGGCGAGGCCAAGCCCGACCTGCAGGTTGAAGTCTGGCTGGACGGCGAGCGGGTGAAGACCGTGGCGATCTCGCCGGCGAACCTGTTCACGTTTGACGGCACGTTGGTGGTCGAGGGCGACGTGCTGGCCGCGGGCGAGCACGTGGTCGAGCTCCGCAAGACGGGGCAGGGGCCGTTGTACTTCAATGGGTACCTGACCAATTTCACGCTGGAAGACCCGATCGCAGCGACAGGACTGGAACTGAAGATCGATCGCAAATTCTACCGCCTGATCCGCGAGGAGACCGACGAGGCCGTCGCCGGCTCCCGCGGGCAGGTGATCGAGCAGCGCGTGGAGAAGTACCGGCGCGCTCCCGTCGCCAACCTCGACGAGCTGACCAGCGGCGAGTTGGTCGAGATCGAACTGATCGTCGACAGCAAGAACGACTACGAATATGTCATGCTGGAAGATCGCAAGGCGGCCGGGTTCGAGCCGGTCGAGGTCCGCAGCGGTTACAATGGCAACGACATGGGGGCGTACGTCGAGTACCGCGACCAGAAGGTGGCGTTGTTCGTCCGCAGCCTGATGCGCGGCCGCCACAGCGTCAGCTACCGCCTGCGGGCAGAGGTCCCGGGCCAGTTCAGCGCCCTACCCGCCACCGCCGCGGCGATGTACGCGCCGGAGCTGAAGGCTAACAGCGATGAGCTGAAGGTGCGGGTGGTCGATCGGGCGGAGTGAGCTCGGGCGACGAAGGGCGCCGATGGAAATGGGACAGCTTCGAAAACGATGCGGTAGCCAGGCGGCTAGGCCGCGCCGCGAGTGGTGGCGGGCAATGGGCGTCGCTACCCTGTACGCAGTTGTCGCGACGGGCGCCGTTGTGCCGGCTCACGCCGAGCCGGTGCGCGTCATTTTTGACACCGACATGGGCAATGATGTCGATGACGCCCTGGCGTTGGCGATGCTGCACGCCCTGCAATCGCGGGGCGAGTGCGAGCTGCTGGCGGTCACCGTGTCGAAGCAGCATCGCCTGGCGGCGGCCTACGTTGATGCGGTGAACGCCTTCTACGGCCGCGGCGACCTGCCCGTCGGGCTGGTGGGCGGCGGCGTAACGCCGGAGGTTGGCAAGTTCATCGGCTTGGCGGAAGTCGTTGACGAGGGCCGGCCGCGATATCCCAACCGGTTTACGAGCCAGCAAGAACCGCCGCCGGCCGTGGAGGTGCTGCGGCGGACTTTGGCGCAGCAGCCAGACGGTTCGGTGACGATCGTCCAGGTGGGGTTCAGCACGAATCTGGCGCAACTGCTTGATTCGCCGGGCGATGAGCACTCGCCGCTCCCCGGGCGCGAGCTGGCGGCCGCGAAGGTCCGCGAGCTGCAAGTGATGGCCGGCAATTTTGATCTCGTGGCCGGCGGCGATCGGCCGCTGGAGTACAACGTGGTGGAGGATGTGGCCAGCGCTCGTCGACTTGTCGAAGCCTGGCCGACGCCGATTGTGTTCAGCGGATTCGAGGTGGGACGAGTGATCGAGTACCCCCTGGAGTCGATTCGTTGCGACTACCGCTACGTCGACCATCACCCTGTGGCCGAGGCCTACCAGCTTTATTGCCCGCCGAATCACGATCGACCGACCTGGGATCTCACCGCCGTGCTGCAAGCGGTGCGGCCCAAGAGGGGCTATTTCGGCCTGTCGGCCGCGGGACGCGTGACGATCGACGAACGTGGCGCGACGAGTTTCGCACGCGAAGTCATGGGGACGCACCGGTATCTCACGGTGTCGCCGGAACAGATCATTCGCGTGCGTGAAGCGTTTTGCGTGCTGGCGAGTCAACCGCCGGCAGGCCGCGGCGACTAGCAAAGGGCTCTGCGAGCAGCAAATCGGATCGCGATTTGTGGTAATCTGCCAGCTACAGCTTCTGCGCCGACGCTTGGTCATGTAGCGCTCAGTTCGTAATGTGCGCGCCGGGTGTCGCTCGTCCGAGTTCGTCGTTTCGCTTTTCCAAATCTCGACACGCCATGTTTCGATTGAAATGGTCCAGGGCCGTTTTGCTCGGCGGCCTTCTTGCTGTCTTTGCCGCCCCGACGCGGGCTGCCGATCGGCCGCCCAACTTCGTCGTGATCGTGACCGACGATCAGGGGTGGGGCGATTTGTCGTGTCACGACAATCCGGTGATCGAGACGCCGCACATCGACGCCCTGCGGGCAGGCGGGTGCGAGTTGACGCGGTTCTACGTGTCGCCGGTGTGCTCGCCGACGCGGGCCTGTCTGATGACGGGACGCTACAACTATCGCACGCGGGTGATCGATACCTGGCGGGGGCGGTCAATGATGGAGCCCGACGAGCAGACCGTGGCTGAGTTGCTGGGCGCCGCCGGCTATGCCACGGGGATCTTTGGCAAGTGGCACCTGGGCGACTGCCGACCCATGCGTCCGCAGGATCAGGGGTTCGACGAGTCGGTGGTCTGTCGCGGCGGCGGTCTCGCGCAACCATCCGAGCCGCCGGAGAACGACCGCCGCTACACGAACCCGATCTTGTGGCGTAATGGCCAACAATTTCAATCCAACGGCTACTGCACAGACGTGTTCTTTGGCGCCGCCGAAGAGTTCATCGAACAGTCGGTCTCTCGTGGCCAGCCGTTTCTGGCGTTCGTTACGCCCAACGCGCCTCATGGGCCGTTTCATGACGTGCCAACCGCTCTGTATGAGAAGTACAAGGCACGTTCGGACGCGCTCGCCGAATTGGTCCCGGGCGGGCCGCAGCAAGTCGACACCGTGGCCCGGGTGTTCGCGATGGTCGAGAACATTGACGAGAACGTGGGTCGCTTGCAGGCGACGGTTGCACGACTGGGAATCGCGAACGACACGCTGATCGTGTTCATGAGCGACAATGGCCCCCAAACGCGGCGGTACGTCGGCAACCGTCGCGGCGTCAAGTGCGAGGTGCTCGAAGGGGGCGTTGCCAGTCCGCTGTTCGCCCAATGGCCCGGGCGGATCGAGCCGGGATCAACCAGCGACCGCGTGGCGGCGCATATCGACGTGCTGCCTACCTTGCTGGAGGCGGCCGGGGTCAAACCGCCGGCGGGGCTCACGCTCGACGGCCGGTCGCTGCTGCCGCTGCTAGCGGGCGATGCGGGCGATCTCGATTGGCAAGACCGGCAACTTTACTTGCAGAGCCATCGCGGCTCGCACGTCGTACCGGGGCACAATTTTGCCGTCATCGGCCAACGATGGAAATTGCTGCGTAACAGCGGATTCAATTCGCCCTACCCGCTGGCCGAGAGCAGCTATGAGTTGTACGATCTGCAGGCCGATCCGCGGGAGCAGCAAGACCGCATCGCGGATCGCCCTGAAATCGTCAGTCGCATGCTGGCCGATTACCATCGCTGGTTGGCGGACGTATCGGCGACGCGGCCAAATAATTATGCTCCGCCACGGATCGAATTGGCGCCCGACGAAACGGCTGCCACGACGCTTACTCAGCAGGATTGGCAAGCCACCGGCCCCGGCTGGGGCGATCAGGGCGAGTGGCTGTTGCATGCCCCCAAGCAATACCCCGCCGACGTGACCGTACTGTTGCCGCGGCCGGCGCAGGGGACTGCTCTGCTGTCGTTGGGAGGCACGATCGTCAGCCAAGTTCTGGAATACCCAGTTGATCGCGTGGAGTTTCCCGGCGTGCGCGTCCCGTTTGGCGATTTCTCAGTCCATTTTGAGGTGGTTGAGGGGGGCGAATCGGCTCCCCCGCGCCAAATCTTCATAGTTCCTCGCGCCGAGTGACGGCGTCACGCGTTTTCGGCCCCAAGGGTACGGCGTGCGGTCGCGGGCGAAGACCGGGGCTGCTGGCGAGGCCGGCAGCCCCAACTGTTATCGGAATCTTCTCCGCGCTCAGGTGTTTTTGCACCGTGGCGGCGGTTTGCCCGCGTGGGCCGGTTTTTGCTGAATCCGTGACCAATTCGTCAGCGTAGTGCAATCGACGGAGGCCGGTGCGACATCGGTGGAGACATCGTGTTGCGGCGCCGTCACGCCATGGCGCCATGGTGCGCCGGCCCATCGGAAGCCAAGACATGTCAACGGGTTACGGTGTCTCCGGAGTGCGGTGTCTTGTCGCAACACGGTCGCCTTGCGGTCTCGCGTTGAGCTTGGCCTACGTGGCTGGTCGGCGGGCGACCAGAGATTTTCGGTCGGAACTGTCCGAGCAACGGCGAGTAAGCTGGTAGGGGGCGCCCCGGCAATCTCCCCAGAAGGATTGATTGGCAGAAATTCTGCCCAATTTTGGCGAAGGACGGCGCTGCGCGATACACTGCGGGGATTGCGGCGGCCCACGCCGTCGCGGCCTTCAGCGAGGAAACTGCGGTTGAGAATGCGGGCTGGCGCTCCCCTTCGTTGCTGCCGCAGGCGGCGGAGTCAGCGCTCACGATGACTACGGAACAGCATCACCATGCCGCCTACACCTTTTGGCACTCGAACCGGTAAGAAGCCGGGACATCGTCGCTTGGATTTCGAACCACTGGAGCATCGGCTGCCGCTCAGTGCGAATGCTACAGGAACTGACGATGCGACTGCTGACACGCTCGCCCCCTACAAGTTGACGGGGGGCGCGAAGCAAGCGTACATCCAAGCAGCGCTGGCCAGCGTCACGACGTCGGCGCCGGCGGACGCGCTGGTGACGATCGCCGATGCTGGCGGCGAACTGATTCCCTTGGATCCGATTGAGTCGTCGCTGGTACAGGCCGGCTCGCAGATTGGGTTGACGGACTTCCAGAGCGATATCCGGTTTTCGGGCATCACCGGCGCCAACTCTGCGATCGTCGTGCTTGATACGGGGATCGATCTCGATCACCCGTTCTTCGGCCCGGACGGCAACCAGGACGGCGTCGCCGACCGAATTGTCTACAACGCCGACTTCACCTCGGGAGCGGCGACCGCCCAGGACGGCCACGGGCACGGCACGCATGTGACGAGCATCATCGCGTCGCAAGACGCGGTGTACGGCGGTATCGCGCCGGACGTGGACATCATTTCGTTGAAGGTGCTCAACGACAATGGCAGCGGTACGGCGGCAAATCTGGAGGCAGCCCTGCAATGGGTGGTGAACAACGTCGCCACGTACAACATCGTGGGCGTGAACATGTCGCTCAGTTTCGGCGACAATCACAGTCTGCCGGCAACACGCCCTGATCTGGGGCTGTCCGACGAGATTGCGGCGCTGGCCGCCCAGGATGTGATCGTGGCGTCCGCGTCGGGCAATTCGTTCTTCGCTTTTGGAAGCAACCCGGGCGTCTCGTATCCTGCGGCTGATCCCAACTCCCTGTCCGTTGGCGCCGTTTGGGACGCCAATGCCGGCGGGCCGTACAACTGGTCGGGCGGGGCGAAGGATTTCACGACGGGCCCCGACCGCTTGGCCTCCTTCTCGCAACGCGATCCGGTGTTGACGACCGTGTTGGCGCCGGGCGCCGGCATTACGGCGGCGGCAATCGGCGGCGGGACGGTGACCTTTAGCGGGACGAGCATGGCATCGCCCGTCATCGCTGGCGCCGCGATACTAGCGCAACAGTTGTCTGTTCAAATGACTGGGCAACGGCTGTCGCTCGGCGAGTTTTCAGATCTGATTTCCGATACAGGCGTTCCCGTCTTTGATGGCGACGACGAAGACGACAACGTCGACAGCACCGATTTTTGGTATCGTCGCGTTGACCTGCCGGCGATGGGCGATGCTCTCGATTCCAATGGGAAAAGCAGCGTTTCCCTGCCCACTGGGGTGAAACTGGCCAATTCTACCGTGCCCAAGGGGGGGACAGCCCGGCTGGAGTTTGTGATTGCCAACCAAGGCCTCGTTGCGACCGACAACTTTACAACCGCGTTTTACCTGTCAGCAGATCAGCAGTTGGATGCGTCGGACGTCAGGTTGTCGGATTTGACCAATTATCTGGAGGCCGGCGATCTGATCGATTTGACGCAGTTTGCGGTGCCATTGCCCTCGGGGGCGGCGACGGGCAGTCAATATATCCTTGTCTCCGTGGATGACTTCGACGACGTCGATGAAGCCAACGAAGCCGACAACATCGCGGCGACTCCGATTACGGTGACCGCAAGCTCCGCGAACCTCTTGATGTTCGAAACGTCAACGGACGCTGTCGTAGAGAACCAGGCGAGCGCGTTCGACTATGGGCAGCTGTTTCAGGGCGGTTCGAGCGTTACCAAGACGTTTCAACTGTTCAACGACGGAAGCGTCGGGCTGGTGTCGTCGCTCACGCTCCCGCCAGGGTATTTGGCCAGTGGTTTTCCCACGGCCGTGCCGCCCGGTTCTTCAGCCGCATTTTCCATCACGTTGCCTGGCAGCAACGCCCCAGGCGTCTACTCGGGAACCGTCTCGATACAGTCAAACGACCAAAATCAGAACCCCTTCACTTTTGACGTCACCGGGATGCTATTGCCGGCCGACGACCATGGCGACAACGCGTCGCTGGCGACCGCGGTAGGTCTTCCTGCTGTCGTCGACGGGCAGATTGGCCATGTGGGCGACGTGGACTGGGTGCGATTTAACGCTGTCGAAGGGGCCCAGTATCAGTTCTCCACATCGCTTGGCACGCTACCGGATTCGGTGCTGCGTTTGATCGCGCCGAACGGGACCAGCACGCTCGTGCTGAACGACAACTCGCAGGGGACGTTGGCGTCTCGTATCAATTGGACGGCCCCGGCCGACGGCGCTTACTTTTTAGAGGTAACCGGCAAAGGCTCCCAACTGGGGACGTACGAGCTATCGCTGCTGGTCAGCGACGACTATGGCAACTCCGCGTTGGCGGCCACGCCGATGAACGATCCCAGCACGGTTGCGGGAAAAATCGAATCGAGTAGCGATCAGGATTGGTTCGCTTTCGACGCGATGGCGGGCGTCACCTACAACGCGACAGTGTTTACCCAAACCCTCCCGGGGGCCGTGCTGCGATTGTTTGACGTTGATGGCGTGACCGAATTGGTCCCCAGCAGCGGCGAGCCGGGGAACTTCGGCGCCCAGTTCAACTTCACGCCGTCGGCCTCTGGCACGTATTACGTCGTCGTCGAGGCGTCGACGCCCGGGCTTGTCGGAAGCTATACCTTCTCGCTCACCGGCGACGACGACTTTGGCGACGATGCGGCGAACGCCTTCGCGCTGGCGGGTCCGGGGACGCTCCCTGGGCAGTTGAACGATCCGACCGATTCCGACTGGTTCGAGTTTTCGGCCGTCGCCGGCGCGCGATACGACGCCACGCTGACGCTCAACGACGTCGGAACGGCCGGGTTTCGTCTGGTCGATGTCGACGGCGCGACGCAGTTAATGGTCAACTCGGCGTCCTTCGGATCGCCAGCGGTGATCGAGTGGGTCGCCCCCGCGGCGGGCGTTTACTACATCGAGGTTGCCAATTCGGCCGGGACGACCAGCGATTACGAATTTGATCTCACGGTGGTCGACGACCATGGCAACGATGCTCCGAGTTCGACGCTTTCGTCGGACCCCAGTTCGAACGCGGGCGTACTGGAAACGCCCGGCGACGTCGATTGGTTTGCGCTGGAGGCGCTCGCCGGCGTGGATTATCGGTTTGAAGCGGTGTTGGGGGCCCTCGGCGGCGCTCAGTTGCGGCTCGTCGATACCGATGGCGTCACCGAATTGCTCGCTAGTGCGTCCCCGCAAGCCCCCAGCATCGACTGGACGGCGCCTGCGGACGGAACCTATTACATCGAAGTCGCCGCGGACAATGGCGTCAACGTGGGCGACTTTGACCTGCTGATTACGGGCGCCGACGATCACGGCGACAATGTGGCCAATGCAACTCCCATTGCAGTTCCGTTGGCTACGACTGGCGAGATTGAGACAGAAGACGACGCTGACTGGTTCGTCGTGCCCGTCATTGCCGGCGTAGAATATCGAGCCGAGGCGGTTGTCGGGACGCTGCCGGGGGCCTATCTGCGGGTCTTCGGCCCCGATGGCGTCACCGAAATTGGCGCGGCGATGGGAGTCGACGCCGCGCCGGCCGGCGTGAACTTCGTGGCGAATAGCACGGGCGACTATTACATTGAGATCGAGGAGTTTGTGCCGACCGGCGCTGCCGTTGGCGCCTCAGCGGCGGCCTCGACGGGCGGCTCCTATCAGGTATCGGTCTCGGCCGTCTCGCGACTGCCCGGTGACTACAACGGCGATCAACAGGTCAATGGCAGCGATTTTCTTGCTTGGCAGCGCGACGCCTCTTCGGGCGGCCCCGCCGTGACGCCGGTGCTGGATACGGGCGGGTTCGAGAGCTTTGCGCCCGGCGATATTGTGGATCAGTTCGGCTGGAAAGAAGCGCAGTACGATCCGGGCAACGCCAGTGTCGCCAACGTGCAGTCGACGGTCGTTGCCAACGGCAGCCAGGCCGTGCAGGTCGATCGCGTTCCTGAGGGCGACAAATGGTGGGCGTCGCCGCTGGGCGCCAGCGCGCCGACCGGGCAGTACGTCTTTGTCGAATGGGACATGCGCGTCACGGCCACCGGCGCGACGAACAACGGTTTGGGGCCGTTCTTCGGCGTGCAATCGTATGACGCGGACGGCGGCTTCGGCCTGCTCGCGGCACTCGGGCTTGATGCGACTTCGCTGGACGTGGTTTATCAGCGCGAGGGCGACGGGGTGCTCGTCGAAGCGGGGCGCAAGGTGTCCTCCGACACCTGGTACCAATTCGCGCTGCTGATCGATTTCACCGCAAACGAGTTTACGGTCTATTTCGAAGAGCAGCCGCTGCACACGGGGCAACTCGTCGACCTGAACGTGTCGGGCGCCAACCTGAGCAGTCTCACTGATGCCGACATCGTCGCCCTGCCGGCCCAAGGCGCTGCTGTGTCGCAACAGTTGGGCGGCACGGCCTACGTCGACAATTTCCGAATCTACACGGCGCTGTCAGCTGATCCGTTCCCTGCCGACGGCAATGACGACGGCTCGGTCGACGCAGCGGATCTGAATCTATGGCAACAGTCGTACGGCGTCGATTATCGCGTTCCCGCCATGGCGGCAACAGCATCCGTCGTGGCAGCGCCGACGACGGCGTTAGCCGTCGAAGCGGTCGCCGCCGACGCTGCGGCATTCCCCGCGGCAAGCCAGCCGGTCACGCTGACGATGATGCCCACGGTGACGTCAATCGCCAATGCCGGCAGCGACACGTTGCGTATCGAGCCGTTGAGCGAGGGCCGGGGCGCGAACTCGCCGACAGAGCGGCCGACGCGCAGCTTCGACGCGCAATTGCATGACGAAGCGTTGCGAGGCTGGCGACCGCAGTTGCGGGCTGATTCGGAGCTCGACGCGATGGACGCCGCCGCTGAGTCCGATGAATCGGCAGCCACTGGCGATGAGGCCGCGCTGGATTCCGTTTTCGAGAATCTGCTGCTCTGACCCAATCTGCGGGACGTCCCCGGGGCTGAGCGACCGCAAACCGCCGCTCCGGCATGCTCGCGCAGTCGTCGAGACGGTCTACCGCCAACGCGTGCCGATCTCGGCAAAAATGGCGTCGGTCATGTCGAGATCGAGCGGCTCGGCCACCGCGGGGTCGTTGTGCTGCACCTGCGGCGAGAGTGCCAACTCGGCGAAGTCAGCGCGGACGGTTGGCGTGTCGCGCCGCAGCGGCGCCGCTGCGGCTTGCGTGAAGGCGACAGACGGTTTCTCGGGCTGCGCGGCGCTCCCGGAGGAGACGAGTTCCACCGTCGTTGATTCCAAACTCGTGACGGCCGGCAGGTCGATCGACTCCGACGCCACGAATGCCGTGGCAGCCTGCGACACCGGGGCGGCCGATGCGGGCAGGTCCCGCTGCCACGCCAGGAAGTCGCTGCCGGTCGCCGCCAAGTCCCCGTTGGCATCGCCGGGCAGATAGCCGTACTCGACCTTCGAGCCGTATGTCTGTTGCCACACGGCCAAATCGGCGGAAGTGATGGTACCGTTCAGATCAAAGTCGCCTGGCAGCGCGGGGTGGGCCGAGACGGCATATACCTGCGGCTGCGGTGGGGCGTCCATCCCGGCGCCCAGGAAGAAACTAGGGTGTGGCGGCTGGTTGTAGTACACGTTCTGCCACGCGATCGCCTCGCGGTACTGCGTATCGTGCATCAACGTGACCATCCGCGATTCGGCGGGGATCACGGTGCTGAAGATCCGCAACGCCTGGTTATCGCTGCGGCGCCACATGACCTCCTCGCGCCAGTCGCCGAACAGATCGCCCGACAGGGCCGGCGTGGATTTCGTACCATTGTTCGACGCCGAATCGAGGGCGTATTGCTGCACGCCGTTCTGCGAGGGGTCGAGGTCGAAATTAGAACGTCCCGGGTTGGCCCACTGGTAGTTCCACTTGGAGATGGTTGTGCGGTCGAGCAACTCCCGCAGCGGGTCAGCGTCCCACCACACGGCGAAGTTGTAGAACATGTTCTGCGGCGTTTCGTACAACGGTCCGTCTTGGACGTTGTAGATCATCCGCGCACCGCCGTTGGGGTCGCTGGTCGCCGCCCAGAATTCGAACCCCGGGTGATTGGCGTCGATGTCGAACGCCACGCCGCGACCCACGTCGTTCGTCGCGGGGATGCCCATCAGCAACTCGCCGGTCATGGCGTCGCGGTAGTCGCCCCCGGCTGTGCCGTACTCGCCTGGGTTCTCGTGCGGTTCAAAAATCTCCAGTCCCGGGTTGTCGGGGTCCATGTCGGTGACGTGTAGCGCGTCGCCATGGCCGCGGCCCGTGCTGTACAGGCCCGAGCCGTCGTCGTCGACGACCATGGCGCCCCAGACGACCTCGTCGAAGCCGTCGCCGTCGACGTCCGCGACGCTGACCGCCTGATTGCCTTGACCCACGTACTCGGGATTCACGTCGCGTGCCGAGCCCTCGATGGCCGAGAACGCCCACCGCTCGGACAACTGTCCGTTGCGCCAATCCCAAGCGGTCAGTTCCGTCTTGGCGGTCAGGCCGGACCAGCCATGATAGATCCCGCGACCGGTGACCAGGCTCGGCCGCTGGCCGTCGAGATACGCCACGACGTACTTGTGCGTGGTCGCGCGGTGGCCGTAGTCGTCGCCCCAGTCGGTCACCGCGCCGCGATCAGGCTGCAGCGGCGTGTTGGCGAGGATGGCGCCGGTCTGCCCGTCAAAGATCGTCAGATACTCTGGCCCGCTGGTGATCCAGCCATTGGGCTCGCGCCAATCGGCCGTCGCGTTGCCAATCACCTCGCCCGTGCCGGAGGTCGTGCCGTCGGACGTGTTCATGGCAACCTCGGCTCGGCCGTCGCCGTCCAGGTCGTACACGATGAACTGCAGCGAACTGGCGATGGTGCGCAGGTTCACGCCCACATCGATCCGCCACAGCAACGTACCGTCCATGTCGTACGCGTCGACGAACATGTTAGGAGTTTGCGAGAACAGGTAGTCCTTGCCCTCGATGGGATTGGTCGGTTCGCCGGTCCATTTGAGCACGATCTCGTAGTCCCCGTCGCCGTCCAGATCGCCGACGCTGGCGTCGTTGGCCGTGTAGTGCCAGGCGTCGCCATCGGGCGTGGTCGTTGGCGCCGGCAGTTGAATCGGCACTTCCAGGAACTGCTGAATGGGCGCGAAGGCGGACACCGTGAACGTCTCGCTCGGCGCCAACTCGATTCCGGCCACGACCGGTCGCACATAGTACGTGTTGTTGAACGTCATCGGCGCCGTGGCGTCCACGAAGTCGGTCGTCTGCGTCAGCGGCGTAGCGTTGAGTCGGGTCGCTCGCCCCCCGTTGGTGCGATACAGGTTGAACGCCACGTCCGGCGCATCGGTCCCCAGCAGCCGCCAACCGACGTAGATCTCGCCCGTCGCCCGCCGCATGGCGATCAGCCCGCGATCGAGCGCTTCGACTTGGCGGACGAATCGCGTGGGATTCTCGGGATAGGGATCCGGCGAACGGACGGGGCCGTCGGCAAAGTCGGCCGCCACCTCGTTCGCCGAGAGAGCCGTGTCGTGGATGCGGATCTCGTCGATCGAACCGGTGAAACCGTGGTCGTTGTCGTACAGCGAGCGGCCAAACCACGCAACAGCTTGGGTCACGTCGCCGATGTCTTGCCCGGCCAGCGGCTGCGAACTGGCCAGCGCTCCATCGACGTACAGTTGCAGTTGGTCGACGCCCGGATTGACCACGGCGGCAATCATATGCGTGGCCGCATTGTCGGTCGTGGCGGCGCTGGCGATGATTTCGTTGGGAATGCCGCCGGGCGTGAAGACCAGTCGCGAATCGCCGGCGCTGGAGCGAGGCGTGTAGAACAGGTAGCTGTCGCCGGCGCCGCCCGATTGGTTGCCGATGTCGAATAGCCGGGTCCAATTGGCCGCGTTGGTCGCAGAGAACCAGACTTGGATCGTTGCGGCGCCGGCGGCGGGAATCGCGGCCGTGGGCAGCGACGCATACTGCACGGTCGCGGCGTTGCCGCTGGGCACGCCGGAGTTGGCGAGCACTAGTTTGCCGGCCGTGACCGTGGCGCCGTTGACGAGCGTCGCGGGCGCAGTTCCCGCCGCGTCGGCGCCGGTGCCGTCGTTGAACGTGTACCAGTGCGTCAGGCTGAGCAGTTGCCGTGCTTCCAGCGGCTCGAACCCAAGCCGCCGCCGCGCGAATCGATTGGTCGTGGCGCTACGAGAACGCCGCTGTCGCCGGTTGTCGAACCACTTCCGCACAGAACTTCCGCCTTGAATTCACGCCGTCGTCAAGCGCGCTGCGACAACGGCTCGCAGCGCCGAGATTCGCCAGCTTGCGAAGAGACGGGGCCGTCGGGCCGCCGTACGCTGACTTCGTCTATTATACCCAGAGCGTCGATAAGTCGTCGCGGCTGCGGCGCGGCAAGTTTCTGGCAGACGCGAGCCGATTTGCGAACGGTTGGGTCGCAGCGTTGCACGCGCTGTGGATTCCCACAGGTCGACGAGATCGTCGCGGTCAGGCGCCATTGGGCTTGGCCGCATCCGCGCCCTGCTCGGCGTCCGGCCGTCGACCGGTGATCAACCGGGCGGCGCGGCCGTGGGTGACGTAGCTCCACATCCATTGCACCAAGACCAAGATGCGGTTCTGAAACGAGACCAGCAGCATCAGGTGCAGAAACAGCCAACACAGCCAGGCGAAGAAGCCGGCGAATTTGAAGCGGCCCAGGTCGACCACGGCAGCCGAGCGGCCGACGGTCGCCATCGAGCCGCGATCGCGGTAGCGAAACGGTTTCGTGACCGCGCCGGCGATGCGGTTGCGAATCGCGCGAGCAACGTACTTGCCCTGCTGGATGGCCACCGGCGCGACGCCCGGCAACGGGGCGTCGTTGTCGTCCAGCACCCGCGCCATGTCGCCGATGACCAGCACGTTGTCGAAATCCGGCAGCGAGAGATCGTCGTTCACCGAGATGCGGCCGGCGCGATCCGTCTCGCCGCCGGCGGCGTCGGCCAGTTTCTTGGCCAGCGGCGAAGCTTTGACCCCCGCGGCCCACAACACCGTGGCGGCGGGCAGATCGGTTTCCGTGTCGTCCCGTTTCAAGGTGACGCCGTGGGGCGTGATCCCCGTGACCAGCGTGTGCGGATGCACGGTCACGTCCAGCCGCTCGAGAAACCCGCGCGCCTTGTCCGACAAGTCCTGCGGATAGTTCGACAACACGCAGGGAGCGGCATCGACCAGATGGATGCGGGCCGACTCGGGGCTGACTCGACGGAACTCGTGACGCAACGTGTGTCGCGACAGTTCGGACAGCGCGCCGGCCAGTTCCACGCCGGTGGGGCCGCCGCCCACGATGACGAAACTGAGCAAGCGCTGCTGCTCGTCCGGATCGGTGGCGCGCTCGGCGCGTTCGAAGGCCGACAGGACGCGCGCGCGAATCTCTGTGGCGTGGTCGATCGTCTTCAGCCCCGGCGCCAGGGGCTCCCACTCGTCGTGGCCGAAGTGGCTGTGCGTGGCGCCGGCGGCGACGACCAGGTAGTCATACGGCAACTGGCCGTCGGCCAGCAGCAGACGCTGGCCGGAGAGGTCGAACCCGGTCGCCTCGGCCTGCAACACGACGGTGTTCCTCTGGCGACGCAGAATGCTGCGCAGCGGCGAGGCGATGTTCGCTGGAGAGAGGGCGCCCGTAGCAACCTGGTACAGCAGCGGCTGAAACAGATGGTAGTTCGAGCGGTCGACGAGAGTCACGTCAACTTCGGCGCGGCGCAAGGCCTGCGCCGCGTGTAGCCCGCCAAAGCCGCCGCCAACGATGACGACGCGCGGACGGTTCTTGTGCTCTGCCATGACAACGGGCGGGAGGCGGGATTTCGATTGCGTTGGCGGGATTACGGCGCGGCGGGACCGTCACCTTGGGCCATGTCCTCGAACAGTGCTTCGACAAAATCGTCGGGGCGGAACAGCGCGAAATCGTCCGGCTTCTCGCCCAGTCCGATGTACTTGACCGGCAGGCCGACGCTTTGGCGGATGGCGACCACCACGCCGCCCTTGGCGGTGCCGTCGAGCTTGGCCAGCACGATGCCGGTGCAGTCGACCGCTTCGGTGAAGTTCTTCGCCTGGCTGATGCCGTTCTGGCCGGTGGTGGCGTCCAGCACCAGCAGCACCTCGTGCGGCGCCGCGGGAATCTGCTTGCGGATCGAGCCCTGGATCTTGGTGAGCTCGGCCATCAAGTTCTTCTGCGTCTGCAGCCGGCCGGCCGTGTCGACGATGCACACGTCGGCCCCCGTGGCAATCGCTTGCTCGGTCGCCCGGTAGGCGACCGACGCGGGGTGGGCGTTGGGTTCGCCGGTGACGATATCGACGCCCAGGCGGTCGGCCCAGATGGTGAGCTGCTCGACGGCCGCGGCGCGGAACGTGTCGCCGGCGCCCAGCACGACCTTCTTGCCTTCGCTGGTGAACATCTTGGTGAGCTTGGCGATCGACGTCGTTTTGCCGGCGCCGTTGACGCCGCACACCATGATCACCGTCGGGCCGCTCTCGGCGTAGCGAATGGGCGCGTCGTCCTGGGCCATCAGCTCGCCGAGCTTGGCTTTCCAGGTGGCCATCACTTCGTCGAGGGTGACGACGCGGCCGCGAAAATTCTTGGCGACCTCCTCGACGATTTCCTCGACCGACTCGTAGCCCATGTCGGTCTTGAACAGGATCGCGCGCATTTCGTCGAGAAACGCGTCGTCGATCAGCCGGCCCTCGCTCTTGAAGAGATCGCGAACGTCGGTCTTGAGAATATTGGCGGTCTTTGTCAGGCCGCGCTTGAATTTATCGAGCAAGCCCATCGTCGTATTTCCGACAGCGTGGGGTGATCTTTGAAACTGAACCGCGCAAGACGCCAAAACTCGCGAAATCGGCGGGCCCCACAGTATCTCGCAAAGGCGCTCAGGCGCAAAGGTCTGCCGATCAGCGAGAGGCCGTGGAAACTGTGTGACGCGTTGACTTTGCGTCACACTCGTTGCGTCCTCGCGCTTTGGCGAATGAGACGCCGGATTGCGTTCATCCTTCTCGCGAACTTTCGCTTCTTTTGCGGTTCCCTACGTCCGCTCGATTAGCTTGTCGAGGATGCCGTTGACGAACTGGGAGCTTTGGGCGGCGCCGAAGCGTTTGGCCAGCTCGACCGCCTCGTCCACGGCGACGCGATCGGGGGTGTCGGCGAACCGGATCTCGAAGGCCCCCAGGCGGAGGATGTTGCGGTCGGTCGCGGCCATGCGGTCGAGCGACCAATTCTCCGCCTTGGCGGCCAGCAGTCCGTCGAGTTCGTCCTGGTTGCGTTTGACGCCCAGCACGAGCTGCTTCGCGAAATCGCGCAGCTCCTCGTCGCGCAGCCGGCTCGCCAAGAACCGGCCCAGGCGATCGAGCGAGTTCTGTGGGTTGAGGTCTTCTTGGAACAGCGCCTGGAGGGCAACCTCGCGAGCGCGACTGCGGCGGGACATGGGTGCAAAGGGGGGGAAGGCGGAAGGGGGAGGGCGGTTCGGTTCGCGGCGTCGGCTACGACGCCCTGTCCGTGGTTCATTCTCTCTGAGAACGAATCACCAACTCTCGGAGAGAGTTGGCAGCGGGGCGACCCATTCTACGCGCCCGGCACGTTGCGGAGCAATCCAACCATGTGCAGGGCCGCTTCGGCGCATTCCACGCCTTTGTTCCCCACCGGGCCGCCGGCGCGGGCCAGCGCCTGGTCCATATTCTCGCAGGTCAGCAGCCCGAACAGCACCGGCACGCCGGTCGCCAGCGAGATCTCGGTGATGGCCAGGCTGACCGCCCGATTGATGTGCTGGTCGTGCGTCGTCTCGCCGCGAATGACGGCGCCCAGGCAAATGATCGCCGCGTATTGCCCACTGGTCGCCATCTGCTGGGCCGGCAGGGACAGTTCCCAGGAGCCGGGCACCCAGGCCACGTCGATGGCGTCGGCCGGGACGCCCGCCTTCTCCAGCGCCGCGACGGCGCCGTCGAGCAACCGGCCGGTGACCCCGCGGTTCCACTGGGCGACGACGATGCCGAACCGATCGTCAGGGCGGGGCGGGGCGACGGGGATTTCGGGCATGGCGGTCAGCGGGGTAGGGCGGCGGGGGCGGGCGGAGTGCCCCGAATTTACCACGAGCCGCGCCCAACTGGCAGGGTGCAAGAGTCCCGCACCGGCGAGCGGGAACGCCGGCGGTTACGGTTGCACGGCCGCATCCGCTGCGCCTTGCGGGCCGCCTGCGCCGGTCAGTTCGCCGGCCGTCGCCGCATGCAGCGCGGCACGGGATATGAAATAGTCCGCCGTGGCATCGACCACCAGCAACTGCGCTTCGGCGACGGCCTGTTCTCGCAGATTGATCATCAAGATATTGCTGTTGCCCGCGGCGAATTTGGTCAGTTCGGCCTCTTCCATCTGCTGAGCCAGGTCGACATACTCGCGGGCTTGCTCGATTTGCTGAAAATCGGCTTGCAGGGACACGACCAAGCTGCGGACGTCGGCGGCGATTTTCTGCTCGGTCAGTTGGCGTTTGGCCGCCAATTGGGCGATCTTGCCGCGCGAGGCTTGGATCTTGCCCCGGGCCGCGCGGCGTTGCAGCGGCACGTCGACGACAAGCCCTGCTTCCAGCTCCAGTTCGGATTTGTCGCGCTTGCTGCTGGTGGGCTCGCCGACGTCCTGAGCGGCGGTCATCACGCCGTTGACCGCTGGCAGGAGCATGTTGGAAGCTTGTCGCAATTCGACGGATGCCTGCTGGCTGGCAATGGTCAGCATGCGCAGTTCCGGGCGCATCGCCAGCGCCTGGGAAATCTCCAACGGCAACCGCTCGGTATCGGGAGCGGTTACCGCGGGAAACGTCGCGGGCAACTGATCGGGCGTCGCCAGTCGCGGCGTGCCGTCGAAGCCGCGCAGGTAGATCGACAATTTGATGGCGGACTGCTCGAGTTTGCGCTCGGCGTCGATCAGCTTGGCTTGTCGCGAAACGATCAGCCGTTGGTTGTCGACCAGTTCGATGCCCTTGAGACTGCCCAACTCGACGCTGCGGCGGAGCTTGTCCTGCCTCGTGCGGGCCAGATCGAGCTGCTCGCGGGCAATCTGCAATCGTTGCCCCGCGGCGACCCAATCCCAGAACGAAGTCGAGCCGGCCAGGACGGCATCAATGATTTCCATCTGGACCAGCGGCTCGGCTGCCTGACGCTGCAGGCGGCTCTTGAAGACCGCCGCGCGGCGTTTGTCGATGTCGCGATCGCGCAGCAGCGGAATGGCGAAGCCCGCTTTGAACTCGCCGCCCTTGTTGGTTTCGCGCTCGAGGTACCACGGTTCGAAGATGCCGCGGCCGAGTCGGTACCCGCTGAAGACCTGGGCGCCGCCCCAGGCGTACTGCTTGGCGGCGAGGCCGTAGCGGTAGTTTTCGTAGAAGCCCAGCGACTTGCTCAGTGCTTCGCCGCTCAGTTGCGTATCGAAGGCGCCCATGGCTTCCAGCGCTTGGCCAGAAGCGATTTGCCGCTCGCGGCGGGCGGCTTCCAATCCCGGGAAGC
The DNA here is from genome assembly GCA_002702655.1 of Planctomycetaceae bacterium. Taxonomy (GTDB): domain Bacteria; phylum Planctomycetota; class Planctomycetia; order Pirellulales; family Lacipirellulaceae. The sequence goes on from PABB01000023.1 coordinate 87,797, forward strand.
TGGCGTAGATCGCCGCCACCACGTCATCGACCGATAGCGGCACGACCGCTGGCGCCGGCAGCCCCTCGGCAGCTTCGTCCACTGGCGGCAGCAACTCGACGACCGTCTCGGCCGGATTCGTCAGCGCAACGGAAGCCGGGCGTTGCGCTTCGTCGTAGTGCGCAACGACTGCGGGTTCACTGGCGGCCGCGGTGACAGGCGCCAGCGACAAGACGAGTGCTAGCGTCCTGGCTGCTTGCATTTAGAGTTTGATCTTGGGCTTTTTGACGTCCTTGCCGCCCTTCTCTGTATCTTTCGGCTCGCCTTGGGACACCACTGGCGGAAATCCGTTCATCTGCCGCCATAGTTCGTAACCCAGTTTCACCTGGTTGAGAAGAATCCACCCATTGGCCCGGACGCCTTGCCGCAGATAGCGGTCGTCGGGCCAGTCGGCCCCGTCGTCGGGCCGCACCAGCACGCGGAACTTGCCCTGGCCGTTGTCGGTGGCGTCGATGTTGACCACTTTGCCGCCAAAAGTGCCGACCGCCACCGACGGCCAACCGGCGAATTGAACCGCCGGCCACCCCTCGAACTGCAACCGCACGTCCCGGCCCTCGGAGACCAGCGGCACGTCATTGCCGGAGATGTACAGTTCGACGACCCGGTCGGCGCTTTCGGGGACCAGCATGAACAGCGGATCGCCCTTTTTGACGATTTCGCCCCCCTGGTTGACCAGCAGCCGTACGATCGTGCCGTCGCGGGGCGCCGTGATGACCTGCCGCTGCTGCTTGGCCAGCTTGCTTTCGACCTCGGCGAGGTCCTTGCGCGCCAGCGCCGCCTCGGCCGACGCCTTCTGGTATTCGGCCCGAGCCGCTTCGACGTAGCCGGTCGCCTCGCGGCGTTTCTGCTCCAGTTGGGCCTGCTTGGCGGCCAGTGCATTTTTGGCCGAAGCCAAGTACGCATCCGCCTGACGCAGTTTGGCCTGCTGTTCCTTGTACTTCCGCTCGGCAATCTCGATGTCTTGCGGCGACGCCAATTGCGCGGCCAGCATCTCGCGCTGCCGATCCAGGTAGGTCCTGGCCTGCTCCTCGGCGGCGACGGCCGCCTGGCGTCCCTGTTCCTCGGCGTTGATCTTTTGTCGAGCCATCTCGACTTCTTGCTCGGCGGCGGAGATGGCGAGCACTTGGGCCGCCTCGACGGCAGTGAGCTTTTCCTGGTAGGCGATCGCGGCGTCTTCGGCGAATTTCAGCTTCTGTGCGGCCGCCTCCCGCTGCAGCGACCAGCGTTCCAATGCCGACGGGTCGAAGTCGCGCAGCTCGACGATCGGTTGGCCTTTGACGACCTTCACGCCTTCGCGGATGCCCTCGCCCCATTCGTAGACGATGCCGTCGATCGTGGCCTGAGCGGTCTGCTGACGCTCCAACGGGGCGTAGGCGACGACTTGTCCCGTGCCCCTGATCGACTGCTGCCAGGGCGCCAGCGCCATGGCGACAATGGCCAGCAACATCATTACGACCAACGCCTTGGCGATGCGGCGCGGAATCCGCGGCGAAGTCACCAAACGCAGCGCGGGCGCTCGAGACGGCAACGTCGATTCAGCAACCATTTGACTCATGACGTTTCCTGGTTCGCGCTCTTGTTTGCGGGACGATCTCGCGGCGCTGCGCCGTCGACGCCCAGGTCGATCGTTCGCCCGCAATACGCGGCCACGTCGGCGCGACCCGTTGACACCAGGCAGGTTCGCCGATGCACGGTGGCCAACAGGTTCGACGCCACGACCGGCAACTGATCGTCGGGCAGGCTGTCGAGCATTTCGTCGATGAGCAACATCCGCGGGTTTCCGGCCAAGGCGCGTGCCAACATCAAACGAGCTTGCTGGTTCGGGGATAGCAGTTGCCCGTCGGTATCGATCGGCGTGGCCAACCCTTCGGGCAGGTCCAGGATCTCGTCCAGCAGGTTCACGTCGGCCAGAGCAAAGCGAATCTTCTCCTCAGACGCCTCGGGTCGGCCCAGGTGGATGTTCTCGGCAATCGTGCCTTGGAAGATCTCGATGCGGCCGACATAGGCGACCTGCTCCAGCACCGACTCGTGCCGCAGGCGTCGCACATCGGCGCCATCGAGTTCCACGTGGCCTCCGCTGGGGGTGCGCAAGCCGGCGATCGCTTCCAAGAGAAACCGTCGCTGGGACGACGAACCGCCGACCAAGGCAACGCGCTCGCCGGGCAGGAAACGCACCGCAGGCGGCGCGAGCGTTCGTCCGGCTTCATCCGCGGCGCTCAACTCGCTGGCGACCACCGAGACGCCGGCGTCGCGGCGCTGCAACTCCACGCCTTCAGAGGCCGCCAGGGGCATGTCGAACAGGTGCCCCAGCTTGTCCATCGCCGCGGCCACGTCGTAGTAGCTTTCCAAGTGTTTGCCAATCTTGGCCAGCGAACTGATGATCACGGTCACAATCAGCTCGGCGGCGACCAATTGGCCGAGCGTCAACTCGCCTTGAATCACGAGCCAACCGCCCAACACCAACAGCGCCGTGCTGGCGACCGCCTGCATGTCCAGCGCCGCGATCACCTGCCGCAGTAGTATGCGGAAGTGGTTGCGGCGATTCAGCAGGTAATCGGTGACGTGCCGATCGGCCACGTCCAGGGCAAAGCGAATCTGGCTGCGGCCGCGAAACGCCGTGGGGTGCCGGGCGAGCTCCTCCAGCCAGGCGGCGGTCTGATACTTGCTCTTCGATTCGTCGATCGCGGTGGTGACGGCGCGCCGGCCCAGAACGAACACGATGCCGACGATCAGCGCCAGCAGAAACACGTCGAAGCCCAGCAGCACGGGGTGATAAAACGCGATCACCGTCATGCCAACCAGCGTCTGCAACACCAGCGTGAAGCCGTCGATGAGCATTTGCGCGGTGATCTTCTGAACGGTCACCACATCGAAGAAGCGGTTGATCAACTCCGGGCCGTGGTGACTGTCCCAAAAGTCACGCGGCACGCGCGGCAAACGATGGGCCAGGTCGGCGCTGACGCGCACGAAAAGCCGCTGCTGAATGATTTCGACGATGTAGGTCTGCATCGCCCGCATGGCTGCCGAGAAACCAAGAAAGGTTAGCAGGATCAGCGCCAGCACCACCACCGGCTGCATCAACTGGCCGAACGCCACCGTGTTGACCAGCGCCTCCACGGCGATGGGCGTCGATAGCGACAGCAAGCCGATGACGATGGCCAGCACGACTACGACGAAGATGTCGCCGCGCTCCGGCTTGAGCAGATCGAGGTAGCGCGTCAGCGGCGTAGCGCCGTGCGGCCGCGGCGACGCGCAGGGAAACATGCCCTGCAACGAGAGCCACGGCAGCGGCTTGCCCGCGCTTTGCAGTTCGGCAGCGAGTTTGCCCGGGCTGATCGAGCGCGCCCGCTGGGGCGCCGTCGACGACAGGACCGAAAGCTCGCCGCCCCGGTAGTCGACGATCAGCAGCCACTCGCACGCGCCGTCGTTGACGCTGCGGACCAGCGCCAGCGGCGCGCCGGGGCGAACCAGATTTGACGCCTCGGCCACGTCTGCCAGTATGCGGTCGGCGCGAATTCCCGCCGCGGGCGAGGCATTCAGAATGGCGTCGCGGCAAGACGCGGCGGAAAGTTCGCCCTCCGCCGACAGTGCGGTGGCGAGCTCGCGACGTAGTTGGGTCCGCTCAAGCGTCGCCTCCATGACCTGGGACGCGTGATCGAGCAAATCGACCAGCGAGTCGGTGACGACGGCGACTTGGCTGGTTTCCAGTTCCATGGTCTCATCATCGCCCGCAGCTAGCGGGCGGGCGATTGGTGTTGCATGAAGCGGTGCGTGGCCGACTCGCCCGTGGTGACGAAACCGAGCCGTTGGTACAGGCGCACGGCACGCGGATTGGCCTTCAGGACCTGCAGTCGTACCGTACCGTGACCATCGAGTATAGCTTGTTCCAACAGGCGGCGGAGGACGGTAGTGCCGATTGTACGGCCTTGCCAGGCCGGTGCAATTTCGATATTGACGCAGTCGATGTGGTCCGGGTGAACGCCGACTTGCAGCAGGCCTACGACCTGCCCCTCGACCGTGATCGCTTGCAGGCTTTCACGGGCGAAGTGGTCGCGAAAGTACTGCCGCTGCCAAGCCTCGTCCCAACCCCAGGTCGCCTCAACGTACTCGCCGAGCGCGGCCTTGTGGATCGCGTAGAGCCGCTCCTCGTCAGCGGCGACGGCGGGCCGAAGTACAAAATCAACGGTCACGGCACTCGTCCCCGGACCAGAATGCGGCCCAGGCCAACGGACATCGGGGCTGATTTTGCACTACGAAGAGTCGCAGCAGACGGTTCGGCTGGATTTCCGCAAAATGGCCGCCATGGTTTCGCGACCACGCGGCCCCGGTAGAGCACCAAATCGATCCGCCGGGAAAATCTGGGCCGCAACCGCGGTCAGTCCTTGATGCTCATCAAGAACTCGGCGTTCGATTGTGTCTTGCGCAGGCGGGTGGTCAGCAGGTCCATGGCGTCTGCCGGGCTCATTTCGTTGAGCACCCGACGCAGCATGCAGACCCGCTTGAACTCCTCGGGGTCCATCAGCATCTCCTCGCGGCGGGTGCCGCTGCGGGCGATGTCGATCGAGGGCCAAATGCGCTTGTCGACCAACCGACGGTCGAGCACGATCTCCTGGTTGCCGGTGCCTTTGAACTCTTCGAAGATCACCTCGTCCATGCGGCTGCCGGTGTCGATCAGTGCGGTGGCGATGATGGTCAGCGAGCCGCCCTCTTCCACCTTGCGGGCCGATCCGAAGAACCGCTTGGGCCGCTGCATGGCGTTGGCGTCGATGCCGCCCGAAAGGATTTTGCCGCTGCTGGGGCACTCGGCATTCCAGGCCCGGGCCAATCGCGTGATGCTGTCGAGGAAGATCACCACGTCGCGGCCGTACTCGACCATCCGCTTGGCTTTTTCCAGCACCATTTCGGCCACCTGGACGTGGCGGGCGGAGGTCTCGTCGAACGTGCTGGAGATGACTTCGCAGTTGGCGCCCTTCACTTGGCGCTCCATGTCGGTCACTTCCTCGGGGCGCTCGTCGATCAACAGCATGATGACGTACGCGCCCGGGTAGTTGGCCAGCACGCTCTTGGCCATTTTCTGCATCATGACCGTCTTGCCGGCGCGAGGCGGGCTGACGATCAGACCGCGCTGCCCAAAGCCGATCGGCACGATCATGTCGATCACCCGCATGTCGACCTCGTCCGGGTCGTGCTCCATGCGAATCCGCTCGTCGGGATGCACGGGGGTGAGGTTGTCGAACAGAACTTTCTTGTTGACGTGGTTGGGGTCGCCGCCGTTGATCTGCTCGACGCGCAACAGGGCGAAGTACCGCTCGTTTTCCTTGGGCGGGCGAATCGTGCCGGCCACGGTGGCGCCGGTCAGCAAACCGAAACGGCGGATCTGGCTGGGCGACACGTAAATGTCGTCGGGGCACGACAGGTAGTGGTAATCGGGCGAGCGCAGGAATCCGAACCCGTCGGGCAGGATTTCCAGCGTGCCTTCGCCGTACATCATGCCGTCGAGCTTCACCCGCTTTTTGAGGATCCGGAAAATCAGATCCTGCTTCTTGAGCTGGGCGGCTTCCTCGATTTGTTCCTGCTCGGCGACTTCGATCAGCTCGGGCATGCTCATCCGCTGCAGCGCAGCGATGTGCACGTTGTTGTCCGGCTTGTCGGTCCGCTCGATCGTCTTGCCGATGCGGCGTACGCGCTCGGCGGCCTTATCGAGTTCCTCGGCGAACGACAGCGGCTCCTCGCGCTCCAGATTGGCGAGCGTCTGAGGATCGATCCCCTCGGGCGCGGAGGAATAGTGGCGGCGCCGCTGCGGCGAATTTTGATAGCGTCCTTGTCGCGGACCGCGATTGTGGGTCTCGGCCATGAATCAAGCTCCTGACGGGCAGGCGAAAAGAGGGGGAGCGTCGGCGCACGAAAGGCCCGACGGCGGGTGGAATCGGTAGGCGGGAAGGTGGGAAACAGCGGCGAGCAACCCAGCGGCAACTCGCGAATCAAATAGGCAGGCGTAACGATGCCGCCGCCAACGCGGGGATCAAGAACTTCAAGAGGTGAGTCTCAACGGCGCCGGGCAAGGAGGGGAGGGCCGCGGCAGGCGGGAAATCGTTACAAGTGTTAGTATGCCAAGGGCATGCGGCGATGCAAAGCGCAACGTCGAAAATCTGCGGGAAATGCACGGCCAGGTGCGCATTGTCGCGGATGCGACTCAATTGGTGGTGGCGATTCGCTCGGACCAGAATTGGCCGATTTGCTGGGCCAATTCGTCGAGTGTGCCGCCGCTGTCGACCGTCCAACTGGCGTGCGCCCGCTTCTGTTCTATCGGCATCTGGGCCGCCTCACGCCGCTCGAATTCACCGGGAGGCCAGCCGCGGGTCGCTGCTCGCTGGCGGCGGATTGGCTCGGGACAGTCGACCCAAACCAGCTCGTCGCATATCTCGCCCCAGCCGGCCTCCAGTAGCAGTGGTGCGTCGACGACGGCTGCGGGACAGTCGGTCGCTGCCAGCCGGGCGATCTCCGCCTCGAACGCGCCCCGCACACGGGGGTGCAGGAGCTGCTCGATCCAGAGGCGTTCGGCTTCCCCCTCGGAAGAGGGGTCGAAGATCCGTGCCGCGATCGCCCCCCGGCGGGGTCGGCCCTGCTCGTCCAGGATTTCAGGCCCCCACCGCTCGGCCAGCAACCGTTGGACCTCGGGGTTGGCGAACTGCTGCCCCACCGCCGCATCGGCGTCGAGCACCGCCGCTCCCAGCTCGCGCAGCGCCGCGGCGGCGGCGCTCTTGCCGCTGGCGATACCGCCGATCAGGCCGATGGTTTTCATGGGAGATGGGAGGCTTGAGTTCTGAGTTGTGAGGGGGGATCCGCCATCGTGGCCGCCGCTGCGACGCATTCTCACGCCCCACGCGGCGGTCTGCAACGCCAGCGCATACCCGAACGCCGCGGATTGCCGACCGCCAAAAAGCCGCGACCGGTGGTCGCGAGGCGGGGGCGACGCGGTTCGGCCGGGGCGACGCGGTAGTCTACCGCTGAGCGGTGCATTGCGATCGGGCCGCATTCCGCGACCAGCGGTCGCGGCTTTGTGCCGGTTCGCATACCGCGACCAGCGGTCGCGACTTTATGCCGGCTCGCATTCGGCCCAGTTCGGGCCGACTTTCACGTCGACCGCCAGGGGGACGCTCAGGTCCATCACGCCGGTCATTTCCTCGGCGACCATTTTGGCCAGCGCCTCGGCGTGCTCGGGGGGCGTCTCGAACAGCAACTCGTCGTGAATCTGCAGCAGCATGGCCGCGGGGGACTGCTCGTCGCGCAGGCGGCGCGCGACCCGCAGCATGGCCAGCTTGATCAGATCGGCCGCCGAGCCCTGGATGACCGTGTTCACGGCCGTGCGCTCCGGCAGGTTGAGCTGCCGCAGTGCGCCGCTGGCCTCGCGGAAGTCGGGCGTCGGCTCGCGGACTCCGTCGACCTTGCGTTTGCGACCCAACAGGGTGGAGACGAAACCCCGCCGCCGGCAACTGGCGAGCGTCTCGACAAAGAAATCCAACACGCCGGGGTACTTGGCGAAGTAAGCCTCGATGAACGCGGCCGCTTCGTCCTTTTCGATCCCCAGCGACTTGGCCAAACCGAACGGGCTTTGGCCGTAGATGATGCCGAAGTTGACCGCCTTGGCGGCGCGGCGCATCTCGGGGGTCACCTCGTCCATGGTCACGTCGTTCACCTGCGACGCGACCAGGCGGTGGATGTCCTCGTCGTTGGCGAACGCCGTGCGCAGCGACTCGTCGCCCGTGTAGTGGGCCAGCACGCGCAGCTCGATCTGCGAGTAGTCGGCCGCCAGCAACAGCCAGCCGGGCTCGCCAGCTTTGAACGCCGAGCGGATCTCGCGCCCCGCGGTCGTGCGCACGGGGATGTTCTGCAGATTGGGGTTGTTCGAGCTGAGCCGCCCGGTGGCCGCCACCACTTGGTTGAGCGACGAATGCACGCGGCCTGTGTCCGGATGGACCAGCTTGGGCAGCGCGTCGATGTACGTGCCCAGCAGCTTGGCGTACTGGCGGTGCTCGACAATCTTGGCCGGCAGCGGATGAAGCGGGGCGAGTTCCTCCAGCACGCTGGCGTCGGTGCTCGCGCCGGTCTTGGTCTTCTTGATGACCGGCAGGCCGAGTTCGGTGAATAGCAGCTCGGCCAGCTGCTTAGGCGAGGCGATGTTCAGCGGGTGGCCCGCCATCTCCTCGATTTCCTGCTCGAGCGCCTGCAGCCGGGCGGTGTACGTCTCGCTGAGTTCGGCCAACCGCTGCACGTCGACGCACACGCCCCGGTGCTCCAACTCGGCCAGCACGGGAATGAGCGGGGTTTCGACCGTTTCGTTGAGCTCGGTCAACTGCTCGGCGGCGAGGCGCTCCTCCAACAGCGGCATCAGCCGCAGCGGCACGTCGGCGTCTTCGGCCGCGTAGTTGGCCACCTCGGCCACCGCGGCCTGGTCCATGCGGAGCTGCGACTTGCCTTTGCCGATGAGTTCCTCGATCTTGACCGTCTGGTGATCCAGATACTTCAGCGCCAGCTGGTCGAGATTGTGCGATCGCTCGCCCGCGTCGAGCAGGTAGCTGGCCACCATGGTGTCGAACGCGACGCCGGCCAACTCAATCCCGGCGGAGCGGAGCACGACGATGTCGTATTTCAGGTTCTGGCCGACTTTGGCGACCGCGGGGTTTTCCAGCACCGGGCGCAACGCGTCGGCGGCCGCCTCGGGGGCGATGACGGTCGAGCCCTCGGGGCCGCGGATCGGCACGTACGCCGCTTCGCCGGGCGCCCAGGCGAACGAGTAGCCGACGATCTCCGCGAACCGTGGGTTGATGTCGGTCGTTTCGGTGTCGACGGAGATCAGCGATTGCGCCTCCAACGTGGCGACGAGTTCCGCCAGGCCCGCGGCCGTGTCGACGAGTTGGTAGTTGGCGTCCCAATTGTCGGCAAACAGGCCGCCGCTTTGGGCGGCGTCGGCTGCGACGCCCTGGGAACCATCGCTCTTGGAGGCGGACTCGCGTCCGCCGCTAAGTGGGGCGGAGCCGTACGCGCCAGCAACCGCCAACGCGCGATCGCCGAGGGAGCGGAAGCCGTATTCGCGGAACAACTCAATCACGCGATCGGCATTGATGGCGCCGACGCGGGAGGCCGCCCAGTCGGGCTCCACCGGCACGTGGCGGTTCAACTCGACCAGCTTGCGTGAGATCAGTGCATCGTCGCGGTGGTTGATCAGATTCTCGCGGCGTTTCTTGGCGGTGACTTCCTCGGCATGGTCCAGCACGTTTTCGACCGTGCCGTATTTGTCGAGCAGCTCTTTAGCGATCTTCGGCCCGATCAGCGGCACGCCCGGCACGTTGTCGATCTTGTCGCCCACCAGCGCTTGGAAATCGCAGACCTGCTCCGGGCGGATGCCCCAATCGGCCTCGAGCGCGATCGCGTCATACTCTTCGTCCTTGCGAATGTTGTAGACGCTGACCAGCGGCGTGATGAGCTGGCGGCAGTCTTTGTCGCCGGTGACGACCAGGCACTTGGCGCCTTGCTCGTCGCACAGCCGGGCGACGGTTGCCAGCACGTCGTCCGCCTCGTAGCCCTCGCTGGCGAGCACGGGAATGCCCAGCGCCGCGAGCACCTCGCGGATCTTGGGCAGCTGCGAGGCCAACTCCTCCGGCATCTCGCCGCGGTCGGCCTTGTAGTCGTCGTACAACTCGTGCCGAAACGTCGGCCCCGGCAGGTCGAACGCCGCGACCAACGCGGTGGGCCGCTTGCGCTCGATCAGCTGCAGCATATCGCGGGTGAAGCCGTACACCGCCCCCACCGGCTCGCCACGGGGGCTGCTCAAATCCGAGCCGTGCATGGCGTGGAAGACCTGGAAGATCAGCGAGTGGGCGTCGACCGCGTAAACGGTCCAGCCGGCGATGGAATCGACGGGCTCTGGACGGCATTGCTGCGACTGGCCCGCGGCGGCGCCGTCTTGCGCGTTTCCGCCAGCGGTGGCGCCGGGCTCTGCGCCGTTGCCGCCGCCGTCATCGTGGTCGTCGTCCATCCCGGGCAGCGAAGTCTGGCGAGCTTTGGACATGAAGGAGAAGCTTGAGGGGTGAGGCTGGAGGCGTGAGGATCGGCAAACGAGCCCGTTTGGGGCCTCCAATGTACCGCACCGACCCTGTGGAGCGAACCATACCGCGGGAGTTCAGCCCGCGCTTGCGGCCTATGTCGATTGCAGCGTTTGGCGCGTCGAGTGCGCCCGGGGACTCGCCTCGCTGCGCAGTCGCGATTTCTGGCGGCAACCTACACTTTCGAGCGCCCCGCCGCGTGCGCTCGTTGCACGGCCGGGGCCGACACGCTATGGATTCGCCCTGCCCGTCGTCTTGCCAAAGTTTCGCCCGTGTTCGGTCAAAACCAACTTCACGTTCGCACTCACCATTCGCTGGTCGACGTGGCTTACAAGCTGCTCGACGTGGCGGCGATTCTGTGCGCAACGCTGGCGTCGACGCGCTACACCGACGACGAGCACCTGCCGAACCTGGCGGTGGTTGGCGCCACGACGATCTTGATGCACATGATCGCCGTGGAGGTGAGCGGACTGTACCGCAGTTGGCGCGGCTCGAAGCTCGCGCTGGAGTTGTGGTGCGTGTTGATCACGTGGATCTACACCGCGCCCGCGGTGCTGGGCATCGGCCTGTTCACCAAGTTCAACGCCGAGTTTACCTACAAAACGAAGCTGGTGTGGCTCGCGCTCACGCCGGTGGCGATGATCAGCGGCCGGATTGTGTACCGGTTGGTGCTGCGGTCGCTGCGGCGGCACGGACACAACACTCGGCGGTTCGCCATCTGCGGCGTGAACAAGTTGGGCGTGCAACTGGCCCGCAACGTGCAGAACACGCCGGAGTTGGGTTTGGAGTTTGTCGGCTTTTTCGACGACCGCCCCCACCGCCGCACGGCCGAAGACGCCGGCGAGGACCGCCCCCGCGCGGGCAACCTGCCGCAGTTGGTCGAGCTTGCCAAGAGCGGCGGCGTCGACAAGATTTTCATCACCTTTCCCATGCGGGCCGAGAAGCGCATCCGCGATTACTTGACGCAACTGGGCGACACGACGGCGTCGGTGTACATCGTGCCCGACTTCTTCGTGTTCCAGATGCTGCATGCCCGGTGGAGCTCCATTGACGGGCTGCCGGTGGTCAGCGTGTTCGAGACGCCGATCTCAGGCATCGACGGCGTGGTGAAGCGCGGCTTTGACTTGGTGGTGGGGAGCGCGTTGTTGGCGATGCTCGCCGTGCCCATGCTCATGGTCGCCGCGGCGGTGAAGTTCACCTCGCCGGGGCCCGTGTTCTTCCGCCAGAAGCGGTACGGGCTGTCGGGCGAAGAGATTCGCGTGTGGAAGTTCCGCAGCATGCGCGTTTGCGAGGACGGCGCCAAGGTGACGCAGGCCACGCAGAACGACGACCGCATCACGCCGGTGGGGCGAGTCCTCCGCAAGACGTCGCTGGACGAGCTGCCGCAGTTGTTCAACGTGATCGAAGGCAGCATGTCGCTGGTGGGGCCGCGGCCGCACGCCACGGCGCACAACGAGCAGTACCGCTCGCTGATCGACGGCTACATGCTCCGCCACAAGGTGAAGCCCGGCATCACCGGCCTGGCCCAAGTGAACGGCGCCCGCGGGGAGACGGAAACGCTCGACAAAATGGAACTGCGGATCAACTACGACCACCGTTACATTCGCGAATGGTCGCTATGGATGGATCTGCAGATCCTGGTCAAGACCGCGCTGGTCGTGCTGCGGCAACAGAATGCGTACTGAGCGCGTGGCCGATTCACTCCGAGAATCGGTCAATGCGGTCAGCCAGTGCACCGCCGCCGAATCACGTCATCCCGCGGTCGGCGTGCTCCGTTGACGCCGTCGTCGCAGCAACCACGCGGCCGGGAGCGTCACGGCGGCGATGATCGCCAGCCACGGCGTCGCGGCGACAACGGCCAGCGTCAAACGCTGACCGAATTCCGCCAACGCCGCCAGCGAATTGCCCCAGGCGGCCGTGATCTGATTGGCAAAGGTCGGCGCAACCGGCGGCACGTAGTCGTGCTCTTCGCGGGCGGTGATGGTGATCGTGGTCAACTCGACGCGGTTCGAGAGATACCGCAGCCGCCCCTGCATGCGTTCGATCTCGCCACGCACGCGGGCCAGTTGCTGCTCGACCTGAATGATGTCGGCGATCTTGTCGTCGGTCGAATCGAGCAGCTTGATGATACGCTCTTCGAGTTGCTGCTGATTGGCGATCCTGGCCTGCAGGTCGACATACTCCTCGGACACGTCCTGGGCGGTTTGCCGGACGTTCTCGACGACGCCGGCGGTCTCGATCGCGGCCAAGAACGCATCGAACTCGGCCACGGGCACGCGCAGCCGCCACGTGCCGCTCCGCTGCTCGCCCTGGGCGCCTGCGACGCTCGAGTCGGCGATAAACCCGCCGACTTCCTTGAGTCGCGCAGAGATCGTTGTAGCCAACGCGTCCAACTCTTCGACCACGACGGTCACGTTGGCTTCGTAGATGATTCTCCGTTCGGAAGTGGCCAGCGTAATGCCGCCATGATCGCCGTCGAGCGCGGCGTAGGCGTCGCTGACCAACCCACGGTTCGCCGCCCGACCATTGGCGGAATCAGCAAGGACCTCGGCGGCTGGGGCCGAGGCGTAGTCGCTTGCTGCGCGGCGAGCCGTACTGCGGGCCGCTTGCTGCGCGGGCAGCAGCAGCCCGATCAACGTGCCCACGATCGCCACGACGACAAGACACTCGACCAACGTGGGGCGCGTCCTGGTAGCCATGTGCCGTTCTCCGAAGCAACCAAGCGGGAGTGTGAAAAGCGGGTTGAACCCAACCTTATTCTACGCCGATCGTCAGATTCGCCACAAACTCGTCCAGCTCGCGCTGCTTCGCGGCGATCTGCTCCTTGAGCTCCGCGACCGTCTCGCGCAGTTGCTCGACCTCGGTCTCCTGGTCGTTGAATTTCTTCACGTACCGGTTGTACAGGTCGGTGTTGCGGTCGATGGCCCGCATGTTGTTGCGGATACGGTCCTGCTCGGCGGCGATGGCGTTGATGCGCCCCTCGGCGTCTTTCATCTGGCGCTCAAGCTCGGCGACTTCCGCCTGCCGGCGTTGCACGTCGCGGAGCGCCTCCTTGACCGCTGCGGGCGTTTTGTCAGAGCGGAGATAGATCGCCACCTGCCCGTCGTTGATGTTGCGCAGCGCCACCGATTGGCTGATGGTGCGGCGCTCCTTGATTTCCAGCGTGACCGTTTCGCCTGCAGGGGCGTCGACGGCAAAGCGGTAGGCGTCGCGGGTGCGCTCAGTCGGCTCGGCCGGCGCGACCAGTTGCCAATCGCTTTGGCCCGCGTCGTGCGGGTACTCGACCAGCAGCGACTTGGCCGCGTCGCCGGAGTTTTTGATCGCGTAAGTCTGTTCGCGCTCTTGCTGGTAGCTCGTCTGCAGCGTGCCGCGGACGATTTTCACGGCCACGAGCGACTGCGGGCGGGCGTGGGTTTGGGGGGCGACCTCCACGTCCAGATCCATGGCGTAGCTCAGCAGCCGCTCGCCGCCGGCGGGCAGGTCGGGGATTCGCGCATCACCGGCGTACACGCCGTCGTCGAACACCGTGACCGGGCCCTGCATCAGGTGCAAGTCGGAGGTGTTCTCCAGGCGGATGCCGTTGAGCGGGTGCTTGTCATGGACCGCCTGATTGTAGATTGACACTTTGCTGCCGCCGACCTGTTGGTTGACGATCGGCAGCATGGCCGAGCTCTGCCGGGCGAGCGTCACGGGCACAGCAATTTCGTATTGGAACAGTTCGCCGACGTCGCCCCCTTCGGCCGCGGCGGCGACGCTGCTTTTCAGCGTGCGGCCCAATTCGGCCGGGGCGGACGCCGGCATATCGGCCGCGACTGCGGCATCGGCAACGACGCCATAGCCGCCGCTCCCGCCCCCGTAACCGCGGGTGACCCCGCGCCCGGCGACGCGGCGTGCGAGTTGTTCGCGCACTTCTTCCTCCGCTTCCTCACTGAGGTCCAAGTCTTGGTCATACAGTTGCGGCGCCAGCGTGGCGTACAGCTCGGGCGTCACTTGCGGCCGCGTGGCGAACAGCGGCGAGTACAGGTCCATCGCAAAGGAGATCGGCCGCCCGCTGACCAGGCTCAGCTGCACGTTGGTCCAATCCGAGTCAGTCGTGTTTTCCACAATCGCCCAGCCCTGCAAGTACGGCTGCTCGTCCTCGCTCAACACCAGCCGGTAGCTGGTCTTCCACACGGGGGCTTCCAGGATGTAACCGATTCGCACGTCGCGCTGGCCCTCTCCCGCGAAGTTGAGCGACACGGTTTTCTTGTCGGTCGAGTGACCCAGCGCGAGCGTGGTGAGCGCTTGCCGTAATTCCGTGTCGAGTTCCGGCCGGGCGAGTTGGATCCGGCCCACCGCGTCGAGCTGCACGCGGCGGAGTCCTTCGCTGGTGAGCAGCGTGAGCAACTCGACCTCGACCGTCTGGTCGTCGCCGAGTTGGCGACGCTGCTTCTCGACGCCGACGATGGCGCCCTCGATCGGCATGGGGGCTTCCAGCAGGATCCGCTCGCCGCGGATCTGCCGCAGCAGGTCGCCCAGCGACGGCTCGGAGGTCAGGTCGATCGCAAAGGTCGCCAGCGTGCGGGCCACCGGGTCGCGCGAGCCGTAGGTGACCGTCGACACGCTGCCGCCGTCCAGATCCTGCACGACCATGCTTTTGAGCAGGTCGTTGATGTCGTCCACGGCAAACTGCAGGCTGATCGTGGCGTCGCCGCTGATCGTGCCGCCGCGCTCGAAGTAGCCCACGCCCGAGTTGAACAGCACAATTCGCTGGATCGGGGCGGTCGCGGGGGCGTCGGTGGCGACCGCGTCGGCGGCCGGCTCGGCGCCCTCGTCTTGCGCCCAGGACGGGATCGCGGCGAGGGCGGCCAGAGCTGTGGCGAGGGCGGCGGCAACGCGGAAATGCCGAGAAATGCCGGGGAAATGGGCGGTGGTCATGGTCGCTGCTTTCTTGCGCAAGGTTGAAGATAAGCCGACCGCCGCTGCGGCCGGAGCCTGTTCCTGGGGAGTTGGACGTAGGCGGCGCGGGGAAAGTTCCGCGAGCCAGCGGAAAAAGTCCGCGGGTCGTGACGAGTATGCCGTGATTGCTCCCCTCCCCCTGGCGGGGAGGGGCCGGGGGAGGGGCCGGGGGAGGGGGGATGAGCGGGGAGTGCGGATCGCCAGGCGAGGTGAGATCGGGTCGCGTGCCAAGCTATGGGGCGAGGCTTGCTCTATTCGGCCGGCGTGGCCGCCGGCGCTAAGTCGTCGTCGTCCGTTGGCGGCGCGTCGGGCTCCGATTCGTCGTCCCGCGCGCCGGCATCGAGGTCCTCGCTCATCGCGTCTTTGGCGATCCGCTCGATGGTGTCTTTGCGGCGTTCGCGCGGCCCGGAGCTGAGCCGATCGGTCACGTACCACCCGGCGGCAAACAGCACGACGATCGTCAGCACCATCATCGCGTAGGGGACGATTGCAGCGAAGCGGCGGAGCGACTCGTGCCGCTGCATCGTCCGCTCGAACGCCAGCTTGGCCCGCCCCAGCGCGTCCTGGGCCAGCCGCTCTTTGGCAATGAGAATGTGGTCCAGCGCATGCGACTTGCCGCCCGCCTCAGCGGCGTGGCGGGCGTGCTCGAGGCCCGGCAAACTGCCGGTGGGCACGGGGTGCAGCGCGTCGCGGTCCTTCACGAAATCGAGCGAGTCGACCACCGTGCAGCCGCGCATTTGCCAGCATCGCAGCAGCGCTTCGAACCCCATGTCGCTGGCGATGGCTCGTTCGAAGGCATCCGCCTCGAACGCCACGGCCAAGGCGCCGCAGCCGCGGTCCAACCCCCAGGCCACGTGCTTGTTCAGCAGCGGCGCATAGCCGGTCAGCAGATTCACCTCTTCCACCGTGGGCTGCTGCCCGCGGGGAAAGGCGACAAAGCGATAAGCACTCACGGGTCGAATCTCTCCAGCGGCGACCCCCACGCCTGCAGCTTAGCGAACCCGTGGCGTCGCGAGCAAGTCTGCAGCAGAGAAGCTCGCGCTGCGGCCATTTGATTCGCACCGTTGCCCGGGGAGCCGCAACCTGCGAGGATCGTTGGGCAGACGAGCGGCATTGCCTGGGTTGGGCGCCGACCGCTTCACATCTTGAGTTTCCTCGCCCAGCGAATTCTGCTGATGCCTGAAGTTTGGGACGCCGCCACCTACGACGAACCGCGTCGGCGGCTCGTGCCGTGTTTTGACGAGTTCTACGGCTGCGTCGCCGAGATGGTCGCGCGCAGTTGCCCCGCCGCTGCGCAGGTGCTCGATTTGGGCGCGGGCACGGGCATCCTGTCGGGCACACTGGCCGAGCGGTTGCCCGCGGCCCGGTTCACGCTGTTGGACGTTTCGGACGCGATGCTCGCCGTGGCGCGGCACCGCTTGGCGGACCGCCAGGCGGAATTCACCGTGCGGCTGCTGACCGACGAGTTGCCCGCGGGGCCGTTCGACGCGGTCGTGTCGTCGTTGGCGATTCACCATTTGAGTGACGACGAGAAAGCAGAGCTTTTTCGGCGCGCCGCTGCCGTGTTGGTTCCGGGCGGTTTGTTGCTGAACGCCGACCAGATTGCGGCGCCGGTGGCCGACCTCGATGGGTTGTATCGCGAGTTGCATCTCGATCGGGCGCGGATGCTGGGCAGCGACGAAGCGGAGCTCGCCGCTGCGGTCGAGCGGATGCGCGTCGACCGCAACAGCACGCTCGCCGGGCAGTTGCAGTGGCTAACCGCGGCGGGTCTGCAACGCGTCGATTGTTTCTGGCGGTGGTACGGATTTGCCGTGTTTGGCGGCTGGAATCCGGCGGACTGAGCGACCTGAGCCATATCTAATTGCGACAACGGCATGATCGAACTTGGCGACGTGACGAAGACCTTTCCCAACGGCACCCGCGCCGTCGACGGGGTCAGTCTGCGCGTTGCGGCGGGCGAGTTTGTCAGCCTGCTGGGCCCGTCCGGGTGCGGCAAGAGCACGCTGCTGCGGATCACCGCCGGGCTGGCGCCGCCCACGAGCGGAACCGTTGCGGCGCCATGGTTGAATGGCGGTCGCGACGCCGGCGGCCAACTGGGTTACGTATTTCAGCAACCGACGTTGCTTCCTTGGAGCAGCGTGTCCAGCAACGTGTACCTGCCACTGCGGTTGGCGGGCCGTCGCCGACGCGACGCGGCCCCGCTCGTCGACGCGGCGCTGGAAATGGTTGGGCTGAGCGACTTCCGCCGGGCGCGGCCGCGGGAGCTGTCGGGCGGCATGCAGATGCGCGTCTCGGTCGCCCGCGCGCTCGTCGGGCAACCAACGGCGCTGCTGCTTGACGAACCGTTTGCGGCGCTGGATGAGATCACGCGCAACCGGATTGACGACGACCTGCTGAAGCTCTGGACCCAGCAGCGGTGGGCGGCGGTGTTTGTCACGCACAGCGTTTACGAGGCGGTCTATCTGTCGACGCGCGTGCTCGTCATGTCGCCGCGGCCCGGGCGGATCATCGATGAAATTGCGATCGATCTCCCGCAACCGCGCACGCCCGCGGTACGCGGCTTGCCGCGATTCGCCGAGCTGTGCGAGCGGGTCTCCGCCGCGTTGGCCGCCGGCATGGAGGCGACGGCCAACGCATGAATGCCCGCGAGTTGCCAACTCGATCCGCTGCGGTCCGTTGGGCACAGCGATTGGCGCCGCTGGCGGTCGGCTTGGTCGTACTGGGCGCGTGGGAGTGGGCTGTGCGGCACTGGGAGGTCGAGCCGTACGTGGTCCCTGCTCCCAGCCAAGTGTTGGCGACCTTGCGCGAGCGGTGGAGCGAGTTGGCGCCCGCGTGGGCCGTGACGCTGCGGACGATGGGTCTGGCGCTGACCGCCGCGGCGGTCAGCGGAGCACTGCTGGCGGCCTTGTTTGCTTCGTCGCGGTGGGTGGCGGCCAGTTTGTTTCCCTACGCAATCGTGCTGCAAGTGACGCCGCTGGTGGCGATCGCTCCGCTGCTGGCGTTGTGGTTGCGCAGCCGGTTCGAGTGGGTCCATCTGATTTGTGCGTGGATCGTGGCGTTCTTCCCGGTGCTGTCCAACACCGTGGCCGGCCTGCGCAGCGCGGATCGGGCGCATCACGATCTGTTCACGCTGTATGGGGCGTCGCCGTGGGCTCGACTGCGGCTGCTGCTAGCGCCGTCCGCGCTGCCGTATTTCCTGGCGGGATTACGGATCGCCGGCAATCTGAGTTTGGTTGGCGCCGTGGTGGCCGAGTTCGTGACCGGCGCCGTTGGCGACGAGTCGGGCCTGGCGTCGCTGATTTTGGGTAGTCAAATGCGACTCGATACGCCGATGGTCTTCGCGGCGCTGACGCTGGTGTCGCTCACCGGAATTGCCGTGTATTTCGCTTTGGGCCTGTTAAGCTACTTGCTCCTACGACGATGGCATGACAGTGCTTTGCCGCGGTAGCTGGTGCGGAAGAGCAAGTTGCAGCCGCACATCGAGTGTGCGACCGGTTGAGAATCGCGTGCCACGGCTCTGTGAGCCGTGTGAGGCGCCGCGCATTTCTCCGCTGCGCACGGCTCACAGAGCCGTGGCACACACATTTTGTCTCTCAATATCTCAAACTTGCGTCCCGACAAATTGGCCACTTCGTAGCAATCATGCCCCAACGAATCCTGTCCATCCTGCCGATCCTGTTA
The DNA here is from genome assembly GCA_002702655.1 of Planctomycetaceae bacterium. Taxonomy (GTDB): domain Bacteria; phylum Planctomycetota; class Planctomycetia; order Pirellulales; family Lacipirellulaceae. Next base: position 106,558 of record PABB01000023.1, read on the forward strand.
TCCTGTCTCGCCTGGGGTTGGCCAACTCAACCGGCGGCGGCGCTCGACAAGGTGACGCTGGCCACGAACTGGTTGGCGCAGCCGGAGTTGGGCGGCTTTTACCAAGCGGCGGTCGACGGCACGTTCCGCAAGTATGGCTTGGACGTGACGATTCGGCCCGGCGGGCCGCTGGTGAACAACCGCCCGCTGTTGGCGTTCGGGCAGGTGGAGTTCCTGGTCGGTACGAATTTGCTGCAGCCGTTCGACGCCGCCAAGCAGGGCATTCCCACCCAGGTGGTGGCGGCGTTCTTTCAGAAAGACCCGCAATGCTTGCTGGCCCATCCGGGGCAGGGCTACGAGAAGTGGGAGGACCTGACCCGGGCGCCGCTGTATCTGAGCAACGCCGGCCGGCACAGCTTTTTTCTATGGATGAAGGCGGTGCATGGCTTTCAGGCGAAGAACCTGCGGCCGTACAACCACAGTTTGGCGCCGTTTCTCGTGGACAAGTCGGCGGTGGTGCAGGGCTATGTGACGGCCGAACCGTTTCGCGTGCAGGAAGCGGGCGGCGCGAAGCCGTTGGTGTTTCTGATGGCCGACCACGGGTGGAACGGCTACTCGACGGTGCTCGAAGCGCGAACCGAGTTCATTCAGAAGCAGCCGGACGTGGTGCAGCGATTCGTCGACGCCTCGATCGAGGGCTGGCGGAACTATGTCGACGGCCGCAACATCGACGCGACCAATGCCCGCATTCGGCGAGAGAACAAATCGATGACGCCCGAGCTAATCGCCTACTCGCGCGAGGAAATCCGCAAGCGGCAGCTTGTCGACGGCGGCGACGCTCCGGAGCTTGGCATCGGCGGCATCGACCTGCAGCGCGTCGCGAACTTCTACGGGGCGACCGTTGAAGCAGGGCTCTTTAAGCAGGGCGAGATTGACCCCGCAGCCTGCGTGACGACGCGTTTTGTCAATCGTGGCGAGGGACGGCCTACGTCGGCGCGCTAGGTGCGCTCTTCGATTCTGTCGGCGCCATGCGGGATGCATACTCCTGCAGTCCCGCTTCGATCGCTTCGATCAATGTGGCATTCTCGCACGGTTTTCTGAGAAATCGAAACACGCGGCCCTCGTCCCGAGCGCGGTCGGCCGTTTCGCGGTCCTGATTGCCGGTGAGCATGATGTACACCGTTTGGGGCGCCAACTCGCGGGCTTGCCGAATGAGCCGCAGCCCGGACATCTTCGGCATCATCATGTCGGTGACCACCAGCGCGAAGGGGCCCTCGGTCTCGAGGGCGGCCAGCGCCTCGGGGCCGGACTGAGCGGTGCGCAGATCGTAGCGAGTTCCTAGCAGCCGGCGCAGGCCGTTCACGACGGCGCGCTCGTCGTCGACGATCATCACTTTTTGCGATGAGGAGCACATGGGAGGGGCAACCAAATGGGGGCACGCTTTCAGCGGGGCAGGCGTCGGCGGGGATCAGTCACGGGCAAATCGCACCGGAAGTATGACGGATTGAGCGCCACGCCAACGATGTCATCATTTTTCGTGACGGTTGCCACACCCGTGTGGCAAATCGGTTCGTTACACGCTGCACGCCAAGGCCGACTCCTCCTGACGGGACGTCGCACAGACGCGAATCACTCGCGACGCCAAGTGCTCTCGATAATGACAGCATAGCTTCTCCAGAGTGGCCGTGGAGAGCCTCTGGCCCTTGCGAAGCAGCCGTACGTCGTCGACGGTCACGATATCTTCGTACAGAACCATCCCCTCGCGCAATTCGTGCAGCTGGACTTCCATCGGTTCGGGGACCGGCAAGTCTTGGCAGGTCTTCATCAGCGCATCAAATAGCACAAGGGGCAAATTCGGCAGAACCTGCTTGAGCTCCTCGCATGCGCACTTCTGCGAGACGCCCGCCAATTTCAGGTTCGTCCAATGGACGGCAGCACGAAAAAACATGGCGCCCAGCGTAGCGACCTCGTCGTTGGCGGGCGACGGGGAGACCTTGCACGCACCAGTCAGATTGGGCGCCAGACGCATGATTTGACCAAGCGTTTCCAGCCGCGGGATGCGCTCGATCAGTCGAGCGCTGGTCGCGGTCGCTTGGGCGAACACGCGTTGCGACTTGGGATCGCTCGGCGGGGCCGACTGCAGCGTCAGCCGATCGGCCGGCGGTAGCATCGCGAATCCCATGAGCCCCAACCGGGCGGACATCCTAAATTCCCACCGGTCCGATGCGCCGCATGCTGCGCGCATCGCGTCGATGAGCGATTCAATACGCGGCGCCTGGCTGAATACCTCAGGCTGTACCAATTCCAGCACGTCGGTCAACACGCTGACAGCGCCAACGAACGTCTTGTGCAACAGCACCTTTTCAGCCGTGGTCAGCTCGTAGTGGCGGATCGCCGCTTCGATCGTCCGCATCAGGCTGTCGATATCGCACGGCTTGTTGAGGAAGCGGAAGACGTGCCCTTCGTTGAGCGCCGCGACGGCGGTTGCTTGGTCCTGATTGCCCGTCAGCATGACGAACACGGTGTCGGGGGCCAAGGGGCGGGCGTTGGCGATGAACTCGACGCCGTTCATTATCGGCATACGCATGTCCGTCACCACCACCGGAAACGGCGGCGATTCGCTGAGCACGCTGATCGCATGGCGTCCCGAAGTAGCCGTGCTCACGTCGTACTTCGTTGTCAATCGACGCCGCAGGGCGTTGAGCAGGGCCTCTTCGTCATCGACCAGCAGGATGCGTTGATTAGACATGGTTTGCCTCGGTGGTTGTGCTATGGCGTGGCCAGGGTCGGATGCAGGGGGCGGGGTATTGGCTCATGCGGTGGAACACGCCGGCGACGGGACGGCCGCTGTCAGCTCCGAGCCGACGCCGGCGGCAGCTCGTTCGGCGTCGGACGGCACACGCGGCAGTTGGACGATGAACGTGGTCCCCTCGCCCGGCGTCGTGCGCAGGTCGAGCCGTCCGTCGTGCTTGTTGATGACGATGTCCTGGCAGATCGCGAGACCCTGTCCCGTTCCCTTGCCCACATCCTTGGTGGTGAAGAACGGATCGTAAATTCGATTGCGGATTGACTCAGGTATGCCGTTGCCCGTGTCCTCGACCTCCACATGCACCCAATCGGCGTCGCTGGTGGTGCGGATGAGGATCTGCCCGTGGGATTGCATTGTCTCTGCGCATTTTTCGGCGATCGCATCGCCGGCGTTGACGATCAAGTTCAGCAGCACCTGATTCATTTCCGCCGGCAGGACTCGAACCAGCGGCAGGTCGTCGGACAACTCATACGTCACCGTGGCGTGGTTCTTCCAACGGTTCTGGGATATTGTCACGGCGCTGCGAATTGATTGATTCAGGTCGACTTCGCACTTCTCTTTGGTGCCGGGGTGCGAGAATTCCTTCATGGCGCAAACGATGCCGACGACGCGTTGAATCCCTTCTAACGTGTCGGCGATCGCGTCCGGCAATTCCACATGGAGCGTGTCGAACGAGCACTCATCGCGCATCTTCAGCGTTGCGGCGCGGCGGACCGCCCATTCGACCGGCGGGCCTTCCTGAGATTCGTACTTGTCGTAATGATCAACGAGCGCAAACATCGCATCGAGCGACTCGCTGATGTACTCCGTGTTGTCGCGGATGTACTGCATGGGCGTGTTGATCTCGTGGGCGATTCCCGCCGCGAGCTGCCCGATGGCCTCAAGTTTGCGGGTGTTCGCGAGCGTCACCGACATCGTTTCGATTTCGCGGAGGGAGTTCTCTAACTCGGTCGAACGTTGTTGGAGTTGTTCGGTGCGTTTCTCGGCGAGCGCCTCGACCGACTCCTGGTGGATCTCCAGGTCGGCCTGCTGCCGGGCCAGCGTGCGGGCCTCGCGAAATCCCTGCACGCAGCTCCAGATCAGGAAGACGTCCTCAAAAACCACCCACGCTGCGTGTTCGACGGCACGCCACGGGCTGGCGACGAGGACGCCGAAGACGGACTCGGGCCAGAATATGGCGCGCACCATGTGGTCGGCTGCTACGACCATGGTGGCCGGCATCAGGACGGTCCAGTCGCGATAGAAGGCCAGAAACGCCAGCGATCCGAAGACGTGAAAGTGCGTCTCGATGCGGCCGCCGGAGAGGTGGATGAATAGCGCCGAGAAGCCGACCTGCGCCACGCCGATCACGTTGCGAGTGAGCCGCTTGCCCGGCCGCGCCAGCACCAGCAGCAGCGGCCCGACGAACAACAAGCCGCCCAAGCCGACCGCCGCGACCATATGAATGTGAACGCTGCTGTCGGCCCCGGCCCAGGTACGCGGCGACACAACCGCTGCGGCCACGATGCCGCCAATCCACTCCAATCCTAACAGCAGGGCGAAAAAACGGTCCGTCAGCGCGTGGATGCGGCGCATCCGCTTGGCAAATAGCCGCTCGGCGCGTTTGGCGACTCGCACCTTGTGGTCACTGTCCACAGTAGGCCCCTTCCAGGCAGGCGTCGGGCGCCCTCAATGGGCAACCGTAGACGTTGGTGTGAGTCGCGAGCCTTTCCTGGCGGTTCACGGCAGCAATCACGGCGTCAGTCCCCAGGCAGTCGCCGGCGTGGCCGCGGGACACCGTGATGCCGCCGAAAAACACGGGCTCGCCGGAGGGAGCGTAGAGCACAGTGGCCCCCGACGTGTACATTTGAAACCGCGCGGCCTGCGCCCCGTCGAGATCGATCACGATCGTCGTTCCGGGTAGGCTTTGCGCGGTCGACAGCAGGTCGGTTTCCACGAACGAATCCGGTACGTCGCCGGGGCAGTAAAAGAGCGCCGTCACGCGCAACTGCTTTTGCGTCGCCCGAAGGATCCGCGAGAGCTGCTCCAGCGTCGCCCGCGTGCACGGGCAGTGGGGGTGGATGGCAACGACCAACTCGTAGCAAGATGAATCGGCGGGACGAGGCACGTCGACGTTCGTGCGGTGCGGCGGCCGCGCAGACAGGCCTGGAGTCTGGCTGTACGCGAGCAGCGAGGCCAAGCCGTACAGGCAGAGCCCAAGCCAAAGCGTCAAGTGGATTGCGACGCCCAGCTTGCTGGTGCGCAGTATGTCAAGAAGACGCCCCATGTTCTCCGAACTCTCGTCTCGCAGCGATTGGTCCCACGGCGCTGGCAAGTAGCACCGTCGACGCACACACTTAGCGGACTCGTTACATGGGGCGATGTAATGATGATCCCGACACCTTCAGCTTAGATCGGTTCGCGACCCGTGCCGGGGCGCCAGGGGCCGCGGTGTCGCAGGTTTCTATGGCTACGATTGATACAACCGTTTCGGCCCGCAGCAGCGGCGCCGACCAGCCGAATGACTGGTTGAGAGCAGGCGCGGAGGCCGCGCATCTCGCAATACGCGAACCGTTTGAGATCTGCGGCAGTCAGGCGGAGTGACCGCGAATTCGGGACCGCAGCCGTCAGCCCGCCCGCTTCATGGCGCGGACGACCGCCTCGCCCATGTCGGCGGGGCTTTGGGCGACTTCGATGCCGGCCGCTTCCAGGGCGGTGATTTTCTCCTCGGCCGTGCCTTTGCCGCCGCTGATGATCGCGCCGGCATGGCCCATGCGCTTTCCGGGCGGGGCCGTGCGACCCGCGATGAACGCCGCCACCGGCTTGGTGACGTGCTCTTGAACGAAGGCCGCAGCCTCCTCTTCCGCCGTGCCGCCGATCTCGCCCATCATGATGATGGCTTCGGTTTCGTCGTCGGCCTGGAACATCTTGAGCAGATCGATGAACGACGTGCCGACGATCGGGTCGCCGCCCAGACCGACGCACGTGGTTTGACCCAAGCCGAGGTTCGTGAGCTGCCAGACCGCCTCGTAAGTCAGCGTGCCGCTGCGGCTCATCACGCCGACTTTGCCCCGCTTGTGTATGTAGCCGGGCATGATGCCCATCTTGCAGGCTTCGGGCGTGATGATCCCCGGGCAGTTGGGGCCGATCAGGTGCACGTCCATGTCCTTGATGCGGTTGTACACGCGCACCATGTCGAGCACGGGGACGCCCTCGGTGATGGCGGCGATCACCTTGATGCCCGCGTCGGCGGCTTCCAGGATGGCGTCGGCCGTGAACGGGGGCGGGACGAAGATCATCGACGCGTTGGCGCCCTGCTGCTCGACCGCTTCGACCACGGTGTCATACACCGGCAGGCCCAAGGCGGTTTGGCCGCCCTTGCCCGGCGTGACCCCGGCGACCATGTTCGTGCCGTAGTCGATGCAGTTCTTGGAATGAAACTCGCCCGCCTTGCCGGTGATGCCCTGGCAGATCAGGCGGGTGTCTTTGTCGATGAGGATGGACATAACTCGAATTCCGAGTGGTGCACCACAGAGTGCACAGATGACACAGAGATGATTCGATTGCTCGGCCTCGGCCTCTGTGGTCTCTGTGATGTCCGTGGTGAGTGATTGGTTGTTTGAGTTCGTGTTCTACGCGGCGCCCGCCGCGGCGACGACCTTCTTGGCGGCGTCGGTCAGGCCCTCGGCGCTGATGATGTCGACGTCGCTTTGTTCGAGGATCTTGCGGCCTTCTTCCACTTCGGTGCCTTCCAGTCGCACGACCAGCGGCACGTTGAAGCCGACTTGCTTGTAGGCTTCCAGGACGGCGTTGGCGATGGTGGTGCAACGCATGATGCCGCCGAAGATGTTCACCAACACGGCCTTCACGTTCTTGTCGCTCAGTAGGATGCGGAACGCTTCGGTGACGGCGTCGACCTGGGCGCCGCCGCCGACGTCCAGGAAGTTGGCCGGTTCGCCGCCGTGCAGCTTGATCAGGTCCATGGTGCTCATGGCCAGGCCGGCGCCGTTAACCAGGCAGCCGATGTTGCCTTCCAGCTGCACGAAGCTGAGTCCCGCCTCGCCGGCGCGAACCTCGGCCGGGTTCTCCTCAGACAGGTCGCGCAACTCGGCGAGCGGCGCGTGGCGGAACATGGCGTTGTCGTCGAACGAGATTTTCGCGTCCAACGCGATCACGTCGCCGCTCTTGGTGACCACCAGCGGGTTGATTTCGGCCAGGCTCGCGTCGAGTTGCACGAACAGTTTGCACAGGCCCCGCATGAATTTCTCGGCCGAGCGGACGGTCGCGCCGGTCAGTCCCAAGCGATGGCAGAGTTTGCGGACCTGGTAACCCTGCAACCCGGCGTCGGGGCAGAAAGGCTCCTTGAAGATCTTTTCGGGCGTGTTGGCGGCGACCTCTTCAATATCCATGCCGCCCTCGCTGCTGACCATCAGCACGGGCATACCGCAGCCGCGATCGACCACAATGCCCAGATACAACTCGCGGTCGATTTCGCAACCCGCCTCGACCAGCACCTGCTGCACTTTCTTGCCTTCGGGGCCGGTCTGGATGGTGACCAACTCGTTGCCGAGCAAGTTCTTGGCGACCGCGGCTGCTTCGTCAGCGGTTTTGACCAGCTGGACGCCCCGCTGGTCGGGGTTGCCTTTGATCGTGCCCTTGCCCCGGCCGCCAGCGTGGATTTGGGCCTTCACAACCGCAATCGGTCCGCCGAGCTTCGTGAACGCAGCGGACGCCTCCTCGGGCGACCTGGCAACCACGCTGTCGGGCACGGCGATTCCCGCGTCGCGGAGCAGTCCTTTGGCCTGAAATTCGTGAATCTTCATGACGGACCAGTCGCGGCAGGGGCGACTTCCTCGTTCGACCGGGCGAAATGGCAAGCTTGATGTGGAGAAAAGCCAGCGCGATTGCGGCGTCGCGCGCTCGGAGTATAGCCCGCTCGGCGGGGGCGTGGTAGGGCCCCGTCGCGTGGCTGCGTTGTCGCAACACTTTTGGTGGCAGGCCCTTATTGACACATGCCGGCGCTTGTGAAAAAATTCACAAGCCTTGAGCCCCGCCGCCTTGGATTGGGTGGTTGGCTCCTGTCGATGCGGCTGCCGCTGGCCCATCGGCGCGGCTGGCCAGTTGCCGCTGGCAGCCGACGAATGCGACCCGCCAGTCGTTGCGCTCCCTCCCCGCCTCGCGCCCGTACCGCCGATATGACGAGCGTCACTCAGATCAGCAAAGGCTTGGATCTGCCGATTGCTGGCGCCCCCGAACAGAAGATCACCGGCGGCCCGGCAATCACGCGCGTGGCTGTCGTGGGCGACGACTACGTGGGTATGAAACCCACGATGGCCGTCAACGAGGGCGACCGCGTCAAGCTCGGCCAGTTGTTGTTCGAGGACAAAAAGACCGAGGGCGTGCGCTTCACCGCGCCCGCCGCGGGAACGGTCGTCGCCGTGAATCGCGGCGACAAGCGCAAATTCCTCTCGGTTGTCATCGAGTGCGTCGGCGACGATGCCGAGACCTTTGCGGCGTATCCCGATCACAACCTCTCGCAGCTTGAGCGGGGGCAGGTCGTCGAACAGTTGCTTGCGTCAGGGTTGTGGACGGCGCTGCGCACGCGGCCCTACAGCCGAACGCCGGCCGTTGATTCGATTCCGCACGCGATCTTCATCACGGCGATTGACACCAATCCGCTGGCCGCCGATCCGGCGGTGGTGCTCGCCGAGCGTTCGGCCGACTTCATCGCCGGCGTGCAAGTGCTCAGCACGTTGACCGACGGGACGACGTATGTCTGCCGACGTGCGGGAGCGGAAATCCCCGGCGAAGGTTCCACGCCCGCGGTGTATCACGCCTTCGACGGACCGCACCCGGCCGGATTGCCGGGGACGCACATCCACCTGATCGCCCCGGTTAGCCGGCGCCGCACTGTGTGGCATGTCGGCTACCAGGATTGTGCGGCGATCGGCCACCTGTTTCTCACCGGGCGGTTGAACACCGAGCGGATCGTCGCCATTGCCGGGCCGGCGGCCAAGGAGCCGCGGCTGGTGCGCACTCAACTGGGCGTGTCGCTGGAACAACTCACGGCCGGCGAGATCATCACCCCTGAGGGACAAACGGCCCGTGTGATCACCGGCTCGGTGCTCAATGGGCGAAAGGCTGCCCCGCAGGTCGATTACCTCGGCCGGTTCCATAACCAGGTGTCGCTGCTGGTCGAAGGGACGCAGCGCGAGTTTCTGGGGTGGCTCGCCCCCGGGCAGGACAAGTTCTCGCTGCTGAAGATTTTCGCCTCGGCGTGGACCGGCGGCGATCGCAAGTTCAAGCTCAACACCTCGACCAACGGCAGCAGCCGCGCGATTATCCCGCTAGGCGTCTATGAAGACGTGGTTCCGCTGGACATCGTGGCCACGGCGCTGCTGAAGGCGATCGTGACCGACGACATTGAGTACGCCCAGCAACTCGGCGTGCTGGAGTTGGATGAAGAAGACCTGGCGCTGTGCACCTTCGTTGATCCCGGGAAACACGATTTCGGTCCCCTGCTGCGGAAGAACCTGACGCGGATCGAAGTGGAAGGATAACGTCGCCCGCGAGTTGATCGAAACCGACGCGCCTGTCCGCGTCGTCCCCGCCCCGTTCTCCCTCGCTGCCGGCGAGGGCGCCATTGCGACCTGAGCTAGGACTCCACAGTGCTTCGCAAAGTTCTCGACAAGCTGCACCCCACGTTTGCCCCGGGCGGCAAGCTGGAGAAGCTGTACCCGCTGTACGAGGCGCTCGACACGTTCTTGTACACGCCCGGCACGGTCACCAAGACCGCGGCCCACGTCCGCGACGGCATGGACCTGAAGCGGGTCATGGTGTTGGTGGTCGCGGCGCTGCTGCCCTGCTTCTTCATGGCGATGCACAACACGGGGTACCAGGCCAACCTGCAGATTGCGGCGGCGGACAGCGTGCAGCCGATCGACGATTGGCGCGCCGCCACAATTCAATCGTTGGGACGGGGGCACGACCCCGGCAGCTTTCTGGACAACTTCGTGCTGGGGGCGTTGTACTTCCTGCCCGTCTATATTGTCACGATGGCCGTCGGCGGCGCGTGGGAAGTGCTGTTCGCCATGGTACGGGGCCACGAAGTCAACGAAGGGTTTCTGGTGACCGGGGCGCTGTTCCCACTCACGCTGCCCGCGACGATTCCGTTGTGGCAGGTCGCCCTGGGAATCTCGTTCGGCGTGGTGATCGGCAAAGAGATCTTCGGCGGTACGGGCAAGAATTTTATGAACCCGGCGCTGACGGCGCGGGCCTTTCTGTATTTCGCTTACCCGGGATTCATTTCCGGCTTTAATCAGCCCAAGCCCAACTCGGGCGTCGGCGTGTGGGTCGCGGCCGACGGCGTGAGCGGCGCCACGGCTCTGGGCGCCATGGCCACGGCGCCGGTCGACAACGTCGCCCCCAACGTGGCCGACATCACCGGTTATGGCTGGTGGGACTGCTTCTTCGGCTACATCCAGGGTTCGATGGGCGAGACGTCGGTGCTGGCCTGCCTGCTGGGCGCCGTGATCCTCATCGCCACGGGCGTCGGCTCCTGGAAGATCATGGCCGGCTGCGTGGCGGGGCTGCTGGGCATGTCCGCCGCGTTGTGGGCCGCCGCCGGCTGGACCGACAATCCCATGATGTACATCCCGCCGTGGTGGCATCTGGTCATCGGCGGTTTCGCGTTCGGCGCCGTGTTCATGGCCACCGATCCCGTCTCGGCTGCCATGACGGATACGGGACGCTGGATTTACGGCGTCATCATCGGCGTGATGACGGTGCTGATCCGCGTGATCAACCCGGCGTACCCCGAGGGGATCATGCTCGCCATACTGTTTGGAAACGTCGTGGCGCCGTTGATCGACTACGGCGTGATTCAAGCCAATATCAAGCGAAGGACGGCTCGCTATGCAACGTGATAGCGCTAGCTTTACGCTGCTGGTCGCGACAGTGTTGTGCGTCGCGTGCTCGGTGCTGGTCGCCGGCGCCGCCGTCGCGCTGCGCCCGCTGCAGGTCGCAAACAAGCGACTCGATCGGCAAAAGAACGTGCTCTTGGCCGCCTCGCTGATTGAGCGCGGCAAAGCCGATTCCGATACGATCAAAGCCACGTTTGGCGAATCGATCGAGCGGCAACTCATCGACACCACGACCGGCGAGCCAACGACGCTGGAAGACGCGGGGCTCGAGGAGAACTACGATCCTCGCGACGCGACCAAGAAGCCGGAACTCACCGTTCAAATCCCCGCCGAGGAAGATGTCGCCGGGATCAAGAAAAAGGCCAAGTACGCCTACGTGTACAAAGTGCTGGGCGAGGGCGGCGCCGTCGAACAGATCGTGGTGCCCATCTACGGCAAGGGCCTGTGGTCGACCGTTTACGGATTCCTGTCGGTCGACGCCGACGGCGAAACCGTTCGCGGGGTCACGTTTTACGAACATGGCGAAACGCCGGGCCTGGGCGGCGAAGTGGAGAACCCCGATTGGCAGGCGTCGTGGGTCGACAAATCGATCTATGGCGACGCCGGCGAGGTCGAACTGTCGGTCATCAAGGGCTCGGCCGGCGACGGGCCGGACGCCGATTACCAGATCGACGGCCTGTCGGGCGCCACAATTACGTCCAAGGGCGTCTCGCACATGATCGACTATTGGCTGGGGCCGCACGGCTTTGGCCCTTACCTCAAGTCGCTGGGCGGCGAAGGAGCTGGCACCGATGGCTGAACCCACGGCAAAAGGCGTGCTGCTGAAGCCCGTCTTCGACAAAAACCCGATCGCGCTGTTGGTGCTGGGCATTTGCTCGGCGCTGGCCGTGACCAACAAGCTGCAGACGGCCTTGGTCATGGCGGTCGCCGTGACGGTGGTGACCGGCGCCTCTGGCGCCGCGGTCAGCGCGATTCGTCACTTTATCCCCAGCAGCATCCGCATCATCGTACAGATGACGATCATCGCTTCGCTGGTAATCGTGGTCGATCAGGTGCTGCAAGCGTTCCTGCCGGATGTCAGCAAGCAACTGTCGGTGTTTGTCGGCTTGATCATCACCAACTGCATCGTGATGGGTCGCGCCGAGGGCTTCGCCATGAAGAACCCGCCCGACTTGAGTTTCTGGGACGGCATCGGCAACGGCCTGGGTTACAGTTTGATTCTGGTGATCGTCGCCGTGTTTCGCGAGTTGTTCGGCGCGGGAACGTTGTTGGGCTACACCATCTTCCCCAACGCCATTGATGGCGGCTGGTATGTCGTCAACGGCTTGATGGTGTTGCCGCCCAGTGCCTTTTTTATCATCGCCGGCATCATCTGGGCCTTGCGAACCTGGAAGCCCGAACAAGTCGAACCGGAGGGCTGATTCGCCATGGAACACTATCTCGATTTGTTTCTGCGGTCGGTGTTCATCGAGAACCTGGCGCTGGCCTATTTCCTGGGCATGTGCACGTTCTTGGGCGTCTCCAAGAGCGTGAAAACCGCGCTGGGCCTGGGCGCCGCGGTGATCGCGGTGATGGTCGTCACGATTCCGCTGAACAACCTCATTCTGCAGTATCTGTTGAAGCCGGGGGCGCTCACGTGGATTAGCACGTCGATGGCCGACGTGGACCTGGAATACCTGTCGCTGATCAGCTTCATCGGCACGATTGCCGCCAGCGTGCAGATCCTGGAGATGACGCTCGATAAGTACGCCCCGGCTTTGTACAACACGCTGGGCATTTTTCTGCCGCTGATCACGGTGAACTGTGCCATCCTGGGCGGATCGCTGTTCATGCAGCAGCGCGATTACAACTTTGCCGAGAGCTGCGTCTACGGACTGGGCGCCGGGTTTGGCTGGGCGCTGGCCATTTGCTGCCTGGCCGGGATTCGCGAGAAACTGAAGTACAGCGACATTCCGATGGGCCTGCGCGGGCTGGGCGCCACGTTCATGATCGCCGGCCTGATGGCTCTCGCATTCCAGTCGTTCGGCGGCATGTAGCCCGTCCAATAGAACCGCGAAGTACGCCAGGTTCGCCAAGAAAAAGAAAAGCGACGCGATCAGCAGGATGAGCAACATGAACAAGGTCGTCGATCAACGGACGGCGCTTGTTCGCCGCCAACCCTGCTCATCCTGGCAAGTCCGTTATCCTGTCGATTGCTCCGCCTTGGCGTCCTTGGCGGTTTAAATCCGAACTGAGCAACAGCCATGTCTGGATTCCTGCAAGTACTGCTCGCCGTGGCGATGTTCACCGGCATTGTCGTTGCATTGGTCGTGTTGATCCTGGCGGCCCGGTCGCGGTTGGTCGCCACCGGCGACGTGGAAATTGAAGTCAACGAGCAGAAGACGCTGCATGTGCCCGCTGGCGGCAAATTGCTGGGCGCGCTCGCCGACGCGGGGATATTCGTTTCCAGCGCCTGCGGCGGCGGCGGCACGTGCGCGCAGTGCAAGGTCAAAGTCTTCGAGGGCGGCGGCGACATCCTCCCCACGGAGAAATCGCACATCAACAACAAGCAAGCTCGCGAGGGCCAGCGGCTGTCCTGCCAGGTCGCCGTCAAGCAGGACATGAAGATCGAGGTGCCCGAGGAGGCCTTCGAGACGAAGAAGTGGGAGTGCGAGGTCATCTCGAACCACAACGTCGCCACGTTCATCAAAGAGTTCAAGCTGAAGCTGCCCGAGGGCGAACAGGTCAACTTCAAACCGGGCGGCTACATCCAGATCGAGATCCCCAAGCACGAAGTGGCGTACAAGGATTTCAAGATCGAAGAGCGGTTCCACGAAGACTGGGATAAGTACAACGTGTGGCGGTACGTGTCGAAGGTCGACGAGCCGGTGATTCGCGCCTACTCGATGGCGAACTACCCGGGCGAGCAGGGCATCATCATGCTCAACGTCCGCATCGCCAGCCCGCCGCCGCGCGCGCCCGAGGGCACGCCCCCCGGCAAAGCGTCATCGTACATTTTCAGCCGCAAGCCGGGTGACAAGGTCACCATCAGCGGCCCCTACGGCGAGTTCTTCATCAAAGAGACCGACGCCGAGATGGTGTACATCGGCGGCGGCGCCGGCATGGCTCCCTTGCGGAGCCACATTTTCGAGCTGTTCCGCGAACGCAAGACAAACCGCAAGGTGTCGTTCTGGTACGGCGGCCGCAGCAAGCGGGAACTGTTCTACGTCGACGAGTTCCGCGAGATCGAAAAGGAATTCCCCAACTTCAAGTTCAACATCGCCCTGTCCGAGCCGCTGCCCGAGGACAACTGGGACGGCTACGTCGGGTTCATCCACCAGGTGCTGCACGACGAGTATCTGGCGAAGCACCCCGCGCCCGAGGATATCGAATACTACATCTGCGGCCCGCCGATGATGAACGCGGCCGTGTTCAAAATGCTGGATAGTCTGGGCGTCGAGAAGGAAAACATCGCCTACGACGACTTCGGCGGTTGAGCGTTTTTCGTCGATGAAACGCGGATGGGCGCAGATGGACGCACAGAGCTTGCCAATGGAGTCTGCGCCGTTCGGCGCTGCTTGGCAGCGTGTCTTGCATCTCGCGTTGACGCTCTGCTTGATCGGTTGCGACAGCCCGAGCAACGGCAGCGTGCCCCAAGCCTCCCAGCCGCCGGCGGCAGCCGGCGCGAATGGTGCTGAAGCACCCAGCGAATCGACGGAGTTCGCCTTCCGCGGTCCGACGATGGGCACCGCGTACAGCGTGAAGTGCTGGACGCGCGAGCCGGCCCAGCTCACCCTCGAACAACTGCAATCGCGCGTCGACGAATTGCTCGCCGAGATCAACCGGCAGATGTCGACCTATGACCCGCAGTCGGAGCTCAGCCAGTTCAACCGCGCGGGCGCCGACGAGTGGTTTGCCGTCTCGCCGGCCACGGCCGGCGTCGTCGCAGCCGCGATCGAACTGCACGAGCGCACTGAAGGGGCGCTCGACGTGACGATCGTTCCCGTGCTGCGAATGTGGCATTTTGGCGCGGGCGCCGACCAGGGGCCCGGCGAGGCCCATGCCCCCGACGCCGCGGCGCTGGACGAAGCATTGCAGGCGACGGGCGTCGCGCATTTGCAGGCGCGCCTCGACCCGCCGGCGCTGCGCAAAGACGCGGCGGGTCTTGAAGTGGATTTGTCGGCGATCGCCAAGGGCTACGGGGTGGACGCGGTCAGCGACCTGCTGGCGGAGTGCGGCTACAGAAATAGCATGGTCGAAATCGGCGGCGAGGTCCGCTGTCGAGGGCAGCGGTTCGACGGCGGTCCCTGGCGCATCGGCGTCGAATCGCCCGCCACGCGCGAGCGGGCAATCACCGAGGCTGTGCCGCTGAGCGACATGGCCATGGCCACCTCCGGCGACTATCGCAACTACCGCCGCGCGGACGGCAAACTGGTCACCCACATCGTCGATCCGCGCACGGGGCAGGCCCTGCCGTTTCGCGGCATGAGCGTGTCGGTCCTGGCGCCCACCTGCATGGAAGCCGACGCCCTGGCCACCGCGCTGGTGGTCCTGGGCGACGAGCGAGCGTACGATTGGTGTGAGGAGCATCATGTGGCGGCGCTGTTTCAGCAGCGCGACGCAGGCGGCCAACTCGAACGTCGTGCGACGACGGCCTTCCAAACCGCCACGAAAGCGGACGTTCCAACCGATTTCACTGAGAACTAGCCGATCGTCGGGCAGCCAGAATTCCTATGTGGCTTACACTTGGCATCACCTTGGTTGTCGTCGCCCTCGCCCTGTTGGGCATGGCGATTGGCGTGATCATCAGCGGCCGCTGCATCAAAGGCAGCTGCGGCGGCTTGGCCAATCTGCGCGATTCCCAGGGCCGCTCGATGTGCGAGGCATGCACCAACCCCTCGCCGGAATGCCGCGGCGAGCGGGCCGAGCAGCCGAGCGAGGACGCCCTGGAAGAAACGACGATCTGACTGGGGCGTCTGGGCGGTCTTATTTGACCGCTTGGTAGATCTCCGCCTGATTCAGCTCGGCGCGCAATTCGGCGCCCAACTGCCGCAGCGCCCCGTCGCGCGTTTCCCGGCGGGTGTCGTCCCTCGGCAACCACTGCGAGACGATCCAGTACCGCTCGCCGTTTTCGCGGTTCCCGAGAAACTCGGCGATACGCGCCTCGCGCTCGTCGCTCTTTTCGGCAAAGATGGGGAACCAGTCGTAGGTGCGTTGCTCCGGCAGGTAATACGCGAGCGCTTGGGCCATGTGCGGCGAGGCGACCAACACTGCCTCCTGCTCATCCGCCAAACGGTTCAGCTCGTTTGCGACGGCTCGAAAATCCTCCAGCGCGTAGCGCGGATTTGTGCGGGCCTGGTAGACCGCGTATCCGTTGATCGCCAGCAGCGTGAACAGCGCCGCCTGAATCGCCCACGAGCGTCGGCAGAGCGACGCTCCCGCGCCCAGCAGCAGTGCATAGGGCACGCACAACCAGGCGGCGTAGCGGTCGACGAATCCGACGCCAATCACGTTGCCGGCGATCCCCAGCACGGGGACGACGGCAACCGCCGTCGCGAGTAGCAGTAGCAACTGCCAGGAGCGCCCCAGTCGCGCCAACGCGGCGATTCCCAAAACGCTCCACACGACGGCCAACGCCGCCACCCAAGGGACGAACAGCCGAATCCCCTCGGCCGCCGGCAGGGAACGCAGCTCGACCATCGACGGGCCTGCCGAAAACCCTAGCGCCTGATTGGCTAGCATGTAGCCCCACGCTTCCACATCGAACTCGGCGACCAGCGTGCCCTTGGAGTAGTCGCCCATCGCACGTTGCAATAGCAGGGCGGTGGGGGCGACGAGGATCAGCAGGCAGCCGGTTGCCGCTGCCAGCGGTTTCCATTGTCGACGCAGCAGTGCCGCCGAGCCTACGACTAGCCACATGACCCCGACGATCGGCACGGCGTAATAGTGGGTCCACACGGCCGCGGCCGAGGCAAGCGTCAGCACGCACCAGCCGGCGATACCGCCGGCGCGGATAGAACGCAGCGCGCCCCAAAACGCGGCGGCGATCAGCAGCACGAACAGCGCGTACGCCCGCCCCTCGCGACAATAGTGGATGTGGTAGGGCGAGCACGCCAGCAGCAACGCCGGAGCCCACGCGGCGCGCCGTCCCAACAGCTCGCGCCCAGCGAAGAATACGACCACGACTGCCGTCACGCCGCAGACGACGTTGAACCAACGGCTGGCCAGATCGGTCCCCAGCGCGCGCATCCAGAGGGCGACCAACGTGCGATAGAGCGGAGGAAAGCGATCCTCATCGTCATCCAGCACGATTGAAACGAGCGGAGCGTGCGCCGAATGCAACTCGTCAACTTCATCTGCCGTGAAGCCCGTCCCATGCAAACCCCAACCGCGCAGCAGCAGCGCCAGCACGGTGATGGCAAGCAACGCCCCCGCGGATCTCGCGCGGACTTTGGCGCGTTGCCGAGACAGGTCGCCGGGCGGGAGTTTCATGCGTGACCGAAACAGGAGAAGCGGCCTGGAGCAGAAACATCGGCTCCCCAGGGCCGGCGAAGCACGAAGTCTCACTAGGGTTCATTGTCGTCGATCAACCCCAGCTCCGCCAGTCGACTCTGCAAGCGATCCAGCACGTCGGCAGGCAGAGCGGCCTTGCGGCTCACGCGCTGAGGAGCCGCGGATTGAATCGGCGGACGTGATGCTTCGTCGGCGAACAGGGCGTCGGCGGCACGCGCGATCCAGCGATTCGGAT
This sequence comes from Planctomycetaceae bacterium, assembly GCA_002702655.1. Taxonomy (GTDB): domain Bacteria; phylum Planctomycetota; class Planctomycetia; order Pirellulales; family Lacipirellulaceae. Next base: position 123,974 of record PABB01000023.1, read on the forward strand.
CGCTGCAGAACTCGTCGTACGGCACGATCCAAAATCGGTCGACCCCGATGGCCTCCTGCTGGCGAAGGGCCAGTTGGCGGTGGTAGAGGACCTGTTGGCAGACGCTTTCCACGGGATCGTCGCAGTCGCGACTTGCCGCGGGCGCCAATCCGTAGGGCGTCTGCAGGTCGCCGTGAATCTGTTGTCGGGCGCGGTGCAGCGATTGCGCGTGCCATAACGGCTCGCGGTGCAGGCACATGATCGTCGCTTCGGGCAGCGCGGCGGCCACGTCGCTGGCCGCGGCGATCAGGCGATTGCATTTGGACACCAGCGGCATGCCAAACGCGGCCGTCCAGGCGGCGAAAAATTGCCGCAGTGCCGCTTGCGTTGCTTGGTCGAGCGGCGCGGGCGCGGCGCTGCTGTTGGCGCCCAGGTACCGCTCCCAGATCGGCAGGGCGTCGCTCAGTCCAGACAATCCCGCGGTGCGACCGTAAAAGCTGCGGAACTGCGATGACGGTTGCCGCAGCCAACGCCCTATCAGCCGCGTCGCGGTCAGCGGCGACCGGGGAAACAGATTGACCACATTGGTAAACCTGTCGACGGGCAGCGCGGCGGCCAGCGCCTGATGAACCACTGTGGTGCCGGAACGCGGCGCGCCGCAAACGAACAACAGCCGCCGCGGCGTCGATGGCGCCGCGGCGAGCCCACGACGTTCCCAAGGCAGCATGGCCAGGTCAAGCGGCGCTGCCGCCAATCCCCCAGCCGCCGCGGCCATTGCGTACAGCGCCGCCGGGTCGCCGGTGCGGATCAGTCGCGCGGCCAATCTTGCGGGGCTGCGAAAGTGCGCTGGAACATAGCGGTTCAGCAGGGTCGACATGCTCGCAGCGCCTATCAAACGGAAGAGACCTGCGGCGTGACGGCATCCGCGCCGACCGTCATGCCCAGTCGGCGGCGGGCAGCGGCGGCATGGTCGTCCATCGCCACCACTTCAAAGCGACTCTGCAGTTGGTCCAGGGCATGGGAAACAACTTCGACTTTCCACGTCGCGGGTTTATCCATCGCCGGGAAGAATTCCAGCCCCACGCCGTCGTCGCTGCCTAGGAAATCGAGCGGGTGCAGCAGGATCGACGGCTCGACGCGCAGCAGGCGGCACAGCGTGAGCGCGGCGGCAAAGTAGGCCCGTGCGAGCGGCCGCGAAAACCGGGCCAGATACAGCAAGTAACTGGCGTGGATGGGAACCTTGGACACCGGCATCGTGGTGACCGGCAACTCCACGATCTCCGGGGCGACGCTCGTCCAGGCGTAGGGGCGCAGCGAGCGAAAGCCCTCGGAGAACCGCCCAAAGAGCTGCTCGCGTTCTTCTTGCTGTTCGCTCGACAACCGCGCGGTGAAGAAGTAGTACATCCGCGCCAGCGGACCAAGAAACGTGGGGAACGTCGACGCGTCGTAGCGGTAGCCACGCTCGGCAAGCACCTGCAGCACGTCGTCGGAGAAGCTGAAGCCCGGGCCGCGAAAACCGGTCGGCCGTTGTCCGGTCGCCGCGGCCAGTGCGTCCTCGGTGCGGCGCAACTCCTCGTCAATCTGCTCGCGGCTGTACAGGTGCAGCCACGGCTCGTGGTGGAACGAGTGATTGCCGATTTCGTGTCCCGCGTCCGCGATCGATCGCAGGGCAGGGCGGTTGGCCTCCAGCACCGCGTCTTGACCAACCACAAAAAACGTGATTCGCAGATTCCTCTCGGCCAGCAACTCCAGCACGCGCGGCACGACGATGTCCAAGTAGCTGGGAAACGCTTCCCAGCCCTCGTCGCCGTGGGTCTTCATGTAAGACCAGCGGTTATCAAGATCGAGCGACAAGCTCGCCAGCGGTTGGCTCATGATCGGCAGACGTGGAAGTGGGGGCTGAGGGCGCGCGGGCCGCATCGGGTAGCAGCGTGGAGGCCAACGCTTCGTCAGCCAGCTTGAGGATTTCGTTCACGTTGAGCGTGCCCCGGGTGATGTGCGCGGAATTGACGGCGTACACCCCCGGCACGTTGGTTGCCAGCGGCGGTAGCGAATCGCTGTAGCCGAGCGTCGGCAGCGCCATGACGTGCGGGGCCCGTGCCACGCGGAACGCGGCGACGTGCTCCTCGATCAGGTCCGGGTACATCCGCCGCAGGCCGGCGAGGAACTCGGCGCGGATCTGCTCGTCGGACCAGGTCCATGCTTCGTCGTCGGCTGCCGCGTAGCGCGGCAGGTAAGCCAAACAGCGACCGTCCAACTCCTGCGGATCGACCAGCGAGGTCATTTCGATCACCGCGGTGAACGGGAATCCACTGTCGGTAATATTGCTGACGTAGTAGCCGGCCAGCGGGCGGTTCAGCAGCACCGAGGCGCAGATCACGCCGAGGTACTGGATGTTTTCGTGCCGGCTGCGTTGGTCGTCATCCAACTGCGGGCAGGCGGAAGCCACGTGCGCCGACGGCGTCGTGAACACCACGCGGTCGTAGCGGCGCTCGCCGTGGGGAGTCGCAACGACCACGTCGCCACCGTCGGTCGCCTCGACGCGGTCGACTGGGGAGTTGAGTTGCAGTCTTGCGCCGGCCGTCTCCAGCCGCTCGCGAAAACGCTCGAGCAGGCGGCCGTAGCCGCCGCTGACGTAGCCGAACATTTCCTTCTTCAACCCCGCCTGCCGGGCGCCATACATTCGTTGGATGGTGGCCCAGATGAACGCGGCCGAGCAGCGCTCGTACGCCGGCCCCAGCTTGGCCTGCAGCAGCGGCTGCCAGATCTTGGAGAAGGTGCGGGCGCCGGACCATTTGCGCAACCAATCGGCGACCAGCACCTGCTCGAGCGGTCGGCCGTCGCGGCGCTTCGAGGCGGCCATGATCGTAGCGCCCAGGCGGAATTTGTCGATCAGACCCAGTGGCGGGAAGCGCAGAAACTCCCACGAGTTCGACATGGAGTGGTACCGGCCGTCGGTGAAGAATCCGGTGCGCGTCTCCACCCACCGCAACTCGTTGGTGAGGTCCAGTTCGTCGAGGAGTTCCCGCAGCCGCAGATCGGACAGCAGCGTGACGTGGTAGTATTTATCCCACGCAGCGTCGCCGATCTGCCAGGCGCCCGCCAGGCCGCCGATCGCCGGCGCCGCTTCCAGAATTTCGACTCGCTGCCCGTGCTTCAGCAAGCGATGCGCAACCGTCAGCCCCAGCATGCCGCCGCCAATGACGGCCCACGACTGCGACGGGTTCTGCGGCAGCAGATTTGACTCGGTCGGGTTCATGACGATGCGGTTTCCCTGGGAGCGGGCGTTGAGCCGAGCTGCGTGACGACCCCGCCGGACACAGCGTATGCCGCGCCGCACTTACCGCACTCGCAGCGAGCCAGATCAACCGCCTCGCCCGGCGTCCAACGCGCAACGGGATGACCGCAGCAACACACGGCGCCAATCGAGCGGGCCGGGTTGCCCACGACCAGTTGAAAGTCGCCGACGTCCCGCGTCACAACGCTGCCCATGCCCACCATCGCGAACCGGCCAATGCGCAAGTTGCTGCCGATCGTGCAGCCGGCCCCGATCGTCGCGCCCGCCGCCACCAGCGTCTGCTGCGTTTCCTCGTCGGGGGCAGACGAGCGCAGCTCCCGCAGGTCCGGCGTCGTCGCCCGCGGGAACACGTCGTTGGTGAAGATCGCGCCAGCGCTGATCATCACCCCGTCCTCGATCGTGACGCCATAGCAGATGTAGACCATCGCGTTGATCTTCACGCGATGGCCGATGCGCACGTCGTAGGCGATGTAACTCTTCTCGCCCACGATGCACTGCTCGCCGAGCGTGGCGCCATGTCGAATATGCACGGCGTCCCATACGCTTGACCCGGGGCCGATCGTCACATCGCGTTCAATGATGGCCGAGGGGTGAATCCGCGGCGGGGGCAACGGGGGCATAGCAGTCTCGTAGGTCAGGCTTTCCAGCCTGACGAATTAGAGTCAACGGTAAGATGGAATGTCGTCTGGCCAGCCCGCCGTAGTGGCCGTGCCTGGTGTCATTAACGGTTCAATCCTCGGCGGCAGTATGTGTCAGGCTGGAAAGCCTGACCTACGTGTTTAGCACTCCTGAGCCGCTGCGATCGCTTCCCACTGCCCGCGGGCCAGCGAGCGGTAAGCGGCTTCGATGACCCGCACCGACGCGAGGGCGTCCTCCGGCTGCACCAGCAGCGGTTCTTCGCCAGCGACCGCGGCAGCAAAGTTGTTTACTTGCCGCTCGAATGCGACGAACTTATTGTAGCCGTCTCCAAACACGGTCCACTCGGCGTCGCCGGCGCGGCGATACTTCGATTCCCGCCACCCGACCAGTAGCGTCCCGGCGCTGCCGTACACGGCGATGTAGTACGGCAATTCCTTGCTGACGCTCCATGATAGGTCGATGCTGCCCAGCACGCCGCCGCTGGCGTGCACGAACATTTTGGCGGTGTCCTCGACGGCCAGGTCCTGGATGCGGCGGCCTTCCATCGCCTGCACCTCCAGCAGATCGCCGAGGAAAAACCGCGTGATGTCGACCGAGTGCGTGCCGTTGTCGATCAGCACGCCGCCGCCGGAGATTTCCGGATCGGAATTCCAGCGGTGCGTCATGTCGACATGGCCGGTGAACACGTTCTCGAACATGACCACCTCGCCCAGCAGGCCCGAGGCGACCAGCGACTTGGCTTGAGTCACGTCGGGCACGTAGCGAAACTTCGACGCCATGGTGAATAGCACGTCGTGCTCGGCGGCGGCGGCGATCATTTGCTCCGCGGCGGCCGAGGAGATCGCCAGCGGTTTTTCGCAAAGCACGTGCACTCCGGCGGCCATCAACTCGCGGCAGACCGCGGGGTGCGTCGCCGGCGGGGTGCAGACCAGCGCGGCGTCGAGTTCCATTTCGGCGAGCATGCCGGCGACGCTGCTGAAGGCGACGCAACCGGCGGCCTCGGCCATGGCGTCGGCCGCCTCGCGCCGGCAGTCGGCCACGGCGACCAGCTCAGCCCGCGGCGAGCGTTTGAAGGCTTCGGCATAAGCTTGAGCAATCGCCCCGGCGCCAATCAGGCCAAAGCGAACGACAGAAGAATCAGCGGTGTCAGACATGGTTTGTTGATCAGTTGAGGAGGTTCAGATGAAGAAGCGGCCGCCTCTGCCGCAGCGCGGCGAGAGGCGGCAACTCGAATCGGCGCGGCTGCGAGGCTACTTTTTGGCAATCTGCCCGACAGCGGTGCGGATCACCTCGATGACCTGCTGCACGTGCTCGGCGGTGTAGCGCTCGTTCAGCGGCAGCACCAGCACCGTGGCCAGTGCCTCGTACGTGCCGGGGAACAGCTCGCGACGGTAGTCAACCGCCTCGGGCCGCGCGAGCGTGAAGGGGAAGCGGCTGTTGCCGAAGGTACGCTGGTCGCGAATCACCTGGCATTCGAACGCCGGCTTCTGGATGTACCGCGGGGCGCAGAACACGCCCCGCTCGCGCAGCCGGCCGGCCAGGGCATCGAGCCCGCCTTCGAGCTTTGAACCGTCGATGTGCAGGCAGTATTTCCAGTAGGTGTGCTTGAATCCCTCATCCACGGCGGGTGGCGAAACGCCCGGCAGGCCCTGCAGGCCATCGGTCATCTGCTGCGCCATCCGCACGCGGCGCTCGACGAAATCGTCAAGCTTGGCCAACTGTGCGACGGCGACGGCGCCCGACAGCTCGTTCATGCGATAGTTGAGCGCCAGGAAATAGTGATCCGGCTTGGGATCGCCGTAGCCCCAGGCTTTGTTGATGAACAAGTACATGCGGCGTCCCAGGTCGGCGTCGGCCGTGACGCACAGACCGCCTTCGCCGGTGGTGATGTGCTTGCCCTGTTGCAGGCTGAAGCAGCCGATGTCGCCGAACGTGCCGATCTTCTGGCCGTCGATCTCCGCGCCGAACGCTTGGGCGCAGTCCTCGATCACCGGAATGTTGCGGCTGCGGGCCAGTTCCATGATCGGCCCCATGCGGCAGGGATTGCCAAACAGGTGCGTGACCATGATCGCCTTGGTCCGCGGGCTGAGCGCCGCCTCGATCGTGTCGGCGGTGACGTTGTAGGTAAGCGGGTCCACGTCGGCGAAGACGGGGATCGCCGACTGGTAAAGGATTGGCGTCAGGGCGCCCATGTCGGTGATGGCGGTGGTGACGACTTCGTCGCCCGGCTCGGGGTCGATGGCGGCCAATGCGGTATGCAACGCTCCCGTGCCCGACGCACAGGCGTACGCGTGGGGCAAGCCGATCCACTCGGCGAATTGCGATTCCAGCGTCTTGACGAACTCGCCCTTGGTGCTGGTGAGCGTGCCGCTTTCGATGACGCGGGACAGAGCGAGCATTTCGTCATCGCCCATCTCGCGGCCCGAAGCGTCTTGGTCCGAGGGGAGGGTCAGTTTTTGCAGTTCTACAGCAGTTTCAGGAGCCACGGTGTTTCTTTCTGTGCGAGTGCGACAAAGGCCGGAAGGGTGGGAGGGAGGAATGGAACTAGGGGCGGGCGCCGCGGTTCGCCGAGCGAACTCGGGCGGCGAACATGGCGGCGATCAGTTGCAGGTGTTGCCGCGAGGCGCGCGCCACGCGCATCTTGGAATGACCGGCAACTCGGCTGCGCAGTCGAGCCGGGTGCTCGACCACCACGCCGCCGGCTTGCAGCAGGCGGCACATGAGTTCCGCCACGCCCACGAACCCCGGTCGCGTGGTCGGCAAATCGACCACCGCGGACCGGCGATAGACGCGGAAGCAACTCGTGTAGCAAGTGAACGGGCGTGCCATGGCGGCGCTGTACATCGACGTGGCCAGCCGCGAGATCCGCAGCCGCCACGGCGGCACGTTGTCGACGCCGCCCGCGGGGTGGTAGGGCGAGGCGGTCACCATGTCGACCCCGGCGACCAGCTTCTGCACCATCGGCTCCAACTCGGCCAGATCGTACGAGCCATCGCAGTCGATGGATGCGACAATTTCGTGCGTCGCAGCGCGGATGCCGGTGTCGATCGCCGCCGCGATGCCGCGATTCGCCGCGTGCCGGAGCACCACGTACCGAGGCCGCTCGCCAATCGCCGACTCCAGCAGCGTGACTGTGTCGTCGCTGCTGCCGTCGTCGACCAGTAGGAACTCCAGGTCGAACCGTTCGCACAGTCGGGCATCCAGGCGCATAAGAGCCGCAGCGAGCGGGGCAGCGCAGGCCGCCTCGTTGTACATCGGCACGATTAGCGACAGCCCCGTCTTCACGAGCGCGTGCGGAGCATCGACCCGATCGTCGTCGGCGTGCGGCTGCGGGGTGGCATAGGCGGTCATGATTTTGCGATTCGGTTCAGGCAAACTGTGAGGCGGATCAGTTGGCCGCGGCGGCGCGGCGAATGGGGAATCCCGCGGCGTATTTCAACCACAGGCCGACGAAATGGGCGTTGCCCAGAAGGTAGCGTTTCCATAGTCTGCGAGGCTCGCAGCAGAAGCGGAAGGCCCACTCCAGTCCGGCGTTCTGCATCCACCGCGGTGCCATTCTGACGGTTCCGGCGTGAAAGTCGAAAGCCGCGCCGACACACAATTGCACGCCGCGGATGGCGTCGCGGTGCTGCGCTGCGAAGAGTTCCTGCTTGGGGCAGCCCAAGCCGATGAACACCAGTCCCGCACCGGAGTCATTGATTCGCTGATTGACCGCCGCGTGCTCGTCCTCGGACAGGGGGCGGAACGGGGGCGACTCGGCGCCAGCGATTTGCAGTCCGGGGGCCAACTCGCCGAGTCGCTGCTGCAGTCGGCGAAGGGTTTCGGGTTTGCCGCCGTACAGGTAAATGCTGATGCCGAGGCGGGCCGCTTCCTGGCAAATCCGCAGCATGATGACGGGGCCGTAGACTCGCTCGCGGATGTTGGCGCCGTGCATCCGATTCAGCGCCCAGCGAATGGGTTGGCCATCGCAGGCGAGAATGTCGAATCTGGCAAGCGCCGCTGCATAGTCGGCCCGCTGCCGAGCGGTGGTCAGCACGTGGACGTTCATGAAATCGACAATCGCGCTGGACCGCTTGGCGCCCAGCTCCAGAACTGTGGCGACGACTTCGCTGCAACCTGCCACGGTGACGTCGACGCCCAGTACGTCTGCCTTCGGCAACGGGGCGGGCGTGGCGGCTTCACACGAAGCCAACTGCGGCAATGTAGGAGCGACAGGGATAGACATGGATGCGTGGTCAGCGGAGGGAGCGGTCATTGGGCGAGGCAGTCAGCGGTAGGTGGCGAAGACGAGCTGGTCGGCGCGGCGCTCGTCGGTGTCGCGGCCAGGGCGTTGGGATCGTGGGGGGAGGGTTGTCCGTCGGCCGTGCGGGCAGCGGCGACGCGCTGGGCGATGCGGTAAATCTCCAGGAGTCGCTGCAGATTCTTCCGCGGCGTAAAGCGAGTGTCGTACTGACGGCGGGCGGCCCGGCGCATGTCCTCGTGGGCTTCGGGCGATTGCGACGCGACTGCGGCGACCGCGGCAGCCAAGTCTCTCGGGTCCCCGGCTCGAAATTGCCAACCGGTCCGCCCCGGCTCGACCAGTTCCTGCATGGCGCCCAGGGCCGAGGCAATCACCGGCGTGCCGGCAGCGTAGGCCTCGGCGATGGTGCGGCCGAACGTCTCGTACCACTCACTGGTGATCAGCAGCGCGCGGGCCCGGCCGATGCGCGATTGGACTTCGCTGGCGGAGACATGGCCCAGGCAGCTGATGCGCTCGTCATGCGCGGCGGCAGCCGCAACGTCGTCGGCCAAGGGGCCGTCGCCGATGATCTCCAGCGGCGGCAGGTGCGAGTTCTCCCGCCAGGCGCGCAGCAGCGTGGCGACGCCCTTTTCCGGCGACAGCCGCCCGGCCCACACGACGTGCCGACCGTCGCCCGGCCCCACGCCGGGATCGGGCGCGACGCAGTTGTGCTTGACGTGGACGCGATCGGCCGGAAAACCGCCGGCCACGAATCGGCCGCGGGCAAACTCAGTGAGCGTGAAAAACGCGTCGACGCGCCGCCGCCAGGTGCGCAGCACGCGATGCGTGACTTGCATGGCCGTCACCGCAGCCGTGGCGCTGACGCTGTCGCGGTAGCACTTGTGCCGCAGGGCGGGCAGCGGCAGCGCCCGGCCCACGCAATCTTCGCAGGGGCGGCCGTCGCGCATCAGATAGGCCCCGGCGCACAGCAGGCGGTAATTCCGCAGCGCCTGCACCACCGCCACGCCGCGGCGGTGGGCCACGTGGCACGCGGCGGGCGAAATCAGCGGGAAGGTGTTGGTTGCATGGAGCACCGCGGGCGTGCGCTGGTCGATGAGCGCCGCCACCTCGCGTGCCGCCTGGCGATTCCAGACGGTCACCGCCGCGGCGCGCAGCGACGACATCGCGGCCATGTCTTCGTTGTGCCGCACGTACTCGATCACTTCGTGCCCGGCGGCGCGCAGCAGGTCGCGTTCTTCCTCGAACGAACGGTCCTCGCCGCCGCGGTTCAGATAGCGGGTGTGGCACAGCAGCACCTTCATTGCCGGCTCCTCGCGATGCGCGCACGACGCACGGGGCTCGCCTGCGGGACGGCGCGTGCGACGGGCAAGTTGGAGCGAAGCAACGACATCAAGGATTCAATGGTGCGAAATCAGGGGAGTTGTGACGTGAAGGCGGGAATATCATGCTTCTCAAGCCGCACGGACTGCGCTTACGCGTGCTGCGAGGGCGCGACCTCGTCGATCGGTCGCCGCACGTTCCGCCGCAGCCGCACCCGGTTGCCCAGCAACGCTTCGGCGAAAAACAGACAGTACGGCGTCAACCAGTACAGAATCTTGGGCCGCGGGGCGTGAGCGCGGACGAATGCCCACCACTGACGCGGCGGTCGGTAGCCTTTGGGGCCAACCATCTTCTGCCAACGTTGTCGCAGCGAGAGCGTCTTGCCGAACGAGGTGCTCTCGAGGGGGTTCAGTCGGCACTCGCCTAGGTGGCCCGGGGCCAGCAAGATGGGGATCCCCGCCTTGCGGCACCGCAGGCCGAAGTCGCCGTCGGCGAAGAAATGCGTGTAGACCGGGTCGAGCCCGCCCACGATTTCGTCGGCCTGCCGCGGCACGATGACGATGTTGCCGTTGAGGGTATCGCACGGTCGGACTTTGCCGTTGGGGGCGATCACCCGCACGTTGTGCCAGCTTTCGCGTTTCATACCGCCGGTGACGGTCCGCTGCGTATCGGGATCGCACGTGGCGCCGACGACCACGCACCGCGGGTCGCCGGATTGCTCGTACACGTCCAGCAGCGTTTTCACGGCGCCGGGGCGAAGCTCCACGTCGTCGTTCAGCCAGAAGTAGAAATCAGCCGGCCGCGCAGCGTCCCAGGCCATCATGGTGCCGCCGCACCAGTACAGGTTGCCGTCGCCCTGCAGCACGGTGGCGTCGGGAAACTCGGCCCGCACCGCGTCGCCCGTGCCGTCGCTGCTGCCGTCGTCGGTCAGCAGCACGCGCAACCGGTAGCCGGCGGGAAGCTCTTGCTCGCGCAGTGACCGCAGGCACCGCAGCGTCGTTTCGCGACGATTGAAGCAAGTCATCAACACGGCCACGTCGCGCACCTGCGGCGAGGCGCCCTGCGGGGCGGGGTGAGTCGTCTGGCTGTCGGCGGCGAGCGTCATCGGGCGAGAGAAAGCGTCAAAGGGTGAAGCAGCAAGTTGTCGGACGATCGAACGCGCCGGTCACACGCCAAAGCGGCGCGCGGGCCGCCATACGAGCGGTTCGCGGGGCGCCGCGGGCTCGGCAGCGGTCGTGGAGGCGGGGGCGACCGCGGGGTTCAAAGCCAGCGCCGCGACGCAGGTAAACAGCAGCAGCGTCGGCGGACCGGAGCCGGGGATCTTTGATTCGGCCAAACCATGCACCAGACACAGCGTCACGAAACACGCGGCAAACAGGTCCGCCGGATGACCGGCCCGGTCGTAGCGGACCCAGCCGGCAACCGCCAGCCCCAACATCCACAGCAGGTACAGGGCCAACCCGACCAAGCCGATTGCCAGCACGTGGTCGAGATACGTGTTGTGCGCGTGAGGAATGTGCCACATGAATTCGTCGGAGTAGCGATAGATGTGCGTCGGCGTCCAGAAGCTACCGTAGCCGTGGCCGAACCACGGCGTCCGTTCCGCCTCTTTCGTCAAGGCCTGCCAAAGCGGCAAGCGTCCCGTGAGCGTCGAGACGTTTTCGTTGCGGCCCATCGACGCCACGTCGGCGGATTCCTGAATTGCCGCGACCGAAACGAAATTGACCGCCAGCCCCCCCAGACAGGCGAGCGTGATTGTGGCCGTGGCGATCCACCACCGCTGCTGCCCGCGGGCCCGTAGCAGAAATGCGACCATGCCCGCGGCCACGAGCGCGGCCAGCGTGGTCCGCGACTTGGTCATCACGACGACCCCCAGGCCCAAGGCGATGAGGGCGGCGCGCACGTAGGGTCGGTTTCGGCGCTCGAATGGCACGAGCCAGGCCGCCAGCGTCATCACCGCCGCCTCGAGGCCGATGCCGTTGGGATCGAGCGTGCCGGCGTAGCGATAGTCGCTGCGCCACGGCCGGAACATGCCGTTGGCAATCTCGGCCGCAAAGCCGATCGTCAACTCGCCGGCCACCAAGAGAATGATGATCCACAGCATATCGGTGAGCGAACACCGCACGGCGATTCCGATGGCGCCGAGAATCAGCAGCGTGAGGATGGCGAGTTTTCGAATCGTGAGGAAGTGGAACTCGGTCCACGTGTAACTCGCGAAGCACCACCCCGCGTACAGGGCGAAGAGCAACAGCAGCGGGTGCGACCACCGCAAGCGTTGCGGCGGCGCGGTGATCGCCAGCGCAGCGCCCAGCCCGCCAATCAGCAAAAAGCCGAGCGCCGAGGAACCGGTCGTCGACGATTGCTGCACGGCAAATCGATTCTCGCGGTGGGCGAAGCTGCCCGACTCGGCCAGGAAGGCATAGTAGCTGGCGGCCCACTTGTGAGCGATCACGGCAAACGCGATTCCCAGCACCAGCGCAATGCCGAGGCGCAGCAACCAGGGGTTGTCCGAAGATTCGGCGGTGGCAAGCGGTGCGGCCATGGGGAGTATGCTACGAAGGGGCGCTGCTACATGCGGCGGCGAAGCCAATTGGGCAGGTAGCTGCGGTGGCGATTCAGGATGGCGCCCGCCAGCTCAACGCCGTCCTGCCGGAGTTGCTGCGCGACGCGCGTGGCGTCGTTCGAGCGGGCGCTTTCGGCCCGGACCACCAGCAGGGTTTGGTCGAGCAGCCGCGCCAGCGCCAACTCCTGCCGGATTCGCTCGGCCGGCGGCAAGTCGACGAGAATCAACCGGTAATCGACGCGCGCCTCGGCCATCATCTCGCGAACCGCACCGGCGTTGACGCGCGGTTGCTGCCGGCGCGACAGCGACCCGGCGGGCAGCACGTGCAGCCCGGCAACGGGGCCGTCTTGGACGCACTCGGCCAGCGTGGCGTTGCCGGCAAACAGTCGCGCTGCGCCCGGCTGGGGCGACAGGCCCCACCGCGACGCCAATCGAGGAGCGTGCCAATCGGTCTCGATCAGCAACACCGGGCCCCAGTCCTGCTCTGCCGCGCGGAGCGCCAAGTTGGCGGCGATCGTCGTGACGCCCGCCTTCGCCGCGAAGCCCATCAGGCCTAGCGCGTAAGCGGTCGACTCGTCCTCGCCGAGCAAGCCTTGCAGTCGCCACAACAGGTGGTCGTACATCGCGCTGCTCGCGCGGTCGCGGAGCGTCGTGGGACGCACGGGCCGCTGAACAGCTGCATCCTCCGGCGAATTGCGCCGGACGGGTTGTGAAGATTCGGTGGCGTTCATCACGCGATCCAGAAAGTTGTCAGGAAAAAGCGTATGGGGAGCGAAGCAAGCGGCTGCGGCGACGAGCGGAGATCATGGACCGCGGGGAATCGTGCCGTAGGCGCGGCTCTCAGGCAGCACGGCTACCACTGGCAGATCAAGCCCCCGCTCGACGTGCTCCTGGGACCAAATGCGGGTGTCGATCTTCTCGGCCCCCAGGCCCAAGGCCAGCGAGCCGACGCTCGCCAGCATGAGCGACAGGCCGAGGACAATCAGCTTCGAGGGGCTCACCGGCTTCTGGGCCAGCGTCGGTTGCTGGGCGACGTTGACGTTGGTAATCCGTTGGCGATCGAGTTCCTCATCGATGCGGGCCTGCTCGAAATTCTGCTCGTAACGAATCAGATTCGATTTGGCGATTTCGTGTTGGCGCTCCAATTCGTCAAGCTCCGCTTCGTAGCCGTTGAGCTGCTGCAGCATCGCCATGACTTCGGCTTCCTGCTTCTCGATTTCGGCGACGCGTGCTTCCAGCCCGGCACGGGACCGCTCGGTCTGGGCCAGGCTAAGCACCAACTCCCGACGGTTGGGGTTCACCGCGTCGACGGTCGTGGACCGCTCGTCGCGCTCCTCGGCGAGCAGACGCTTGGCTTCGTCCACTTGGTCGCGCGCCGACTGGACCAACGGATGATCTTCGTTGTACTTGGCTTCCAGGTTCATCACGTTCACCTGCAGCGCGTACAGTTGCGAGCGCAACGTGTCCGCTCCCGTATTAGGGCCGACGGACTTGGTCGTCGGCATCCACTCGGGCATGGCCGCAATTTGATCCTCGAGTCGATCGATTTGCGCCTGGGCCGATTGCAGTTCCTGCATCGCCGAGACGCGCGCCAACTGGATCGTCGAGACGCGATTTTCCAGCGTGTTGCGGCGCGACTCGATCGACGCGAGCCCCATGCGGTTCTTGGCGTCGCGAATCGCCACCATGGTTCCGTCGACACGCTGCTGCAACTCATCCCGCTGCGAGGCGAAAAAATCCTTCGAACCGGTCGTGCTGTGCAACCGCGTGTGCTCCTCGCGGAAGACTTCCAACAACGCATCAAGCACGTATTGAGCAAGTTGCGGCGAGTCGGCGTCGTAGGTCACCGAGATGACGGTCGATTCATACTCCGCCTCGGCTTTCAGATTGCGCTCGATGGCGATGATCGCCCGTTCCTGGTCGGAGATCTCGTCGATTGACCGGACCGCTTCGATGGCCGAATGCAGCGGCGTCATGACGGCTTTGGCCAGAGCGTTGGAGCCGTCGGACCTGCCCTCGCCGCCGCCAGGGACGGCCAAGTTGCCCAGCACGACTGCTGCGCCTTTGTTGATGTCCGGGGCATCGCTTTGCAGATCGGGGTCGTTGCCGATGCGCTCCAGCGTTTTCTGGATGACCGCGCGGCTCTTCAGCACTTCCATCGCCGAATTGATTTCGTAGTCGCGGCCGCTCTGCTGCAGACCGATCGTGGCGCCGGTCGTGGCCGTGGGATCGAGGCGCACGCTCTCGCGACCAACCTGCAGGAACAGGCGTGCTTCGGAGCGGTACTTCCGCGGCGCGAACAGCAGCACCAGCACGCCCAGCGCCAGCGAGGCGAGCGAGAAGGCTAGGACCTTCTTCTTGTGACGGAACAGCACAGTTGCCAGTTCCCGCAAGCCGAACGATTTGCTGCCAGAGGAGGTCGCCATGGTTGTCAGTGGGTCAGCAGAAATGGATGGAAGGCGGGCGTCGCCTGCCGCGATTTCGCACAGCAGCCGTCCGCTCGACAGGTCCCATTGTCATTGGGAGGCCGCTGCCGTGCACGTCTCTGCCGGCGAGGTCGTGGCGGAAGCGGTTGCGTTTCGCGCCGGTTGTGATGGTTGTGCGAGTCGTGCCGGCGAGGCGTTCTCGCGCGGCGCCAGGGCGTCGTCGTAGGCTTGCAGCAGCCGTTTGGATTGCACGTCCCAGCGAAACTGCCGTGCTCGCTCCAGTGCGCCAGCGGACAACGCGGCAAGCCGCCCCCGGTCGCGGGCCAGCAACTCGATCGCGGCGCGGAAGCCCTCGATTGTCGCCGTCGGCGAAGTGACCGGGACGCGGATTGCGCAGCGATCGGTCATGACGTCGGCGGCGCCTTGGTGATCGACCCCGACGATCGGCGCCCCCGCTGCGAGCGCCTCCAACAGACCCGTGCCCGAGGTGTCGCGGAGGCTTGTGAACGCAAATGCGTCAGCCCACTGGTAGTGCGGTTCGCGGGCCGTGCAGCCCGGCCAGCCGACCCACTCGACGCGGTCGGCCAGGCCCAGACGATCAGCCAATCGCTGCCAACGTTTCAGTTGCGGTCCGGCCGACATCACGCGCAACTGGAACAGGCACGCAGGCGAAACGCCGGCCAGGGCGCGCAGCAATAACGGCAGGGCTTTCCACGAACAAGCCCGCCCGGCCCAGAGGATTCGCAGCGGCTCGTCATTCGGCTGCGGTTTGCGGGGTGGGGCTGGGGCTGGGGCGGCGTCGACGCCGGTTTCCAGCATCACGCCGTCGATGCGAAGGCCGGCCGTCGTCAGCTCGCGCTGGGACTGTCGGCTGGCGGCCAGCACGCAGGTCGAGTGCCGGATCGCTTGACGCACGCCCGGAGACCACCGCAACTGAACCGCGTTAATGCCGTTGCGCACCGCTTCGCGTATGGCGCCCAGCGGCTCAATGGCCCGGAAAAACTGCCGCGGAAAAGCGTGCGTCCCGCCGATCGGGCCCCAGATGTAGGGAATGTCCAGCCGCCAGCAGTGGCTCGGCTGACGGTAGCCGCAATAGCTCACATGGTGGGCGATGTCGAAGGGCTCGCGCTCGTGCTTGGCTTGCGCAACGCGATAAGCGCGGCGTTGCCAGCGGGCGTAGGCCAGATTCGACCCGCCGGGGAGCCGTGCCAGACGACGCTCCCAACGCGACGGCGGCACGTGCAGTACGTCGACGCCCTCAGCCCGCAAGTCGTCCGCGTGGGCGTCCAGCAACCCACACAGCACGGTCACGCGGTACTGTTGCGCCGCAGCAACCGCGCGGCGCCAAGCCAACCGCGACTCCATCGAGAAGTCCGGCGCCAACCGGTACGCAATCAACAACAGCCGACGCGGTTCCGCGAGTTGATCGACGGTAGAGGACATAACGGGGTCACGCAATGACCGATGGTGATAAGTGTGTCGAACAGGGGAGGCGGCCTTGCGCCCGGCGAGGTTGGCGACCAAACGTCGGTCGCGCCCAGTGGTGCAGCAACGCTCGCGTATGCGACGCTCCGTCAATAAAAAAACGTCCGGCGCAGTTAGCGAATACCGCGGTGAAACAACAAGGAAGGCAGCGTGGCCACCACGAGCTTGAAGTCCTTCCACAAGCTGTGCCCGGCAATGTAGTGCAGGTCCATGCGGACCCAGTCGTCAAAGCGCACCTGTCCGCGCCCCGAAACTTGCCAGGTGCAGGTGATGCCTGGGGTGACTTCCAGGCGGCGACGGTGCCAGTCTTCGCAGGCTTGGGACTCCTCGGTCGGCAGCGGCCGCGGGCCGACCAACGACATCTCGCCACGCAACACGTTGATCAATTGCGGCAGTTCGTCGATGCTGCTCCACCGCAGGAACCGTCCCACCGACGTGATCCGCGGATCGCACCGCATTTTGAACGCTGGGCCGTCCTGATCGCTGTGGACGCGCAACTCGTGCTTGCGGCGATCGGCGTCGACCGTCATGGTCCGCAGTTTGAAGATGCGAAAGCGCCGACCGCCCAGGCCTTCGCGCTCCTGCACAAAGAACGCAGGTCCCGGCGACGTCGATTTAACCGCTATCGCCGCGACGCCAATGACCGGCGACACCGCGACCAATCCCAACAGACTGCCCAAAATATCGATGCCGCGCTTCCACGCCGGCAGCGGCTTGGCAAAGAACAACTCGCTAGGATCCGAGTCGTTGTCGGGCGCCGCGGCAACCTGCTCTTCGCCGGCTTCCTCCGCCTCGTGCCGGCGGCGTCGATTGCGCCCGGGGTAAGTCATCACCTCGCACTCGGGCCGATCGGGCCCGGGGGGGTAGACCTCGCTGACGTCGGTCGCGACTTTCCAGGCGCCTTCTTCGTTTGTGTCGGGCAGCAGGATCGCCACGTTGCCGTTGTCCAACAGCCCGGGCGTGTCGGTCAGCCGCAGCCGGCCTTCCAGGACGCGGCTTAAGAAGTCGACGTCTGGCTCCGAGCGATGCCCTTTGGGCAGCCGGATCAGCAGGACCGAGAGTATCGAACCGTTGCGATCGACACGCATCCGCTCGCACCGCGCGGCGAGGCGAAAATCACCTTCCGGAAGGAAATAGTCAAGTTTGCCTTTGAGGCGGCGGCGCAACACGAGCGCATGAAAGGGCCGGCGTGTCCTGAGCGAAGTCATAGGGGGTCGAGCTGTGCGGTGGGTAGCCAGGGAAGCAACAATCAAAGCGGAACGACGCGGAAGCAGCGAACGTCAAGCCAACATGCCGGCAAGAAGCTTCGTTCAGTGATGCGACAAATGTGAGGAAAAAGCGCGGCTGACAGCCTTGAGCACGCGGACTCCAACAGCGTGGCTCGCTGAGCAGACGCAAAGGGGCAGGCCCGCGGAGGACACCGGTCCAGGCGGGGGGCATGGGCGGGGAGACGCGTATCACCATGAAGACCGGCGGAACAAGAGCCCCGCACGGCGCAATTTCGTCATGACAGGTCCGGTGAGCCGCGACAGGCCGATTATAATGAGCACGAGGGGAATGTCGAATTCTTTCTGCGGAATTGGGTCTACGTGCCGCCCGGGACGGTTGCGTTTGCTGGGGCCATGGTCCGGCTCGATCCGAAGTGGCATAAAACAGCTAGTTGGCGCAGGTCGTCCGGAGCCGAAAAGCTTTATGTAGACTATACTTATCAATTGAGTGCCGACATGAAGTCCCCGGCCAGCCCCGCACCGATAGCGCCCCCTTGAAGCCCCAACCCGCGCCGAGCCACGTGGAAGTCCCGCCCCACACGTCCTGCAGCCTCCTGTTCGAATTCGAGTCCGGCCGCCTCATCGCCTGGCAATCGTCGCCGGAGGCCGCTTCCGATTCGGAAGGTCACGCCCAATCTGCGGCGGCGGATTGGGGCCCCGACTGGGCGAATCGTCTCTGGCAGCGCCGGGAATTCCAGGATGGCGTGGCGAAATTGGCCGAGGATGGCGGCGCGGCGGCGTTCGAACTCCATGACGACCTGGCCGGCGAGCCTGTCCGCGTCGAAATGACCTTATTAACGAGCGTCGACAGCGGCGACGTCATGTTGGTCAAAACCATACCGCACAGCGAGCGGGCCGAGCATCGTGTCGATCCGCTGACGGGGATCCCCGATCGGCGCGTGCTGAGCGAGGTGCTAGACCGCGCTTATCAACTCGCACCTTCCCCGGCCGGCGCGTTGGTCTTCATCGACATCGATGAGTTCAAGCCGGTCAACGATCGTTACGGGCACCTTGCGGGCGACCTGGTCTTGCAGACGTTGACCGAACGCTGGGCCGCCGAGTTGCGCCGCCACGATCTGCTGACGCGATTTGGCGGAGACGAGTTCGTCTTGCTGCTGGCAGGCGATCTGGATCGGCCCGCAGCCAAACGTGTTGCTGCCCGACTGCAGGCCCGCGCTGCCGATCCCGTCGAAGTCGACGGAGCAGAGCTCAGAGTCACGATCAGCTATGGCGTGGCTCTGCTGGGTGATTATGATTCGGCAGAAGCGGTGATCGCCGCGGCCGACCTCGCCATGTACGCCCGCAAATCGCCAGCGGGTTCGTCCGAATGACGTCTGCTCAGAAGCCCGCAAATCTTTTCCCCAACGGGCCTTACGGCAGCGATGCAGACCTTGTTCGCCAGCCGCGGGCGCTTAAAATGAGGAGCTTCGCTGGAGGGTAGGCGAATTGGCTAGCAGCCTGATTGGAATTCAGGTGCACCTTCGGGTGTTGCGGGTTCGAGTCCCGTGCCCTCCGCTCCTGAAAATGTCGATGCCGTAAACATCTTGTCTTGAAGGACTTGCGGAAACAGGGGCAGTGCCGGCAACGTGGTTGTCCCTGTTTTGTCCCTGTGTCGCGCCGTGTTCGTCGCCTGAATGTCATGTCGTCCTGGCGGGTTCGGCACTGACTCGACGCCGAGAGAGACGAAGCTCGCAGCCACGAGAATGAGTTGAAACGGATTCATCGGTGTTTCCTTTCGGCTAGGACTCTGAAACTAGCAGCCACCCTCCATGGTGGGCCGCATCTCAACACGGTTCGTACCGGAACGGCACGGCAGCGATGTGTCGCTGGCTTTCCTCGTCAAACGTGTGCACGTACAGGTCGGAAGCTGCATTCACGCTCGCATGGCCTTGCCAGCGGTCCACGTATTCTCGCGGCACCCCGTGCGTAATTGAGATCGACTTGAAGGCGTGGCGGAGGTCATGTGTCGAGAACCCGCCGCTCTTTCGACCTGCCGGTAGACCTTGGCGTACCAGCAGGTCTTTGAACGACTCGGTGAGACGTTTTGCGTTGATGCAATTGTCTCCGTTGGGATATTTCTTGCTGGCCTCGGCCGTGAAGAAATAGCCTTTCGCGGGCGCCCGATACTCGGCAAGAACTGTCCGCAACGCTGGGTGCATCGGCACGCGCCAACTGTCGCGAGTTTTGGTTTCGTGGCCGTCCCTGGAAACGATATGGATCCAGCCCGCTTCGAAGTCAATGTCTTCTACACGGAGTCGCTGACACTCCCCGAGACGCATGCCGGTGAAGGCGATTACAGCCAAGGGAGTGCGTAGACGGCGGGTCGCGCCGCCAACCAACGCGTTGACCTGGTCGAGCGTCAGAACGTTCGCGACACGTTTCGGTTTGGGGCGTTGGAACCGACGATTCCGCAGAAAATCCGAAGCCACGTAGGCGCGTTCATCGCACCAGGCGACGAACGCCTTCATCAAAGTGGCTTCATGGTGCATCGACTTGTCCGACAGGTGTGGACGGCGGTGGGAACGGAAGCTGTCGAACAGCGAGACTGTGACCTGCTCTATCGCGTTGTTGCCTTTGGACTCAGCGAATTCTCGAAAGGTGTTGAGGATTCCGCGGTATTTCGTCAGCGTCTTTCTGCCAAGGCCATCCACGTTCTTGCAGTCGAGGAACTCCTCGATAGCGTCTGCGATTGAGACCGACTTACTACTGTTCGACGCGCGATCCTCCTCCTGAGTGCCAAACACGCCGGACTCAAGGTCATCGTCGAGTCGCTTGGCCCGCTGCAGCGCGAGCCGTTTGTTTGCTGTTCCGAGCGAGCGTCGACAATGCCTTCCGTCGTAGCGGAAATCTGCTGTGTATACTCGCTTCTTGCCGCGGGGGGCGATTGTCACATGCGCCCCCACGCGGGTTCGTTGGTTCTGATCAGTCATCGCCACTCCGGGCCGTTGAAGATTCTGTCAATCGCGCGTGCGCGGACGATGAGGTTGTGTTTGCCGCGTTTCCGGAAACAGCCGTCGAGTCGGCCAGCCGCGATCCATGCGTAGACCGTGTTGACACTGATTCGTAGAAGCTGCGCAAGCTGATCGGGCGAGACGATCTCCGGAAGATCCGCGCCGATCTCATCAGTTGGAATTCGGTTGCGTGTGGCCACGTCCATGTGCTCCGTTCTTCGACGCGTCGGGAGCGACCATGGCCTCGATGCCCGCGACTCCCCAACGCGTTACCCTTCACGTTAGTGGAGGTCGACGTCTTGCGTCCCGGGCGCATCGTCGCCACGATGCGCCCCAAAGAATCAGCCGTCTCGACTGTCTGGCGTGGAGGCCGAGCGGTCCTGCAAAGTGCTTGGGCCCGATGAGAAGTCGGACGCTGTCGACGCCGATGGGCCGACTATGGCCCTGCGGCCTGCCGGTATGAGGCTTCGCGTGTTCGGATCGTCGTCAGCTGTGCCGGGCAATGCGGCCTTGCCAGTGCGACCGCGTGTTCCGTCGGACGCAGGTGAGTGCGCTGGCTCTCCTTCGCTGTGAGCAGTCGAGCCGAGAAAGACCGCCACAAAGAGACCGTCAGACGCGGCAACTCAGCGACTTGGGCAACTGTCGCATCGAGGCCAATCCAGGCCGCTCATCGCCCCAACGCCTGACGAAGGGGAAGGCGATGTCAAGCGTGGTCGGTCAGCGGTTTTGCAGAAATGTGGCCCGCGTACGCCAGATGAATGATCGTCTGGGCTCCCGCCGGCAAATCGTCGGTGTGGAATGCAGCCGAGCGGCCAACACCCGGACGACGCAGTGCGGCGAATGCCTGCGATCTACTGATCGCAGGTACTTGTCGCACCTACAACACCCCATGCTCAACCTCGCTACGTCGCTGGTAGAAGCGTGACTTGGACATATTGGACTTCTGCAGTTGCGTCTTGGTGTCTCCGGGGTGCAATTCCATGAGTTGTCGGATGAATTCACGCTGTGCAGCGACGTCGTCTTTCTTGGATCTGACACGCCCCAGGTCCGCGTCGGTGAACCTGCAGAGCGACGAACTAAAGAGTTCTTGCCATGGCGTCGCGGAGTGGCCGGCGCGACACTGCAGGTAATCCTGGACTGCCTTGTTTAGCCAGCGAAAATCCAGCCGCGTGCCACAACGCAGGGCCTCGGCGATGAGGAACTCGACGATCTGACGGCTCTCTTCGGGCGTCAGACCGCAGTAGCCATCCGCGACGAGGTATCGCAAGTATGCAGCCATCTCGTCATGTGACGGATCGTATTCTAGGGTGACGACGCGACTGCGCAGCGCCTTGGCGACCGGGTCGTCCTGGAGCGGCCGGTTGCTCATCGCTATCACGCCGCCGTCGAAGAGGAGTGTTTCTGTACGCGCAAACGTTTCGTAGGTGATGACGCGCGATCGGCTTGCATCTCCGTCGAGTGCGGCCAGGAGTATCAGCAGCCCCGCACGCCTGTCGGCAAGGCCGCCGACGTCGTCCAGCAAGAGGGTATGGTCCGGGTGCTCGCGAAAGAACCGAAAGAGGCCCGCCGGAGTCATGTGGGCATTCCGTAATATCCATGGCTTGCCGCCGATTGCCGTCAACGCCTCGCACACGGTGAACGTCTTGCCGGTGCCGGGAGGACCGTTGATGTACGCCGCGACTTGATATCCTTTGGCGACGGAGCAAACCCGATCTCGGAGCAATTCGCGACGCGTCAGAAACGTCTGCAGATGCTGCTCATGCGACTCAGGAAAGAATGCCTTGGGGGTTGCGATGGTAGACATGAACTGCGACCTGGAAATCTGGAAAGTTGGAAAAACGCTGCGCTCCGGCGGGAAGCCCCGGCGGCACAGCACAACGCATCCAGATTGGCACAATCATCGCATCGCCGATCGGGCGCATCGTCGGCTCGATGCGCCCCATTTTGCGGTGAGAAGAGAGAGCCGGCCTTATGTCACCGCGTGCCTTTGAGAGACGATTTACTGCCGGATTGAAGGCTACGGAGTCGTTTTCGCAGGCGTTGCACGCGGTCCGGGCTGAGATGCGTGATGGCGCCCAGCACAACTTCCATCGCGGTGACGAGGCCGACGTTCTGCGCATTCTTATATCGCGAACGTAACACGTGTTCCCAAT
Source organism: Planctomycetaceae bacterium (assembly GCA_002702655.1). GTDB lineage: Bacteria > Planctomycetota > Planctomycetia > Pirellulales > Lacipirellulaceae. The sequence goes on from PABB01000023.1 coordinate 146,296, forward strand.
GGGCGATGGGAAGAAAGGACGAGTAAGTCTGCCAACTTCCATGGTCGTCAATGCCGCGTTCTGTTGCGAGACGCTGATGATCGGCCAATTCAAGGTCGCCAACGCCTTCTTGCTCTTGCAGCGGATAGTGCCAGGGGTGACTAATTGTCCAAGCGGCAGTGCCATCAGAAGCGCCGAAGTCCGGCAATCGGATTGGCCCCTGCGGCAGGGGCAATTGCCAGGTTGCCAAACCTTGAAGTTGCCAGAAGTCGCAGAAGTCGATGAACTGATTCCAGAAATCGTTCACAGAGTCCTCAGCGATCTTGCTACCGTTCGGCATCTCCTTCAGAAGTTGGGACGGAGGCCATAGTGGCAACGAGGGCCGCCGGCCGGCAGGTATCGATTGCCACGCAGATTTCACCTCATTCACCGCTGCAATGTAGTCAGGGCAAGCTAGTAAACGGCCGACGGAAGCGCGCATGCGATCACGGGCGTCGCGTGTTGGGTCATCCCGCGACGTGACCGTTGCGATTTGGTCGTTGTTCCATCCGTGATTCCGCAGCCACTCGGCGTCCACCTCCGCTCGGAGCGGGAAGGAGTGGTCCAGGAGCATGTACGACACTGGTCGCCCGGAAGCGAACGCAATGGCATGGGATTGGATGCAGATATTGGACAAATCCAGCTCCGCCTCGCGGTCTTCATCAGTCAACTGATAGAGTCCAAGGGCGCTTTGTAGTTGGCCTTGTGGCAGCGCATAGATGACCCCAGTGTCATCGACCACGCGGTCAATCCAGTCGCCGTGAACCTTCTTGAAGTCCTCCCATAGCGCGTCTGTTTGGACGAATGTCGCGTGGTCCACTGTCAACTTGGGTCGATTCGGTTCATTGCACATGGAAGAGACGCCTGACAGGGGGACGGCATACACGACTGTGCAGCCACCCCAGCGATCGAATCATTTGGGGTTGCATGTGATAGTCACTGCTGTTGGCTGTTGCCCATCGCTGCGAGCCTTCGGCTTGCCTTGAAGCAATCTGCAGCTTCGCGCACGCTACGCGGTCATTGTCCGCAGATCGCGCCGCTGGAAGGCCTGCGCTGCCCGCACCAGCCACATGCGGACCCGCTTACGCCGTAGCAATTATTCATCCGTCTGCGTAGCGGGGCAACGAAAATCGCTCGTCGTCCTCGAGGACATCACGAATCCTCGTGCTGTTTGGAAGCGACGTTTGAGTGGCGACGCTAGCCGTGGGTTGTCCAGGAGCGCAGCGGTCGTTCGGCGGGGCTGTCTCAGCGCTTGGTCTCGCGAAGCGTCGTTTGTTCCTGTTCAACCCAGCGCTTCGCCAGCAGGTGAGCAAGGACCCTCAAGAAGTCCCGAATCGGTTGTGATAATTCGGCGGAGTCACCGAGGTCAGGCCGCGTGCTGTCGACGCCCTTGTCAGGTTGATAATTAGGCACTGCAATGTCTCCGAGGCTGGATGGCGGCAGGAGGAAGATCGTCTACCGCGACGAGCTAAGCCCTCGTCATATCCTTATGACACGCTTGCCAGCTCGATTTAGATGCCTCAGTCTTGGAGCGGCCGTGGAGTGCGTTTTGAGTTTCGGCCTTGGCTTGATCTGCGTAGTGAAACTCTTCCTGATGCTTGTTATCGGCCCAGTCGGTGACACGACCATGCCGAGAACAATCACGCGTGCGAAGTGTCGCAAGTAGCGACACAGACAGGAGTTCGAGAGATATGATCGGAAGTTGTGTACGAGGCAGTTGAAAGGGGCGGCGTCCTTGGGTTTGCATTTGGTTGCTTGACGACCCCATTCATCCCCGGAAGGAACGCCACCATGGCTGAACGTAACACGACGACGCTGTCGTTTCCATCCGCGACGGCACGGGACGCGCTGACGGAGGTGCTTCGCAGCGGGGCCCAGCGATTGCTGGCCGAGGCGGTCGAGGCCGAGGTCTGCGAGTGGATCGCATCGCACGCCCATGAGACCGACGCAGCAGGACGCCGCCAGGTGGTCCGCAACGGCTACTTGCCGAAGCGATCGCTTCTCACCGGAATCGGCCCGGTCGAGGTTTCGCAACCGCGCGTGCGACTCCTCTTCGGCGCCTTGGTCCTTTCGGGCGTGCGGCTGAGGCCACGGAATTGGCTTTAGTAATGCGAACGTAGGAGAATGGGCGAACTTGAAACAGCTGGGCCGAGATAATCTCATGCGATCCGTTCGCCATAACAAGGTCTCCGGAGCAACTTCGAGCTGGCAATGCGCTCCGTTTCACGCGAACGCCTCGCGGGCTTTTCGGTGCTTTGCGCCCAGGACAGATTTGTCGCCGGGTGAGGCGACTTGTGCACTCCACCATATTGCACTACGCATGTCAGTAGGATTAGGCTAGTCACTTCAAGCTTCGATGCACTCGATTGGTAGTCTGGAGGCACAAGGCAATGATGTGGTTCGCACATTCACTGCCAAATTGCCAGGACACTCGCAGATGGGAGCCTTTGAACGACCACTTGCGAATGGTCGCTAGCCGAGCAGCCGAGTTTGCCGGTGCATTTCACTCCTTCGACTGGGGCGAACTTGCCGGCCGGTGGCACGACGTGGGCAAGTACTCTGCCGCGTTTCAGGCGTATCTCGGCGCCACCGACGACGACGCGTCGCTAGCCGACCAGATCCCCGGGAGAGTCGATCACTCCACCGCCGGCGCGCAGCACGCAGCCCGCGCCGTGCCGGAGCTAGGCCGCATACTGGCCTACGTCATCGCGGGCCATCACGCCGGTTTGGCCGACAGCGACAAACTTGATCAGCGATTGGCCAAACGCGTCGAGCCGTATGACGACGCCCCCGCGTCCCTGCTCGCCGCGCCGCCGCTGGACCTGCCGCGGCTGTCGCTCGATGCGAGCGACCGGCAGCGCGGTTCGTTTCAGTTTGCTTTCTTCACTCGCATGCTCTTCAGCGTGCTGGTTGATGCCGACTTCCTCGCCACCGAGGCGTTCCTGCAGCCGCAGCAGGCGACCGAGCGAGCACTCCCGCTGCCAACGCTTGATCGCATCGCCACGGTGCTGGACGACCATTTGGCCGAACTGGGCCGCTGCGCCCCCGACACGGCCGTCAACCGCTGTCGGTGCGAGGTGCTCGCTGCGTGCCGCGACGCCGCGGACCTGCCGCCGGGGTTCTTCTCGCTGACCGTCCCCACCGGCGGGGGCAAAACGCTCGCCTCGCTCGCGTTCGCGCTGACGCACGCCCGCCGCCACGGCCTGCGGCGCATCGTCTACGCGATCCCGTTCACCAGCATCATTGAGCAAACGTCCGGCGTGTTTCGCAGGGCGCTGAAGGAGCTCGGCCCGCTGCGCGACGCCACCGTGCTGGAACACCACTCGAACCTCGACCCCCACAAGCAAGACTCGCGACATCCGCGTGCCCAACAGATTCGGCTGGCCGCGGAAAACTGGGACGCCCCGTTGGTGGTCACCACGAATGTGCAGTTGTTCGAGTCTCTGCTGGCCAACCGCACGTCGCGGTGCCGCAAGCTGCACCGGCTCGCCGGCAGCGTCATCGTGCTGGACGAAGCCCAAGCGCTGCCGGTCGAATTGCTGCGACCCTGCCTGGCGACGCTCCGCGAATTGGCCGCCGACTACGGCGTCACGGTCGTGCTCTGCACGGCGACGCAGCCGGCGCTGGCCCGCCGCGACGGGTTTCCGATTGGACTGCAAGGAGTGCGGGAGATCGTCCCTGAGCCGGCAAAACTCTACCAGCGGATGAGACGGGTCGAGACGCACCAGTTGGGCGAGTTGGACGACGCGGAACTCGTCGCAGAATTGGTCCGACATGACACGCTGCTGTGCATCGTCAACACCCGCCCGCACGCGGCGGATCTGTTCGCTATGCTCCGCGCCGCGGAGCCGAACGTCGAGGGGCTGTTCCACCTCAGCACCCGGATGTGCGGCGCCCACCGGCAGAAGACAATCACGGAGATTCGCCGACGATTGGCCGAGAAACGCCCCTGCCGCGTGATCAGCACGCAACTGATCGAGGCGGGCGTCGACGTCGATTTTCCCGTGGTATTCCGCGCGACCGCGGGCCTCGACTCGATCGCCCAGGCCGCGGGACGCTGCAACCGTGAAGGGCTGCTGCCGGCGGGCGCGTTGTACTTGTTCGAGCCGGCGGGCCGCCGCCTGTTTGGCTACCTGGCGTCGACCGCCGCGACGGCGCGCGAGGTGTTGCCGGAGTTCGCCGACCCGCTCGACCCGGTCGCGGTCGAGCAGTATTTCCGCCTGCACTACTGGAAGCAGGGCCAGGGCCGCGACCCCCGCGCCGCGTGGGACGACCGCCGGGTGATGGAGTGCTTTCCCCCGGAGGTGGAGCGGCTGGCGTTCGACTTTCGCACGGCCGCCGAGCGGTTTCGATTCATTGACGATGCCTCCCAGGCCGTGTTCGTGCCGTGGGGCGAGGGAGCGAAGTTAATTGAGCGACTTCGGACCGCTGGCCCCGAGCGGTGGCTGCTGCGCCAGCTGCAACGGCATTCTGTAGGGCTTTTCGACCACGACTACCGGGCACTCGTCGCCGCGGGCGACATTGCGGAACTTGCAGTGGGCTATGCCGTGCTGGACAATTCGGAAGTCTACGACAAGCAACTCGGCCTGCGCGTCGACCGGCCCGGGCATCGGGAAGCGGATAGCATGATCGTGTGACACAAGGAGCATGGCTCGCATGGAAAGACAATCCCCCATCGCCCTGCAGGTCTGGGGCGAATTCGCCTGCTTTACTCGCCCGGAGATGAAGGTCGAACGCGTCAGCTACGACGTGATCACACCCTCGGCCGCCCGGGGCATTCTGGAAGCCGTGTACTGGAAGCCGGCCGTCCGGTGGGTCGTCGAGCGGCTGCATGTGCTGCGGCAACCGCGGTTCACCAACCTCCGCCGCAACGAGGTCGCCAGCAAGGCCTCCGCCGCCAACGCCAAAAAGGCGATGAAAGGGACGCTCGCCGGCCCCCTGCAGTTGGTGGTCGAGGAGGACCGCCAGCAGCGGGCCGCCACGATCCTGCGCGACGTGGCGTACGTGATCGAGGCTCGGTTCGAACTGCTCGACGACAGCGAACCGGTCGCCAAGCACTACAACATGTTCAAGCGCCGGGCCGAGCGGGGCCAGTGCTTTCACCGCCCCTACCTGGGAACGCGGGAGTTCGCCTGCGACTTTGACTGGGTCGAGGGCCCGATCCCCGCGTCCGAGTGGCGGAGCGAGCACGACCTGGGGTACATGCTGCACGATATCCAGTACGCCCCCGCGACCGGCAAGGCGTACGACCTGCTCGACGCCGCGGGGCGCCCTCTGCTCGCGACGCCGCGATTCTTCCGCCCCGTGGCGCGCGACGGCGTGATCGACGTGCCGCCGATCGAGGAGGCGCTGCCGTGATCATCCAAGCCCTCAATGCGTACTACGAACGCCTGGCGGCCGACCCGGATAGCGACGTCGCCCCGTTCGGGTTCAGCCGGCAGAAAATCTCGTTTTGCGTGGTGCTCAACGCCGATGGCTCGCTGCACGAGATCGTCGACGAGCGCCGGCAAATCGGCAAGAAGGCCGTCCCCGTATCGCTGGTCGTCCCCGGCAACGCCAAGCCGTCGGGGTCGGGCATCAATCCATGCTTCCTGTGGGACAACCCCGCCTACCTGCTGGGCTACAAGGTGGACGACAGCAAGCCCGAGCGGACGCGGCAATCGTTCGAGGCGCTGCGCGACCGTCACCTCGCCGCCGAGGAAGCGATCGGCGACGAGGAGTTCTCCGCCGTCTGCCGGTTCCTGCAAACGTGGAATCCTGCCGACGCCCCCCAGCAGCCGACGCTGGTGGATGTGGGCACGGGCTTTGGCGTCTTCCGCCTCCGCGGCGCCCGCCAGTACGTACACGATCGCCCGGCCGTCGAAAGATGGTGGCGCACGCAAATCGCTGCGGTCGACCCCGCCGACGCGGAGACTCTGGGCCAATGCCTCGCCACGGGCGAGACCGAGCCCATCGCCCGGTTGCACCAACCGAAAATCAAAGGCGTGTGGGGCAGCCAATCGTCGGGCGCCGCGCTGGTGTCGTTCAACCTCGACGCCTTCGAATCGTACGGCAAGCGGCAGAGCGTCAACGCCCCCGTGAGCGAGCGAGCCGCCTTCCAATATTGCACCGCGTTGAACCGCCTGCTGGCGAGCCAGCAGCGCGTGCAGGTAGGCGACGCCAGCGTCGTATTCTGGACCGAGGAGCCGAGCCCGGCGGAGAGTCTCCTGGCGCGCCTGTTCGACCCGCCGCGGGACGCCGAGGACGCAACGCTCAGGAATCAGATCGAAAGCCAGCTTCGCGCCATCGCCGCTGGCGGCTTCCCGCCGGCGTTTGGCGAGAAGCCGACTCCGTTTTTCGTCCTGGGCCTGTCGCCCAACGCGGCCCGCGTCTCGGTGCGGTTCTGGCATGAGAGCACGCTGGGCAATCTGGTCGACAATCTCCACCGGCACTTCAGTGATCTAAAAATCGCCCGCGGCCCCAAGGACTTCGAGTTTCCCACCGCGTGGCACGTCCTGCGTGAAACGGCCCGCGAAACCAAGGAAATCCCCCCGCTGCTGGCGGGCGGGCTGATGCGGGCCGTGCTCACGGGCAGCCCTTACCCGGATTTGCTGCTGACCTCCGTAATTCGCCGCATGCGGACTGAACGCAATGTGTGGCATGTCCGCGCGGCCGTGATCAAAGCTTGTCTCAACCGCAATTATAAAAAGGAGTTGCCCATGGCACTCGACCCCGAACGCCCTGAGCCCACCTATCACCTGGGCCGCCTGTTCGCCGAGTTGGAGAAGACCCAGGAAGACGCACTGCCGGGCCTGAACGACACGATCAAGGACCGGTACTTCGGCGCCGCGTCGGCGACGCCGGGCAGCGTCTTTCCGCGACTCGTTCGCCTGAGTCAGCACCACCTGGGCAAGCTCGAAAAGGCCCTGCGACTCCATCACGAAAAGCGCATCCAGGAAATCGTGGGCCGCCTGGACGGCTTCCCGAGCCATCTGGCCCTGACCGATCAGGGGCTGTTCGCTGTGGGGTACTACCACCAGCGGCAAGACATGTTCACCAAGAAAACGGTCGTCGAGCCCGCAGCGACTGCCGAAGCTTCCCCCGCACAGGAGTAAACACACATGATCCCTCGCTATGATTTCGTGTATCTGTTCGACGTGAAGGACGGCAATCCCAACGGCGATCCTGACGCGGGCAACCTGCCTCGCGTCGATCCCGAGACGGGGCAAGGCTTGGTGACCGACGTCTGCCTGAAACGCAAGATCCGCAACTATGTAGCCCTTGTGAAGGATGACGCCAACCAGGCGGCCGACGAGGGCGAGGTGCCGCGTCACCACATTTACGTCCAGGAAAAGGCGATCCTCAATAACCAGCACGCTCTGGCGTACGCCGCCTACAAAATCGACCCCAAGAAACGCAAGAGCAAGGGCGAGCAGAAGGCGCAGGAGGACGCGGACCTGACGCAGTGGATGTGCCGCAACTTTTTCGATATTCGCGCGTTCGGCGCCGTGATGACGACCGACGTCAACTGCGGGCAAGTGCGCGGGCCGATTCAGTTCACCATGGCCCGCAGCATCGAGCCGATCATCGCCCAGGAGCATGCCGTCACCCGCTGCGCCGTCACCACCGAGCGCGAGGCCGAAGCGCAATCCGGCGGCAATCGTACCATGGGCCGCAAGTTCACCGTTCCCTACGGCCTGTATCGCGCCCACGGGTTCGTCAATCCGCACCTAGCTGAGAAGACCGGGTTCGGCGCCGACGATCTCGAACTGTTCTGGAACGCGCTCGCGCAGATGTTCGAGTACGACCGCTCCGCCGCCCGCGGCGAAATGGCGCCCCAGGCGCTCATCGTGTTCGAGCACGAAAGCGAACTGGGCAACGCTCCGGCCAGCAGACTATTTGCCCGCGTGGGCGTCAATCGGACCGAGCCAACCAACGGCGACTGGCAGCCCGCCCGCTCGTTCGAGGACTTCACCGTCACGGTCGACGAGGCGGACCTGCCCGCGGGGGTCACCGTACACCGACGCTTTTGACCGTCGCGTTGTTGCCGCCGCCTGCCGGAGTCGCCCAATGTACGCCGAAGCCGACCTCCTGCCGCTGTCCGCTTTGCAGCATCTGGTGTTCTGCGAGCGGCAGTGTGCGCTGATCCATGTGGAGCGGCAGTGGGGCGAGAATCGGTTGACCGCCCAGGGGCAGGTGCTTCACAAGAAGGCCCACGACGGCAAGCCCGAAACCCGCGACGGCGAGCGGATCACCCGCGGGCTGCCCCTGCGGTCGCTCGCCCTGGGGATCACCGGCCAGGCCGACGTGGTGCTGTGGCGGCCGCCGCCCGGCTTGCGGCTCACCGGGCGGTCGCTGGCGGAGGTCGTGCGAACGTCCCAATCGGGCGACTTTGCCGGCTGGGCGATCACCCCTGTCGAATACAAACGGGGCCGGCCCAAGAAGAACGATTGCGACCGCGTACAACTGTGCGCCCAGGCGATTTGTCTGGAGGAGATGCTCGGCGTCGCCATCCCCGCCGGGCAACTGTTCTACGGCGTCCAGCGGCGGCGGTTCGACGTGTCGCTGGACGCCCCGCTGCGGGACGTGACCCGCACGGCCGCCCGCCGCCTGCACGAGCTGCTGGCCGCGGGCGTCACGCCGCCGGCCGCGTACGAAAAGAAATGCGATGCCTGCTCGCTGCTGGACGTCTGCCTGCCCCGCACGCTGGGGGGCCGCTCGGCCGCTCAATATCTCCACCGCGAACTGCTATCTGCCCGCTCGGAGTCGTGAAATGAGTGAACCGATTCTGTACTCTGCCCCATCATACGAACAGTTCGTCGTCGGCCTTCGAGCCGTTGAGAACGACATTCACGACGATCATCGCAAGCTGGTGACGGTTCATTGTCAAATGCCCAACTCGACGGCGACAGCAACGGATCTGGCAGAGCGATGCGGTTGGACCGACTGGCGGATCGTGAATCGACAATATGGCTTCTTTTCGGAGCGCATTTGTCGTGCTATCGATTTTGTTCCCTCGACCAAGAAGGACGGAAAGCCTCGTTGGTGGGGCATACACTCGGCCGGGAGAGATATTGGCAACGGTCGCTTTGAGTGGATTATGCACCCGCAGTTGGTTGCCGCGCTGGAAGAGGTGGGATGGGTGCAGGTGCTCGCCGAAAACGATGTCGCACTCAGTGCACCACGTGACAGTGACGGCTACGCGGAAGGGAGCCGGTCGACTGGGGAGGTGACCCGCTACGAGAGAAGCAAGCGAGCGAGAGAAGCGTGCATTGCCATCCATGGATGTGTTTGCCAGATATGCGGATTTGATTTTGAAGTGACGTACGGCGAGTTCGGCCACGGATATATCCAGGTCCACCATACGGCGTCGCTTGCATCACAGGGACGACGCCAGACGAACCCCGAGGTCGACCTGATCCCCGTCTGTCCAAACTGCCACGCCATGTTGCATCGGCGAACGCCGGCTCTGTTGCCAGACGAGTTGCGACAAATCCTCAGACACGCGTCATGAAAACGCACCTCAACACGCTGTACGTCACCACGCAGGGCGCCTACCTGGCCAAGGATGGCGCCGCCGTGGCCGTGCGAATTGAGAAGCAAACGCGGCTCCGCGTGCCGCTGCACAATCTCGACGGCATCGTCTGCTTTGGCCGCGTCGCGTGCAGTCCGGCGCTATTGGGGGCCGCGGCCCAGGCCGGCGTGTCGGTCTCGCTGCTGGCCGAGCACGGCCGGTTTCTCGCCGCCGTTACCGGATTTTCGCCCGGCAACGTGTTGCTGCGGCGCGAGCAATACCGCGTCGCCGACGATCTTGAGAAGTCCGCAGCCTTCGCCCGCTCATATATTCTGGGCAAGGTCATAAACTGCCGCACCGTGCTGCTGCGGGCTGCCCGCGACGCCCCGCCCGGCGACCGCCGCGACCGACTGAGCCAAATCGCCAAGCGGCTCGGCGGCCGGCTGATCGAAATCGAGCAGGAAACCTCGCTGGACGCCCTGCGCGGGCTCGAAGGCGAAACGGCCGTGCAGTACTTTTCGGCCTTCAACGACCTGCAGACTCGCCCGGCGCCGGAGTTTGCGTTCACGCGCCGCTCGCGCCGCCCGCCGACCGATCGTATCAACGCGCTGCTGTCGTTTCTGTACACGTTGCTGTTGCACGACGTCCGCTCGGCGTGCGAAGCGACGGGGCTCGACGCGGCAGTTGGCTGCCTCCACCGTGATCGCCCGGGGCGCCCAGGGCTAGCGCTCGACCTGATGGAAGAATTCCGCCCCCAGTGGGCCGATCGGCTGGCCTTCACCCTGATCAACCGCCAACAGCTCGCCCCCAGCGATTTCACCCTGCAGGAAACGGGCGGAGTTGTCCTGAGCGACTCAGCCCGCAAGACGGTGCTGGTCGCCTGGCAGGAACGCAAGCAGGAGGAAACGATGCATCCGTTTCTCAAAGAACGCATGTCTGTCGGCCTACTGCCGCACGTGCAGGCCCGGCTGTTGGCCCGCCGCCTGCGCGGCGACCTGGACGCCTACCCGCCCATGATCTGGCGATAGCCGCCGCCCCGCGCCGCGCCTGCCCGGCGTCGGCGGCGATTCGCCCCAGGCACATTACCAACGCGAGGAACCGATGTACGTGCTGGTGACCTACGACGTGGCGACCACGACGCCCGAGGGCCGCCGCCGGCTGTTGCGCGTCGCCAAGATCTGTCTCAACTTCGGTCAACGCGTGCAGAACTCCGTATTCGAGATGAAGGTCGACCCGGCCCAATGGACAGCCTGCCAGGCCCAACTGCTCGATGCCATCAAGCCAACGGAAGACAGCCTGAGGTTTTATTACCTCGGCTCCCGATGGCAACGCCGTGTCGAACATGTCGGAGCAAAGCCGACCTACGACGTCGACGGCCCGCTCATCGCTTGACCGGCGCCGTGCACCAAGGTAGCAATGCGATGGTCGCGAACCAACAGCGCGCGTCGCCGCCCGCAAAGGTTCGCGATCGTCGCAACCTCTCGCCTCCAGGGCCCTTATGATGCTCCGTTTCCCTCGGCCCGCCCTGGCACAGCGCCCTCCCGCCAGGTTCGCGAATCCCCGCGTCTTACTCACCGTAGAGACACGAGTTACGATGACGGCATCGCCCCCTCACGGGGGCGCGGATTGAAACCTCAGTCATCGCAGCAGCCGTCGCAGGAGAATTATCGCCCCCTCACGGGGGCGCGGATTGAAACGCGTCGAGCTTGATCTCGCGCGCGTTCCGCCAGATCGCCCCCTCACGGGGGCGCGGATTGAAACGCGCAACGCGGCCGTGCCAGTGAGCAGGCGACAACATCGCCCCCTCACGGGGGCGCGGATTGAAACCATGTCGCGAATTGCGTTGGCTTGCCACGGCGACATCGCCCCCTCACGGGGGCGCGGATTGAAACAACGCCATGCCGCTGCCGGGGATCACGATCTGATATCGCCCCCTCACGGGGGCGCGGATTGAAACTCGCAGTCGTGAATCAGCGCCCGCACCGCCCGCATCGCCCCCTCACGGGGGCGCGGATTGAAACCAGAAGATAAAATTGCCTGTTTTCCCTCGTCATCATCGCCCCCTCACGGGGGCGCGGATTGAAACGATCCCGGTCCGCGCCGCAAAGTCGGTCGGGCGGATCGCCCCCTCACGGGGGCGCGGATTGAAACTTTGGCAAGGTCGCCAACGCCGTCCGCGACTACGGATCGCCCCCTCACGGGGGCGCGGATTGAAACCGCCATCGTGACCGTCTCGCCGCTGGTGGCGATGTATCGCCCCCTCACGGGGGCGCGGATTGAAACTATGTCGACAACCGTCCGACGCCAGAGACGCTCGATCGCCCCCTCACGGGGGCGCGGATTGAAACTGTGGAAGACGCGAATGGGAAGCCGCGGCGATTATCGCCCCCTCACGGGGGCGCGGATTGAAACCATCACCCGGACGGGCGTCGCGCCAACGGCAACAGATCGCCCCCTCACGGGGGCGCGGATTGAAACTAATTCGGGTTTTACCTGGGCGAGCGGGTCGGTATCGCCCCCTCACGGGGGCGCGGATTGAAACGGTTGTGGGCAAGCCTCGGCCCCAGTCCACAGACATCGCCCCCTCACGGGGGCGCGGATTGAAACGTGACCTGCCCCGTCTGCGATGGAACCGGAAAACATCGCCCCCTCACGGGGGCGCGGATTGAAACACTCGGCTACCAGCAATGGCGGGAGACGCTCGCGCATCGCCCCCTCACGGGGGCGCGGATTGAAACAGCGCCGACGGCATCGTCCGGTTTATGAACAAGGATCGCCCCCTCACGGGGGCGCGGATTGAAACGATTCCGCGTCTCGCTTTTGAAGGACTGACGCCCATCGCCCCCTCACGGGGGCGCGGATTGAAACAGCGAATCGTGCCGCCAGTAGTTCCCGCCGTGGTCATCGCCCCCTCACGGGGGCGCGGATTGAAACTCTGTCTTGTTGATCTCGCAAGCTCGCATCAGTATCGCCCCCTCACGGGGGCGCGGATTGAAACTCGTCAAACGTGGTTGGTTCTTCGACCGTGGCCATATCGCCCCCTCACGGGGGCGCGGATTGAAACTCAACGCGACCGACCCGGCGCCGACGCACCTGGACATCGCCCCCTCACGGGGGCGCGGATTGAAACCACCGAGGCGCAGATTGTGTTCTTGATGGACTCCGATCGCCCCCTCACGGGGGCGCGGATTGAAACTACAAGATCACTTACAACTACCAAGACAACTGCATCGCCCCCTCACGGGGGCGCGGATTGAAACACGTCATCGACTGGCGTAACTCGCCCCTCGCTAAATCGCCCCCTCACGGGGGCGCGGATTGAAACCACGCACAACGCCGGCACGTTCACCTGGGTTGACATCGCCCCCTCACGGGGGCGCGGATTGAAACTGACATGTCCGCCACATTCCAACTGCGAGGCAACATCGCCCCCTCACGGGGGCGCGGATTGAAACAAACAGTGCAGTAAGTGCAAGGAGATGAAGCCGCATCGCCCCCTCACGGGGGCGCGGATTGAAACCTGGACGGCGTTGACAACGGAATCTACAGCCCCGATCGCCCCCTCACGGGGGCGCGGATTGAAACTGTTTCGCCACTTGAATGTGGCCCATGTCACACATCGCCCCCTCACGGGGGCGCGGATTGAAACTTCGCGGCTGAATGCCACCGGGGCGCGGGCCGGCGATCGCCCCCTCACGGGGGCGCGGATTGAAACTTTTGGCGACGCGCTTGGCGAGCCGTCAGCGACGCATCGCCCCCTCACGGGGGCGCGGATTGAAACCAGCGTGACCGGGTCTTTGTCGAGTCGGTGGGGCATCGCCCCCTCACGGGGGCGCGGATTGAAACGACATGCTGGCGGACCGCGTCGCCGCGATCATGCATCGCCCCCTCACGGGGGCGCGGATTGAAACTGTCACGGACGTTTTTTCTACACGCCGACGGCTCGCATCGCCCCCTCACGGGGGCGCGGATTGAAACTTTGTGCTGTCGTTCTGCCCGCCAGGCGGCACGGATCGCCCCCTCACGGGGGCGCGGATTGAAACCGCCAGTAGGCGGCGAACACGAACCCCGGCCAGTATCGCCCCCTCACGGGGGCGCGGATTGAAACAATCTGGGCAGCCACAGTGCCACGGTGACCCCCGCCATCGCCCCCTCACGGGGGCGCGGATTGAAACGCCTTTGCGTGGGCTCGGATGCTGAGTGTGCGGGCATCGCCCCCTCACGGGGGCGCGGATTGAAACGTGGACAGCGATTGAATGTGGTGCATGCTCAGCAATCGCCCCCTCACGGGGGCGCGGATTGAAACCGCTACAAGCACATTTTCGAGTCGTCGCCGAGCGATCGCCCCCTCACGGGGGCGCGGATTGAAACCGCAAAGACTACGACCTCGTCCCGCTGGCCTACATCGCCCCCTCACGGGGGCGCGGATTGAAACCTTCTCAGCGCCGTTTTCCGTCACGCGGATAACGCATCGCCCCCTCACGGGGGCGCGGATTGAAACTCGCTGGACGTGGTCGACCACAGCGGCAACTGGATCGCCCCCTCACGGGGGCGCGGATTGAAACTTGGCGAGGCCGTCGCGGAATCGCTTGTCTTTGAATCGCCCCCTCACGGGGGCGCGGATTGAAACTGCTCAATCCAGTCGCAGATCGGCGGCTCCTCGATCGCCCCCTCACGGGGGCGCGGATTGAAACTTCGCTGCGTGTGCGACGCAATCGCCCCTTTGCTGATCGCCCCCTCACGGGGGCGCGGATTGAAACTTGAGCGTCACAGTGCCTTGGACGTAATTCGGCATCGCCCCCTCACGGGGGCGCGGATTGAAACACTCGCTTGAGGATTTCTAAGTCACTGCCCGCCATCGCCCCCTCACGGGGGCGCGGATTGAAACCATTACGCGATCAAGTACGACCCCCGCAAAGGATCGCCCCCTCACGGGGGCGCGGATTGAAACTTTGCTCTCCCAAGTAAAGACGGCTGGCCGGAGATCGCCCCCTCACGGGGGCGCGGATTGAAACCGCTCGACAGGTTCTACATCGAGCTGACGGCGATATCGCCCCCTCACGGGGGCGCGGATTGAAACGACACAATGGCAGATTCGCCGTACTGGATGGTCATCGCCCCCTCACGGGGGCGCGGATTGAAACAGGATCGGCCAGTAGTCGCTGATTCCCCGCTTCATCGCCCCCTCACGGGGGCGCGGATTGAAACGGGCTCCCGGTCGATCCAGCCTTTGATGATCGGCATCGCCCCCTCACGGGGGCGCGGATTGAAACTTGGAGGCGGGCGCATTGGGGTCGTAGACGAAACCATCGCCCCCTCACGGGGGCGCGGATTGAAACCATTGCGGCGCGTCCCTTTCTTGGGTTGCGATCATCGCCCCCTCACGGGGGCGCGGATTGAAACTCGGGCACGACGACCACGCGGGGAACGTTGGTTATCGCCCCCTCACGGGGGCGCGGATTGAAACGAGTTCAGTCGCGGCGGCCTTGCTCGGGGCCGTTATCGCCCCCTCACGGGGGCGCGGATTGAAACTCGGTCGAGTGGGGCGACAAGCAGGCCCACGTCTATCGCCCCCTCACGGGGGCGCGGATTGAAACGCGTGACCGTGATATCGCTCGCGCCAGAATACGCATCGCCCCCTCACGGGGGCGCGGATTGAAACTAGTTCTTTGTCCGCGGCGAGGCGGGCGAGGTGGGATCGCCCCCTCACGGGGGCGCGGATTGAAACCATTCCGCGGCGGAATGGCGGCGATTGCAGACCATCGCCCCCTCACGGGGGCGCGGATTGAAACTCAACGAAATCGAGATGCAGCTAGCCGTCCTCATATCGCCCCCTCACGGGGGCGCGGATTGAAACGTCCCCGCCAGCGTGATGCAGTTGCCAAACTCGCATCGCCCCCTCACGGGGGCGCGGATTGAAACCCAACTATCGCCGTCTGCAATCGTGACGGCTTGCATCGCCCCCTCACGGGGGCGCGGATTGAAACTGCGCACCCGTGCCGACGTACTGGCGTTTTTGCATCGCCCCCTCACGGGGGCGCGGATTGAAACGCTTGTCGACATTTACACAGCCGACCGCCTGCGATCGCCCCCTCACGGGGGCGCGGATTGAAACTTCAAGACGCCACACGTGCGTCGGGAACCACTCGATCGCCCCCTCACGGGGGCGCGGATTGAAACATGGGGCATCGTGGCGCGGATCCGTTGGGCCTTTATCGCCCCCTCACGGGGGCGCGGATTGAAACGTCCGCACTCCAAGCAGTAGACTTCGCCGCGGCGCATCGCCCCCTCACGGGGGCGCGGATTGAAACCTTGGGCGACCAACCGCTTTTGATGACGCCTGCCGATCGCCCCCTCACGGGGGCGCGGATTGAAACAGTAAAGGCCGCCGGCGCGCCGCGTCCCCTCCCATCGCCCCCTCACGGGGGCGCGGATTGAAACACGTCGAGAAGATTTATCCCGGATGCTGGCCGGGGATCGCCCCCTCACGGGGGCGCGGATTGAAACAGCGCCACGGCCAGCCGGCATTGGAGGCTAAGCATCGCCCCCTCACGGGGGCGCGGATTGAAACCACGCCAAGAGCGTCATCAACGTGGGCGAGCGGAATATCGCCCCCTCACGGGGGCGCGGATTGAAACGTTTCCGTCCCCCGCAAAGCCGACGACGCGACGCGCATCGACCCCTCACGGGGGCGCGGATTGAAACTGGGACCGTAACGTCTTGCAGATCGTCGCGGTCATCGCCCCCTCACGGGGGCGCGGATTGAAACGCTGCGAGTGCAACGGCAAGAGAACCAGGGTGCTTATCGCCCCCTCACGGGGGCGCGGATTGAAACTAGCCGGAGACTGAGCGATGGACAACACCTGCCCATCGCCCCCTCACGGGGGCGCGGATTGAAACTCAACGAAATCGAGATGCAACTAGCCGTCCTCATATCGCCCCCTCACGGGGGCGCGGATTGAAACCCGTTGGGGGCGCTGGCCGGGCTGGCAATGCTGGATCGCCCCCTCACGGGGGCGCGGATTGAAACAACAAGGGGAAGACCGTGGACAAGACGACCCTCGATCGCCCCCTCACGGGGGCGCGGATTGAAACATCGTCGCCCGGCAACGGGACCGACAAGGACGCCATCGCCCCCTCACGGGGGCGCGGATTGAAACTTGGGGGACCAACTGGGGCGACAACGGCCACGGCATCGCCCCCTCACGGGGGCGCGGATTGAAACGCGTCTCCAACGACGGCGGGTATGACGACTCGCTATCGCCCCCTCACGGGGGCGCGGATTGAAACAGCGAAAGCGGGCCAAGCGGAGCCAGGACAAGCTATCGCCCCCTCACGGGGGCGCGGATTGAAACATGTCTTCGCGGAGGGCGGCACGCAAGCGGAGGATCGCCCCCTCACGGGGGCGCGGATTGAAACGGCCTGAAGCTCAAGACCGTGAACTGACTACGGATCGCCCCCTCACGGGGGCGCGGATTGAAACAGATCCAGCACCGTGGCCGAAAACCAGTCAAACCATCGCCCCCTCACGGGGGCGCGGATTGAAACACGGTGATCGGCGCCAGGCTGTCGGCAAGCTGAGCATCGCCCCCTCACGGGGGCGCGGATTGAAACGGATAGGTCGGCAGTTGTAGCGGAATCCCGCTAGTATCGCCCCCTCACGGGGGCGCGGATTGAAACAGCATTAGCTCAACCTGATAAACGGTCGACCGTCATCGCCCCCTCACGGGGGCGCGGATTGAAACGACGGCGAGCTGATCGCCGCCAGCGACAAGGGGCATCGCCCCCTCACGGGGGCGCGGATTGAAACATCGTCAAGCTCGCCGCGGTCGCCTCGTCGGCCATCGCCCCCTCACGGGGGCGCGGATTGAAACAGCTTGTCAGTGCGTTTGTCGCGACGGGCGTAGATCGCCCCCTCACGGGGGCGCGGATTGAAACTTTCGCCCACGCTTCATGCCACTGTGCGTCAATGCATCGCCCCCTCACGGGGGCGCGGATTGAAACCGTATCACGCTAGTCTCCAAAGATCGCATCAAGCATCGCCCCCTCACGGGGGCGCGGATTGAAACGATGTGTACCCGCCACCCAGTGAACTTGAAGAGATCGCCCCCTCACGGGGGCGCGGATTGAAACGCCGTCCCGTATGGATTCGTGCAAAATAACTCCGATCGCCCCCTCACGGGGGCGCGGATTGAAACGGAGGACGCCAGCGGCAGATACTTGGCCCACAACAATCGCCCCCTCACGGGGGCGCGGATTGAAACAAAGCATTCGACGCCCAAATCATCAACGGCACGGGATCGCCCCCTCACGGGGGCGCGGATTGAAACAATCCACGCTCAACAGCGTCATTGCGGGCGGCAAGATCGCCCCCTCACGGGGGCGCGGATTGAAACCATGCCGCAGCCCTGCCACACGCCCTGCTGGGCATCGCCCCCTCACGGGGGCGCGGATTGAAACGAGTCAGTGGCTGGCGCTGCCCGACGTGAACGACCATCGCCCCCTCACGGGGGCGCGGATTGAAACGAGTATGCGCTCGCGAAGCTAAAGGTCGGCCAACTATCGCCCCCTCACGGGGGCGCGGATTGAAACCGCTTGCAGGTGGCGCGCTACTTGCGCGACCAGGGATCGCCCCCTCACGGGGGCGCGGATTGAAACAGATCGGCGAGACGCTCTGGGCGATGCGTGAACATCGCCCCCTCACGGGGGCGCGGATTGAAACTTTGTCGTCTCGTGCCAAGTGGTATGGTGACGACATCGCCCCCTCACGGGGGCGCGGATTGAAACGGGCAGGCATATTGCTTGGTGCCGCCGGTGCTGCATCGCCCCCTCACGGGGGCGCGGATTGAAACGCCACTAATTGACAACTTGCCGCTGTCAAGGCTGATCGCCCCCTCACGGGGGCGCGGATTGAAACTCGGTTTTCTGTATCGCCTTGCCTGTCGAGACGATATCGCCCCCTCACGGGGGCGCGGATTGAAACGGCGCGAAAACTTGACTTGACCGCGCCGCCGCGGTCATCGCCCCCTCACGGGGGCGCGGATTGAAACGCATGGAGGAGGATGCCCAGCGGATGGCCCGCGGATCGCCCCCTCACGGGGGCGCGGATTGAAACTCGTCTGGCGGCTGTCATGACGTTGAGCTGACATCGCCCCCTCACGGGGGCGCGGATTGAAACGCGTGATGTCGACTGAATCCAACCTCCCCGAGAACATCGCCCCCTCACGGGGGCGCGGATTGAAACTTTCGTCTGACGCCCCGTCTGACAGTCCGTCTGAATCGCCCCCTCACGGGGGCGCGGATTGAAACCTCAAACTTGTAATGCGCCACCCGCCCCACATCATCGCCCCCTCACGGGGGGCGCGGATTGAAACGTCCATGATTGCCTACTAATCCGCCCCGGCCGGCATCGCCCCCTCACGGGGGCGCGGATTGAAACACGTAGGCAGCCTGCACAATTGGTCGCGAGAGAGACATCGCCCCCTCACGGGGGCGCGGATTGAAACACGTATTCACAAAACGACATATCTTGTTTCTCTATCGCCCCCTCACGGGGGCGCGGATTGAAACTACTCGCTGGAGATTTACGGCGGCACGTTCGACATCGCCCCCTCACGGGGGCGCGGATTGAAACTTGGCGACTGCACGCATGAACTAGCAGGGCAGACATCGCCCCCTCACGGGGGCGCGGATTGAAACAACTTCCCCGGCCCGATCCCAACGCGGATTATTCATCGCCCCCTCACGGGGGCGCGGATTGAAACCGTCGAACGGGGACGTTCTATTCGGCCTCTACATATCGCCCCCTCACGGGGGCGCGGATTGAAACCTCGATTGCCGCGCGCTGTCCTTTGAGACTGCCATCGCCCCCTCACGGGGGCGCGGATTGAAACCAGGTCGCTGTTGATTTCGTAGTCAGGCATTGCTTATCGCCCCCTCACGGGGGCGCGGATTGAAACGACTTCGCCTCGGTCGAAATCTCGTCAAGCCAGATCGCCCCCTCACGGGGGCGCGGATTGAAACTGCCAGGTCTGGCGGCGCCGTACGTCTGGCGTCATCGCCCCCTCACGGGGGCGCGGATTGAAACGCGAACGAGGTCCACTACTGGAACCACTCGCGGCATCGCCCCCTCACGGGGGCGCGGATTGAAACAGCGACCGATAGGACCTGATCCATCCGAGTTAGGAATCGCCCCCTCACGGGGGCGCGGATTGAAACACGACGAGGTAGTCATCGCCGTTCCCGTCAGTGAATCGCCCCCTCACGGGGGCGCGGATTGAAACGTGTTGCACGGCGCCGATAGCCGCCGTATGGTGGATCGCCCCCTCACGGGGGCGCGGATTGAAACTTTCGGCGCGGCCACGGGCGAGTCGGTGATCATCAATCGCCCCCTCACGGGGGCGCGGATTGAAACGCTGCCGGTGTTCGAGGACAACTTCCCGCTGCTGATCGCCCCCTCACGGGGGCGCGGATTGAAACAAACGCCCACTGATTGACGTAGGATGCGGTGCCGCATCGCCCCCTCACGGGGGCGCGGATTGAAACTTGCATGGCTCGGTTCGTGGTCAGTTGGTCAGTATCGCCCCCTCACGGGGGCGCGGATTGAAACGATTCATCCTGATAGCCGTGGCGAGCGTTGCATATCGCCCCCTCACGGGGGCGCGGATTGAAACTAGCGAGAGGTAACTCGTCCAACACGCACAGCATCCGCAGCTGGCGGCCACGTTCGGTGGAGTCCGTAACGAAGTCGTAGCTCCAGATGTGATTCGGATGCTCAGGCCGCCTGCGAACGCAGCTGTTCTCGCTCCCGCCCAGGGATAAACGTTTGCGTTTGTGGCGTTTCTTGGGGACCTGCAGCCCGTGCTCCCGCCACAGACGCTCGACCCGCTTGTGGTTCACCGCGTGGCCACGCCGACGCAGAGCCTCGTAGACCTGAGGGCTGCCCCAGCAGGGCCGCTCCGCGGCGATGCTCCGCATCGCCGCCAGCAACTGCTTGTCGTGCTCGGCTCGCTTCGACTGGTAACGCTGCGTTGCGCGGGGCTGCCCAAGGACTCGACAGACCCGACGCTCCGAAGCCTTCTCGGGCCCCAAGCGGCGGCGGACCGACTCCACGGTCCGCCGCTTCCGCTCGGGGCTCACCAGTTTCCCTTGGCGGCCTCTTTCAGGATCTCCATGTCGAGAGCCTGATCGGCTACCAGCTTCTTCAGCCGGGCGTTCTCCTTCTCCAGAACCCGCAGCTGCTTCGCCAGGTCGGGCGCCATGCCCCCGTACTTCTGACGCCAACGGTAGTACGTCTGCTCGGTGATCCCGAGCGACTTGCACGCCTCCGGCACCTTCTGCCCCTTGCCAAGAGCAACGTCCGCTTGACGCAGCTTCTCGATGATCTGCTCCGTCGAATGTCGCGTCTTCTTCATCGCGAAAGTCTCCTTACCGGGGATCCGCCCGGGCGGGATTCTCTCATTCAGACTGGCTCAATTCGAGGGGGGAAGACCAAGTGGCATTGGAATCGTGCAGCGCCCGGCGGGCCGTATTTGGCGCCGTAATTGTGCAGCGCGCCCGGTGCGTTCGGCTTGTTGATTTGCGATTGTGAGAGATCGTGGTCGGGGCCGGAGGCCCCGTTCCGAGATTCCTCAGGGATCGTGGATTGGGAAGCGAGGCGTGTCAGAAAGTGCTGCAAGACATGGAGTTGTGGGCGGAGATTCGTCGTCGCGTGCTGACCGACGAGATCAGCCGCCGGCAGGCGGCGCGGGAGTATCGGTTGAACTACCGGACGGTCGTGAAGATCGTCGGGCACGTGGAGCCGCCCGGCTACCGGCGGACGGCGCCGCGGCCGCGGCCGAAGTTGGAGTCCTTTTTGCCGCGGATCGCGGAGATTCTGGAGGCCGATAAGCAGGCCCCCTAGAAGCAGCGGCATACGGCCCAGCGGATTTTCGAGCGGCTGCGCGACGAGGACGGCTACGACGGCAGCTACGAGAGCGTCAAGGAGGCGGTTCGGGCGTGGCGCCAGGGACGGCAGGAGGTCTTCCTGCCGCTGTCGCATCCGCCGGGGGAAGCGCAGGTCGACTTCGGTTAGCGGAGATCGATTTGGCCGGCGAGCGGACGAAGGTCGCGTTGTTCGTGATGACGCTGCCGTACTGCGACGCCTTGTTCATGCAGGCGTTCCCGCGGGAATGCACCGAAGCGTTCCAAGAAGGCCACCAGCGGGAGAATCTGCTGTTGGTCGGCCCCAGCGGGACCGGCAAGACGCACGTCGCCATCGCGTTGGCCATGGCGGCGTGTCTCGCCGGGCGCAAGGTCCGTTTCTTTCGCGTCACCGAGCTGATTACCACGCTGTTGGAAGCGCGGGACGAAAAGAGCCTGCTGGGGCTCCGGCGCCAGCTCGCCAAGCAAGACGTGATCGTGCTCGACGAACTGGGCTACGTCTTCGCCAGCAAGGCGGGCGCCGAGTTGCTATTCGACCTCGTGGGGCAGGCTTACGAACCTGCCGTTCGAGAACTGGCTCGAGGTCCTGGGAAGCGAGCGTCTCACTGGCGCCGCCCTCGACCGGCTCACCCATCGCTGTCACATCCTGGAATTCACCGGCGAAAGCTATCGACTCCAGGACGCCCGCCGCCGGCGCCGATCCAAGACCAAGGAGTGACCCGTGAGGCCGACGCGGGGAGGCCTGGTATCATCCCCGCATCCACCCAGCGCTGCACGATCGCGGCGCCGGGCGCTGCACGATTCCAGGTTCTTCCTCAATCTTGGTGAACGATTTGAGCGCGGACTTCGTAGTTTAGCCAGGAAGTTCACATCCAGATGCCAGGCACGGCGCACCCAGTTGAGTCGTGCGTTGTGCGAGTTGCTCCCCTCTTGCCGCAGGCAGACGCGTTGCGCTGCGACGGCGTCGAAGTTAGCGAAGACCGGATTCTGCTGCATGTCAGCAGCTGTGCTGCCACGGGGCGGTGTCCAAACTGTGATCATGCATCGCGTCGCGTGAATGGCTGGTACGCGAGAACGTTGACAGATTTGCCGTGGCACGGCCGCCCAGTGACCATTCGGTGGCGCAGCCGCAAGTTCCGCTGCGGCAATCCGGCCTGCTCGCAGCGGATCTTCACCGAGCGGTTGCCCGCCGTGGCTGCGTCGGGATCGCGGCGAACGCAACGCCTTGACGAGACGTTTCGCGCGCTGGCCGTCGCGTGCGGCGGCGATCCGGGGGCCCGCCTCGCCTCTCGCCTCGGCATGCCGATCAGCGGCGACGGGCTGCTGAGAATTCTCCGCCGCCATCGTGAACGAGAACGTCCGCCGGTGCGCGTGCTGGGCGTCGACGACTTTGCCTTTCGAAAAGGGCTCACCTACGGAACCATCCTCTGCGATTTGGAGCGTGGTCGACCGATCGATCTGCTGCCCGAGCGCAGCAAGGAGTCGTTCCGCGATTGGCTCGGCCGTCATCCGGGCGTCGAGGTCGTCAGCCGCGACCGCGGCGAACCGTTTGCGCAAGGCGCGGCCGAGGGCGCCCCGCAGGCTTGCCACGTTGCCGATCGGTGGTATCTGCTGGCGAATCTGCGAGACGCCGCGGCCCGGTGGTTCGGCCGAACAGCCGCTCAGTGGCGCCCCCATCTTGGCCCTCCGACGTCTGGCGTTCGGTGCGAGGTCGCCGCGTCTCGACGCGAGTCGCCGGCTGAACAGCTCCGCCAAGCCAATCGCCAACAACGCCGCGCACGGTACGAACAAGCCCGGGAACTGCATCGTGCCGGCTGGGACTACCGGCGAATCGGCCGGCGGCTGGGCATCCATGCCAACACCGTGCGCAAATTCGTCGAGGCCGACGAGTTTCCCGAGCGAGTCGTGCCGCGTCGCGCTCGCGCGACAGATCCGTTCGCTGGTTATCTGAGGCAGCGATGGGAAGCAGGCGTCCGCATTGCGAGCGTCTTGTTCGAGGAAGTGAAACGGCAAGGGTTTCAAGGGTCGTACGACGCCGTCTGCGACTGCGTAGCGCCCTGGCGAGCCCCTCGCGACGAATCGCCTCGGCCGCTCCGCCGTCCGCTGCGATGTTCGGCCGACCAACTGTCGTGGCTCGTCGTGCAACGTCCTGACCGGCGAAACCGCGAGCAAGAGCAGTTCGTCGAGACGCTCGCGGGGCTCGGTCCGTCTTGGGACCGCGGCATCGAGTTGGTCCGACAATTTGTCGCGGCCCTGCGACGCGAGGTCCCTGTCGACCTCGACGAATGGACTGCCGCTGCAGTCGCCGAAGCGCCTCGCGAGGTCCAGCGTTTCGCTCAAGGACTCCTTCGCGACCGTCAGGCGGTCGTCAACGCTTTGACATCCCGTTGGAGCAACGGTCCCACCGAAGGGCACGTCAAGCGCCTGAAGCTGATCAAACGGCAGATGTACGGAAGGGCAAGGTTCGACTTGCTCCGCATCCGCTTTCTTGAATCTGCTTGAGTCGCCCGCTCCGAATCAGGGCGGTTGGCGCATCGAGCGTCAGCGCAGGCCCCAGCAATTCTCCCCAAGCAAGATCCCACGGCCTCTCACAAACATCCGCCGAAATCTACCCCAAGCACGTCACCAAGAATGAGGAAGAACCCGATTCCAATGCCACTCACACTCAGCCAGTTCGCCATCGACACCCCTTGGCTCGGCGTGCTCATCTACAGTCCGTTGACCGGCAGGACGCCATGCGGATACGCAGGGTTTGTCTCTTCTGGCCGCGAGGCAAGTCGTCGCCTCCCCGCAACCGAGCGTTTCCTCACGGGCTAAGCGCGGGTTGCTCAACACGTTCAACGTGCAGGGGCTTGATCTCTCGCACCCAGATGTTTCGAAAGCGAACTGGATTGAGGTGATCTTGAAGCATAATCGGCCCGCGTGGCAAGTGACTCTGGTACTGCGGGGGGCGATTGAACGGCGTGTCCCCTTTCAGTTCAAAACCGCTCTGAATGACAACGCCGTTTTGAAGGACGGTTATGGTGGCCGGGCGAACAAGATCGCCGTCCTCATTGAACCGGGGCCAATGCCAGATAACGTCGTACGCGTTCCACTCGCCGGGTGGTCGCATCGCGTTCACGAGCGGCGGAGTCTGCTTGTAGATTGCGCCAGCTTGCCCGTCGAAGTAAGTCCGATTGTCGTATGAATCTAAGATCTGCAGCTCGTAGCCGCCGCCGATGCCTTGTCTGACGAAGAACAACCCGCTGTTCCCCCGGTTCTGTCCTTCGCCTTCGGCCGGCGTTGGAGACGTCCACTCGATATGAAGTTGGCAGTCGCCGAATTCTTGGCGGGTCGTGATGTTACCTTCGCCGACGATAGCGACTCCCCCGTCGACGCGCCATTTCTCGCCGCCGTCAAACGCCGACAGGTCGCGTCCGCCAAACAAGACGACTGCGTCCGACGGTGGAGCGCCGCAAGTGATTCCAGGTCTCACAATTGGCGGCTCCTGCCAACTGAGCCCCGACAGGTATTCCGCAGCAATCATCTCGCCCACCCCCGCCAGGACGGAACACGCGACGAGTGCGATCAATGGCAATCGATTCATGGGACGACAATGAGAAAGGGTAAGTATATGTAAAGACTGGGGCTTGAATCCGCGACGACTCGTTAGGGCTGCCGCTTGCCGTTGCTCGGCGGTCGTAGCGGCAAGTCGAGCCATGCCAAACCGATGTCGCGGTGCATGTGATCGATCCTGTCGCCGCCGGGGGCGTCATACATAATTGCCAGTCGCTCGCCGACTTTAACGGCGCTCGGCATGCCGATGCAGCGGTTCGACCAGGTGCAGTTTTCGCCATCGAGCACAATTGCTTTGTGCTTCGGGTCCCATTCGTCCAAGTTGTCCGTCCAATACGTCCAAATGGCATCCGTAAATTCCTGTCCCTGTTCGTTGACGCCAATGTGGTTCGTGAACAGGAACCACAACCCGTTCGCCTCCTCGTAGTAGAGCGAACTGTTCTCAATCTGCTCGTCAAGGGGGACGATCGGCTGCTCGTCGATCTGCCAAGCGGCATCGAGGTCGCTCGAACGCGCGATGCCAACCGTTCGTTTGACATTCGGATAGGGCGTCGAAGCGCTGAAGAACATGAGATAGTCGCCGCCCGCCTTGAGCACGTGTCCGGGACTCGCCGTCGCCGAGTAATAGCTGTCGCGCTTCGTGGTAAAGGGCGTGACGTCGTACTGCTTGCGCCAGGGACCGCGGGGGCTGCTGCTGACCGCCTTGAGCGTCAAATAGGGAAACGCCGGGCAACGTTCCGGTGGCGGCGACGCGTTGGGAGATCCCAAGTAGAACATGTGCCAGCGGTCGCCTTCGCGAATAACCCAGGGCGAAGTCGCAGTGGCGGAATCCTTGCTTCCCGGCGACCCCAGGTCCAAAACAGGACCGTGCAACTCCCAGTCGGTCAGATTGCAGCTGGTCGCCAGGCAAGCCAGCCATCCCTCGGGACCCGCGCCGTCATAGTGGAGCAAGTACTCGCCATCCTGTTCAAATACGATTGCTTCGCGGGCGCCGTAGACGTCGCACTCGCTGGGACCTTCGCCGTGTCGAATGACGACGCCCGCGTCTTTGGCGTCCAGGCGCAAGGTCGCGGACGGGCGCCCATCCGAGTAGCGGCCGGGGATTGCGGTTTCGCTGAGACCAGCCCGTTGGAAATGCACAGTCAGCAGGCAGGCGAGGAGTATTGTGGCACGCATTTTGGCTCTGAGAAAAAAGAATGGGACCTAGAATTGCGAGCAGTCGTCGGGGCGCGCTTGGCCGCACACGTTGCATGCCGCCGCAAACCACTTTGTTTTCGCCCACGCATCAGAACCCCTGATAACGGAGGTCCTCGATGCGGTTGTTGGTCGAGTGGTCGACAATACGCACGAAGCAAGCCGTCAGCCTCGGAGTCTCCGGACTCATGGTGCTTGACGGGTAGACGATAACGAGTTCATTTGCGCCCCGCCGAAGCACGGCGCGGTCGCCGTCAATCACCGCCTGGTTCAGCAGCACCGTGCATTTGTCGGGATGGCTCGTGGTGATCTTCACTCGACGCTCCTCGGGCGAGGTCACGCGGGAGCGCAGGACATAATTCGGCGCATGGTGGTCCCACGTTCCCATCGTGCGGACGTACTCGGGATTCAGCCAGTCGTGTTCGACATATCCGTCGCGGGCCGCAACGCGCCAAGCCGCCCGCTGCCCCGTGGCAAGCGGCCACGAATCGGGACAAGCTCCGCCTGTCGCCTTCTTAACGAACGTCGCAACGTCGAACTCCGAATCGTCGAGGGGGCCCAGCAGGGCGAAGCCGTTCTTAGGCCATGATTCGTCGGCAGCAGGTCCGGACGTTTGGCAGGTGAAATGAATTCGACCGGGCCGATCATGGAGAACAAAATCAAGTTCGGCCCCGAAGTGGGCGCGTCCCAGGCGATCGGGCGCCTCGCCGCGGGGAATCAAACGGGCAACGTAAGTTCTCGACACTCCGTCTCGTGGAGTTTCTTGCGGTCCGGTCGCGATCGCGTCCCAACCGATCGGTGCGCGCCAGGTGATCGCCTCGTCGCGCAAGACGTCATCCGAGGACGCCTCCACTTGCAGGACGAGCCGCTCGTGATCTCGCCAGAGGCGCCCGCGAATCTCCGGAAAATCCGTGTCCTGTGCGTCATCGCTCAATCCGACCGAGTTTTCCGGGTTGGCAATATGACCTATGCGCTCAGGCAGTCGCTGGCTGGCGTCATGGTGCACATTGATCCGTTTCGTCTTGCCGTCGCCTTGCGACGAATCAACGATCTTCGCCGAACGAGAAGAAATTCGCACTACGTCTCGCTCGTCGACGCCTGCAATCGCCAGGGTGAGTGGCACGTCGCTTCCTAGTACGCGCGGGCTTGGTCGCAGTAAGGACACTGTGAGCGTAACGCCTTCTCGTTGCACCTGGTCGAGCGTTGCGGACTTCGCTTGCCGACGATAGGCGGCGTACTCGTTCTGATTGCAGTGCCACGCGTCTGGCAGCGCTTGCAGGAGTTCAAGACGTCGGCGCAGCTCGTCGTAATCGTACTGCAGACGGAAAGTCCCGTACCATGCATGCATCGAGTTAGAGATCATGGGAAACGATCGCGAGAGCTGTTCGTCATGGTACGCCCACTCGACCGCTTCGGCGAACGTCTCGAAGTCGTTGTTCTCCGGCGGCATTATCGGACTGAGTTCGAGGTCCAAATCGATATCGGAGAAGAAGGACGCGTATTCCGCGATGTGGATAAAACCTGCGCGCTTCAGCGTCTCCAGCGAGCGGCGAAGAACTGCGGCCCCCTCCGGCTCCGGGCGGAGGTCGACGAACGAATAGGCGTACGACACGACCGGCGTATCGAGGGCCGCTTCCCAGCACGCGCGGACGCCGGCGGTTTCTGCAAACATCCGATTGCTATGGTAGTAGGTCAGGTAAGGGTGCGTGAGCGCGTGGCCCCCAATCGAGTTACCGCCAGCGAGGAGTTGGCGGGCGACGGGAAGATAATCAGCAGGTTCCCCGCCCGGCACGAAATGCCTGCCGTTGAGATACCATGTGCCGCGGATGCCGTATTCCTGCATGATCTCGCGCGTACGGACGTTGTCGCTCGTCCAATTGTCGTCCCAACGGCACGACACGGCGCGATGCCGGCCGTCGAGAAGCGGCTCGATCTCGATCGTTGCCGCCGCCGCGGACGCCGCGCTGCGAAACTCGATCTCAAGCTCCTGGGTGTAGGCTGTCGGGTCCTGAGCGGGCGCTCGCGCGGCGACCGCAGCGAGCGTCAGGATTGCCAGCCCCCGACAAGCACGCCCAGGGCGGGAAAACATTGTCCGACGACGCGCGGCGCCGCTACTCGACTGGGATGTCATGCTGATTCGTCCTGCGAAATACCGGGAGGTCGGCTGGTTTGGCGAGGTCGCCGTACCGTGACGGTCGGCGCCATGCGTTGCCCCAAATGGTGCGGCTTCGCGTCTCTCGCAAGTCCATGAGATCCACGTCCACGACCGCGAGTTGCTCTGATTCGTCGCACTGTTTCACGAGGCGGCCGTCGGCCGCAAAGACGATCGACTGCCCGTTGTGGAAGGGCGCGGGATAGTTCGTCATGGCCATTGTCATCGCGTTCTCGAATCCGCGGATCTGAAACTGCGCAAGTCGCAGCGGATCCAGCGGACACGCATTGGGGGTAATTACGATTTCCGCCCCGTTCACCATGAGAGATCGCGCACTCTCTGGAAACTCTCTGTCAAAGCAAATCATGGCGCCCACCTGAACGATATCGCGGCCCGTGTCGAGCGGCGCGACCGGCCACCCGGCTCCCGGTTCAAGCGCCGCTTCGAACGCAAAGGCGCACGTATGCACTTTGGAGTAGGTGAACAGCAGCTTGCCGCGGCGATCAAATAAGCTGACGCTGTTGCGCAGCTTACCGTTCTTGCATTCGAGGTACGTGGCGGCGATTCCCATCCCTAAATCCCGTGCCAGACGACGAAATCGCTCGACCCAGGGCCCCGCGGCATCGACCGCCTGCGCGGCCCATGCGTCGAGCGTCGCCTCGTTCATGTCGGCGGGACCTCGGTAGCCGATATTCCACATCTCCGGCATGATCAGCAGGTCCGCTCCCTGTTGCTGCGCTTGCCGGCAGAACGACTCGGCGATCGCGGCATTACGGTCTTGGTCATTCGCGGCGGGGAGCGCCTGCATGAGCGCTAGGCGAATCGTCCCCTTGGGCGGCGGGACCGATTTCACGTCGGGCGCAACGTCCCCCGCGACCGCGGGCAGAGTTGCGGCCGCGAGAAGGCCTCCTGCCGTGCTTGCCGTTCGCAGGAACAGGCGACGATTAAGGAGGTCCGTTTGCATCTCTGTCTACCTCGATCGGATGTCAGGAGAGTTCGTATGGCATGGGCGTTTTAAGGTCCGTCGGGCTGTCTGCTAGGGCGCTGGTGACAACATGAGGCCGCCGAGGATGCTCGTCACTTCGCCCACGCTCTGATGCCACGGTTGGCGTCCATTTTCGGTTCCGCGGAACGCGTCCCCGCGTGAACGGTCAAAGGCGATTCGCCGTCGTATGCGTTGCCGGCGATCACGATCTGACGTCCCGATTTGAACTGAAACGAGACGGTCGAGTCATCCTCCGCGGACGGGTCGGCGATCGCCTTGATGATGTTGCCTCGGAACGTCAAGCCGTCGATTGCCCAGCCTTCGACGATTCGACGATGCTTCGTTTCGATGACATTATTCTCGAAACAAATGCCGCCGTGGTAATAAGCGTCAGGTGACGCCTGAGGATCGATGTCGGCTGCAATTCTCAGCGCCGGGCCGGCCAGATTTCGAAACACGTTGCGCCGTATCAGAACGTCGCGGGCCGGACCTGATTCCCACCAGAATCCGTTGTCGCCCTCAAATTGCACGCCCGCCATGGAAGAATTCTCAAACACGTTGTCTTCAACAACGACGCGACCGGCGGTGGCGATTAGCATGACGCGCGCCCGGTTGTTCCGGACCGTGCAGCGACGTACGACTAAGCTCGGTTGCCACGTCAGGTTGTAAAGTCCGGACGGAGTCCGGACGCCGCCGCTTGGAAGCCGATCAAGCTTTACTTCAAACAGATCGGAATTCAATTCGCGCGTGGACGTCACGACGGCGTCGCCGTACGGCTGCAAATCATCGCTCGTCACAAAGCGCACCTTGTCGCCGGATTCCATGACGATGAGGCCGCGTTGCTGGCTATGGACGCGCCGACAAATCAGCGTCCGCGGCCCCGTGGTTCGCTCGACGCGGACAAAGCAGCCGTGGACGTTTGCGGCGTCGTCGAGCATGTTTGCAAAGGAACAGTCTTCCAGCACAATTTCGCCGCGGCAGCCGTTGAAGTGGGTCGCGTCGGCGGTTGTCGTGACGACGCGTCCCCGCTTTTCAGGCAGTTCCACGTGGACGTCTCGGAGCGTGGCGCCGACCGTGCGCTGGACGATGATTCCCATTCCACCGGCGTGTCGGATCGTGACATCGTCGATCTTCAAGTTCTTGGAACGCGCGACGCGGATCGCCGGCGAGGTACGGTTCGGCGAGCCCATGCCCTTGACCGCGACCACCCATCCCAGCTGCGGCATGATGTCCGTGGCGTCGAAAAGTCGAATCACGCCAGGCGTGATCTCTTTCACCCGCGGATCCGGCGCCAGCGCCCACTGATGCTCGCCGGGAATCGGCTCGTTGGTGGCGCCGTCAAACCACATGTTCCACTGCAGGTTGTGCTCCCACGACAGGCGTTCGGTCGGCGGCGGGGCCCATTCTTTCCAAGCGTCAGGACTGGCACTTGGCTTTTCGCGAAAGACGAGTCGTTCGTTGCGTATCTCATAGATCGTCTCGGGGTGCGTCTGCAAATCAAAGGCGTTGACCTCCGGATGCAGAGCGACCACTTCGCCCTGAAAATGAAACGGATGTTCCCAGTCGATCGAGACGCCCCTCAGGGACAGATTGACCGCGTTGTCAGCGCTAATTGGAATCATCTCCCCATGACACATCAGCAGCGCTTGGTCGCCAGCGAGCGTGAAATCCTCCAATCCGTCCAAGAGGAAGGCGACGCGCTTAACGCCTGGGTTGTTGTTGGCGACCGCGAGCGTCCGCTCGAATGCGGCGTCGGGATATAAATGCCACACGCCGGGCGGGATTCGCAATCCACTCGCGCCGCGGTCGCGGCACGCCTCGATGGCTTTGCGGAAGGCCGATGTCGCGTCTTCGCCGGGCTTGAGTTCGGACAAACCAAACTCGCCCGCGTCGATGACCGTCCCGGCGGCGACCCCGCGAAGGGGAGATCCGACGGCGACCGTCGCGAGAATCATTCCGAGGGCAATATGGATGGTCACGGCCGAGCCTCCGTCGTAAAGGAGTAGACGCCGGAGCCGACGCGTAGCTCGACCTGTCCGTCGACGATCTGGGCGGCATGCACTCCGGCGGCAGTCGATGCCGGACGATCGCCTTCATAGACGCTTTCCAATTTCGACGCAGGCAGCTTTACGACGGCAGTCGTATTCGCCGGGATTTCGACGTCCAACTGAAAGGCCCCGTCGCGTCTCTGCCAAGCTGTCGAAATCGGACCTCGGACGCTGTCGTATGCAGTGCGTGCCCACGTGAGCTCTCCCGGCTGCGGAGCGATGAGAATCTCCTGGTAAGCTGGCGTGAGTCGTTGGATTCCGCCGATGTTCTCCGCCATCCACTGGTAGACGGCTCCGAACGAGTAGTGGGCGAACGAGTTCATGCCCGCATCCTGAAAACCTCTCTCGGGCGTCCAGCCGTCCCACCGCTCCCAGATGCTCGTGGCGCCATGCTTGATCGAGAAGCCCCATGAGGGATAGGTTTCGTTGCCGATAAGTCGGTGTGCCACGTCATTGCGTCCAATCTTGGCGAGAACGAGCATTAAATCCTTCGTTCCGATGAAGCCCGTGGAGAGATGATCGTCCCGCGCAGCGATGCGCTCGACGAGCCGCGCCGCGGCTTGCTGCCTCTGCGGGTCTTCCAGCAGGTCAAAGGCCAGCGCCAGGACGTAACAACACTGCGTGTCGCCCTGAATTCGGCCTTCGGAATCGACGTAGGCTTTCGCAAACGACCGCCGGATTTGCTGATAGAGCTCCTGATAGTCTGTCGCGTCGTTTACGCGACCGAGCGCGCGGGCCGCTTGCGCCAGGAGGCGCGCGGATTGGGCAAAGTAGGCCGTGTAAATGACGTCGTGCGGCGTCTCGGCATCGACGCTGAGCCAGTCGCCGAAACAATGAAACTCGGCCGGAGGCAGCAATTCCGAGGTGCTACGGCCGCGCATGAATTCAACATACCGCTTCATCGAGTCGTAGCTTCGCTCCAGCTGGCGTCGGTTTCCGTAGAACTCGTAAGCCGTGACAGGGCAAATGACGCCGGCGTCGGCCCAGGCTGGCCCGCCGTCGTCGCCGGCGACTATCAACGGCGCGACCATCGGAAACTGCCCGTCGTCACGTTGGGCGTCGGCCAAGTCAATCAGCCATTTCGCGAAGAAGGCCTCGACGTCGGCGTTCAAACAAGCCGTCGCGATGTAGACTTGCGCATCGCCCGTCCAGCCGAGACGCTCGTCGCGTTGGGGGCAATCGGTCGGTACGTCAATGAAATTGGCGCGCTGCGTCCAGTAGATATTCGAATAGAGGCGATTGAGCGCATCGCTGGAACACTCAAATTGACTCGCTCGCGGCGAGACGCTGCTGAGCGCGAGCCCGGTAATGGCGTCCTCGCCTGGAGGGGCGTCGAGTCCCGCGATTTCGACGTACTGAAAACCATGAAAGGTGAATCGTGGCGCCCACGTTTCGACGCCGCCGCCGCGACAGATGTAGACATCGGTGGCCTTGGCATCTCGCAAGTTCGTGGTGTAAATCGTACCGTCGTCCGCCAGCCGCTCGGCAAATCGGAGCGTGATCCGCTGCCCGGGCTTGCCGCGCACTTTCAGTCGCGCGAAGCCGGCGAAGTTTTGCCCCAAATCGAAGACGTACTTCCCTGCCACGGGTTCGGTAACGCTGACCGGCGGGAATTCCCGGATCACGCCAACGGCCGGCCCTGGATGCGATTGCATTTCGGGAGCGACTTCGGCCCCCACGTCGACCGAGTCCCAGCCGGCGGCGTCGAATCCTGGTTCGTCCCACCCGGCTTGTTCGAGGCGCGCATCGTAGGTCTCGCCCATGAGAAAATCGGCGTGTTGCGTGGGGCCGACCGCGGCCTTCCAGTCGGGGCCGGTCGCGACGATCTGCGACGAACCATCAGCGAATTGCAGATGAAGTTGCAACCGCGCTCGGGGATGCTTGCCGTAGTGATCGCGATTCTGGCCCCAGCCGACGTAGCCGCTATACCACCCGTCCGCGAGCACGGCGCCCAAGGCATTGAGGCCGGGACGAATCCGTTTCGTCACGTCGTAGCTGCGGTAGTAGACGCGGCGTCGGTAGTCGGTCCATCCGGGCGTGAACAAGTCATCCGAGACCCGCCTGCCGTTGAGGTGCGCATCGCACGCGCCTAAGGCGGCGACATGCAACGTCGCCGCGGTCACCGGCTTGTCGGCGACAAAGTCGCAGCGGAGCTGGGACGGCGGCGGGAGGAACAGCGGCTGAAGCGTCAATCGTCCCCATGGTTGCGCGCCGTAATCGCCCAACACGACACTCGACGAGAATGAAATGTCGTCGAGAGGCTCGGAGGGCCAATGGTGGCGCACCTGCGAGGAAGCCTGCCAGCTGCCGTCGGACGCCAGGGTCGCAGTTGTTCCGTCGTCGAGAGTTATCACGATCTTGGCCAGGAGTCCCGTCGGTCCTGCCGATTCGTTCTCAACTCGAAACCGCAGTTCGTTTGCGCCCGGGCGGAGATGGCCGACTAAACTCACAGGTTTGACTCGTTCCCAACCCGCTTCGCCGTGAATGACCATCTGTCCGTTGACCGCCAGCCAAACGCGGTCGTCGGCAACCACGTACGCCTCGGCGCTGACGACCCGCGCGTCCTCGGGCAACGTGGCGGTCGCGACAAACAGCGTGCTGCCCGGACCGGCCTCACGGGCGTCTTCCGCGTCGCGGCCAATCCAGTTCGCTCCCTCGAGGGGAGCGGCCGGCGCTGCGCGCTGCCGGAGCTTGTCGAAGCCGATCCATTCAGCGTGCCAGTCGTCTTTCGCCAGCAGGCCCATTTGCCATGTCGCCGGCTCGCTCCAGCGAGACGCACGATCCTCGCCGTCCCACAGTCGCACCTTCCAATAACATTTCTGCCCCGAGGCGAGCGGCGGTCCTTGATAAGAGACGTTCAATGGGTCATCGCCGGGTTGTTTGCTGCTGTCCCACACGTCGCCGACGTCCTTTTGAAGCTCCTGGACGCTGCTTGCGACGAGTATCTGATAGGCCGATTGGCTTTGGTCGCGCGTGTCCGACGAGACAATCCAGCTCAGCAGCGGCCTGGGCTCGTCCACCCCGAGCGGCTCAGACCGCCGCTCGCAGCGCAGCCGTTCCGGTCGGATGGCCGCCTCTTGAGCGTGCAGGCAATCGTGAATGCAGGCCGTTAAGCACAGTGCGAGCGCCGCAGCGTTCAGAACCTTGTGCAGATCGCGTTTCATCTCGTGGTGAGCTCCTGATGGCACGGCCGTCAATGTCGAGGCATTGTGTGTTTAAGCGATTTCGAATCCGTCGCGCGGCGTCCGGGACAGCATGGCATCGGCAACTTGGTCGTCGCCGTGCAGCGATTCATTCGCCGGGCTCCAGTCGACGCTGCGATCCAGCCGCAAGGCAATGTTCGCCACGTGGCAGATATTCAGCGATACCAAGTGCTCTGCCGCCGAGGAGATTGGCGACGAACGCTCGCGACAACTCCAGTAGAAGTTTGCGACGTGCGGCATCACGCCGCGACCGCGACGCAACGCCGCCAGCGTCTCCTCGGGCAACGGCAACGATTCAAGCTCCTCGATCGGTCGCCCCGTCAGCTTGCCCCGATTGACGAAAAATCGCCCTCCTTCGCATTCAAAGAGCACGCCGTTGTCGAACCCCAAGTCAGGGGCGCTGTCGCGAATGACAAGTTCGGGACCGTCCTCGAAACGGCATTCGACGCGAAACGTCGTCGGCGTGTTGTAGCAATCCGCGACGCACGGCCGACCGTTCTCCAGGGGCACGGGGAAACGCCGTTCGACCGGCGCGATCGCCACCGAGGAGTACCGCAACGGTTCGATCGCCCAGCACGCGATGTCCACGTGGTGGGCTCCCCAATCTGTCATCTTGCCGCCGGAGTACTCGTACCACCAGCGAAAGTTGCCGTGACAACGCTCCGCAATGTAGGGCGTCTCGGGAGCCTGCCCGAGCCAGCGATCCCAATCGAGTTCAGGCGGCGGCTCGGTCGTGGGGAACGGTCCGCCGGTAGGGCCCGCGCCAATCGCAGCCGTAACGCGAACAATCCTCCCCAAGCGCCCGGACCGTGCGAGCGCGACGGCCATCTGAAACGCGGGATCGCTCCGCTGCTGCGTCCCGACCTGTAAGACGCGATCGGTCTCGCTTAGCGCCCTGTGGATCAGTTTTCCCTCGGCGACCGTCAGCGTGAGCGGTTTCTCGCAATACACGTCCTTGCCGCTGCGCAGGGCTTCCACGGCAATCTTGGCATGCCAATGGTCGGGCGTGCAGATGACGAACGCGTCAATGTCGGCGCGGTGCAATAGTCCGCGATAGTCGCCATGCACTTCGGCTTCGCCGCGCCCGAATCGGTTGTTGTAGAGGGTCGACCGCCCCGCATCGACGTCGCAGATTGCCCTGATTCGCAAGTAAGGATCGAAATTGTACTCCGCATGATGACTCGCCATGCCGCCGGCTCCAATGACGGCGACCGCGAGTTGGTCGCTCGGCGACGGCAGAGTCTCGCCTGCAAGCAGTCGGACCGCCCAACCGCCCGCGCCTAGTCCTCCTAATCCTCCGGCTGCCGACGTCCTGAGAAAATGGCGTCGGCTACCCGACCTGTGGTTGCTGCGTTGACGTTTCACAATAGTCACCTGTCGATCAACGGTCGAAATCAGACTCTTGTTAGCCGCGACATCGTCGCGCTGCGATTCACTGGGGCTTGGTTCTCAGCGGCGTGGCAGATCAGTCAACGATGCCCGCGGCGGATGCTCGATTGCCGTCTGCCGCCGCTGCGGAAGTCACGGTCAATCGCCAATCGCCGGCCGGAGCAAGAAAAACGGGGCGGTCTCGCTCGGCGCTCTCCACAGCAACGGGACTGGAAACGGCCGTCCGCCGACCCGCGTCCCAAACAACGACGTCATTGACCCTGACGGTCGAGTCCGCGTCGATCCAGCCGTCCGGCAAGTCGACCCGAGCCGCGGAGCCGTCGGGCGCCGAGACGAACAGCTGCCGAGTTCGCGCCGTGGCGTCGATCCGACAGCGAATCGTTCCCAACGGCGTCGGCACGGAGCAGTCGACTTGTCTCAACGCCCCCAGCTGGGGCCGCACGCGAAACTCTTCAAATGCCGGCTTGATCGGCGATACGCCGGCGACATACTGGCTCAGGATTGTCAGCGGCCCGCCCGACCAGGCGTGGTTGAACGTACCTCGGCCAAGTGCCCCCGAGCCCTCGCCCGAAATGTCTTCAAACAGTTCCCACAACGTGCTCTGGTCGTCAGCGAGCATGAAGGCGTAGCGCTCCGTCATCCGCTGTTGTGCGACAACGGGCTGGTCCATGAGCATCAGCGCTTCCAGGACGTATTTCTCCATGTAGGGGCTCGCATGTCGCTCGCGCTGTAAGATAAGCGTCACCGCGGCGTAGCGTTGCGGCGGGGCCAGTCCCGCAACCACGGCCATCGCATTGGCTCGGTCGTCGGTTGCACCGCCGTACCCGGGAGATCGGTACTCGTCGCCCTGCCAGAACGCCGCGTTGAAGTTCGCTCGGATCGACGCCATGCGTCGGTCGTACTGAACGACGTCCGCTTCATGTCCGGCAACTCCCGCCATCGCCGCGGCGCCGCGCAAGGCCAGGTAGTACCACGCGTTCTCAACGACCGGGACGTCGATGTCATCGCCCCAGTCGGTCCAGTCCCAATCGCCGGACCGATGAACGACCAGCCCGTCGTCGCCGAGATTCCAGAGGTCCAAGTAACGCTTCACGGCGGGGTAGTTCGCAACGATCGTCGCCTCGTCGCCGGTGTACCGGTAGAAAGTCCAAAAGCCGTACCATCCCACGCTGGCCAGCATCTGCTGAGGCAATTCCTGGTCCCAAGAACCGTCGAGCGGAAACTCGATCCCCGGTCGCCTCACGCCTGACGGCACGGGCGAATAGAGGACGCCGTTGGCCCGTTGCCAGCGGCACAGCTCGTAGATCGCTTTCCGCGCAAGTCGGGGCCCGTGCCGGGCGTCGAACACGTAAAACGCCTCGCCGAGTTGGCTGACGACGTCGCCCCACCACTGAGCTCGTTCGCGATCGGGACAGTCCATGTACGTATCCCGCATGTTGACGCAAAGCGTTCGCCGCGATTCTTCCCAGAGTTGATTCAATCGAGGATCGTCGCAGTGAAATGCGCCCACTTGCTCCGCATCGTAGGAAGTTTCGCGATACAGCACCGTCAGGAACTCGACGTCTGGTGAAGCCGCGTACCGAATTTCATGGCCGTTGATCCACGCGGGCAGTTCGAATTCCTGCTCGCCGGCGCGCGTCACGTACTCGTGCCGATGAGTCTCGATCAGGGCAAGTCGCGCGTAATGGTCCTGCTGATCGGTCTCAATGCGAATCACCCGCCCCGCCGGAGCGCGGACCTTCAAATAGGGCGTCGCCTGGCAGTTGTGCGGCAGACGCCCCGTGATGACCTGATCGCCATGGGCGTCGCGGCTTCGAGTCACCGACGGGTACTCCAGGAGGCCGGAATCTCGCCAGAGCGGAATCGGCCGTTCGTAGAGACGTCCCCAAGGCTCCGTTCCCGCACGGCCCAGCGCCATCGACGGTCCCCAGTCGTCGTCGTCAAAGCCGGGTTCCTGCCATCGACCGAGGTCGTGCCGCGCGTCGAAGCGCAGGTTTGGCTCGGGTTGACGCACGTTGTCTTTGGGCGGAATGGTCGTGCCAAAAGCGGGATGCACCTTGGCTTTCCACGTCACGTCGCTCAACAGGGGCCTGCCGTCCACTCGGGCGTCGAAGATCAGCGCCGCCGCTCCCGAGGAGTTGTGCGAGTAGCCGTGAACGCCGAAATGCCACATCAGCACGGCAATGGTGTTGTCCCCTGCGCGCAGCCAGGGCGTCAAATCAACGCGATCGAAGTAAGTGTCGTGCGGGGTGGGCCCGCGTTTGAGCTGCCCCTCGAACACGACGAGATCACCGTTGATCCAGAGCCAGTACTTGCTGTCGCACGCGATGCGGGCGAACGCCTGCTGCGGAGGCGCGTCCAGGCGGATCCGCTTGCGATAGCAGATCCACGTATTGGGCTTGCTGCCCCCGATCACGCCGATCCACTCCGCCATCCACTCTTCTGCTGGCTTCACGCCAGCGGCCTCCGCGCTCGGGCTTACCGTACCCGGCAGGAATACGCCCAGCACGAGAAGCGCGGCAAGTAAAGGCGGAATGCAAGGAGCATGCATAGCTGTGGCCATGACAGATCGCAAGTCGGGTGGCTTAGTTGTCGCCCGTCATTTCGATCTCTTTCGATGCGTTTGTCAGAGCTGACTGCGGCGCGGGGCGGCCGCGGACGATTACAAACCGCCACGCGTTGGCCGTTGCCTTCACGTGCAGTGTTCCGTTCTGGTCGGCCTCGGCAATCGGAGCGCGAATTTCACCGATGTCGTCCATGTGACACAAACGAACTCGATCGTCGCGATCCCAACCGGTCACCTCGGCAACGTTGACCTGCAACTCGCTGTTCGGATCGACGAACACGTTCCAGCGGTCGGGCCC
Source organism: Planctomycetaceae bacterium (assembly GCA_002702655.1). GTDB lineage: Bacteria > Planctomycetota > Planctomycetia > Pirellulales > Lacipirellulaceae. The sequence continues at coordinate 185,119 of PABB01000023.1, forward strand.
TGATTGAAAGGCGGTTGCCCGCCCGTCGCATCGGATGCCGCTGACAAACGACGTCCCCGTCGCTTCCACGACGAGATATCCGGGTTTGCGAATTACCGTTTCCGGCGCGCCGTCCGCCCACAGTTTCGACTGCTCGAAGTCGCCGCAACGAGCCAAATACCCGCGGGGCGCCAGGGTCGCGACGACTCCTGACACGTCGATGTCGCGGGGTTCGTCCGCGAAATTGACGATCGCAACGCCGCCATTGGCGAATGAGGTCCGTTGGACGGCCCGGTCGGGCGACAGGAACTCGTGGGCGAGCAACTGCTCAAACGCGACCTCGGCGTGCCACGGACACGTGTCGTGATAGGTCCGCAGCATGCGATGCCGTTGCTCAGGCAGCCGGTATCCGGTGCCGTCCATCCACAGCAGCGGCGTGGTCCCGTAGAGGAGGTTGAACAGGTCCTTGCGATCGGCAAGTTCGGGGGCCGCCTCAAAGAGCATGCCGGCCGTGTCGCCCCAATACCAGGTGTTGACGGCGCAGTCGTGATACACGAGTTCCCAAAGCGGAATTCGATTCGAATACCCCATGCCGAACTTCAGGTACTTCTCGCTCAACTGATCGCGTCGCGGTCGTTCGAGGTGACCGGCGGCCCACGAGGACCACCAAAACGGACCGCTCATCCCACCCTCGAAGTATTCCACCAGATCAACGACCCAGTCATTGCCGTGTTCCGTGCCGAGGACGAGCCCGCATTCGTTCATGCGGCGAAACAACGCGCGGCGGTTCTCGCGGTCTTGGCGTCGATCGAACGGATGGGCGGGGTGAAAATCTTCGAGCAGGTCGGTGGCGGCGGCGACGTCGATGAACCGTGAACTGAACGGGAGACGCCGCAATTCGGCGGCGACGGATTTTTCGAAGACCGGAAGCCACGCCGACGACGAGCGCCAGTACATTTGCTCTCCGCTCCGTTTCTTCCAGCCGTACTTCGGCGGCCCGCCGGGCCGCGAACGGACCGAAGCGGCCGCCACGTTGTCAGAGAGGAACTTGCTCGCATCGCCCTCGAGAATGTCGGTGTAGTTGTCGTAACTCCCGGTGAGGTAGCCGAGGTCGTTGAGCCAGGCGAGGATCCCCGGCTCTTTGCACGTGCCGATGATCCCGGTCCTCAGCCCCAAGGGACGCATCTGGCGCACGAATTTCTCCGGGAATCGACCGCCCCAAAGCGACGGTGCGCCGCGCAACCGCTCCACGGCCGGCTTCGCCGCCGCTTTCTCGGCAAGCGTTTTGAAACGGCCCTCAGCTTGCAGGTGCTGACGATAGCGGCTCGCGAGCGCCACATAGCCCCCGTCAACCGTGAAGCGATAAGACGCTCGCCGCGGATAGCGGAACGAATCGAGCGAGGGCAACCACCGCACTTCAGGCCAATGTCGCCCTTGGTCGTCGGCGATTAACGCCACTTCGGCGTCCATCGGCGTTTCGACGAGCAGCATGACGCCGTCGCCGCGCTCCGCGTCAAAGAGACCCATCCAGGGCATGTCGAGACAGTGCGTGTTGCCGTAGACGCGCAGCGGCCATGATGCATAGGCGTCGTCCCGCTGCTCCAGCAGGACGCCGCAGGAGCGGTCGCAAAAGACAATGCGGCCTTCTGCAAAATCCGTGCTAAAACGGGGTGGATAGTTCGCAGCGGCCCAGAGCGTCTGTTGCGGGTCGCCGGGCGTCACCTCGAAGATGGCGTCGCCGTCGTCATTGACCGAAGCCCGGGCCTCGACGATGCGTCGAGCGCTGTTGTCGAACATCGTCAACGCAAGCGTGCGTTCGTCGACGAGCTCTGCCCGGCACAGCCGCAGCCAGGGCGACACGGGAGTGCTGTGCCACGTCCTGTCTGTGCGGCGATCGCGGATCACGTACCGATGCGTGACGCAGTCGAGGCTCAACGCCAACACGCTGCTCGCCACGTTGATCGTCGCCGGCATCTCGGCCTGCTGGGCGACTAATTCGGGCGGCGTTTCGTCGACGATGGAGGCGATCCGCACGTCGGCAAGCTGCAATTCGTGGGGTTGTCTCCCGAAGGTGAAACGCAAGGCTTTCAGCGCGCCGGTCGCGGACAACGGAATGCGGTACTCATGCCAACTCCCATCGGCGATGAAAGGAATTCGACGAAATCGCCGCCACGCGGATTCTTGATCGACCGCCCAGTAGAGGAGATACTCGCCAAGCTCCCCGCCGACCGACGTTTTCAGTCGAAACCGAGCTTCCACCATCCCCGCCGGCGGCGGCGACGCTGCGGCCACGTCGAAATCGAGGATCGCGTCCTGTTCTCCAACGGTCAGCGTCGCCGCGTCGCCGACAATCTCGACGTCGCATTGTACAGCCTTTGGCGCCGGATGACTGGCGTCCATCAGCGGGACCTCGGATGCTGCGAGCGGCGCGACGTTGGCGACCGCGGCGTTCAGGAGAACGCTCAGCCACCAACTCGGTCGACGGTTCGCCGCGGAGCGCCGGCAGCTTTGACGGGTTTGCTCGCGTCCAGTTCGTAAGGATAGGGAGTGCATTCTTTTGCGGTACTCAAGCGGAGGCGCAGGGCGTGCGAGCTCGCGTGCGGGCTCGCGTGCGGGCTCGCGTGCGGGCTCAGTTGCCTGCGGCGTAATCGGATTCTGTCTCGTCGCGGGCCGCGACCAGGTACGACGTGCTACTCGGCGCGTTCTGCCAGAGCTTCGTAGGCCGCCAACGCACGCCGAAAGTCAGCGAGTTGCTCGGGCGAAAGATAGTGTTGATCGACTTCAAGCTGTTGTTTCATGCGGTCAATAAAGTACGCGACCTCTTCCTTCCGCGGAGGAAGGGGCTTTCCTGCGACATCGACGTACGCGGGGTTGCAGTGGGCAAATCGGACGCGACCAGCGGGATTGTCTTCAAAGCATCGCACCGCAACCCAAAAGGACTTCTCGTCCGAGACCTGCACGTCGATCTCGCTCTGATACCCGCCGCTTGGCAGCGCGACGTTATCAGGACGGATCTCGCGTCGTACGCGGCCGTTCACGACGATTTCGATGCGTTCGAGTGGATGCACGCTGCTCGCGAGAGCGTGCACGCGCACGACCGGTCGCTCGTCCCCCCCACAATGAAACGTCGCTCCCGGGTCGCGGCCGTTAAACGTCGCTTCCAGCATCGGTCCGTTGGTGACAAAGCTACGGCCGGCGTCAAGCGCGGCGACCCAAGCATCGTAATTGAACCCTTCCGGGAGACGAACGTAGACGCGATTGAATCCCAACGGCACCGGATGAACGCCTGACGCGGTTCCGGCGGACACGCGTAACCGAAACCCGGAATTGACAAGCGCGTAATACGTCTTCAGGCCGAAATCCACCCATCCCCATTCGGTGAATCCATCCTGATCGCGCTCCACATCCATGAATTCCGGCGCTGCGTCGAGGGTCCAATCGGGCAGGCCGAATTCCGCCTGCCAGAGGTGATTGTTCGCCAATTCGAACAAATCCGCTCCCATCACCGGCACCAGCATCAACGACCAGGGCCACGAGTGTTTGTCGAGATCGACAATTCCCCCTTGCGCCCGAACCAAATCCGCGACGGGCCCGACGGGGAGCGCCGATGCGCTGAACGGCGCTTGGTGATTCAAGACAATCATGGCGCCGAGGAGTCGCTCTCGGTCTCCGATGCGTTCGACTTCGTACTCCGTGTTCATGGGGTAGATCACGTGCGCCGGGTCGACCTGCAAAGGCTCAGCACTGACGCGCACGTCGCCCGCCACCGGATCGAGCGGAGGGGCTTCGTCGGTCGTCCAGAACGAAAGCGGAAATGCCACGTTCAAATCTTCGGCGAGCATGACGTTGGGCAACTCGTCGACGCCCCGATGGACATGCACGTCTCCCGAATACCAGCCGCGCTCGGCCATGTCGATCCATCGCCGCAGCCGGAATTCCAGACGCACCGGACCGTCGCCTACTACGACTTGACGGACGGCAGGAATAAACTCTTTGCCTCGTTCAACGCGCACCGTATAAACGCCAGGTTGCAGCGTCACCTCGAACGGATCCGCTGAGACGGTGGCGTGAACTTCCTGGCTGTCGGGGAATCGCGCTTGACGGCAGTCGTAGTGGACGGCCGTTCCGCCCGCGGAGTTGGCGAGCAGCCACTCGCCTTGTGCGTTGTGGACGGTCACGCGCGCCGGCAGGGGCGCTCCGGTTGCGGCGTCGAAGACATAACCGACGAGGCGACTCGTCTCAGCCCGCCGTGGCGATCGGTCGCGCCAACGTGTCTGTTCGACGCGCAACATCTCTGCGTGCACGTCGGGGCCTTCATAGAACCACAGGCGGCCGCGGAGGCGTTGTGTTTCGCCGGGGTCGCAATCCGGGAACTGCGGATCCGAATGCAGGCAAGGGCAATCGGCGTTGCCCCAGGTTCTGTCACCAGGATCCCAGGCCGTGATCACCCACCGATCGGCGTCGTCCTGCCGACACGCTGCGTACGGTCCCCAGAACGTCTTGTTGTCGTTCGTCTGCCGTTCGAAACCGCGAGCGGCTTTCAGCATCACGCAGTTCTGCACGCGAAGATCGGTAAGCCGCCGGTCCGTGCCGTTGGTCAACCACATTTCCATGTCGACCGCCTCCGCAGTAGGAACCAGCTTTGTGCCGAACGTGATCCCATTGGGCAAGGTCCGTTCGCACTGCAGCGAATCGTCGACGCCGCGGCACCACTCCAGCGGCTCAAGTCGCATTCCTTGACGATCCCAGAGCGTTGGAATGTGAGTATGGGCCAAGTAGACAAGGCCAAGGTTCGACCAGATGGCCTCCGGCGCGTCGAGCACGACGTAGCTCTCGGCATCCCAGGGCGTGAACACGCTCGCTTTGGTCTCACGCTGGGGGTTGACGGCCCCTTCAAGGAATCCGATGCGCGGGTGTCGCCCGCCAGGATAGGGCAGCAGCTTGAGGCGATCCGATCGTGTTGGCGGCTTGGCGCCTGCCGCAATGTCGAATCGCTTGAGCGCAGCTTGAATCTCGCCGGGAGCCAGGCCGATTGCGGCGGACATCTCATCTATTTCGAAGCCGTGTCCCCACGCCATATTCTCAAGCCAATACCTAAGCTCCGCGTCGGATCGCGGCCGCCGCCCGTCGCTGCGGCCGCCGTCCGGTTGGTCGCCAGTCGCACCGGGCGCACCCAAGTCGTCGCTCAGTGCAGCGGCGGCGACGACAACGTCCGTCCGTTCCCTCCTTTCCGCCCAGTCCACGACGAGCTGATCGGACTCGGTAGGCCGACAGCGGAATGTCAACACGACGTCGTTGCGGAAGCCGATATCGGCCGTGCCTTGTCCGACGTCCAACGCGATCACGGCCGATCGTTTCCCCGGACCTTGGGGACGCAACCGGACAAGTCGATACTCCAACGGACGCCCGGTCAGTTTGCCAGAGTGCGACAGTGCGTCGAGGAGTGCGATCTCAAGCCACTGCAGCGACGATCCGGACTCTGCGGCAGGTCTTGCGTTCTGCACGACAGCCTGTTCGCACATCACGCGCAGCCGTGACGTCACGCCGGCGAGGTTTTTAACTTTGATTAAGAACGTCGACCACTGACCCGTTCGCAGGATCAGTTCCGCGTTGCCGGCGTCGACTTTGACCCGCGACTCTGGATTGATTGAAGCCTCAGTCAGGCAGTAGCGGTCCAGCGCAGCGACCGGCGAACAATCGTGCCGATGCAAGTGGTCGCGAATCGTCGCGGCCAAATCCGCGTCGACCGCGTCGATGGCCTGGAGCAAGTTCTGCAGATCCTCCTTGTCGAAGACAGCCTCTTCATCGAGTGCGTGGCAGCCCTGCTCGCTGCACACGGGCGAGGTCAGTTCTTCCGCGACAACGGGCCGCGCCGCTGGCCAAGCCAACGCCAGCCACGCCAAGGCGCAGCAGGAGCAGGTCGCCGCGGCGGCAGGTCGCGGCGATTCGCGGACGGCGCCGTCGTACGCCCCGGGGTTAATCAACGCGGACTCCCTTCTCGTCGATGCATTCTGCCAGGATCGCTCTGTAGGCTTCGCGGGCGTGGTCGTACGCAGCGCGCGCCTCGGCGTGTTCAGCCGGGGCGTATGATGATTCTTTCTCGGTCCAGCAGCGGTCAACGCCTCGTAAGCACCACTCCGCGCTGGCGCGCGAAGCCCGGATCGGTTTTTCGTCAATGATCACAAAGAAGGGATTGGCGTGGGCATGAGGGAAGAGCCGCAAAGCAACCCAGCTGCTGCGGGAAATGCGCGCGCTCAGCTGCACGTCCTGCAGCGTGCCGTCAGCTCGGATGTCCGCGTGCGCTGCGGGGTAGCCGTTGACGACGAGTTCCACGGGGATCGTTGCAGGCGCTCCGTCCGTCTCCCCCGAGTCGATCAGCCGCGCGGCGCATTGTGCCCGGCAAGTCACGCGAACGGGCCGGTCAGCCGTCAGTTCGCTGCCCTGCTCGCCGACGCCGAGGTAGTCGCCGTCGTCGATACTCGCTTCAAAATCGAGAATGTGACCGGCGCCGTCGCTCACGTAGCTGCGCCCGTCCTGAATTCCTTGCACCCAGTCGGCAAAATTGAGGCGACCGTCGACTTTCACGTAGACGCGGCCGATGCCCACGCGTTCCCCGCTCATGCAAGGAAAATCGGTTTCGCCGCTGACCCGCACCCGGTATCCGCAGTTCAGCGTGTGGTACCACATATTCCATTCGTCGACGCGGGGCGTGTTCATCGCCGAGATGAAGTCAATCGCGGGAATCAGCTCGCCGTCGGGGCCGGGGACCCGGTGCGTCACGTCAACGATGAACTCGTTGGCGCCGATGCCGTCGTAGGCCGGAATGCGGTAATGCGGCAGCCCATGGGGGCCGGCGGGCAAATCGCCGACGCGACCGACGTATTCGGTCAAGCCGTTCGCGGAGTGCGCAGGGCCGCACACGGCGCCCTGCCGTTTCGCCCAGCGGAGCGTGTTGAGGCCCAAGGTGGGCCAATGATGCTTCGAATCGCCGCCCGGAGGGATCTGCTCGTGCAGACGCAGCAAGTTGAGATGACCAGAGACGTGCGATCCGAACCCTGAGACCTCCACGTCGTAACGCAGCAGATACGGATATTCGGACGCTGTGTCGACGCTGCCCGTGAAGAACTGCTTCTGATAATCGAAGCACGGGCCCCATGTCAGGCAACATCCGACATTCAGGTCCTCGCCCATCGTCTGCATTAGCATGTCGCTTGGCTGAACGCCTTCCGTCGGATTGACGTAGTGCAAGCATCCTGCGGCGTGGATGTGATGATCGCCGCACCACCAGCCGAATGCCGCGGGGTCGATCCAGCGTCTGACGCGGCAGTTCAGTACCGTCGACCGATCGCCAACCTGCAGCGAGTGCGTTTCGGGAATCGAATGGGGACCACGCCAGCAACGCACGGCGTACTCGCCGGGGGGCAAGCGCAACGTGTCGCCGTCGCGGCGGTAGATCTGCGGGTGGAAGAACAGATCGGGCGCCAGTCGCTTTGACTGCTCGGGGTAGACGCGGCCAAGGCGATCGCGAATCTCAAGGGCAGCAACCGCCGGCGCGTCGGGTTTATCGGCGATGTGCAGCTTGACCGGTACGGCTGGCAACGCCCGAAACGCCAACGTCGCAGAGCCCCACGTCTCCCCTCGCCGGCGGGCGTATGACAGGTCGATCCAATCAAAACGCAGCTTGCAGCGTTTCATGTCGGGGTCGATGCGGACGCCGGCGAGGACGCCTTCCACTGGAAGCACGACTTCGTAATTCTGCACGCCGCCGGGAATCAGCGGAAAAGTCCTGACGCGTTCGGCGTCTGGTTGCGGTCGTTCCTCGGTCCACCAGAACACCTCGCCGACGCCGTTCGTATCAGTTTCCGCGGCGAATCTGAGGATTAGTTCCCCGGTGGCCCCGCCCACTTCTGCGGTGATGAACGGGTCGCCGCCCAGCCCCGTCGCGTACATCGAGCCGTCGCGAACCTCAATCTCGGACTGATTCGCCGCCTGCCATCCGTCCGCCCCCGCGTCGAACCGCCACTCGCGAATTTGCCGGCCGGGCCGGCCGGGTTTGGCGTCGACCGCAAATTCCATAAGCGCCGTTCGCGGGCCTGCGTCGCGACTGTAGAGCTGCACGATGCGATACTCCAATTCCAGGCCGCTGAGATTCGGTTGCAGCGGGCGACCGTCGAACATCGTCAGCCCCAACCAGCGCGAGGCGACGTCCTGCTGCCGCGCGTGCGGCATGGAGCGGGCGTTCGGACTCTCGACGTGGAGTCGCGTTGTGAGCTCTCCGCGATTGCAGACCTTCACGAGGTAGCTGCGCCACCCTTGCTCCACGAGTTCGTGCTCCCCGGCCGCGCCGACTGCGACGAGGCGAGCGTCGTCAATCTCAACCGCCGCGATGCAAAACGGATCAAGAACTTCTTGCACGAGTTTGGCCGCTTCTGTCGGATCGTCCTCCTCGCTAAGCGAACGCAGACGCTCGGCAGCCGGTTGCGGCAACGGATTGCCGATGTAGTCGAGCGCTTCAACGAGACGTTCGACTTGCACCGACAGCGGCTGGGGTTCCGCCGCCTTGACGGTCGGCCAGGTCGCCGTTTCCGCACCGGGGCCGGTTGACTCCTCGATCTCCTGCGCCTGATCGGATTCTTCCGGAACCGTCGCCGCCGTCATCATTGTCTCCGGCGCCCGGGCTGCAATCAGCTGCTCATAGAGGCGGATGCCGTCGCGAACGTACTCGATTGCCTCCTCCATCTGCTGATCATTCGCAAAGCGTCCCTTCGTCTTGATGTCACGAATGTGCTGTTTCATCCGTGCAATCCATCTGCGCGCCTTCGTTTCGACGAACCGCGGCTGACCGTCAACCTCGATGTAAATGGCGCTGGTATGCGCAATATCGGGGCCGCTGATGGCGTTGTAATCGTCCCCCCTTGCCGCGCAGCGAGCGACGATCCAGCGACTCTCGCCCGCAGGAATTGCTGTCGTCAATTCGGCCATCGACTCGTCAGTCCGGACTTCCTTGAGTACCTTGCCATTGGACACGATTTGAATCACGCCGAGCGGTCGCCGAGAGATCGCCTCGACGCGAATCTCAAGCGACTCGTCGGCAGCCGCGGTCAGCGTGTCGCCAACGCTGCAGTCGTTGACCTCCAGAAGGAGGAGCGGCCCCGATGTCGTAAACGTCCGTCCTTGGCGGATGCCGTCGATCCATTTGTCGTAGGTAAAGTCCCCTTCGACCTTCACGTAGGCTCGTGCGCATCCGACAACGCGCGCCGGGTGGTCGCTCCCGTTGGTCAGCGGCAATTGGAATCCGCAATCGAGGAAGTTGTAGTACTCCTCTGGATCCATTTGATCGAGGGAGTCGGTCAGGTCATGCACCACGTTGACCGGAACTTCGTGATTGGCTCCTAGACCGTGGGCTTCGCAAATGATGCCGCCTTGCTCGCGACAGGCGAGAATCGCCGTCTTGTTGAGCGGGTAGTCGAGCGTATCGTCGCCGGCAATCTCCGGTCCGGTGCCAATTGGCATGACGAGCCAATCAAGATTCAAGAAACAGAGATGCCCGTAGAGATTTTGATTTCGATACTCCTCGCCCATTTCGACGTGATAGTCCCGGTCGGAGAACGCCGCGACGGTTCCCATGGGTGCCTGCGACGGATTGATGAAGGCCTGATTGGCTCGTCGATGGAGGAGCGTCAAGTTGTTGGCCACGCGCAGGTCTTCGGCCCGTTGTACGGTTGCCAGCAAATCAAGCGGCAGGTCCACGTTCCATTGATTCTTGACCCAGTGCACGTGCGTGTCGCCGGAAATCCACCCTCGCGCCTTCATGTCAACCAGCCGGCCCGACTCCAAGTCGATGTCTCGAGCCTCGCCGGGTTCTAGATCCAGCACTGCCGCGGTCAACTCATGTTCAAATCCCCGCTCCAGCGTCACTTCAACCCGCCCGGGAGGAACCTGCAGCTCGAACCGCCCGTCGCTGTAAAAAAACGGCAGCCCGCGAAAACGACCGTCGTCGAAGAATTGCAGCAGCTGTTTCACGGACAACGTTTCGTTCCGGCCAAGCGCGTCGTCGCGATGGTAAACGCCGTCTGAGCCGAGCACGTAGACGCGCCCCGGCCACAGCGCGTCGCGCCCCGCCTCATGGAGCGCGCCCCGAATCGACGCCGGCGCTCTCACGACGATAGGCGCCGCGAGGCGGCGTGTGGCGGAAGCGGCGCTCAATTGAAGCGTGACGTCGCGTGCCGCCAGATCCTCGACCGCCACTCGCGCCGGGATGAGCTGCGACTGACGGGCAGGAATCACATAGCGCGTCCCCGGGGCCGCTTCGTCGCCCGCTTGGCGAATGCTTAAGTCGATGCTGCGATTCGTCTCGTTACTCAGCTCGAAGAGGACGTGACTCGCGATTCCCGCCGTTAATTCAATCGCCCACCCGGCGTTCACGAGCCTCGCCTCCGCATCGTTCCACTCCACCTTGACCGTTTTGTGGACTTGCTTGAGCCGGATGTGCAACTCCTCGCGCCGCCGGTTGAGTTCCTTCGAAGCCGGGGCGACCGGCAGGTTGCGAACGAACGCGTAGTCGCATTCAGCCAGTTGGATGACCTCGTGCTGCAACGGGCTAGCGGCGTATCGCGCCAGGTGCATAAGAAGCTCAAAATCATTTCGGGCGGCGAGAAGGTCTGACTGCGCGCTAGCCGACGGGCTCGCTGACGCGGGGGAGCCCGACTCGACCGCCTCCGCAACGACGAAAGCGTCATGGTGCGCCGCCACGTCGGCTGCCGAAGATAATCCCGCGCAAAACGCGATCAGGGCAAGCGGCGAACGGCAACGATGAGTCAGATGCATAAGGGCTCGCTCGAATTGCGTCGAGGATTCGGCAAACGGCCGAACTCCCACGGACTGCTGTTACGGTCGATCTTTCGACAAGTTGCGAGTTGCGTCCGGACCAAAGCCCCCCATTGGGAGGAGGAATCCTGACGCTGACCTGCTCTGCTCAGTAACGGCCGTCCACGCTTTGGCCGCATGGTTGGTTGCTTGGCGATGCGCTAGCGATCCGCCATGGGCCTGCACGCCGCAATCCGGCGACGGTCGAAAACGTGGACCGGACGAACGTCTCGCGCGGCTCCGGGCCGGGCCAACCGGCCTTCTGCGGTGACGGCTCCCCGACTCTGTGAAACGCCGTGCTTGCCGCAACTTGCGCGTGACCCCGTTCTTTATCGCGTTCATCTGCTCCGGACCAAGCGACTGCGGCTGTTGAGCTATCAAAGGCATTGGCCGGGAGCACAACGTGAGGATCAAGCGGTCAGTCCGCTCTCTGCTGCGGCCGAGCAACTCCTCAGAAGCCCGCTGTCCATTGACGCGGGCCTCCAACGTGCCGTCAGCGCGTTTGTTCTTGGCCATCGCTTGCGGCCAGTTTCAGGCCACATGTCAGATCGTTTCCAGGAGCGGGAATCTAACGCGGAACTTGGAACTTCGCCCGACTCCGGCCTGCGATCAACGTTCCGTACGGCGAGCCGCACGCATTCTCGCCCAATCTCGCGGCGTGCCGCGGTCCCTGGCCGCAGGTCAGGCTTTCGGTAACCTATTGCCTGTCAACCGGTTGCGCGACGATTCAAAAAAATGCCGGATCTGAACGTTAGATGCCCGACGCTGACCACGATTAGCTGAGACGTCGTCAGCCTTGCCAGTGCGCCGCCGCCGTCGATGCCGCCAACAAACTACCGCCGCAGAGATACTGGACTGATGTCGCAGCCTACCAGCAGTCGGCAAGACGAGTTCGCTAAGCAGTTCATTGCGAATCAGGGCCGTCTCTACGGCTTTATCGCGACGATGCTTCCGCATCGGGATGACGCGGAGGAGGTGCTCCAGCGAACATCGTTGGTCCTTTGGCAAAAGTGGGATTCGTACGAGTCGACACGGCCGTTCCTGCCGTGGGCTCGCGGAATCGCGCATCATGAGATTCGAAACTTGTTGCGACGAAGCGAACGTCGCAACGTCCACCTCTCCGAGCCGATTGTCGAAATGCTCGCCGCTGAATTCGACGACGAAGGAGCGGCGGAGCGGACTGAGGCGCTCAGCGCCTGCCTCGAGCAGTTGAAACCAAAGCAGCGGCATCTTCTGGAGCAATGTTATCTGGGGCCGCACGGCATTAACGCCGTCGCGGAAGCGATGAACAGCACAGCCGCCGCGGTCTACATGCGCCTGCACCGCATGCGGAAGATCCTCGTTGAATGCATCAATCGGCGAATGGCGCAGGGGCTTGCACAATGACGCACGACGCCCAACGTGACGCAGCGGCGGAGGTGACGCATCTCGCAAATCGCATGTGCGACGGGACCGTTACCGAACAGGAGCGGGCTCGCTTGGAGGAGTTGCTACGAGATCGCGACGATTTGCGCTGCATCTATCTTGATCATCTTCGCGTTCATGCCGGGCTCGTTTGGCGGTACCGCACCGGCGCGCCTGCGGCGCCCGCCGATCACGGGCCAGGCGCTGTCGTGACGACCGAGAGCGAACGCGTGAAAACGCCCCGAGCCGCATTAGATTGGCCGCTCAACCTGATTCAACGCTGGGCTCTCGTCTTGGCTGTCTCGGCAAGTCTGCTCGCGGCAGCGTGGATCGGCGTCCACGCCTTGCAGGATGCCGACCAGGGCGCGACCAGGAAGGTCGGTTCGGCCGCCGAGAACTCGTCGCCGCACGGCTTTGTCGCCACGCTGCGGAGTTCAACGGCCGCCGTGTGGGGAGCGAACGGTCGGGCGGTTGACGAGGGATCGCGTGTGACTGCGGGCGACCTACGGGTCACGGCGGGCGACGCCGAGCTGGTGTTTGATTCCGGAGCGCGCCTGCTGATTGCCGGCCCGGCCAAGTTGAATGTCGAATCTGCTGACGAGGCGTTTTTGCAGCAAGGAACAATCGCGGCCCACATGCCTCCGACGGCCGTCGGATTCCGTCTGCGTACGCCAACATCGACGCTGATCGACCAGGGGACGGAGTTCGGAGTTCTCGTCGAGGAGGGCGGTGCCACGGAGGTCCAGGTCTTTCGTGGGCAGGTTGACTTGCGCTACGACGCGCCGGCGGCCGATGGCGACGAAGTTGCGACGCTGGAGCTCGGCGACCGACAAGCGCGGCGGATCGAACAGCCTGGCGACGCAGGTCGTGAGATTGCTTTCTCGCAAACTCGGTTCGGTACGCTTCCCAATCGCGTCGCCGAGCCTGTGGAGTGGCCGGTCGCGGCCGGGGGCAACGGACACTTCTACCAACTCGTCGTCGAAAAAGAACCCTTGACGTGGCACGAGGCGGCCCGGCGATCGATGAACGTGCATTATCGCGGGCTGCCGGGACACCTTGTCACCGCCACTTCGCAGGATGAAGACGAATTCATCGTCGCCACGTTCCTTGGCGAAGACACGCCCGCGCGCGGCGTGTGGATCGGGCTGACGGACGTGCTGCGAGAGGGCGTGTTCCGCTGGGTCACGAACGAACCTTACGATTACGCCAACTGGGCTCAATGGCCGGCGGAGCAGCCGGACAACTTTCAGGAGGCGGCATGGCACGGCGGGGAAGACTATGGCATGTACACCCGCTTTCCCGATAAGCAGCCCTGGGCCTGGAATGACCTGAGCATCGACAGCATGCACGAGAAGGTTTCCGCCTATCTCGTCGAATACGAACCGCCGATTGACGCCCTGAAGAATCGCTCCATGGCGCTGGAGCCCATTCAGTGGAAGGCAGCGGAGGGCGGCAACGATCATTACTATCGCATGGTGCTCGTCTTCGAGCCGACCGACTGGGAGACAGTTCGATCCTGGGCCGCCTCCACGGAACTGCTGGGAGCGAAGGGGCGGCTGGTCACCCTGGAAACGGCAGAGGAACGCGAATTCGTCGCGGAGCAGATCCTGAGGATTTGCGGAATCCCGCAGATGATGGTCGGGTTGAGCGGGAGTCTGGTTCAGGACGATTTGAGGTGGGTCACCGGCGAGCGAGTCGAAGGTTTTGACGTCGTGCGGTCCCACTTGCCGACGGATCTCGTTTACGGCGTCTTCCACTGGAATCCGGCAGGACAGTGGCAAACCGGATGGGAAATCCGCGCCATCTCGATGGACGTCTTGCCGGACGGCTGGTTTGGCTACCTCGTGGAGTATCCGGTCGAGGGACCGAATGCAAGCCTGTAGCCAGCGGAGGAGGATTGCCGCGCCGCGACTGTCGTTGCATCCCACATGATTTCTTTTCTTTTACGAGGTCACGAATCGGGCGAAGTCGTTCTTTGCCGCTAGCCAAAGTTCGTGACGGTTGCATCCGGAGGTTGAGACTAATGAGACGACGAACCAAGCGACCTACAATCACAGCGATCGCCGTTGCAGTTTTCTGTGCGCTGTCGGCCGGCCGCCACGCCGAGGCGCAGTACACGCCGGTGTGGTTTGACGGGTTCGACTCAGCCATTGGAACGGACATCAATGTCAACGCTGATGCGCCTCGTCAGGGCGGCAGCCCGGTCCCGCTAGCCTACAACGCCAATGTCAGCTTCGCGGCAGCCAACCAAGCTGCCGATTATCACCAACAAATCGTCGGCGACGGAGTCGACCCAGACAATCGATTGCTGCTTGCGGGCGACGTGAACATCACCGGCAGCCTGCCGCAACATATGAATTTTCACGCCTACGCCTCGCCGAACCACAACTTTAACGGCTCCGTTGGCAGCCAAGTGATTGGCAAGAAGATTAGCGTTGAGATGGATGCTTTCACAAACGCCGGAGACTACATGGCGGGCGACCCGAACAATCCCAACGACGGATACTTCGTGTATTCAGCTTTGACCATCGGGTCGAGCGAGCAACTCTCGGACTCAAACAATAAGACGTCCGGATTCAGCGTGATCTTTATCGAGCAAACGTTCGCTGACAGCCTGTGGACGGACCCCAGCATCGGCACGGCGTTCATTCAGATTCGGGACGATCGGACGACGCCGTCTGATCCGTTGCCCATGCCGGACGGGACCGTCGGCAACTTGATCCCCAATCCGGCCGGAACGGGACCGGGACTCCTGGAATTGTTCATCGACGATCCGACCGACGGAAATCCATGGGACGGCGTCGGTCAGACGGATATCGACGTCGTGGTGAACGGGACGACCGTATTCAACTATTCCAAACTCGGCGGCGGCTTCACCGACAACTTCATCACCCTTGAGGGGTCAAACCAGAAGAACGTCGGCTTGCCCAGCATTTTGGGCGTTCACAACTTCAACAATCTGACGGTCTTTTCCGGAGCGATTCCCGAACCGTCGAGCTTGTTGTTGCTGGGCGTCGGCCTCGGCGCCGCGGCGATCCGAATCCGCCGCTTGGCGTAACCGACGTCCGCTTGGATGAAGACGCTTTCCAAGTTCGTTCCGGCGCGGGGGGCAGCGCCGGGACGACTTGGATTGTCGCGGCCGCGGCCGGCGAATGCGTGGTGGCGACAGGAACGCATCCGACAGGACTTTTTTCTCAGGTGACATCAAATGACACACTCGCGTTTGCCCTACGTTGCGACGTGCGCTTGCTTATGGCTGCTGTCGTCCTGCCTCCGCCATTGCCAAGCGCAATATACTCCCTTTTTCTTCGATGGTTTTGACGTCAGCGCCAACTCGTCGGATATCAATTTCGAGATCAGCGCGACTCGGCAAGGCGGGGCGCCCGCTCCCGTCAGTTACGTCACGTCGACTGCCGACGCCTCGGATGATTTCAGGCATCAGTTGTTCGGTCCGGGCGGAGCGAGCCAACCTCTGCAACTGGCCGAAGATGGCGGGAACTTGCCGGGAGGCGCGCCGCCGATCTTTTCCTTCAAATCCATGGTCTCGCCGGACTTCAACTTCAACGGGACGCTTCCCAACGGAGAAGTCGTCGGCAAGAGAATCACGTTCGAACTCGACGTGGCGGCGTTTCTGGCCGCAGGAGAGGGGCGCCCCACCTTTACGCAGGCCGGGATTACCATTGGCGGGGAAAGGCCGCTAATCGACAACGAGGACGAGATTGCCATTCAGAACGGCGATCCCGCAAGCACGTATTTTTCCGCGACGTTCATCGAGGATCTGTTCGCCGGCATCGGCGAGCACGTCGGCGTGGCCGACAGCGGGGGGCCCGTCTTCGACAACACGGGCTGTATCGGCTGTTCGTTGACGCATACGGCGGGATTCGGACAGTTGAACGTGCAAATCGACATTGACGATCCGGCGGATGGCAATCCGTGGGACGGGGCAGGCTCGACGGTGATCCAGGTGTTTGTCAACGGCGACCCGATTCGCAATCCGAATGACGGCACGCCATATGTGTTTGAGAAGGCTGACGGGGGTTATACCGACAATTACATCACCCTGTTCGGACATCGGCAAACGTTCACTTCGCTCGAAGGCTTGGCGACACACACCTTCGACAATCTCACCATCTGGTCCGCTCCGCTTTTTCCCGTCGACATCGACGCCGATTTCGACGACGACGGAGACGTCGACGGCAGAGATTTTCTCGTCTGGCAGGGCGGAAATGGCGCGACCGGGCAAACGGACAAGAGCGCCGGCGACTCGAACGGCGATGGCAATGTCGATGCCGCAGATCTCGCCAATTGGGCGTCCGCTTACGGGACTGCCGGTCCAACGAACGCGTCGCTGGCCGGCGTGCCCGAGCCAAGTTCAATCTGCGTGCTCCTTCCCTTTGGTCTCGGCATACTGGGGCGCATGGTCCGTCAACGGAAACGTACCTAACCAATGAATAGACATCGGCACCTGCTTCAAAGGTTTCAAACAATCATGAACGAATTAAGGTTGCATCGCTTCGTGAGCGGATCGATCGCGCTGGCGCTAGTGGCTCTGGGCACGTCGTCATCAAAAGCCCAGTACACGCCGTATTTTTTCGACGGGTTCGATGTGACGGCGGATTCGTCGAATATTAACTTCGAGGCGGGGGTCCCGCGCCAAGGAGGAGCGCCCGCGCCGATCGTTTACGAAACGTCGACGGCTGATCCGACGAATGACTACCGCCACCAGGTTTTCGGACCTGGCGGCGCGAACCAACCGTTGCAACTGGCGGAGGACGGGTTCAACGTGCCCGGAGGCGCGGCGCCGATTTTTTCCTTCAAATCCATGGTGTCGCCGGATTTCAACTTCAACGGCACCTTGCCCAACGGCGACGTGATTGGCAAGCGCATCACATTCACCCTTGATGTCGCAGCGTTTTTGCAGGCCAAGCAAGACAATCCAGCTGCTCCTACTTTCACCAAGGCGGGGATTAGCATCGGCGGCGGCCACACCCTGATCGACGACGACGATGAAATCGCCGTGCAGAACGGCGATCCCGTGAACGCCAACTTCGCGGTGTCGTTTATTGAGGACGACTTTGGCGGCCTGGGCGACTTCGCGCAGGTGTACGAAGACGGCTTCACCGTCACCGAGCACCGGCTGCATCGGGTGTTTCCTCAACCACTCCGGCGGCGACGGACTCCTGAGCGTGCAGATCGACATCGATGATCCCGCCGACGGCAACCCTTGGGACGGAGTCGGCACGACAGCGGTCAAAGTCTTTGTCAACGGATCGCAAATCACCAATCCGAACGACGATTCCCCTTACACGTACGAACGCCTCAACGGCGGCTTCACTGACAACTACGTCACCCTGTACGGACTTCGGCAGACGTTCACTGGCGTTTCTGCTTTGGCGACCCATCAGTTCGACAACTTCACCGTCTGGTCGGCCCCGCTGTTTCCCATGGATATCGACGCAGACTTCAACGACGACGGCGCCGTCGACGGGGCGGACCTGCTGATCTGGCAACGCGGGAACGGTCTAACGGACCAAGCTGACAAAAGTACGGGCGATTCCAACGGCGACGGGAACGTCGATGCCGCCGATTTGGCGAATTGGCAAGGCGCGTACGGATCTTCGACTTCCGCGAGCGCCGCCGGCATCCCCGTCCCGGAACCTTCCGCGCTCCGTCTGTGGGCCGCGCTGGTGGGATGCGCCGGGGTTCTTGGCGGCATGGCGCGGCTTCGCGGCACGACCCTCTCGGTCGCGTTTCCCCTCAAATAAGGATCATCCTGGTCATGAAATCTCGCAGCAAAGCCTTTACGCTCGTTGAGCTCTTGGTCGTGATTGCGATTATTGGCGTGCTGGTATCGTTGCTGCTGCCGGCCGTCCAAGCCGCGCGCGAGGCCGCGCGGCGGACGCAATGCCTGAGCCAGTTGAAGCAGTACGGAATCGCCCTTCACGGCTACCATGACGCGCACAAGCAGTTTCCGGCCGGCGGAAAGAACGGCTGGACGTTTGACGAGACTCTCGGGCTCGGAAACTCCGTCTGGCAAGACGACCACGGTTCGTGGCTCTGCCGAGTGCTCCCTTACATCGAAGAGCAGACGATCGCCGATACCCTGCCGGATCTCGAGGACCCGACAATCTATGATCCTATCAACGCCGTCTGGATCGCCCAGACCCTCGACGGCGGCCCGCCGCCGTCCATCAAGATCGGCCGGTGCCCGAGCGACGGCTTTGGCCCCGAGGAACCGTTTTTCAATTATTCCGGAAACATCGGTCCCACCGTCCACGTTTCGAGTTGCGGCCCCCGCGGCCTGGTATTCGATCAGGACCTGTCGTCGCTCGGCATCACCGTTCCGTTCATCGACGCGGGCGCGTGCCCCGGCGATAAATCGCAGTGTCCGCTTACGGGGATGTTCAGCCGGATCGGATACGACAAGGTGTCGTTGAAAAACGTTCCCGACGGGACAACCCACACGCTGTTCGTCGGCGAAACGATCGTCGACAAGTCCGGCCATTCGCTCGACATTGCGAGAATCCGCGGTTACTGGGCGGGTTTTGACACGGGGCTGGCTCATGCCGGTACGATTCCGTCGATCAACTGGCCTGTCGACCCCAGCCAAGCCAGCTGTAATCAGGGAGCCGGCGCGCCGTTTTACCGACACAATTACCACGTAACGATGGGATTCGAGTCCTACCATCCGGGAGGCGCGAATTTTCTCATGGTCGACACGTCCGTCCAATTCATCTCCGAAGACATTGACTTTTCCACGTTCCAATTGCTCGGGACGCGCGACGACGGGCGTGTGATCGGCGA
This sequence comes from Planctomycetaceae bacterium, assembly GCA_002702655.1. Lineage (GTDB taxonomy): Bacteria > Planctomycetota > Planctomycetia > Pirellulales > Lacipirellulaceae. Next base: position 204,172 of record PABB01000023.1, read on the forward strand.
ATCGGTCTTTTGACCGAGGCGTGGAACGCGAGCACACGGTTTTCGTCGTGTGGATCCTTGGAAGTTGATGAGCGACAAGAGCGACGAAACGCGAATCGCAGGAGAGAGCCGCAGATGCATCAGTCATTCGCCGACACGCGTCTCAGACAATTGATGCGGGCATTGGTCGCGGCCCTCGCGACCGTCGCCGTTGCAGGATGCGGCGGCAAAGGAGTGGTGCCGATCGAACCTCGCTTCAGCCTCGACGGTCAACCCCTGGACGGGGCCTCCGTGAGCTTCATACGGAGCAACGGGGAGAAGGGGCGAGCGTCCTTCGGCATCACGGACGCGAACGGCATCGCCAAGATGACCACCTTTGAACCGAACGACGGCGTATTGCCCGGCAGCTATTCCGTCGTTGTCATCAAGGCTCCGGACAATGCGATGACCTACGAGGTCGAGGAGGTCGACCCGAACGACGTCGATGCGCTCATGAAGTTGTCATCGTCGCAAGGGGCGGTTCCCCAGCAGCGCCGGAAGCGCGTGCGGACCACCATCCCCGAAATCTATGCACAACCGAGCACTACTCCGTTGACGTGCAAAGTCGACTCTGACTCCGAAGCGTTCGAGTTTACGTTGTCGTCTCGCTGAGACGTGATTTGTCGAACGCGGCCCATATCCCCAACCGTCCTCTGGCACCGTCATGAAATCCGACGTCATCGCCTTGCTGTCCTGCATCGCATTCGGCCACCTGCTGCTTGAACCGGCCCCGACCGCGGCCGCCGCGCCAGAAGTCAAGATCACGATGGTGCAACTCTCGCTTCGGGATCACTCGCCGGAATCCGTCATAGAACGCATGCCGGCGTTCTTCGCTCAAGCCCGCGACTACGGCTCTGATCTGATCGTATTTCCTGAATACGTACTGGGCTATCGAATTGACGCCGACCATCCGCACGTGGCGAGATTTCGCGAACTGGCGAAAGAGCACCAGATGTACGCGATTGCCGGATTGGTTGAGAATCACGGCGAACGGTGGGCGACCACGGCCCTGTTGATCGATCGCGAGGGGACGATCCTGGGACGGTATTTGAAGGCGCATCCCGCTGCGGGCCCCGGTCCGCACTGGTGGCCGCCGTTGCCCGGAAGCGACGCCGAGGCGCGGGGCATCCTGGGCAGCCAGTTCAAAGTGTTTCACCTCGACTTCGGCACGATTGGGATCTTGCAGTGCTACGACGGGTATTTTCCCGAGGCGTGGGGTTGCACCTCGTTCAACGGCGCCGAGGTGATCCTCTGGATCAACGGACGGGACGGCATGATCGAAGACGGGCATTGCCGGTTTGCCTCGCTTGCCTACGGGTGCGTCGTGGGAGCTAACATCACCGACGGAAAGAACACGGGCTTCGCCGGGGCCGAGGTTCGCGCCGAGGGGACCCCTGAGGAAGCTCGGCTTTTCCCGCGCATCGACCATCCTGGCGACGCTTGCGTTCACGCCACAATCGACCTCGCCGAGCTGCGCCGCCGCCGCAAACATCTGCGCACCATGCACCAGCGACGCCCGGAACTTTACGGGCGTCTGACCGAGGACGTCAAGCTGTGGCAGGACTATCCCGACGTGCCCTGGGACTACCCCGAATGTGCCGAGCTGGTGAATCAGTCGCAGCTGCCGGCGCCCGCCCCCTCGAAGGAACCCGTCGATCCGTGACACTTCCGCCTGACATGACGTTAATCAACTCTCGACGAGCGCCTTCAATCGACCAGGTCGCGCCGTCGGGAGGAGCATCCGCGGCATCGCGGCGCCAGTTCGTCAAGACGCTGGGCGCTGCGGTCGCCGCCGGAACGTGGCTTCGTGAAGCGGCGGCGGCGATCGCCGCCGCCGCGCCGCAGCCCGTCGCGCCGTCCGCGGCGAGCGCGTCGCCCGTCGAACAACTCCTCCGTCAGGCTGTTCTGAAGAGGGAGGCCATTGACCAGTTTTTGGACCCCACGGCGCGAGTCTGGGCCAAGTTCCACCCGTGTTACGGCTACCTGCTGAGAAATGCGTTCCTGCGAGACGGCGTCGACGGGGCGCGCACGCTGTCGCGGTACGATGCCGCCGGGCGCCGCCATCAGGCCAACTTTCCCGATCAGCCCTGCCGGATCAATACTTACGGCGACAGCTTTACCCAGGGGCACCAAGTCAGCGACGGCGAAACATGGCAAGAAGTCCTGGCGGCCCATTTTTGCGAGCCAATACGCAATTACGGGATCGGCGGATTCGGCGTCTACCAAGCGTATCGACGTCTGCAGGAGATTGAAGCTGACGACCGAGGCGCCCCGTTCGTCGTGTTGAACATCTGGGGCGACGACCACCTCCGCAGCATCGCCGCTTGGCGCTGGCTGTCGTTTCCGCCGGAGGTCCAAGAAACCATGGGCGGAGAGATGTTTCACGCCAACCCCTGGGATCATGCTCGACTCGATGCGAAGACGGGCGCACTGGTCGAACTCAAGAATCCATGCTCAACCCCCGAGTCGCTTTACGATCTCTGTGATGCGGACTTCGTACTCGATGCGTTCGGGGAGGATGAAGTCGTCCACGCGATGGCGGCAATTCGCACGGGGATTGTCGTGAACGAGAGGCCGCTCGAGCGGATGGCGACGGCGGCCGAATTCACGGAGCTCGACCTGAGCGATCCCGCGACCGTTCGATCGTCGACGACCAGGCTCTACCACTGCTACGCGGTTCGCGTGGGGATGAAGATTGTCGAACGACTTCAGGGACAGCTGCAAGCCCAGAATAAAAAGCTGATGATCCTACTCAGCTACCCGCAAGGATCGGTCTGGCGACATTGCATGAGGCAAACGACCGAATCGTCCGAGTTCATCGATTGGCACCCGCAGGAGTTTCGCGATTTTCTCGCGGCCCGCCAGATCCCGTTCGTCGACACCGTCACGTGCCACGTCGCCGAGTTCGACCGGCTTGGCATGGACGCCAAAGACTACGTCGATCGGTACTACATCGGACACTACAATCCGACCGGCAATCACTTCTTCGCTCATGCGGTCAAGCCGTCGCTTGTCGATTGGCTCGATCCCAAGCCACCGGCCTATCGCCAGAGCGACGACCCGCCGATTGCCTTCGAGGGCTATCTGCCAAGTTAGAATCGTCGTATGGAAAACACTCTCCGAGATCAGCCGGAACGACGCGCACGGGCGACGCGCGCGGTCGTGCTCATGGCCTTCGCGACGGTGTGTGTCGTTCTCCCTGGCGGGGCGGCAGCCGCCCATGAAACGACTCGCCAGCGACCCTCGGCCGCGGAGTTGGCGGAAGTGGAACCCCCGCTCCGGGGAGCGGAGGCGTTCGCCAGACGGCTGCTCGAGCGATTCGCGGGACGGTACGACGGCGATCAGTTGGAACTGCTCGATTCTCTCGCGGCGCACCTGCAGCAAGCCGATCAGATTCGCTGGGGCTTGATCGCAGACGCGACGCCGGCGGAGGGCGACTACCATCGCTGGCGAGCGGAGCAAGACCTGCTGAAGCTGCTGGCGACATTTCCGGACATCCATGAACTCGACTATCGCCCTGGAGCCGCCGATCCGCCGCCAGTCAGTCGTCTCGACCTGGGCGCGCACGACAACGTAGTCATCTTGAAGGTTACCACTAGCGACGGCCCGCCGAGGTTTTGCGTCCAGCCCTTGAATCTCGCCGCGGAACACCCGTCGTCGGGGTATCCGGTGAACATCGGTAGCGAAGGAGCGTCCTACGTCCTGCTGGAGTTGAATCAGATTCCCGAGGGCACGTCGGTCAGCACGCTTGGGTTCATTCCCGCAGGACGGGAGGTCGCGTCCCATTGGCACAATCTGGCGATCACGACGAGCCCCTGGGGGCATCTGGCGATTCGAGCATCCAACGAACACGGTCACGCAACGCCTGTGATCATGCAGATTGCGTCCCGCGAAGGCGGGCGACTGTGGGAACCCGCCGGCGCGGTCAATCTTCGTGCGCAACTCAACGATGTCGTGCCCCATCTGTCCCAATTGGGCCGAGGCTACACCTTCTTCTTGCCCGGAGCGAATCGAGGACGCTATTGGGTCGTTCCGGAGGAGTTGGAGACTCCGATCCCAGTCGGTCGCTGGGATGTCACCGTCCTGCACGGCCCAGAGTACAAGCCGGTGCGGGACGAGATTGACGTTCAGGCAGGACAATGGGTGCGCAAAAACTATCAGCTCGAGCGGTGGATCGACATGCCGGCCCGTGGATGGTACTCGGGCGACGATCACGTTCACGCCCGCCTGATAAGCAGTGAAGACGCGGAGAATCTCCTGGACTACGCCTGCGCTGTCGACGTGCATGTGGCGAATATCCTGGAGATGGGCGACTGCGTTCGCACCTATTACGCACAGCGCGGGTACGGACGCGAATTCCGCGTCCAGCGCGGCGATCATTGGCTCGTTCCTGGTCAGGAGGATCCTCGCTCCGTCCTGGGGCATGCGATAGGACTCAATCTCGATTCCAAAGTGCGCGATCTGGAGCGGTACCTTCTCAACGACTGGCTAGCCGCGGAGATTCACCGGCAGGGGGGGCTCTACGGGCATACGCACGTTGGCGCCAATGCCTGCGTCGTGCATCGCGAAATGGCGATCTTCACGCCGCTGGGCATCGTGGACTTCAACAGCATCATGCAGGCCAATTTGGGAACGGAACTGTTTTATGACCAGCTGAATCTCGGATTCAAAATGACGGCTTCGGCGGGCGCCGATACGCCGTACGGAGGAACGATCGGAGCGGTGCGGGCCTACGCGTATTGCGGAGTCAACCAGAAGTTCACCCCCGACGCGTGGTTCGAGGCAATGAAACTCGGGCGGACCTTCGTGACCAACGGCCCGATGCTTGAACTCAAGGCGGGCGACCAGTTGCCCGGTGCGGAGATTCCGGTACGCGCTGGACAAACGTTGCACGTGACGGCGTCGGCGGAGGGCCTGGTCGGAAGTTCAGCGCCGGAGGAAATGCGGCTGATTTGGCTCGGCGAACCCTTGGTTGTCCAGCGGGCGGAATCGGCGGACCAAGCGAAGATCGAGATGGACGTCGAGGTTCCCGTCGACTTTGGCGGCTGGCTCGCCGTGCATGCCATCGGGCGCGACGGCTCCGAGGCGCACTCGACTCCGATCTACGTCGTGCGCGAAGGCTTTCGCCACTGGAATCACGAACGGGCCCCGCAAATAATCCAGAAGCAACTGGCGGCGATCGACGACGCCGCATCGGCGTTGGCCGAATCGGAGCGACTTGTCGCCCAGGGGGGCAATCCTCTTGACGCATGGAATCGCTTGAACGCCCGCCAAGCCGACGCCGTACGCGAGCGATTGCGCGACGCACGAGCCGCCTACGCCGCGTTGGCCGACGTTGCCCGTGCAGAAGGCAAGCAGCGGTCTGCCGCCGCGCCGTAGAGTTTCCCCCGTGTTGTTGGAGCGGCCGCTCCCGTCTGCTCCGGCAGACTGTGCGGACCGCCGCGTTGCCGTCGACCGTTTAGCACGCCGATCGAGAGTCGCACCTGATGAGCCCGCGCCGCCGTACTTGTCGTTTTGAACGGCTGGAAGCTCGCCAAGTGCTGGCGGTCGTCAGTTTTCCGCTCGCCAACGCCGGGTTCGAGTCGCCGCAACTGGATGGCGTCAACAGTTGGCACCCAGCGGTTGCAGGCTGGACGACGACCGGCGCTGCGGGCACGACGTTCGAAATACCTGCTGCGGAAGCGTCGCCGGCGCCGGAGGGCGAACAGTATGTGCTGGGCGATTCTGCCGGCTGGAGCCTTGCGCAGCGCGGGCCGGCGATCGCAGCGGAGACCAGGTATATCTTCAAGATCGATGTCTTCGCGTTGTCGACCGGGGCGAGCACCGCGTCGATTCAGCTGCGGGCGGCCGGATCGTCCGCCGTTCTTGCAGGCGCCGCGAACTTCCCGTCCGCCAACTCGCGCATGCGCGAGATCGACCTTCCCGAAGGCGCGTGGACGACTGTCGTGGTCGGCTTCAACAGCCGCGAGTTGGCCGCACAGATCGGCCGCGACGTCGAAATTCGAGTTTCCGGCTCCAGACTGGCGGTCGACAACGCCAGACTGCTGGTGGACGACGAGCTCCACGATTATTACGTGAGTTCGTCGGCGGGCAGCGACGGCAACGACGGCTTCGACGCGGCATCGGCACTGGGAAGTTTCGAAGCTCTTGCGGCGTATATGCCGTTGCTGCCGGGCGAACGGATTCTGCTGAAAGCCGGCGACACGTTTACGAAGGAACTCACAATTCGCGGAAAGGGCGACCCCCAGTCGCCTGTCGAGCTGCGGCGATACGGCGAGGGCCCCAATCCGGTGATACGGCGGCAGGACCTCGCCAATGACATTGGCGTCCTCTGGAGCAATGCCAGCTACGCGAATATCGACGGCATCGACGTCGAGCACGCGAAGTTGGGCATCTACCTGCGGTACGAGTGGACCGACGTCGGGAGCCGCAACGTCAAGATTGAGAACAGCAATTTTCGCGATCTCACCGACCCCACACTGGCCGCGGAAAACCATAACTACGAATTCGCTTGGTCCGACGCCATTTTCGTTGGGGGGCAAGCTTGGAACCAAGCCGAGTTCGCCACTCGGTTGGAGAATCTGACGATTCGCAACGTCACCTCGGAGAACGCCGCCCATCTGTTTGGCACGGCCTGGTACTATCCCCAGGTTTATCGCAGTCGACTCAAGAATCTCATCATCGAAGACAGCGTCGCCATCAACAATCTTGGCGGAGCGTTTCAGCTCTTCAACGTCGACGGCGGGCACATCAAACGCGTCAAGGCGATTGGCGGCGGCGGCCAAGACACCTGGTCCGGCACGACGCTAGGATTCATCCAAAGCTCGCAGAACTTCCTCATTGAAGACAACGAATTCTCGTATATCGATCGAGCTCAAGCCGCCGACGGCAGCGGCATGGACTTTGAGGGCGATACGCATAATGTCACGTTCCGAAACAACGTGATTCATAACAACGCCGGAGCAGCGTTGCTCATTCTGTCGACGGGCGGTCGCAACACGAACTTGGTCATCGAGGATAACGTCTTCTACAACAACGCGCGCGACCCTTGGAACAGCGAGATCAACAGCGAGATTCAGGGGAGCAACGACAATCACACGGGCGTGATTCGAAACAACGGGATTTATCGCGGAGATTCTTCGATTCACTTTTTCTCACCCAACGCCGACTGGTCCGGCTTTGCGATCAACAACAATCGGCAGGGCGAATATGAATCGGTTCGGCAGCGACCGAGATGGTGGGACTTCTCGCAAGATGGCGATTTCGAGGGCTGGAGCGGCCTGAATCAGTGGTTGGCTCCGCAGGTGGCGGGCGGTGCATTGAACGGCCAGAGCGCAGGTCCGGACCCGTATATTCATTCGCCGCCCACCTGGGCCAATTCCAACGCCGTCCCCTTCGCATGGGTACGCATGAGCCAGACCGCCGGCTCGTTCGCCCAGTTGTTTTTTGTGACCGACCACGATCCTGTCTGGGAGCCAAATAAGAGCGTTTTCTTCCAGATCACGCCCGACGGCCAGATGCATGATTATTTCATCAATCTCGACGAACTCGCGGACGCCAAAGGCGTGATCACTCAAGTCCGGCTCGATCCAACGATCGACGCAGGATCCGTCATGTCCGTCGATTTCGTGCGGCTGACCGATAGCGACGATCCCGCTCAAGCCCACCCCGCGCCCGCGCTGCCGGCGCCCGCGGAATTGACTTTTGTCTCGACAGCGGCGCTGGACGGCGATGTTCTCGAAACGGTGCAGGATAGCGGCGTCGGCGGCGTGAACAGTTCCAGCTCGACAACTTTTCGAATTGGCGACGACGCCGCCAATCGGGCTTATCGTGCGCTACTCTCGTTTGACACGTCTTTGCTGCCCGATAACGCTAGCGTCATCGAGGCGACGCTGGGCATCACGCGGATCGGCAATCCGACAGGTCAGGTCCCGATCGGCGTGGCGAACTCTCAGTTTGGCGATATCTTAGTCGACCTGGCGGCTCCGAGTTTCGGCGCCAGCCAGTTGTCGGCTGACGACTGGCAGGCGACTGCGACGAAATCATCCGTCTCAAAATTCGCCTGGCCGGCCTATCTGCATGGAATGACCATCTACAGTCGCCTCGAGAATCCCGACAACGACTTGATCAACGCAACGGGGACGACGCAGTTTCGCATTCGCTACGAGCACGATGACGATCACGACCAAACGGCCGACTACATGAGCTATGCCAGCGGCGACCATGGCAACGCCGCTTACCGCCCGACGCTGACCGTCAAGTACTACTTGAACGATGCCCCGTCGGCTGACTTCAATTCCGACCAGATCGTCTCCGGAGCAGATTTCCTGATCTGGCAACGCAACTTCGGCACGACAGGCACGGCCCTGCGCAGCGACGGCGATGCGAATACAGACACTGACGTGGATCGAGACGACCTGCTTGTCTGGCAGTTGCAGTTCGGGGCGGCGATGCCAACCGCCGTTACGACCAGCGCCGTAGGCATCGGCGCCGAGCTGCAGACAGTGTCGCAAGAGACGTTCGACGCCGCAGCTTTCGTCGCGGTTGCCCAAGCGCTTGCGAGTCCAAGTCAGGCGGACATGGTCGTCGAAGCGTTCGCAGCCCCCGCGGCAAGGGTTGGGACGCCGCAGCATACGAGCCGCGGCGTCGATCCTTCGACTGACGATGCACACGTGATCGAAACGGCCAGTCCGTTGGATTCCATTACGATTGCCAAGACGCGCTCGGATCGAGACGAGATCATGGTGATCGACAAGCTATTCGAACATGCTAGCGGCCCCCGCGGTTCAATCGAGAGGCTATTCCCAACGCGCTGGCGCGTGTAAGGCCGATCGCTCAAGACAGGGCCAACGGCGTCGCACGCCCGGCCATCGGCTTGGCAGTACGCAACGTAGCTGTCCTTGAGTCCGCAGCGGCTAACTTGATAGTCGGTTGACACGGATTGCCGACGCCCGATCGCCGGACGTCTTTCCGTCTCGATGTAGCGCGCCGGTCATGGACCTCTTAACGGCTTATGCAACTTATGCATCCAAAGACGATCTCCGCGGTCCGCTTTCTGTTCCTGCTTCTCGGCGGAGGGCCGGGCGTGTTGTGGGCGCATGGCGGCGACTATCCTCGCCCGACAGGGGAGGAGTTGGCACAAATTCAGCCCCCCCTTGAAGGAGCAGCGCCGTTCGCACGCGAATTGTCCGAGCAGGGACGGACCTTGCTGAACGAAGAGCAATTGAAGCGGCTTAACGAGGCTGCGACCCACTATCGCTACATGGAGAATATCCAAGCAGGCCGCTATCCGAACATCCAACCGCGGGACGCCGAGTACCACAGGTGGCGTGGCGATCAGGCCCTCCGGGGGCTGATCGAGAGCGGCGCTCCGTCCTGGAGGCTTGATTTCGCGCCAGGTGCGACGCCCCCCGAACTTCACCGCCGTCTGGATTTTGACGGCTTCAACCACCATCTGATGTGGGCCGTCAAGATGGGCGAAGGTCCTTTGCGGTTCGTCCTGCAAGATCTCAGCTTGAAGTCGGAACGCTACGCCAAACATCGAACACTGACCGTGGCGGCCCAAGGAACGACCTGCTTTCTGCTCCGGCTGAGGGACGTCCCGACCGAGACCGCGACCGTCGCCATTCAGATCCGGAAGGCGGGCCAGCCTCGCGCCTTCTCATGGCACTCGTTGACCGTGAACCCGGCCGCGAAGGGGCAGCTGGCAGTCGAAGTCTTTGACGGCGAACAGCCGGCGCCCGCGCTGGTGCGGTTGCGATCACTGCCCTCCGGCGCGTTGTGGGCTCCCCAGGGCGCGCTCGATCTCACGTCGCAGCTCCACGACGTGTCGCAGTTGGAGAGCCCGCCCCGACTCGACATCTACGGTCCCATGGGCTCGTTTGAGCTGCGCGTTCCAGGGCGTTTCGCCGGTCATTACTGGGTGCTTCCGGCTGGCTTCGAAATGGCGGTTCCAGCCGGTGAATGGGAACTGACCGTTTGGCGGGGAATCGAGACGACGCCGATCCAGCGGACGGTGAGCGTGGCCGCTGGTCAGTGGACCCGAGAGCGACTGGATCTCGAACGCTGGACCGATATGGCGGCGCGGGGCTGGTACAGCGGCGACGACCATGTCCACGCCCAGATGCTCGGTAGCGCCGATGCCGGCCGCCTGCTGGCGTTCACCCGGGCCATGGACATCCGCGTGTCCAACATCCTCGCGATGGGCGACTCTCAGCGCACCTACTACGCTCAGCGTGGATTCGGTCCTGAGTTCCGCGCTGCGGAGCACGGCTACTGGCTGGTGCCCGGGCAGGAGGATCCCCGCTCGATGCTCGGCCATAACATCGGCCTGAATCTCACCTCTTTCGCGCGCGACCTCGATCGTTATCTGCTCCTGGACTGGCTGGCCACGGAAATCCACGCCCAAGGCGGACTGTTCGGGCAAACGCACGTCGGACAAAACGTTTGTGAGGCCCACCGCGGCATGGCGCTGATGCTTCCCTTTGAGGTTTACGATTTCTGCAGCATCATGCAGGGCGGCCTGGGGACCGAACTCTATTACGATGCTCTCGACCTGGGGTTCCGCTTGACAGCCACGGCCGGGAGCGACATGCCTTACGGCGGAGTGCTGGGCGACGTTCGAGTGTACGCGCACCTGGGCATGGAGCCGTTCTCGCCGGATGCGTGGTTCGACGCCGTGCGGGCCGGGCACACCTATGTGAGCAACGGTCCGATGTTGGAGTTCACGGTAAACGAGGCCATCCCAGGCGAGACAATCTCCGTTTCGGATGACACGCCCTTGCGAGTTGAAGCGCGCGCGTGGGGTCTTGCCGGGGAGTCGGCTCCTGTCGAGTTGGAGATCGTCAGCCTGAGCGAGGTTGTGGGGAAGGCGCGGCGGAATTCAGACGGAGAGACCTCGCTGTCGCTCCGGATGGAGTTGTCTCCCGGCGAGGGACGCTGGATCGTCGCGCGGGCCCGAGGCGAGAACGGGTCAGCGGCACATACAACGCCAGTCTGGGTGCAACGCGGCGAGAACCGTCACTGGAACTTGACGAGAGTCGACGCGGTGATCAATAAGCAACTCGCAGCGCTCGACGAGATCGAGTCGGTCATCAAGGACGTCGAACAGCGCGATGCCGCCGGCCAGCTGTCCCCCTTCGATTTCTGGGATCGCCTCATCCTTAAACAGGCCGAATCCGTACGAGATTTAGTCCGCCGTTCACGAAACCGCTACGAGATTCTCCGACAACAAGCCAGGCGGGCGGCGGAGTCGCGAATGCGGCAAGGTTCTCAATGATGAGACGAGCGGCCATCGCTTTGAGAGGCCGTCAACCACATAGAGCGTCCATTTCAGAAGCGGTAATGCCCAAGTCGACGCCAACGACGTGTCACTCGATCCGGTGGCGACCTGAACGTCGCTGATACAAACGCTGCAATCGCCGACGGAAGTCAAATTGATGGCATATCTAAAAGAAACCGCCCAAGAAACGTTCTCACAGCAGCCCGCCGCTCCGGCCGCCCATCGTCCACGACGATCGGCGGCCAGAGCAAGCAGGGCATGCGGTCGCTCAAGCGGCCAGCGGAGCGAGTTCGTTTCGGAATTTCATCCAACTGCGGTGCAGTTCCCGCCGCAGCTGACTTACCCGCCCCGCGGTCACGCCCAGCCGGCGAGCGACGGCACGCGTCTCCTCGCCGCGGGCGAGGTCGTTCACGGCCCGTCGATCGCGGTCGGTGAGCGTCTGCAGCCACGCGGCGAAGTCGAGCCGCAGCGCGGCCTGTTCGGCCGGAGTCGCGGATCGCAGGTCCCTGATGGCGACCGTCTCGCCCAGCTTGCCCAGCGTTTCGGTTAGTCGGCCCGTCACGCGGCGCCACCGCGTGGAACCGACGTCCAGCGAGTTCATGCGGCCGCCCGTCAGTCGGCCGGCCTGGTATTGTTGCAGGCCGTAGGCGACCAGCGGTCCGGGGTAGGCCAGGGCCGTGCGACCGCGGGCCGCAAGACTCGCGTAGGCGATCATCGCGAACACGAGAATCGCCTGCCGCGCCTCGTCGCGTTCCGACAGGGCGACTGAGAACAGTTTCGTCTCGACGCGGCGTTGAATCTCTGGCAGCAGTTCGAGAAAGCCCGCTTGCCAGCGGACATTGCAGTCGTGGGGACGTACCATCACGGCGTTCCTTCGTGAATGGGACCGCTCCCACGGCCGGGAGCGGTCGAGGGGGCAGATCTGGTGAGAAGGTCCGCTCGATGCGCGACCGGCGGGCGACGGGCCGTCGCCGCCCAAGAACGAAGCCACGACAGCTCGCGGCGGGCTGTTCGGAGCCGGCAAACGGACGTCTTCAACGGGCCGGTCGCTAGTCGACAATGCTGCTGCACAGTCCAATGATGTCCGCCCCGGACAGCGAATCGACGGCCAGCAACCGGTCGACCAGGACTTGCCGACGCAGTCCGTGGGGCGGGACGCGGAGCAGGCGATTCGCGCGCCGCCAAAAACCTTCCAGTTTGGCCAGCGCATGAACCAGATGCTCGGGCTGCAGCAGGGCGACGACCAGCGATAGCGCCCGATCCGTATGCGCCGTCTGGGCCGCCAGGACGGCGGAGATCCTGCGTCGCCGCAACACCGCGTTGCTCAAGAACCAGCCCTGCTTCTCGCGGTCCCGTTCTTGCCACAGCAGACGACCGACGCTGTCGGCCAGCAGCGTCGTGACGTAATCCTCGACGCGGGCCCGTTGCTGCTGCGACAGCGAGGAGGCCGCCAAGATCTGCTGGTCCAACGGCGCGAGTCGAGCCACGGGCTGGCTCGCCTCGGCAGATAGCCGGAGCTCCACAATCTCCACCTGATAGGCGAAGGCCGCCGCCCCGGTCGCGGCCAGCCGGTAAGCCTGTTGGCGCCGGCGCGACTCGGCCTCACTCATGACGCTCTACCGTAGTGAGGCTGGAGCCAGGAGCGCACCCTGTCGATTCGCTTGGACGGCCAGCGGGAGGCTCGTACCGGTAGGTCAATCCGCTGACGTACTGGCCCGCCGTGAGCGCGATCCAGCCGGCCCGACGGACTGGTTTGGCGGCCAGTTTCACGAGAATCACGCCGCCGCGGGACCTGGTGCGTTGCACCAGCCGACGACGCCAGTATTTGCGGAGCGGCATCAAGGCAGACTCCGCTCAGGCCGCCGCCACGAGCCGCCTGAGTTCGGCCGCCTCGTAGCGAGCGCGGAACCGATTGGCGTGAAGATCATACCGACTCGCCCCCTGGAAGCCTGTCAGGCAGCTCGGATCGTCGTAGCGGAACACGCGGCGTTGCGGCAACTGCGGCAGTTCGACCAGCACGTCGCTGGCTTGAGCCAACTGGTCGCTGACCCAGTCCAGAGGCAATAGCGTCAGGCCGCGTTGCGTGCGGAGAAACTTTTTCTGCATCGTCGCGGCCGGCAGGTCGAACCGCTCGCAGAGCTGCTCGAACTCCGGACCATGAGCCGTCAGCGGCGTCCCCAACGCAAACCCGGCCCACAACCGGGGCCAGTGCAGTCGACGACTGCAGCGGCCGGTGGCAGCGGCCATCGTCAGGCGCCGATCGAGGTCCAGCGCCAGGCGGAGTTCGTCGGGGCGGTTCAGGTCCATTCGCAGGCCCCGACCGCCCAGTGCCGGCCTCAGCGAGAGATCCTTGTACGCGCACGCAGCAGCGGCCGAGGACCAGACGACGCCGTGCGGATCGCGCAGCGGGCGGTACACGGCGACGCGCACCGCGATGCGACCGCACGGTCGCTGTTCGTCATAGAGGGTCAGCAGCTTGAGGTGTCTGAGCGGGACCAACTCGTCACGTATTTGCCTCGTTGCGAGGAAGGCCAGCCCGGCGACGGGGCGTGGTGAGCCGCATCGATAGCGGTGGCGGCGGCCGAACCGCCGACGCCACCTTTTGAGTAGTTCTTCGTGCATGAGAATGAGACTCCTGGAGAGTAGGGAATTGCCAACGCCATATTGATTTGAGATCTGCGCCACCTGGTTCGGCGCGTAGGCTCCTCAGGATCTGTTCGCAAGGTCGGCTTCAGCGTGGGAAAGACAGTTGCGCAGCACAAAGGCCGCGACGACGCGCGTCGTCGCGGCCTAAACGTGAAACGATGTTTCACACCGCAGCTAGCTGGCGGCGTCTCGGGCAGCCTGCTCGCGGCGTAGGCGGATCTCCTTGCGGCGGGTGCGACCGTCGGGCACCGGCAAGCCCCGGTCGGTGAAGTGCTTTTCGACCGCCTGCCGCACGAGATGGACGCCGCAGTTCAGGCGGTCGGCGATCTCGGACACCAACAGGTCCTGGTTGTATAGTTCCATGACATCGTCGACGATGTCATGGGCTTTCCGCTTCGGCGTCAGGCGGCCGCGAAGCGAACGCCCGTCCGGACGGACTTCGTCGTGCGTCAGATACCAGTAGTTCAGCGCTCGATCGACCAGGGTGTGGCTGCAGCTGAGCCGCTCGCCGATTTGCTTGAGCGTGAGGCCTTCCTCCCACAGTTGCTTGACGTCGGCAGCCAAGGCCTCATGCCGAGGCGGCTCTCGAAAGTCAATCTCGATGAGCTCGCTGTCCGGGTCGCCGTCCCCGGAATCCCAGGTGATGTTCGTGAGCGCCGCGCCCACGCGGGCGAGCGGAATACGAAACGCACCCCGCAAGTAGCGCTTCGTCGTCCCGCGGTCCGTCGTGTAGGTCACCTCGGTCACCACGATCTTGCCGTCAATCAGCTGGCGCAAGGCATGTGCCGCCGCCGGCGCATCGCTAACCAGGACCTCGCGCAGCTTCGTCAGCTGTTCCTCGATCCACTCGGCGGTCGGCGGCGCGCTCTGTCGCGTGCCGCAGGCCTGCAGCCGCTGGAGGTCTCCCTGCAGACGAGCCCGTTCCTCTTGACGCTCTCGCAGGCGCCCCGAGAGTTCCGGGTTGTCGTCATCTTCGCACCGGTCAAGCAGCTTTTTGATCTTGCGATCGACTTCTGCGATCTTGGCGCGCAAGTTGGGGACGGCCTTGTCATCAATTTCCTGCTGGTGCTCCCAGGCGGCTTCTATGAGCGTCAGGAGCGACTCGCGCCACGTCGGGTTGGCCAGGATGCGATCGCCAATCGCTTTGAGCACCAGTCGTTCAGCGCGCTCGCGCTGCAACGTCGTACGACATGAACACGCGGCGATCCGGTATCCCGAACAGTACATGTAGCCGCCGTGGTGGCCGCCGGTGTACAGCGTCCGGTATTCCTCGCGGCCGTCGTCATCAGTCGTTTTGCAGTCGCCGCAGGCCACCAAGCCTTGCAGCAGATACCTGGGGTTTTCGTAGCTGGAAGCTTGGGTGGAGCCGTTGAGCCGGCCGCCGCTGCCCCGTACTCCCGGCGTCGCCGGTTTCCGGGCTGGTTCCTTGCGTTTATATCCAGCGATAATTTCCTGGGCCTGATCGAAGATCTCGGCGTCAATGATTGCTAGTTCGGGCATCTGCCTAGCGATCCTGCAAGGGTCGCCTGGTTCGCGCGGCACCTGACGAATTCGTTTCGTGACCGGGTCGCGGGAGTTTCGCATGACTCCCCAGATCCATTCGCCAATGTATTTCCGATTGGTCAGGATCTTTGTGACATTTGCTGCGCGCCATTGCTTCGTGGTTGAACGGTGGTCCTTGGGCGCCCCTTGCCGAGTGAGTTCGCGGGCGATCCAGCTTCGCGATCTCCGCGTGACAACAAACCACTGGTAGATCCGGACTACCCAAGCAGCTTCATCTGCGACTACGAGGTAACGCTTTAGCGGCTTCGCATTCTTTGCGGTCCGCTTGCGTCCTTCGTCGCTGACAGGCTCCGATCGATACCCTAGGCAATAGTCGCCGACGCAGAAACCGTCGGTCACGACCCCCGATTGCCCGCGGAGCACGGCCTTGGCCAGGATTCGAAGGAACTGTTCACTCTGGACGCCGACGACGGCGGTCAGTAGTCGGCAGAATTCCCCGTTGGAAGTGTCGATTCCGTCGTCGACAGTGATAACCCGCACTCCATAACCGAGTTCCAACTCCTTGAACGAGTTGATCGCCGTCCCGGTATCGCGCGTCCACCGGCTCAGCGACTCCATGATCAGTACACGGAGCTTGCCGGTGCGCGCCGCTTCCATTGCCGCCATGTACCCGGGACGATCCTCGTTGGCGCCGGACTTGGCGTTGTCAAAGAACTCTAGTTCCGGCGAGATCGTGAGCCCTTCGCCTGCCGCTCGCTCGCGGCACTTGCGCTGCTGATCGACGATACTCCGCCGGTCCTGGTTGTCAGAGGAGTATCGCGCATAGGAGCCGACGCCGGCGTTTGTGGCGCCCCCGCGGTTGGTTGCGAGGGCAGTTCCTAAGACCGCTAAACAAAAACCTAGGACCGGGACTCTCGGCGTTCGAGAGCCGGCCGACTTGTCCCTGATTTGTCCCTGTTGGGTGCGCTCACGACCATGAACAACCATGAATGACCGTGAGTTACTGGGACACCCTAAGTCTTGAGTAGGTTTGGCCTTGCGACGCAAGGCGAAGGTGTCGCAGGAGTTGCGAAAACCGGCGCCGCCGAGTCCCGTGCCCTCCGCTCTGCAACTTCTCGACGACGCAAAGTGTTTCACAGAAACGTTTTGCGATGGCCTTCTGATTGTCCCAGTGCGACTGGGTCAAAACTGGGGCAATCGGGTCTCGCGTTACTGGGCTTCTTCGGCCGGCAGCTCACCCTCGCCTTTCTCTTCAGGGTCCTTGTTGTTGCCGACGGATGGGCCGGCGCCATTGCCAATAGAATCCAGCGCCTCCATCCGCCGTCGCGACTCGTCGTCATGAAGGTGATAGTACCGTCGGATCATCTCGCTGTCCGAATGCCCCAGCCAATCCATAACGGTTCTTCCCGAGACGTTTTCGTTGCAGCATACCGAACAGAAAAAATGCCGGAACGAATGCAACCTTCCGTCTGCGAACCCTCGTGAGCCGTCGGTCGCCGGAAACTCCGGTACCAGCGGTTTGATGACGCTTTCGACGAAGGCATCGCGCACGCGATCAGGTCTCAAGGGCCTTCCGGTTGACGATCGCAAGACATGCCCTTCACGGTGAGATATGCCGTCTAGTACCTGCCGCAGATCCGGGTGAAGCGGAAAGGTCCGACTTCGGCCGCTCTTCGTTTGCCGCGTGCCTCCACTCTTATTCGACCCGCGCCCCGACTCGTCCGTCAAGTGCAGCAACCCTCGCTCCAGATCAATGTCACGCCAGCGCAGCGATGCGAGTTCTGCGATGCGCAGGCCCGTGCAGGCCAGTGCGACAATGATATCTCGCAGCCACTTCAACTTCGGCTGCAATGAGCAGTATTCGACCATGCGTTTGACTTCGACGGGTCGGTAGCAGTACGCCGGCATGCTGTCCGCCTTGCGAATCTTGACCCGCAACGGCTCCTTGTTGAGCAGGTGGCCGGAGTCAATCAACCACTTGACGCACTGCTTCAAAGTCGTCACTTCATTGAGGATCGTCTTGCGAGCATATTGGCTCTCCTCAAGGTGCGCGACGTAGGCCGTCACCATTTCGTCATCGACGGCGTTCCACGTCGTCGTACTGACGGTCTGCGCGAACGCCTCGAATTTGTCGAACACGGTGCGATATCGTTTTCGAGTTGACGGACGAACGCCCCCTGCGGCGCGGGCGCGGCCAATGTGCTCTTCGTAAAGCTTCCGGCCGTCGGCAAGGAGGAGCACACTTGGGCTCGATTCAGGCATCGTTGGGCGCGGGATGATGCCGAAGTCCGCGGCACGGACAATGTCTAAGTCAGCAAGAAGCCTGATCGCTTCGGTGTGGGTTCGAACACCCAACGAATGGCGGCCTATGTTGGGCGTATTCGTGCGTCCGTCGGCGTAGTAGACGCCATTGCGTTTCACGAGCTTCCAAGTGAAATGCTTGCACTTGATCACTTCGTTCTTTCGCGGTGTGGGCATGTGTAACCTGTTGATTGGGGGTTCGAGACCGCCATTTGGGGGCAGGGTCCGAGTGTGTTTTGTGGTGCGGCTTTCGATCGACCTCGGTGGGTTGGTCACGGCCAGGATCCGGCGCCGGCGTGGCCGGGATTAGACGCACCGCCGAGAGTGGGATGAGGACCCGTGAGCGTGGCCCCCCGGCTGCAACTTTGGCAGTCTTTCGTCCGCCAGATACCGCCGAACCGCGACGAGCGAGAGGCCCGTGATGCGCGCAAACTCCGCCGGCGACAAGAAGTCCTGGGCGGGTTCCGATACTGCGGGTGGCTGCGAGTGCACGGACGCGTCTAGCGATCGGGGGCGCCGAGTGGATCCGCTCGGCGGTCGGCGAGCCCCGCGGGCTTGCCTTGTCGTCGTTCCCGAATAACGCTCACGCTATTTTCAGCGCAGCTTAGAGGGCGTGAGCGCGTACTGCACTTATGAATTCAACTGCCGACGGACTCAATTCTAAAGCGGCGATGATTTCGTCGTCCGACTTTCCTTCGTCCACGAGAGTTTTAACGTCGAGTAGAAGTTCGACAACGTCTTGCTTGGAATTGCTTGCAGCAAGGCCGACCAAGCCAGCCGACCTGCCCCGTGCTCCATCCGCTCCAGATGGCGAAACAACGGATTCAGGGACGTCGCGGGTCGTCTTCGATTGAATCGGTCGCCGGCGACTGACGGCAGCTAGCTCGTCGGAGACCAAGCCCGACAGCTTATAGCAGCCCAGCGTGCGGATCCAGAGTTCGGGCGAATAGGGATGGCCAATTACGAGTTGGAAAGCGCTCGCATAGTGGTTATGCACGGTCTGCAATGGCAGGGCAAGTTCCTTGGCAGTCTCCTTCAAGGTTTTCTCTTCGGGTCGATGATAGGTCCCCGCCCGCCAACCCTCACGGAGATCCCATGCTCGGAGGTATTCGTGATAGCGGTCAGAGCGATCACGTCGGTCGGGTAGCTGCCGTTCTCGCTTCCAATCCGCAAGTTCTTGTTTCAGGGCGTTGACGATCTGCGTCTGCGATGCAGCGGGGTTGACGGCAACGAGGGGTTCGTCGGCGAGGGCGTCCAAGCCCGGCAATTCATCCGCAAGCAATTCCAAGGTCACCGAGAGTTGCGGCATCATCCCGTCATCAGAGCCAGGTTGTGCGGCGCGGGCAAACTTCCGCCCAATCTCGGCAAGCGTTTCCCGTGGCAACGCGGTGAGAAGCAACGTGACCATGCCGCGGAAAGACATGGGCTGAAGCGGACCAGCGAGCCACGGATTCTTGTGCCCACTCAGATCGATTTGAGAAAACTCGATGGTCGGGTCGACGGGCGGACCGGTGACTCCAATGCTGAGTAGTGCGGCGGCTAACGGCATCCACATGGCCCGTTCGCCAGTTGGGATATCGTGCGCTGCTGGATCGTAGTACCGCGAGGCGCCACGCCACAGGGACTGATAGTAGGGATGCCGACGGGTTACCTCCCAGCGAATTGGAGGAGGTAGTGCGGGGAGTTGAAAATGCGGCCGATTTACCAGTCCTGGAGGTGAAGTTTCTTCGGAGGGCGTCGCTGTCGATTCGTCGGATTCTTCAGGTGACGATGACTTGCCGCTGGAGAAAATTGCAGGATCCGTTCTTGCCGGGTCGAAAAGACGTGGGCGCGCACTGAAGCTCCCCGCCCACGGGCATCCCGTGGCGAGGAGTGCAGTGAACCGAGCTCTGCCTCAAACGTAAATTCGTGTGCGTTACACAGGCAAGCCTCTGTTGAATTCAAGCTGGATCTGTTTGCCGACCCCGAGCGGCCTCGTGGCGTGGCTGGCTTTTCACGATAGGTAACCGCCTCCACATTATTATGACGCAGTTTCGGGCTCGATTTAGTGAGGAGTTGGCACATATCCTGTCGGCGAAACGTGGAAATGCAATCAAGGTATTCATCGCGCCCGCGGAAGCGAGCGCGCGGGATTCCTTGGTTGCGTTGCCTTGTCGTAAGGCGTTGTGGCGTGGCGACTTAAGTCGCCAACGCGCGGACCTGTCAGCCGTCGGGACGTGGGTTCGGGGCCTGCCGGGGGAGGTGAAGGCGCACTAACTGTCGATTGGACTTGGCCGCCTCGTAGGCTGGCGTCGATGGCGACGTTTGCCTGCTTGGACGACACGGCATTGAACGCAGCGGCCCTTCCAACGACATCAACTCAGGGCCGCAAAAGACCAGCCATAATCGTGACGCTTGGCCGCGGCGGATACCTGCGCATTTTAAAGCCTGAGGTAACGCAATTACTCCCTCACTCGACACCCCAAATTCTCCAGGAATGCTTTATCTCGCCGAACCGTCGTATACTGCGCGCATGTGCCATCGTACAACGCAACGTAGATCTCGGGCTGTTGAACGAAGTCTGCGGCGGCAAAGTCGTCGGACATGCGAGTCGCATCCGGTAAAAGAAGCAAGAGAGGCGGCCGTTGATTGCTGTGAGCACGGTTGCAGCGAGCGCAGGACGCCAGTGCCGCGTTGCGATAGTCACTTTAGCAGACGATGCACTTGATCGATCGTCGCTTCCGCTTGCGGATCGAAGCGATCGCTGTTCATGTATGTCAGCAAGCTGCTCAAGAACTGTCGCGCCGCCGGGCGGTTGGCCTGATCGGTCGTGACGTTGGCCGAGGTGATCATCAGCCGGCCCGGACCCACGCGACACTCCACCGCCAGGGCGAGTCGATGGGGGTCGAACCAGTCCGGCACGACCTGCACGACCGGGGCGAGCGATAGGTCGGCTTGCGTGAGATCGAGCGCTGCAGCGCCGTTGATCAGTTCCCACCATTGCCAGTTGGAGTGCGACTCGGTGGGGAACGTGGCAAGCGCCGGGTGCTGCGGGTCGCACAGCACACCCAGGGTGTGTGGCGGTTGGCGCTCGGTCCAGGCCGTGTTCCAGAAGATAGGCGAGAACCCCAGCACCTGGTCGGTCCGCACTTGTTCGGCGGGCGCGGTCAGCAGCACTCGCCCGCCGGCGGCGAGACGCTGCAGAGCCGCGGCATCCAAGTCCCTGGTCACGAGGACTTCGCCTGGTTCCAACTCTTGCTTGGTCGGGTAGACCCACAGATCCCAGTCGTTTTCGGCGTTCCCCACGGCGACGACCAGACGTAGTTTGGCGGCCACAGCGTCTGCAGGCAGTACGGCTTTCAGGGCGCCGAGTCGGGTGACTGCGCCCGTTGGCGCCGGGGCGGTTAACTGGCCGGCGTCGAGCACTTCGCTGCTGGCATCGTCGATCAATTTCCAGCGTGCGGTAGCCGGCTGGAGGTCGCTGGGACCAAAATTGGCCAGATCAACGTCCGCGGAAATCGCGTCGCCTGCCTTGAAGGTTCGCTGCGCCAGTCGCGCCAGCGGTACTACTGAGCCGGCGAAACGTCGGTACTCGGCGGCGGAGACGTACGGCTTCGCTTCCCAAAAGGCGTCCAGGGAGCCGACCAACGCCGTGCCCTGCCCGGAGAAGTCGCTTAGCCCCAGCAACTGAAAACCGCAGAATCCGGGCGTGCGAAGCGCCGATTCGATGTCCTCCTTGTAGCACAGCGTCTGCAGCTTTCCGGACGCCTTCACAAATTGCATTGCTTGCTCGCCCATCCCGGCCTCCTTGAGGAAGTCGCGGAAGATCTCGAAGTTTTTCGCCTTCAGATGCCCCGTGTACTTGGCAATTTCGACAAAGTTTGGGTAGACGCACCACTGGCCGATCTCGTGCGAGATGACCGGCGCCTGCCACTGGGCGACGTACGCGCCGTAGTCGGACTGCGTTTCGGGGGGCTTGGCGTTGATGCGGGATTTGAGCCCCTCGCCCCACGCCTGGATGCGGGGGTGCGGCGTGACGTGATACTCGTTGGCCTCGATCATCGGCCAGCCCGATCCGCCGGTGTAGAGTCGCCGGTCGTCCAGACCTTGGAAGTGCTGAATCCACTTGGTCAGAAAATCGTTCTGGTTCTTGCCGTCCGGTTCGTTGCCGTACGCGAACAGCACGAAGGACGGATGATTGCCGTAAGCGTCCAGAATCCGCCGGGCCTCCCGGTACAAATACCCGTCGAGAGGCTCGCCGGCGCCGAGTTGAACTCCCTGATTCGCCCACGAGGGGCATTCGACTTGGAAATAGAACCCCAGTTCGTCGGCTGCGGCGAATGCGGCCTCCGGCGGACACCAGGAGTGGAAGCGAATGTGGTTGAGGCCGTGTGACTGGCAGGTGCGAATGATGCGCCGCCAACCGTCGATGTCCATCGGAGGGTATCCTGTGAGCGGATACACGCAGCAATCAAGCGTGCCGCGGAAGAACCGAGGTATGCCGTTGAGCGTGATCTGCGTGCCGACGACTCCCAGTTCGCGCAGCCCAAAGCTCGTCGTGATCGAGTGCGTCTCCGCCGTCTCGTAGCCGGCGGGTGTCCAGATCGCCCTGACATCGTACAGATGAGGCGCGTGCTCGTCCCACGGCTTGGTATCGGGCCCCAAGTCGCACACAAGCATCACTTCGCCTCCGCCGGCGGGTACGGCGTAGTCGACCTTGGTGACGACGGATTGGGCGCCGTCCCGCGGCGTCACCGTGACTGTCACCGTGCCGCGAACCTCGCCCTTGTTGAGATTGCCAATCTTTAGCGTAGCACGCGCGTCCCGGTCTTGAACGACCGGATCCATCCGGCAATGTTCCACCCAAGTGCGGGGCGTCGACCGCAATTCAATATCGCCAATCGCGCCGTTCCAATTGCCCTGAGTATGATCCGAGACGCTGTGAGAATTCGGCCCGACATTCAGCAGCAGGCGGTTGTCGATGCACAACACCAGTTCGTGCTCGCCCGGTGCGACATGGCCGGTCAGGTCGAATTCGTTGGGCGTCGACAGCGACTCGCCCGTGCCAATCTCCCGGCCGTCGAGCCACGCCCTGACCGCCCAATGACATCGCTCGATGTGCAGCACCACTCGCCGCTGGGCCCATTCAGCGGGGATGGACACCGTGCGACGATACCAAGCTGGACCGACGTAGTGCGTCTCGGGGGTTAGCCAAAAGGGCAACTTGACTTCGTGAGGCGGACGATAGGAAGCGTATTGCTGACCATCGCGATAGTCGCTGCGAGACCACTCGCCAATCCAGGACGTTTGTAAGCTGACTGGAGGGCCGATTCGCTGCGCGTCGAGCGAGCCGGGCACCTGCGCCGTGTGGTCGTAAGGAGCGCTTACGGCGAGGTCTTGCCATCCGGCGGCCTTGCCGGCGTCGTCCGGATCGAGCGCGAGGCGCCATGGGCCCGACAGATCGATCGCGTCGGCGGCGGCTGCCGCGGAGACGATTGCCGGACCCGATGTCACGGCAATCGCCGTAGCTGCCAGCCAATTCCAGGTCGCAATACGAAAGTGATGCATTGAGAGAATTTCCAGTCAGTCAAAGCTAGCTGCGATGAACACCGAGCAGCGGGAGGAATAGATGGGTCAGCTGGCGGCACGAGCGGCGCTATCGCATAGCCGCAAGTGCATAAGTGCCCTCATGTGATTGACGTCGAGTGCGAGGATTCGCTCCAACTCGGCGACAGCTTTGTCAAACTGGTGCAGACCGATCTGCCCCAGTGAACGCATGAACCGAAAACGCAACTGGTGCTTGAGATTCAGGTCGGCGTCGAACACCAGGAAGTCAGGCAACGACACGGCGAAGAAGTCAATGTGGCACTCGTCGTCTTGATGGGCGTCGGCGTAGAGGATGAGTTTCTCAAACCGCTTGCAAGCTTGGACCTCATCGCCCATAGCTCGCCAAGCAAGACCTTGGTAGAAGATGGTTTCCGGTGGTTGGTCGCAGTAGTACTGTGCAGAGGCGGGTTCGGAGAGACCGTCCCTTGCCAACTGCAACCACCGCTGGGCGTCGTCCTCGCGTCCAGCGCCGCGGGCGGCCAGTCCGAGCAGGTAGTGCACATTGTTTACGTGAATGCCGGCCAACTTGCCCTCGCCCAGCGAGTGAGGCCAATCAAATGCTCGGCGGAAAAGTGCGTCGGCGTCGTCCCACCGCCCGTCGGCGAGCGCTTGCCGCGCTGACTCGGTCAGGCTGAGCACGTACTGGGCCGACGCCTTGCCTTCGCCACCTTCCCACGGGTGAAAGTGCCGCGCGAGCAGCGCATCGAGCGCGTCCTCGTGCCGCCCCAGCTGGTTCAGCAGAGCGATCAATTCAATGGTCAAGTCGTCGCACGCGGCGACGCACGACTCGTGGCCCTGCAGTCGCTCAAGTCGCTGCAGCGGGTCGTGATTGAGCCGCTTGGCCAGTTGATCCAATCCGAACAGCACGGGCGCATCGCGCGGGTTGAGACGAAACGCTTCGCTAAGCGACTGCCAGGCGGCTTCGAGGTCGCGCCGCTTGTTGAAGTACGCCAGCCCGAGATTGCGCCGCGGCTGGGCCAACGTCGGGTCGGCCTCGGCGGCCCGCTTCCAGTGGCAAATCGCGTCGTCGTAGCGGCGCTTGCTATAGAGTAAGTTGCCCAAATCGCAGCGGGCCCTGGCGTCGTCGGGGCAAGCGGCGACGGCTGCTTCCAGCACGGCCAAGTCGGAGAGCGTGTTGGGAAAGAACCCGCGTCGTGCGGCGCCAGCCGCCGCGGCGAGCGTGGCGTCGGCGCCGACCGAGTCGCCGCTGCGCCGCTGGACGGCCGCCAAATGGATGAGCAATAGCGGATCGTCCGACTCCGCTGCATGGCGTTCGAGATAGCAGAGAAGCACCGCAGCC
This sequence comes from Planctomycetaceae bacterium, assembly GCA_002702655.1. GTDB lineage: Bacteria > Planctomycetota > Planctomycetia > Pirellulales > Lacipirellulaceae. The sequence continues at coordinate 228,807 of PABB01000023.1, forward strand.
GCCCGCTCGTCGCGCCCGGCCGCAGCGTAGTCGTTGGCAAGTTCCAGGTCGTTGTGCATGTTGCCGCTCATCCGCTGTTGGAATACGTCCCACTGCCAGTCTGCAGCGTACGCCCGCTCGAACAACACGCCCACGTTGAACGGATCGCGAGCCGACTCCGCCTCGACCAGCTGGTTGGCCTTATCCACCGCGCCCCGCTGCAAGAGCGTACATAGCAGCAGGTGAACGGCGTGGTGGTGGCCGCCGTTGCGGTCCAGACAACGCCGCAGCAACGCTTCCGCTTCGCCCCAGCGAGCATCGCCGATCGCCAGCCGAGCCAACTGGTACCAGGCGGCGTCTTGCCATGCCGCGTTCCAGGCCGCCTTGTGCAGTGCGGCTTCGGCAGAGTTGAACTCACGTTGAGCAATCAAACTCAATCCCAATCCGTAGAACGCTTCGCCATCGATCGGCTTGGGGTTGTGCCGCGTCGCGCGCTCGACCGCGGCGCGGTAATGCTGTTCCGCCTCGACGTACAAGCCGCGGCGGAACAGCAGTCGCCCGAGCGCGACTTTGCACCGAAGGTCGCCGGCGTCGCGCCGCAACGCCTCGCGATAGTACGACGTACGCGGGTCGCCATCGAACTCCGCCTCCAGCAGCGTACTGCCTTGGGCGGCGAGCGTCACACGAGCCCCAGGACGAAGCGCCGTCGTATAGGCCCGCACTGTAGCGATGCCATCGGCCGCCTCCAGCCCGACCGCCGCGTCGATCGTGGCATTTTTGATGACGCCTACGCCCTTGTAAGGCATGAAATGCTGCGTGAAGGCGCGCTCTTCGCCAGGCGCCAACCAACTGAAATCGGGTTGATTGTCGGTGATCACGCCGCACATCAGTTCCACGTAGGGGCCGTCCTCGTTGGTCAGGTGGCGGTCCCATGCCTGGCCAAAGTCGCCGCACCCCCAGGTCCACTGCTTCTTGCTCGGCGACACTTGACGGCTGGCCACGTGCAGCAGACCCGCCTGCCGGCCATAGTCGTACGCCCCAACAAAGTCGTAGTCGGAGCGATACGCCATGTAAGATGTCGGCACGGGAATGTTTCTGTAACGGCTGATGTCCGTGCCCGGCGCGTTGTCGACCTTGTAGTACTCGCCCGTGGCAATCGGAAAGGATCTCACGCCGCGTTTGCCGTGATCCATTATAGCGGTTACGTCGGGCGGAAAGATTGACTGAGGGTGCTCGTCGACGTGCACCGCCAGGTTGGCCCACCACAAAAAGGCCTCAGGCACCCGCGTCCGATTGAACAACCGCACGTCGATTCGCAGGTAGGCGCGCCCCTGTTGCAGCGCGAAAGCGTGCATCCCCTTCGTGCCGACCATGCTGTCGATTTCGCAGCACCAGACGGTTGCCGATCCGCCGGCGTTCTTGCGCATCTCGACATCGACCGGATGACACGTGCTCGGGCGTAGGTGTTGCGGCCAATTGAATTCGATCCCCCCGTTGATCCACGGAACGGCCAGGCCAACCAGGGCGGGCTTGATCACGCGGTTGTAGTCGACGAAGTGGTAGTCGTTCGTCTTGTCGAGCGCCATCTGCACGCGCCCGCCCAGATCGGGCAGGATCATGACCTTCAGATAGTCGTTCTCCAGGAACATGGCGTCGTATGGCCGCGGTTCACACGTGTCGACTACCGACTCGACAACGGGGTACGGATAGACGGTGCCACTGCTTCCCTGATAAACCCGTTTCTCCTGAAACATGGGGTTGGGATCGGGTTCGCCGACCGGATACGTGAGGATCTCAATGGTCTCGCGACAGGCGCGAGCGCTCTGGGGACCTGCAAGCGTGGACTTCATTTCTGTAAGTACCATCGAGAGCCAGCGAAACGAGTAGATCGCTTCAGCATAAGGCAAGACAGTTGTTGCATGTAGCAAGCTATGGAAGCGACTGAAATCCCACGTGGACTTCGAGACCAACTCTATTTGAGCACGCAATTGCGGTAGACGAGCGGGTTATCGAGGTTGCATCAGACGCCATTAGGTCAGGCCTGCCAGAGTCAAGCGGTCTGCTGGAATTCAGGTGTTCGATTGCCAGCAACTCATCGAAGTTCCACAGCGGTTGGATTGCGGCGTCAAACGATTGGATGACAGGGCGGGAATTCAGGGCGCCGCTGCTCCCGTGAGAGACTTGCTGCTCAAGGACCAGCAGATCGCTCTCGGGCTCGCCCGCAGGATTCGCAGGAATGTAGATGGTTTCACGCGAGGCACGGAAGTCCTGCCAAACGACCGACAGAGACAATGAAATAGGCAAGGTGTTCCCAGCTGGAGAAAGAGTCATCGGTAATCCAGCTAACAGGTTCAGTCGCTATGCAACTCGACCTTAGCGAGAAGCAAGTCAACTAGCTGCTTTGCCGTAGTGATTCCATGCAGGTCGTAGCGCGGAACGCCCGTATGCGTGTCGCCGCCGTGCGCCGTCAACTTAAGAATCGCATACGGCTCTTCCGAATGAGGTTCGAGATAGGCGGTGTACAAAAGCGACGGTTGGCCTAACCGGGGATCCGGATACGCGTCATTGGGGTCATGGCCCGCGTTGAGTTCGACGCATATGATGATCGCGTCTTCCTTGTCCGCAATCAGGTAGTCGTCCAACGAGAAGCTGTGCCGCGGCGTAGCGCCTGTAGTTGCGTCGACGTTTCCGTCCACTGCCATGCCCGACACCAGTGCGTATCGACGCCGCCAAATCGGCAAGACCTCAGAGCGGTCGATAGGCGCGCCGTACCAACTGGGGTGGTCGGAGTACGCCACGCGGGGGTCGACGTACAGCGTTTCGATCATCGCCCCCGCGGTTGTCTCTGCCCATACCGCGATTGCGGGCGGCGGTTGGATGCGCTGCGCAAGCCTGACGAGGAGCGAGACCCGCAGGTCATTGTCGTCGGCAGGAGCCCGAGAGACGATCAGCGATTCGGCATCCTCCCAATGAAACCCGGCCAATGCCGAAGGCCGCACGATCTCTCTTCGCCAGCGCGATTCGTAGCCTTGCTCGACAAGCCAATCGACCGGGCGCCAATTTGCAGCGGCCGCCAGCAACAGTCCTCCTGTCACGGCAAGGGATGCAACCGCGTAGGTCCGCAGACCTCCCTGCGCACGCGGGCGCCACGAACTGCGGAAGTAGGACAGCCTTGAAGCAAGATGCAAGACAACCAGACCGACGGTCGCAAGAGCGAAGAGGATGTGAACGCGCACCACCTTCAATGTAAACGGCAGTACGAACAACATGGAACCGCTGATTGCCAGCGCCGCGAACACGAATAGCAGGCTGAAATTGACGAGATGCCGCATCCTAAGCGTAGCCAATCAGTTCGCGAAGCTCGCCAACGTGCCGGGCGCCGACAATTCTCGGCGTCGCAGTGTGTTGCTTGCAGAGCGCCGCCGCGTATCCGACGGCGATCCCCATCTGCCCGCAGGTCTTCATCACACGCGGGCCGCAGAGTCCGATGTGAGAGCAACTGAAGCAGCGGCCGGCCATCATCAAGTTAGCAATGTCCTTCGAGTACAGACAGCGGAACGGCACGTAATACTTACCGCCCGTATTCCGGAAGATGGCTTCCGAGAGGAAGTCCTCTTTGGCTCCGGTCTGCTTGCGTTGGTAGTGTGCATCGATGGCGCGAACCTCTTCAACGACTGCGTCAGCAAACGTGCGGCGTTCCGTCATGTCGCGCATGGTGTAAATGTAGTCGCCGAGAATCCTTCGCGACTCACGTCTCCCGGCCACGAACGCAACCCAAGCGAGCTCGCGCGTCGCGTTATTCGGGCGTTTCTTCGCATTGGCAAACGACCCATAGATGGCTCGGAATAGGTGATCTCGCATGCGTTCGGCGTCGTCAATCTGGTGCAGGTCGGGCGACGAGTATTCCCAATGCCACTCGCCTGCGGAAGCGGCATGCTGACCGGCCACCGGCATGGCCCAGGGGACCTCGGGGAAATCGACGCGACGATCCGTTTGCCGGGAATTCCACAAGACGCTGGTTCCCATCACCCGGCCGTCGGGGCGAGTCGGACTCCACAGGTCTCCCTGGCTGCTCCAGCCCTCGTCAAACTCGTCGCGCGACTCCCGCCCGTAGCGACACTCGGCTCCCGCCCAGTGCCCGAGCCAGCCGTCGCCGGTAGCGTCCACAAACACCGGCGCCTTAAACCTAGTGATTCGCCCGGAGGTTGCTTCCCGCGCTTCGACGCTCGCGATCAGACCGTCCTGACGTTCGAGTCCGATCGCCAGATGGTGCGGGAACAGGTCGACTCCCGAAGACGCGAGTGTCGCTTCCCGGTTTTGCTGCGCTTCGATCGCATCGGCGTGGCCATTGGGGTAATGCGGCGTGTCGATGGTGCGTAGTAACGTCTCGCCTTGGCCGGGGATGCCGAGCGTGTGGACGCGGACTTCCTCGCTCGCGTTTCCGCCGAAAACGGGCCGGTCCTGGATGAGCGCCACGGACAGCCCGCGGGATTTTGCGGCGAGCGCTGCGGCGCACCCGGCGATCCCGCCACCGATGACCACCAGATCGAATTGGCGCTCGGCGACATCCTGGTCAGCTCGCCCGCGGAGGCGATCCTTCCAATTGGACAGCGCGACTAAGTCGTTCGACGGGAGCTCGGGCGCCTCGGCCCGCGCGAAGAAGATGGCGTCGCATCGGCCGTCGAATCCGGTTAGGTCTTGGAGCTCGACGCCCACCTTGGTCGGATCGGACACGTCGACCCGCCCCCCTTCTTGCCAGTGCCACTCCTTCCGGTCGGCACCGAAATCCGGCTTCAGGGTCTTGCCGTCCACTCGAACGCGGAACCGACCCGGCGAATCCCAATTGCCGGGGCACCAATCGCGGGTGCGGACCCACACGTGCCAACTGCCCGCGGCGGGGAGCCGAGTCGTCGTCGTCGCGTTGGCGACGGGTCGACCCATCCCGTGGGCAAGCAGGTAGCATCCGCCCATTTGCTGGTAGTGTTGAGTGTCGAGCTTCCAGCCCCCAAAGTCATCAAAGGACGCGGCTTCGACGAGTACTCCGTCGGAAACAATCGTTGAAGGTAACTGCTGATCGGCAGCCAAGAGATAGCGCGGAGCAGTCGTTGTCGTGATTGCTGTTCCACCCACAACGCGCAGGAACTCTCGCCGACGCATCAACTACCCCCCGTCAAAGACGAATTCCATCCAACAGGCCGCACTCCCTCGCGCGCCAAGCTCATGGGTGTACCATGTTGTATTGCGCAAACAACTAACAAGATTGCCCGCTTCACTGCGTTGCTCCCACGGCGTGCGCGTCAAGTTCAGTTAGTTTGCATTTTGGTTGCCGTGTGATCTCGGTTTGTGCGCAGCTCGCGTTGCGATCAGGACTGCGGCGGCGGCCAGCAT